>NZ_FNYE01000096.1 GCF_900108945.1 Paraburkholderia diazotrophica | reverse complement strand
GGTTTCGCGGAAGAAGTGCGCCAGCAGGAAGCTGAGCTTGGTTTCAGGTTCGACTACATCGTCGTGTGCTCGGTGACGGGCAGCACGCAGGCGGGCATGATCGTCGGCTTCGCGGCCGATGGACGCGCGGATCGCGTGATCGGCATCGACGCATCGGCGAAACCCGAGCAGACGCGCGAGCAGATCACGCGTATCGCAAAGCACACTGCGGAAAAGGTCGATCTCGGCCGCGACATCACCGCGCAGGATGTCGTGCTCGATACGCGCTACGGAGGCCCCGAATACGGCCTGCCGAACGAGGGCACACTCGAGGCGATTCGTCTGTGCGCGCGGCTCGAAGGCGTGATGACCGACCCTGTGTACGAAGGCAAGTCGATGCACGGAATGATCGACAAGGTGCGGCGCGGCGAATTTCCCGAAGGCTCGAAGGTGCTGTATGCGCATCTCGGCGGCGTGCCCGCGTTGAGCGCTTATAGCTTCCTGTTCCGCGAAGGCTGATCGCGCGGCTGCGCAGGCGTCGTCGTGCCCTCTGACGAAAAATGGCGATGCCCGCACGGCATCGCCATTTGTTTTTCGCAGCGCGGTCGCGCTTGCTTCAAGAGATCTGGTTCGCGAGATTTACTTCACCAGATCGCTCGACATCCATCCTTCCGCGACACCGATCTGCGCGACCTGCTTCGCGACCGAATCGGCGAGCTTCTTCGCATCGCTCGTGACGGTGTCGCCCTTGTGCTCCGAACCGACATGTAACGCGCCGCCCGCTGCCGCCGATGTCGCGACGTGTCCCACTGCCGCGCCGACACCCGCCGTTTCCGCGACGCCCGGCATATGGCCGCTGTTCGCATCGGCGTCGAAGGTCTGCACGAGTTGCGGCATGCCGCCCGCCGGTTTGTACAGCACCTGCACATGCGCCTTCACTTCGCTCTTGCCCGCGCCGAGTCCGATCAGCATGCGGCGGCGATGATCGCCCGCATCGATCGACGCGACATTGCCCTGCACGATCAGCACGTTCTCGTTGGCGGGCGGCGGCGCGTCGGTGCGGATCGCATGCACGCCCATCGATTGCAGCTTCGCGACCACTTCGTCCGTCAGCTCCTCGCCGGCCGCGACGGCTTCTTTCGTCTGCTGCGACGTTTGCGACGTCCCCGAGAAGCTTGCGCTCAGCTTGTGGACGATGCCGCTGTTGTCGAGCTTCACCGCATCCGGATTGCTCGCGAACGTGTACACGTAGACGTTCTGCGGATTCGCTTGCGTGAGCGTCGAGTATTGGGCCGTGTTCGTGACGCTGGCTGCCGCGCAGCCGCTCAGCAGCATCGCGCTGAATGCGAGTGCAGCCGAAGCGCTGCGCAGAGTCTTGCCACGAACGGAGTGAAGAGAAGCAAACATGTGAAGTCCTGTCATCGGTCAGAAGAGTGCGGGGATCGTCCGATGGCGGGTTGCTACGCTGGTGGCCGCATCGGCGATTTCACGGTTGCGTGAATCGCCGGTTTCGTTGTGTTCTGCAGCTCAGCACGCGGAACGCAGTATGGGTGTGCAGCCGCGCTAAGGCTATCGACGAATTATGTCGGCTCATGTCATGCGCCGCCGGGCCTTGCGGGACGGGCTTCACAGGCCCTTCGCAGGCCGTTTCTGCGCAACCTTTTTCTTCGAACCGATTGCCGTGCGGATGTGTTGTAATACAACTTATCGCATTGCCCGGAACTCCCTGCTAACTCTTTGTCACAAGGTTTGGACCATGACGAAAAAGATTGCGTTGAGCGGCGCAGGCGGCCAGTTGGGCCGCTTCCTGCGCGTCGCGTTGAACGGGCGCGGCGTGAATCTGCGTTCGGCGGCGGGTTCCCACGCGCTGGAGCCGCTGTTCGACGGCGAAGACGTGATGCATGGCGACCTGCGCGATCCCGCCGTGGTCGACCGGCTGATGCAGGGCATCGACGTGCTGATCCATCTGGCGGGCACGAGCGTCGAGCGGCCGCTTGCGGAGATCATCGAGAACAATCTGCGCGCGCTCGTCGAAGTGTATGAAGGCGCGCGCCGCCACGGCGTGCGGCGCATCGTGTTCGCGAGCTCGAATCACGCGATCGGCATGTACCCCGTCGAAGACAAGCTGCCGCTCGACTGCGCATTTCGGCCCGACGGCTTCTACGGGCTCAGCAAGGCGTGGGGCGAATCGCTTGCGCGCATGTACTGGGACAAGCATGGCATCGAAAGCGTGTGCATCCGCATCGGCAGTTGCATCGAGAAGCCGACCGAGTTCAGGCACCTCAGCACATGGCTCGGCCATGACGATTTCCTGCATCTGATCGATCGTTGCATCGATGTGCCGGATATCGCCTTCGAGGTGGTCTGGGGCGTGTCGAACAATACGCGCAGCTACTGGGACAATTCGGGCGCCGCGCGTCTCGGCTATCAGCCGCGCCAGAATTCAGAAGACTACGCCGCTGAAATTCTCGCAAAGCCGAATCCGCTCGATTCCGTCGCGCAGCGTTTTCAAGGCGGCGCGTTCGTCACGATCGACTACACACCACCTGAGAAACGCAACGCCGCGCGCTGAGCGCTTGTGTCCGCAACGACTGCGAACGATAAAAAAGCGCCGCAATCGCGGCGCTTGTTGCTGCTTCCCATGCGTGAACAACAGCCGGCATCAGAACCTATGCACCATACCCACGCCAACGCCGACCATGCTGCGCGATGACGACGGCGTCGAGTTGAAGCCGTCGCCGAGCGTTGCCGTCGCGTTGATGATGTTGCCCGCGCCGTTGTTGCCGAGCGTCTGGCCGTTCGCGCGCTGATACGCCTGCAACGCGTACAGGCCCGTGCGCTT
>NZ_FNYE01000112.1 GCF_900108945.1 Paraburkholderia diazotrophica | reverse complement strand
GGAGGCGACGAACGGTCGCGTGCCAGTTCGAGTGACTTGAGATGACGGAAACTGGCAAGCGACCAGACGTGGTCCTCGCTATCGACGTCGCGATGGTGAACGCAAAACAGGCAGCCCGCCGGACTGGCGCAGTCGGGCCGTGTCGCCTGGGGTGGGAGGCCCGGCAGTGCCGCAGGCACTGGCGAAACGCATCGTCCCGGCCCAGGCATCGCGATGTCCGGATCAGCCAGCCGGTGAAACCGCGAAATCTCCAGCATTGCGACTTGCGGATGCGGTTCAAGGTAGTCACGTAGCAAGGTCCCGGGCGCGTGCTGTGCCATCTCTGCCGCCAGCGCAGGGTCCTGCAGCTCACGCAGCAGCCAGTTGATCCTGACCTTGCGCAGGGTGCCGGGTGGCACGAAGGTGATGCCGAGCTTGCGGCATACCCCGCGCACTCTGGTGAACCTCGGAGGTGCGTCTTCCGCGCGGCCATGTCTCACGAATGGAAACAGCAAGCCATCCGGGTCATCCGGAAACATCGCGGATCGCCACGTCAGGTAACGCTCGAACAGGGCACGGTACTCCCGGTAGATCTCGAACTCGACCTCGCCCTGCCTGCGGTGCTTATATCGCCGTACCTGATAGCCGTCCAGGTGACTCGTGTAGTGGAACTGGCCAATTCTGACCGGGTAGGCCTGTGCCCTGTTCAGGCCGGTCTGGGCGATGAACAGCAGCAGCTCTGCTTCGATCCGGAGATTGATGAGCGGATATCGTGGCTGCCCGGCATCGGCCCGCGACCGGACCGACCATTCTTCCAGGATCTTGCCGTTACGCAGTGGAATTCGCACTGGCAGTGAACCGCGTATCGACTCGACAGTCAATGCATCGCAGACATCGATCAGTGCGTGCCCGAAAGCAAACGACTGTGCCAGGCTTTGCCGGCTTGCCCTGGTGTCTCGAACCAGCCGGTTATCCCGAGGCTTGCGAATGCGCGTATCGGCCAGGACGCTCACGCGCCGTTCCAGCGCCCTG
>NZ_FNYE01000095.1 GCF_900108945.1 Paraburkholderia diazotrophica | reverse complement strand
CGCAAGCCGCCGCGATGTCACGTGGGCAACGCTCGGAACATGGCTCTCGATCCACGACTTCCCGGACATTCACTCGCGCAGCATTGAGGGCATGACGCCGCTGATGGCGGCAGCGCTGCACGGCGAAGACAGCATAGTCGCCGCGTTGCTGGATGAAGGTGCACACGTCGGCGCGCTCGACGACGAAGGTAACCAGGCACTCTGGCACGCGTGTCTGGGCGGCGCACCCGCATCGATCCTACGGTTGGTCGGGGCCGGCCTCGATATTGATCACACGAACGGGAACGACATCACGTGCCTGATGCAGGCCGCCGCCAGCGGCCGGCTCGAGGTCATGTGGCTGCTGATATCGCTCGGCGCCAGCGACAGCCTCGTTGCGCCCGACGGGCGAAATGCATTCGACATGGCCACCGATTTCGGACTGCAGCTCTTGCATACGGTAGGCCGGCTCAGGGACGCCCGGCGGGGATCGATCTCCGCCACCGATCGGTACGTCGCGGAACTGAGGCAACCACGAATTCCGGGTAGCGTCCTGCCGGATAACTCTTTGCGCTGAAAGGAACTCATGCCGCTATACGACTATCTATGCCGCAACTGCGCGTTGCATTTCGAAGCGCTTGTGCGTGCTGGCACGACGCCTCTTTGTCCGCGCTGTCGCAGTACCTCGCTGGATAAACAGGTCAGTGCGCCGTGCGCTCCCGCCCGCAGCAAAGCAATCATCGCGGCGGCACGCCGTCAGGCCGCGCGCGAAGGCCATTTCAGCAACTACACGGCTACAGAACGCAGCAACCTCATGCGCCGCGGTTGAAGCGGCAGCAGCAATGGTACGGCGGCTTGTCCAGCCGGGAATTGCTGCTGCCGCCTGGAGAGATAGATAGCGGCTCCAGCGCCGAAGTTGATCGCCGTGCCCTTTAGTGGCCTGACGATGTACCGATGTACCTTCACGCGTGCGCACGGAGCTGCGTATGTAGCCGCAACGCTGGCGCCCTGCCACCAATCCGCTACGCGTTAGAAGCCACGCTCGGTTCGGATCGCGTCGGAGGCCCGCACGTAGCGAAACTGCTGGTGAAAGGATGGCTGTAGGCTGCGGTTTCCATCCCCCAAGGCTCTCTCATCGGCAAGCTTGCGCAACCGTTCCCTAGTGGCCGAATGCCCGTTGGTATTGCCAGCCGGGATTGCCCGCGTGCGCTTACCGCTCTTTTGCTGTGCCGTGGCAACCTCCATGCGACCGCTCCAGCATTTACTGACTTGGCACTAAATAGTGCGTAGTGCGTTAACGGGTATGAAGACGAAAACTGATGCCCGACACCTCGACGGGGGCCCTCGCAGGCGCACCTGAGAAAAGTAGTGGTGCAAACGGTGGTTGATGGAATCGCGCAAACCGCGCCGGCTCACACATTCGGGGCAAGTCCGCGGGCAGTAAGCAACTGGATGAAGCGGTCGCGAGAAGGCGGCCTGAGATCGCTCAGGCCATGCAAGCGTGGCCGTCGACTGGAAAGTGGCCGGTTGGATCACCGGCAGACCATGAGAATCCGCAAGCTGATCATCGAACCGATGCCGGATCGGCTGGCGTTGCCATTCTACCTGTGGACCCGCGAGTCGGTAGCGCAGCTCATCGAGCGCGAGTATGGCATCAAGGTGTCTGCGTGGACGGTCGGTCGATACCTGAAGCATTGGCCCATCGCTCCAGCATGACGACTGCAATACGGCATGAACGAGTTCGTTCTCTCGTCTCCACGGGCTGGCTCGCCAAGCGCGATTTCAATAGTCTCCATCGTAGGCGCCCTCTTCGGCTAGGATAAGCATATCGGCCTCACTGGCTTCCGCCGTCACGGAGACGCAAACCCCTGTTGACGTCGCAAAATAGACGCGGCGACCACGAAATTCCACCACCGGCTCTTCATTGAACAGTTCGACCGCGCTGATCCGAATGACACGCACGTCGGGATAGCGCTTGCGCCAACCTGCTGCGGCTTCCGACAACGTCGGCTCGTTGAGAACCAATTCGGTTATCGTATGTATCTGAGCTGCAGTAAGCGCCATGTTAGTCGTGACCGCCCGCCAGGCGCCGGGCTTCCACGGTGACCGGAAGCACGGTGTCGGGCGCCAACTCAGGCAACTCGAACTGCCAGCCGTTCGCAAGCGTGACGAGCCCACCCCACATCCGTGCCCGCGCGATTGAAACAATTGGCTCCTCCAAATCCGTCCTCGGAATGTAGGCGCAGAGTATACCTTTGCTATCCTTTCGGATCGTGATTTTCACAGTAAAAGCTCCTGGTTTGGTTAGGAAATTTGCGCCGTGCGAACGTACATCGTTTTGAATACAGCACGAGCAAAGTGGCGACGCTGGCAGCATGTGAGAAATGCCGCCGCAGCCAATACATAAACTGTCACGCGCCCAGCTCGTCTCCTTGCGCGATGGTCGCACCGGTGCAGAAACAGTTTTGTTCCTCCGGGCAGCCGACCAAAAGCCGTCAAAGAGAGGCACAGCGGCTCGCCGTTCTCAACCACCTGCCCGACGTCGACGATCTCGCCGAGGGAGCCGGCCCTCAGGAGACACTTACCTTCGCCCCGGTCGCGATATCCGCCATCGTTGTAGCTGTCGTGCAGTACGACCACGCTCATACCTCATGAATAGGGCTAGCTCGCAACTCGATTGTCCGATGCATCGCCCTGGTGTTCCGTGTGCCAAAGGCTTCGCCCATCCGCCGCTGTCGCAGTCGGCAGTATCTGGTCGATCGAGCTCAGAACCGTGGCCCGCTCGCCCAGACACGCGAGCACGTCATCGGGAAGATAATCGAGCGTGCACAGTTCCTTCGCGCGCATGCCGACCTTGCGATCTGTT
>NZ_FNYE01000105.1 GCF_900108945.1 Paraburkholderia diazotrophica | reverse complement strand
CTACCAGCATGACCATGACACTCCAGTAATGAATGATGTGAATTGGCGAATGGAATCCCGCTCACTTCGCTGCGAGGCGCTGGAGCACGACGTCTAGCAGAACGTTTGCGCCATCGATGAGCTGATCGTCGTCTGTATGTTCGCGCGGGTTGTGGCTGATGCCGCCGCGGCTCGGCACGAATATCATCGCCGCGGGCGCGATGCGCGCGATCATCTGGGCGTCATGTCCGGCGCCCGACGTCATCCGGCGATGCGTGAAGCCCATGCGCTCTGCCCACGCTTCAATCGCATCGGCTAGTCCTGCATCGAATACGACCGGCTCGAAGCGGACCAGGCGCTCGGTCGTGATCTTCACGCCTTCCTTCTCCGCGACCTCTTCGAGGAACTCAGCGAGCCGCCGCTCGGCATCCTGCAGGCGCTGTTCGTCCGGATCACGCAGATCGACCGTAAAGACTGCCTTGCTCGGAATCACGTTGATGACATTCGGCTCGATGCGCAGCATGCCGATTGTCGCCAGCGTGGTGCCGGTAGTAACGGCCAGCTCACGCAGGAACGTCGAAACGGCAGCGGCCGCCCAGCCCGCATCATGACGAAGCCGCGTTGGCGTTGTACCCGCGTGATTGGCATTGCCCTCAACAGTAATCTGCTGCCACGAGATGCCCTGGAGATTCTCGACCACGCCAATGCGGATGTTCTCTGCTTCGAGTATCGGGCCCTGCTCGATGTGCAGTTCGAGATACTCGTGCGGAACGATTGCGCGTGGCTCCAGGTCGCCGGCATAGCCAATGCGTACGAGTTCGTCGCCAAGCCGCGTGCCGTCGATTCCGATAGTGTTCAATGCTGCATCAACGGACAGGCCGCCAGCGTAGACCAGCGAACCCATCATATCCGGCTGATAGCGGATGCCTTCCTCGTTGGTGAACACACCGATGGTGATGGACCGCTGCGGCCCGATGCCTGCCTGACGAAAAGCTCTCACGACCGCGAGCCCCGCCAGCACGCCGTAGCAGCCTTCCAGCGCTCCGGCGCTTTTCAGCGTGTCGATGTGCGAACCCATCATCAGTGGACGCTGACTGCCGTCATCCGAATCGGAACGCAGCGTGCCGAAGATGTTGCCGATACGATCGACGCGGACATCGAGGTCCAGTTCGCGCATCCATCTGACGACGAGATCGCGCCCGGCGCGCTCATCGTCTGTGAGTGCAATGCGCGTCCGTCCACCGGCTTCACGATCGGCGCCCAGTTCGCCGAGCTGGCGCAATTGCTCGATCATGGGTGTGCCGTCGAGGGTCAATGATGAAGGTACAGACGTATTCATTTATTTCGCTTTGGTCGTTAGCCGACCGGCAACTCGAGCCGGGCGATCTCAGCGAAATATCTGGCTCCCGTCAAAAGGATTTCGTCATTGAAATCGTAGGTAGCGTTGTGGAGGGGAATACCCCCTTTCTCCACCGACTCGCCGTTGCCGATGAAGATGAAGTTGCCAGGAACAACCTGCAGGAATGCGCCGAAGTCTTCGGAAATCATCATCGGCTGGATGTTGGCGTCGACGCCATCGCTTCCCGCCACATTGCGCGCCGCTGTTACCGCGACGTCCACGAACTGCTCCGAGTT
>NZ_FNYE01000094.1 GCF_900108945.1 Paraburkholderia diazotrophica | reverse complement strand
AGCCCCGGGGATATCTCATCTCAAGGCGAGTTTCCCGCTTAGATGCTTTCAGCGGTTATCTCTTCCGAACATAGCTACCCGGCGATGCCACTGGCGTGACAACCGGTACACCAGAGGTTCGTCCACTCCGGTCCTCTCGTACTAGGAGCAGCCCCCTTCAAATATCCAGCGCCCACGGCAGATAGGGACCAAACTGTCTCACGACGTTTTAAACCCAGCTCACGTACCTCTTTAAATGGCGAACAGCCATACCCTTGGGACCGGCTACAGCCCCAGGATGAGATGAGCCGACATCGAGGTGCCAAACACCGCCGTCGATATGAACTCTTGGGCGGTATCAGCCTGTTATCCCCAGAGTACCTTTTATCCGTTGAGCGATGGCCCTTCCATACAGAACCACCGGATCACTATGACCTGCTTTCGCACCTGCTCGACTTGTCAGTCTCGCAGTCAAGCACGCTTATGCCATTGCACTATCAGCACGATTTCCGACCGTACCTAGCGTACCTTCGTACTCCTCCGTTACACTTTGGGAGGAGACCGCCCCAGTCAAACTGCCCACCATGCACTGTCCCCGATCCGGATCACGGACCAAGGTTAGAACCTCAAACAAACCAGGGTGGTATTTCAAGGACGGCTCCACGCAAACTGGCGTTCACGCTTCTCAGCCTCCCACCTATCCTACACAAGCCGGTTCAAAGTCCAATGCAAAGCTGCAGTAAAGGTTCATGGGGTCTTTCCGTCTAGCCGCGGGGAGATTGCATCATCACAAACACTTCAACTTCGCTGAGTCTCGGGAGGAGACAGTGTGGCCATCGTTACGCCATTCGTGCAGGTCGGAACTTACCCGACAAGGAATTTCGCTACCTTAGGACCGTTATAGTTACGGCCGCCGTTTACCGGGACTTCAATCAAGAGCTTGCACCCCATCATTTAATCTTCCGGCACCGGGCAGGCGTCACACCCTATACGTCCACTTTCGTGTTTGCAGAGTGCTGTGTTTTTATTAAACAGTCGCAGCCACCAGTTTATTGCAACCCCTTCACCCTCTGCGCGCAGGCGCATCAAGCTACCAGGGCGTACCTTATCCCGAAGTTACGGTACCAGTTTGCCGAGTTCCTTCTCCCGAGTTCTCTCAAGCGCCTTAGAATACTCATCTCGCCCACCTGTGTCGGTTTGCGGTACGGTCAATGTGAAACTGAAGCTTAGAGGCTTTTCCTGGAACCCCTTCCAGTTGCTTCGCTTCCGAAGAAGCTCGCGCCACGCCCTTGAATTGCGTGCCCGGATTTGCCAGAGCACCTTCTCCAACGCAGCGACCGGGACTTCCAACACCCGGACAACCTTCCGCGATCCGTCCCCCCATCGCATTTCACACTGGTGCAGGAATATTGACCTGCTTCCCATCAGCTACGCATTTCTGCCTCGCCTTAGGGGCCGACTCACCCTACGCCGATGAACGTTGCGTAGGAAACCTTGGGCTTACGGCGAGGGGGCCTTTCACCCCCTTTATCGCTACTCATGTCAGCATTCGCACTTCCGATACCTCCAGCACACCTTACAGTGCACCTTCGCAGGCTTACGGAACGCTCTCCTACCATGCGTGCAAGCACGCATCCGCAGCTTCGGTATATGGCTTAGCCCCGTTACATCTTCCGCGCAGGACGACTCGATCAGTGAGCTATTACGCTTTCTTTAAAGGGTGGCTGCTTCTAAGCCAACCTCCTGACTGTTTTAGCCTTCCCACTTCGTTTCCCACTTAGCCATATTTGGGGACCTTAGCTGGCGGTCTGGGTTGTTTCCCTCTTGACACCGGACGTTAGCACCCGATGTCTGTCTCCCGTGATTGCACTCTTCGGTATTCGGAGTTTGCTATGGCGAGGTAATCCGCAATGGACCCCTCAACCATGACAGTGCTCTACCCCCGAAGGTGATACACGAGGCACTACCTAAATAGTTTTCGGAGAGAACCAGCTATTTCCAGGTTTGTTTAGCCTTTCACCCCTATCCACAGCTCATCCCCTGACTTTTCAACGTCAGTGGGTTCGGACCTCCAGTACGTGTTACCGCACCTTCATCCTGGCCATGGATAGATCACCTGGTTTCGGGTCTACACCCAGCGACTAAAATCGCCCTGTTCGGACTCGCTTTCGCTACGCCTGCCCTAATCGGTTAAGCTCGCCACTGAATGTAAGTCGCTGACCCATTATACAAAAGGTACGCCGTCACCCCTTGCGAGGCTCCGACTGTTTGTATGCATGCGGTTTCAGGATCTGTTTCACTCCCCTCCCGGGGTTCTTTTCGCCTTTCCCTCACGGTACTGGTTCACTATCGGTCGATCACGAGTATTTAGCCTTGGAGGATGGTCCCCCCATCTTCAGACAGGATTTCACGTGTCCCGCCCTACTTGTCGTACACCCAGTTCTTCCACACTGCTTTCGCCTACGGGGCTATCACCCGCTATGGCCGCACTTTCCAGAGCGCTCGGCTAACAGTACAGATAAAGAGTACAGGCTGCTCCCATTTCGCTCGCCACTACTTTGGGAATCTCGGTTGATTTCTTTTCCTGCGGTTACTTAGATGTTTCAGTTCACCGCGTTCGCTTCACGTAGCCTATGGATTCAGCTACGGATGACCCATACGGGCCGGGTTTCCCCATTCGGACATCGGCGGATCAAAGCTCGTTTGCCAGCTCCCCGCCGCTTTTCGCAGGCTACCGCGTCCTTCATCGCCTGTGATCGCCAAGGCATCCACCACATGCACTTGTTCGCTTGACCCTATAACGGGTGTGTCTCTCGACACCACTCGCTACAGGCTGAGTTTTCGCGTTGTGCCGTATTCCAAAGCCCTCTTTCGAGGAACTTAAAAAATACTTCGATACAATCACAACCCTGAACAGTTACTCACGCCCATCTCGAGGCGCTTTCGCTTGTTCTCTTTACTACTTCTTCCTGATTGTTAAAGAACGACAGCCGGCATCGAACCGCAATACCGCACTGACTGGCGCAATTGCCAATGTTGGTCGCACTGCACCGCCTGCGTCTTTCAACGCGCCGCGCCAATGGAACCAACACTGGTAACTGGTGGAGGATGACGGGATCGAACCGACGACCCCCTGCTTGCAAAGCAGGTGCTCTCCCAGCTGAGCTAATCCCCCGCACAACACCACATCACAGGGGG
>NZ_FNYE01000093.1 GCF_900108945.1 Paraburkholderia diazotrophica | reverse complement strand
GCCTTAAAAATTACAAATATATATGTGCGTTAGCCAACAGTAAGGACTATAATTACACTTAGTAACACTAAGCGACGACCTGTTACAGACTGAAATAGACATGCGCACCATGACCTCTCGAACATCATCGGCGAAACGCGTGCCGATCCCACTTAGCGCCGAGCAAATCGACGACCTGCAACGCCTCGCCAAGCAAGAGCAACGCAGCGAAGCGCAGATGGCTCGGATTATCTATCTCGTCGGACTTGAACAATATGCGAGCCACGCGAAAAGGCGAAGCCGCTAAAAGATGCTGGAACCGTGAAGGATCAAGGCCGGGGGCGGATTCCTTATCTCGATCGGAGTAACACCTATGCGATTCACCATCGATTGCCCGCACTGCAAAGGCCGCGTTATCGCTCGATCGTCGCGCTATATGTCGATCACCTTGCGAGAAATCGTGTTCGTTTGCCGCGATCCAGAATGCGGGCACACGTTCGTCGCGAATCTCGAAGCCGTGCGAACGCTGTCGCCGAGCGCAAAGCCGAATGAGGCGATTCGATTGCCGCTTTCGCCACACGTCAGAGAACGCGTGATGAAACAACTTCAATTGCTCGTCGACTGAACGGGCGAACCTTTGAGGGACCGAACCATGCTGAACACCGACAAGCCTTTGCATTACGTTGCACTCGCCTTTCTCGCCGCTCACGAAGGCGAACACCTCGACCGCGATCGCGCCTTGCTGATCGATCGATGTGTCGCTCACCTGATCGATACGGCACTCGTATCGAAGCGCGAGGCGGAAGTCGCAACGCTCCAGGCATACGGCGAGCGGGAATCGCGCCGATGCAAGGCCTATGTCGACGTGTCGCTCACAACGAGCCACACCATATTCATTCGCGACCCTAGAAACGGCATGCTGCGCGTTTTCACGGTCGCCGAGCTGATCGACCTTGTAAAGACGCCGGCACTGGCGAGCGTGCCCGTGCCGAGCACGCGCGCGATGCTCGCGAACGGCCTCGACGACGCGGCCGGCACTCTCTAAACCAATCCCCACAAAACACCCTTTCCTAGCCGCGCTCGGCGAGCTGCGGCCGGGAGAACTCACGCCCGCGATTCTGAAAAATGGCATCGATCACCGAACTCAAGCGCCGCGTCGACCTTCACGAGCTGGCCGATCGACTCGGCATCAAGAAAGGCAAAGGCGGCGAAAAGGCGAATTACCACTCGCCGCACACGACCGACAAAGTGCCCTCGCTGTCGATCTTTCCGGCACTGCCCGAAAAGGGCGAAGGCTGGAAAGATCATTCGACCGGCAAGGGCGGCTCGTGCATCGACCTCGTGATGTACGTGCAAGGCTGCGACGTATCCGAGGCAATGCGCTACCTGCACGAAGCATTCGGCATTCCGTTCGACACCATCGATAAGCCGGCCGAACCAACCCGCACGAAAACCGCGATCGACTACATCGCCGAGCGTGCTATCGAGCACCGCGAGAAGGCCCGCGACTATCTCAAGTCGCGCGGCATCACCGACGCGGCGATCGAGCGGGCATTGAAGTGCAAGACGCTCGGCTATAACGACTGGACAAGCCCCAAGCGGCCGGCCGGCGAAGTCGGGCACGGCGGCCCCGCTGCGGTTTTCCTCGTGCATTCCCTTAACGGTTCGCAGCTCGTCGCGGCTGACATGCGTTATATCGACCCGGCCCTTAATGGCGGCGTCAAGACGCAGACACAGGGCGAGAAGGACGGACACGGATGGACGGCCGACCCGCGCAAGCTGCACGCAGCTCACCGCGTCGTGATCGTTGAAAGCGCAATCAATGCGCTGTCTGTCGACTCGTGCGGCATCCCCGGAACGGCCGCCTATGCCCTGCGCGGCATCGGCAACGTCGACAACATCGACTTTACGTTTCTGCGCGGCAAGCAAGTCGTGATCTGTCTCGATAACGATGACGTGATCGCCGACGACAAGCCGCGCGCCGGCGAGCGCCCCGGCCCCGATGCCGCTTGCAAGCTGTATGAGCGCCTTACCGCGCTCAACATTGCGTGCATCCTGATCGATCAAGCCGATTGGGTGAAAGACCTTGCGGACGGCTCGAACAAGGCCGAGTCGATCAACGATGTAAATGACTATCTGCAACTGCGCGGCGCTGACGAGCTGCGCAAGGCGCTCGACACTTACGAGCAATGGCTTATCCCCGGCATGGCCGGCGACACGACCCGGAAGGGAAAGCCGCGCGTATTCCTGCCGTCGCACGACTTCGCTCAATACTGGCGTTTCCGCTCGCGGCTCGACTTCTCGACATACATCGCCAAGGCCGGCGAAACCGAGGACGATGCGCCGACGCATATCGACCTCGCCGGCTTTCGCGTCGCGTCGTTTAGCCGCGTGTCTGTCGCAAGCGCCTCGTCGACCATGACGGGCGATCCCGACAACTCGCCGACCGTCTATTTCGCCGTGACCGTGCAGACCCCGCGACATGGTGCGGACCTCACGCGCGCCGTGCTCAACGACAAACAGATTCACAACCTCACGGTATGGAACCAGTTCGGCCCGATATGGGAGCCGAAACGCTTCTCGCGCATGGTGACGATCCTCGAACGCTCGGCGCACCTCGGCGCACGCAAGGCCGCGAACTATGTCGGCCTCGCGTGGCGCGACGGCCGGCTCGTCGTGAATGAAGGCCCCGACTGCTATTTCACGAACGCCGAGCAACAATGCCCGTATCACAACCTCACGTTTCCGAGCGGCACGGCCTCGGACGCGGCCCGCGTGATCGGCAAGTATCAAGAGACGTTCAAAGACAACGCGGCGGCTCTCGCGCTCGTATGGGGGCTAGGCGGGCACCTTAAGGCGCTGCTCGGATTCTGGCCGCACATGATGATGCAAGCCGACAAGAGCGCCGGTAAATCGACGCTCATCAAGGCGCTCGAACGCACGATCGGTTTCACCATGTTTTCAGGCCAATCGCTGCAAACCGAGTTTCGCTTGCTCACGAGTATCAGCCACACATCGCACCCTGTCGGATGGGAAGAACTGAGCGCGCGCAAGCAAGACGTGATCGATAAAGCGGTCGGCCTGTTGCAAGAGAACTACCAATACACGATCACGAAACGCGGCTCGGAAATGACCGAATACGTGCTCTCTGCGCCCGTGCTGCTCGCCGGCGAGGATGTGCCCGTGCGTTCGCTGCATGGAAAGCTCGTGCGCACCAACCTCACCG
>NZ_FNYE01000083.1:4383-6839 GCF_900108945.1 Paraburkholderia diazotrophica | reverse complement strand
AATCGAAGAAAAGTCGCGGCCGAAGCAGACGTTCATGGAACTGCTCGCGCAGCAGTGGAAGCCGCTTCTGCAATGCGTGGGCCTCGTGCTGATCTTCAACGTCACCGACTACATGGCGCTGTCGTACCTGCCGAGCTATCTGTCCGCGACGCTGCACTTCAACGAATCGCACGGCCTGTTCCTCGTGCTCGCCGTGATGGTGCTGATGATGCCGATGACGCTGTACGCGGGCCATCTGTCGGACCGGATCGGCCGCAAGCCGGTGATGCTGCTCGGCTGCGTGGGTCTGTTCCTGCTGTCGATTCCGGCGCTGCTGCTGATCCGCACGGGCGCGGTGCTGCCCGTGTTCGGCGGGCTGCTGATTCTCGGCGCACTGCTGTCGACGTTCACGGGTGTCATGCCGTCGTCGCTGCCCGCGCTCTTTCCGACGAAGATCCGCTATGGCGCGCTCGCGATCGGCTTCAATGTGTCGGTATCGCTGTTCGGCGGCACGACGCCGCTCGTTGCTGCGTGGCTCGTCGACCGCACCGGCAATCTGATGATGCCCGCGTACTATCTGATGGGTGCATCGCTGATTGGTATCGTGTCGGTGATCGCATTGCGCGAGACGGCGGGCGAACCGCTGCTTGGCTCGGGTCCGTGCGTGGCCACGCGCGCCGAAGCGCTTGCCGTTCTCCGTCAGGCGAGCAAACGCGCCAACGTCAAGAAGGCCTATCTCGCGGTCGTCAAGGAACGCGCGTAATGTGGGCCGGCGGCTGCGCGGCCCCGCATCGGTCTCGCGTTCAGAAGCGGTCGACGTCGACTACCGCCTGTGCAAACGCCCGTGGCGCTTCCTGCGGCAGGTTATGGCCGATGCCGCCCGTGATCGTCCGGTGTTCGTACTTGCCCGTGAACTTCGCTGCGTAAGCGCTCGACGGCGGATGCGGTGCGCCGTTGGCGTCGCCCTCCAGCGTGATGGTGGGCACGCCAATCGTGGGCGCCGCGGCAAGTCGCTGCTCGAACTCGTCGTAGCGCGCCTCGCCCGCTGCAAGTCCTTGCCGCCAGCGATAGTTGTGGACGGTGATCTCCACATGGTCCGGATTATCGAACGCGGCCGCACTGCGGTTGTACGTGGCGTCGTCGAAGTTCCATTTCGGCGAGGCCTGTCGCCAGATCAGCTTCGCGAATTCGTGCGTGTACTTCTCATAGCCCACGCGTCCGCGATCCGTTGCGAAATAGAACTGATACCACCACTGGAACTCCGCCTCCGGCGGCAACGGCATCGTGCCGGCCTTCTGGCTGCCGATCAGATAGCCGCTTACCGATACCAGCGCCTTGCAGCGCTCCGGCCACAGCGCCGCGACGATATCGGCCGTGCGCGCGCCCCAGTCGAAGCCGGCGAGTACCGCCTGCTGGATGTTGAGCGCGTCCATCAGTGCGGTGATGTCGCTTGCCACCGCCGCAGGTTGTCCGTTGCGCATCGTGTCGCGCGAAAGGAAACGCGTCGAGCCATAGCCGCGCAGATACGGGACGATCACGCGATAACCGCGCGCTGCCAGCAATGGCGCAACATCGACGAAGCTATAAATGTCATAAGGCCAGCCATGCAGAAGGATGACGGCAGGTCCGCTGGCCGGCCCGGCCTCTGCGTAGCCGACGTTCAGCAGGCCGGCGTCGATCTGCTTGAGCGACGCGAAAGACGTATGGCTGCCCGGCTTCACCGGAGGCACAGTCGCAGACTTCGATACGTTGGTCTGCGCACGCGCGGAACCGAGCATGCCGAACTGAGCAGCCGCAAAAGCAAGGGCCGTTGTGCCCAGGAAGCTGCGACGACGCGAATCGATTCTCTCTGACATTTGCCTCTCCTTGTTGTTGAACGCGCTTGTGCTTGGAAGGTACTTGAATAGAGCGGCGACAGGAAGCGCCGTCACGGAAGCATTAAAGCGCGCCAAGGTATCTGCAATGTGTCGAGAACCCGGCTTATTGTGATGTTATGTATCTGATCCATGGCCAGATACATTCGGGTACAAATCGCGGTTCGCACCGGACAAGCGATCTGATGCCCTTCGACTGATCCGGCCGGGGGGAGCTCCGCCTCCTCTGCGCCTTTGGGCGCAAACGAATCGTGCTCCCCCGACAAGGCCGTGAACTTACGCGCCCTTGACGAACTGCAGGCCGCCGAAGTTCTGGATCGTCGGAATGTCGACCTTCGTTTCCGTCTGCGTGACGGGTGCGACCACGATAGCCGGGCTGGCAAAGCCGCCGCCGAATGCCGCGTTCGTGTTGAAGGCGTTGACGTTGCTTCCGCCGCGCACTTCCGAAAGCTCCTTGGCCGACAGTTCTTCGTTATGCGAAATATCTTTGATGGTGAGCGAAGTCATGATGAATCTCCTTGGATGGAACAGTTGCGAATTGAAAGGGGGTGAATCGTTTGCTACTTACAGTACAGCCTGCAGGCCGCCGAAGTTCTGGATCGT
>NZ_FNYE01000083.1:0-3749 GCF_900108945.1 Paraburkholderia diazotrophica | reverse complement strand
TTGCTGCCGCCGCGCACTTCGGAGAGCGCCTTGACGGAGAGTTCTGCGTTGTGCGAGAGGTCTTTGATGGTCAGCGATGCCATGATGAATCTCCTGATGGTCTATGTTTCGGTTTAGGTAGAGCACGATTTGTTTGCGCTCGCGGCTATATACGCACAGGATGTGCCAAGCGTGGCCCGCGATTCGCCGATTATCTGTAAAGCACTGAAAATAAAGGCGCTTCGTTGAAGGAACCGTCGTTGACGGTGCTTTCCACAGCGATTCGCAGCGAACGACGGCGTGTGTTTCGCCAACAGGTTGTCGGATAGCTGTCTGTTTCGATCGAACAGTGCCCAATTCCGCAGCAATGACTGACTGCATTGCGGTGTAGAGAACCAGGTGATCAAGGGCGGAGCCCGAGAGCGGGGCCTCAGTGCGAAGAATGGAAAAATAGAAGAGTCTGCGCGATCTTCAATATCGCGCGCGGAGAATAGACGAGGATGCCACGCGTCGCCGGGCATGACGCGGTTCTATAGCCGGAGGTGCGTGTATCAGCTGCGATATGAGCTGAAAAGAAATGGAGCGACAGGTATGTGCAATGGCGCGCGTCGCCGACTGCGTGCCGCGCGGCGCCTATGGCGGACTGTATTCGCAGGTTTTTCTGGCGCAAACAAAGAAGCCCGCCAGACGGAGAACGGCCTGGCGGGCTGAAGCCGTCAGGGACAAGACCTGACGGTGTCTCTCGGACGAACGCTTGATAGTGACTCCGTCTCCTCTTTTGGTGCTTACCCCGTTTCGTCGTTCTGTCGCGAGTTATCGAATCTGATCTGGCGAAGCCAAAGTGGCCGCGCCAGGCAAGACAGTTGCAGCATGCTGGGGACTCAAAGCCCCTTCAGCCACTGCAGACCGCCGAAATTCTGGAGCGTGGGAATCACTACCTTCGTATCCGTCTGGATAACGGGCGCGACCACAATGGCCGGGCTGGCAAAGCCGCCACCGAAAGCAGCGTTCACGTTGCCGAAATTGAAGTTGCTGCCACCACGCACCGCGCCGCGCGCTCCGGCGGACAGTTCTGCATGATGCGAGAGGTCCCTGATCGTCAGCGAGGTCATGGTAGAACTCCTTGGATTGACGGGTGTTTCGATTTGGGAGAGCACGATTCATTGCGCCTTGAGGAACGGAGAATCGCGGCTCTCCCGGTCGGCACTTACGCGCCCTTGACGAACTGCAGGCCGCCGAAGTTCTGGATCGTCGGAATGTCGACCTTCGTGTCCGTCTGCGTGACAGGTGCCACGACGATAGCCGGGCTGGCAAAGCCGCCGCCGAATGCCGCGTTCGTATTGAAGGCGTTGTAGTTGCTGCCGCCGCGTACTGCCGACAGAGCGTCGACGGAAAGTTCTTCGTTATGCGAAAGATCTTTGATGGTCAGCGAAGTCATGATGAATCTCCTGATTAGGCGTGTTTCAGTGGGAAGAGCACGTTTCGTTGCGCTCGCTGCTACATATGCAGGGGTTGTGCCAGTCGTCGTATCGCGCTGCGTTAGCAGCGCCAAAGTCGTTGAAATAAAATAATATTCGCGTCTGAGAACGGCTCATCGGCGCGCTTTCGCCTCTGCCATCCAATAGCCCGAGTTTGGCGTCCGGCCAACAGTTGCGCGGGAAGCTGTCTGTTTGCGCCGAACACTTCGGCGACAGGATTGCATCAGCGCTGGCGACACGTACCGATTCACCCGACTGCCCCTTTCGCTCAATTCGCTGGCGCCAATGGGAGCGGTTCAAGTCCGCTCCCGATGATGGCGGGTGCAGCATCCGGTGACGACAGAAAGCGAATCAGCGCCGCCGCGCCAGCAGGATTCTTCGCATTGGCGCCGATGCCTCCCGAGTACACCGTGTACCTCTGCAATTCTGCAGGCAAGCTGCCGGCGAACGTCACGCCCTTTGCGGGCAACAGTTCGACGACCTGCTGGAATCCGATCTCGGCTCGCCCGTTCGCGACGGCATCAGCGACCTGCTGCGCGGGTATCATGCGGCTCTTGATCGCGATCCGTCCCGCAATGCCGAGACGCTCGAACAGTTCGCTACCGATATAGACACCCGTCGCGTTGTCTGGATAGACGATCGATTGCGCGGCGAGCAGTGTGCGCCGCAATGCGTCGATGGAACTGATATCCGGCTTTGGCTCGCCTTCGCGAACCACCATGCCGATTGCCGAGCGAGCGAAGTCCACCTTGCTGCCTGGCACGACCTTGCCAGCGTCGATCTGATCGTCGATCGCATAGCTGACCAGGATCAGCACGTCGGCCCATTCGCCGCGCGCAAGACGCACGGGGATCGCATTCGCGGCCTTGCCCGTCACGGGCCCCCAGACGGTGGTCAACGTGCGACCCGTCGTCTCCTGGAACTGCGGGCCCAGCTCGCGATAGGCCGACGCGAAGCCGCCCGAGATCATGACTTTCACGTCATCCGCCGATGCCGCGCCGCTGCCCAGCAACGTGCCCGCCATGCAGAGCGCGAGTACGCGAACCCTTAGCTTGCGGATAGTCACGGTCCCGCTCCATGTCAATGGGACGTCCTCTGGCGCTGTCGCATCGCACGCGGCGAACACCGCGGTTCGCGGACAACGCGTTCGTTCAATTCCGGGTTCGAGTTTAGGCCATTCCCGCTGCGCCACGGCGAATCGTCATCTGCGTGGCTGTACGCAGAACGTTGGCTCATTGCGATGCGCGAGATTGTCGTTGACGAGGGTTTAGGCAAGAGGTCTTTCAGGAACGAGGCGGAATGCGGCGCCAGGTCGCCGCGACGATCAGCAGAAACAGCACATACACGGCTACGAAAACCCAGGCTGGCAAATCGTAATACAGCAGGGCACTCACCCAGCGCTGTACGAATCCCTGTGGACCGGTCGCCCCCGTGCGCAGCCAGTCCTCGATGACGGTTAGCGGGCACGGCACGCCAAGAACTGCCAGCACCGCGACAATACCGATGGCCGCAAGGTGGACGATCCGGAAAGCGCGGTTGCGCACCCAATTGCGCTTCAAGGCGGCGCCGACCCAAATTGCGATCAGCCCGCCGACAATGAACATGACGATCAGCGTGTGTAGTACAAGTACCGTATTGGCGAGCCAGATCACGATGTTCGATAGCTGTCGACGGGGCGGTGCCAGGTTAAGGGCGGCCGGGCAGATTCCGCCTCACGCAGGCCCGCCAGTAAGGCTGTGAATTCCACGGCCTTTTATGAGGGTCTGTGAGTGTTGACGCATGCCACGCTCGCCGAAACGGCGTACGACCGTCGGCGTGTGGCTTTGCATTTCTATGAGTGTAAAAGCGCTCGTCATTGAACGCACGAGACCTGCGGCGGACGGCAAACGTAAACTGCCACAGCGGTGACACGTTTTGCGTAGGTGCGTTGCACCAGCAGCGCCGGCCAGCGGCAGGGTAAAAACGCGCCGCTGTAAACGGCCACGGCCCCGCCTTTTGAGGGGCGGGGCCGGGACTGGGGTGAGGAGCCTGACGATTACCTACTTTCACACGGGCAATCCGCACTATCATCGGCGTGGAGTCGTTTCACGGTCCTGTTCGGGATGGGAAGGGGTGGGACCGACTCGCTATGGTCATCAGGCATGACGGGTTGCTGCGTCGCGCTTTGCACTCGCGCCGCAGCCAATCGGGAAGAAGTGTGATGTAAAGAGGGGTTGTGTTGTCTGGCACAACACCGATCTCAGTTCCTGTGTGCTACCCCCTTCGGGGGCGGGGTCCTGGTAAATGCTGAAG
>NZ_FNYE01000090.1 GCF_900108945.1 Paraburkholderia diazotrophica | reverse complement strand
GCGGCGAAGGCGATGCAGCTGCGCGGTGGTGGCGCCATCGTGCAGACAGGCTCGCTTTGGGCCCTGCAGGCCATCGGGGCGACGCCTTCGGCTGCGTACTCCGCGGCGAATGGCGGCGTACATGCGTTGACGCGCAACCTTGCTATCGAACTTGCGGCCTCGAACATCCGGGTCAACACCGTCGCACCGGCCGTGGTGGAAACGCCCGTCTACAACACGTTCATGACGGACGACCAGGTCAAGGAATCCTTGCCGGCCTTCAATGCTTTCCACCCGCTTGGTCGCAATGGACAGCCGGCCGACGTCGCCGAGGCGATTCTGTTCCTGGCTTCTCCGGGCGCGTCGTGGATTACGGGCACCGTCCTCTCCGTCGATGGCGGCGTGATGGCGGGTCGCCAGGCCTGATCACCTCTTCCCTGACCGGAGCTGAGAAATGGTCTATCTGCAAATCACCCTGAAGATCGCCGATGCCAACCGTGCCGCTGCCGTCGGCGTCTATCAGAAGTACAAGGCCGCGTTCCTCAATACGATCGCGGGCGCGAAGTCGAAGGAACTGCTGGTGCGCGAGCAGGATGTGCAGGTGCTGCACGGTTTCGACACCGAAGAAAACGCTAAAGCCTACCTGGAGAGCGCGTTATTCAGCGCCGATGTGGTCGGCGGTCTCAAGCCGCTGCTGGACGACGTACCGGATGTGCGCATCTATCAGGCCGCATAACACGTATTCAATGGGGCTTCGAGCCACGGCACGAGCCCTCACCTGGTCACCTGGACACACCACCATGATGCAAGACTGGAATACCTATCGCGACGCGCTGATCGCGCGCGTGAACGAATACGGCACGCTCACCCCCGATGTGGTTCGCGGTTTGATGACGATCGAAGGCGCCGCCGTGAAGACCGGCAAACTGGAGCCGAAGATCCATGAACTGATCGCGCTGGCCGTCGCTGTCACGACGCGCTGCGACGGCTGCATCACTGTGCATACCAGGAAGGCGGTCGAGCACGGCGCCACGCTGGAGGAAATCTCCGAAGCGCTGGGTGTCGCGATTGCGCTGAACGCAGGCGCCGCGCTGACTTACTCAGCGCGCGTTCTCGACGCACACGCTGTGCTGCCAAACAAATAGACCGTCCGAGGCCGGCGGCTGAGGCTCTTGTAGCAATCGGCCGCCGGCCTCCCGTTCATGGAGGAAACGCGATGCACGTCAACGCGGACTTCTCGCGCCGCGCTGTCGTCGCGGCCGATCAATACCAATGGATTACCTCGCCACAGGGCGGCGTCGAGCGCGTGATGCTCGACCGGCTGGGCGGCGAGACGGCGCGTGCGACGAGTATCGTGCGATACGCTTCCGCCTCGTCTTTCCCGTTGCACCAGCACCCAGGCGGCGAGGAAATTCTTGTGTTGTCCGGCACGTTCTCGGAAGGGAATCAGCACTATCCGGCCGGATGGTATCTGCGCAATCCAACTGGGTCGTCGCATCAGCCCTCCAGCGATGGGGGCGCAATCATTTTCGTGAAGCTCGGGCAGATGCCGCCTGAGGAAGACCGTTCTGTGCGTATCGACACCCGCAACCCGTCTCGCTGGGAACGACGCGCAGGCCGTGAAGTTTGCCCGCTGTTTGCGGATGCCTCCGAACAGACCGTCCTGGTACGTCTCGATCGGGACGAGCCGCTTTTCGCGAACGCAGTTAATAGCGCCGAACTGCTGGTGCTAGCCGGCGAGCTGTGGACCGACGGGCGGCAATACGTTCGAGGTAGCTGGTTGCGTCTGCCTGCGGGCGAATATCCCGATTATGTGGCCGGCCCGCATGGCGCCGCCCTGTATCTGAAGACGGGCCACTTCGCCGGTCTTACGACTTGCAGATAAGCCATGTCAACCGCACACATCGCGATCATTGGCGGCGGCCTCAGTGGGTTGTATGCCGCCTCCCTGCTCGAAGAGCATGGCCTCAGGGACTACGTACTCCTTGAGGCACGCGACACATTCGGTGGCCGGATTGAGTCCGTTCCTGCGAACGGGCTGATGGTTGCAGGCACCGGGAGCGTAACGGAACATCCTCACCGTTTCGACCTCGGACCGGCGTGGTTCTGGCCTGCGTTACAGCCTCAGCTGGACCGACTTGTCCACGACCTGGGACTGGAGCGCTTCGAGCAGCACGAAGCGGGCGACATGATGGTTGAACGTTCGCCGCACGAGCGGCCAGCGCGAATCCGTGGCTATGCATCCTCGCCATCTTCCGCGCGCCTGGTCGGAGGGATGGCTGCGCTCATCGACGCGGTGCGCAGCCGCCTCGCGCCGGCGCGCATGATGACGGGCCACCCGGTGCGACGCCTGCGCTGTACTGGGCATCACGTCGAACTGGACATCGAGGGCGCACGTGGACAGGTCACGTCCTTGTGTGCCGGGCATGTGCTGCTCGCCATTCCGCCACGTCTCGCCGCGGCGACAATCGAATTCACACCGGCGCTACCCGAAACCCTGGAACGGGCGTGGCGCCGTACCGCGACCTGGATGGCGCCACATGCAAAGTACGTCGCCGTCTACGACGCGCCGTTCTGGCGTGAGGAAGGACTGTCCGGCGAAGCACGCAGCGCGCGGGGACCGCTGGGAGAAATCTACGACGCCTCGGCACCCGGCGGCAGTGCGGCGCTGTTCGGCTTCTTTGGCGTTCCGGCAAGCGTCCGAAGAAGGGTTGCCGACGACGTGTTGCGCGCGCATTGCCGTGCGCAGCTCACCCGGCTGTTCGGCGCGAGGGCCGCAACGCCCACAGCCGAATTCATCAAGGACTGGGCTGCCGACCCCTACACCGCCACCGCAGCCGATCAGGATGCAGTGGTTCAGCACAGCGCGGTACCTTCGGCCGAAGCCTCGTCGGGCGTCTGGCATGGCCGGCTCGTGGGCGTCGGCAGCGAATGGTCGCCGCACTTTCCGGGCTACGTTGCGGGCGCCATCGAGGCTGCGAGCCTGGGGGTGCGTGCATTGAAGGATGCCGCGACACGTCAGGACGCGTCTTGCGGCGAACGGAATATGACAAGGAGTTGACGATGAAAAAGACTTACCGCGCAATGCAGGCGACGAAACCCGGAATGCTTGAAATGGTGGAACGCCCGACACCTGTGCCAGACGCCGGTCAGGTGCTGATCGAGGTCGAGGCATGCGGCATCTGCGGAGCCGACGTCAGTGATATCGAAGGGGCGGCCCCGACACTGCAGTCGCCCCGCGTGCCCGGCCATGAAGTTGTCGGCCGCATTGCTGCCATTGGAGCGGGTACGCCATCGATCTGGAAGATCGGCCAACGCGTTGGCGTGGGCCGTCTCGGCGGACACTGCAACAAATGCCCTCAATGTCGCCGCGGCCAGTTCCAGCTCTGCCAGAACCAGCCGATTGTCGGCGCTTCATGCGAGGGTGGCTATGCCGAAATGATGCTGGCCCGTAGCACGGGCCTGATTTCGATACCCGACGAACTGAACGCCGAAGAAGCCGCGCCCATCCTGTGCGCGGGTGTCGCTACCTTCAATGCGCTCAGGAAATCTGGCGCGGAGGCGGGCGATGTCGTGGCCGTATTGGGCATTGGCGGCCTCGGGCACATGGCCCTTCAATACGCGCGTCGCATGGGTTTCAAGGTCGTTGCGGCGGGACGCGGCACCGACATCGCTGACGATGCGCTGGCACTTGGCGCGCATGTCTATATCGACACGAATCAGGAAGACGCGGCAGCGAGGCTTCAGGCGATGGGTGGAGCGAAAGCCATCGTGACGACCATCGGCAACACCGCCGTAGTGTCCGCGTTGTTGCGGGGGCTTGCGCCGCAGGGCCGGCTGATCGTGCTGGGTGTGGGCAAAGACCCGTTGCCCATATCGACCGGCCAGCTAGTCGTTGGCGAGCGCAGCATCGCGGGATCGATCACCGGCTCACCCTATGAGAACGAGAAGGCGCTGGACTTCAGCGTGCTGACGGGCGTGCGTCCGATGATCGAGACGATGCCACTGGAGAACGCGTTCAT
>NZ_FNYE01000084.1 GCF_900108945.1 Paraburkholderia diazotrophica | reverse complement strand
CAAGCGTTCGTTCAAAACCAACGGCGTCGAAATACCTGATGTAGACAATCCTGTCGCACCAGAGAGGCGATGCAGGAGAAAACAGACCGCGGGCCTGAACCCAACGATAGAAATGAACAACCTGGCGCATCCGCATGGTAGCGGTCGACGGGCTGATCAGGCCGGCATTACGCGCCTCGACGAGTGCACCGCGATAGCGAACCAGACACCGTTCGTCCTTGCGCATGGGAAAGGCGTACCACTTCAGATCCTGGGATTCCAGGAACGTTGCGTAATCCGCCAGGCTACGCAGGTTCGACTCGATGGTCTCAATGGCCACGGCCTCGCGACTGATGCGCTCGACGGCCCAAAGATTGGCCTCCGCCCACGGCGCGCCATCAGCCCAGAATATCTGGGGCAGGGCCCCTGTCTCGCGACCGTAACGCCGCGGCGCGTAAGCCACTGCGCCGTCGACAACCTCGCAGCGGTGCGGAACAAAGTGGATATGTTCGAGCGTAGCCACGGACATCTCCCGTCTTCGGTGTCCATACTGTGCCTGTGGTGGTTTACGCGTCCGTGACACGCATCTTGCCGTTACCGCAGATGGCGTTCTTCGAGCCGAACTACGAGACGGGCAAGCCTGTGCTCGGGTTTCAAAGACCACCTCCCCGGATAGGAGAACCACCGACGCCCCGGCGGCGAGCGCCGCCACTGTCAGGTGTTTCGTCGTTTTTGCTTTTACTGTTGCATGCCCACGCTATAACGCATGACAGCCGTGAGTGATAGACTTGTGTCGGTAAGCCATCAACTGCTGGCACCGGTTGCAATTGCGACCGGCATGTCGATAACACATTCAGTAGAGTCCCGGCAGGACGCGATATCGCACCTTGCTTATGTATGCACGATAAAGCGCGTCATCGCTCAGGAGCCGTTCCTCCCGTGCGATTCTGCACGCCTGCAAGGCAAACTGGCTTCCAAATACCAACAGGTTCTGTATGCCGAAGTTTGAAAGCAGGAAGCCGATGTCTTCGATGAAATAGCCGAGATACATCGGATGTCTTACGAAACGGTACGCACCCGTCGAAACGACCCCGCGGTTCGCAGGCAATATCCCGAACGAGCGCCGCAGCGAAGCCTTCGCAAAAAGCTGCCAGCAGATACCGGCAACCTGAAACGCCGCACCCACCACCTCCGGCACGATCTGGAAACCCGGCCTGAGTTGGACGGCGAGAAAGTAGTACGTAGCGCCCATCGAACAGATGTATGCGAACGGGGTCAAGTCGCGTCGGACAGGGACACGTGCGAACAGCGACAGGCCCACGGTGAAGCATTGCGTGATGACCAGTAACAATAACGTGACGCGCCCAGGATCGGCAAGCCAGTGGAGAATCGCCGCATAGCTGAAAATACCCATCATCACAGCTGCGCATACCCGTGCTGTCACCTCGAACAGCACATCCACGCTCCTTACCGAACCCTGGTGGACAATAAGTTCTGAACATGCCGCGGATTGCGATTCCGAGCTACAGCCTTCATCGACGATCATGCTCATGCCTCTTACCCCGCAGTGTTCAGTGTTTCCGTTAGACCTCTACCGGTAGTAGCCCGAAAAGATTTTTCAGTCGTCGCTACAACTGCAATTGCACCGCACGCCTCGTCCCTCGACGATGACTCCGCAGTCTCATACGGCGCTGAATGTCCGTGCTTCGCGGGCCACCTCATCTGTTCGCCATCCTTGCTCGCCCGAAGTAACGACGCGACGATCACGCCAAAGCTGGCTCCTAACCATATCCCCGCACCCAAGCCTAGCAAGAATTCCACGGTTCCCCCCATCGACAGTTGAACAGCTGACTATCTGATTCATTGGATCGCCTCAATGTGCAAAAAGGCCGACCGCCATCCGGCGATGAAACGTCGCAACAGGACAAACAATCGCCGCGACATCACGCTAACCGGTTGGTTGCATCCGCCATATGGTCGTCAATTATTCTTAGCATTACAGATAAATAATTTTTTATGCTTTCCATTTGTTCACTACCGAGCGTGTCATCAAACTCTGCCAGATTACGGTTAACCGCCTCGAAGCAGGCGCTAATCGTTGCACGACTGCCTGGAATGAAACGCAGCAGGATGCGCCGCCCATCGGTCGGATCGGGCTCACGGGCTATTAGCCCCGCTTTTTCGAGGCTCTTCAGGGATGTCGTGATACTACCTGGCGATAACCCCGTCAGCTTTGACAGCCGACCTGGCGTGACGGGTTGCACCTCGTCGAAATAGGCGACTTCGAGGCATTCCAGGTCCGTAACGCTCAGTCCCAGACGCGCAGCCACGAACTGGTTGAAAGCCGCCAGCTTGACGCCCAGCATAAATCGCAGTTTGACGATCTCCGCGCTTCTTTCCACATGTGGCATGGCGTGTCTCTCCAACCGTCACTGCAATGGCACTGCATCAGCTGCCTGGCCAGCCATCGTCGGCAGCAGCACGCGAAGGATCTGAATAATCGCCGGCCCCAGCAATATCAGCATCAGCGTCGGAAATATGCAGAATATCAACGGAAACAGCAATTTGACCGCGATCTTCCCAGCCGCCTCTTCCGCCTTCAGCCGTCGCTTGAGCCGCAGGTTGTCCGAGTGCACGCGCAACGAATCGCCCATGCTGGTGCCGAAGCGCTCGGCCTGAATCAGCATGGAGACCAGCACGTCGATTTCCTCGACGCCTGTGCGCATTGCCAGGTTCTTGAGCGCCGTTTCCTTGCTCAAGCCCGCTCTCAGTTCGAGCAAGAGAATCTGGAGTTCATCGCTCAGCGTCCGGCTCTTGACGTCCATTTCATCGGCCACTTTCATGAGCGCCGCATCCAGCCCGAGACCCGCTTCCACGCAGACAGTGAGCAGATCCAGCGCGTCTGGAAAGTCCTCGAAGATGGTCTGCTTGCGCCGGTCCACCCGGCGCGCGAGCGCCATATTCGGCAGGTAGTAGCCGATTCCCGCAAGCACGAGCAGCAACAGTAGAAGCAGATGGTTTTTTTCGTTCGAGAGATACGGGCCGGCCACTACAAGGCAGACAAGCGGCAGCCCAATCACGAGGACTGTTTTGGCAGCAAAGTAGATCCCGGGAGCGGACTCGCTGCGCCAGCCGGCATGCATGAATTTCGAGCGCAGTGCCGAATGCTCCCAACCTTCTTTGGGGATAGAAAGTTTCGCAATCGGCTTCGAAGCTTCCGCAATCTTTCTTACCCATAGAGCCTCCTCACCGTCCGCTGCTTCCTGCGAACCCTGCTCGTTGCTGGTGAGCTTGTTGAGGCGGCGGTGGATCGAGTTTGGCATCAGCAGTGCCATCACGCCGAATGAGAAAAGGGCGACGATTGCGAATACGGCGGCTAGCAATATGAGTTGTTCTGTTTTCATGGCGGGCATGGGATCGACCCATCCTCAGAGAATGGAAATGGCAGACTTTCCTTAAACATGGATACGGATGACTTTGCGCATCCAGATCACGCCGAACACCATCATGACGAGCGCCACGCCAACCAGATCGATGCCGGTCGGGTCGGTCCACAGAATCCGAAGGAAGCCCGGATTCATGATGGAGATTACGAACGCCACCACAAACGGCAAGGCGCCCAGAACCCACGCCGACAGCCTTCCTTCGGCCGACAGCACCCTGACCTTGCCGAGCAGCGCCAGCCGTGCCCGGATGATCTGGCTGATGTTGCCGAGTATTTCAGCCAGGTTGCCGCCGCTTTCACGCTGGATCAGCACTGCGATCACGAAATAACGAAGATCGCTGATCGGTACGCGGTTAGCAAGGCCGCCCAGCGCGTCATTGAGCGATACGCCGAAATTGATCTGGCCGAACGTCGTGCGAAACTCGCTGCCGATCGGCTCGGGCATTTCATCGCCCACCATGCCGAGTGCCGTCGAGAACGAATGTCCAGCCCGAAGCGACCGGCCGATCATGTCGGCTGCCTCGGGCAGCTGTTGCTCGATCTGCTTCATCCGCTTCGCCTTCGCGCGGTTGACCCTGAATGGCGCGATCATGCCGGCAATGAGGATTGCGGCGAGAAGCGGCAGCTGCGGCACGTAGATCGCGCTGCCTGCGATCCAGACCACGAGTGGCGGCAACACGGTGCAGGTGAGGAGCTTCCCCATCGACCAGTCCAACCCGGACTGAACCAGCCAGCGGTCCATCGTCTGAATGCGCGGCATCCGCAGCAGCACCTTGGTCAACAATGGCGATGTGCTCAATTCGCGCTGCTTGAGAATCGACACTGTCTTTTCATTGCCGTGTCCGCTGGCGGACATCATCCGGATGCGGTTTTCAAGACGCTTCGCCTCACTGCTGTGCCGGCTCTGCCACCAAAGGTAGCCGGCTTCGATCAACAGGATGATCGTGAAGAAAACCAGAATGACGAATCCATAGAATAGATAGTTCATTTCCAGATACCTCGCAGGCGCATAGCCGTGGCCGCCGCCGTTGTTGTTTCCCCGCTGCGTTCGTCATGCGGGGCTCATACCGGGTAATGCTTCGACGGGTCGTACAGCGCATCGGGCACGGCCACGCCAAAGGCCTGGAGTCGGTCGGAAAATTTCGGCCGGACGCCCGTCGCGCAGAAATGCCCGCACACCTTCCCGTCCTTGTCGACTCCGGAGCGCTTGAACGTGAAGATCTCCTGCAGGTTGATAACGTCGCCTTCCATCCCGGTAATTTCCGAGATGCTGGTGACCTTGCGGCGCCCATCGGTCAGACGGGCGGCCTGGACGATGACACCGATCGCCGAACTGATCTGGTGGCGAGCGGACTTCTGCGGCAGATTCAGCCCCGCCATGCCGATCATGTTTTCAAGCCGCGTCAGCGCATCGCGCGGCGTGTTGGCGTGTATTGTGGCAAGCGATCCTTCGTGCCCTGTGTTCATCGCCTGCAGCATGTCCAGCGCCTCCGCGCCGCGCACTTCGCCGAGGATGATCCGGTCTGGCCGCATCCGCAGTGCATTGCGCACCAGCGAGCGCTGCGTGATCTCGCCCTTGCCCTCGATGTTGGGCGGACGCGTCTCGAGCCGCAGCACGTGCACCTGGCGCAACTGAAGCTCGGCCGCGTCTTCGATCGTGACGATCCGCTCATCGGATGGAATGAAGCCCGACAGCAGGTTGAGCATCGTCGTCTTGCCGCTGCCCGTGCCGCCCGAAATCAGCACGTTCACCTTGGCGGCGGACAGCGCTTCAAGCACCTGCATCATGGGCGGCGTGACACTTTGATACTCGATCAGGTCTTTCACGCTCAGCGGATTGACTGCGAACCGGCGAATGGACATCAAGGGCCCGTCAATGGCCGATGGCGGAATGATTGCGTTCATACGCGAGCCGTCAGGTAGGCGCGCATCGACCATCGGGTTCGACTCATCGACGCGGCGGCCCACACGCGACACGATCTTCTCGATCACTTTCATCAGATGCGCATCATCGTAGAACGTCACGTCCGTCAGCTCCAGCTTGCCGCGCCGTTCGACATAAATCTGCTTGTATGTATTGACAAGAATGTCGGAGACGGTCGGGTCGGCCAGTAACGCTTCGAGCGGGCCGAAGCCGAGCATTTCGTCGCGCACGTCGCGCACGAGATGCCGCCGCTCGACCTCGTTGATCGGCACGTTGTCTTCTTCAACGATGCGCTCGACGAGCTGTGCCAGTTCATGGTGGATCTGCTCGGTCGAAAGACGCTGAAGCTTTTCCAGCTCGACGCGATCGATGATGGCCTGGTGAACGTTCCTCTTGAGCTCCTGATACGCGCGGCCAGCCATCCGGTTGCGGTTGAGGTTCTCATCCTTGGCGGATGCGCCGCCCAGGTCGGAGAATTGTTCGCGCAGCGTCAACACGTTTTCCATTTTTTCTCTCCTCTATCTCATGCCCGGCTCAGCGCCGGCCTGCCGAAGAATTTCTGCAGGATGCCACCCCGCTCCGTCTCGGGTTGCGGCGGCGATAGCGAGCGCACCAGTTCGCAGAGACCTTTGGCCACACCGCTCGATCTGGCGAGCCGCAGGATCGGCACGCCCTGATTGATCGACGCCGACACCGAAGCGCCGTCTTCCGGAATCACGCTGGTCACCCGCAGGCCCAATGCCTTTTCCAGTTCCGGCAACCCCACCGGCCCTTTCTTTTCATAGCGATTGACCAGCACGCGCACCTTGTCACCGCGATAGCCGAGCGAGCGGAAGATATCGAGCAGACGCCGGCCGCCGCGCAGATACGGCAGGCTCAGTTGCAGCACCGGGAAAATGCAGTC
>NZ_FNYE01000081.1 GCF_900108945.1 Paraburkholderia diazotrophica | reverse complement strand
TCTGCTGCTTCATTGCCTTTTGCCTTTCTCGTTGCTTGTGCACTCTATAACGCTTGATGCGCACAAGCGGTGGACTTAATCAGCATTGCCCTAAGCGCCAGGTCAACACGAAAGGGCTGTTACGGACCGTTCGATCATGATGGACGGGTGGCAGCGCGTGCGGCATTGGCTACGAACCCGGTGTCGTGGTTGCGCCATTTCATGTGATTGGTTCGCGCGTGAGTCTGTACGTGAGTCTGTACGTGAGTCCGTACGTGAGTCTGCGCTTGAGTCTTTCAGGCACTCGAAGGACCGCTTTTGCCGTCGCTTCGACGCGTGCATCACCAAGGCGCGCCGGATCGGCAAACATCTGCGTGATGTCGTTACGGGAGAGCTGTAATGAGCGATCGGCTCCGACCGTCGATCGTGTGGCTGATCCCCGTTGCCGCGTTGCTCATCTCAGGCGCGCTCCTCATCCGGGTGACTGTGCATCGCGGACCACGCATCACGATCAGCTTCATCACAGCCGAAAGCCTGGAGGCGGGCAAAACGCGGGTGCGCTACAAGGATGTCGAAATCGGCACACTGAAGGCCGTGCATCTTTCGACGGACCGCGCTCGCGTTCTCGCCGAAGTTCAACTGGACGATTCCCCAAAACCGTTTGCGACATGCGGCACACGCTATTGGGTGGTTCGTCCGCGCATCGGCATGACAGGTATCTCGGGGCTTTCGACAGCCGTTTCCGGCGCATACATCGCCGCTGACATCGGCGGCACATCGGGACAATGCAAAGGGTTCATCGGACTCGAAACGCCTCCCTCCGTCACAGACGATCAGAAGGGCAAGCGCTTCGTGCTTCACGCCGACTCTCTGGGCTCTCTGACAGCCGGCTCACCCGTGCTGTTCCGTCATGTGCAAGCCGGCCGGGTTCTCGATTATTCGCTTTCTGCGGATGGCGCCGACGTGGTTGTCGACGTATTCGTCGACGCACCCTACGACGGGTATGTGACATCGGCGACCGGCTGGTGGCAGGCAAGCGGGATCGACGTGCGCTTCGGCTCCGACGGCTTCAGACTCGATACGCAGTCTGTGGCGTCGTTGCTTTCCGGCGGCGTCGCATTCGACACGGTCACACGCATGCCAGCCGCGCGCCAGGCTGCAGATGGCGCGTCCTTCGTACTTGCCGCCAACCGCGCCGATGCAGCGCAAGGAGCGGAGGACGGCGCTGCCGCGCGTGTCCTCATGCGATTCGATCAATCGTTGCGCGGTCTGTCCATCGGCGCACCCGTCGATTTCCACGGTGTCGAACTGGGCCGGGTGACGGCGATCGATATGGACTTCAATCCGGCAACGGCCCGGATCGACATGCTCGCCACGCTCGATCTGTACCCGACGCGGCTGGGACACCACTACCGGCAGGCACTCGGAAACGGCGACAGCGCAGCGGGCAGATATCTGCTGCATCAACTCGTCGAAAACGGCTTGCGCGGGCAACTACGCGTAGGCAGCGTTCTAACAGGACAACGATATGTCGCGCTGGATTTCTTTCCACGCGCACGCAAGGTTCATATCGATACACAGCGAACACCCGTCGAACTGCCGACGGTACCCAATACCCTCGAAGAACTTCAGGACCAGCTTGCAGGCATCGTGAACAAACTCAACCGCGTGCCATTCGACAACATCGGCCGAAGTCTGGACCAGACACTCCGAACCACCGCGTCGCTTTTCCAGCAGGTCGACGCCGAACTGATACCGGAAGCCCACGCGACGCTGTCAGCCGCCCAGAAATCGTTCAATGCCGCGAACGCTACCCTTGCGCAGGATTCTCCGCTCCAATCCGACGTGCATCAGGCGCTGACGGAATTGCGACGCACACTTGCTTCGCTCAATTCGCTCGCCGACTATCTGCAACAACATCCGGAATCTCTCGTGTGGGGGAAGTCGTCATCGTCTGCTCAGGGTAATTGAACATGCCGGTAGAGTCGTCTGAACGATCGCACCGGTTCCTGCCGGGATACCCGGCTGATGTGCCGTTGCTCGGCGAGCTGGGCATACTGATGACAAGCCTGTCAGTCATGCCAGGAAGCCACCGCGCGAAGCACAATCGCAGTCGTCGACGCTGCCATCCACGCCGAACGGATTGCGCTTTCCACTCATCAGCTTTCCACTCATCAGGTTTCCCAATGGCATCAAGCAGGCTCGAGACCATTGAAGAGACATGGCAATTCGCGATATCCGGCCCCGAACTGCGACGCCATCCAGTGATTGACCGTGCCTTACGTATTCACATGCAGCGATACCGTCACGCCCGGATACAACGCCTGGAAACGCTTGATCGCGTGCGGCACGATCGTGAGACCCGCCGAAGGCATCGCCGCGATGCGCAAACGTCCGCTGCCCAGGTTGCGGATCTGCGCGGCGGCAGTCGCGAGCCCCTGAAGCCCGACATACACGCGCTCCACTTCGCGAAAAACGCGGCGCCCTCGCTGGTCGGAATCAGTCTCACGCCGCTACGCTGAAACGGCAGCAAGCCCGTCTCGCGCTCGATTCACGAATTTGCAACGGCCACGCCGAGACTGGCCCGCGCGTTAAACGCACGGGCCGTCAGTTCCGAATTGAGCTTTCAGGGTTGACCCAGTCCCGCCATCAACACGTACTTCACGTGTACATACTCTTCGATGCCGTAATAGCTGCCTTCCCGTCCATATCCGGACTGTTTGATCCCGCCAAACGGCACGGACGCGGTTCCCACCGAACCTGAGTTCAGGACCACCACCCCCGCCTCAATATTGCGAGAAAGCCGGAATGCCCGCCCGAGATCGCGTGTGAACGCATAAGCGACCAGTCCGTGCTCCGTGTCATTGGCGCGCGCGACGACTTCGTTCTCGTCAGTGAATGTATAGACAGGGAACACCGGTCCGAAAATTTCCGTCGATTGGATCTCCATGTCGTCCGTTACGTTCGTGAGGATCGTTGGCGCATAAAAGAGACCGCCTTTCTCATTCGGCCGTCCACCGAAAAGCGTTTTTGCGCCAAGCGCTTTCGCCTGCTCGACGAGCTGCGACACCTTGTCGATTGCGGCCTGATTGATGAGCGGGCCCACCACGAAATCGGCCTGCAAGCCCTGATCGACGCGAATCTCCTCTACCGCTTCCTTCACGCGCAGAACGAAGCGGTCCTGAATGCCTGCCTGTACATAGATGCGGTTCGGCGAGATGCAGACCTGTCCGGCGTTACGCAGTTTCGCCGCGACCAGCCCCTTAACCGCCTGTTCGATATCCGCGTCATCAAAGACGATGAACGGCGCATGACGAGTACAAGGTCATGGAAGTCCATTATGGTGGCGATGTTCGGTGCGCAGGGCGGGACCTCAGTTTCGCTTTATACGTCGATCGTCTACATGCTGTACTTCCTGCAAAGCGTGCTAAAAGTTGAGCCGACACGCGCCAGTCTGTGTCTTGCGGTCGGCATCGCCGTCTCAGCGCCGATGTATCCCGTGTTCGGCAGTTTGTCCGATCGGATTGGGCGCGCACGGGTCACGTTCATCGGCATGCTCTTGTGGATGGCTTGCACTTATCCAGTGTTTGCCGGAATCCGCGCGGGCGCACTCGACGCGTCGTGGGCCACGGTTTCGATGCTGATTGCCGTGCTCGCGGTGTTGACCGCGCTGATCATGGCACCCTTGCCTGCCTTTATCGCAGAGTGCTTTCCGCCGCAAAGCCGGACTACTGGATTCGGACTCGCGCAGCAACTCGGCAATATCCTGTTTGGCGGGTTCCTACCATTGATCAGCTTGTCGCTGGTTTCGCTGACGGGCAATCAACTGGCCGGAGTTGCCTATTCGATTGTATCGCTCGTGCCATGTCTCGCCGTTACGTTCTTCTGGGGATTCAAGCGGGATCGAACGAGCCGTCGGTCGGTATTGGTGAATGCGCCTGCTTCCGCAGGCGAGTGACGCGCGCGACAAATCTACGTCGAATCTACGTCGATCACGGCGCGATGCACAGTGGCAGGCTCTGGCCAAGGCAGAAGGTACCGAGGCTCGTGTACCTTCCGGCCAAACGCCGTGATCGTCAGACATGGCTGCTGCTGCGCCACTCATCGCTCTCCTTTTGCAGCCACTCAAGTCTCGTGCAGTTCCTGCGCGGCCGCCGAGATGCTCAGCTGGCGGGCGGCTGCGTCAAAGGCGCGAAGCGCATTGAGTGGGGGAAGTCGGCGCATGGGATAAGACGTCGATTTAACTCACAGCATCGCACACAAATTCATCGCTACCTTCGGAATCGACCTGTACGCTACAGTGGGGCCTTATTTCACCGGAGGCTCAGATGAACGATGAGAACATTCCCCTCGCGAATAGCAAGGTGCTATATAAAACGTTACTGATAGAGGAAAACTACGCCGTCTCGCAGACCACGGTTCTTCCTGGGGGAGAAACGGAATGGCACCACCATACAAATGTGAGAGACCGCTTCGTCGTCGTGCAAGGCATCCTCACTGTTGAAACGAAAGTGGGCGAGTTAGTCGACAGAAAGCAGGTCGATGATCATTACACGGTCGAACCCGGCGTCATCCACCACGTCAGGAATGAGACGTTTGACAATGTGGTCTACATCAACGTGCAGTCGGGAGGTGAGCGCGATATCGTGCTGGCTTGAAGGGAAATCGAGGGCCGATGGTAGTTCACCGAAACGCCCTGGGCGGCTCAGGTGCGCCGAAACGTGCGCACCTGGAGCTGCTTCGAACCAGGCCGCACGAGGACGAGACGTGCGCTTCCCTGGCGTTAAGGATCACCGGGACGTGGCTTCGGCGGCGTCTACCGGACGTGGCTCGCATTTCGCATCCGCATTCAATCAGCCATTTCGAGCAGAGCCAAGCTCATTGCGGATCGCCTGGCGTCCATGGCAGGTAGCGTCTTCTCATTGCGCCACGTTTCAAAAGCTCAGGCGGCCCTCCGTCGCATGTCGCTTACGGACAGCCATGTCGCGGAGACCAGGAAGTAAATGGCGCCCACGGCGGCATAACCTGCCACTGTGACGATCGCAGCAGGCGTCGACTTATGGGCTTGCGCTATGAATAACGCACCCGCGACCGCCGACTGTGCACCGCTTACGATCATCGCCCATTGCGCGCCAAAATCCTTCCAACGACGCATGGCAGTACCGAGTTGCAGCAAACCGGAAAGGATGGCCCAAACACCAAATACCTGAAGCACACCCGTCATGCTCACTCGCAGTGCGGCGATGACTGCGACCGCTGTTGCGAGACTTACTACTGTGTTGACTGCCTGTGTGCGATTTTCTGATGAACCACCGCTACGCGACAAATCCATGTAATTGGCCAACGCATCCCATGCAGGATAGGCGACGAGCAAAGCTGCTCCGATGCCAGGAGAATGCTGTCCGATAGAGAAGGCAAGCACCACCCAAACCGCCGAAAACGCTGTCCGCACAAAGTAGTAGTGCTTCAACCATCGCTCGTTGTGAGCGCGCATCGTAGCTACGTGACCATTCATCATTCCCACTCCAGTTTCAATCGATAGAACGTTAATAAGAACGGAGGTCTGTTTGTGCTGTCGGCGCACCAGTTCCGCTGCGAATCGTCAGCGTGCCGATTCGGCTGCACGCGGCCAACCTCGCGCAATTCCGAGGCGATCAGTCTGTCGCCAGCGCCACCAATGCCGTGGGCGATGATGCGGAACTCAATCGGAACGCCGTCTGAGGACAAGAATCGCAGGAATAGCGCGCCAACGGCATCGGTCAAATGACCGATGATCTGAACAGCGCGCGCGATCGATGCGCGACGAAAGACGTGAAGAGCCGAGACACTCGCGCTCGCATCAGGCAGCGTTTGCGAGATTCTGAGGGCACAAGCGCCAGTTCATCCACTCTGACGGCCCCGCCCGCGAGCCGCCGCGAATGCCTTGGCGGCAAGGTGCTCGCGTTTGCACAAAGCAGCGTTGTTCGAAAGAGACCAATGCAGCCGCACCCGACGACTGCCGAGAACACCTTGACGGGGCCGATCGCTCAATGCATAAAACCCCGCCGAAGCAGGGAGCGATAGCACTTTTTATGCGGAAAATGGCGGCTAGCTCTTGAAAAAAGCGAAAGGTCGATGACTTGCGCTCCGGCAGACTCGCGCGCGAGATCCGGGGGCGGCGAAGCCTTTATACAGGCGGTTGGTTCCATGAAACCGCCGGCAATCAATCGAAACGTACGTTCAGCCTTCGTAGGCTTACCCTTGAGGTGTGTTGGCGCGTTGCTAACTGCATCGTCGGACATCCTGACGGGTCAGGGATTTTCCCCAGTATTCGGAAATTGACTGACGTGAGACGGTATACGCCAATGCCATTCCACATGGAGACGGGCATGCAATCTGAGACGCACAAGAGCGCAAAGGTCGCCGTTTTTCTGAATCGGTCGGCGCTGTCCCTGTTGATGTTGCCAGTTGCTTGCTTTTTCTGGGCACTCCACGCCTATTCGCCTCTGGAGGCATGCTGGCTTGGCGTCGCCGCGGCAATTTACGTCTGGCCTATAGCTGGGATCCTCCTTGTCATCGCCGCGGGGTTTCATGTCCGCACCACGAGTCAACGACTCGAAAGAGCCGGCGGACTGCAGGACGCGCACGGGCTCTAGCTCCGCGAAAAGTGCCCTCCGGAGCGAAGGCGTTCAGCGTTGTGGATTGAAACTCTCTCGGTCATCTCCAGCGACCCGGGACAGATTCGAACACCTGACGCAGTGCGCCGCTTTGCTGTAATCGACCCTCGTTAGCTTGCTGACCAGGAATAGGCGCCGACGCCAACAATGCGCCTTTCAATACTATCCCCTCGCAGCAGCATTCGTTGCGTCGCATAAGCTCGAACGGCCGCTTTGGCCCACCAAATGCAGCCGCGGTCGTTCGGCAAAGACGAAAAGCCCGGCGATTGCCGGGCAAGCACTGCATTCGATTGGTCGCCGCCATAACTTCGGCGGCGAGTCGTCGATGTCACTTCATATTATTGTCCCGTGTAGCCGACAGGAACCGTCGAATTGTTCTTCGCAACGGTCGCGTTGTTCGACACGATGTACTGCGGCACTTCCGTCAGCGTCAGCGATACCTGGCCGTTCGAATACGGAACCGTCGTGGTATTGCCATAGCCGTCGATCTTCGTCACGTTGCCCGACGTACCGGGGTTGTCGACCTGCAGCGAATAGCTGGTCGAATACGTCTGGCTGTACGTGCCGTTGCTCGTCGGCCACTGGCTGTTGCTGTGCGCCCATGCGGCCGTCACGATCTTGCCGTCGCCGAGCTGCTGGAACGCATACGCGAACGTACCGCCCGGCGTGCCCTTGACGCGGCCCAGCGTGTTCGTGCCGTCGAGCACGCGGGTCATCGTTGCGAAGGCCATCGCTTCAGGCTTCGGCGACAGGTTCGA
>NZ_FNYE01000011.1 GCF_900108945.1 Paraburkholderia diazotrophica | reverse complement strand
TATAGCTGCACGGGGACACCAAAGCGCTGCTGATAGCGTTTGAAGAACTCGGGTCCTTGCGGCATTTTTGCAGGCGGGACACCCGCCAGCGTGCAGTAGGTATCGTTGTTCATCGACGAGCCGGCCAGCTTGATGAACTGCGGGGTACACGCTTCATCGCCGGCGATGAACTTGACCTTCAACCCAAGCTTTTGTGCCTGCTGCACGAATGCTGCGGCTTGCGTGTCGCCACCCGTGAAAGCGATACCTTCTGGTTGACGGCTCTTGATGGTCGTGAGAATCGCCATCCAGTTCGTCGTCTTGTCGGTGCCAAATTCGCGGGCGACCACGTTGCCTCCGGCAGCCTTGACTGACTTTTCGACCTCATCGGCAAGACCTTGACCGTACGCGGTACGGTCATCGACGATGGCAACCTTGTGCGCGCCAAGATCGCGGACCAGATACAAGCCGATGACCGAGCCCTGCCTCACGTCATTCGCAACCATACGGAACACGGTCGTGAATCCTTGCTGCGTGAGCTTCGGATTGGTTGCCGATTCGGTGATCATCGGGACGCCGGCATCCGAGTAGATTCTGGAAGCAGGTATCGATGTCCCGGAGTTCGCATGTCCAACGACGCCCGCCACACCGTCGTCCACCAGCTTCTGCGCGACGGTCACCGCCGTCTTGGGATCGGCCGCATCGTCCTGCGAGTCGAGCACGAACGTCACGTTTTGCCCGCCAATGCGAATCCTTTTGCTGTTCAGATCTTCGATCGCGAGCCGCACACCGTTCTCGTCGTCCTTTCCGATGTGGGAGAGTTCGCCAGTCAGCGGAGAAACCTGCCCGATCTTTACCGTGAGATCTGCGTGAGCCGCGAGAGGTTGCAGGAAAACATCAGGGACGCGAGGCAAATCAATGGCCGGAATAGTTGCATGGTCGTACTCACGATAGGTTGGCTGGGGAACGGATCGACAGAACCCGCGACCCGTTGGGCTCGGCAACACTGCGCTCGCCCTGTAACCATCGTAATGACGCGGCACAGTAGCCAAAATCAGTCGCGAGGAGCTTTCTGCAAACTTCGATCGAAATGCAGGCAGTTTTCGATAATTTTTCTCGATGCCTGCTTTCCGGGCAGCCTGATCCTTTGCCCCGCTATCGAGGCGATTGAGAAACCCAGGCTACCCCTCGTGCCGAAGTCAGACATCCGAAACGTGGCGCATTGATCACACCGATGCGCCACCGTTGCGCGCCGCAGTCGAGCCAGCGAGAACGAGGACAGCCAGTACGAGCGGAACAGAAGACAGCCGAAGCACCGTGTCCCATCCATATGCCGTCAGCAGGCCACCCGACAGGAACGAGCCCAAGGCCATCGTTCCGAATACGACGAAGTCATTGAGCGACTGCACGCGTGCCTTTTCTTCCGGGTAGTGACATTCGAGCACGAGAGCCGATGCGCCCACAAACCCGAAGCGTGCCATTGAATGCCGAGGTTGGACGCATCATCGCTATGTACGCTCCGAGCTTCTTTACCAGGCGGTTGATTACGCGCTTCGGTGCGCATCGGGTGGTCATGGCCGGCCTGGCGCTCACAGCCCTATCGGCTGCAGTCGGCATGTTGGGCGTCGATGTCGCGCATTTCTGGCTCACGCGCATCCTGCTGGGCATCGGCTCGTCGCGGACGGGTAACTCAGGTGGAACGCCTTATGCAGCAACGGTCTCAGCGATGTCGCAGTTCGCTGAATTGAAGTGGAGGGTTGACGGATCACCGGATGAGGAGTCCGGCGTCGCTCCAGCCAGAGCTAGATCCGTCATGCGGTGCATTATCGGCTTGCGCTGCCGTCGCGTCATCATGCAAGTGAGCAAGAGACTCTTTCCGCATGAGTCAAAATGCAAGCGGCAAATCCATCCTCGAAGACAGGCCGCGCTCGCACATCCGTTAATATGTCGGATGCACCCGCGCCTTTAAATCACCGTTCGCCGCCCGCTTTGCCGACTTTTACGCTGCCCTCGACGCTTCACGCGGAACTCGAAATCCGCAAAAGCCGCTTCATTGCCTACGCGATTCCCGTGGCCGACCGCGACGCCGCGATGGAGGAATTGCAGCGCCTGCGCGCGGAGCACCCCACTGCCACGCACGTATGCTGGGCACTGCTCGCGGGCGGCCAGTCCGGCATGTCCGACGACGGCGAACCGTCCGGCACGGCAGGCCGACCGATACTCGAAGTGCTGCGTCACCACGATCTCGACGGCGTGCTGGCCGCCGTCGTGCGCTACTACGGCGGTGTGAAGCTGGGCGCGGGCGGCCTCGTGCGCGCCTACACCGACGCCATCGCGACCGCGCTGCACGACGCGCCGCGCGTCGAGCGGATTGCGCTCGCGTCGCTGAGCGTCGAAATCGGCTATCCCGACGAAGCACGCGTTCGCCGCTGGATCGAACAGGAAAATCACACGCTCGAATCAAGCGCGTATGGAATGAGCGTGCAATTGACGATACGCATGCCCATCACCGCCATCGACGCCGCGCGCGAAGCACTGCGCGATATGACGCAAGGGCGCGCGAGCTTTCCCGAAGACGTCTGAGCCGATTCGCGAGAACAAAAAACAAAGCGGCTGCGCGCCGGAAAACCATTCCGTACACGCGATCGCTGGCTTCTTCAGATAAGCCTGGCGAGCGGCGACCATCTCAGTTGCCACTTCGCGCACCTGCGCGCCGCCCGCTTGCGCGTCTTCGAGAACATTCGAAGAACGCATGTTGATGGGGCAAATTGACACCCAGACGACGAAGCACCAACGGATCGGACCGATGTATGGAAATGCGTCTATTCGAATGCTGCTTTAAAGACGCAGAAAGCGGCAGAACTGCCGTTAAGCGAGCCGGCATCGCGCCGGCTGCGAGTGACGGCGCGGCGGTTAATGCACCGCGCCCAGGGAAATGGCCGGACCTCGTGAGATCCGGCCGGGTCGTATCGAAGCGTTTGCGTCAGACGCGCAGCTCAAGCCTCGCCCGTAGTCTCGGCGGGCGCCTGTACTGCCGCCGGCGTTTCAACGACAGGCTCCACGGTCTTCACGGGCGCTTTCTTCGCGCTCACTTTTCTTGCGACGCCCTTCTTTGCGGGCGTCTTAGCTGCGGCGGCTTTCCTGGCGACCGTCTTCGTGGCGACCGCTTTCTTTGCAGCCGTCGGCGCGGCTGACTTTGCAGCGGTCTTTCTGGCTGCTGTCTTCTTGCCGGCTGCCTTGACGGACGCTTTCTTCGCGACCTTGCTCGCCGCGGACTTTGCCGTCACTGTTTTCCTGGCCGCGGTCTTCCTTGCGGTTGCCTTCTTTGCAGCCGTTTTTTTCGCGGCTGCCTTGACGGTCACAGCCGGTTCGGAAACAGCCTCAGCCGGATCGATCAGAAACTTGCTGCGGTCTTTCACATTCTTGATCCATGCCGGCGGACGCGCATGACCGCTCCACGTCGCCCCTGTCTTCGGATCGCGATATTTAGGAGGCAACTTGCCTTTCGTGGCCGTCGCCGACTTTGCCTTGCCGCCTGAAACACCGAGACGCTCTGCGAGCACGCGATCGCGTCGTGCCTTTGCACGCCGCTCGATATCCTCCGTCGTGAGACCGTGCTTGATCATCAGTTCGCGGATCTGGTCGAGCGCGCCCTGAGCGCGTTGCGCGACAATCGCTTCGGCCTGGGTTTGCAGCTTCTTTATACGTGCCTGGATAGATTCCAATGTCGCCATTATTGCCTCCCTTTGAATTGCATAGGCCGACTATGCCACGGAATTGCTTAGAAGCGCTATGGTTTTGAAGTATGAATAAGACAATCGTTGCGCGTTTATATCGCCTTCGCCCTTAAGTCCCGCATAAGGTTTGTAACACCTGGCCGGCAAGGCGGCTTTGATGCGCTTTAAAGAACATTGAAGCGGCTTTGGCGCCCCGTCGAAACCGCCTTGAAACGTCGTGCCTGGAAGCGTCGCCTCCACGGCATTGCAAGTCGCAAGAATAAGCAGGGGCTTTCGAACGTTGAGTCTTTAGATCCTGCTTGTGATGCACAGCCGCATGTCTGCGCCCGGCGTGAGCACACTGGTAGACTTTCATGGAACGATTTGCGCGTCATGCGCGTCACCGTGCTGCGTCGCTGTGCTCTTGGATAGCAGCTTCAATACCCGGAGAAATCGATGGAGCACGCGTACGTCCAGTTGCTGCACCTGCTTGCAGGCCATACGGCGTGGACGTTGGTCGTCGTCTTTCTTGCGGCCTTTCTCGAAGCCGTCGCTATCGTCGGCACGTTTGTGCCGGGCAGCACGGCGATGTTCATTGCGGGCGCGCTCGTCGGAACGGGCACGCTGAATCTCGGCTGGCTGCTGGTGTGTGCGATTGCAGGCGCCGTCGCGGGAGACGGAATGAGCTACTGGATCGGCCACCGCTATAAGGACAGAATCGGCAGGTTCTGGCCGTTCAGCACGCATCCGGGCCTGCTCGAAAGCGGCCAGAAGTACTTCGACAAACACGGTGCAAAAAGCGTCGTCTTCGCACGCTTCGCCGCGCCGCTGCGTGCCGTCGTGCCCGTGGTCGCGGGCATGCTCGAAATGCCGCCCGCGCGCTTCTACGCAATGAACCTGCTCTCGGCATTGCTATGGGCCCCCGCGCATATCCTTCCCGGCGTCGTATTCGGCGCGTCGATCCAGCTGGCGGGTGCCGTATCGTTCCGCCTCGTCGCCGCGCTTGCGATCGTCGTCGCCCTCGTGTGGGTCTGCTTCTGGGTCATGCGCGTGGTGGTCTCGCATGCGCGGGCATGGGCGAGCGCATCGCGCCAGGGCATCCTGCACTGGGCACGCAATCACGAAGCACCCTATGGCCGGCTGATCTATCGGATCGTCGATCCCGAACGCGAAGCTATTGGCCTGCTCGTCGGCATCTCGGTGTTCGTGCTACTGTGCGCGGGCGTATTCTTTGGCGTCATGCAGGACGTCGTGGCGGGCGATCCGCTCGTTCAGGTGGACATGTCCGTCTATCGCTTCCTGCAATCGTCACGCGCGCCGTGGATCGACGAAGCGCTTGCGCGCGCTTCGACGCTCGGCAGCATTCCGACGCTGATGGCGCTCGTCATCACGTCCGTCATTCTGATGGCCTATGAGAAGCGTTGGCGCACGCTCATCTATTGGCTCATTGCCGTGCTGTTCTCGCAACTGCTGATCTTCGCGATCCAGGTCATCGTCCATCACACGCCGCCGGCCGCCACGCAACCCGATATCTACGCGTTTCCCAGCAATCACGTTGCGGCGAGCGTCACGGTGTACGGCTTTCTCGCGTTCGTCGTCGCGCGGCGTGTCGGCATGCTGACGGGCATCGCAGTGACGGCGTTTGCCACGCTGACAGTGATCGTCATCGCGTTCGCGGGCCTGTACTCGGGACGCTTCGCGTTCTCCGATGCCGTGGGCGGCGCGGCATTCGCGGCCGTCTGGGTGGCCGTGGTCGCGCTGACGGCCGTATGGCGGCATCCTGAAACGCCGCCGTTGCGCGAAGCCATGCCCGCCATACTGCTCGCGGTGCTATGCGCGAGCGTGGGCGTGCAGATCAGCTTGGGACGCCAGCCGGATATGCCGAAAACCGCGCGCGAGCGTCCTCCTGTCGTCGTCACGCAAGCGCAATGGACGGACTCGTTGTGGAAGATCTTTCCCTGTTACCGCTCCGACATGAAAGGCGACCGGCGCGAGCCGATCACCGTGCAATGGACAGCCGATCCGCAGCAGATCGTCGCGCAGCTGCGCAGCCGCGGCTGGATGGAGGGCACGCATTTCAATGCGCGTAGCCTGTTCTCGCTGGTGTCGCCCGACGTGCCCGCGATGGATTTGCCCGTGCTGCCTAAGCTCAACGACGGCGAACCGTCGACGCTCGTATTCAGCAGACCGCGCGAGCGCCGCGACGAACGCGACGTGCTGCGCTTCTGGCGCACGGGCTATGCCGTTGCGCGCCGCGATGGCATTGTGCCCACACCGATCTGGCTCGGCTCGCTCGTACACGAACGGCTGCTGAGGCCGTCGTGGCCCTTCAATGTGTTGCGCACCGACCGGCAACTCGATCCGCTCATTTCGTCGAAGTCGCATGACGGCGAGTGGCGAGAGCTCGAAATCTCGCACAGCATCGGATGCACCGACATTCCTGTCACGCTGCTTGCGTCGAACCGGCGCTAGTGTCGCGTGTTCTCTTGGCTCAAGCTTGGTGCGCTCTTACGCTGACACGCGCGATGCGTTTAGCCGTGCAACAATGAGCGGCTGCCGGCGCGAATCACGCGACAGGCAACGCGAGACGCGAAGCGATGCAGAGCGCCAAGGAGTCGCTGCAATTGGTCGAGTTCCACTCATCGGCAATATCAACCTGGGGCGCAACCGTCGTTTTCGCGAACGTGCTGCTCACGCGCCTCGGCGTTCCCGTGCCCGCCGTGCCCGTGCTGCTGCTTGCGGGGACGGCCATCGCGAATGGCCATCTGTCGTTCTGGCACGTGCTGACAGCGGCCCTCGCAGGCGCACTGATCGGCGACGGCACGTGGTTCCTGGCGGGCCGCCTGCTCGGCCGACGGCTGATCCGCGCGCTCGCCCGCCTGTCGGCTGCTGTCGAAGTGCACATGCGTAAAGCGCGCGCGCTCTTCGTTCGCCTCGGCCCGGCCATCGTGTCGGTGTCGAAGTTCGTGCCGGGGCTTGCGATCATCACGCCGCCGCTGATGGGCACGACGCGCGTCGGCGCCGTGATTTTTTTCGCATGGGATGCCGTGGGTATCGTCGCGTGGGCGACGTTCTGGTTGCTCGGCGGCGCGATATTCGAGCATCAGCTCAGCCTGTTGATTTTCGAAGTGCGGGCTCATGGCTGGACGATCGTCGATGTGCTGTTCGCAATCGCAGTCGCGTATCTGGCGTTCCGCCTGATCCAGCGCTGGCGGCTGCAACAGCCGCTGTCGCTTGCGCCCGTCTCGTCCGAACAGCTCGATGCGATGATGCACGCCGACAAGCCGCCCATCGTGCTCGACGCCCGCCCTGCAGCAGTGCAAGCACAGGCGCCGCAGCGCATTCCGGGCGCACTGCCGCTCGACATCAATTCGCCCGGCACCGTCGACGCCGCATTGCTTGCACGCGATGTCGTCGTCTATTGCGTTTGCGCCGACGACGTCACGGCAAAGGCGTTGTCGCAGCATATGCGAAGCAAGGGCTTTACGCGAGTGCGCGCGCTAAAAGGCGGACTCGACGCATGGGAACGGCGTGGCTATGCGGTCGAGCCTTCGAGCGCCGAGGAAGAGAGCGTCGCGCATCCCACGCACGAAAAAAGCCGCGCGGTGCGCAAAGAGCGCGGCATTACACTGCGCGGTATTGCGCCGAGAGGCGCCGTTTCCTGAAGCGCGCATTTAATGCGTACGCGATTCCATGTGTCGGCAAGCGCCTCAACGCGTGCGATCGGCCGATCTGCTACGTCGTCAAATGGGCGCTGTTCCGTTCGAATTTGCGGGCGTTATTTACGTGCTTCAAAGGTGCTTCGCCTGAGCACTATTCTCCAGGCGTGTGTCTTGAGACTGCGTTAGCGCGACGCGCCGCTTTAGCCGCGCGCGGCTTCCTGCACGGGTGCAAACCCGCCGACGACGATCCGGTCGCGCCCCGTCGTCTTCGCCTGATACAGGCTGCGGTCGGCCTCCAGCAGCCACGTGTGATAGTCGGATATATCGTCGGTGAGTTGGGCGATACCCACGCTGATCGTACACGGACATTCCGCCGATGCTTCTTTGCACTTCTCCCGCACGCGCTGCACGAGTGCTTTCGCGACGGCATGCGCTTCGCGCAACGTCGCACCCGGCAGCACGACGCCGAACTCCTCTCCGCCGTAGCGTCCAATGCTGTCGCCCGCGCGGAAATGGCGGCGCAGCAGATCCGCGAATGCCTGTAGCACAGCGTCTCCAGCAGGATGGCCCATCGTATCGTTGATGCGCTTGAAGTGGTCGAGGTCGATCAGCAGAAGGCATGACGCGTAGCGGTTCGCGCGGCATCGTTCGAATTCGTCGGCGAGCAGCCCTTCCCAATGCCGCCGGTTCCACAAGCGCGTCAAGCCGTCTGTCCGGCTCAGACGTTCCAGTTCCCGTGTGCGCTGCGCAAGCTCGAGCGACAACCGGTAGCTCGTCAGACCGAAAGCGGGCGGATAAACGACAAGGAACGGCAGACACCCGAGAACCACGGGCATCTGCGATATTGGCGCAAAGATAAAGCCCAGTGTGACGAGCCCCACAAGCAATCCGAGTACATGCGCGACCGCGCCGCGTGCAAATAGCCGAAGACCGCCGGCCGCGATGTTGTCCATGCTGAGCATCGCGAGAATCAGTACACTGGGCAGCACATTGAACTGCATCGCGACGACCCAGAAGCCGCCCAGCAGCGTGTCGACCATCAGGTTCACGCGCTCGCCCCGAGAGGGCACGGAACAGGCAAGAGCGGCACGCCGCGCGACATGCGGCCAGAAGAAACCATGGAACACGAGCAGCGCCCACAGCACGAATCCGCGATGCTGTTGCGCGAATACGGAAGCGACACAGAAGAAACCAAGTCCTAGCCCGGCAATGCGCAAACGGTAGATGCGCTCGACAAAGCGTGTCCCTTGCGCGGCCTTGCTATTCGTTGCCAACTTCATCGCTCTCTGAGCAAGTGACTGCGGGGAATTCAGGCACGCGCGACGGTCATTGCGCGTGGTATGTGGGCCTTGCATTCAATGCAGACGCAAGGTCGTGGATTGATATAAAAAGAATACCAGCACCGCAACCTGCATTGAGCCCAATTAATGGGTGGAAGCGCTTCTGTCGCTCGTGTGTGTTGTTTTCCCACAAGAGGTTGATCGAGGCCTGGTGTGATCAATGGCCGCTTGTCAGTGGCACGGCCGATGCCGCCAATGTTTCGAAGCCAAGCAGGCGTTTTAGCGCTTTAGCCAACGCGCTCTTCTTTTAAGGCACTACAACATCGCATGCACGGACGAGCGCGCATCGCCGTTCAAAAACCCCTTGATTCAGGGCATAAACGTTAAGGGGCAGCATCCGTCACGCCGTTGTCATCGTACAGACATACTGCCCTTGCAGCATCGTAAATCCCCCGAACCTTCCCCCGAGGCCCAGGCCATGCCGGAACTCTCCTATCCGCAACCAGGTACTGCAACCGCGAAGAACCGCAATTTAGGCGTCGCCGTCTTTTTGATCGCGCTTGTCGCGGGCGTCATCTATTGCGCGTTCCAGTTGACCGGTGACCTCGAATCCGTGCGCATGGGTTCGTTTGTTCCGTATCTGCTTCTCGGTATTGCCCTGTTGATCGCGCTCGGCTTCGAATTCGTCAACGGCTTTCACGACACGGCGAACGCGGTCGCGACCGTCATCTATACCCACTCGCTGACGCCTGGCGTGGCCGTCGTCTGGTCGGGCACATGGAATTTTCTCGGCGTGCTGACTTCGACGGGCGCAGTCGCATTCGGCATTCTTCAATTGCTGCCCGTCGAACTGATTCTGCAGGTGGGCACCAGCGCCGGCTTTGCAATGGTCTTTGCGCTGCTTATCGCCGCAATCATCTGGAATCTCGGCACGTGGTGGTTCGGCTTGCCGTCGTCGAGTTCGCATACGCTGATCGGCTCGATCATCGGCGTCGGCTTGATGAACCAGATGCTGCACGGCCCGAACGGCACGAGCGGCGTCGACTGGGCGCAAGCGCTCGGTGTCGGCAAATCGCTGCTGTTTTCACCTATCGTCGGCTTCCTGCTGGCAGCGCTGCTGCTGCTGATCCTCAAGGCGGTCGTGCGCGTGCCCGAACTCTATGCCGAGCCGAAGGGCAAAGAGCCGCCGCCGTTCTGGATTCGCGCGTTGCTGATTCTGACCTGCACGGGCGTTTCATTCGCGCACGGTTCGAACGATGGACAGAAGGGCATGGGCCTCATCATGCTGATCCTGATCGGCACGGTGCCGACGGCTTATGCGCTGAACAAGGCTGTCAATGCAACGGAAACGCAGACGTTCCTCGCCGTTTCGCAGCAAGCTTCCGCGACGCTCGGCAAGTATGCAACCGAGGGCGCGCCGCCCGTCGCAGCACCACGCACCGAAGTGGAGAACTATGTGCGCACGCGTCAACTGACGCCCGCGACGGTGCCCGCACTGCAGAAGCTGTCGGAACAGATCGGCCAGCAGGTCAGCGCGTCCGGTTCGATGGCGAACGTGCCGCAAGACATGGTCGATAACGTTCGCAACAACATGTATGTGGCGTCCGAAGCGATCCGTCTGATGGAAAAAGCGAAGCAGCCCGCGTTTGCACCGGGCGACGCCAAAGCGATCGACAACTTCAAGAAGCAGATGGATCACGCGACGAAGTTCATTCCGACCTGGGTCAAGGTCGCGGTGGCGATTGCGCTGGGTCTCGGCACGATGGTGGGCTGGAAGCGGATCGTCGTGACGGTGGGCGAGAAGATCGGCAAGCAGCATCTGACCTATGGCCAGGGTGCGTCGGCCGAGCTCGTCGCGATGGTGACGATCGGTGCCGCCGACGTCTACGGTCTGCCCGTCTCGACGACGCACGTACTGTCCTCAGGCGTTGCAGGCACGATGGCTGCAAACGGCTCGGGGCTGCAATGGGGCACCGTGCGCAGCCTCGTGCTGGCATGGGTGTTGACACTGCCGGCGTCGATTGCGTTGTCGGCGTGCCTGTACTGGGTGTTCCGGCATACCTTCTGATCGACGGCCTTTCGCCCGCGAGGGCAAACAAAAAAGCGCGGCCAGCAAGCCGCGCTTTCATTTGAGCCCTATGAACAGGGCCTATGACCAGGGCCTATGACCAGGACCTATCAACCGGGTATCGATCAATAGACTTCTGGCACGATCATCGTCGACGGCACAGGCTGACGAATGTAATCGTCGTGATACACGCGTTCCGGCAACATGATGGACGGATGTTCGATCTCGTGATACGGGACCTGACTCAGCAGATGATGAATGCAGTTCAGGCGCGCACGCTTCTTGTCGACGGCCTGCACGACCCACCACGGCGCCTCGGGGATATGAGAGCGCTGCAACATCACTTCCTTCGCTTGCGTATAGTCCTCCCAACGCCGACGGCTTTCGAGGTCCATCGGGCTCAGCTTCCATTGCTTGAGCGGATCTTGAATGCGCGCCTGGAAGCGGATTTCCTGTTCCTCGTCGGTGATGGAGAACCAGTACTTGAGAATCTGGACGCCGCTGCGCACCAGCATCTTTTCGAATTCGGGTACTGAGCGGAAAAACTCTTCGTACTCGTCGTCGTTACAAAAGCCCATGACGCGTTCGACGCCCGCGCGGTTGTACCAGCTGCGATCGAACAGCACCATTTCGCCGCCTGCGGGCAGATGGCTCACATAGCGCTGGAAGTACCACTGCGTGCGCTCGCGGTTGTTCGGTGCGGGCAGCGCGGCGACGCGGCATACACGCGGATTCAGTCGCTGCGTGATGCGCTTGATCGCACCGCCCTTGCCTGCCGCATCGCGGCCCTCGAAGATCACGACGAGGCGATGACCCGTCTTGACGATCCAGTCCTGGAGCTTGACGAGTTCGCCTTGCAGCCGGAACAACTCGCGGAAATAGTGCTTGCGGGCTTCGCGTGCCTCGGGCGTAAAGCCCTCCGAGCCGTCGAGAATACGGTCGTCCACTTCCATTTCCAGTTCCTCGTCGTACGCGTCGACAAGGTCTTCTTCGAAACGGCGCTGCCGCGCGGCGAGCGCCGCGTCGTCAAATTCCTGCTCGGATTCCTTCATCACAGTGGCTCCTGGTTTCTTCCATTCCACGGAAGGGGGTTACTCTGCGCGTGGGCTCTTGTGATTGTGGCGATTGTGGGTATCATTCATATTACTCCATCTGCCGATGCGCCCAACAGCGCGCCAGCAGTGGCTTGCCTTGCGTTTGCGCGGCCGCAGACGAAAGGCGTTAAAGCCTCTTTGCAATACTGATCTCATGTCCATCGGGATCGCAAATATGAAAGTACCGCTCGCCCCATGAAGCATCGGCGGGCGCGGCCTCGGGCGTGAATCCCGCCGCAAGCGCGTTGCGATAGACGGCGTCCACGTCGGACACGTGAACGATAACCCGTCCCCACCACAGAACGGGCCCTCGCGTGTCGACGATCAGATTCAGATAAGTGCCGCCGAATGCAAACGACGTAAATGCTTCGGACGGCCCGCCATAAGAAAGCGGAAACCCAAGCGCAAGGTAAAACGCAACGGCGCGCTGCATGTCGTGCGTGGCCAGCGTAACGGCGCTCAATCCTTCGAAGCGCGGCCCGGCTGCATCGTTCTGTTTGACTGGCTGATTCATCGCTCTCTCCCGCTGCTGAAAGTGAAAACAGCGGACACTGCCATTCCGGCAATGCCCGCTGCAAAGCGAATCAACACGACGTGCCGATGCACGTCACGCTGTTACGGTATCACTCGCGTCACACCGCGTCCACGTGGGTCGGATACGGGTTGCGGCGTCTCTCCGTTGATCTTGATCGCCTGAATGTCGCCGTTGAAATTCTGTGCCTGCAACGTGTAGCCCTTCGCTTCGACCTGCTTCGCGAGGTCTCCGTCGATCGGCTTGTACGGCTCCCAGAAAATCGTGTTCGGCGGCAGCAGCTGATGGTGAAAACGCATCGCGCCAACGGCTTCGTTCAACGGCATGTTGAAGTCGTACACGTTGTTGATCACCTGGAAGATCGACGTGAAGATGCGCGAGCCGCCCGGCGTGCCGATCACGAGCGACACCTTGCCGTCCTTCGTCAGAATGGTCGGCGTCATCGACGACAACGGACGCTTCTTCGGTTCGATCGAGTTCGCGTCGCTGCCCACCACGCCGAACATGTTCGGCACGCCCGGCTTCGACGCGAAGTCGTCCATCTCGTCGTTCAGCACGATACCCGTGCCTTCCGCCACGACGCCCGAGCCGAAATAACCGTTGACCGTGTACGTGTTCGAGACGGCGTTACCCCACTTGTCGACCACCGAGAAATGCGTCGTCTCGGCTTTCTCGGGCATCGACGTGCCCAGCCCCGGCTGCACGCTCTTCGTGTCCGACGGCGTGGTCGGGTTCACTTCCGATGCGCGCTTCGCGATATACGCATCGTCGGTCAGTTGCGTAATCGGCACCTTATAGAAGTCGGGATCGCCAAGGTATTGCGCGCGGTCCGCAAACACGCGCTTTTCGATTTCCGAAATCAGATGGATGTACTGCGGCGAATTGAGCGCGACATTATTGAAGTCGTCCTTCCGGTCCGCCTTCATCTTCAGCAATTGCACGAGGCCGATACCGCCTGAGCTCGGAGGCGGCGCGGTAATCACGCGATAGCCGTTCCAGTTCGCCTGGACGGGCTGACGCCACACGGCCTTGTACTCCTGCAAGTCGCGCTTCGTGATGAGGCCGTGGCCCTTCTTCATCGACGCCGCGATCAGGTCGGCCGTCTTGCCGTTATAGAACTCGCGTGCGCCCTGATTCGCGATGCGCGTCAGCACAGCTGCAAGATCCGGCTGCCTGAAATTGACGCCCTGTTTCAGATTGCCGAAATAGGTGTCGAAATTCGTTTTGTCGCCAAAGTCCTTTTCCGCATTTTCGCGCCGCTGCGCAAGCTGCTCGTCGACTTCGAATCCATCGCGCGCATATTTGATTGCGGGCGCCAGCACCTGCTTCCACGTCAGCTTGCCGAAGCGATGCTGCGCTTCCCACATGCCTGCAACCGTTCCCGGCACGCCAACGGCATCGTAGCCATAAAGGCTCTTGCCCTTGATGACGTTGCCCTGCTCGTCGAGATACATCGTGCGCGTCGCAGCGAGCGGCGCACGCTCACGATAGTCGATGAAATACGGCTTGCCGTTCATGTACAGCGTCATGAAACCGCCACCGCCGATATTGCCCGCTTCGGGATACGTGACGGCCAGTGTGAACGCAATTGCGACGGCCGCATCGACGGCATTGCCGCCTTCCTTGAAGATCTGCTCGGCGGCATCGGCGCTGTACTTGTCCGCGACGGCCACGGCCGATGCATCGAGTACGACTTGCTGTTTGGGAGGGGCCTTGGCGTAGGCCGGTGCGGATTCGAGAAATCCCGCGGAGGTTGTGAAAAGCCCGGCCACTGCCAGGGCTGTTGCAGAGAACTTTGCTTTATCGATTAGTTTCAATGCGTGTCTCCAAAGACATTCTTCCGGTTCAGGAACGAAAAGCCTGTCTTTGGGCTTATAACACGCAATGCGCACAAATGCGAAGCGGCCCCATGCACTCGTCGTGCATGGGGCCGCTTTCTCACTCGATTACGCCAATTGCAATTCAGCGACGACGCTGTTATGCCGTGGCCGTATCCTTGAGCACCTGCGATGCGACTTCATCGACGGCGGCCTTGGTCAGCGAAACGATTTCGTCGACTTCGGCGCGCGTCGTGATGAGCGGCGGCGCAAAGCCAAGGATGTCGCCGTGCGGCATCGCACGCGCAATCAGACCGCGTTGCAGCGCGGCAGCCGACACGCGCGGACCGACCTTCAACGCAGCATCGAACGGACGGCGCTCTTCCTTATGCGCCATGAATTCGAGAGCAGCCAGCATGCCTGCGCCGCGCACTTCGCCGACGAGGGGATGCGAGTCGAACGCAGCGTGCATCTGCGCGAGCAGATAGCCGCCGACGTCGGCCGCGTTTTGCGTGAGCTTCTCGCGCTCGAGGATGTCGAGGTTCGCGAGCGCCGCAGCGGCGCAAACGGGATGCCCCGAATACGTCCAGCCATGTCCCATCGGGCCGTGTTCCTGCGAGCCCTGGGCGATCACGTCCCATACCTTCTCGCCGACGATCACGGCCGACAGCGGCGCATACGCGCTCGTCAGGCCCTTCGCGACGGTGATCAGATCCGGCTCGATGCCGAAGTGCTGCGCGCCCATCTTCGAGCCCAGACGTCCGAAGCCGCACACCACTTCATCGCTGATCAGCAGAATGTCGTGCTTCTTCAGCACCTTCTGGATCGCGGGCCAGTAGCCGGCCGGCGGCGGCAGGATGCCGCCCGTGCCCATCACGGGTTCGGCGATGAAGGCGGCGATCGTATCCGCGCCTTCCCTGGCGATCAGCTTCTCGAGTTCTTCGACGCAATAGTCGACGAACTGCGCTTCGCTCATGCCCGCGGGCGCCTGACGATACCAGTGCGGACATACCGTGTGCTTGACGCGCTCGATGGGCAGATCGAAATGCTGATGGAAGCTCGGCAGGCCCGTCAGGCTACCCGTGACGATGCCGGAGCCGTGATAGCCGCGCTGGCGCGAAATGATCTTCTTCTTGTTCGGGCGGCCCTTCACATTGTTGTAGTACCACACGATCTTGATCTGCGTTTCGTTCGCATCCGAACCGGACATGCCGTAGTACACCTTCTTCATGCCCTTCGGCGACCAGTCGATGATGCGCGACGACAGCTCGATGATCGTATCCGTCGAATGGCCGACATACGTGTGGTAGTACGCGAGCTTCTTCGCCTGCTCGTAGATCGCGTCGGCGACTTCCGTGCGGCCATAGCCGATGTTCACGCAATAGAGGCCGGCGAACGCGTCGATGAACGACTTGCCTTGATGGTCTTCGATGCGAATACCCTTCGCGCCCGTGACGATACGGCCGGGCAGCGCGCCGCTCGCGTGATCGTGAGCGTGCGTCGACGGGTGCATGAAGTGAGCGCGGTCCGCGCTAAACAGTTGATCGAGCTGGGTCATGGGAAACTCCGTTTTCTGATCGATAGTTGAATGACAAGTCTCAAGCGGCGTGGGGCCGATGAGCACAAGAAGCAGCGTCGGCGACAGGCAAGCCCAGTTGACCGAGGCAGTAGTAACGCGTTTCGACGAACGGCTCGAAACCTTCGAGTCCGCCTTCGCGGCCGAGGCCCGATGCCTTCATGCCGCCGAACGGAATCGGTGCGCCCGTGAACTTCACGCCGTTCACGGAGACCATCGCGAAGTCCAGTTGACGAATCACCTGGAACACCGTGTTCATATCCTTTGCGCAGAGATACGCAGCGAGGCCGTACTCCGTGTCGTTGGCGCGGGCGATCGCTTCGTCGAGCGTATCGAACGGCGATACAGCGGAAATGGGCGCAAAGTTCTCCTCATCATAGATGCGCATGCCCTTGCCCGCATCGGCGACTACGGTCGGCTCGAAGAACCAGCCGCCGCGCGCATGCGGCGCACCGCCCGCGACAATGCGCGCGCCCTTCGCCCGTGCATCTTCGACGCGTTGCACCGTTGCGTCGAACGCGGCCTGGTGCATCAGCGGACCTACTTCGCTACCCGCTTCGAATGCCGAGCCGACTTTCAGCGCGCGCACGGCTTGCGCATAGCGCTCGACGAAAGCGTCGTAAATCGGGCGCGCAACCAGAATGCGATTCGCCGCGCAGCAGTCCTGGCCCGACGTCTGGAACTTCGCGCCCACGGCGACGCGCACAGCCTGTTCGAGATCGGCGTCTTCCGTCACGATGAACGGCGCATTGCCGCCCAGTTCGAGCGCCGTCTTCTTGATACCGCTTTGCGCGACGGCCTGCATCACGAGTCCGCCGACACGCGTCGAACCCGTAAAGCTCACCGTGCGCACGCGCGGATCGCGCACGAGCGTTTCCATCGCCATTTGCGGTTCGCCGAGCACGACGTTGAACACGCCGGCCGGAAAGCCCGCTTCTTCCGCGAGTTGCGCAAGCGCGAGCGCAGAGAACGGCGTTTCGTGCGCGGGCTTCACGACGATGGTGCAACCCGCCGCCAGTGCCGCCGCCGCCTTGCGCGTGATCATCGCGTTCGGGAAATTCCACGGCGTGATCAATGCGGCCACGCCGACGGGCTCCATCATCGTGCCGAGATGCGCGCCGTCGATATGCGTCGGAATCGTGCGGCCATTCAGGCGCTTGCCTTCGTGCGCGAACCATTCGATGAAGCTCGCGCCATACGCGATTTCACCGGCGGCTTCTGCGAGCGGCTTGCCCTGTTCGAGCGCGAGAATGCCCGCGAGATCGTTCTGATGGCGCAAGATGAGTTCGTGCCAGCGCAACAGCAAGGCCGCGCGCTTCGCGACGGGCACCCAGCGCCACGTTTCGAACGCGCGCTGTGCGGCGTCGACGGCTTGCGTGATTTGCGGCGCTTCGAGCATCGGCACGTGGCCGATCACTTCCTGATCCGCGGGATTCTGCACGGCCACCGTGGATGCCGTTTCGCTATGCACCCAACGGCCATCGACGTAACACAGCGACTTGAACAGAACGGGATGACCCAGCAACATGACGATCTCCTATGTGCGTTATCTGACTGTTACTGTACGGGCGATACGCATCGTGTTTTTTTGGTTCGGAGCGTCGGCGCTGTGTGTTTTTTCTGTTTTAGCGCGGCGCTACGCGAAGTTTTTTTGGCCGCCCGTTTAGCACTGCATCGACGGCTTTATTCGCCGCCGCTGATTGCATCCGAGGCCCAGTCCGGCATCGTCTCGGGCACGTTCTTCACGACCTTCGTCACGATGTACGTGAAGTAACGCTCGATACCCAGCTCATCCGTGAGCAGCGCATCGATAAAGCGCTGATAGTGATCAATGTCGCGCGACATCACGTGCAGCACGTAATCGACCCCGCCGCCCGTCGCGTGACATTGCGTCACTTCGGGGGCGGCGGCGACGCGCTCTTCGAAACGGCGCATGTCTTGCGCCGTATGCCGCGCGAGCGTCACCTCGACGATGATGCGGCTGCCCTTGAATGCGCGTGCCCAGTCGATATCCGTCCGATAGCCACGAATCACGCCGCTCTCTTCGAGCCGCCGCACGCGCTCCCACGCAGGCGAGATCGACAGGTTCACTTCCTCGGCAAGACGCGACTTCGTGATGCGTCCGTCCTGCGCGAGGATGCGAAGAATCGCGAGATCGTAGCGATCGAGTTTCATCATCGGCACGTGCCCTTACTTTTTCGCGGCGGCCGTCGAAACGGGAATGCCGCGCTCGACGATATCGGCCACCACGGCCACCGTATCGCCGATATGCACGAGTCCCGGAAAATGCCGTGCCGCGAGCAGACCGCTGCGTTTCGCGCGATATTCGAACGGCTTTGCGCCCGTGCGCGTCGCGTCGTGAACGCGCGCGATCACTTCGCCTGCCTCGACGCTGTCGCCCAGGTCCTTGCACAATTCGAGCAGGCCGTCGTGCTCGCTCGTCGTGTAGCAAGTGCCGTCGGGCATGTCGAGCAACGTCGTCGTGCGCATCGATGCGTCGTCGGCAGGTGCCGCCGACAGCACACCCGCATTCGCGAGGAAGCCGCGCACGCCGCGCTCGGCCACGGCGACGCTTGCGACCGTCGCCGTTCCGCCGCCGCCCAGTTCCGTCGACACGAACACCTTGCCCGCTTCTTCGACAGCCGTATCGAACAGACCGACGCTATCGAGTTCGAGCATCCGCATCGAATACGGTGCGCCGAATGCGCGCATCGCCGCTTCGCAACGCGCCTGCTGCTTCGCATCGTCGAGCACGTGCACGGCTGCGAATGGCACGAAGTCGAGCGTGCGTCCGCCCGCGTGCAGATCGAGCACATAGTCCGCGAGCGGCAGCAGATAACGCTGGAAATAGTCGGCGATCTTCTCCGTCACCGTGCCGTCCGGCTTGCCCGGAAAGCTGCGGTTGAGATTGCCGCGATCGATCGGCGACGTACGGCTGCCCGCGCGAAACGCCGGATAGTTCATGAACGGTACGATGATCACGCGTCCCGTCACCTCGCTTGCCTTCAGCGTCGACGCGAGCTTCGACAGCACGATCGGACCTTCGTACTCGTCGCCGTGATTGCCGCCTGTCAAAAGAGCGGTCGGACCATTGCCGCGACGGATCACCGTGATGGGGATCATCACGGCGCCCCACGCGGAAGCGTCGTGCGAATACGGCAGTTTCAGAAAGCCGTGCTGTTCGCCGTCCGCTTCGAAATCGACAGTGGCATGAATGGGTGATGCCCGCATTGCACTACTCCTTGATGAACAGCTTGCGCGGCGTGTTGCAGAAGGGCTCGACACCCGACTCGGTAATCAGGATGCTCTCCGTGATTTCGAGTCCCCAGTCGTCGAGCCACAGGCCCGGCATGAAGTGGAACGTCATGCCGGGTTCGAGGACCGTCTTGTCCCCGGGACGCAGGCTCATCGTGCGCTCGCCCCAGTCCGGCGGATAGCTCGCGCCGATGGGGTAACCACAGCGGCTGTTCTTCTCGATGCCCGATTTGCGCAGCACCGCAAAGAACGCATTCGCGATGTCTTCACACGTATTGCCCGGCTTCGCGGCCGCAAGCCCCATTTCGATGCCTTCGACCACGGCCTTTTCCGCATCGATGAAATGCTGCGGCGGCTTGCCGAGATACACCGTGCGCGACTGCGGGCAGTGGTAGCGCTTGAAGCAGCCGGCGATTTCGAAGAACGTGCCCGCGTTCTTTTCGAATGGCGAGTCGTCCCAGGTCAGATGCGGCGCGGCGGCATCGGCGCCTGTGGGCAACAGCGGCACGATCGCCGGATAGTCACCGCCGTAGCCGTCGATGCCCGTGATCCCCGCCGAATAGATATCGGCGACGAGATCGCTTTTGCGCATGCCCGGCTCGATCCGCTCGACGATACGCGTGTGCATCTTCTCGACGATGCGCGCGGCGATGCGCATGTACTCGATCTCGCGCGGCGACTTGATGGCGCGCTGCCAGTTGACGAGCGCCGTCGCATCGCGCCACGTCGCGTTTGGCAGATTGCGCTGCAACGATGCGTAGGCGGCGGCGCTGAAATAGTAGTTGTCCATCTCGACGCCGATGCGGCGCGACTGCCAGCCGCGCGCCTCGATCACTTCGCGCGCGAGATAGTCCATCGGATGACGCTCGGTGGACTGCACGTAGTGATCGGGATAGCCGATGATGTTCTCGCGCTTCATGAACACGGTGCGCAGCGCGCCGTTCGCGTCCTGACCGCGGCCGTACCAGACGGGCTCGCCGTCGAGCGCGAGCAGCACGCATTGATGCACGTAGAACGACCAGCCGTCGTAGCCCGTGAGCCACGCCATGTTGGTCGGATCGGTGACGATCAGCAGATCGATCTGCGCCTTTTCCATCGCCTTGCGTGTCTTCGCGATGCGTGCGTCGTATTCGGCGCGATCGAAAGGCAGGCGAACCACGGGAGTCGCCGCCTGTTGGGGTGTATCTGACATGGTTTCCTCTCAGCGCTTCATGTCGTTACGGAAAATGGTGCCTGCGTTGGCCGCGCGGGCGCGCGCGACGGCGAGGGTCGCGATGGCCGTGTCCTGCGCGCCCGTGCCCGTGAGATCGCACAGCGTGATATCGCTGTCGCTCGTGCGTCCTTTGGCCTGTCCTGCGATGACCTGTCCAAGCTCTGCGTGCCTCGCATCCGCATCGACGACACCGGCTTCGATCGCGTGATGCAGTTCGCCGAGCACGCGCGTCTGCGTGACGCGATCGCATACGTAGCGCGCCGCTGCGAGTGCTTGCGGCGCGATTTCGTTCTTGTGTTCCGCATCCGAGCCCATCGCCGTGATGTGCAGGCCGGGATGCAGGTCGGCGGCCTGGATCAGCGGCTCGGTGCTCGGCGTCGTGGTGATCGCGATGTCGGCTTCGGCGAGCGCGTGATGAACGTCGCGCGCGACTTCTGCGGCAACGTGCAATTGCGCGGACATGTCCGCCGCGAATTGCTCGGCGTTCGCGCGATTGCGCGCCCATACCTTGACGCGCTCGATCTTTCGCACCATCGACAATGCCTGCAATTGCAGACGCGCCTGCTCGCCCGCGCCGATCACGGCAACGCTCGGCGCCTGCTGCTTCGCGAGCCAGCGCGCCGCGACGGCGCCTGCGGCCGCCGTCCGCACGGCCGTCAGATAGCCGTTGTCGAGCAACACCGCTTCCGTGAGGCCTGTTTTCGCGGACAGAACGAGCATCAGTCCGTTAAGGCTCGGCAGACCGAGCTTCGGGTTATCGAAGAAGCCGGGGCTCACCTTGATCGCGAAGCTGTCGAAGCGCGGCAGGTAGGCCGTCTTCACATCGACTTCGCCGCGATGCTCGGGCAGATCGAGCCGCAAGATGGGCGGCATCGCGACGGGCTCCGTGGCAAGCGACAGAAACGCGGATTCGACCTGATCGATTGCGGCGAGATCGAGCGGTACGAGTTCGCGCAATTGCGATTCGCCCAAGAGAGTAATGGCAGTCATGCAGTGTCTCCTTTGTCGACCAGAGTTGGCGCTTTAGCTGTCGGCTGGAGTTGGTGCTTCAGCACTTACTCCCGCCCCATGCAGAGCACTTACTCTGGTCCCATGCAATTCGTTCAGCCAGCGCGCACGATGCGGCGATGCTGGTTCATGTCGATATTCGCGCCCGTCACGATCAGCACGATTGGGCCTTGAAAATCAGGGGCATTGTGCAAACGCTGCGCGAGCAGCGCCGCGATGCCGACGGCGGCCGCGCCTTCGAGCACGAGCCGTTCGTGTTCGTACGCATGCACGAGGCCGCGCGCGATCGTCGCTTCGTCGAGCAACACGACTTCGTCGATCAGCTCGCGCGTGATCGGGAACGTGTACTGGTTGTCGAGCCCGATGCCGCCGCCCAGCGAATCCGCGAGCGACTCGACTTCATCGACGAGCACAGGCTTGCCCGCCTGGAGGCTCGCGTGCATCGCGGCGCCGCGCTCCATCGTCACGCCCGTCATGCGCACCGCGCGATTGATCTGCTTCGACGCAAATGCAATGCCTGCGAAGAGCCCGCCGCCCGACAACGGCACGACGATGTGCGCGACATCGGGCAAGTCTTCCGCGATCTCGACGCCGATGGTCGCCTGTCCGGCGATGACGTCGAGATGATCGAACGGCGGCACATACGCATAGCCTTCTTCGCGCACGAGGCGTTGTGCTTCGACCTGCGCGTCATCCTGGCTCTTGCCGACGATGCGCGCCTGCGCGCCCAGCGCGCGCACGGCCTCGACCTTGTTCGAAGGCACGAGCGACGACATGCACACAGCCGCCTCGATGCCGAGCGCGCGCGCCGCATGCGCGACGGCGCGCCCGTGATTGCCCGTCGAGGCCGTCACCACGCGCTTGCACCCCGTTTCCGCAAGACGCACGAGCGCGTTGGTCGCGCCGCGCAGCTTGAAGCTGCCCGTCGGCTGGACCGTTTCGAGCTTCAGATAGACAGGTTTTTTTGCAATCGCCGACAACGTGGGCGATTCGACGAGCGGCGTGCGCAGCACGCGCCCTTCGATACGGCGTCGAGCGCGATAGACATCGGCAAGCGAGAGAACAGACATTGGCATCGGCCCTGCATGAGAAACGCGACCGATGCGGAAAACCCCAGACGTCAGTATTTCAGTACCTTGAACGCGGGCCACACCGGACTCAGTGCGGCCAGTCTAATGTTCTAAATATTCTTTTCTATTGTCCTGGTACATTTCGTTTTGTATCGCTGCACGCTCACCCGATGCAGCCATACGATCACCCGAAGTCATGCACCTGCGGATACTGCTCGAACACGTCGTGCATCGTTTCGAGTGCTTCCTGATACACCTCTTCGCTCACCTCCGCGCCCACGCACAGCCGCACCGCATTGGGCCGTTCCGCGCCACGCACGAGGAAAGGATCGGGCGACGTCACGGCGATATCGCGATTGCGCAACTCGCGCACGAGCCGGTCCGCCTGCCAGTGATCGGGCACGCGCAGCCACACGGACAGCGCATGCGGATGCGACCCGAGCACATACGGTCCGAGTATCTTCTGTACGAGCGCCTGGCGCTTCGCGAGCCGCTCGCGCTGCATCTCCACCAGACGCGCGGCCGTGCCGTCGTTGATCCAGCGCGTCGCCACTTCCGCGATCGGCGAGTTCGCCATCCAGCTGCTCACGCGCAACACGCTCTCGACGCGCAGCGCGAGACGGCGCGGCGTCGTCATATAGCCCGTGCGCAAGCCGGCCATCACCGACTTCGTCATGCTCGTGCAGTAGAACGACAGCTCGGGGATGTGGCTCGAAATCGGCGCGGGACGCGTGGCGGGTAACGGGCCATAGACATCGTCTTCAATCACATACACGCCATAGCGCTCGGCGATGCGCGCAATCGCGCGGCGCCGCGACTCGGGCATCAGCGCGACGGTGGGATTGTTGAGCGTCGGCGTGCAGACGAGCGCGGTAATGCGCTCGCTATCGCACATCTCTTCGAAATGCTCGGGATGGATGCCGTATTCGTCGATCTCCAGCCCTTTCAACGTAAACCCCAGGACATTCGCGGAGCCGATCACGCCGTGATCGGTCAGACTTTCACACAGCACGGTATCGCCGGGACCGACCAGCGATGCGAGCGCGAGAAAGATGCCGTGCGCCGCGCCGTTGGTGACGAGCAGCGTATCGACGGAAGCCGGCATGCCGAGCGACTCCAGCCACGCGATGCCCGCCTGCCGGTGATGCTCGAAGCCCGCGATGGGCCTGAACGCGCGTATCCACGGCTGGTCGTCGATCTTCGCGAGCGTTGCGCAGACCTTGCGCCACATCGCGTCGTGCTCCGGTGTATGGATGATGCGTGCAATCGAGAAGTCGACCACGGAGCGCTCGGCCGTATCGAGCATATAGTTCGACATCGTTTCCGTAACGCGCTCGGCGACGAAACTGCCGCGCCCCACTTCGCAGCGGATCAGCCCTTGCCGCTCCAGTTCCTTGTATGCGTTCGTCACCGTCTGCACGCTGATCGACAGTTCGGACGCCACATCGCGCTGCGGCGGCAGACGCGCGCCCGCGCGCAGCGACTCGCTTTCGATATCCGTCGCAATCGCCTTCACCAGCCGTTTGTATTTCGACTCGACGCCACGCACCGCGCCGACCGCATCCCGCCATTGCTCTATCACTGCACTCTCCAGGTTTACAGCATGCATAGTGCGACGAAAGCAGCCCAGAAAATAATTGTCCTAGTGCAATGGGAACAAAAAAATGGCTTTGTATGCTGCGCTCATGGTTCGGTTCCGGGGTCGCTCAAAGCGCTGGAACGCTTGCCACACCGGGTTTTCCCGGGGATCGCGCCGCTGTGGCACGACATTCATTACTTTTACTTTCGCCCTACGGAATCGACATGAAATCGAAGCGCACGTCCGTCATGCTCGGCGCCCTCTGCCTCACGGCAGCCGGCCTTGCCATGCACACCCAGTTCGCGTCGGCTGAAACGACGTTGCAGCGCATCCAGCGCACCGGCGAAGTCCGCATCGGCTATGCGAACGAAGCACCGTTCGCCTATACGACGCCGGATGGCAAGGTGACGGGCGAATCGCCGGAAATCTCGCGCAAGGTATTCGAAAAGCTCGGTGTGAAGAAAGTGGATGCCGTGCTGACGGAATGGGGCTCGCTGATTCCGGGCCTGCGCGCGGGACGCTTCGACGTCATTGCCGCCGGCATGTACATCACGCCGGAGCGCTGCAAGCAGGTCGCTTTTGCCGATCCGCAATATCAGATCCAGGACACGCTGCTCGTGATGAAGGGCAATCCGAAGAACCTGCATAGTTTTGCCGATATCGCGAAGCAGCCAGACCTGAAGCTGGCTGTGATGGCGGGTGCCGTTGAAGTCGCCAATTCGCGCGATGCGGGCGTGAAGGACACGCAACTGTTGCAAGTGCCCGATACGACGGCGCAACTTCAGGCCGTGCGTACGCGCCGCGCAGATGCGGCGGCGGGCACGGCGCTCACGATGAAGGGCCTCGCCGCGAAGGACGCGGGCCAGGTCGAAACGGTCTCCGTCTTCAAAGACGATCCGAAGCATACGGGCTATGGCGCGCTCGCGTTTCGTCCGGAAGACACCGATCTGCGCGATGCGGTGAACAAGCAGTTGCACCAATGGCTCGGCACGCCCGATCATCTCGCGACCGTCGGACCGTTCGGCTTCGACAAATCGAATCTGACCACGAAAACGGCCGCCGAAATCTGCGGCCAGTGATTCGCCGCTCACGCATCGGGCCGCAGACAATGCAGCGCGATCGCACGCCGGGGGAGGCACTCAAAATGCTTCCCCCGTTCAATCCGAGGCGCGCCGAGGCGCCGTCATGCAAGCGAGGCCACCGCCATGCGTGAACTGTTTCCCCTGCTGCTGCAAGGCACGCTCGTCACGGTCGAGATCGCCGTGTTCGGCACGCTGCTCGCGATCGTGATGGCGTTCGTCGGCACGGCCGCAAGGCTCTCGCCGTGGACGCCGTTGCGCTGGATCGGCAACGTGTATGTCGAGGTGTTTCGCGGCACGTCGCTGCTCGTGCAGCTCTTCTGGTTCTTCTTCGTGCTGCCGCTGCCGCCGTTCCGGATCGAACTGACGCCGTTCACAGTGGCGATCGTCGGGCTCGGGCTCCACTACGGCGCGTATGGTTCGGAAATTCTGCGCGGCGCGCTGCGTTCAGTGCCGGGCGGCCAGTTCGAAGCAGCGCTCGCGTTGAACATGTCGGCGTTCTCGCGCATGCGCCGCATCATCCTGCCGCAAGCGATGATCAACGCGTTGCCGCCCGCGACCAATCTGATGATCGAATTGCTAAAGGGCACGTCGCTCGTATCGCTGATCACGCTGTCCGATCTCACGTTCCGAGCGCGCCAGCTCGACGAAGCGACGTTCAAGACGGCCGAGATCTTCTGCCTCACGCTCGTCATCTACTTCGTGCTCGCGCAATTGCTCGCCACGCTGATGCGCTACTTCGAGCGGCGCGTGAGCCACGGCATCGTCGTTCGAATCACCGTGCCAAAGGCGGCGTCATGAATCAATTCTTCGATTTGCAGTACGCCGCGCACATCCTGCCCCAACTTGCGCGCGCGTCGGTGTACACGATATTGATCACGCTGGTCGGCTTCGCGATCGCGCTCGTGCTCGGCCTCGTGCTCGCGATTCTGCGGCGCAGCCACATCAAGGCCGTGTCGCGCACGGTCGCGTTCATCGTCGAGTTCATCCGCAGCACGCCGCTGCTGATCCAGGTGTACGTGCTTTACTATGTGCTGCCCGTCTACGGCATCACGATGTCCGCGCTGATGGCAGGCACGATCGGCATTGCGCTGCACTATGCGTGCTATACGTCCGAGGTGTATCGCGCCGGGCTGAACGGCGTCGCGCGCGGACAGTGGGAAGCGGCATGCGCGTTGTCGCTGTCGCCGTGGCGCACGTATGCCGGCGTGATTCTGCCGCAAGCGGTGCGGCCCGTCATTCCTGCGCTCGGCAACTACCTCGTCGCAATGTTCAAGGACACGCCCGTGTTGTCGGCCATCACCGTGGTCGAACTGATGCAGCAGGCGAAAAACGTCGGCTCGGAAACGTTCCGTTATCTGGAGCCGATCACGCTCGCGGGCCTGTTCTTTCTTGTCATCAGCATTACGTTCGCACAACTCGTGCGGCGGCTCGAATTCAGTTTGAGGCTGCCATGAAGTCGCGCACCGACATCGATACCCACTTGCACTCCGAGTCCCCCGTGATGGAGAAAGACATGAAACGAGACGCCGTTTCCGCGCACAAGGACGCACCGAATGCCAACGGCCAGCAGCCAATGGTGCGGTTTGCCGGCGTCACGAAGCGCTACGGTGCGCTCACCGTGCTCGACGAACTCGATCTGGACATTGCGCCCAACGAGAAGGTCGCCATCATCGGGCCGAGCGGCTCGGGCAAGTCGACGCTGCTGCGCGTGCTGATGACGCTCGACCCGTTGACGGGAGGCATGATCGAAGTCGACGGCGAGCCGTTGACTCACATGCGCAAGAACGGCGGGCTCGTGCCTGCATCGCCTGCGCATCTGCGGCGCGTGCGCAGCAAGATCGGCATGGTCTTTCAGAGCTTCAACCTGTTCCCGCACATGACGGCGCTCGCGAATACGATCGAAGCGCCGATGCAGGTGCTCGGGCTGTCGCGCAAGGAAGCGACGGACCGCTCGCGCGAACTGCTGTCGATGGTCGGGCTCGAGGACAAGTGCAATCACTATCCGTCGCAACTGTCGGGCGGTCAGCAGCAGCGCGTCGCGATTGCGCGGGCGCTCGCGATGCGTCCGAAAGTAATGCTGTTCGACGAAGTGACGTCCGCGCTCGACCCCGAGCTATGCGGCGAAGTGCTGAACGTGATTCGTCGGCTTGGCGCAGAACACAATCTGACGATGCTGATGGTCACGCACCAGATGGGCTTCGCACGTGAATTCGCGGACCGCGTGTGCTTCTTCTCGCAAGGCAAGATCATCGAGCAAGGGCCGCCGCAGCAATTCTTCACGTCGCCGCAACATGAACGCACGCAGCAGTTTCTGCGTGCGGTGCGCGAGGCCGTTTGACGTCTTGATCGCAGGCTTCGACGCGGCGTTCATGCAAGGTCGCGCTGAGCGCGCGCGTCAAGCCTGCCCTCTGCCGCCGCGCGCGAGTTCTTCGCCGCTGTTGTGCGGCAGCTTCGCCGTGACGGGGATAGAAGCCAGCGAGAACAGGCCGATTGCGAGAAACGCGGGCCAGAAGTCGGTCCACACGATGGTCGGATGGCCCTGCAGTTCGTGCGAGATTTGCAGCACGATCCCCGCAACCGTCACGCCAAGGCCCAGCGATATCTGCTGGACGACGCTCGCGACGCTCGTCGCGCGTCCGACGTCGCTGCTCGGAATGTCCGCATACGCGAGCGAGTTCAGCGACGTGAACTGCAGCGACGGAAAGATGCCGCCGAACAGCACGACACACCAGATCAACCCGTGCGGCGTATCCGGCGTGAACAGTGCATAGCTCGCGATCGCGCAGCCGGCGAGCAGCGCGTTGAACATCAGCACGCGTCGAAAGCCGAAGCGCGCGAGCACAGATGAAGCAATCGTCTTCATGAAGATCGAGCCGAACGCCGATGCGCACGTGATTGTGCCCGCAACGAACGGCGTCATGCCGAGCCCTTCCTGCAGCTTGAGCGGCAGCAGAAACGGCACGGCGCCAAGACCGATGCGAAAGAGCGAGCCGCCGACCACGCTCGCGTGAAAGCTCGGAATGCGCAGCAGCTTCAGGTCTAGCACCGGCCGCTCGACGCGGCCCGCGTAGCGCCAGTAGATCAACAGCAGTGCGGCGCCGAGCACGCACATCGTCAGAGAGACGCTGTTCGACACCAGTTCGCCGCCCACCAGCGACAACCCGAGCATGAAGAGCGACGCGCCGCTCGCGGACAAAGAAAAGCCCGTCCAGTCGAGCGGTCCCGGATGCGCTTCGCGCATGTTCGCGATGTGCCGGTTCGTGAGCCAGATGCCAAAGAGGCCGATCGGAATGTTGACGATGAAGATCAGCCGCCAGTGCAGATACGTCGTGATGAAGCCGCCGAGCGGCGGTCCAATCACGGGCCCGAGCAGCGCTGGCACGGTCAGATAGTTGACGGCACGGATGAAGTCCGACTTCGGCACCGAGCGGAAGATGATGATGCGTCCGACGGGCACCATCATCGCGCCGCCGATGCCTTGCACGAAACGCGCGGCGACAAAGAGCGGCAGGTTCGTCGAGGCGGCCGCCATCAGCGAGCCCGCCATGAAGATGCCGATTGCCGTGCGAAACACGGAACGCGGACCATAGCGGTCGGCGACCCAGCCGCACACGGGAATGAAGACGCCCAGGCCGATCACGTAGCTGGTGATCGCGAGCTTCAGCGTGATGGGATCGTGCCCGAGATCGCGGGCGAGAACCGGCAGGGATGTGACGAGTACCGTCGAATCGACGTTTTCCATGAACATCGCGCACGCGACGATCAACGGAACGATGAATGCGCCTATTGCCAGGGGCATGGTTGACGAGGCGACAACGGGGCGACCGTCGGCGTAAAGCCGCAATTATCGCATCGGCTCGACAAACGATGTTGCGACGCTTGCAGCAAAAGAAAATCGCGTGCCGGTTGCACGTGCACGCGATTCTTTACAGCGCTGTCTATGATGCCTGCCTAGCGCGCCGCGCCCACCAGCGGTTGCAGCATCGGCAGGATTTCCGCCGCCGCGCGCTCGACGTCGTTCTGGAAGTCGATCTCGATCCACGGCGCGCCCGTCACGTCCGCCGTGTCGAACACGTGGCTGCGTTCAAGCAGCAGATCGCGCACGGCTTCTTCGTGAGGCATGTTCGCGCGGCCACTGTCGACGTAGCCCGCGACGATCTCGGCAAAGCGCTTCGCCGTTTCTTCGCGCAGACGGAAGAAGCCGACCGATTCGCCGATCGTGTCGTAGTCGAGACCGACAGCCAGTTGCTTGCGCAGCTCGACAGGCACGCCGTTTTTCAGGCACAGCTTGACGGGCTCGTCGCCCGTTTCGAAATCGCGGTCGATGAGCAGACGGTTCGTGTGCTCGCCCGCGACCAGCGCGCTCAGGATGCGCTCGTCGTACAGCACGTCGGCGTCCATCAGCAGCACGTCGCCGCCGCGCGTCAGCGCCTCTGCGACGGTGTGCACGGTGAGCACACTGCCGAGGTCGAAGCGCGGGTTCAGCTTGATCTCGACCTTGTGCGGCCATTCGATCCGCTTCAGTTCGGCTTCGACCAGTTCCGGCTGGAAGCCGAGCGCGAGCACGACTTCATCGACGCCCGCCGCATCGAGCATCTGCAGATGACGCTCGAGCAGGGTCACGCCGTCGAAACGCAGCAGGCATTTGGGAAACTGTTCTCCGGCGGGTTGCTGGAGACGCAGGCCAAGACCTGCAGCAAGAATGATGGCGCGCATTCGCGGTCCTTTCCAAAGATATCAATCGACAGCGGGCAGACGCGTTGCGCGTCGCCGCTGCCAGCTACGTTCGCTGAAATGCAGATAGAGCAGGCCTGGCAAGCCGAGCAGCAGCTCGCGCGCGCGCTTCACCAGCGACAGCGCCAGCGCCGCTTCGGGCGGCAGGCCGACGAGCGGCGCGAGCAGCAGATAGCCGCCTTCCTGGATGCCCAGCGAGCCGGGAATCGCGAAGGCTGCGCCGCGGATCGCCTGGCCGAGGCTTTCGAGCAGCAGCGCGTCGATCCAGCCGACGGGATGCCCGAGAAAGCGCAGCGCGAGCCACACTTCCACCGTGCCGACGATCCAGCCCGCGAGGCTCAGCGCGAAGCTCGCGGCGACCTTGCCGCGCTCGCCATAGAGTTCGCGCACGGCGACATCGACGGCATCGGCGCGTGTCGTCAGCGACGACCAGTCGCGCTTGCCGAACACCTTCGACAGCACGCGCAGCGCCTTGCCGAACAGGCCGCGCCGCTGCGCCATATAGAAGCCGGCGATCAGCGCGCCGAGCACGCCCGTCGCGATCAGCGCGGCTGTCTGCAGGTCGTGCATCGCGCCGTGCGCCGCCGATGCGCCGAACAGCAGCAAGCCGAGCATTGCGAACACGATCTGCGCGAGCGCCTGCAACGTCGTGCTGACGGTGACGGCCGCGGCGGCATCGCGCATGCGCAGACCGCGTTGCGACAGTTGGCGCACCATCATCACCGGCCCGCCGATCTGACCGGCCGGCAACAGGCTGTTCACCGATTCGCCGATCCAGCGCGCGAACACTGCGTCGCGCCCGGTGACGTGCTTCGCGTTCCTGTCGAACATCACGGAGATCGCGCCTGCGTCGAGCACGAGCGGCAGCAGATGGAACGCGGCGACGAGCGCGAGGCCCCAGCCCGCCGCCATCAGCGTCGACACGACGGGGCCGAAGCCCTGCCACGCGAGCAATGCGACGAACAGCGCGCCGCCGATCGTCAGCAGGATCATCGCCGCGCGCGTCACACACCTTCTCCCTTGGCATTGCGGCGCGCGAACTGGCTAAACACCTGGCGGAAGCCGAAGTACGCGATCGCGTCCTTCAGATTCGAAATTACGCGGCGCCACGGGCGCATGTTCGGGTCGGTCACGTATTCGAACGTCAGCGACACGCGCATTTCGTTGTCGAGCGCGGGCGTGATGCGGTGACGCAGCTTGTCGCCGTCGAAGAACACGAGGCCGCCCGGCGGAATCTGCACCGAACCAGGCACATCGGCCTTATCGGGATTGCGCGTGTGCAGCTCGTAGTCGAGGCGGCACGACGATTCGTCGATCACGCCGAGCAGCAGCGTATAGCGGCGCCCGTCGTAGTACGACGTGTCGTAGTGCCAGCCGATATGGTCGCCGGGCTTCGTGTAGTAGTAGAGCGCGTACGCGTGCGGATCGTCGGCCGGCGACAGTTGCAGCTTGTCGCCCGTCAGATGCTCGAGCCAGCCGATCAGCTCCTTCGAGCGATAAAGCTGCGCGATGAACGGCGCGAGACGGTCGATCGTATGACGGCTGACGCTGCCGCCCTGCTTGTGCCCCGGCAGATAGTTGCGGTTCACTTCGGGCAGCAGCGCGCGCGCGGCTGCGATTAGTTGCGCCGTCACTTCCGGCGCGAGGAAATCTTCGAGGTACAGAAACGCGCTTTGAACGTCGAAATCCTTGCGCAGTTGCGCGTTATCGAACGTGCGGATGCGGCTCGCGACGGCGCGATCCGCATCGGGCGCGCCATTCGCGGACGTCGAAGCAGCCCCGGAAACAGCAGAAGCCGGCGCGAGGCCGGCATTGTTCAGCGAGTTGGATGTGGTCACGTGTTCTTCTGCGGGTGTGCTCATCGGCTCACCCATGCCTGACTGGTTTCTTGCGCCGAGCGCGATCGGCGCACGACGCGACGGTAGTCGATCACCACATACGCGGCAAAGAGCGGCGCGCCGATCGACGCGGCCACGAGAAACGGCGCGACGCCGTCCGTCAGCGTGACGAGGGGCAGCAGATACAGAATGTCTTCCGTCTCGAAGCCGCCGACGGATGCCTGTCTGGTGCCCGCCTTGCCGGCCATCTCCTCGATGCGCATGCGCAGGAAGAAGATCAGCGCAACCGCAATGCCCGCGATCGTGCCGAGCAGGAACGGCGGCACGGCAAGGCCGATCAGATTGCCGACTTGCGATGACGTCATCCCGTAGCCCATGCCCGCAAACAGCAGCACGGTGACGAGCGCATCGCAGGCGAGGTCGTAAAAATGACCGATGCGGCTCGATTTGCCGCTGACGCGTGCAAGCTCGCCATCCGTGTGATCGACGAAGTTCGACAGCACGATCAGAAACGCGCCGACGTTGGTCCACGCAAAACCGCCGCGCGCCAATGCAAGGCCGCCTGCGAGACCGATCAGCAGGCGGACGGTCGTCAGATGATTGGGCGTAACGGGTGTATCGACGAGCGGCATGATGAGCCGCCGGGCGAGCCGGGCATCCCACATTTTGGGCGGCAGGACATTCCGGGGAGGATTGGATTGCGAAGTCATAACCCGGAAATATATACGGGATCGCGATTTCTTGCCTCGGTCGCTCACAATAATGTTGCTTTTCAATGACCTACCCGTGGATGACCTGACAGCACGAATTATCGAACGCAGGTAGAGTGCGCGTCTGTCGCGCAGGAGTTACCGGGTTTTATCGCGTTTGCCGCGTGGCGTGCGTTTGCCCGTGCGTTTGCTGGTTATGTACTCGTTATTTTGATTCGCCTCGCGTGAATCGCCGTTGCTTTTCCCTCTTGCTATTTCATTTGAAGTAGTCGTCCGCGCGCGAGCCGTTGCGCGGACTTCGTGTCGATACCATGAAACGCTTTTCTGTCCATCCTGTTCTGTTTGCGCTGATGTTGTCGGCGCTACCGTTCGCCGCGCGCGCCGCGTCGCTCGATGCCGCGCTCGCTTGCGACGAATCGGCGCACAAATTCATCGCCGACCTCGCCGCCCAGCAACTGATCGATCCGAAGCCGATGCGCGTCGAGAGCAACTCGATCAACGCGTTTAGTCCCGTGCGCGGCGCAAACCTGAACGCGTATGGCTTCAGTGTGTTCGCCGTCGTCGGATACGAACAGGGCGATCCCATCTTTCGCGTCGGCAACGGCGAGCCGCTGGCGAAGTCGGCTTATGGCGCCGTCGTCTGGGGCAGCGACGAGAAGGTGCAAGCCGCCGTCACCGCAGCGGGCAGCACGGCCATCGTCCATCACGTTGCGCCGCATGTGACGGCGATTTTTTGCAAGCGGAGTTAGGTTAAGGCGCTTGCGGTTCCCTATTGCCTGGCGCATGCAAAGCGCGCCGGTTATCAACACTTTTCGTGGGTAAGGCTGTGAGTAACCTGCGCATGAATGCGACAAGTCGTTGATGTGGCTAGGAATGTGTGGACTGCATGCGTCTGCGCTTTCGTCATCTGTCGACGGGCCTGTGCAGCGTGTATTGGCAGTGAGGTTGTCCACACTTTCTGTTCAAAAGGCTGTGAGTAACCTGGGCAAGACCCAGACAAGTCATTGATGCGACTCGAATTGCGCACGATGCACGCGCCGTCTCTTCAGTGACGCCCCCCTCGCCCGTGCCCAACCGTAACGCGAGCGTTGTCCACAGAATTCGTGGGTAACGATGTGGACAACCTGAGCACACGCCGCGTAAGTACCGGGCGCGAAAGAGAAATCGATGCGCGTTGCGGATCGATGCAATAAGACGATGCAACAGGTCCACGCATTGAGTCGATGCCCCAGGGAATGCAATACGTCCGATCTGGTCGGCTAAAATCTCCGGATCATTCATGCACGGCCTTCGACCCACAGCCGATGCGCCCGACCACCGGAGACTCCTATGCCCTACGATCAGCAGAACCCGTTTGCCCGTATCCTGCGCGATGAACTGCCGTCGATCCGCATCTATGAAGACGAGCACACCGTCGCGTTCATGGACATCATGCCGCAGGCCGAAGGTCACGTACTGGTTCTGCCGAAAGAGCCCGCCGCCGAACTCTTCGAACTGTCCGAGGACGCAACGGCCGCCGCGATCCGCACGACGCGCAAGGTAGCCATCGCCGTGAAGGCCGCGCTCAATCCGCCCGGAATGATGATCGCGCAACTGAACGGCGCCGCTTCCGGACAGACCGTGCCTCACGTGCACTTCCACGTGATTCCGCGCCACGACGGCATCCCGCTCAAGATTCACGCGGCCGAACGCGCCGACCTCGATGAATTGCGCGCGCTGGCCGAGCGCATCAGGACGGAGCTGGGCAAGAACGCGTCCGCCTGAGCGCAACTAGAACGATATAGATCGGATATCAAGCGGCGTCAGCCCGGCCGGCGAAATTCGTTCTCGACCCACGACGCTGCGCTCGCTCTGCTGAGCTTGAAGGTCGGCGCGACTTTGACTTGCGCCAGTTGCTCGCCGAGTGCGTCGAATGCGGTGAGCAACGCATAGGGGTCGTCCTCGTCGGGGACGATGTCGAGCGTGACTTCGACGCTCCCATCACCCGATTCCACCGTCAGCCGCTTGTGCAACTGCGCGTGCAGTTGCTGCTCATGCCGGCGCAGCACTTCCGATGCCGTCTTCACCAGCGTATTGAAAGCGGCAACATCGAGCGGCTTGGGATTCTTCTTGTCGCGGCCCATCGTCCATGGGCCCACCAGCGCAGGCTCCGCCTCGCCGTCCTTGATCATCTCGACGGCCCAGCCGTCGTCGTCTTCATTCTTGATGATGCGCGCGGTCCAGCCGTTGTCGCACCACAGACGGTCTTCATGCACGGCTTCGGATGCGTTGCCAGCGTCGGATTCGGGAAGAAGCGTATCGGTCATTGCGGGGAGGCTCGCGTTTCGTCAGGCGCCATCAGTGATTTCGGCGCGAAGGCATGCATTCTACCCGCGCATGCCGTCGCAAATCCGGCCAATGGCCATGCCTATAACGACAGGACAAGAAAACGACATCAATTCACGGTGCAAAAGGTTCAAATAAACTCACTATCGATTTGCGAAATAGTCTATTGCCGTTTATTCAAACGACCTTGGCTCCTATTTGAATCAGCCCAAAAAAAGCGGCCCGGAGGCCGCATAAAAAAGATGAAAAAGACAACCCTTGGTCGAAGGGGTAAAGGGATTCTATAAGTTACACCTACCCGGTTCGAGCCCATTCGCTGGAACAGTACCTTTCCAGAAATCGCATGAATCGATGCTTGCGGATATCGCCGAAGACAGCTTACAACCGGGTTAACCTGGTAGATCTCCCTTTCATCGTCGCGTCAGCGCAACAATCGACTGATTGACAATACCCAGCCCGATACTCAGCGGCTTCAGAAAACCGTTTAAACAAAAATACTTAGCGGCGTTAATTCGTCTATTCCCGATTCTGGAAGGTATTGTTGCACCGGATGGAAATAAGCAAATGCACATCGGTAATACACTTCGCTCCGGATCGACAGCACGCATTGCAGCACGTGTTCTGTATTGCGATCTCCACGCAAAGTCTCGGAGTAATAAAGCATGAAAAAAAACCTTATCGTCGCGGGCATTCTCGGTGCATTCGCAGCAACGGCCAACGCGCAAAGCAGCGTGACGCTGTACGGCACGCTGGACGCCGGCCTCGTCTACACGAACAACCAGGCGGGTCACAGCAACTGGCAGCAAGGTAGCGGCACGGTCTCGGATACGTACTTCGGCCTGCGCGGCAGCGAAGACCTGGGTAACGGCCTGCATGCGATCTTCACGTTGGAAAACGGCTTCGATCTGAACAACGGCCACCTGAAGGAAAACAACACGCTGTTCAACCGTCAGGCTTACGTCGGCCTGCAGAGCAACCAGTTCGGCACGCTAACCCTCGGCCGCCAGTACGACTCGATGGTCGACTACCTGGCGCCGCTGTCGGCAGCAGGTTCGGGCTTCGGCAACAACCTGGCCGGCCACCCGTTCGACAACGACAACCTCGACAACTCGTTCTCGATCAAGAACGCAGTCAAGTACACGAGCGCGAACTACGCTGGTCTGCAATTCGGCGGCCTCTATGGCTTCTCGAACGAAGCTAACGGCTTCGCGGACAACCGGGCATGGAGCGCGGGCGCTTCGTACAAGAACGGTCCGTTGAACATCGCGGCGGCTTACCTGCAACTGAACAACGCGGGCAGCAACAACACCAACGGCGCGATCTCGGCAGGCCAGGGCGGCGCAGCGCAGCTGGCGGCACAGACGCAACGCTCGTATGGCGTCGGCGCGAACTACACGTATGGTCCCGCAACCGTCGGCCTGCTGTGGACACACACGCAACTCGACAACCTCCAGAGCGCGAACGTCGGCGGCACGTTCATCAACGGTCTGGCAGGCACGAACCTGCACATGGACAACTACGAAGTGAACGGCCGCTATGAACTGACGCCTGCTCTCGCACTCGCCGCTGCGTACACGTTCACGGACGGCAAGGTGTCGGGTTCGAACGGCTCGGGCTCGCCGAAGTGGCACACGGTTTCGCTGCAAGGCGACTACTCGCTGAGCAAGCGCACCGACGTGTACCTGGAAGGCGTCTACCAGCACGCTTCGGGCAACCTCGGCAACTTCGGCGAGAACGTCGCGGCGATCAACACGCTGACGCCGTCGTCGACGCAAAACCAGACTGCCGTGGCAGTGGGTCTGCGTCACCGCTTCTAAGCAGGTATTCGCGAGGGGGAGGCGAAAGCCGGCTCCGTCGTCGACGGCAAACGCGCGCGTGCAGTCCGACGCGCGCGTTTTTTATTGCCACGCGAAAGCATGCGCCGATCGCCCTGGCCGCGTTTCGCTTCGATGCAATTTCTAACACGATGTGGCAATTGCACGCGACTCGCGTGGCTATACTTCGACGTGAGCCGTTTGCAATCGTCGAAGGATCATTCGATGCACGGACGTTGAATCAACGTTGTGACGACGCAAGCGGTCTCGTCGCGACGCATTGCATCCCGCTTGCGCCCTACGATCCCGCCGCATGGAGACGCCGACGACATCATCATGAAACGACTCATTCTTCTCGCCCCATTGGCCGTTCTCGCTGCATGCGGATCGTCGCGCGGCCCTGAATCCGGCGCTTCAACCGAACCGATGGTCTATGCGTCGTCGGCGCGGCCCGCATCTGAAATCGCGCGATGCCTCGACAGCCGTCTGTCGCGCGTGCATGTTTTGAAGAACAATGGCGTAACCGATCTGACGATCGGCTCTTCGTCGAACAGTTCGTATTTCATTTCATTGACGCCTTCAGGTCACGGCTCGGTCATCAAGGTCGTGCGCGGCACGGGCGACGATCCGCCTGAAGAAGAACTGCGCTTTGCAATCGCGCGCTGCACGACCTGATGTGTAAGTCTTCGTAACAGCACGCCCCACGCAAGAGCCCGCGAGAATCGCGGGCTATTTTTTTGCGCATGCTTCTGCGAAGATGGCCGCCCGTGTTTTACCGCGTCGTGCATCGGCGCGCGATATCAATGGCATCGAGCAACGCACATCACGCGACGGGTTGGGCGGCGGGAGCGATCTCCGCTGCACTGGCCGCGCGTTACGGGTACCGCGGCCCTTTTCATGTGTGGATCTGGCTGGCGTTTGCAGCGGGGCTCGCCGGCGCGACAGCGCCCGACTGGCTCGAAGTGGCGTGGTGGTCACGCAAGCGGCGTCTCTGGATCACGCATCGCACGGCGACGCATTGGGGTGTCGGCTGGATCGCGATGCTGTTCTTTTCGTGGCATGCGATGCCGCATCATCCTGCCGCGGCCGTCGCGTTTGGATTCGCTTGCGGCGGCGTGATGCATTTGCTCGCGGACTGGCCGAATCCTTTGGGCGTGCCCTGGCTCCTCGGACGTCATTCGCTGAATCTGTGGAATAGCGGGCATTGCGATCTGATTGTTGTCGCCGCGTCCTGGGCAGGGGCGTGGTTCGTGGTGTCTCATGTGTGGATGCAGGGCGCTGGGCCGCTGGGCTTGCTGAAGCATCTGTTCTAGCTTGCTACCGCAGACACCGCCATCATCATCGACGCAACCGTCACACGACGTTCTTCTCCACGAACGGCCGGTTCTCCAGCACACGATCGAAGCCAAGCGCCGACAAATCGAGCGTCACATAGCGCCCGTGCAAAATGAGTTCGCTGACGCCGCGTCCCGTAGCCGGTCCCTGCTGCAATCCGTGCCCGCTGAAGCCATTGGCGAAAATGCAGTTATCGACATCGGGATGATGTCCGATGATCGCGTTCTGATCGAACACGTTGTACTCGTAGTACCCGGACCAGCAATGCTCGACGCGCAACGCCTCGAACTGCGGCACACGATGTGCGAGCGTCGGCCAGATCACGTCGTCGAACAGCGCGTGATCGACTTCGTCGAGCGGCAGATCGTCGGGGTCCTTGTCGGGCGAAGGCGAAGTCCCGCAAATGAACGTCGCGCCCTCGGGACGAAAGTACACGCCCGTCGGGTCGATCAGCAGCGGACAGCGTTCGAGCCTCGCCGGCGAACTCACGTTGAAGATACTGCGGCGCCGCGCGAACACAGGAATGTCGATGCCCGCCATCGACGCCACGCGCCGCGCCCACGCACCCGCCGCGTTCACGATGACATCGCACGCATACGTCTCGCCGCGTGAGGTTACGACGCCCGTGATGCGGCGGCCTTCGCGATTCAACGCTGTTACGTCGTCGGCGATATAGCGCGCGCCGAGCGCCTGCGCCTTCTTGCGCAGCGCCTGAACGAGGCCGTAGCCGTCGAACCAGCCCTCGCCCGATTCGCCGAATGCGCCCGCGCTCAGATCGTCCGTGTTGAGCCACGGAAAGCGCGCGCCGAGCGAACGCTTGTCGAGCAGCGTGATATCGGCGCCAAGGCGCTTTTGCAGCGCATGGTTCTCGCGCAGCGTCGCCTCGCCGGAAGGTGTCGCGAGAAACAGATAGCCGCCTTCGTGCAGATCGATCGAAGGCTTCGCGCCGTCGACCTTCAGCCGCTCGCCGATCGATCGCAGGAACTCGATGCCATACAGCGACATCTGGATCGACAGCGGCGTCGAGAACTGCTGCCGGATCGATGCCGCCGACAGCGCCGACGACGACCGCGTATAAGCGGGATCGCGTTCGATCACCGTCACGCTGACCGTCGGGTCCGACAGCCGCAAGAAATAAGCGATCGAACTGCCGATCACGCCTCCACCGACAACGACGACTTTCGAACTCACATGCCACTCCAGACGAAGCGGGTCAGCGGACATCGAATGCAAAAGTCCGCGACGAATTGAAGAATGCGAGGCAGCTTAAGTACGAGAAGCGGCGCGCAGTATGAACACGCGCCGCCCTTCACGATCAGCCGAGATTGAAGTCGATGCCTTGAGCGAGCGGCAGTGCCGACGAATAGTTGACGGTGTTCGTCGCGCGTCGCATGTAGGCCTTCCACGCATCCGAGCCCGATTCGCGTCCGCCGCCCGTTTCCTTCTCGCCGCCGAACGCGCCGCCGATTTCCGCGCCGCTCGGTCCGATGTTCACGTTCGCGATGCCGCAATCGCTGCCCGAGTCCGACGTGAAGCGCTCGGCTTCGCGCAGGTCGGTCGTGAACACACACGACGACAGCCCGTGATGCGCCGCGTTGTTCGCCGCGATCGCATCGTCGAAGTCCTTGTAGCGCAGCACGTAGAGAATCGGCGCAAAGGTCTCCTTGAGCACGACGGCCGTTTGCGACGGCATTTCGACGAGCGCGGGACGCACGTAATAGCCGCCCTCATAGCCCTTCACTTCGACGCGCTCGCCGCCGAACACCTTGCCGCCTTCGGCCGCCGCCTGTTGCAGCGCTTCCTGCATGCGCGCGAACGACTGCTTGTCGATCAGCGGCCCCATCAGCGTGCCCTTTTCGAGCGGATTGCCGATCGGCACTTTCGCGTAAAGCTGCTTCAGCCGCTCGACGGTCTGCTCGTACACGCTCTCGTGCACGAACAGGCGCCGCAGCGACGTGCAACGCTGCCCCGCCGTGCCGACCGCCGAGAACAGGATGCCGCGCAGCGCGAGTTCCTGGTCCGCCGTCTGCGTGACGATGCCCGCGTTGTTGCCGCCGAGTTCGAGCAGCGAGCGGCCAAAGCGCTTCGCCACTTCGACGCCGACCGTGCGGCCCATTTCCGTGCTGCCCGTCGCGCTGACGATCGACGCGCGCGGGTCCGCGACCAGCTTCGCACCGACATCGCGCCCGCCAATGACGACGGTCGTGAGGCCCGCGGGCGCATCGCCGAATTCCTTCAGTGCCTCGTCAAGGATGTGGTTGACGGCGAGCGCCGTCAGCGGCGTCTTCTCGGACGGCTTCCAGACCACGGCATTGCCGCACACGAGCGCGAGCGCCGCATTCCACGACCACACGGCCGCCGGGAAATTGAACGCCGAAATGACGACGCAGGTGCCCATCGGATGCCACGTTTCGGCCATCCTGTGACCGGGGCGCTCCGAAGCGATCGTGAGGCCGTACAACTGGCGCGACAGGCCGACGGCGAAATCGCAGATGTCGATCATCTCCTGCACCTCGCCGAGACCTTCCTGGAGGATCTTGCCCGTCTCCAGCGTGATGATGCTGCCGAGCGCCTGCTTCTTCTCGCGCAGCTTCTGCCCGAGGATGCGCACGAGTTCGCCGCGGCGGGGCGCGGGAACGTTGCGCCACTGCTCGAATGCCTGCTTCGCGTTGGCCAGCAACGTATCGACTTCCGCCGCTGTGCGGCTCGCCACGCGGCCGATGAGCTCGCCCATGATGGGGGAATGGACGGCGATATCGCCTGCTTGCGCCGCGTTTGCAATGCCGAGATCGGCAAGGATGCTCGATGCGTTCATCTGGATTCCCTTGATTTCCGATACGAAACAAAAGTAAGTCTGGAAACTATACACGCCGCGATTTCTGGCGACAAGCGGCGCTGCGACACGTTCTTGCGGGATTTCGTGCGTTCATAAAACAGGGGAAATATGAGGGTTTTTCCCGAGTTTTCGTGTCGCGCGCTTTTCGGCGCGAATGGTGCTCAGGCACACTGTCCGGGTTCGTTTCAGATCGGAAATTCGTCGGCACGCCCGTACTTGCCGCCGGCCGGGAAAGGGTGCGCGGGCATACGGATGTTATGATCGGAAACAGCACCCGAAACGGCCCGAAAGCGCCACGCCGCATTGTCATTCACGCTCATGGACACCTCACTCACCAAGTCGCCCGAAAGCTCGACGTCGGACCTCGGCCGGCGTGTGCGTGCCGCTCGGCTCGCGCACGATCTGACGCTCGAAACGGCCAGCCGTTTGTGCGGCGTGTCGCGCTCCACGTTGTCGAAAATCGAAAACGGCCTGATGTCGCCCACTTTCGACGTGCTGCAAAAAATCGTCGTGGGCCTGAAGATCGATCTCGGCGAACTCTTCGGCTCGACGCCGAAGGTCAACGCGAGCGGCCGGCGCGCGCTCACGCGCAAGGACGCGGGCCAGCGTCACGCGTATCGCGGCTATCAGATGGAACTGCTGGCGACGGACCTCGCGCACAAGGCGATGCTGCCGTTTCGCATCCGCATCACGGCGCACACGCTCGACGCCTTCGACGACTGGGGCCGCCACGAAGGCGAAGAGTTTCTGTATGTGATCAGCGGCAGCGTGTGCCTGTATTCGGAGCTGTATGCGCCGACGCATCTGAACGCGGGCGACAGCCTCTATTTCGACAGCCGCACCGGCCACGCGGCTGTTTCGACGAGCGAAGAAGACGCCGAAGTGCTGTGGATGGCGACGAACGCCGATCTGCCGCATGCGGGCAAGGGCAGCAATACGTCAAAGAAATAAAACGCGGCAGGGCCGCTCATGAAGCCGCGCGCGCCTGCGCAAGCGCGCTGAGATTACCTTCGCCGAAACCGTGATGGCCTTTGCGCTGCACGATTTCAAAGAAGATTTCCCCTTCGCGCCGCAGTACGAAAGTCTGGAAGAACAGTTGCGGCACGCCGTCCGCGCCGATCTCGCCATCGACGAGAATCCGGCCTCGCTTGAGCCGCTCGATATCGAGCCCATGCCCCGGCAAGCGCGCGTCGATCCGATCATAGTAGCGCGCCGGCGGCTCCACGAGTTCGATGCCGTTCGCGAGCAACCGGTCGACGCACGCGAAGATATCGTCGGTGGCGAGCGCGATGTGCTGCACGCCTTCGCCCGGATGATCGGGCAGATACTCGTGCATCAGGCTCGTGCGCGGCGTGCCTTCCTCGTAGAGCGGAATGCGGATCGCGCCGCACGGCGACACCATCACGCGCGATTCGGCTGACACATGCCAGTTCGCATGCAGCTCGTGAATCTCGCGGAAGTTGAGCAGATCGCGATAGAAGTCGAGCCATTCCTGCATGCGGCCCGCGCCGACTGTTTGCGTCAGATGATCGACGGCGACGAGGCCCATGCCGGCGTGGCTCAGATCGGCCTGCGCAGTGGCGACTTCGATCGGACGAAAATCGATATCGAAGATGGAAATGTCGCCGAGGCCGCCCTTCTGGCCGCCGCGTCCGCGCCAGCGGTCGACGAAATAAATGTGCGAATCGCCGATGCCCTGTATGGCCGGGATGACGAGCTCACCCTTGCCGACGCGCTCGCCTTCGAATGCCCATGCGCCCAGTTCGATGGCGCGATCGTAAGCGCGCTGCGCATCGGCGACGCGAATGCCAATCGCGCAAATGCCCACGCCGTATTCCTCCGCGTAACGCTCGGCGAACGAATCCGGCTCGGCGTTCAGCAGGAAATTCATGTCGGCCTGGCGGAACAGCGTCACGTCCTTGCTGATGTGACGCGCGATCGGCTTGAAGCCGAGCTTTACGAAGGTATCGGCCAGCACCTGCGGATGGCGCGCGGCAAATTCGACAAACTCGATACCGGCCGTGCCGAGCGGATTGTGCTCCGGGTCCGCGACGGCCTTGAGCGCGTCGGTGGGGGTCGGCAGGTCGCTGGGCATGTGCGTCTCCATGGCTCGTGCTGGTTCAACTCGACAGACAAACGGATCAGGTTGTCGCGCCCCGTGTTTTACACCGCGCGCCGCCCCTCCCGCAAGCTCGATTTTGTACTAATTGGTTCAAAGATGCATCTCTAGCGCGGCGCTTTTGCGTTTTTTGCGTTGCGTCGCGGCTTCTCGCTCTTCCTCGCCGCTGTCTTGCCGCGCCGCTCGCTCCCGCGCGCAGTGCCCGCGGTGCCCGCCGCGCCCGCATTCCGATTGCGCACGAGACGCTCGCGCGCGACCTTGCGCACCGCGTCGATCAGCGCGCGGCCTACGGGCGTGGGCTGCGTGTCCGAACGCAGGATCAACCCGACGGGCTCCTCCGTGCCCGCAACGGGCAACGGCAACGGGACGAGCAAACCATGCGCCAGTTCGTATTCGATCGCGCTGCGGGGCACGAACCACACGGCATCGTTCTCGAGCGCGAGCGCGCGCCCCACCGACACCGACAGCACTTCGACGAACGACGACAGCGGCGGCACGGCCCACGCGCGCAGCAGGCTTTCCGCCGACTGCCGGATCAGCGTGCCGTACGGCGGCACGACGACGGGATAGCGATGCAATTGTGTCGCGGGCGATGCCGCGCCCGAAGCCATCGCATGCCCCACGCGCACGACGGCCACGAGCGGCTCGCTAAACAACTGCTCGAACGTGAGGCCCACCATCCGCTCGGGATCGGCGAGCCTGCCGACCGCGAATTCGATCGTGCCCGCCTTCAGGCGCTCGAGCAGTTCCGTATTCGAAGCCGTCTTGAGCCGCACGATCGCATTGGGCCACAGCTGCGCGAAAAGCCGCAGCACGGGCGGCACGAGCGACGTGGCAACCGTCGGCAGCACGCCGATATCGAGCGTCGCGGCGGCTTCGCCTTCCGCGCGCGCAAGCAGATCGACGCCCTGGCGCAGCGCGCTCACACACGCGCTCGCGTGCGGCATGAAAAGCAGCCCTTCGCGTGTCGGCACGGCGCCGTGGCGGCCCCGCTCGAAAAGGCGCACGCCGAGGATGTCTTCGAGTTCGGCGACCGTCTTCGACACGGCAGGCTGTGTGATCGACAGGCTCTCGGCCGCCTTCTGCACGCCGCCGAACTGCGCGACGGCCAGAAAACACTGCAGATGACGGAACTTGACGCGGCTGTCGGCGAGGCTGCGTTGCATAACGGATCGTTATACGAGACGGGAAAAAACGTCATTTTGCATAACTTCTTCGCTTCTATAAAGTCACGTCATCCACTACCCATAATCGAATCCCCAAGGAGACATCTGATGGACGATTCCAGTCTGAGTCCGCGCGACTTCGCTTCGCATCCCGCCTATGTCCATTCGCCGTATGGTTCGTCCGTCAAGCGCGGCCCGACGCGTCCGCTGATTCCGCTGAAGGAGCGGCTGCGTGACCAGCGCGTGCCCGTCTACGGCGCGGAAGATCTCGGTGCGCTCGATCACGATCTCACGCGCAATGCGGTGAAAAACGGCGAGCCGCTCGGCGAGCGCATCATCGTGACGGGACGCGTGCTCGACGATGGCGGCCGCCCGGTGCGCAACACGCTCGTCGAAGTGTGGCAGGCGAATGCCGCCGGCCGCTACGTGCACAAGAACGATCAACACGATGCGCCGCTCGATCCGAACTTCCTCGGCGCGGGCCGCTGCCTGACCGATAACGAAGGCCGCTACCGCTTCCTGACGATCAAGCCCGGTGCGTATCCGTGGGGCAATCACCCGAACGCATGGCGCCCGAATCACATTCACTTCTCGCTGTTCGGCGATTACTTCGGCTCGCGACTCGTCACGCAGATGTACTTCCCCGGCGATCCGCTCCTGCAATACGACCCGATCTTCCAGGGCACGCCCGAACAGGCCCGCGACCGGCTGATCTCGCGCTTCACGCTCGACGTGACGCAGGAAGGCTTCGCGCTCGGCTACGAATTCGACATCGTGCTGCGCGGCGCAAACGAAACCCCGATGGAGCGCTAAATCATGACGACGCTTAAAGAAACCCCTTCGCAAACGGTCGGACCGTACTTCGCATATGGCTTGTGCCCGCAGCAATACGATTTCGATTTCAAGAGCCTCTTCACGGGGACGTTGGCGGAACGCGAAGCAGCGGGCGAGCACATTACGCTCATCGGCCAGGTATTCGACGGCAACGGCGAGGTGATCGGCGATGCGATGCTCGAAGTGTCGCAAGTGGATAGCGAAGGACGCTATCCGCAATCGCGCGAGGAACTGGCAAAGACGGGCTTTCGCGGCTTTGCGCGCTTCGGCACGGGCACGGACCCGCACAAGCGCTTCATCATCGAGACGGTGAAGCCCGGCCGCGCATCGCCGGAAGAAGCGCCGCATCTGGACGTGATCCTGACGATGCGCGGCATGCTGCTGCACACGTTCACGCGCGTTTATTTCGACGACGAAGCCGCGGCGAACGGCAAGGACCCCGTGCTCGCAAGCGTTCCCGCAGAGCGCCGCGGGACGCTGATCGCAAAGCGCGAGGAGCGCGGCGGCAAGGTCGTGTATCGCTTCGACATTCACATGCAAGGCCCGAACGAAACAGTATTCTTCGACCTGTGACCTGTAATGCGGCGCACGCTGAATCGGCATCACGCGAGCCTTGCATGCATTCCATGCAAGGTTCATCGCGTATTCACAAATTGGCGTTAGGATGCGTTGCGCGAGTCAAATCGCGCAACGAAACTCCGAGCAGTATTTTCAAAGCCCGCTGCATTGCGGGCCTTTTTTCGTTTGAACGCTTCTGGGCTCGACGACGTGAGAGTCACGCTCAGACGCGGAAGTGCTCGATGTCCTGCCCTGCGTTGATCGCGCGCGTGAGCCAGTCGGGGCGCTCGCCCGTGCCGTCCCATTCGTGTCCAAAGGCATCGCGATATTTGGGTATCGCGGCATCGGCGATCAGCGCCGCTTCGAGCGCTTCGAGCGTGATGCCGAATTCGTCCATGCGGCGCCGAATCCACAAGATCAACCGTTCACGCGCTTGACCGTCGAGGTCGAGCGTCCGTTGTTCCTCTCGCTCTTTCATAACGTGCCGATAACGTTTAGAACGACGCGGCCTATAAGCTCGCGTCAAATAGATTAAAGGCCTCGCGCTTGCAGCGAAGCCTTAATACGACTCTGCCAATATTTACGGCCCGCAGATAATCGGCCCAGGCTAACTGATTTCCGGCCGAGTGAATGGTCGTGAAAACCCGCACGGTGAGTACTGGATCTCATCAACGGACCTTGAAGAGCCAAGGCCGGTTCCCTGAATTGAACCCAATTCTAGCATTCATTCCCGCGTTCGCGCCGCTTTCCCCATGATACGCGCGCCGCGAAAAGCGGCGCGGGCTCTCGCTTTCCGGACGTCGCGCGAATGGCGTGCTAGGCATCCCCGCGCGTCTGGTCGATTGCACTCGACGACTTCACGCGCGCGCGCAATTCGAACTTTTGAATCTTGCCGGTAGAGGTTTTCGGTAATTCGCCAAACACGACGGCTTTCGGCAATTTGAACCCGGCGAGGAATTGCCGGCAGTGCGCGATGATTTCTTCGGCGCTTGCGTCCATGCCCTCTTTCAGTTCGACGAATGCGCACGGTACTTCGCCCCATTTCGGGTCCGGCATCGCGACGACGGCGGCAACCGACACGGCAGGATGCCGGTACAGCGCATCTTCGATTTCGATGCTGGAAATGTTCTCGCCGCCCGAAATGATGATGTCCTTGCTGCGATCCTTGATGCGCACATAGCCGTCTTCCGTGATCACGCCGAGATCGCCCGTGTGGAACCAGCCGCCGCGAAAGGCGGCATCCGTCGCGCGCTCGTTCTTCAAATAGCCCTTCATGCAGATATTGCCGCGAAACATCAGCTCGCCGATCGTCTCGCCGTCGCGCGGCACGGGTTCGAGCGTATCGGGATCGCACACGTCGATCGCCGCCTGCAGGTGATACCGCACGCCCTGACGCGCATTGAGCCGCGCACGTTCGTCGTCGGGGAGCGCTTCCCACGCGTCCTGCTTCGCGCACACGGAGGCCGGTCCATACACTTCCGTGAGGCCGTACACATGCGTCAGATCGAACCCGATCGACTTCATGCGCGCGATTACGGCAGGCGACGGCGCCGCGCCCGCGACCATCGTCGACACGCGATGCGCGATGCCCTCTCGCCATTCGGCGGGCGCATTCGCGAGCGCGCTTTGCACGATGGGCGCGCCGCAATAGTGCGTGACGTGCTCGCGCCGGATCAGCTCGAACACGAGCTTCGGATCGAACCTGCGCAGACAGACGTTGACGCCTGCGCGCGCCGCGACCGTCCACGGAAAACACCAGCCATTGCAGTGAAAAAGCGGAAGCGTCCACAGATACACCGCGTGCTTCGGCATGTCCCATTCGAGGATGTTGCTGAGCGCGTTCAGATACGCGCCGCGATGGTGATAGACGACGCCCTTCGGCTCGCCCGTCGTGCCCGACGTGTAGTTGAGCGCGATGGCGTCCCATTCGTCGGCGGGCGGCGTCCACGCGAATTGCGGATCGCCGTCTTGCAGGAACGCTTCGTAGTCGGTCGCGTCCGCGAAGTGTTGCGCACGCGCGGGCATCGCGTCGCTCACGCTGACGATGCGCAATTGCGTGCATTCCTGCGCGGCACGCTGCGCAAGCTCGCCGAATTCCGTATCGACGATCAGTACTTTGGCTTCGCCATGACGCAGCATGTAAAGGATCGACGGCATATCGAGCCGCGTGTTGAGCGTGTTCAGCACGGCGCCCGCCATCGGCACGCCGAAATGCGCTTCGATCATCGGCGGGATATTGGGCAGCAGAGCCGCGACGGTATCGCCACGGCCGACGCCCGCGCGTTGCAGTGCGCTCGCGAGTCGACGCGCGCGCTCATACGTCTCGCGCCACGTGCGGCGCATATGGCCATGCACGACGGCGAGACGGTCGCCATAGACATCGGCGGCCCGCGCGATGAAGTCGATCGGCGTCAGCGGAACGTAGTTGGCCTCGCGGCGCTCGAGGCCCGCGTCGAACATGTGCGTCATGGCTGTGTCTCCTGCGGAGCGCGTGCGGCTCCGTCACGTGAAGTCGTTATGCGAAGCATCGCAGCAGCGCCCGATGCGTGCAGCAGCTGAACAGCACGTCGAATCGACATGCCTTCGCGCGCGCTTGATCGCCACCGGACAAGCGCCGCAATGACCCGCGCCGATTACGGACTAGAAGCGCGGCAAAAGCATCCCGTGCCGGAAAGTGGCTGAGCGCGCAAAGCGAAAACGCGTGAAGCCGACGCGCGCGCGGCATGCGAATCATGCGTGCGTCGCACGCGAGAAACGCAGTACCGCGTAATGCCTTTTATTAAATCACCGGCTGAAACGCGTGCTAAACGCGCAATCAGACACGCGGCAGATCGTCGATGAACTTTTCGACGTGGCCATCCGGCACGTCGGTGTCGATCCCGTCGATGCCATCGGCGTGCGAGACCGTTTTGATCTTGGGACCCAACAGCTTCATGCCGCCGAGCGTGAAGAGGGACCAGACGGCATTGCCGGAATGAATCGCCGTCACGACGTCAGAGACTTCGACGATTTCGTGCGGCGAGAGCCATTCGTTCGTTTTTGGATTGACGAGGGCCCACCGGACGTGGGTGACGCGATCCGTCATAGGGTTAATGCGTACGGCATCGATAGCATAGGTTGCCATTTCCACCTCCATCGTCGTCTGAAGGCATCGTAGCACTTATGTCTGGTTAGACGAAGCGAACCCGCGCGATCGGTACTTTTGGGGCGGTGCGCAAGCGCCGCGAACGCATCAGGAGCGATGCAGTAGAGAAGAAGACGGACGCGGCCCGCGGGCCGCATACCGATGGACCCATTCGAAGGCGGGCGCTTCCCTGCACGGCCGTTGTCCGGATGTACTCTGCGACGCCGACCGCCGCGTGACAGCCGCTGTGCACGGAATTGACTGCTACTTCGCATTGCTTCCAATTTGTATAACGGTCGTGCGCAAATCGGAATGAACCCGGGTTTGCCCCAATACAGGATGCGGCTTTACGCGGATCGTCCCCGAATGCATTTTCGCAACATGCAGTACGATGACCGCACTGACACGCACATATAGCCCGCCATGTCGATCGAAGTCGGGACGGCGTCGTGGACCGACGCCACGCTTATCAAATCCGGCCGCTTCTATCCGAAGGGCTGCACGAGCGCGGAAGCGCGCCTGCGTTTTTATTCGAGCCAGTTTCCGATGGTCGAAGTCGATGCGTCGTACTACGCGATGCCCAGCGCGGCGAACTGCGCGCAGTGGGCCGAGCGCACGCCCGAGCACTTTACGTTCAACGTCAAGGCGTTCCGGCTTTTCACGGGACACCAGACAGAGCGCAAGTTCTTTCCGCCCGACATCCAGCCGCTGCTGCCGCAGAACGACAAACGCAACCTCTATTACCGCGATGTGCCGCCCGACATCGTCGACGAGATGTGGCGTCGTTTCTTCGAGGCACTCGAACCGTTGCGCGCGGCAGGCAAGCTCGGCGCGATCCTGTTCCAGTTTGCGCCGTGGATCTCGACCGCCTCGCGCGACAAGGCGCACGTCAAGCACTGCGCTGACCGGATGGAACCGTATCTGACGGCCTTCGAGTTTCGCAACGCAAGCTGGTTCGATGAGCGGCACCGCGAATCGACGCTTGCTTTCGAACGCGAGCGCGGCCTCGTGCATGTCGTGATGGATGCACCCGAGAGCGTCGCGAACCGCGCGCATACCGTGTGGGAAGCGACGTCGCCGGAACTGGTGATCGTGCGCATGCATGGCCGCAATGCAGAAACGTGGAGCGGCAGCACGACGGCATCGGGCCGCTTCAACTATGACTACTCGGAGCGCGAACTGGAGGAGATCGCGGTGCCCGTGCGCGAGATCGCCAGACGCGCGGGGCGCACGCATGTGGTTTTCAACAACTGCTTTGAAGACTCCGCGCAGCGCAACGCGCATTCGATGATTCGCATCCTTCAGCAAGAGCGTTTCGAGTAGCCCGTTGCATTGCCATTGAATAGCCTTTAGCGAGCCGCGCATTTGCGCGGGGCATTCGTTGCACTACTTTCCCGGTTGCAATTCAGTCTGCATCGACTAGCCTCGTCTTATTCAAAGCAATTACAAACCGCTTTCATAAGACGAATAAGGCAAAGCGATGCTCATGAATAACGACGCCTGGGTATATCAATGCTATTGACCGGCTATGTACAGGCCAGCGAGCCGGGCATGCTGCAACTATGGGTCGGCATATTCGGCGTGGCCGTGCCGCCCGCGCCACAGGTTTTCATCGACCGGCAAGCGGCCGTTCCACTCGCGCCTGCGCAGTTCTTTCCGATCCGCGATTTCAGTACCGACGACGCCGGCGAACCGATCAATCACCAATGCGTGATGCGCTTCAAGGTGTCCGACGAATCGAGACCGCGCCAGATTCGAATCGACGCCGACGGCGAATCGTTTGAATTCGCGAGTACTTCGCTGCCTCAAGAAGTCCCGACGCTGATGAACGGCAGCTTCAATATCCTGCTGTCGTCGTGCTATTCGCAGCCGGAAGATCTCGACGGACTGCTCGGCACGATCGTCTCGCAGATCAAGGTACAACCGCATCTGACGGTGCTCGCAGGCGATCAGGTGTACCTCGATCAACCGCTCACGCAGCATGTGCCCGATCAGAATCCGGACCGCGCGCATCTGCTTGCCAACAAGTACTACCTCAACTGGCTCTCCGGCGCACTGCGCGTACCGGGCCTGCAATCGGTACTGGAGCGTGCACCCGTCGTGTGCATTCCCGACGATCATGAGTTCTGGAACAACTACCCGTTCGCGCAAAAGCAGTTGCCCGACACGTGGACGGATGCATCGCGTCAACTGCTCGGCGATACGGCGCGCGCGCTATACGAGGACTATCAGATCGGCGGGCCGCCCGGCGGTGCGGGCGGTGCAATACGCCTCGATGTCGAGCCATTGAAGATGCTCTTCGTCGATATGCGCTGCGATCGCGACAGTACGCTCACGTCGTTGATGGGCCCCAAGGCTGTCGCCGCAATGAACGCGTGGGAAAAAGATCTTATCGATTCGCATGCAGCGGGCAAGCCCGTCGTCGGCCTGCTCGCGTCGGGCCAGGCGCTCTTTATCGATCCGCCGCAAAGCGACTGGAGCATAAAAACGTTCGATGCGGAAATGCCGAATTACCAGCAGTTCGGCGTATTGCAATCGACGCTCGGCCGGCTTGCGGATAACGGCATTCCCGTCGTCTACATGACGGGCGACGTGCACTGGGGGCGCGTCGCATCGGGTCACGATCTGCAGACGAACATCGCGCTCTATGAAGTGATTGCATCGCCGTCTCGGCTCATTCGCGTGCCGTTTCTCGACACGGCCAAAGAAGCGGCCAATTCAATCAAAGGCATTTTTGGCGCGAAAGCGCCGTGGCCGCGCCATTCCGATCCGGAGCCGGTGCCTGATCGCTTCGGCCTCAATCATCGCTTTGCGCTCAAGCAGGAATACGCGCAGCGCGGCGACCAGGTGGCGATCGTGTCGTTCACGCGCGTCGGCAGCGGCGTCGATATGCAGGTCATGTACTACGGCATTTCAAGCGACAAAGCGATTTCGCAATCGGTATCCACGTCGCGCTTCGAACTGCGCTCACGCTAACAAGAAATGAGGCGAGGCCATGCTCAAGATCGTACGATCGACAACGACGCAATCGAATCCGCAGTTCGTTTCATTCGACCGCAAGGACGGCGAGAGCAATACCGCATGGGGCGAGCGCGCCGTGCTCGACATGAAAGCGGGCGGTCCCGACGAGTGGACCTATGTGGTGCTGCTCGGCGGCAGCGATACATTGGCGTTTCGCGTGCGCGTCGCGCAATCGCATTTGCGGCACGACATGTTGCCGTCGTTCTGGTCCGAGTCGATACTCGTCAAGCTCGCCGATGCGTCGCTCGTCAACGCTCAAGCGCTGCATGTGCCTTTGCATCAGCCCGAAGGGCCTGCATTCGCGGCGCGCGTGAATGGCGTCGTCGCGCGTCCGCTCACGGATTTCGACGACACGAAGCGCTTTCCGAACATCGCGGTCATTGCATTGCCCGTTGCGCAAGAGAAAGTGGTCGGCAAGGTGGCGAGCTTTCAGCAGTCGCGCGCGACGCTCGATGCGCTCGAGCATGTGTTGCACTGGCTTGCGTATGCATGGGGCGCGGCGCGCACGCCGAATCCGTTGCATGACAACTATGGCTTGCCGTCGACGTGCATGATCGAAACAGTCTGCGCGGCCGCCAATTTCGACCTCACGCCAGGGCTCGAATCGAGAGCGTCATGTCCCGAAGCGATCTGGGCCGCTGCGAATTACTGGCACGAGTACTTTGAGAAGTTCAACGGCAGAGAACCGATTGGCCGCTATTTCACGCCGCATACCTATCCGATCGTCGAGCCGTCCGCGCCCGATGCGCCTTCGCCGTCATCTGCACCTAAGCGCAAGGCTAAGCGATGAGCGCCGGATCAAGGCTGCGAAGCAGGCGCACTGTCGGACGGCAGAGCAGGCGTTGGCGCAAGCACGGGGGGCTGTGATTCGCTCGTGCCCGCAGCGGGCGCGCTCGCCGATGCCGTCGCGCTGGCCTGGCCAGGCGTTGGGAGAATCGGCGGCTGCGATGCGGCAGGCGAGATGATCTGCGGCGGCTCGACATCCGTCGGCGCGGACGCTTCGGAAGCAGGCTGCGCATTCTCCACGACAGGCGCAGCAGGTGCCGGACGCGGCTTCATGCGCGGAGCGGGCGCAGGCGTTTCGCTCTTGCCCGACGACGGGAACAGATGCTCCATCCACGCGCGCAGTTTCTCGCGGAACGTCTCGAACATGCCCGGCGGCGGCTCTTGTTCGAACTTCACGTGCGAATCGACAAGACGCGAGCGCAGCGCGCGCTGGAAGAAGTCGCCGACGATCGGCAACGCGCTATGCGCGCCCTGCCCCCAGTAATCGCTGCGCAACGTGACGCGGCTGTCGTTGAAGCCGACCCATGCGCCCGCAACGAGCTGCGGGTGCATCAGGATGAACCAGCCGTCCGCGTTGTCCTGCGTCGTTCCCGTCTTGCCAGCGACGTCGGCGCGAATGCCGAAGCGCGTGCGAATCGCCGAGCCTGTTCCTTTGTTGACGACCGAGCGCATCGTGTCGATCAAGGTCAGTGCGCTCGCGACGGGCATCACCTGATCGGCGCGCGACGGCTGAAATTCGGCGAGCACCTCGCCCTTGCGGTCCTCGATGCGCGTGACGATCATCGGCGCGAGCCACGCGCCTTCGTTCGCGATCGTGCTGTACGACGACACCATCTCCTTCAGCGTCACGGGGCTCGTGCCGAGCGCCAGCGACGGCACCGCTTCGAGCGGGCTCTCGCGCACGCCCATCGCGCGCGCAAGCCGCGCGACCTTTGCCGGGCCGACCGTCTCCATCAGTTGCGCAGTGATGCGATTGCGCGAATACGCAAGGCCGTCGCGCAACGTGATCGGACGGCCGCTCGGCGCATCTTCGTCGCTCGGCCGCCAGACCTCGCCGCCTGCAAGCGGAATTTCGACGGCCTGATCGGGGAACGTATCGTCGGGCTTCGCGCCCTGCTCGAATGCCGCACCGTACACGAAGGGCTTGAACGTCGAACCCGGCTGACGCCGCGCCTGCGAAACGTGATCGTACTGATCCTGGGTGAAGTCGCGGCTGCCCACCCACGCCTTGATTTGCCCGTCGCGTGGGTCCATTGCGATGAATGCGGCCTGCACGCGCGTCTTGCTTTCGCACAGCGACTTCATGAACGTGCGATCCGCAGACAGATGCTTGATGGCATCTTCATCGCTCGTGCCCGAGTCTCTCGCGGTGCGATATTCGGGCGTCTCGCGAATGAACGCGTCGAACAGATCCTTATGGCCGGAGCATGCGCCGTGTGCATTCCAGGCCGCATTGGCAATCGATTGCAGTTGATTGCCCTGCCACGTCAGCGCCTGTGTGGCCATCGTCTGAAGACGCGCGTCGATTGTCGTGCGCACAACGAGGCCATCCGAATAGATGTTGTAGTCGTTCGCATCGGCCCATGCGATCAGCCATTTTTTCAACTGTTGTGCGAAATGCGGCGCGGGACCGGGCGGTTCCGTTTGCCGTTCGAAATCGACACGCAGCGGCCTGCCCTTGAGCGAATTGAATTGCGCCACCGAAAGACGGCTGTATTTCACCATCTGTCCGAGCACGATATTGCGCCTGTCCAGCGCGCGCTCGGGATTGATCACCGGGTTGTAATAGCTGTTGCCCTTCAACATGCCGATCAGCGTCGCGCTTTCGAGCACGGTGAGATCGTGCGCGGACTTGTCGAAATAGGTGCGCGCCGCCATTTCGATGCCGTAAGCGTTATAGAGAAACGGCACCGTGTTCAGATAGGTTTCGAGAATCTCGCTCTTTGTATAGACGGCTTCGATCTTGAATGCCGTGATCGCTTCCTTGAGCTTGCGCGTGAGCGTCGGCGCGCGGCCGATGTCGTCGGGATAGAGATTGCGCGCGAGCTGCTGCGTGATCGTCGATCCGCCCTGGCGGTCGCCCGAAAACGTATGCAGTGCGGCGCCCGCCGTGCGGCGAAAGTCGATGCCGTGATGTTCGTAGAAGCGGTGATCTTCCGTCGAGATCAATGCGTCGATGACGTGTGGAGAAATATCGGAGAGCTTCACCCACACGCGGTTGGTCGGCTTGAATTCGGCGAGCAGCTTGCCGTCGGCCGAATAGATTTGCGCAGGCTGCTCGATCTTCGCCTTGCGAATATCCCCGATACCCGGAGTGAACGGAATCAGGATCAGCACGTAAAGCAATACGAGCGCCGGAATGGCCGCAATCGACAACGCGACGCCACGCCGTGTCGGGTGCCGCAGACGTTGCACCGCGCTCATTGCATACGGCTTCAGAAGGGCCCACGCCCTGAAGAAGATTTCCCGGAGAAACGACAGTATCGATCGTCCCACGCTAATGCACCATCGGCAGAAAAGCGTGCATCCTACCAAAAGAGCGGGAACGTACAGCCGTTTTGCAGGAATCGTCGACCCGCCGATGCAACGCCGGAAACGACAACGGCCGAACCCGCGCCGCTTGCGCAGACGGGTTCGGCCGTAGCGTAATGCTAAAGCGTTATCAGGCGTGCGCGCGCTTTGGCGTGATCATCGAAACGACGAACGTCACGACGATATTCACGACGAGCGCGATCAGACCGATATAGATCGGCCACGTCGAACCGGCGATATGCAGCGCGAACACGGGCTTGAGGCCTTGCGAAATTGCGAGCCCCGTGCCGACGACGATGCCGACCAGCCAGCCGAGAAACAGCCCCGGCGTATTCAGGCGGCGCGTGTACAGCGTGAACACGATGGCCGGGAAGATCTGCAGAATCCACACGCCGCCGAGCAGTTGCAGATCGATCGCATATTGCGTCGGCAGGAACACGATGAAGAGCAGCGCGCCGAACTTCACGACGAGCGACACGATCTTCGCGGTGGACGCTTCCTCAGCCGGCCCCATGCTCGGCGACACAATAGGGCGCCACAGGTTGCGCGTGAACAGATTCGCTGCGCCGATCGACATGATCGCGGCGGGCACCAGCGCACTGATCGCAATCGCCGCCGCCGCGAAGCCGACGAACCACGACGGGAACAGCGTGCCGAAGAGCGTCGGCACGACGTCGGATGCCGATTTCACGTGCACGCCGGCCGCAATCGCCATATAGCCGAGCAGCGCGATCAGGCCGAGCAGCAGCGTGTAAGCAGGCAGGAAGATCGCGTTCTTGCGCACCGTCTGCATAGACGAGGACGACAGCACGGCCGTCATCGTATGCGGATACATGAAGGCCGCAAGCGCCGAGCCGAATGCAAGCGACGCGTACGCGGTGAATTGCGAAGGCTTGAGGATGATGCCCGTCGCGCCGCCCTTCGCCTGGAAGTACTGGTCCGCCGCGTCGAACACATGACCGTAGCCGCCGAGCTTCACGGGGATCAGCCATACCGCCGCGATCACGACGATATAGATCATGATGTCCTTGACGAAAGCGATCATCGCCGGTGCGCGCAGGCCGCTCGTGTATGTATAGAGCGCGAGGATCACGAACGCGATGACGAGAGGCGCCTCGCCCGTCACGCCGAGCCCCTTGATCACGACCTGCATGCCGACCAGTTGCAGCGCGATATACGGCATCGTCGCGACGATGCCCGTCAGCGCAACGGCAGCGGGAAACCATATGCCGCCGTACTCGCCGTGCACGTAGTCGGCAGCCGTGATGTGGTTTTTCGCATGCGCGATCTTCCACAGTTTCGGCATCACCGCAAACACGAACGGATAAACGATGATCGTATAAGGAAGCGCGAAAAAGCCATACGCGCCGACGGAATAGACCAGCGCGGGCACGGCGATCACGGTATAGGCCGTATAGAAATCGCCGCCGACGAGGAACCACGAAATGATCGTACCGAACTGGCGTCCGCCGAGGCCCCACTCGTGCAATTGTGTGAGGTCACCTGCTTTCCATCGCGCGGCAATGAAGCCGAGTACCGTGACGAGCAGAAAGAATGCGATGAATACGGCCATCGCGACCGGGTTCACGGGGTTGAGTTCGCTCATTTAATACCCCGGTAAACGACGTAGATCAGCAGCGACGTGAGCGGAACCCACAGGAACTGATACCAGTAGAAGAAAGGAAAACCCGCGAACGAAGGGCGCGTGTCGTTATAGAACGGCAGCCACAACAGCGCGATATAGGGGATCAGCAAGATGAGCCATAGCCACGAGCGGCCGGCCGGTTCGGTAGGTTCCACGATTGTCCCTCTTTGGTCTATCTGATTGATTCAGCCTTGCTATGGCGCGGCGTCAATATGCGCCTGTGTGCATATTTCGGCCGATGCCCGCAAAGGTACGCGCATTATCTGCGAAAACTTTCAAAAGTGCTGGCAGGGGAACCAGTCCTTAGGGTCTCCCGGCAGACCGACGGGCCCCACTGCGTGCAAACGGGTTGCAGGTTATTTGCGCAACGCCTTGGCAAAACGGTCGCGCAGGAACTGCGTGAACGCGCGGATCGTCACGGAAGCCTGCCTGTGTTGCGGGTACACGGCATATAGCGTCAACGGCGGCGAGACGAATGCGTCGAGCACTTCGACGAGCTTGCCGCTTGCCAGCGCATCGGCCACGATGAACTCCGGCAGGCGCGCAATGCCCAGCCCCGCGATCGCCGCGTCGCGGATCACTTCGCCGTTGTTCACGCGCAGCGGACCATGTACTTCGATCGTCTTGCTCGCGCCATCGACGATGTACTCCCAACCGGTGCGCCCTTCCTGTCCATATAGCAGACACGCGTGGCGCGCGAGATCGTCGGGCGTCGCGGGCGGGCGGCGCGCTTTGCGATAAGCGGGACTGCAGCACGACACCATGCGTATTTCCGCGAGCTTCTGCGCGATCAGCGTCGAGTCCGCCAGCGTGCCGATACGCAGCGCCATGTCGAAGCCCTCGCCCACCACGTCGACGACCCGGTCGCTCAGATCCATATCGATGCGCACATCGGGGTTCGCGCGCAGGAATGCGGCCACGAGCGGCGACAGATGAATCATGCCGAACGACATCGGCGCGCTGACCCGCAGCAGGCCGCGCGGGTCCGAGCGCCCCGACGACATCGCCTGCTCGGCATCTTCCACGTCCGCGAGGATGCGCGTCGCGCGCTGATAGAACTCATAGCCCAGATCGGTCACGGCGAGCTTGCGCGTGTTGCGCACAAGCAGGCGCACGCCGAGGCTCGCTTCGAGCGCCATCACACGCCGACTGACGAACTGCTTCGACAGTTGCAGGCGGATCGCGGCCGCCGTGAAATTGCGCGCGTCGACAGTCGCGACGAAGATTCTCAGATCGTCCAGTTGCATCGGTTGCGCCTCGTTTGTCCACAAAAATGCGACAGTGATTCCAATTTTACGTCGATTATCGTCACTCCGATTGACCTACACTTCTCTCACCGCTTCAGACAACGACACCGTCGCTGTCATGAGAAGCAAAGGCAAATCCATAAACGGAGGTGGGAAATGATCGACATCAGACACGCAAACGAACGCGGGCGCGCTGAACACGGCTGGCTCAGCTCGCGCCATACCTTCTCGTTCGCGAACTACTACGACCCGAAGCAGATCGGCTTCTCCGATCTGCTCGTGATCAACGACGACCGCGTGGCCCCGGCCCGTGGCTTCGGCAAGCACCCGCATCGCGACATGGAGATCTTCTCGTACGTGCTGGAAGGCGCGCTCGAGCACAAGGACTCGATGGGCACGGGCTCGGTGATCGTCCCCGGCGACGTGCAGCTGATGAGCGCAGGCACGGGTGTCACGCATAGCGAGTTCAACCATTCGGCAAGCGAGCCGGTGCACTTCCTGCAGATCTGGATCGCGCCGTCGGTGAAGGGCGCGACGCCGCGTTACCAGCAGCAGAACTTCTCCGCGCAGGACAAGCGCGGCACGCTGCGCCTCGTGCTGTCGCCCGATGGCGAGAACGGGTCGCTCGAATTGCGCCAGGACGCGCGCGTGTACGCCGGTCTTCTCGACGGCAACGAAACGGCAGGCGTCGATATCGCCGCTGACCGCTACGCGTACGTGCATGTCGCACGCGGCAGCGTGAAGGTGAACGGCGTCGAACTGAATGAAGGCGACGGCGCGCGCATTCGCAACGAACGCCGACTCGAATTGACGGATGGGCAAGACGCGGAAGTACTCGTATTCGACTTGCGCAATAACGAAGTATCGGAACTGTGGTCGTAAGCGGCAGACGCTGACGGCTCAACTAACTTGAAAGAGACATTGAACATGAACGCTTTTATCGAACAACGCAAGGACGCACTGCTGCTCGTCGGACGTGTGCTTTTGGTCGTGCTTTTCGTGCTGTTTGGCTGGAGCAAGCTCACCGGCTTCTCCGGCACCGAGCAGTACATGGCGGCAACGGGCGCACCCGCGCCTGCCGTGTCCGCGATCATTGCGATCGTGATGGAACTGGCGGTGGGCATCGTGATCGCCATCGGCTTCAAGACGCGCCCGCTCGCGCTTCTGCTTGCCGTCTATACGCTCGCCACCGCGTTTATCGGCCACCACTTCTGGACGCAAACGGGCATGGAGCATTTCGTCAATATGATCAACTTCTACAAGAACATCAGCATCATCGGCGGATTGCTGCTGTTGTTCGTGACGGGTCCGGGCAAGTACTCGATCGATCGCGTCTAAGCAAGGTTAGAGCGTTGTCAAGCGGGGCGGCCACTGGCCGCCCTTTTGTTGTTGGACTCGCAACCGGGTACAACGCGGCGCAAATCGCTGCAATTGAGGCATCGGCACAACACTATTGTCACGTTCGCGGCGTCGCCGAAAGTGATGTGATAAGAGTCCGCCTGCCTGCATTGAGCAAGGCGCGCACGAGCCAGGAGACTCTCACAATCAGCCTGTCTGTTTGCAAAGCGCTATTTGCAACTCACGCATTGGAGACGCAAGTGCAGATCGGCTCACCCGTCGCGCGTAAAACAAAAAGCTCATGCAGGGTTCTCAACTGAAAAGACAACCATGAACAAACAACTCAAACGAGCCGCCGCGGCATTGGGCACATCGGCGATCGCACTCGCCTGCCAGTCCGCATTCGCGCAAAGCTCGGTCACGCTGTATGGCGTCGCGGACGTCGGCATTCGCTATCTGACGCACTCCAACGCGAACAACGAAGGACGCATCTTCATGACCAACGGCGCGATAACGAACAGCCGTTTCGGCCTGAAGGGTTCCGAAGATCTGGGCAATGGCCTGAAGGCGATCTTCCAGCTGGAAAGCGGCATCGATCTGCAAAGCGGCGCGCAATCGGATAGCAAGCGCCTCTTCAATCGCGCCGCCTATGTCGGCCTGTCGAGCAACTACGGCACGCTGACGCTCGGCCGTCAAAAGACGCCGCTATTCGATCTGCTCGGCGATACGTACGATCCTCTCACCGTCGGCAACTACTTCGAAAACGCGTGGCTGCCCGTTGCATTGGGCGCAGGCCTCTACGCGGACAACGCCGTGAAGTACGACGGCACGTTCGGCGGCCTGAACGTCAAGGCGATGTATTCGTTCGGCACGGACTCGACGTCGACGGGTGCAAATGGCTTCTCCGGCCAGATTCCGGGCCACCTCGGCGCGGGCAGCATGTATGGCTTCACCGCGTCGTATACGTTCGGTTCGCTGAGCGTCGTAGCAGGCGTGCAGCAGAACAGCGACAACTCGAATCACAAGCAGACGATCTTCAACGCGAATGCCGTCTACGCGTTCAGCACCGCGAAGATCTATATCGGCTATCTGCATTCGAAGGACGACACGGGCTTCGTCGACAGCACGCTCTCGCAGCGCGATCTGACGCTCGGCGTCGACATCCTGAAGGGCTCCGGCCGCAAGGACGACGGTCCGTTGGCAGGCGTGACGTGGCAAGCAACGCCCGCCCTGCTGCTGACGGGCGCGTTCTACTACGACCATATGAAGAACGCGGCAATCGGCGGCGGCGCGCTCGGCAGCGGCAACCGCTACACAGGCGTGGCCGTCGCGGAATACGCGCTGTCCAGGCGCACGGAAGTGTATGGCACCGTCGACTTCAACAAGGTCACGGGCGCAGCGGCAGTCGAACTCCCCGGCACGTCGAACCAGACGGGCGTTTCGGTCGGCATCCGCAACATCTTCTGATGATGAACGGCACGCATCTTCGGTAACGCGCGTGCTTGCTTCAAGGCGGGTGACATGGCATTTGAAAGGCCACGTCGCCCGCATTCCATTTCAGCCGCGCAAAGCCGCACGAAAAACCTGCCGGGAAGAACTATGATATATAGGGAAAACCCTTGATTCACATAGCTCTGTTCGAGCAGTACCCGCATGAAACGCATTGCCGCCTTTTGCCTTACAACGTGGGCCGCCGCAGCAGTTCTCTATTTTGGCCAGCACTCGGTTTCACTCATCGTGTTGAGCGGTGTGATCGTGCTCGGCGGATTCGATCTATTGCGCCCCTGAGCCTCCCGCGCGCCGCTTTACGGCGCTATCCATGCGTCGTCCGCGTGGCATGATGGAAATCCATCATTTTTCGGCGTGAGGCCAAGCTCTCCTTCTACTATCTTTGTGCATACGGAATAAGTCCTGAAGCGTCCCGCTGAAGGAAAACCCGCAAACGCAAAGCATGCAAAACAAGCTTGCATGGGACCAGAGTAAGGAGACAACTCATGTCCTCGACTTCAGCCGTCGATGGCCGCGCAACGGCGCCCCAGGAAGACGACTCCGCCTTCGACACGCGCCTCGCGCAGCAGTGGTATCAGCCACGCATTCCGCGCGCGGTGCTCAAGGAACTGATGAAGCGCGACGATGCCGCGGGCCTGCGCAATTTCATTCCGTGGCTCGTGCTGCTCGTCGCGTCAGGCGCGGTGGCAGCCTTCGCGTGGAGCACGTGGTGGGCCGTGCCCGCGTTCTTCGTCTACGGCACGATCTATTCGTCGAGCGACGCGCGCTGGCATGAGCTGTCGCACGGCACGCCGTTCAAGACACGCTGGATCAACGACGCGCTCTATCACCTGTCGTCGTTCATGACGATCCGCGAAGGCTACTGGTGGCGCTGGAGTCATGCGCGTCACCACACGCATACGTACTTCCAGACGCGCGACCCGGAAATTCAGGTCACGCGCCCGACGAAAGTACTGCCCATCATTCTCGATTTCGTCGGACTGGTCGGCAGCTCGCTCGAAATCAAGAAGATCGTGCGCCACGCATTTGGCCGCGTCGATGCCGCCACCGACGCCTTTCTGCCCGCAAGCGAAAAACCCAAGATGATCTGGTCGTGCCGCATTTATCTGGCCGTCGTGATCGGCACGATTGCACTGGCGATTGCGATGCGCAGCTTTCTCCCACTGATGTTCGTGTGGACGCCGCGCTTTTATGGCGGCTGGCTGCATCAACTGCTCGGCCTCACGCAGCATGCGGGGCTTGCCGTCAACGTGAAAGACCATCGGCTGAATACGCGCACCGTGCACACCAACTTCGTGTTCCGCTTTCTTTATCTGAACATGAACTATCACCTCGAGCATCATCTGCTGCCGATGGTGCCGTTCCATGCGCTACCGCGTCTTCACGAAGCGATCAAGGACCAGTTGCCGCCCCCGTATCCGAGTGTGTATGCGGTGTACCGCGAAATGGTGCCCGCGTTGTGGAAGCAGCGCACGGACCCTACGCATGTGATCGAACGAAACCTTCCCGCTGCCTGACGTACAAGAACATTCGAGGAGAGGAGAACACCATGAGCGTCGAAACGAATGCAAAGATCCACTGGATTGCGGCCTGCGCGCCCGACGACATCGACGAAGAAGACGTCATGCGCTTCGATCACGCTGGCGCGAGCTACGCGGTCTATCGGATCGCGGATGGCTTTTATGCGTCGGACGGCTGGTGCACGCATGAGCAGGCACATCTCGCCGATGGCTTCGTCGTGAATGGCGAAATCGAATGCCCGCTGCACCAGGGGCGCTTCGACATTCCCAGCGGCAAGGCGATGAGCGCGCCCGTCTGCGTGCATCTGAAGACGTACCCTGTGCGTGTCGAAAACGGCGAAGTGCTGCTTGGCGTTCCCGTGCAGGAGGCGTCATGAGTACACGTCCCGCAATGGTGATCATCGGCGCAGGCCAATGCGGCGCGCGCACCGCGCATGCACTTCGCCAAAACGGCTGGGACGGCGAGATCACGCTGCTCGGCAACGAATGCACTGCCCCTTACGACCGGCCGCCACTGTCGAAAGCCGTGCTGCTCGGCGAACGAAGCACGGCGCAATGTGCGTTCTATGATGACGCGTTCTACCGCGATCAACGCATTGATCTGCGCGTCGATGCGTGCGTGCAGCAGATCGATCGCGGCGCGCGCAAGGTCATCCTGAAGGATGGACGCAGCATCGACTATCAGCGTCTGCTGATCGCGACGGGTGCCGAGCCGAGGCGTCTCGACGTGCCGGGCGCGAATCTCGAAGGCGTGTATCTGCTGCGCACGGCAGACGACGCCAATGCGCTCGCCGAAGCATTGCAGCCTTCGCGGCGCATCGCGATTGTCGGCGCGGGCTTCATCGGCCTTGAAGTCGCTGCGTCGGCCGTTGCGCGCGGCTGCGAAGTGGTCGTCATCGAAGCGGGCGCGCGGGCGCTGATGCGTGCAGTGCCTGAAGTCGTCGCGGGCTATCTGATCGACAGGCATCGCGAGATGGGCGTGAAGATCCATTTCGCCGCGCAGATCGAACGGCTGTTGGGCACGACGAGCGTGACGGGCGTCAAGCTCAAGGACGGCACGCAGATCGCGTGCGATTGCGTGGTCGTCGGCATTGGCGTGAAGCCGCGCACGGAACTGGCGGAGGCCGCGGGCATCGACGTTGCGGACGGCATCGCCGTCGACGATACGTTGCGCACGAACGACCCGCACATCTTCGCAGCGGGCGACGTGTGTTCGTTTCCGCATCGTCTGTTCAGGCGGCGCATGCGGCTCGAATGCTGGAAGAACGCGGAAGACCACGCGCGCATCGTCGCGCGCAACATGCTGGAGCGCGGCGAAACGTACTCGGAAGTGCCGTGGTTCTGGTCGAATCAATACGATATGACGATCCAGATTGCGGGCATGCCCGCATTCGGCGTGCAGACCGTCGTGCGCGAAACGGGCGCGACGTCGCGCATTTTCTTCGCACTCGATCGCGACGGCGTGCTGGTCGGCGCGAGCGGCGCCGGCAAGCTCGCCGAGATCGCACGCGATGTGCGCGTCGCGCAAGCGCTGATCGCGCAACGTGCCCGCATCGAGCCTGCGCAGCTCGAAGATCCCGCCGTCAAGCTGAAAGATCTCGTCGCCACGGAGACGGCATGACGCAACGGCTCGCCGTCTATCAGTCGCTGTGGGCCATGGAGCGCCGTCATACGGATGGCTTCGAGCGCTCACTCGAAGAAAACATCGCGCTGATCGCGCAAGCGGGCTTCGAAGGCGTGAGTGCGTCGTACGGATCGCGCGACGATGTACGGCGCCTCGCGCAAGTTCTCGCGCCATACGGTCTGCGAGCGGAAGCGCAATGCTTTCCGCGAACGATCGACGATCTCTGCCCGATCCTCGAACATGCCGTCGAGTTCGGCGCGCATCATATCGACCTGCAACCGGATGTGAGGCCGCGCCGCCTCGCCGATGCGCTCGCGCTGATCGACGGCTGGCAGCGGCTCGCGGAACAGGTGGACGTTCCCGTCTACATCGAGACACACCGCGACCGCATGACGACCGATCTGCATTTCACGCTCGATCTGCTCGATGAAAGGCCGGATCTGCGTCTGCTCGGCGATCTTTCGCATTACCTCGTCGGCCGCGAATTCGCGTGGCCCGTGAACGAAGAAAACGAAGCCGCGATGCAACGGATCATCGAGCATTCGTGGGCGTTTCATGGGCGCGTCGCGAGCCGCGAGCAGGTGCAGATCGAGATTTCATTCGAGCCTCACCGAACGTGGGTCGATCTGTTTCTGCGCTGGTGGCGCGATGGTTTCGTTTCATGGCGCAAGCGCGCGGGCCCCGACGACACGCTCGTGTTCACCTGCGAGCTCGGACCGAAACCCTACGCGATCATCGGGCGCGACGGCAACGATACGACGGACCGCTGGGCCGAATCGCTGCTGATGCGCGACTGGATACGCGATCTGTGGAATGACGTGACGCGGAACGAAGCGAAGCGGGACGAAACAACCGCGCCCGCGATCAATCGGTAAGCGGCAGGTTCTCGCGCAACAGCACCGACACGGGAATCTGCTGCGCCAACGTCACGCCCGGATCGCGATGATAGTGACGCAGGATGATTTCGATCGAATGCAGCGCTTCTCCGATCGGGTTTTGATCGAGCACGGCATCGAGCACGCCTTCTATCAGAAGACGTCGCGATGTGTCGTTGAGTTCGTGCCCGATCAGCACGGTCTTATGCACGCGGTCCGTTGCGCGCAACGCGTTGCCGACGCCTTCGTCGCCGACCGAGATGTTGTAGATGCCGCGCAGGTCCGGATAGCGGCGAAACGCGTCGCGCGTCAGGCTTTCGGTGATCGACGACTGCTCGCGGCTCTCCACTGTCTCGACGATGTCGCAAGCAGGAAAGCGCCGCCGCAGCACGGAACGAAAACCGCTTTCGCGCTCTTCATGGCCGAGAAAATCATGCATGCCTGTCATCACGAGCACCTTGCCGCCCGCATCGCCGAGAAAGCGGCCCATCAGTTCGCCGGCGACGCGCCCCGCGCAACGGTTGTCGATGCCCACATAGGCGAGCCGCCCCGTGCCCGGCAGATCGCTTGCAAGCGTGACGACGGGCATTCTGTGACTCACGTGGCGCAGCGCCGCCGTGATGTCCGGATGCTCGTACGCGACGATCACGAGCGCATCGGCCTTGCGCGTCGCCCGCTCGATTGCTTCGACGACGGCGTGCGGTTCGAGGCTGTCGAAGTACGTGACCGCGCAAATCACGCGCTGCGTTTCGAACGTCTTTTGCGCGAGTTCGAAACCCTGCTTCAGATGCACGTAGTACTGCGCGACAGGCTGCTGCAACAGGATCGCGATGCGCAGCCAGCGCACCGACACGGACTCCAGCGCGCGATCGATTTTCAGCTTGCGCGCCCATTCGAGCACGCGCGTTTCCTTGTCGCGCGATACGCCTCCGCGCCCGTTCAGTACCCGATCGACTGTCGCCTCGCTGACACCCGCCGCGCGCGCGATGTCAGTCATGCTCGTCTTGCGGCGCCGGGACTCGGTCATGATCGGATTCGTTGTGATCGGAATAGCGCAATGATCGCATCGACGCCGCGCGCGCAGCAAGCCGCGTGATTGCGCTATTCATCGCAGTACCTTGCTCTCACCATTGAACGAATCACAGGAGACAACGTATGGGCCAATTCGATTCGAAGATCGCCATTGTCACGGGCGGATCGCAAGGGCTAGGCGCCGCCATTGCCGCGCTATTCGTCGAGCGCGGCGTGCGTGGCATCGTCATTTGCGGCCGCGCGAAAGAGAAAGGCGAAGCGAAAGCACGCGAGCTGAGCCAGCTCGGCAAAGCGCGCGGCGCACAGGTCGTGTTCGTCCAGGCGGACCTCGCGAATGTCGACGACTGCCATAACGTCGTCGCCACTGCCGATCGGCAATTCGGGCGCATCGACGTGCTGGTGAATGCGGCGGCACTGACCGATCGCGGCACGATCCTCGATACCGATTCCGCGCTTTTCGACCGCATCTTCGCAACCAATGTGCGCGCACCGTTCTTTCTGATGCAGGATACGATTCGCGTGATGCTGCGCGAGCATATCGAAGGGACGATCGTGAATATCGGCTCGATGTCCGCGAAGGCGGGACAGCCGTTCATTTCCGCGTACTGCGCATCCAAAGGCGCGCTCTCGACGCTCACGCAAAACACCGCGTACGCGCTATTGCGCAACCGTATTCGCGTGAACGGGCTGAACCTGGGGTGGATGGCCTCAGCCGGCGAAGACCGCATTCAACGCGCGTTTCATGGCGCAACCGACGACTGGCTGCAACAGGCATCCGTCGCGCAACCTTTTGGCAGACTGATCGATCCAGCGGAAGCCGCACGCGCCGTCGCGTTTCTCGCAAGCGATGAATCGGGCTTGATGACGGGCTCGATCGTCAACTTCGATCAGACGGTGTGGGGCGCATATGAAAATGCGCCGCATCCCGCCGAGCCCTTGAAGTCAATCTGAACGTTGTTGCCTGCTGCGTGGCCTTAAAGTTGCATTGCGCAGCAGGCAAACGCGAGCGTCACTCTTGCGTGATGCGCAGGTCCGGGTTCTTCTGCGCGATTTCCGATACCCAATCGACGAATGCACGCAGTCGCGAACTGAGATTGCGGCGATGCGGATAGACGACCGAAAGCGGCGTCGACGGAATGTTGTATTCGCTCAGGATTTCCCGCAGCGCGCCCTGCTTGATGAGATCGGCCACCATGAAGCGCGACGGCTGGATGATGCCGTGCCCCAACGCGCCTGCATTGATATAGACCGAGCCGTCATTGACGGCCAGCACGCTCTTCATCTGCACCCTCACCACTTCTCCGCCGACGCTGTACTCGAATGGAAAAGTTCTTCCCGAGCGCGCCGACACGTAATTCACCGCTTGATGCTGGCTGAGCTCTTCGAGCGTCTTAGGCGTGCCGTGCCGTTCGAGATAAGCGGGCGATGCGCACGTGACAATCCGTGCATTGCCGATGCGCTTCGCAACGAGACTCGACTCTTCGAGCATGCCCATGCGGATCACGCAATCCACGCCGTCCTGGATCAAATCGATATTGCGGTCGGCGAGACCCAGGCGCACATCGATTTGCGGATAGCGTTGATAGAAGTCTTCCAGCGAAGGCAGGAGCAACGCGCGCGCAAGCGTGCCCGACGTATCGACGCGTATCGTGCCCGTCGGACTCTCGCGCTTGTTCGACAACGACGATTCCGCATCCGCCACTTCGGCGAGAATGCGCACGCATCGCTCATAAAACAGCGCGCCGTCTTCCGTGACGCTGACCTGACGCGTCGAACGATTCAGCAGGCGCACGCCGACGTGCTCTTCCAGCGCCTGAATTGTTCTGCTCACTTTTGCGCGCGGCAAATCGAGCATTTCAGATACCTTTGAAAAGCTGTTCGCGTCCACGACGCGCGTGAAGATCTCCATTGCCTCGAAGCGGTCCATTTCCTGTGCCCTGTCATTGTTTGGCGGCGAAACATCCAGCGTGGCGGATTGCCATGTCGGAGGGGTTCGACGTGCCGTCGGTCCGGCTGCCCGTCTGCCTCTCGCGTGCAGCCTGGCTGACGCAAAAATAACATGGAGAAAATCGCCGCGCGCGAGAAGGGGCGCGAACAACGGAGCTTTCCTGCGAACGGTCAATCGCTCACAGCCGGTTTTTAACGGCCATAAAAATAGCGCCGATTTCTACTGCCCTGGGCATCGGACAATAGCCCGAATATGACTAATATTATTTCCTTCCGAGGGAAATGCCCATATTCACTGCTAAAGCGACGCTTTATCTATGATTCAAATCCGGCTGCCGGTTTTAAGCAAATCCGATCCCGCGCAGTGTCTGCAAACGCAGATTTTGGATCGTATCGACGCCGCTAAAAGTGTGACTATCTGATGTCAAGATCCACATAATACCTGTGAGGCGCTCCGGAAGCCGGTCGCGAGAGGCAGGCAAACGATTGCCAGATAGCAGAAAAGACACCGGTACATTTTCCTTTTAATCGTGGTTTGCGCAGGCAATAATTGCCGCGCGCTCCCGCGACAAAACCGGCCGCAAATATACTGCTAATTCCGATTGTAATTTGACAATTGCCGCATTAGTATGAGTTCCCCGTCGATGTGCAGCGTCTTCAGACGGATAACGTCCAATCAATATTTGCCGCTCGAAATGCATTTAAAGGTCATTTATGCATGCGAGCGGGCGCGATGCGCCTTTCAGGAGACACACGTGCTCAGTCCACACGAATTTGCGACGCTCATGCTTATCAAGGACGCGAAACATCAGCCGGACCTCGATCAGGCTGACCTGATCGCGCTGGCCGATCGCAATCTGATCACCATCGGCCTGCCTGACGCGCCCCGCATCGCTCCGTGCGTCACTGACCGCGGACAGGCTTTGCTCGCGCGGCTCGGCGCTGCGCAGCCATGACGTCACGCGACGCGAATACGCGCCGTCGCCGTACAGATAAACGAGTTACGGCAGTTCCCATGCAACCGGTTGGCGCCGATCGTCCAGCGATCGGTGCCAGTCAATCTTTCGCGCATTCAACCTTGCGAGGCCCTGCGATGTTCATGTCCATCGACGAAGTGACTGCCGCACAGAAAGCCCGGGTTCAGACGTTCTACGACATCGCGAATGAAGCGGTGAGTGGCTTTGAGAAGCTCGTTCAATTGAATTTCCAGGTATTGCGCGACGGCACGCAGCGCGCGATGAATGCACTGGCGAACGGCGAGATGCCGGGCGCCAGTGCGATCAAAGCCGGCGATCTGTCTATCGTCGAGCGCACCGCGCTGTACAACCAGCAGGTGTGCGACATCATCGCGGGCACGCAGGCGGCCATCATGAAATGTGCGACCGCGCAGTACGAATCGCAGATCGGCGCGGTCAAGGCCGACCTGGACGACGCCGCACAGCGCGCGCCGGCGGGCGCCGAGGTCGCCGTGACGGCGATGAACACCGCCATTGCGGCGGCGAACGAGTTTTACGAGAGCATCTGGAAGACGGCGCGGCAGGCAGTCGAAACCGCGGAGAGCAATCTGAACGTGGTGACGCGCAACGCGAAAAACATCTCGCACGCAGCCTGAATAGAGAGGTTCGCGGCAAAAAAGGAGTAGGAAACCGGACGCGATTCCCCGCGTCAGGCGCATTTTGCAGCCCGCTTTCGAGCGGGCTTTTTTTCGTCCGCTGTCGTCCCTCAGTCGTATTTCTGCCGCTGTACTTCTCCCACTGTACTTCTCCCACTGGTCATTGCATGTCGAGAGCGAGGCACGCGACGTGCTATTTCGCCACGGACGTCTTTACCGGCACATGCCGTCCGCCCATGCCACCCACGCAAACGTTTCTACACCGATGAAAAGACTTCCAGGTCTACTCGTCTGCTGCGCCGCCAGTCTGCTCGCGGCTTGCAACGGCGTCGGACCGACGCGGCTAAAGGCCGATCAGGTCGACTATTCGCGCGCACTCGGCGAAGCAAAGAAGCGGGAAATACTCGCGGCCATCATCGCTTTGCGCTTCGCCGACGCGCCCTCGTTTCTGACCGTCAGCCAGATCATTGCAGCCTATAACGTCGACGCGTCGGCTTCGTCCACGCTCAATGCCGGCTCCGGCACCATGCCGAACTATGCGTCCGTGACGGGAACGGTGTCGTACTCGAACCACCCGACATTCACATTCACGCCGACGACGGGCGAAGCCTATGCGCAGGCGTATATCCGTCCACTCGCGCCGACGCTCGTCCTTCCGCTCGCTGAAGGCGGCATACCAATCGATCTGCTGCTGCGCATTTCGGCGCAATCGATCGGCGGTCTGCAAAACGGTAGTGCGCTTGGCGGAGAAAACAGTGCAGGGTCGCCGCAGTTCTTTCAACTGATCCAGGCGTTGCGCCGCCTGCAAATGGCGGGCGAACTGAATGTCGAATCGCGTACCGTGAAGAACGAGCAGCACGTCTATCTGATACTGGGTACGGCAACGACGACGGATGCCCAAAAAGCCGCGCCCGATCTGCGACTGGTACGCAAGCTCCTGCATCTCAATGCGAAAACGGGCGACTATGAAATCGTTTACGGACAGTCGTCGCGCGGCGGCAATCAGATCGCCATGCTGACACGCTCGGTGCTCGGCATTCTGACCGACCTCGGTGCACAGGTGCACGTGCCCGATCAGAAGATCGACGATGGTTCGACGAAGCCCACTGTCACGCTGGTCGGCGGCGAAACGCGGCCGACGATCATCGTGCGGACGGGTGACACGCCGCCCGCCGATGCCTACGCCGCCGTGCGCTATGGCCCGTCGACGTATTGGGTCGACCGCGCGGATTTCGATTCGAAATATGCGTTCACGGTCGTCCAGAATCTGATGGCGCTCGCCGAAGCGGAAACGAACAGCAAGGCGCCCATTGTGACGATTCCCGCGAACTGATGCATACGCCAGTGCGGGAACACAGAAAACCGGGCCGCATTTTCACGCGGCCCGTCCTCGCTGATCGTCAATAGTCTTTCTTTAGTTGCCCGACCAACGCTGGCTTACCGGCCGAAATAAACGCCCTTCATGCCGTCGTTATTGCGCTTGCTCATTGGTTGCGGCACCATGCCCGACGCTGTCGTGCCGTTCGCCACGCCGCCGTAGCCTTGCGTTTGGGCCTGCTGTTTCGACAGACGGCGTTCGGCTGCCTGCGCGTTTTGCGGATAATCGGTGCGGTCGCCATCGCCCGGACGATAGCCTTCGCTTTCGACGTTTCTCAAGTCCTGTTTCACTTCGCCGCGCGTAAGCGGCTGATTCTGCTGGACGGCTGTTTGCGCGCAGGCCACGGCGGAAATACCCGTTACTGCTGCAAGAATAGCTACGTGCTTGACCAGTTTCATGACTCCCTCCATGAGGTAGCTAATACAAGTGTTATTGCGCAAACCCTGTACCAGTTGGACGTGATGAAAAAAGCATGAAAAGACGCTAATCGATGCGCATCGTCTATTTCCTTGCAGGTCCTACCGGACGCGTAACAGATACGCCTTTGGAAGATTTCGACGTGCTCTCGTTGCACGCGCCGCAAATCAACGCGACGCCTTCTGCCGCCGTTGCGCGCAGCGAGGCCCGCGAATCGCCGGCGCGCGAACGCAGCGCGAGGCTATGCATGATCGCGGACGCGACGCGCGCCAAAACGACAGCGTCCGCATTGGCGGAAAGTTCTCCGTCAGCCTGCGCGCGCCGTATGCGCTTTTCGAACGCACGATCAAACGATTTGAGTCCCTGCGTCAATCGGGTGCGCACTTCTTCATCGACTTTCGATTCGACAACCGCCGTCCCGATGAGAAAGCAGCCACGCGGCGTGCCGCCCGCTGGCAAGTAAAGCGCGAGCGCTCCGTCATAGACGCGTTGCAATGCTCGCGCCAACGGAATGTCGTCGCTCAATGCAGATTCCATTGCCTGCACACCCGCTTCGACGTAGCGGTCCAGCGTGCTCAGGTAGAGCGCATGCTTGTCCCCGAACGCGCCATAGAGGCTCGGGCGGTTCATGCCCGTCGCCTCGCTCAATGCGTCGAGCGACGTGCCCGAATAGCCGTTCAGCCAGAACGCGTCAGTGGCATTGCTCAGCGCTTCGTCCGCGTCGTAAGCGCGCGGCCGGCCACGCGCACGCTTTTCGTTTTTTGTACTGTCTCGCATAGAAATATTTGACACCGTCTAATTTTGTTCACTATAGTACAAAAACAATCCAACGATCGGGAGACATCGCCATGGATCTCTATTTTTCTCCGCTCGCATGCTCGATGGCTACGCGCATCGCGTTTTATGAAGCCGGCGCGCCGGCCGGGTTCATTCAGGTCGACACGAAAAAGAAGAAGCTGCGCGACGGTTCCGATTTCCATGCAATCAACGCACTTGGCCAGGTGCCTGTCTTGCGCACCGACGAAGGCTGGCTGTTGACGGAAAACACGGCTATCCTGCCCTACGTCGCTGACCGGTTTCCCGCCGCAGGGCTCGCGCCTTCACCGGGCACACGGGAGCGCGCGCAACTGCAGCAATGGCTCGGCTTTATCAGCACGGAATTGCACAAGGGCGTATTCGTGCCGGTGCTCGATCCCACCGCGCCGCCTGAAGCAGCGGAATACGCGCGGCAGAAGCTCGATCGGCGTTTCGATCTGTTGCAGACGCATCTCGCGGCACACGAGTACCTGCTCGATCGTTTCAGCGTCGCCGATGCATATCTGACGACCGTACTGAACTGGGCGAAGTATTGCGGCGTCGAACTCGCGGAATGGCCGGCTGTCGATGCGTATTTCCAGCGCATCGCCGCGCGCCCGCACGTGGCGAGAGCGCTATCGGAAGAGATGGCGTTGTTTCGTGAAGAGCAGGCCCGGCAATAGCGGGCCATCTGAGGCTTGAGCGATGAAAGTCAACCGGATCGTCTCGAACATCGAGGTCAAGGACATGGCGCAAGCGCAGCGCTTCTATCAGGAGATTCTCGGCCTCGATCTGCTGATGGATCTCGGCTGGATTCGCACATACGGTTCTTCGGACCAGTCGATGACCGTGCAAATCAGCTTCGCCCGGGAAGGCGGTTCGGGCACTCCGGTGCCCGATATTTCAATCGAAGTCGATGATGTGGACGCTGCATTCGGCGCAATGAAAGCAGCCGGTTTCGCGGTCGAATACGGTCCCGTCGACGAGCCGTGGGGCGTGCGGCGCTTTTATGTGCGCGATCCGTTCGGCAAGCTCGTGAACATCCTCGCGCATCGCTAACGCACAAAACGCCTTCGCGTGAAAGCGTCGTGAAGACTGAAGGCCGCGCTACTTGCTCTCGATCACCTTGACGAGCGTATGCAACAGCCGGTTCGACGGCGTGGCCACGCCGAGCGCTTCGCCGCGCCGCACGATCAGCCCGTTCAGATGGTCGATCTCGCTGCGCTTGCCGCGCGACAGGTCCTGTGCCGTGGACGAGTACTGCCCCGGCATCGTCTCCGCGATCATGCGCACGGCCGCATCGACGTTGCCGGGAACGGTGACGCCGTCCGCCTTCGCTACGGCAACACATTCGTCGACGATGTCGCGCATCACGGCCGTCACGCCCTCGCCCTGCACGAGCTGCCCATAAGGCAACTGCGTGATCGCCGACAGCGCGTTGTACGCACAGTTCAGAATCAGCTTCGCCCACAGCGCGCCGCGCACGTTGTCCGAGATCTCCGTCGGCACGCCCGCCGCGATCAGCGCCTGCGCAACTTCCACGCTTGTCTTCGACGGCTCGATCACCAGCTCGCCGCGCCCATGATGACGGACGTGCCCCGGCCCCGCCATTTCAGTCGCGACATAGACGACGGCCGCGGCCACTTCCTGCGACACGACGTTGCGCACTTCGTCGGCATTCTCGACGCCGTTTTGCAGCGAGAGCACCAGCGTATCGGGCGCGAGAAAGGGCTTGATTGCAAGCGCGGCGCTATGGGTGTCGGTGGACTTCACGCAGAACAGCACGAGCTTTGCGCCCTGCACGGCACTCGCGTTCGTGCTGGCGGCGAGAGGGATGTGCTCGTCGAATGCCTGCGTTTCGAGTCGAAGTCCGCGACGCGAAATCGCGTCGACATGCTGAGGGCGTCCGATCAATACCACCTCATGTCCCGCGCGCGCCAGCATCCCGCCGTAATAGCAGCCCACTGCGCCCGCGCCCATTACCACAACTTTCATAAGCAACGCTCTTTCGAATGGATTTGAACCGTCAAAAGTTACCACATGGCGTGCAAGGACGGATCGTCGGAGAACATGCGTAGAGGCTTCTGGTCAGGCGCGCGTGCGCACGGCGAGCAGCGCGTCGGCGAATGCGTCGGGTGCTTCCTGCGGCAGGTTGTGTCCGGCATTCGCGATCACGCGATACTCGTAAGGCCCCGTGAAATGCGGCGCATGATGCGCAGTGCCGCCGACGGGCATCACGCCGTCGACGCTGCCGTCGAGTGAAATCGACGGCACGCCGATGGGCGGCTGCGCCGCGAGCCGCCGCTCGATGTCGTCGTAACGCGGGTCGCCTTCGACGAGCGCATAGCGATGCCGGTACGAATGAATCACGACATCGACGAAATCGGCGTGATCGAACGATGACGCCGTGCGTTCGTAGCACGCGTCGTCAAAACGCCAGGTGGGCGACCAGAGCGTCCATAGCAGGCGGCACAGCGCGCGCCGGTTTTCCGCGAGCCCCGCGCGGCCCCGCTCGCCGTGAAAGTAGTACTGATACCAGTGGCGTAGCTCGTTCTCGGGCGGCTCGGGCTTGCCCGACGCCGCGATGTCCTGGATGTTGTAGCCATTGCCCGTCACGAGCCCCTGCACACGCTGCGGATACAGCGCCGCGACGATGCAGCCGGCGCGGCCGCCCCAGTCGTAGCCGCCGAGCAGCGCGCACTCGATATGCAGCGCGTCGAGCAGCGCGAGCAGATCGGCGGCGAGCGCGGCCTGCTGGCCGGAACGCGGCGTGTCGGCGGAAAGAAAGCGCGTGGGCCCGTAGCCACGCAGATACGGCACGATCACGCGCGCGCCCTGCGCGGCCAGCAGCGGCGCCACCTCGTCGTATGCACGGATGTCGTACGGGAAACCGTGCGACAGCACGACAGGCCAGCCTTGCGAATCGCCCGTTTCTTCATAGGCGATGTCCAGCAGTTCGGTGTTCACGTGCTTCAGCATGATCGGCGGCTCCGCATCAAGGGCTGACGGCGACTACGCAGCGAGCGTTCATGGTAGCGCCGCCGCGCGAAATGCGCTGACGGCCGCACGCATGCGCCTCGTAAATGACCGACACGAAAGAGAAGTCGTTTTACCGCAAACCGATGTCGGATTCGTGCCATGCCGGCGACGCACGCGCCCGCTACATTCGACGAGAGAAAGCCCGCAAAACGTCGCGATCCGGGTGCCGCGAAAGACGAACGAGACTGAGCACGATGAAACAGGCACACGATTCGGCGGCCGGCCAGCCGTGCGGCGCATTCTCTCTGCCGGATGCGCAGCCGCGCGCCGATTTCATCGAAAGCGGTCCTTCGTCGAACGCGCGGGTCGCGCCTGTTCATGAGGCCGGTTATGAGCCGGGTTATGAGCCCACTCATGGGTCCACTCATGAGCCCGTCCCTGCGCCGCTGCCTCCCGTCAGCAGCCTGCGCTCCACCGCGATCCTGCTGCTCGGCTACGCGATCCTCATCACAGGCAATGGCCTGCTCGGCACGCTGATCTCGCTGCGGCTCATCCAGCAACAGGCGCCGTCGATCGTCGTCGGCGTCGTACAGTCCGCGTACTACGTCGGCTTCATGCTGGGCGCCGTGTACGGCGGCTCCCTGATCGGGCGCGTCGGCCATCATCGCGCGTTCGTTACGTTCGCCGCGGCATCCGCGTGCTGCGCGCTCGGCTATGCGGTGTGGAGCAGCGCCGCGACCTGGGCCGCGCTGCGCTTCATCACGGGCTTCTGTCTCGTCGGCATCTTCACGGCGATCGAAAGCTGGCTGCATCAGGTCGCGAGCAACGCGCAGCGGGGACGCGTGTTCTCCGCATATCTGATCACGAACTATCTCGGCGTCGGCACGGGCCAGTTTCTGATCGGCCTCGCCGACCCCGCAGGCTTCGAGCTCTTCAGCGCCGTCAGTGCACTGTTTGCGGCATCGCTGATTCCTGTCGCGCTCGCGGGTACGGCGCCCGCGCCCGCCATCGCTCACGATGCGCACGATGCTAACGGCGTGGCCTACGGCTCACGTCTCGCGCGCGGCCTGTCGGGGCTGCGGACGATCTGTCGATGGGCGCCGCTCGGCGTGATCGCGTGTCTTGCGGCCGGGCTGCTGAACAGCGCTTTCTATACGATGCAGCCGGTGTTCATGCGGCGCGTCGGCTATTCGGTGCCGGACGTATCGCACTTCATGGGATTTGCGCTGCTCGCGGCGCTCGTGCCGCAATGGCCCGTCGCGCGCGTCGCCGACCGGTTCGACCGGCGCAAGGTCCTGCTCAGTCTGGCCGCAAGCGCCGGAACGTTGAGCGTGCTGCTGTTCGTGCTGCGCGACGGCGTGCTGATCGAAGCACTTGGTTATCTGTACGTTGCCGTCGCGTTTTCGATGTATGGCGTCGTCGCATCGTATGTGAACGACTGCATTCCCGCCGATGAACGGATCGCCGTGAGCGCCGCGCTGCTGCTGATCTTTTCGTTCGGCGCGAGCGGTGGCCCGACGCTCGCATCCGCGATGATGGCGATTGCGGGCCCCGCCGGCCTGTATCTGTTCACGGCCCTCGTGATGGGGGTGCTCGTATTGCTGACGCTGCGCAGCCTGCGCGCGTCGGGATCAGTGAGGCGTTCGGCCTAGCCCTGCTCGCAGCGGAAAAAGTCGATGCTTTGGCCCGATGCGACAGCGCGGCGCAGCCAGTCGGGCAAGTCGCCGTGGCCGTCCCAGACATGCCCGAGCGCATCCTGATAACGTACCGCGCGAGCCGACTTTTCGTCTTCGGCAAGCGACTGTTCGATCGCGTCGACCGTGATGCCGAACTCGGTCATCTTGTGCCGTATCCACGCGATCAGGCGCTCTCTGGCCTGGCCGTCGAGTTTTGCGATTGATGTAGACATTGCTCGTGCGATTCGAAAGGTGATGGGTTCAACAATCCATTCGTACGGGCGTAGCCATGCGTGACGAACTCAATTGCGCCGCCGCGCGTCGTTGCGAACCGCCGAGTCGAACAGCGCCTGCGCACGCGCGAGCTCGTCGAGCGCGCGGTCCAGTTGCGCGACGGCGGCTGCATATTCGACATTCGATGTGCCGTCTTCCGGCTCGCCGCGCATTGCGCGAAACGCCAGATCGACATTTCGCGTCGCCTGGACAAAACGCTGCGCGGCCTGAGCCTGCCGCGAATGTGTGATCGCCGACATAGGCATTCCTCCGTTTCGTTTCAGGTTCGTGTACTTCACTTGTGCGAGCTCACGGTGCAGCAATAGCTATGGCGTCGAGCCAGCGACTTGAACGGATATCGGTTGCAATGCATTGCGCGACACGCCGATTTTCTCTCCGCTTGCGGCTAAGCGCCAGGGCGGGAATACAACAACACGCGCTTTTTTTAATGTGAGCACTGGAAGGTCAGTGTTCGCAGATTCAATGCAGTAGACACTCGCTGACCGTCCGCATCAGTCATGTCGCGAAGCCAGGCTGCGCATGTGCCGCGTTGCTGAATGCAGCCATCGCTTCGATGGGCGGCATATCGAACAGATCGCGCGTGAAGCCGCGCACCCGCTCTTGCGGCGGCCGGCTGCGCAAACGCCCGACCATATCGATGAATGTCGCGAGATCACCGTCGCGCGTGGCCTTGTTGATCTCCGCGAAATCGCGCGCCTTGAGCACGCCGGGTTGCGTGAGCCGCACGAAATACGGCGCTTCGAGTTCGACGGCGAGCGCAATCGGATAGCTCTTGCTGGTCTTGCCGCTCTCGCCATTCAAGTTGGCCGCGCGCGCGATGCAATCGACGACGGCCGCGCCATGCGCGGCGCCGAGCGCTTTGCCCGTGCTCACGCTGCGCAGATGTTCGGGGTACACGCGCAAGCGCGTACCCATGCTCAGTTCCGTCGGCGACGAGCACACCAGCGCGTAATGCTGTTCCCTGCGCTGCCCGGACGGCAGCGTCGCGCGGCTGACGATGAACGCGTAAGGCGGAAGCTGCCGCACCTGCCCCGTGCTGTCGATCCAAGCGTTCCACAGCAGCATGTCTTCCTTTTTGCGGCCGGCAGCTCTTGGCTTGCTCGATGCCGGCGAAAAGAGCGCGAGCAGCGAGCCCGTGCGGTGCGCCGCGACTTGCGCGCTGTTGCCCAGCGACTGCCCGACGCCCCACAGAAAACGCCCGCCGCCCAGCCTGCGCTCCCATTCCTTTTGAAGGACGACGACAGGCAGATCTTCACTGGACTCATGGCCTGTCTTGGTCCAGCAGAACGTGGGCGGTAGGTGCTTCAGTGTCATTCACTTCCTCGGGAGGCGGGCATTCGTCAAAATTGATCGGCCAATTCAATAAGCGTTAATGTATAGATATAATGCGTCGAATGGAAGCCCCGAAGAGCGATTTTCCCGTCCAGGACCTGATGCGCCGCTTGCTGGCGGATACGCGTTCGTCCAGCGAAATCGCGAGGCTTTCTGGAGTCAGCCAGCCTACTGTGTCGCGGCTCCGGCTGTCGGAGGGGCAGCGTGTTCGCAAGAGCGCTTCATTCAATAAGCTATGCAGTTTCTATGGCGTGGAGCCGCGCCGTGCAAGCGGCCGCGCAGCGGGCTATAACGAACTGCTACGCAATGCGATCGTCGACGCGTGGGACGGCTCGGAAGAGCACGGCCGCGCACTGCTCGTCGTGATCAAAGGGCTGAAGGGGTTGAGCGGGAAGATGGGGTGAACGGCGCGTGTCGCGACGCTCGACGGGCTGAGCCGTGCGGGATGAGTGGATGCGGGACGCGAAGGAACGGCCGCATAGCGGCCGTTGGTGAAGAAGGAGCGAGCAAATAGCGAATGCCGTTTTGTTGCTTGTCTGCGTCGCTACGCATTGAGTGGAACATCACGGGCAGCGTTGGATGTCGCTGCCCGCTCCGATAGGCTTGTCAGTGCCTGTCCTTAAAACTGATCTTCCGACAGCGCCAGCACGCCTTCGGCGCCCTTCGCGCTGACGATCGACGCTTCCAGCGCGACTGCCTGCGGCAGCACGTGCTCCGCATAGAACTGTGCGGTGGCGATCTTTGCGCCGTAAAACGACGGGTCATCTGACTTCTTCGCTTGCGCGACGAGCATCGCGCGCGCCATCTGCCAGCCGCCCAGCACGATGCCCGCGAGCTTCAGATACGGCACGCTGCCCGCAAACACCGCGTTCGGGTCGCGCTTCACGTTTGCGACGACAAAGGCCACTACCGATTGCAGTGCATCGTGTCCAAGCGACAGATGTTTATGCATCGCCGCGAACGCCGCGCCATCGTGCTGCTTCAGTGCGTCGACAGTCTGCGCGATCTCCGCGAGCAGTGCCTTCGCGACCGCGCCGCCATCGCGCACCGTCTTGCGTCCGATCAGGTCGTTCGCCTGGATCGCCGTCGTGCCTTCGTAGATCGGCAGGATGCGCGCATCGCGGTAGTACTGCGCCGCGCCCGTCTCCTCGATGAAGCCCATGCCGCCGTGCACCTGCACGCCGAGGCTCGCCACGTCGATCGACAGCTCCGTGCTCCAGCCCTTGACGACCGGCACCAGGTACTCGTAGATCGCCTGATGTTCGGCACGCTTCGCCTCGTCGGGGTGACGGTGCGCGAAATCGCAGTTCGATGCCGCGACATACGCTAGCGCACGTGATGCTTCCGTGAGCGCGCGCATCGTTGCGAGCATGCGGCGCACGTCGGGGTGCTGGATGATCGACACGGCCTGCTTCGCCGAGCCATCGACGGGCCGGCTCTGCACGCGTTCTTTCGCGTATGCGACGGCCTTCTGGTATGCGCGGTCCGATACCGCGACGCCCTGCATGCCGACCGAGAAACGCGCCGAGTTCATCATGATGAACATGTACTCGAGGCCGCGATTCTCCTCGCCGACCAGATGACCGATTGCGCCACCGTGATCGCCGAACTGCAGCACCGCCGTCGGGCTCGCCTTGATGCCGAGCTTGTGTTCGATCGACACGCACTGCACGTCGTTGCGCTTGCCGGGCGAGCCGTCCTCGTTGACGACGAACTTCGGCACGATGAAAAGCGAAATGCCCTTCACGCCTTCGGGCGCATCCGGCGTGCGTGCCAGCACCAGATGGACGATGTTCTCCGCCATGTCGTGCTCACCCCACGTGATGAAGATCTTCGTGCCGAAGAGCTTGTACGAGCCGTCGCCCTGCGGCTCGGCGCGCGTGCGCACCAGCGCGAGATCGCTGCCCGCCTGCGGCTCGGTGAGGTTCATCGTGCCCGTCCATTCGCCCGAGATCAGCTTTGGCACGTAGGTGCGCTTCTGTTCTTCGCTGCCGGCCGTGAGCAGTGCCTCGATGGCGCCGTCCGTGAGCAGCGGGCACAGCGCGAACGCGAGGTTCGACGCGTTGAGCATCTCGATGCAGGCCGCCGCGATCAGCTTGGGCAGCCCCTGGCCTTCGTATTCGACGGGATGCTGCACGCCCTGCCAGCCGCCCGCGGCGAACTGGCGGAACGCATCGGCGAAACCGGGCGTGGCCGTGACCACGCCGTCTTTCCAGCTGCTCGGATTGCGGTCGCCTTCGAGGTTCAGCGGCGCCAGTACTTCGCCGCACAGCTTCGCGGATTCCTCGATCACGGCCTGCGCCGTTTCAAGGCCGGCCTCTTCGAAGCCGGGCAACGTTGCAATGTCTTCGATGCCGCTCAGCTCGCTGAGCACGAAAAGCATGTCTTTGACGGGGGCGGTGTAGCTCATGGTGATTCGTCCAATCAAGCGGTCGATGAATAACTGCCACGACGCCTGAAAAGGAAATGGCCAAGGCCGTGACGATGCAACCGATCGTACCGGCATATGCCGCGCACAAGCTGTCCAAACCTGCCCACGTAATGACAAATCCGGCCACGGCGAACAGGCGCGCCTCGCCGCCTGGCGTATCACGCAGCGTCGACGGGCCGTCGGTAGGTGCCGGGCGCGCTGCCCGTGCAGTGGCGGAACGCGCCGTGAGATGCGCTCGGATCGTCGTTCCCGACATTGCAACGGGCGGCGCCCATCCGGCAGCTCTTTAAGGTACAGCGGTCGTTTGTTGTCTCTGCACATCCCCAACACCGCATTGCCCTGCTTCGTGCCGCCTCCTACATTGTGATGGTATCCGGGACTTCCCTCGACTCGCCTCACACCTCGAAGCATGGGCATTGGGCAGGCGAAAGTTGCTCCCGCCCGCTCCATCGAGTCCACGCGCCGCTACGGAGGCAAGGCATGTGTCCTGTAATCGTCGATGTAGCAGAAGAAAAGCGCTTGAACGACGCGCGTGCTGCGCAAGTACCGTGGAAGAAGTGGGGGCCGTACCTCAGCGAGCGGCAGTGGGGGACGGTCCGCGAGGACTACAGCGAAGACGGCAACGCCTGGAACTATTTCACCCATGATCATTCCCGTTCGCGCGCCTACCGATGGGGCGAAGACGGGCTCGGTGGACTGTGCGACGACCAGCAGCGGCTGTGCTTCGCGCTTGCGCTATGGAACGAGCGCGACGCGATACTGAAGGAGCGCCTCTTTGGCCTGACCAATAGCGAGGGCAATCATGGCGAGGACGTGAAGGAGTATTACTTCTACGTCGACAGCACGCCCACGCACTCGTACATGAAGTATCTGTACAAGTATCCGCAGCGCGAGTATCCGTACCGGGACCTGGTCGAGACCAACCGGAAACGGTCGCGGGACGAACTCGAGTACGAACTGCTCGACACCGGCGTCTTCGATGATGACCGGTATTTCGACGTGTTCGTCGAATACGCGAAGGCAGGTCCGGAAGACATCTTCGTGCGCATTTCCGTGCACAACCGCGCACCGGAAGCGGCACGGCTGCGGGTCCTGCCTACTCTCTGGTTTCGCAATACCTGGTCGTGGGGCGACGCCGATCGCAGGCCATCGCTGTGCGCAGCGGGCTTAGGCGCCATTCACGCGACGCATCATGATCTGGGCGAGTACTGGCTCTTTTGCGACGGTGCGACCGAACTGCTTTTCACGGAAAACGAAAGCAACGCACAACGTCTGTGGAATCAATCCAACGCTTCACCCTATGTGAAGGACGCGTTCCACGCGTATGTCATCGCAGGGCAGCGCGAGGCTGTGAATCCCGCCAGGACGGGAACCAAGGCGGCGGCCCATTACGTCTGCGATGTACCCGGCGGCGGCAACGCGACGATCCGGCTGCGCCTGACGGCCGTAAAGCGCGACAACGCCTTCGACAACTTCGAGAAAACCTTCAATGACCGCATCGCCGACGCGGACGCGTTCTACGCGCATATTGCGCCCAAATCGCTGACGGAAGATCAGCGCCGGGTTCACCGTCAGGCTTTGGCGGGCATGCTGTGGGGCAAGCAGTATTACTACTTCGATCTCGAACTGTGGCTGCGCGAGCATGGGAGCCATCCCTTGCTCGAAGGCGAGCGGCCCAATGTACGCAATACCGGGTGGTTCCACATGTTGAATGCGGACGTGATTTCGATGCCGGACAAATGGGAGTATCCGTGGTACGCGGCCTGGGATCTGGCCTTCCATACGATCTCTCTGGCGCTGGTCGATTTCGATTTCGCGAAAGAGCAGTTGCTGCTGATGTTGCGAACCCTGTATGTCCATCCAAGCGGCCAGATCCCAGCCTATGAGTGGAACTTCAGTGACGTGAATCCTCCCGTGCATGCGGCCGCGACGCTCTGGCTCTACAAGTACGGGACAGCGCTGGGCCAGGCTGATCCGCGCTTCCTCGAGCGGTCGTTTCAGGGGCTGATGCTCAATTTCAACTGGTGGGTGAACCGCAAGGACCCATCAGGCCGTAATGTCTTCGCCGGCGGTTTTCTGGGGCTGGACAACATCGGCATATTCGATCGCAGCGCGCAGCTTCCGACGGGTGGAACCCTGGAACAGGCGGATGGGACGGCATGGATGGCGTTCTATTGCCAGTGCATGCTTGAGATGGCACTCATCCTGACGGAATACGATCCGATGTACGAGGAGATCGCCTTCAGGTTCGTCCAGCACTTCATGTGGATCGCCTACGCGATGGACCGGCGTGGCGAACATCCAGACGAGATGTGGGACGAGCAGGACGGTTTTTTCTATGATCTGCTGCGCCTTCCCGACGGCCAGACCATGCGTCTGAAGGTAAGGTCAATGGTGGGACTGCTGCCGCTGTGTGCGTCGACGGTGTTCGAAGCAGATTCGATCACGCGCTATCCGAAACTGATGGAGCTGATCGCGCAATTCCGAAAACGCTATCCGGAACTGGTCGCCCATGTAGCGCCAACGGAAGCAGGCTTCATCGGCCATCGCGAACGCCGGCTCCTGTCGATTCTGAACAAGCGCAAACTCGAGCGCGTGCTCGGATATCTGCTGGACGAAAATGAGTTCCTCGGACCGCACGGCATTCGTTCGCTCTCTCGCTACCATCTCGAGCATCCGTATGTGCTGAGTATCGGTGGGACGGAATACAACGTGCAGTACCTGCCGGCCGAATCGAATACGGGCATGTTCGGCGGAAATTCCAACTGGCGCGGTCCGGTATGGATGCCGGTGAACATGCTGATTCTCAGGGCACTGATGAATCTCTACAGCTTTTTCGGCGATGAGTTCAAGGTTCAATGCCCGACCGGGTCGGGACATTACATGACGCTCTTCGAAGTGACGCGAGAGATAGTCCGGCGGCTGGCGGGTACGTTTCTGCGCAATGCGGATGGGAGGCGTCCCGTCTACGGCGGGACGGGCAGGTTCCAGAGCGATCCGTATTGGCGTGACCTGATTCTGTTCTACGAGTACTTCCACGGCGACAACGGTGCGGGGCTTGGTGCCAGTCACCAGACGGGCTGGACGGGTCTCGTCGCGCCTCTCCTGGACCTGTTCGGGCGCATCGACGCTCAAACCGTTCTGGAAAGCGACCGCTGGCGCGTCATGGCCGGCGTCGTCGGGCAACAGGTGAGCGGAGAACAAGTGGACGGCAAGTGAGGAAGAAAATCCGTTCGAAGCGCATCCAACCCTGTTTGCCGTGCGCGGGGACCTCGCCATTTCGATTGTCGGCACATCGAGCGGCAGCAACCGGGCAGAACGTTCGATCAGCCTGCGCTGCCGCTGCGTAAGGCTGATGTGATCGCTTTACGGCAATGCCACTTTGCGACTACGCTCGTATTCGAGGCGTTCCGGTCAACAACCGTTTTCGAGCGCCTGGGGGCAACAAGCGCGTCAACTCAATATCCTTCGTGTCTGGAGCCTGTCAATGAACACCGAGCCGTATCAGCCGTGTATCGAAGCCTGTGATGCCTGTGCCGCCGCCTGCGACCGCTGCGCATCTGCCTGCCTTGGCGAACCGGGTATTGCGAACATGGCCAAGTGTATTCGCCTCAACGCCGACTGCGCTTCGCTGTGCCGCTTCACATCAGCCGCATTGGCTCGGGAAAGTCATCTGGCACCCGAGTTTTGCGCGCTTTGCGCACAGATCTGTGACGAGTGCGCAGAGGAATGCTCCCGGCATCCGTCCGAGCAATGCGGAACATGCAGCGATGCTTGCCGGACATGCGCGGAAGTGTGCCGAGGAAGCTGGTCCCAGTAGAAACGATCATCGCGATTCGCACGCTCCCTGGTCTGTGCGCCGCGGTCCACGCACGTAAGTGCGGATACGCGATCTCTACTTCGGTCGTGCAATCGATCAGTCAGCCCGCGCCCCATGCAAAGCATCGCGCGTGTCGTTGCTACGCATCGCGCTCGCCGTTGCCAGACTGCTGCTCAAACAGCGACGATCGTTCCATAGTTCCATAGGAACGCGGCGCGGCACATCTGAGCAAGACACAGCAGGCATGTTGATTGCAAGCCCGGCGCAGTGTCCAGATCTGGACGCTCTCCCTGTCTTGTCCTGCGTAGACGTGTAGTCTCTATCTTCGTGAACATCCACTTCATCAAACACTGGCTGAAAAACCCCGCCGCCGTTGGCGCGATCGCTCCATCTTCCCCGCACCTTGCGCGCGCGATGGCGCAGCCGGCCGACCAGTTCGATACGATCATTGAGCTTGGTGCCGGCACGGGCGTCATTACCGATGCGCTTGTCGAGCGCAACCCTTCTGCAAGGCTGATAGCCTTCGAACTGGACCCGGCACTGGCTGGCAAGCTTGCCGCGCGACATCCCGGCATCGAAGTCGTGGCTGGCCGCTTTCACGAACAGGCGCAGATTCTGGATTCATTGCCGGAGCGCGCGCTGATCGTCTCGGCGCTGCCGTTCCGCTCGCTGCCGAAGGAGGTCATTCGCCCGACGACTGTGATTCTGGCAAGGTTTCTCATGCAAAACGTCGCGCGCAGCCTCGTGCAGTTCACCTATCAACCCAGAACGCCATTTGATGTCCCGACGAGCCTCACCTGGCGCTGGCGGCGTGTCATCTGGCGCAACACGCCGCCGGCGGGCGTTTGGGAACTCCGACAGGGGTAAGCCCAAGCAGCCTGATGGTCGCCGGACTCCGTCGCATGCGCGTCTTTCGCACGATCACGCGCCGTTGCAGCCCGCTTATCCTCCTGTTGAAGAGCCGAGAGCCGATACATGCGTTCCTTGCGATAAAACCACCGCCTTGCAGGAGGCACAAAAAAGTCTTGTAGAACCCGCTACAGACGCGTAGTTTACGCTACATGAGCACTTCAACCGTCTGGTCCCTGCTGGTTCTCACGCTTCCAACCGAAAACGCCACGGCGCGCATGCGCTTCTGGCGAACGCTGAAGGCAAAGGGATGTGCGGTGCTGCGCGACGGCATCTATCTACTGCCCCACACGGAAGAACGCGAGCAGATGCTGCGCGAACTGGCGAGCGCGATCGCGGGTAGTGGCGGCACCGCGCATCTGCTCCGTGCACCGAGCCTCGATGCCGCCCAGGAAGCGGAATTCCGGGCGCTCTTCGACCGCAGCGAAGACCATGCCGAATTCATGCGCGCTCTGAAGGACGCGCGCAAGACGGTGTCGGGCCAGTCGGCGGCTGAGCTGACAAAGCTGCTCCGCAAACTGCGCAAAGACTACGAAGCCATCGCCGCGATTGATTACTTTCCGGGCGACGCTGCGACGCGCGCCGAAGCAGCGTGGCAGGACTTCATCGGTCTGGTCGATACCGTGCTGTCGCCCGGTGAGCCTCATTCCGCCGAACGACCCATCCGTAGCCTGTCAGTCGGCGACTATCAGGGGCGCACCTGGGCCACGCGGCAACACATGTGGGTCGATCGCGTTGCGAGCGCCTGGCTGATCCGGCGATTCATCGATCGCGATGCACGTTTCATCTGGCTCACGTCACCGTGCGCCTGCCCGGCCAACGCGCTCGGCTTCGACTTCGACGGTGCGGCCTTCACCCACGTCGGCGAACGCGTGACGTTCGAGGTGCTGGTCGTCAGCTTCGGTTTCGACAAGGACCCCGCGCTGCTCCGGCTCGGCGAGATGGTTCATGCGCTCGACGTTGGCGGCGCCCCCGTGCCCGAGGCCATCGGCTTCGAGGCCGTGATGGCGGGGGCAAGGGAGCGTGCAGCAGATGACGATCAGTTGCTTGACGACATGAGCCGGGTGCTCGATTCGCTCTACACACACTTTGTATCCACGACAAAAAGCAAAGACGAGAGGAAGCGTTAGTGAACATGACTACAGCGACAGCGCCGGGTTACACGCTCGGTCAGTTGGTCCTTTACATGCTGCGGCTGGGCGCGTTCGGATTCGGCGGACCTGTGGCGCTCGTCGGCTACATGCACCGCGATCTCGTCGAGCAGCGCAAATGGATCAGCGAGTCGGACTACCGTGAAGGACTGGCGCTCGCGCAGATGATGCCCGGACCGCTGGCCGCACAGCTTGGCATCTATCTGGGTCACGTGCACTATCACATCGTCGGTGCGACGCTCGCCGGTATCGCGTTTGTGTTGCCATCATTCCTGATGGTGGTCGGCCTTGGCTGGGCCTACGCGCACTTCGGCGGGCTCTCGTGGATGCAGGCCGCCTTCTATGGCGTGGGCGCCGCAGTCGTCGGGATCATTGCGATGAGCGCATACAAGCTCACGACGAAAACCATCGGCAAGAACAAGCTCCTGTGGGCGATCTACCTGATACTCGCCGCTGTGACCGTCATCACCGAATCGGAGATCGCGTGGCTTTTCATTGCGGGCGGCCTCATCAACTGCTTCGTCGTTGCTCCGCCGAAATGGTTGAGCAAGGGCGGACTGAATGCAGCGGCAGCGGCACAGCTACCCGTCGCAAGCGGCGTGTTCAGTGGCGTTGATTGGCCATTGCTCGGCCAGATCGGTCTGTTCTTCGCGAAGGCCGGCGCTTTCGTGTTCGGCTCGGGACTGGCGATCGTGCCATTCCTTTACGGTGGTGTGGTTACCGAACATCACTGGCTCAATGACAAACAGTTCGTCGATGCCGTGGCCGTCGCGATGATTACGCCCGGACCCGTCGTGATCACGGTTGGCTTCATCGGCTACCTGGTGGCGGGGTTCGCGGGCGCGTGTGTAGCCGCACTCGGCACGTTCCTGCCCTGCTATCTCTTCACGGTGCTGCCGGCGCCCTACTTCAAGAGATACGGCAAGCTGCCCGCCGTCAAGGCGTTCGTCGACGGCATCACTGCCGCAGCCGTCGGCGCGATTACCGGCTCCGTGATCGTGATCGCGCGGCGCTCGATCGTCGACTGGCCGACTGTCCTGCTCGCACTCGCGACCGCGCTGTTGCTGTGGCGCTTCAAGAAGCTGCAGGAGCCGGTCATCGTCATCACCGCCGCGCTCATCGGACTTGCTGTGTATCCGCTCATTCATTCGCACGCGATTTGACCGCACGCGCGTGCGTGTACCTGCGAGGACAGACCCATGCCGACAAGTCGTACATTCCTGCTCAACACGGCTGACGTCAGTGCGGGTGTCGATCTCGCGGCAGAGTCAGCGGGCCTTGACGTAATTTCCGTCGGGATGTCGCGCACCTTTGCAGACGATCGCGAACAACTGCGTTACGGCGTGCTCATGGATGACGCACTCTATGTGTGGTGCAAGGACAATGCCCATACCCGGATGCACCGCTGATGGAACGCGCAGATCAAGGCTGTCTGCGTTGCTCCTTCCCGAAGGCGCTGAACGCGGCGCCCTGGTCCTGCTTGTCGCCCGCGGACTGCGCGGCATGTGCGACGGCTTCATTGCGGTGCTGCTGCCCGGCTACCTGCTCAAGCTCGGTTTTGGGCAACTGGATGTCGGACTGGTCAGCACGACCACCCTGTTCGGTTCGGCCTTCGCGACGATCCTGGTGGGTCTCTCAGGCAATCGCTTTGCGCCGCGCGGCCTGTTGCGCCTTGCGGCAGCACTGATGATGGCCACGGGTCTCGCATTCGCGGGGCTGTCATCGCTATGGCCGCTGCTCGTCGTCGCGTTCGTCGGCACGTTGAACCCGAGTTCCGGCGATGTCAGTCTGTTTCTCCCGCTCGAACACGCAAGGCTCGCCGAAGCCGCAACGGGCGACGCGCGAACCGCGCTATTTGCACGCTATAGCCTCGTCGGCGCGCTATCGGCCGCACTGGGTGCACTCGCGGCAGGCTTGCCCGATTCGATCGCAGCCCACACGGCTGCTTCGCCGCTTATGGCGATGCGCATCATGTTCATCGTCTACGCGATAACAGGAGCCGCCATCTGGCTACTCTACGCGCGCCTGCCGGCACGCCCGTCCAGCATCGACACGCCACGCGTATCGCTTGGGGCATCGCGCGGAATCGTCACTCGCCTCGCGATGCTATTCAGCGTCGACGCCTTCGCAGGTGGCCTGCTCGTCAACTCGCTGCTGACTTTGTGGTTGATCGAGCGGTTTGGGCTTTCGCTTGGCGCTGCCGGGCAGTTCTTTTTCTGGGCCGGACTGCTCAGCGCGGGTTCGCAGCTTGCTGCGGCACCACTGTCGCGCCGTATCGGTCTGCTCAACACAATGGTGTTCACCCATATCCCGTCGAGCGTATGTCTGATTGCCGCGGCGTTCTCGCCGTCTCTCACGCTGACGCTGCTGCTACTCCTCGCGCGCAGCGCCCTTTCGCAGATGGACGTGCCCACGCGCAGCGCCTACGTGATGTCCGTTGTAACGCCGGGTGAGCGTCCCGCTGCGGCAAGCTTTACGGCCGTGCCAAGAAGTCTGGCAGCCGCGCTCGCGCCCACTCTCTCAGGGGCGCTTCTCAGCCTCGGGTGGCTCGGCGCTCCTCTCGTCGCGTGCGGCGCATTGAAGATTGCGTACGACTTATCGCTGCTCGCCGCATTCCGTCACGTTAAACCCGACGGAGGTTCGTCATGAACAATCGTATCGGTATCGATCATCGTCACGTTGCAACGATGCTCGTCATGCTTGTGATCCTCGCGATTGCAGCACTGATCGTCCATCACGACTCGAATGCTGCCGGTAAGCCCGCAGTTGCGGAACTGCCGTTGGCGCACGTCGCCGACATTCCGCTTCCGGGCCGCGCGTCCAGGCTCGACTATGAAAGTGTCGACCCGGACCGGCATCTGCTGTTCATCGCCCACCTGGGCGACAGCGAGGTCATCGTCGTCGACACACAGACCTCCCGTGTCGTCGCTCGCATCGGCAACATCGCCGCAGTGCATGGAGTACTTGTCGTGCCCGAACTGTCGCGCGTCTATGCGTCAGCGACGGGCACGAACGAAGTCGTCGCCATTGACGAAGCCACGCTGAAAATCACCGCGCGCATGCCGGGCGGCGTCTATCCGGACGGAATGGCCTACGCGCCGGACATGCGAAAACTTTATGTGTCGGACGAAACGGGTGGGACAGAAACGGTGATCGACACCCAATCCAATCGCCGCCTCAATACGATCCCGCTGGGCGGTACGATCGGCAACTCCCAGTACGACGCTGCATCGCGCCACATCTTTGTCAACGCGCAGTCGCGACGGCAACTCGTCGAGATCGACCCGTCGAACGACTCGATCGTTGCGCGGATCGATCTGCCTGGCGCAAAGGGCAACCACGGCCTTTACATCGTTCCTCATCTCCACCTGGCATTTGTCGCGTGCGAAGACAATGCCAGGCTTCTCGAGCTGAACCTGCGCACGAAAGAGGTCTTACAGTCGTTTGACGTCGGTGACGGTCCCGACGTACTCGCGTTCGATCCCGGTCGCGGCACGCTCTTCGTGGCAGGTGAAGCCGGCATCGTGTCGATGTTCGCTGTCGGCTCATCGACCGTGTCGAAGACGGGAGAGGGCAGCATTGGGCCCAACGCGCATGTGGTCGGCGTCGATCCATCGACGCATCGCGTCTATTTCCCGCTGAAGAACGTCGATGGGCGTCCGGTGCTTCGTGTCATGGCGCCACGGTGAATCATGCACGCGATCGCCCTGCTACCCGTTCCTGAGTTCACCGAGCAGTGCCCGCGCCGCACGCACATCCGTCAGTCCGCTCCCCTCACTCATGGCTTCGCAGGCGGGCTGCAGCACGGCGCGGGCATGATCGAAGTCGCCCGTCGATGCCAGCTTGCGTGCAAGGGTGATCGCCGCACGAAGACCCGGAAAGCACGCGCCCTGCCTTTGTGCAACCACGACTGCTTCGCGAATGAACGCGACCCCTTCCTCGCATCGCGCACTCCGCTGGGCTGCGAGCAATTCGCCTTTGAGCCGCAGCATTTCGGAGAGCTGGAAACGCCCGCCATGCTCATCGACAGCCGCGAGCGCCCGGTCGATTTCGACGAGTCCCGCCTCCCGTTTGCCGGCTCGGCCAAGCGCTTCGCCAAGCAGCGCGTTGAAGTACGGCAAGCCCATTTCCGCCCCCGTTGCGCTGATTGCCGCAATACCCTCACGCATCCGTTCGATCCCTTCGTCGAGGTCGCCGGATTGCGTCAATGCCCAGCCCAGTTGAAACGTCCCCTGTGACAGCAGCAAGGGCAACGCGTATTCCTCGCATAGGGAGATTTCCAGTGCCGCCCACTCCCTTGCCAATTCCGGCTCGCCACGCAGGATATGCGCAAAGCTGCGTGTCCAGTACGCGAGAGCCGTCGTCAGCGGATGATCGAGTTCGCTTGCGAGCTCGAGCGTCTCGTCGGAAATCGACAGCGACTTGTCCGGATAGCCGCGCAGGCACTGCACGAGCGCGGTGAAGCACCGGCAGCACACACCCGGATCATGTCCGGAGTACTTGAACGTCAGCGCATGGTCCCGTTCGCGCTCGTACAATGCGATGCCCTTTCCACAATGGAACGCGGCCGCCGCGTATTCCCCCATGAAAAAGCTGTTCGTCCAGAACAGATGATGCGTTTCGATATGCATCGCAGGATCGTGCGAGTCCGCTGTCAGCGCGGCGCAGCGGTTGCCGAGTTCACGGGCGATTTCCGACTCGCCACGGATCATCCGGTACTGCCCTTCCCCTCGCAATACGGTGAACAACTCGCTCTCGTCACCTAGCTCCTCGCATAGCAAACGGGCCTGCGTATACGCGTCAAGCACTTCTTTGGCGGCCCAGCCTTTCGCCGCCATCATCGTCACGCCCAGGACCTTTTGATAATCGAGTTCATGCCTGAGCAGCGCCGGCGTGCGAGGCAACGTCCGGATGATGTCGAGTCCCCGGTTCAGGTACTCGACCGTCTGCTGATAGGCGGATCGCTGCAGCGCCTTGCACGCCGAGCGGTACAGGTAATCGACAGCCTTCTCCCACAGCTCACCCGCAAGCGCGTGATGCGCGAGGCGCTCGACATGCTCGTCGAGACGTTGCGCATGGAGCCGCTCGATCACCTCCACGAGTTGCACATGCAACGATCGCCTTCGCTCCTTGAGCACGCTTGCATAAGCGACACGATGCGTGAGCGCATGCTTGAACGTGTACTGCTGACGCGGCAGCAAGCGCGTCTGATAGAGCAGTTCTGCTGCCTGCAACTCGCCGAGCAGATCGAGCAGCGACTCGCGTTCGAGCTCGGCCACCGGCTGCAGAAGATCGACCGCGAACTCCTGCCCGATCACGGCTGCCATCTGCAGCACAGCCTTTTGTTGCGCGGACAGTCGATCGATCCGCGATGCAAGGACGGCATGCACAGTCGATGGGATCTCGAACGTGTCGATGGTTCGAACCATCTGGTAGGCGCCCGTCTGACCGACCAGCGCACCCGCATCGACCAGTGCGCGGACCGACTCTTCGAGGAAAAGCGGCGTGCGGCCCGTGCGCTCGATCAGCCGTCTGCGCAGCGCCAATACCCCGACATCGTCGCCGAGCAGCGAGCGCAGCAGCAGGTCCGCGCTTTCGGCGGCAAGACTGTCCAGATGAAGCTGCGAGAAATAGCTCTTGCCGAACCACGCGTGCCGGTATTCGGGCCGATGCGTGACGAGCAGCAACACGCGCGCGGCGCCAATGCAATCGACGAGATGATCGAGCACGGCTTGCGTGCCATCGTCGTTCCAATGCAGATCCTCGACGACGACGACCAGCGGATGGTGCTCACTTGCGCGGATCACGAGAGAAGCGACGGCTTCGAGCGTGCGCTTGCGCTTTTGCGGCGGACTCGCGATCTCCCATTGCGGATCGTCGGGCGGCAAGTCCAGCAGCGCAGCCAACGCGGGACGCGTCACGGCAAGTTCCGGGTCGACAGCCCCGATGCCCTGATGCAGCCTGTCAGCCGCTTCAGCCAGCGTGTCGCGCTCGCCGATGCCGAACCACGTTCGCAGCAGCTCGGCGACGGGAAGATAGATTGCGCTATTGTCGTGCGAGCTCGTACCCGTTTCGAGTGTCGTCCATCCGGACGCGCGTGCAGCGCTGATGAACTCGTGCACCAGACGGGATTTGCCCACCCCCGCCTCGCCGACGATCGCACACACCTGCCCTGCGCCTCGCGCGGCACGCCCGAGCAGCCCCTGCAAACCGGCCATTTCCGTGTCGCGGCCGACAAACCGCGAAAGACCGCGTGCCGCGCGAGCGTCCCAACGAAGCCGCAGCCCAGACCTCGCGCGTAGTATGAAGATCTCGACGGAGGGCGCCGCGCCTGGCAGCACGCGCGCCCTGCGATCCGCGAGTTCGATGAATCCTTCGGCGCACCGCGCGGTGTCGGCGCTCACGCCGATCTCATCGGCGGACAAGATGGAATCGATCAGGTTCGCCAGTTGCGGTACGGCGCCCAGCGCGTCGTAGTGCTGCGCCCGGTCGCTGCCGATCGTCCGGACGACGGCGTCGCCGGAATGGATGCCGATCCGCACGTCCAGCGGCCGTCCCACGACCGCCCGCATCGCTTCGCGCATCGCGAGCGCGGCATAGCACGCCCGTACCGCGTGGTCCTCCTGCGAGACGGGCGCCCCGAACAGCGCCGTCACGCCATCGCTTCGAAGCTGCGTCGTGAGGCCGCCGAACCGGTGGACGGCATCGACCATCATCTTCAGCACAGCGTCGACCCGCTCCAACGCGAGCTCGGGGTCCATGTCGCCAATCGGCTCGCGCACGCGCGTGCAGAGCACGCTCAACGGCTTGCGCTCCGCCGGCGATATCGCCTCATTGACGGCTTCATTCACGCCGCGCGGCGCAGCGCGACGCTGCTCTGCCTGCACTCCGGCAATGCCAACTGACGTGGCGGGCACGCTGTACCCATTCTGCTGGATGTCGGCAGCGAGACGTTGTGTCCCTTCCGTGGGAACCATGCCGAGTTCGGCGTTGAGCACGCGGACGCATTCCTGATATTGACGCATGGCAGCATCCCGGCGCCCCGCGCTCGCATACAGCCTCATGAGCGCCGCATGCGCCCACTCCAGCAACGGGTCCAATGCCAGAATTCTGCTTGCCGCCGCTATGGCGTGACTGGACGCGCCGGATTGCTCGTAAAGGCTGACGAGTTTGGCGAACACTTCCACTGCGCGCTCATGAAACCAGCGGCGCTCGACGGTCATCCACTGTTCGAACGGGTCTTCATGCAGACCAAAGCCATCGAGCAGCGCGCCTCGATAGAGCGCGACAGCCTTGGCCAGTGACTCGGCAGACCGCTCGCCTGAGAAGTGCGTGAATTGCAGCGCGTCGACGTCGACAAGATGAGCGTCGAGCCATATCGCGTCCGGCTCCGTCTTCAATAGCGGCGCGGCGTGCGACAACATCCGGCGCAGGCTCGACAGCGTCTGCCGCAAACTCGCTCTCGCCTGCTCTTCGGCGCTGCGCTCCCAGAACACGCTTGCCAGCTGCTCGCGCGAGCGCAGCATGCCCGGCGACAAGGCGAGGTAGGCCAGGATCGCCTTGCTCTTCTTCGTCGGAAAGTCCAGCGGCACGCGCTCCCCGGCAAGGCGGATGTGCAGGCCTCCAAGGACTTCGATCGTGAGCCGGGTCATGACGTGCGAGAGATGAAGCGTTACCTACGAACAGTTTACTTCGCGGCGCTCGATATTCACGCATCATCCCGCCCGCACTTCGCACAGGCCGGGCTTTTTTTCATTCGATTTTTTTACGGCGATTTCACGCGGCCCCGCGCGCTGTTCACGGATCGATGACGTCCGGCAACGATAGTTGGACTGTGGCGATGCGGCCCGGCCAAGGTGGCTGGCACATTCGAAGGGACATCCCTGCGGCATCGGCACTGTGAGTATCGATGAACCGCAATTGAAGGAGATGTTTCAATGGAAATCACCACCGATGTGAACCAGATCGACGCCAACCGCTACGCAAAATGTATCGCTGCATCGAAACGCGTCCGCTGGGACATCGACCGCGACGTGATTCGCGGCCGATCTTTCGACTTCTCGAAGAAATTCCTGCCGGACGCGCTATCGAAGGTCGATTCCCTCGCCTTCCTCGGCCCCGACGAACAGCGCATGCTCAGCCAGATTCAGGGACGCACGTATGCAAACATGTTCGGCCTCGTCGAACGCTTCATTGCTGCCAAGGTCCTGGAGATGAGCGGTCCGTACCACCTCGGCGACCAGAACGCCCTCGAAGCGCTCGTCCGGTTCAGCGATGAAGAAATCAAGCATCAGGAACTGTTTCGCCGCATCGAACGCATGTGCGCCGAAGGCATGCCCACCGGCTATGCGTTCTTGCCCGAAGCCAACAGCGTCGCCTCGTTCGTCCTGTCGAAATCCACCTGGGCCGTGCTCGCGCTGACCTGCCACATCGAGCTCTTCGTGCTCGCGCACTATCGCGGCAGCATCGACGGTGACGCGAACGCATCCGAACTGTGGAGGGACGTCTTTCTCTACCATTGGCGCGAGGAATCGCAGCACGCGATCCTCGACGAACTCGAATGGCAACGCGAAGACGCCCGGCTTTCGCCTGAAGAGCGCGACAAGGCAGTCGACGAGCTGATCGAACTGGTCGCTGCCGTCGACGGCATGCTGCAAACGCAGGCTCGCGCGGATGCCGACTACTTTGCAACGATCTGCGGACGGCCTCTGACGATGGCCGGAAAAGAGTCCGTGCATGCAGGTCTGCTTGGCGCGTACCGGTGGCAATACATCATTTCCGGTGTGCAGGAACCGCGCTTCAGTCACGCGCTCGGCAGCATGATTACCCGCAATCAGGCGTCGCGGATCGAAACGGCGATGACGCCGATCATGAGCTAACGCGCGCGACGGGCCGCTGCCGTAGCGGACATCGGCGCGGACGTTGCGCAAACGGCTGTGCATCACAACCCCAAGATGCCGTTCGGTCGCGTGACTGAACGGCATCAGCGCTTGAGCCGACACGCGCGGCGCCACCGCTACCCGCTCACTTATTCATCGCGCGATGTCGTCGAGTGCAAGACCTGTGGTACGCGGCCCGAACAGCGCGACCGCGAGCACGACGATCGTCGGCACTGCCGGCCCGCAAGGCGACCCGGTCAGATCCAGCGTTCGGCATTGTTGACAATAAACAAACGTGTAAGTTAGTGTTTGACAGGTCAGACGTTCATCCGTCGCCCTTCGCTTGCATCGACTGCCATGACCAGCTCCAACCTGCCCAGCGCCTTTGAACTCTTGCAACGACATTCGCTCGCGATGCTCGTGCAGGAGAGTCTCGAGCAGAGCATTCTTTCGGGCGAGCTTGCGCCCGGCGAAAAGCTCAATGAAGTGGAAGTCGCCACGCGGCTGAACGTATCGCGAGGGCCCGTGCGCGAAGCTTTTCGCGCGCTCGAACAGGCAGGGCTGCTCAAAACGGAAAAGAACCGTGGCGTGACCGTGCGGGTCGTTTCGCTGCGCGAAGCGCAAGAGATCTACGAAGTCCGCGCGATGCTCGACGAGTCTGTCGCGCGCTGGCTCGCAAATCACATGACGCCCGAAACGCTCGGCGCGCTGAAAGGCATCATCGCTGCAATGAAGGCCGCGAAGAAAACGCGCGATCTCGTGCGCTACACCGAACTGAACATCCAGTTGCACGATGCGATGGTCGCGGGCGTCGGCAATCAGCATCTGATCTCGACGTATCGGCATCTCGTGCGCCAGCTCGGCCTGTTGCGGCAGGCGGCGATCGAAACGGATCAAGGCGCGCTCGGCGAATCCGTCACCGAACACGAGAAGATCGTCAATGCGCTGGCTCGCGGCGAAGAAGAAAATGCGGTCCTGCTCGTGCGCGAACATGTCGCGCACGGTCTTGCGAGGATGCAGCGCGCGCACGAGCGCTGGACCGAGACTGCGAGTCAGGATCGCGCATCCGTTGCCGGGTCTTGACGGCCCCCCTTATGTGCGGCCACCTTATGTGCGGCCACCTTACGCGCGGCCACAGAATTGGCCGCACGAATGCTTGCCCAAATGACGTGACGTAAAAAGACCCCGCCGCCTCGAAGATTTCGCACCATCACCCGCACGAAATCTTCGAGCGTGGCTGCGTGTGTCACGCAAGCGCTTTCGGCGACACCTGCGTGATACCCATGGCCTTCAGCGTATCGGCGATCGCGGCGACCGCGCCGGGAATGCCCGTCTTGCCGAAGTGCCCTATGCAACCGACGCGGAACGTTTCAATCTGCGTCAGCTTGCCCGGATAGAGGATGTATCCGCGCTTCTTCACCTCCTGATAGAACGTCTTGAAGTCGTAGGCGGGATCGTCGGGCGCATGGAAGGTCACGATGATGGGTGCCTGGATCGACTGATCGAGAAATGGCCGGAAGCCCAGCTTGCCCATGCCTTCGATCAGCGCGCGACAGTTGCCTGCATAACGCGCGCCCCGCGCTTCAAGACCGCCCTCCTCGTTGTACTGCGCGATGGCCTGATCGAGCGCGGCGACGACATGCGTCGGCGGCGTGAAGCGCCATTGCATCGTGCGATTCATGTAGACCCATTGATCGTACAGGTCCATTGCGAGCGAGTGGCTATTGCCTTCGCAGCGCTCCAGCGTGCTGCGCCTCACGATCACGAAGCCCATGCCGGGCACGCCTTCCAGGCATTTGCCCGACGCGGCGACGACGGCATCGAACGGCGTCTGCCGCGCGTCGATATCGATCGCGCCGAAGGAGCTCATCGCATCGACGATCAGACTGCGTCTGTGCTTGGCAACCACCATCGCGATCTCGTGCAGAGGGTTGAGCACGCCCGCGCCTGTTTCGCAGTGAACCAGCGCAACGTGCGTGATGCCCGGATCGGCGGCGAGCGCACGGTCGATGTCGGCGGGCTTGACCTGCGTGTCTTCCGGATAGTCGATGGTCTGATGACGCCGCCCCAGCGTCCGGCAGATCTTCGCGATGCGCTGGCAATAGGCGCCGTTGTTCGGCACCAGCACATGCCCGTCGCGCGGAACGATCGTGCCGATCGCCGCTTCGACGGAGAATGTGCCGCTGCCCTGCAACGGCACGCACTCGTGCGTCGCTTCGCCGTGCACGATGCGCAGTGTCTCGCGGCGAATGCGCGCGGTGATTTCGTTGAAGTCGCTATCCCAGGATCCCCAGTCGCGCAGCATCGCCTCGCGCGTGCGGTCGGATGTCGTAAGCGGACCGGGAGTGAGCAGAATCGGTTGGCTGGACAGGTTCACGTGAGCTCCTTGATAGACGCGGTGAAAGTACGGTTCAGCCACGGCGCGAAGTGCGCCATGCCTGGGTTCTACGCAACACGCCGTGCGACACGCCGGCGAACAGCAGACATGCAAACGAAGCCGTCACGAGCACGAGCGTCGCCATCGCGGCGGCCGGCCCGATCTGTCCAGCGTCGTCGAGATTGAGGATCGCAACGGATGCAGGCTGCGTGTCGGGCGAATACAGAAACGCAACCGCCGACACCGTCGTCATGCCGTTGACGAACAGGTAGCGCGCGATCTGCAAAATCGACGGCAGGCACACGGGCACCGTGACGCGCCAGAACGTCTTGTAGAAAGGCACTTTCAGCGATGCCGAAACGGCTTCGAACTCGTTGTCGATCTGCCGCAACGCGGTTACGGCCGTCAGATGACTCGACGAGTAGTAATGCACGACCGTCACGATCGCGAGCAGTGCAAGCGTCCCATAGAGGCCATTGAGCGGGTTGGCGGGCGCATTGAAGAGAAAGATGTAGCTGATGCCGAGCACGAGCCCCGGCACGCCCATCGGCAGGATCGCGCAGAGATTGATGAAGCCACGCAGCCAGCGCGGACCGCGCGTCTTCTCGACGAGATACGCGCCGCCGAACACGATCGCCGTGCCGCCGATCGCCACGCACGCCGCCATCTTCAGGCTGTTCATGTACGCGTCGAAAATGCCCGCTGCGATCAGGCCCATCTTGTAGTGCTGCAAGCCGAGGCTCATCTGATACGGCCAGAACTTGACGAACGACGCGAACACCGAAATGCCCACCACGGCGATCATCAACAGGCACACGACGGCGCAATATGCGAGCATCGCCATGTCGAAGCCGCGCGACGGCTTGGGCTGGAACGGCGTCGAGCGCGCGCCGAGCTGCGACTGCTGCTTGCGGCGAATGAAGAAGTCGACGGCAAATGCAACCAGCGCGGGACACAGCAACAGCAAACTGACCACCGCGCTGCGATTGAAATCCTGCAAGCCGATGATGAGCTTGTAGATATCCGTCGACAGCACCGTGTAGGGCCCGCCGATCACAACGGGAACGCCGAAGTCGTTGATGCAGATCGTGAACGACACCATCGTCGCGCTGATCAGGCCGTACTTTGCGCCCGGCAGCGTGATCGTCATGAACTTGCGCAGACGGCGCGTGCCCATCGCGTCGGCGGCTTCGTACAGGCGTCCGTCGGATAGCGACAGCGCCGTCACGAGAATCATCAGCACGTGTGGAAACGCTGCATAGACGAGGCTGCATACGATGCCCGCGAAACCGTAGATCGACTGGCCGTGCAGCAGCGGCTTCAGGATGCCCGAATTGCCGAACCAGTAGATGAATGACACGGCGGATAGCAACGTCGGCGCGAGCAACGGCAGCAGCGCGACCGTGCGCACCGCGTTTTTCATCGGCATGCACGAGCGCGTGAGCGCATAGGCAAAGGTGAATGCCATCGGAATGACGATCGATGTGACCGTGCAGGCGACGGCTAGAGAGTGAAGCGCCGACGTCCACACGGCACTGTTCGCCAGATAGCCGCTGAAGTTCGCAAGCCCGATGAAGCGCCCGTCCGCATCGACGAAGCACTTGCCGATCACGAGCGCAAGCGGCAACAGGAGGAACACGGTAAGCAGCGCACACATCAGCAGAAGCGCAAGCTGTCCGATCCTGTCATGCCAATGCGTGATTTGCCGCACTTCGGCGTGCGCTTCTTCGCCGGCACGGCGTTCGATCAGAACGGCGCTCATTGCAGACGCTCCTTCGCGGCCGTGAACACGCACACGTTTTCGCGGTTGATGGCGAGATCGAAGCGCGCGCCCGTTTGCAGACCCGTGCGGCGCATCTCATGAAACGACAGATCCGCGACGATCTCCTGCCCTGCCAGCCCGTCGACCTTGAAGCTGACACGGCAGAATGCGCCGAGAAATTCGAGCTTTTCGACACGAGCGGCCAGCAGGTTGTCGGGCGCGCCGCCGGGCATGCGAATATGAATGTCTTCGGGACGCACGAATGCGGACACCTTCGAACCGGGCGCGGGCTGTGCCGTGCCGCATCCATAGCGCAAGCCGATCTCGCCCGCCTTCAGCGTGCCGTCGTGCATCACCTCGGCGGGAATCATGTTGACCTTGCCGATGAAATCCGCGACGAAAGGCGACGCGGGCTCGCGATAGATCTCATGCGGCGTGCCGATCTGCTCGATCACGCCATGATTCATCACGACGATGCGATCGGCCATCGACAGCGCCTCTTCCTGATCGTGCGTGACCATGATCGTCGTGACGCCGAGGCGCTGCTGCAACTGGCGAATCTCCTGGCGCAGCCGCACGCGCACGCGCGCATCGAGCGCGGACAGCGGCTCGTCGAGCAGCAAAAGCCCCGGTGAAGTGGCAAGCGCACGCGCGAGCGCAATGCGCTGCTGCTGGCCGCCCGACAACTGGTTCGGATGCTTGCGATGCGCGTCCGGCAAGCCGACCAGCGCGAGCAGTTCATGCACCCGCCCGGCAATCGCTGCGCGCTTCATCTTGCGATTCACGAGGCCGTAGGCGACGTTGTCGAAGATCGTGAGGTTCGGAAACAACGCGTACGACTGGAACACGATGCCGTAGTCGCGAAGCTGCGGCGGCAAACGCGAGATGTCGCGGCCGTCCTGCATGATGCGGCCGGTGCTCTGCGTCTCCAGTCCCGCGATGATGCGCAGCAACGTCGTCTTGCCGCATCCCGACGGCCCCAGAAAACAAAGCATCTCGCCCTTCTTCACGCCGAGATCGATATCCGTCAGAACGGGCGTGTCGTTGAACCGCTTGGAAACCTGCTGCACGCTCAAATAGGCTGTCATCTGTTCCTCCGCCTTCGCTTCTTCTGCCTGCATCGCGGCGGCATGCGCCGCTGCGTCGGTCGAAGCGCGCGAATCACTCATGATTCACGCGCTTCACGCGAGACCCAGTGCTACTTCTGCTCCTTGCTGCCGTAGCGCTTTTGCCAGTCATCGAGAATCGCCTGGCGGTTCTTCGCGGACCACACGAAGTCGTTTTTCACGAGCATTTGCGAATAGTTGTCGGGGATACCGGAGAGCTTGTTCGCGACACCCGGATACGCGACGATCGCCCACCATTGCGCGGTGATTTCATTCGCTTGCCGGCTTGCCATGAAGTCCGCGAGCTTCTTCGCTTCGTCGGGGTGCCTGGTCGTCTTCATCACGCCTGTCGCTTCCATGTCCCAGCCGAGCCCTTCTTTCGGGAAGATCAGATCGATGGGCGCGCCTTGCGCCTGCAGCTCATGTCCGCGGAACTCGAATGAAATGCCGATCGGGAATTCGCCCGTGCCCGCCAGCGTGCAAGGCTTCGAGCCCGAATGCACGTATTGCGCGACGTTCTTGTCGAGCGCATCCATGTACTGCCAGCCCTTCTCTTCGCCGAAGGTCTGCAGCCACGAGGTGACGTCCAGATAGCCCGTGCCCGACGAGACCGGGCTCGGCATCACGATCATCCCTTTGTAGACCGGCTTCGTGAGGTCTTCCCACGAAGTCGGCTTCGGCAAATTGCGCTTCTCCGCCTCGACGCGGTTGTAGCAGATGGTTGCGCCCCACACGTCCATGCCGACCCAATGCGGCGGATTGTTGCTGTCGCTGTACTTGCGCGTGAGGCTGTCGAAACCCTTCGGCTCATACGGCATCAGCATGCCTTGCAGGTCCAGCAGCGTGAGGCTCGATGCGGCGAGGCCGAGCACGACGTCGGCGCGCGGATTGTTCTTTTCGGCCAGCAGCTTCGCCGTGACAGCGCCCGTCGAGTCGCGCACCCAGCGAATCTCGATGTCCGGGTTCGCTTTTTCGAACGCATCCTTGTACGGCTTCATCGCCTCGTCTTCGAGCGCCGTGTAGACCAGCAATTGCGTCTTCGCGTGCGCCAGCTGCACCGCGCCGAACGCCAGCGACGCCGCCACGACACAGCGCGCCGCCACGTTCAGAAGACCTTTGCAACCGTTGAATCCCGCTTGTTCCTTCATCTCCAGACCCCTTGATAAATGGCGTCGCGGCCAGCGACGGAAACGGCCAGTGCTGCGGTATGTGGTTCCACTGCGGTGGTGCCGCCGCGATGGTTCCACTGCGGCTCGATGCTGCACCCTCGTCGACTGCTTCGTTGTTGTCTGTTGTTGACAATCTACAAAACGTCAATTTTAATGTCAAGTATTGCCACACTTTGCCACACAACGCCTCATAACCGATTCCCGGATTACCCTGGTCCAAAGGAGAAACACATGAGCGAATCCCCTGTATCCATCGAAGTGAACGGCCGTCGCTACAACTGGATGCGCAAGCCCGTCGTCGTGGTCTGCGTGGACGGTTGCGCGTACGAATATCTGGAGATGGCCGCCGCCGCCGGCGTCGCGCCCTTCATCAAGAAGCTGTTGCAGCCGGCGACCGCCCTCAAGGGCGACTGCGTCGTGCCGAGCTTCACGAACCCGAACAACCTGTCGATCGTGACGGGCGTGCCGCCTGCCGTGCACGGCATCAGCGGCAACTACTTCTTCGATCGCGAGAGCGGCACGGAAGTGTTGATGAACGACCCGAAGTACCTGGTCGCGCCCACGGTGCTCGCGCGGTTCGCCGACGCGGGCGCGAAGGTCGCCGTCGTCACGGCCAAGGACAAGCTGCGCCGCCTGCTCGGCAAGGGCTTGAAGGGCATCTGCTTCTCGTCGGAGAAAGCGGACGAGGCCACGCTTGACGAGAACGGCATCGACGAGGTGATCGAACTGGTCGGCAAGCCGGTGCCGAGCGTGTACAGCGCGGACCTGTCGGAGTTCGTGTTCGCGGCGGGCGTGCGCCTGCTGGAGACGCGCGACATCGACCTGATGTATCTGTCGACCACCGACTACGTGCAGCACAAGTGCGCGCCCGGCACGCCCGGTGCGAACGCGTTCTATCAGATGATGGACGGCTATCTGCAGCGGCTCGACGAACTGGGCGCCATCGTCGCGATCACGGCCGATCACGGCATGAATGCGAAACACAACGAAGACGGCGAACCCAACGTTATCTATCTGCAAGAGCGCTTCGACGAATGGCTCGGCGACGACAAGGCGCGCGTGATCCTGCCGATCACCGATCCGTATGTCGTGCATCACGGCGCGCTCGGATCGTTCGCGACCGTCTATCTGCCCGCCCTCGCCTCCGCCGATGTCGATGCGCTGCGCCGCAAGCTCGCCGCCGAGCCGGGCATCGAACTCGTGCTCACGGGCGCGGAAGGATGCGCGCGCTTCGAGTTGCCGCCCGCGCGAATGGGCGATCTGATCGTGATCTCGAAGCGCGATGTCGTGCTCGGCACGCGGCGCGTCAAACACGATCTTTCGGGACTCGACGCGCCGCTTCGTTCGCACGGCGGCCTTGCCGAGCAGACCGTTCCGCTGATCTTCAGCCGGCCCGTCGCAAAGTCGGCGGCGCAGCGCGAACGGCTGCGCAACTTCGACATCGTCGACATCGCGCTCAACCATCTTCAGTAACGAGGACACGCCCATGAACGCCATTGCAGACACGACGAAAGGACAATCGCAGGTTCGCCACGAGGCGCTGCGCATCGACGGCGAAAAGATCTATCGCGACGAGGTGATCGATGTTCGAAATCCGTATGACGGCACGCTCGTCGGCACCGTGCCGAAGGCGACACTCGACGACGTGCGCCGCGCGTTCGACGTTGCGCGCGCGTATCGTCCGACGCTCACGCGCTACGAGCGCTCGGCGATCCTGCGGCGCGCGGCCGATGCCGTGCGCTCGCGCACGCACGAGATCGCCGCGCTAATCACGGCGGAAGCCGGCTTGTGCATGAAGGACTCGACATACGAAGCGGGCCGCGTCGCGGACGTGCTCGTGTTCGGCGCGGGCGAGGCGCTGAAGGACGACGGGCAGATCTTCTCGTGCGATCTCACGCCTCACGGCAAGAAGCGCCGCGTCTATACGCAGCGCGATCCGCTGCTCGGCGTGATTTCGGCCATCACGCCGTTCAATCACCCGATGAACCAGGTCGCGCACAAGATCGTGCCGTCCATCGCGACGAACAACCGGATCGTCGTGAAGCCGTCGGAGAAAGTGCCGCTGTCGTGCTATCTGCTCGCCGACATCCTGTACGAAGCCGGCTTGCCCGTTCAGATGCTGCAAGTGGTCACGGGAGACCCGGCCGTGATCGCCGACGAACTCATCACGAATCGCGCGATCGATCTGATCACGTTCACGGGCGGCGTATCGATCGGCAAATCGATCGCGTCGCGCATGGGCTATCGGCGCGCGGTGCTCGAACTGGGCGGCAACGATCCCATCATCGTGATGGAAGACGCCGATCTCGACGAAGCCAGCACGCTCGCCGTAGCGGGCTCGTACAAGAACTCGGGGCAACGCTGCACGGCAATCAAGCGGATGCTGGTGCACGAGGCCGTCGCCGACCGTTTCACCGATCTCGTCGTCGACAAGACGCGCGCGTGGAAATACGGCAATCCCGCCGACACCTCCATCGATATGGGCACCGTGATCGACGAAGCCGCCGCGCGCTTCTGCGAGCGCCAGGTCGACGATGCGATTGCACGCGGCGCGCGTCTGCTCGCCGGCAATCAGCGCGACGGCGCGCTCTATTCGCCGACTGTCGTCGACGGCATCACGCCGGATATGCCGCTCGTCAAATATGAAACGTTCGGTCCCGTATCGCCGATCATGCGTTTCCGCACAATCGACGAAGCAATCCATATGTCGAACAGCACCGACTATGCGCTATCGTCTTCCGTGTGCACGAACCGCTTCGACTACATCACGCGCTTCATTTCGGAACTGGAAGTGGGCAGCGTCAATGTGCGCGAGGTGCCGGGATACCGGCTCGAACTCACGCCATTCGGCGGCGTCAAGGATTCCGGATTAGGCTATAAGGAAGGCGTGCAGGAGGCGATGAAGAGCTTCACCAATACCAAGACCTATTCGCTGCCGTGGTGAACATCTGACGAATCAGATGGCTTTGCGGCCGGCGTGAAGTTCCACACAGGAGGCTATATGCACCTAGGCGTTCCGAAGGAAATAAAGAACCATGAATATCGCGTCGGCCTCACGCCGTCATCCGTGCGCGAGATCGTCGCGCACGGACACACAGTGAGCGTCGAGACAGGCGCGGGCGCGGGCATTGGCGCATCCGACGACGCCTACCGGGCAGCGGGCGCGCAAGTGGCGCCCGACGCCCAGGCGCTATTTTCCGCAGCCGACATGATCGTCAAGGTGAAGGAGCCGCAAGCGCGCGAGCGCGCGATGCTGCGCGAAGGGCAGATTCTCTTCACCTACCTGCACCTCGCGCCCGATCCGCAGCAATGCGCCGATCTCGTCGCGAGCAACGCCGTCTGCATCGCCTACGAGACAGTCACGCAGCCGGGCGGCGGACTGCCGCTGCTAGCGCCGATGTCGGAGGTCGCGGGACGCATGTCGATTCAGGCAGGCGCCTTTTGCCTGGAGCGCGCGCACGGCGGCAAGGGCATTCTGCTCGGCGGCGTGGCAGGCGTTCCATCCGCGAAGATCGTGATCCTTGGCGGCGGCGTGGTCGGCTCCAATGCCGCGCAAATTGCAGTGGGCACGGGTGCGCAGGTCGTCGTCATCGACCGGAACGTCGACGTGTTGCGCCGCATGGACCGGCTGCTTGGTGCACGCGTGGTCACTGTGTATTCGAATCAGGACAACATCGAGCAGCACGTGCTCGACGCCGATCTCGTGATCGGCGGCGTACTGGTGCCCGGCGCGGCCGCCCCAAGGCTCGTCACGCGCAAGATGGTCGACGCGATGCGTCCGGGCTCGGCAATCGTCGACGTGGCGATCGACCAGGGCGGATGCTGCGAGACGGCAAAAGCCACGACTCACGCGGAACCGACGTACAAGGTCGGCGAAGTGGTTCACTACTGCGTGGCCAATATGCCCGGCGGCGTGCCGCGCACGTCCACGTACGCGCTGAACAACGCCACACTGCCCTTTGTCCTCCAGATCGCGGACAAGGGCTGGCGTAAGGCACTCACCGACGACGAGCATTTGCGCCGCGGTCTCAACGTGGCCTTCGGCAAGGTGACGTGTCCGGAGGTTGCGACGGCATTGAGCTACGCATGCGAAGACGCAGGGGCCGTCGCCGCAGGATAACGAATGGTGTGGACCGGGCCGGCCGCCGGATGCTTCGGCGGCCGGCCCGCAACGCTTGCATAGGCATCTACAGGCGCCGGCTGCGGGCATCGGGAGTTCGTCGGCCGGGGGCTTTATTTCCCCTCTTCGGCCTGTGCCGTATCTGCTGCTGGCCACGCCTTGAAAATATCCCGCCAACTGACGATTCCGACCGGCCTGAATTCGCCATCGACAATGGGAATGCACGAGATCGGCTTGTCGAGAAACAGGCTGATTGCCGCTGACACCTCGGCATCGGGCGTGAGCGTGGCGGGCTTACGGCTCATGATCTGATGCACCCGCTTGTTGAGCGTCGCGACATCGCGCGGCGACTCGACGACGCTATCGATGAACGGGCTTATCGCGCGCAACAAATCCCGATCCGACACGACGCCTTGCAGTTGCCCGTCCTCCACCACCAGCAAATGGTGAAAAGCGACTGAGTCGAAGATCTCCTTTACTGTCGCCAACGTGTCGTCAAAACCAACCGTCACGACACGACGCGTCATGATCTCTGCGATTTTCATTTGATGTTCTACCCCGTTCGCCGCTCGCCTCTTCGTCATTGCTTTCCGTTACTGGCTGAACAGGCGCGGCGCGCCAGGCGTGCGATTTAAAGAACGGATTATAGGGTTTTGCCACTTTCCGATTGAAAGAACGTCAGCGAGAAAAAGAAATAGAACGCCCGTCGGCAACCCCGGATGCAAACGTTCGACAGTCTGTCGCTTTCAAGCAAGGGATAACCCGTAATCATCTGGCCTGCCGCCCCTTGCCCGATAAAGGAACCGCACCGCAGCAAAATCGCGATGTCGCATTTGTGACAAAGAAGGTCGACAACAGATGAGAGGCTCAGGATTTTGTCCGGCTATCTTTTGCTCAACGCAAACGAAGCAAGAAACACCTGAATACGCCGTAGGGCATGGGACCGGAGTAAGTGCTCTGCATGGGGCGGGAGTAAGTGCTAAAGCACCAACTTCCGCCGACAGCTAAAGCACCAACTCTGGTCGACTGCTCTGCATGGGACCAGAGTAAGTGCTCCGCACTAACTCTGGTCGACAAGGAGACAACGTGGAAACACTTGCTTTTATCGTCGACAACTTCGCGTCGATCGTCCGGCTCACCGTCGAACACATCGAGATCGTCGGCGTCGGTGTCGGCTTCGCGATCCTCACTGGCGTGCCGCTCGGCATCGCGATCACAGCCAGTCCGCGCGCCGCAAAGATCGTGTTGTACACGGCCGCCATCGTGATGACGATTCCATCCGTCGCGCTGTTCGGCCTGATGATCCCGATTCTTTCCGTGATCGGCCAGGGTATCGGCTTCCTGCCGACAGTCATCGCGCTCTTCCTGTATTCGCAACTGCCCATCGTGCGCAACACGTACACGGCGATCACCAACATCGATCCTGCGTTGCGCGAGGCCGCACGCGGCATCGGCATGACGACGCGCGAGCGTCTGTGGAAAGTCGAGATTCCGATCGCGCTGCCCATCATCATGGCGGGCGTGCGGATGGCCGTCGTGATCAACGTCGGCATTGCAGCCGTCGCCGCGTACATCGGCGCGGGCGGGCTCGGCAAGCTGATCAGCCGCGGCATTTCGCAATCGGACCCGCGCCAGCTGATTGCCGGCGCGATCCTCGTCAGCGTGCTCGCCATAGCCGCCGACTACGGCCTCGCCTGGGTGCAGCGCCTGCTGACGCCGAAAGGCCTGCGCGGGCCGTCGCGCACCGCCACGCTCGCACTGCGTCTCGGCGCATGGGCTTCCCTCCGTAAATCTCCTCGTCACGCGCAATAACCATGATCAAGCTCTCCAACATCACGAAGCGCTATGAAGGCGCAAGCGCCCCGGTGGTCGACGGCATCGACATGGAAGTCGGCGCGGGCGAAATCTGCGTGCTGCTCGGCCCTTCCGGCTGCGGCAAGACGACCACGCTGAAGATGATCAACCGTCTGATCCAGCCGAGCTCGGGCAAAATCTTCATCGACGGCCGCGACACTGATGAATTCGATGTCGTCGAACTGCGCCGCCAGATCGGCTATGTGATCCAGCAGATCGGCCTCTTTCCGAACATGACGGTCGAGGAGAACATCGGCGTCGTGCCGCGTCTGCTCGGCTGGGACAAGGCGAAGACGAAGCGCCGCGCCGCCGAGTTGCTGGAGATCGTCGCGCTCGATCCGTCGATCTACCTGTCGCGCTATCCGAAGGATCTGTCAGGCGGGCAGCAGCAGCGCATCGGCGTGGCGCGCGCGCTGGCAACCGACCCGCCCGTCATGCTGATGGACGAACCGTTCGGCGCGATCGACCCGATCAACCGCGAGCTGATCCAGGACGAGTTTCTGCGTATCCAGCAACAGGTGAAGAAGACGATCATGTTCGTGAGCCACGACATCGACGAAGCGGTGAAGATGGCGGACCGCATCGCGATCTTCAGCGGTGGCAGGCTCGAACAGTTCGATACGCCGGACACGATCCTCGCGCGGCCCGCGAGCCAGTTCATTGCAGGCTTCGTCGGCGCGGATCGTGCGTTGAAGCGGCTGCGCCTCGTGCGCGCAAAGGATGCGTTGTCGGCGTGCGAGTGCGCGGCGCGTGTCGGCGAAAGCAGCGACCGCGCGCGTGCATTGCTCGAACAGCACGGCATCGAACAGATCATCTTGCTCGATGCCACGGACAAGCCGCAAGGCTATCTGAGCGCCGCCGAACTGCGCACGATCGACGGGAACCTGATGGCCGCGCACGCGAATCCGGTGGAGGGCTTCGCGCGCCAGAGCGACGATCTGCGCAGCGTAATTTCGTCGATGTTCGCGCTCGGCCAATCATGGCTGCCGACTGTCGACGACGACGGCCGCTTCGTCGGCTACGTGAATCAGGCGCATATCGTCGACATGCTGCGGCTGCCCTCGGAGACACGCGCATGAACACCCGCAAGAAAGCGCTCTTTTCACGCTGCGTCGCGCTTGCCGCATGCACCGCGCCCGCGCTCGCACACGCCGAAAACCTGCTCGCCTCGATCGGCCAGTATCGCGGCGACATCCTCTACCAGTCGATCCAGCAAATGACGATGGTCGCGATTGCAGGCGGCCTCGCGATTATCGTCGCCGTGCCGCTCGGCATCTATCTGAGCCGCGCGTCGGGCAAGCAGGCGCACGTCGCGCAAGCCGTCCTGCAAACGATCAACGTGGGCCAGGCGGTGCCGAAGCTCGCGTTGCTCGCACTCGCGATGAGCGTGCTCGGCATCGGCCGCTGGCCGTCGATCTTCGGGCTCTGGGTGGCGACCTTGCTGCCGATCGTGTTGAACACGCTCGAAGGCTTGCGCGCCGTCCCTCCCGCACTGATCGAAGCAGCGACGGGCATGGGCATGACGCCCACGCAGATCCTGCTGCGCGTCGAATTGCCGAACGCGCTGTATGTGATCTTCGCGGGCATCCGCACCGCGCTCGCGATCACGGTCGGCACGGCGCCGCTCGCCTTTCTCGTCGGCGGCGGCGGGCTGGGCGAACTGATCTTCACCGGCATCGACATGAACGACTTTTCGATGCTATTGGCGGGCGCGATTCCGACTGCGCTGCTCGCGATTCTCACTGACTTGCTCGTCGGCCAGATGCAGGCGCATCTCGTGTCGAAAGGCGTCAATCCGCAACGCTAGTTCAACCACACGCTAACGCGTTTCTTCGAGGACATCATGAAGACTGCCTTTTTCAAGCGAGCCTGCGCGCTCGTCGCCCTCTCGTTTGCCTCCTCCTGGGCCATCACGTGCGCGGCGGCGAGTGTCGTCGTCGGCGGCAAGAACTTCACCGAACAGCAGTTGCTCGCCGAAATGACGACCGAGCTTTTGCAGGCCAAGGGCTTCGACGTCACGAAAAAAGACGGCATGGGCAGCGCCGTGCTGCGCCAGGCACAGGAAAACGGACAGGTCGACGTGTACTGGGAATACACGGGCACGTCGCTGATCACGTACAACAAGATCAATGACCGCCTTTCGCCCGAAGATACCTACAAGAAGGTGAAAGAGCTCGATGCCGCAAAGGGTCTCGTGTGGCTCGATCCGTCGCGCGCGAATAACACCTACTCGTTCGCGATGAATCAGGACGAAGCGAAGAAGCTCGGCATTGCGACACTCAGCGATCTCGCGAAAGCGATCAAGGCGGGCAAGACGCTCACCTTCGCATGCAACTCGGAGTTCTATGCGCGTCCGGATGGTCTGCGTCCGCTGCAAAAACTCTACGGCTTCGACTTCTCGCAGGACGAAATCAAGCGGATGGATTCGGGCCTCACGTATCAGGCGCTCAAGGACCGTCAGGTTGACATCGCGCTCGTGTTCGCCACCGATGGCCGCGTGCCCGCGTTCAACTTCGTGATTCTCAAGGACGACAAGGGCTTTTTCCCGTCGTATGCGCTGACGCCCGTGATCCGCAAGGCGACGCTCGATGCCAACCCGAAGCTCGGTCCGATCCTGAACGCGCTTTCTGCAAAGCTCGACGCACCGACCATGGCGCGCCTGAACGCCTCCGTCGACGTGCAAAAGAAGTCGTTCAGCGAGGTCTCGCATGACTTCCTGAAGGAAGCGGGTCTGCTCTAACGCATCAAGAACACGCAAACCTGAGAGACAAGAACATGCCTTCCCCTTCTTTCGATACGGCGCGCGGCGGCGCGCTGACGGTTGCAGCCGCGCAGATCGACAGTTCATACGGCGATCTCGATGCGAATCTCGCGAAGCATCTGCGCATGATCGACGAGGCGCGCAAGCGCGCCGTCTCGATGCTGCTGTTCCCCGAGCTGTCGTTATGCGGCCATAGCGCCGGAAAAGACGCATTGCGGCTCGCGATGCGACTCGACCACCCTGCGCTCGCCGCGCTTGCGGAAGCGAGCGTCGACCTGCATACGTCGTTCGGCTTTATCGAAGAAGCGCCCGGCGGCCAGTTCTACAACAGCCAGGCAACGGTGACGCGCGGACAGATCGTGCACGTGCATCGCAAGGTGCAACTCGCGACGTACGGCAAGCTGCGCGACGGTCTCTATTACGCGCCGGGAGCGGAACTCGGCGCATTCGATATCGACAGCCGCTGGCGCATCGCCACGCCGATCTGCAACGACCTGTGGAATCCCGGCCTCGTGCACGACCTGATGTGCGACGGCGTCACGCTGCTCGCGGCTCCCATCAGCTCGGCGCGCGAGGCCGTGGGCGGCGGATTCGACAATCCGTCGTCATGGGAACTGAACCTGCGCTTTTACGCGGTGACGTATGGCGTCGCCGTCGTGATGGCGAATCGCATCGGCACGGAAGGCATGCTCGGCTTCTGGGGCGGCTCACGCATTCTCGATCCGTTCGGCAACACGGTCGCGATGGGCTCGACCACCGAAGAAGAACTGGTTGTCGGCGAACTCGACTTCGCCTCGCTACGCGAAGCACGCTTTCTGCTGCCGACGGTACGCGATTCGCGCGTATTCGCCGAGCGCGGCATTCGCACCACACGTCAACCTGCCACGAACTGAAGCGTCGTCAGCCATGCAAGACTTTCTCCTCACCGAAGAAGACCGCGCGTTTCGCAGCGAAGTGCGCGCCTTTCTGCAACGCGAGCTTGCGCCGCGCGCCGTCGATATCGAAGACCGTCAGGACTGGAACGCCGTCAAACATGTCGTGCGCGCATTGGGCGAAGCGGGCTACTTGCGGCTGATGTTTGCGGATCTCTATCGAGGCTCGCTGAAGAAGCCGGGCCTCACGCACGCAACGATCCTTTCCGAAGAAGCATCGGCGATCAACTACGCGTTCGAAACGACCATTGCGACGGCATTGAGCTGCGCGTATCCGTTGCATCGCCATGCGAGCGCACGGCTGCGCGACACGTACCTGGAGCCGATCCTCGATGGCCGTGCAATCGGCGCGATCTGCGTGACGGAGCCCGGCACGGGCAGCGATTCGGCGGACATGCAGACACGCGTCGAATACGATGCGCGCACCGACGAATGGGTGATCAACGGGTTCAAGCGCTACATCTCGAACGCATCGGTCGCGGACGTGTATATCGTCTACGGCATCACGCCGCGCGATGACGGCGCGAAGCCTGGCGTCACGGCCATCGCCGTGCCGAAGGGCGCGCCGGGCATCAGCTTTCCACGCAACTACACGTTCATGGGACGACGCGGCTGCATCGTCGGTGAAGTGAAATTCGACGATTGCCGCGTCAGCGCCGATCATCTGTTGGGCGAGCCTGGAGACGCTTTCAGGATCATGCGCGGCATGTTCAACTTCGAGCGCGCGATTCTCGGCGGCTCCGGTCTCGGCGTCGCGCGCAGCGCGTTCGAGATTGCGCGCCAGCATGCGCAAAGCCGTAGGACGTTCGGTCAGCTCCTCGGCTGCAAGCAGCTCATCTGGGACAAGATCGCGCAGATGAGCTGGCGCATCGACGCAGCCGAGCTCATCACCTATCGCGCAACGAAGATGTACGACGCGGGCACGGACGGCAAGGCGCTGATGAAGGAAGCGGCCATGGCCAAGCTCGTCGCGACCGAGACCGCGAATTTCTGCGTGAACGAAGCGGTGCAAATCCTGGGCGGCGACGGCCTGACGAAAGAATACGGCCGCACCGAGCAGCTCTATCGCGACGCGCGTGCGCTGACGATCGTCGGCGGCACATCGGAAATGGTGAAGTATCTGATCGCCTCGCGCGATCTGCCGGAACTCAAGATCAACCTTTGACCGTATTCCATTTCCATCATGCTGACTATTACCTCGCTGTTCGACAATACGGTCGCGAAGTATCCGGAGCGTCTCGCGCTCGTCTGCGGCGACACGCACCTCACCTACGCGCAATGGGACGTGCGCGTGCGCGGATTCGCGCAGGCGCTGTTCGATCTGGGCGTGCGGCAGACGGATCGCGTTGCGATCTTCCAGAAGACGTCTGACGCAACGGCGACCGCCTATTTCGCGTGCCAGTTGCTCGGCGCGATTGCCGTGCCGATGAACTATCGTTTGTCCGCGAACGAAGCGGCGTTCATCATTCGCGATGCGGGCGCTCGCGCGCTGATCTACGACGAGTCGATGTTGCCCGTCATCGCCAAGACCGAGCAGGCGCTCCCCGATCTGCGCCTCTACATCTGCGTGACGGGACACGGCGAAGAAGCCGTCGATACATACTCGCCCCTGCACCATCACAACTTCGACGCGCTGATCGACAGCACGCGCCATCGCGACGCGCCGCTGCCCACGCTCGCGCCCGACGACATCTCGGCGCTCGTCTACACGTCGGGCACGACGGGCCGCCCGAAAGGCGCGATCCACACGCATGGCAACGACGTCGCGATCGCGACGAACTGCGTGATGGAGTACAGCCTGACGAGCACCGATGCTGCGTTGCATATCGCCCCGCTCTATCACGTCGGCGGCATGCAGGCGTATTTCATGCCGCATCTGATGGTGGGCGCGGCGAACATCGTGCTGCCCCGCTACGACCCGCAGCGCACGCTGGCCGCGATCGCCCGGCATCGCATCACCACGCTCTTCGCGGTGCCGACGCAGATTCAGGACATGCTGTTCCACCCCACGTTCGCGCAGACGGATCATCGCAGCCTGCGCATGATCACGACGGGCGGCGCGGCCATTCCCGCCGCGACCATGCAGCGTGTGATCGACGAGTTCTGCCCGAACATCTATAACGGTTACGGGATGACGGAAGCGAGCCTCACGTTGCTGCTGCATCCGCGCGATGCGCTGTCGCGCCTCGGCTCGTGCGGCAAGCCGACGTTGATCAGCACGTGCCGCATCGTGACGAACGACCCGGAGCGCGCGGTGCCGCCGACCGAATGCGTCGAAGCGGGCACAGTCGGCCAGTTGATCGTGCGCGGCCCGCAACTGGCGCGCGCATACTGGAACAACCCCGTCGAGACGGCGAAAAAGTTTCGTGACGGCTGGCTCTATACGGGCGATCTCTTCAGCGTCGACGAAGGCGGCTACTTCCACTTCCACGGCCGCGCCGACGACATGATCGTCTCAGGCGGCGAAAACATCTATCCGCGCGAAGTCGAGGAAGTGCTGTATCACTGCCCAGGTGTGCAAGAGGCCGCCGTGATCGGCATACCGGATGCGAAGTGGGGGCAGGCCGTGACGGCGTTCGTCGTGCGCAGCGACACGCAGTTGACGGAGGACGCAGTCATCGCGTTCTGCAAGGCCAGCGACGACCTCGCGCCATACAAGCGGCCGAAGAAAGTGCTGTTCGTCGACAGGCTGCCGCTGAATCCGAGCGGCAAGGTGCTTCGGCGCGAGCTCGCGGCTTCCGTGGCTCAGGACCTCTTGCAAACGGGAACGTAATCATGAATGAACCGGTACTGTACGAATTCGACGGCGGCGTGACGACCATCACGCTGAACCGCCCGGAAACGCGTAACGCGTTGACGGAGATGGAAGTGGTCGATGCGCTCGTCGCGAGTCTCGAGCGCGCGCAAGCCGATCTGTCCGTGCGCGCGATCGTGCTGACGGGAGCAGGCCCGGCGTTTTCGTCGGGCGGCAACATCAAGCACATGCGCGACGAGGTCGGCACCTTCGGCGGCAACTCGGCGCAGATACGGGAGAACTACCGGCGCGGCATCCAGCGCATCCCGCGTGCGTTTCATGAACTGGACGTGCCCTGCATCGCCGCCGTCAACGGCCCGGCGCACGGCGCGGGCTGCGATCTCGCGTTGATGTGCGATATCCGCATCGCTGCGCAAAGCGCACTGTTCGCGGAAAGCTTCGCGAAAGTCGGCATTATTCCCGGCGACGGCGGCGCGTGGCTGCTGCCGCGCGCGATCGGCATGTCGCGCGCTGCCGAAATGATTTTCACGGGCACGCCCATCGACGCCCAATGCGCGCTCGAATGGGGTCTCGTGTCACGCGTCGTGCCCGATGCGCAGTTGCTGTCCGCCGCAAAAGAACTGGCGCAACGGATCGCGAGCAATCCGCCCAACGTGCTGCGCATGAGCAAGCGCCTCATACGCGAAGGTCAGCGGATGGATCTGCCGAGTCTGCTGGAACTGTCGGCGGCGTTTCAGGGCATCGCGCATCGCACGGCGGATCACCGTGAGGCCATCGCCGCGACCTTCGAGAAGCGCGCGCCCAACTACACGGGCGAATGACGCCGGCGCTGGCCTGAGCGCCCCATGGCACGCATGACGCGATGGACCCGCGCATCGCGATATGCGACAGTCTCCTTATCTTGGCCCCTCCACCATGGACATGCGCAGGAAAAGCAACGAGGCGCCGAAGCTGGCGGCGGCGCTGCATCTGGAACGGCGGACAGCCGACGCGGGCGCGGACGCGGCCGGCATTGCGCGCAGTGCGCACGAGCGGCCCGTCGTCACGCAACGCATCGGCTTTTTTCTGGTGCCGAACTTCTCGATGATGGCGCTCAGCTCGGCAACCGAGCCTCTGCGCGCCGCGAACCGGATGAGCGGCAAGCCGCTCTATAGCTGGCATCTGATCAGCGCCGACGGCGAGCCCGTGTCGTCGAGTTCGGGTTTTTCGCTGCTGCCGGAATCGGCGATGACGTCGTCGATTGCCGTCGATCAGCTATTCGTGGTGGCAAGCATCGATGTCGAGAACTACCGCAACGCGTCGGTGTTCGACTTTCTGCGCCGCTATGCGGCGAGTGGCCGGCCGCTGGGCGGCATCAGTCTGGGCACGATGATCCTCGCGCGCGCCGGGTTGCTCGACAGGCGCCGCTGCACGATCCACTGGGAGGCGTTGAAAGCGCTCGCCGACGAGTTTCCGTCATTGACGGTGACGCGCGACCTCTATTGCATCGACGGCGACCGGCTCACGTGCGGCGGCGGCACGGCCGCCATCGATCTGATGCTCGACATGATTGCTCGCGCGCATAGCCACCGGCTCGCTGCCGACGTCGCCGATCAGTTCCTGCACACGCGCATTCGCGCATCGCAGGAAAGCCAGAAAATGGCGATTCAGTGGCGCTACGGCATCGAGGACCGGCGCATCGTCAATGCGATCACGTTGATGGAACAGAACATCGAACGGCCCGTGCCAGTGCAGACCATCGCTTCACTGGTGGGCATTTCGCCGCGTCAGATCGAGCGCATGTGGCTAAAGCACTTCGGCATGGGGCCGTCGCAGTTCTATCTCGACGTACGCCTGAAGGCTGCGCAAAAACTGCTGCACGAATCGACCTCGTCCATCTTCGATATCGCGTTGCAGTGCGGATTCACGAGCGCCTCACATCTCGGACGTTGTTATCGCAAGGCTTTTTCCATCACGCCGGGACAGGAGCGCGCGTCGAAGGCGAACATCTGAGGCCCTCGACATCCCATCGAATCGTTGCAAGAAAGCGCGGTAGCGGCCGGAACGCCGGCGCGTCCGCTGAACTGCAATCAGATCGCGTCAGCAGGCCGATGCGCATCCGTGTCGACGCAACACACCAGCACTTCCGCGGGCTTTTTGCCCGTGCTCAGATACACGTGCCCGACAGAACTGTCGAAGTACAGGCTGTCGCCGGGTTTCAGTTCGAACACCGCTCCCGTGTCGAACCGCAGTTCAAGCGAGCCGTGCAAGAGAAACACGAACTCTTCGCCGCTATGACGAATGAAGTCGGGGAAATCGGATAGCTTGCGCGCCCTCACATGCGCGCGCATCGGCACCATGCGCTTGCCCGTCAGATCGTTCGCGAGCATGCCGTACTCATAATTGGGCGTGTCGTAGATCATCTGCTGGCCCGACGCCGTAAAGGTCGGCGTGATGTGACTCACAGCGGAACTAGCAGCGGACCCCGCAGCGGCTCTTCGCCCGCGTCCGAAGATGGCGTCGAATTCGAGTTTCAGCGCGTGCGCGAGCGCGGCGAACTTGTCGTAGGTCAGCGCGATGTCGCCGCGCTCCGCCTTCGAGATCGTCGACACGGCAATGCCCGACTGCTCCGACAGCTGCATCAGCGTGAGGCCACGCGCCTTGCGCGCGTCGCGCAGCCGCGCGCCGACCGCCTTGTGATCGATCTGCGATGAAGCCTCGGCGGCTACGGGCTCTCTTCGCCCGACAGATTTGGCCATGAGACACGCTCTGCGATGGTGAGGGTTTTGTCGTATACGAGAATTTATTTTTTCTCGTATATGATAACCCGCGTCGATGCCAGTCCCTGAGGAGCGGTCACCGTGTCAACGCTTGCATTGCAAAAAGCCGGCCTGTCGAAGACCCAGGTCATCGCCGCGACGACGCTCGGCACGGCGCTGGAGTTCTACGACTTCACGATCTACAGCTTCTTTGCGATCCAGATCGGACAGTTGTTCTTTCCGTCCGCCTCGCCCGTGAACCAGTTTCTGCTGTCGATCGGCGTGTTCGGCGTGGGTTTCGTCGTGCGGCCGCTGGGCGGCATCGTGATCGGCGCCTATGCGGACCGCGCGGGACGCAAGAAGGCGATGGTGCTGACCATCATGCTGATGGCGCTGAGCTGCGCGCTGATCGCCTGCGCGCCGACGTATGCGGTGGCGGGCATGGCCGCACCGTTTATCGTGCTCGCGGCGCGGTTGATCCAGGGCTTCGCGGCGGGCGGCGAGTTCGGCCCCGGCACGACACTGCTTGTCGAATACGCATCGGATTCGACGCGCGCTTTTTTTGCCAGCTGGAACTTCGCCGCCACGGCACTCGGCCTTGCGCTCGGCGCGGCCGTCGCGACGCTCGTCAACGTCACACTGCCGAAGGATGCGGTGCTCGCATGGGGCTGGCGCATTCCGTTCCTGCTGGGCATCGTCGCGGCGCCCGTCGGCATGCTGATCCGCCGGCGCCTCGAAGAGACGCTGAGCAATGCATCGTCGAGTAATACACATCGGCGCGGCGCGTTGAAAGCGGCGCTCACCACACATCTGAAACTGACGATACTCGGCACGTTCGCCGAACTCGGCGGCTCGGTCTCTGTGTACATCACGGCGTTCTTTTTGCCGAGCCACGCGGTGCGCACGCTGCATCTGTCGTCGACGGCATCCGTTGCATCGGGCGTGATCAGCTCGCTCGTGCTGTTCGTCGCGGCGCCCATCGCGGGCAAGCTCGCGGACCGCTATAGCCGCAAGCGCGTGCTCGTCGTGTCGCGCGTGATCCTGCTGCTGACCATCTATCCCGCGTTCGCGTGGCTGTCCGCTGAGCCTTCGATGCTGATGCTGTGCGCCGTGTCGGCTTTTCTCGCGGTGTTCGTCGCCGGGCAGATCGTGCCCGTGCTCGTGATGATCCCGGAGCTGTTCCCGAAGCACGTACGGGCAACGGGTATCGCGCTAACCTATGTCGTGAGCGCTTCGTTCTTCGGCGGCTTCTCGCCGTTCGTGGCAAGCTGGCTCGTCGCGCTGACGGGCAATCCGCTTGCGCCCGCGTGGTACGTGGCGGCCGCGTGCGCCATCTCGCTCGTCCCCGTGATCTGGCTGCGCGACCGCACGGGTGAAGCGCTCACCTGACCTTACTTCTGGCCTTACTTCGCCCCGAGGATTTCGAACCATGTCTGCTCACGACGATCTCGTCAGCCGCAATGCCGTCGAGCTGCGCCGGATGATCGGCGCAAAAGAGATTTCGCCCGTCGAACTGCTCGATGCGTGCATCGAACGGATCGAAGCGATCAACCCCGCCGTCAACGCGATCACGGCAACCTGTTACGACGATGCGCGCGAAGCCGCGAAGGCCGCCGAGCGCAAGGTCCTCGCGGGCGAGCCGCTCGGACTGCTGCATGGCCTGCCGCTCGGCGTGAAGGATCTCGAAGACACGGCGGGCCTGCTCACCACCTACGGCTCGCCGATGTCACGCGGCCACGTGCCTTCGCGCGATGTCACGCTGGTTGAACGGCTGCGCGCGGCGGGCGCGATTCTCGTCGGCAAGACGAATGTGCCGGAACTCGGCGCCGGCGCGAACACGCGCAATCCGGTATGGGGCGCGACGGGCAATCCGTTCGACACCGAACTGAACGCGGGCGGTTCATCGGGTGGCTCGGCGGCGGCACTCGCGTGCGACATGCTGCCCGTCTGCACCGGCTCGGATACGGGCGGCTCGCTGCGCATTCCGGCATCGAAATGCGGCGTGGTCGGCTTTCGACCTACTCCCGGACTCGTGCCGAACTCGCGTCGACTGCTCGGCTGGACGCCGATTTCGGTAGTCGGTCCGATGGGCCGCGATGTCGAAGAAACGGCACTGCAGCTCGCGGCGACGGCGGGCCTGTCGGCAAGCGACCCGCTCAGCTACGAAACCGATCCGCTCGGTTTCGCGGCGCTGCCTGCGCTCGATCTCGCCACGCTGCGCGTCGGCTACACGGAAGACTTCGGCTCGTGCGATGTCGACGACGATATTCGTGTGCTGTTCCGCTCGCGCATGGCCGCGCTCGCCAAGCTGGTGCGCACGTGCGAGCCCGTCAACTTCGATCTCGGCGACGTGCACCGCTCGTTCGATGTAATCCGCGCGGAGAGCTTCGTCGCGGGGCTGCGCGATGCGTATGCGCGCGACCCGGGCGCGCTGGGTCCGAACACGCGCGCGAACTACGAAATGGGCGCGGCGATGACGCTCGCCGACAGCGCATGGGCGCAGGCGGAACAGACGCGCATCTTCCGGCGCTTTCAGTCTGCGTTCGAGCGCTACGACGTGATCGTGTCGCCGACGACGCCCGTTTCGCCGTTTCCGTGGCGCGAGCTGTACGCGGCGCAGATCAACGGACGCGCGCAGGAGAACTACTATCGATGGCTCGCGCTGACCTACGTCGTGACGCTGACGACGCATCCCGCGCTGTCGCTGCCGTGCGGCGTCGATCATGCGGGCATGCCGTTCGGTTTGCAGATCGTCGGGCCGTATCATGGCGATCTCAAGACGCTGGCCGTCGCGCGCGCGATGGAACAGGCTTTCGACAGGGAGCCTGCATTGCGCCGTCCGCGACCCGATCTGTCGCGTCTCACACAGCCGAACGCAGCGCTGAAGTCGATCGTCACCGCGCCGCCCATTTTCAACTCTGCTGGCGACGGTGATGCCAGCCTGTCATCCATGTAACTCACACACAAGAACATCATGTCCAGCGAAATCAAAAGACTGCAAAGCAACGCACGCATGAGCCAGGTGGTGATCGCCAACGGCATCGCCTATCTGTCCGGCCAGGTGCCCGATACAGCCGGCGCGTCGATCGCCGTGCAGGCGACGGAAATCCTCACGCGTATCGACACGCTGCTCGCATCGGCAGGCGTCGACAAGACGCGCGTTCTCACCGCCAACGTGTGGCTGAGCGACCCGAAACACTTCGATGAATTCAATGCCGTGTGGGAAGCGTGGGTGCCGTCGGGCCATGCGCCTGCGCGCGCCTGCGTGCAGGCATTGCTGATGAGGCCCGGCCTCGACGTCGAAGTCGCCGTGACCGCGCTCGCATGACATCATCGGCAAGGAATACGCTGCAATGAAGTTCGATACCGTCGTACTCGGCGCGGGCATGGTGGGCGTATCGGTGGCCGTGCATCTGCAACAGCGCGGACTGTCCGTTGCGCTCGTCGACCGCAAGGCGCCCGGCAACGAGACATCGTTCGGCAACGCGGGACTGATCCAGCGCGAGGGTGTCTATCCGTACGCGTTCCCGCGCGATCCGGCGACGCTGCTGCGCTATGCGCGCAACCGCTCGCTCGACGTGCGCTACCACCCGCGCGCGATGCCGAAGCTGCTGCCGTTCCTGTACCGCTACTGGTATCACTCGCGCGCGGACCGGCACGCGGCAATCGCGCGCTCGTACTCGACGCTGATCGAGCATTGCGTCAGCGAGCATCGCGCGCTGATCGCGGCGTCGGGGGCGCAGGAGTTGCTGCGCACGGGCGGCTGGCTGAAAGTCTTCCGCAGCGCGCGCAAGCAGGACTCGGAACTACGCCAGGTCGAGCGATGGAGCGCGGAATATGGCGTCGCATTCGAGGCACTCGATGCAGCCCGGCTGCGGCGCGAAGAGCCGTCGCTGAGTCACGCATTGCTGGGCGCGCTGCGCTACACCGATGCTGATTCCATCAGCGATCCCAATGCGCTCGTCACCGCTTACGCGCGTTACTTCGAGCAACTGGGCGGCCGCATCTTCATCGGCGATGCGATGACACTCGAACCGCACTGGAGCGTGAATACGGAAGCTGGCCGCATCGACGCGCATTCGGCCGTTGTCGCGCTGGGACCGTGGTCGGATACCGTCAGCGCGCGGCTCGGCTATCGTCTGCCGCTCGCCGTCAAGCGCGGGTATCACATGCATTACTCGACAGTGAACGGCGCGCGCCTGAAGCAGCCGGTGCTCGATACGGAGATCGGCTACATGATCACGCCGATGGCGCGCGGCATCCGCCTGACGACGGGCGCCGAACTGGCCACGTGCGATGCACCTGCAACGCCCGTGCAACTGGACGCAATCGAACCCATCGCGCGTAGGACCTTTCCGCTCGGCGCCAGACTCGACGAGCGCCCCTGGCTCGGCCGACGTCCCTGCACGCCCGACATGATGCCGATCATCGGGCCGGCGAAACGTCACAAGGAATTGTGGTTCGCGTTCGGCCACGCGCATCACGGACTGACGCTCGGTCCCATTACAGGGCGTCTGCTCGCGGAGATGATGGTGGGCGCCGAACCGGTTGCAGATCCGTTTCCGTTTCGGGTCGATCGCTTTTAGGTACCAACGGGTTTGCTGCGTTTCGCAATCAGGGACTACGGCCGCCTGTCTTGCAGATCGAAACAGCTTTCGGCAGCCGATCGCTACCCGAACTATCGACCCGATTCGCGCTGCCATTCGCTTTCATCCATCGCAAGGCGAAATCCGAGGTGCGACATGCTGTTCATTGGATCGGTACCACGCCGTGCGCTCGTCCGATAACTCACGCAATACGTCTCGCTGCACAAGAACGAACCGCCTCTTGTAACCCTGGCAGGCGCGTGCGCGAGCGCCCCCCGATCGGGATCGAAACTGTTCGTCGGGCCCGCCGGATCGGTGATCATCCGCCCGCCTGCTGCCTCGATACGAAATGCGTCCGCGCGATACCGGTCTCCCACCCACTGCCATACGTTGCCCGCCATATCGTAGAGACCGTAGCCGTTAGGGGCATACGTACCTACCGCCGACGTGCCCACTTGAACCTTTTCGCTTGAGTTGCGTACCGACGTCACCGGGAATGGTCGCGCGCTGTCTTCCCATGTGTTGGCCATCTTCTTCCCGCCAGGCGAGAACTCGGCGCCCCACGCGTAATCGGCCTGTTCGAGCCCGCCCCGTGCCGCGTATTCCCATTCCGCTTCGGTGAGCAGGCGTTTGTGAGCCCACTTCGCGTAGGCCAGCGCATCCTCGTATGAAACCTGCACGACCGGGTGATTGTCCTTTCCGGCGATCGAACTGCCCGGACCCATGGGATGCCGCCAGTTCGCCCCGGGCACGAACTTCCACCAGCGGGAGTAGTCGTCCAGCGGTACGGGCGCGTCCGTACCGGTGAATACCAGACCACCGGGCTGAAGGACACTGTCATCAGGCTTTGGGGTGCCTGGCGGCAATTGAATCCTGAGGTCTTCCCACTTCGGCTTTCTCTCCGCCGTCGTGACGTAGCGCGTCGCCGCGACGAAACGCGCGAATTGCGCGTTCGTCACGTCGTGCCGGTCGACCCAGAATCCACTCAGCTTCACGCGGTGCGCGGGACGTTCGTTGGGCAGTGCGTGCGGATGTTCGCTGCCCATTGTGAACTTGCCGCTCGGAATCCAGACCATGTCGTTCGGGCCGGTCCTGCCATCGCCGACTGTCAGAGCGGCCGGCATCCGGCTCCATCGGTACGCGGCGAGGCCGGCCGCGGAGATGACTGCGGCCAATGCCAGCGCTCCCCACAAGCGCCTGTTGCGACTTACCAGTTTCATTCGAAATCCTTGCAACATGGCGCCGCCGTCCGCGACGACGCCAACGCATCCCTATTTGACGGATAGCTGGTGCCGCGGCGGGTACTTCTTCAGCACGGCAAGATAGCGTCGATATTCCGCGAGCAAGAAGACTTCCAGCGGCGTGTGACGCGCAAGAACCGACTCCTCTTCCTTAGGATCGCTATACAGATTGAACACCATCGCAGTCCACGCCTGCCCGACCGTCCCCGCGAATCCACCGTTGTAGCCCATGCGGTTGACGGAATCCGGCAGCTGCGCCTTGAACATCATCTTGAACTCGTCGACGCGCACAGCCGAGACTTCGTCGTTCCAGAAGTAGAAGATGCTCTTGCGGTTCGACACGCCCTTGTCGGCGAGAAGGAATGACGTCTGGTCGATGCCGTCGATATAGGTCGTCGACGGTACGGCTTTCGCCACCTCCGCGCCGGGCAGACCCGCCAGGGACAGCGACGTGTTGAACATGTCGGCGAAGTCGAAGAGGCCGTCCGATCTGCGGGGCGCGATCATGCCTTTCCAGTACACGAAGAACGGACTGCGTACCCCGCCTTCCCACGTCGAGCCCTTGCCGCCGCGAAACATCGTTTTCGCAGCCGGCTGGATCTCCTGCTCCGGGCCATTGTCGGAGCCGAAGAAAATGATCGTGTTATCCAGCTCGCCATTTGCTTCCAGGGTATCGACCAGCTTCCTGAATATGTCGTTCACCTCGACCATGCAGTCGCCATAGTTCGTATGCGCCGCGGACCTTCCACGGTAGTAGTCGTTCGGGTAATTATCGTAATGACACGCGCGCGGTGCGTAGTACAGAAAGAATGGCTTCGTGGCGTCCTTCTGCCGGTTCAGGAAACCAACGGTGTAGTCGAGCCACTTCTGGTCGAGATCCTTGATGTTGTCCGTGTTGATCTCGTACAGATTCTCCAGTTGGCCGCCTTTGGCGGCATGCACGTCGCTCTTGTTGAAAGGGAGATTGAGGATGTAGTTATAGCGTTGCGGACTCAACGCCACCTCGGGGTTGTACTGCGGGTCGCGCCACTCCGTGTACATGTCGGAAACGGAAAGGAAGCCGCGGAAATCGTCGAAGCCGACGTTTTGCGGCAGCGACGCCGTGTTTTCGCCCATGTGCCATTTTCCGACTGCTTGCGTGGTGTAGCCCTGTCGCGACATGAGCGTGGCAAGCGTGGTCATTCCAGCGAGGCCACCCGGCTGACCATACATCACGGGAATCTGGATGCCGTGGTGCGCCATGTTCTCGCCAGTCATGATCGTTGCGCGCGTGGGCGAGCAGCTCGGCTGCGAATAGGCGGAACTGAGAATCAGGCTCTGGCTCGCGACGCGGTCGACATCCGGCGTATCGTTGCCGACGGCCTGCCCGCCACCGTTAAACCCAAAGTCGCTGTAGCCGACATCGTCGAGCAGAAAGATCACCACGTTCGGACGTTTGCCGGCCCGCTTTTGCAGCGCGTCCAGCTTCTGCCGCGCGTCGGCGGTCTGGTCCGCGTTGTTGATGACCGGCTCCATGTTATCGGCCAGCCTGACGGTTTGGCCCGTCAGATACTGATTGGGCTGGTTGTAGCCGGGCTGGCCGGTCACTCTCGTCGGCTCGGTAATCGTTGACGCAGCAACCGCCTGGGTTGCCCAAATCGCGCCCCAGAGTGCAGCGATAAACCACACCGGGATCATCATCCGTTTCACGTTGTCTCCTGCAGTTCGTTACGGCAAGTACGATCAGTACATGCGTTTGTCCTGGCTGTATCGGCGGCGCGCGAATGCCTGCGCCTATCCGTTGTGCGCCCCCGGCAAGCATCGCCGGGGCACGTCGCGGACGTCCCCTATTTCGCAGCCTCCAAATCTAGACCAGACCGATCTATACTTCCATTGCAAATTACGAATGCCATCGTTGAGCGGAACTCATAATGAACCTGCGCCAGTTCGAACACCTTGTTGCCCTTGCAGATGAAGGCGCATTCGCAAGAGCCGCCGAAAAAGTGCACCTGACGCAATCTGCGCTCACGCGAAGCATTCAGTCGCTGGAAGACGAACTCGACATGCGGCTATGCGATCGTCATCCTCGTGGAATCGTCCTGACGCCGGGTGGAAGGCTGGTTGTCGAGCGTGCGCGGCGAGCGCTGTTTGAAATCCGGGCGCTTGATCGCGACGTGAAGCTCTTCAACAATCATGAGCTTGGCGAAGTCATGATCGGCGCGGGTCCCATTCCCGCTGCGGCGCTCTTGAGCGACGCGATCGCCGCGCTCGCGCGGTCTCACCCGCGCCTTTCCGTGCGTGTCAGTGTGGACGACTGGAGCGCGCTCCTCGATCGGCTCCACGCAGAGACCATTGATTTCATGATTACGGTGGAATCTGCCGTGTCGCCGTCACCGGAACTGGCGATCAGGTCGTTGCCATCCTGCCAATGCGGATGGTTCGCGAGGCCGGAACACCCTGTTTTTTCCGGCAGCCGGCGCAGGATTTCGATGCTGAGAGAACTTCAGGTGGCTTCGGTGCCGGCCCCGAAACACACGCTGGAGAATTTTCGCAAGCTGATGCAACTCAAGCCCTTTGAACAGCCTAAGTTCGCGGTCGAATGCAACAGCTTTCACACGCTAAAGGAGTTGGCAACAGACTCCGATATGGTGGTCTACGGTCCTTTCTCGGCGGTATGGCGAGAACTCGACAGCGGAGCGCTGCGAACGATCGACTTCGAAGACGCGAAGGAACTGACGACGCGATTCGCGATTGTGAGTCTGGCGCATCGCACCTTATCGCCCAGCGCCGAAAAGGCGATCGAAACCATCGTCGAATGCAACCAACGTCTGGAAGAACGCGCGACGAAGAGCCGAAAAAAGAAGCGATGATTTAACCCGCATCGCCGCTCTTCCACGTCCAGTTGCGAATTTCTTCCCGATCGATTCCTTCGGCATGCGCATACGTGACGTGTTCGATCCGCTGATCGCGCAAGCGCTCTTTTGCATGGTCGCCCACGCCGCGCAGCGCCGCGACACGGTCGATCACGTCGATGGCGAGCGTGAAGCGATCGATCCCGTTGATGATCGCGAGTTCCAGCGGCGTATTGATGTTGCCCTTCTCCGCATAGCCATGCACATGAATGTTCTCGTGATTGGCGCGGCGATACGTGAGCTTGTGAACAAGCGATGCATACGAGTGGAAGTTGAATATCACGGGCTTGTCCGTAGTGAACAGCGAATCGAAATCGCGCGATGACAGTCCGTGCGGATGATCGGTGTCGGGCATCAGACGGAACAGGTCGACCACGTTCACGAAACGCATCTTCAGATCCGGGAACAGCCCTTTGAGGATTTCGACGGCAGCGAGTGCTTCCATCGTCGCGATATCGCCCGCACTTGCAATCACGACATCCGGTTCCTGCCCCTGATCGGTCGACGCCCAGTCCCAGATGCCGACGCCCTTCGTGCAATGCGTGATCGCCGCCTTCATGTCGAGATACTGCAAATGCGGCTGCTTGTCGGCGACGATCACGTTCACGTAATCGCGTGAACGCAGGCAGTGATCGGCGACACTCAGCAGGCAGTTCGCATCGGGCGGCAGATAAATGCGCACGACGTCGGGGCTTTTGTTGGTCACGACATCGAGAAAGCCGGGGTCCTGATGCGTAAAGCCGTTGTGATCCTGGCGCCATACGAGCGACGTGATCAACAGGTTCAGCGATGGCACGGGTTGCCGCCAGCGCAATTCGCGCTTCGCTTTTTCGAGCCACTTCGCGTGCTGATTGAACATCGAATCGATCACATGCACGAATGCTTCGTACGTCGCAAAGAGTCCGTGTCGGCCCGTCAGCGTGTAGCCTTCGAGCCAGCCTTCCAGCGTGTGCTCGCTGAGCATTTCCATCACGCGTCCGTCGGCGGCCAGTTCGCCACCGTCGCTATCGCTTTCTTCCGCGAGCGCAAGCCACGTCTTCTTCGAAGCCTTGTAGATCGCCGAGAGCTTGTTGCTCGAGGTCTCATCCGGTCCGAATACACGGAAGCTCGTCATGTTCCGGCGCATCACGTCGCACAGGTATTTCGCGAGCGCATCGGTCGGCGACAGATAGGTTGCGGCCGGAACCTTAACGTCGACGGCATGATCTTCGAAGGGCGGCAGATCGAGCGACTTGCACAACGCCCCGCCGTTCGCGTGAGGATTCGCGCTGATGCGGCGGTCGCCTCGCGGCGCGAGCGCGCGCAGTTCTTCGATCAGTCTCCCCGACTTGTCGAACAGTTGTTCCGGTTTATAGCTGCGCAGCCATTCTTCGATGAGCTTGAGACTATCCGGATTGCTCTCCGGGTCCGCGATGGGAACCTGGTGCGCACGCCATGAACCCTCAACCTTGTGCCCGCCAACTTCACGCGGGCCTGTCCATCCCTTTGGCGTGCGCAGCACGATCATCGGCCAGCGCGGACGGCTGAGGTCACCATCTATACGCGCGCGCGCCTGGATCGTCCGGATTTCTTCGATGCAACGATCGATCGTCGCAGCCATCGTCTGATGCATCGTCTGCGGATCGTCGCCTTCGACGAAATACGGATTGTGTCCGTAGCCCGTCATCAACGCGGCAAGTTCCTCGTGTGGAATGCGGGCGAGAACAGTCGGATTGGCGATCTTGTAGCCGTTCAGATGAAGAATGGGCAGTACGGCGCCGTCGCGGGCGGGATTGAGGAATTTGTTCGAATGCCATGACGTGGCGAGCGGCCCCGTTTCCGCTTCGCCGTCGCCGATCATCGCCGCGACGATCAGATCGGGGTTATCGAACGCAGCACCGTAAGCATGCGAAAGGCTGTAACCCAGTTCGCCGCCTTCGTGAATCGAGCCCGGCGTTTCGGGCGTGCAGTGCGAGCCGATGCCACCCGGAAAGGAAAACAGCCGGAAAAAGCGTGCCATGCCTTCTTCGGTTTCAGCGCGGTCCGGATAGATCTCCGAATAGCGCCCTTCCAGGTAGCTATGCGCCAACGTCGCCGGCGCGCCGTGGCCTGGCCCGGATATAAAAATGACATCCAGGTCCTGCCGCGTTATTACTCGGTTCAGATGCACGAGCACGAAGCTTTGCCCGGGATCGGAACCCCAGTGGCCGAGCAATCGCCTTTTGATGTGCTCTTTTGCAAGCGGCTCGCGCAACAGCGGATTGGCGCGCAGGTAAATCATGCCGGCCGACAGATAATTGCACGCCTGCCAATACCGGTCCATGTCGTGCAGTTCGTCGGCGCTCAACGGGGTGGCATCGAGGAGAACATCGTCCATTTCGAGCATCTCCATAGTCGTGGTTCCGCGTGCGCAACATGGCCACCGCTCGATCACGCATCGGACGATGCACCCGGCCGCGTCGGACCTTCGTATCATAGGCGGCAATGTGGAATTTTTCATTTTCACGGCCACGCGACGGGCTGCGCTCGTGTACGCATTCGTCGATTCGGCAAGCTTTTCCGCAGCCGTACCGCTCAGCTTTTTCCTGAATGGCGTAGATGTTTAATGGCGAGTACGCACGCCGCCGGGACATGAACCACGCCGAATCCGACGACCAGCACGAGCCACGGCGAAGCAACCGACCCGAATACCATCGCGCTGACCGCACCGAAAAGAATGCCCACGACTGCCAGCGACAAATGAGCGATCACGCTTCTCGATCCCCTCAACGTATAGCGCGGGATGGTTGCATGAACGTATATGACGACCAAAGCAGACGCGACGGCGGCGACGGCATAACCCGATTGCATGGCGGCCTCTCCTCTGCGCTGAAGCTTGCTTCAGGGAAGATTCTCGCGCAACACGATGCTGAACTGCACGGGCTTCACGCCATCGAGCGCATCGCGGCCTTCGTGCACGTTACGGAAAATTTTCAGGGCGTTGCCGACCATCGATTGCGGCGTCTGTGTGATGAGCGCGTCCATTGTCCCGTCGATCAGCAATGCGCGCGTATCGGGCGTGAGTCCATGTCCGACGAAGAGAATCTTCTGCTCGGTCTTTGCCTCGATGATTGCGCGCGCGACGCCATCCGAGCCGCCGCCGCTGTTGTAAATCCCGGCAAGGTCCGGATGCTGCGCGATCAGATTGCGCGTCTGCACGTAGTTGCGTTCGCTGTCGTCCTGCCCTTCGCGCAGCCCGATCACCTTCACCTGCGGAAACGTCGATTCGATCAGATGCAAAAAACCGATCTCGCGCTCCTCGTGCCCGCGATAGTTGAGGCTGCCCGCAAGCATCGCGATCTTGCCCGACGGACGCGGTCCCATGAAGCGTCCCAGCAGCAGCGCCGCCGTGCGTCCCGCCGAACGGTTGTCGATGCCGACATAAGCGAGCCTGCGTGAATTCGACAGGTCGGAAATCAGCGTGATCGCGGGCACGTTCTGTTCCGCGAGCGCGTTCACGGCATCGCGGACGACGGGATGTTCGAGCGCCATGAACACCACGCCATCCGCGCGCTGGCCATAGTGCAACAGACGCGCGGCCAGTTCATTCGGGTTGAAGCTCTCCACGTAATGCACGCGGCAGCGCATGCCTTGTGCGGCCCACTGGTTGTGCGCGAACTCGATGTAATCGCCGAGCATGCGCAGATAGCGGTTCGTGCCGGCCGGCACCAGAAACTCGATCTTCAATGGCCGCGCGGCTTGGGTCTCGGGCGCCGGCGCGTCGATCACATAGCCCGCCTGCGCGGCGGCCTGCATCACGCGACGCGCCGTCATCGGCCGCACGCCGTCGCGGCCGTTCAATACGCGATCGACGGTCGCCGTCGAAACACCCGCCGCAGCGGCGATGTCGGCGATCCGCGCGCGCGGCGGAAAAAGAGGAATGGGCGCGTCAGCCATGCTGATTTCTGAGGGCGTAATCCATCAAAAACAATCAGGATTGTGGTTTGACACGGCGAGTGGCCGTCCCTAGTCTTGCAGCAACATCATGCAGACAGCACAGAGCGTAACCAAAAAGACGCATTGGCGCCTGTGCGGATCGTGATGGTTTTTGATTGAGCATGATGCCACAGCGGCACACACAAACAAAACCTGGAGACATTCGAATGACCAACCTTGTCAGGCGCTCGCTGCTGCGCGCCGCGGCGGCCGCGCCCGTCGCCGGTGCGCTGGGCTTTCCCGCCATCGTCCGTGCCGCTGCGCCACAGTACGTGTTCAAGTACGGCAACAACCTGCCGCTCACGCACCCCCTCAACGTTCGCGCGAAAGAAGCGGCGGACCAGGTGAAGGAGCAGTCCAAAGGTCGGATGGAAATCCGCATCTTCCCGAACAATCAGCTAGGCGGCGATACCGACATGCTCGCGCAGGTGCGCAGCGGCGGCATCGAAATGTTCACGCCGTCGGCGCTCGTCGTGTCGACGCTCGCGCCCGTTGCCGCGATCAACGCAATCGGTTTCGCATTCAACGACTACTCGCAGGTGTGGAGCGCGATGGACGGCAAGGTCGGTGCGTATGTGCGCGCGGCGATGGCGAAAGCCGGTCTCGAGTCGTTCGAAAAGATGTGGGACAACGGCTTTCGCGAGACCACGTCCAGTTCGCGCGCAATCGCGAACGCGTCGGACATGCGCGGCCTGAAGATCCGCGTGCCCGTCAGTCCGCTGAGCATCGACATGTTCAAGGGCCTGGGCGCAGCGCCGACGAGCCTGCAGTTCAGCGAGGTCTATTCGTCGCTGCAGACGCATATCGTCGATGCGCAGGAAAACCCGCTGCCTATCGTGCAGGTGGCGAAGCTGTACGAAGTGCAGAAGTACTGCTCGCTGACGAATCACATCTGGGACGGCTTCTGGTTCGTGCTGAACCAGCGCGCGTGGCAGAAGCTGCCGAAAGAACTGCAAGGCATCACGTCCGATGCGTTCAACCAGGCGGCACTGCGCCAGCGCGACGACGTGCGCAAGCTCAACGACGCCGCCGTCGCCGATCTGCAAGGCAAGGGACTGTCGATCAACCGGCCTTCGCCCGACACGTTCCGCGCCGCGCTGCGGCAAGCGAACTTCTATTCCGACTGGAAGGGCCGCTTCGGCAACGAAGCGTGGTCGCTGCTGGAAAGCTACACGGGCAAGCTCGCTTGAATTCACGCACGCTCGCGCAACTTCGCGCGCGACGCCGCGCGGCACGTGCTGGGGCGTAACGTGCCGCGCGCATCGCGGACTGGGGAGATCGACATGACGGATCAGGCGCTGCCGCATGCAGCCATCGCCGATGCCACGGCCGCTTCATCGTTCGACACGGCGCTCGCCGCAAGCGGCCCGAGGCGCTGGCTGCGCCACTTCGACCGCGCGTTGATCGCACTCGTCGAATGCGCGTGCGCGCTGCTGCTCGCTGTCGAAATCGTCGTGCTGCTGGCGGGCGTCGTGTTCCGCTACGCGCTGCATCAGCCGCTCGTGTGGTCGGACGAACTGGCGGGCATGCTGTTCCTTTGGATGTCGATGCTCGGCGCAGTGTTGGCGCTGCGGCGCGGCGAGCACATGCGGATGACGGCCTTCGTCAGCCGCCTGTCGCCGCAGCGGCGTGCGCTCGTCGATACGCTCGCGATCGTGCTGTCGATTGCGCTGCTCGCGCTCGTGCTGTGGCCCGCGTACGACTTCGCCGCCGCCGAGACCGTGATCCTCACGCCCGCCTTGCAGATCAGCGATGCATGGCGCGCGTTCGCGCTGCCCGTCGGCGCGGCGCTGATGCTGCTCGTCGGGCTGATACGGCTCGCGCAGGTGGGCCGCATGCGCGACATCGCGATTGCGCTCGCGTTCGTCGGCGTCGTGGCGGGCGCCATCGCGTGGGCCGCGCCCGCGCTGCCCGATCTCGGCAAGGCGAACCTGCTGATCTTCTTCGTCGGTGTCGTCGCAATCGGCATCTTCTCCGGCGTGCCGATCTGCTTTTCGTTCGCGCTCGCGACGTTCGGCTATCTGAGCCTCACGACGGATACGCCGCTCGAAGTGATCGTCGGCCGCATGGACGAAGGCATGTCGCATCTGGTGCTGCTCGCGGTGCCGCTGTTCGTATTCCTCGGCCTGATGATCGAGATGACGGGCATGGCGCGCGCGATGATCCAGTTTCTCGCGAGCCTCGTCGGCCATGTGCGCGGCGGGCTGTCGTATGTGCTGATCGGCACGATGTATCTGGTGTCGGGCATCTCGGGCTCGAAGGTCGCCGACATGGCCGCGATCGCGCCCGTGCTGTTCCCCGAAATGAAGCGGCGCGGCGCGGACGAAGGCGATCTCGTCGCGCTGCTGTCGACGGCGGGCGCGCAGACGGAAACCGTGCCGCCCAGCATCGTGCTGATCACGATCGGCTCGGTCACGGGCCTGTCGATCTCCGCGCTCTTCACGGCGGGCATGCTGCCCGCGCTGGTGCTCGCGCTGATGTTGTGCTTCGTCGTGTGGCTGCGCTATCGCAAGGAAGACCTGAGCCGCGCGCAGCGCTTCAACGGGCGCGAGATCGGCCGCATGTTCATCGCCGCGTTCCCCGCGCTCGCGCTGCCGTTCGTGATTCGCGGCGCGGTCGTCGAAGGCATCGCGACGGCGACGGAAGTATCGACGATCGGCATTGCCTACTCGGTGCTGATCGGCCTCTTCGTTTACCGGCGCTTCGCGTGGTCGCGTCTGCCGCGCATGCTGATCGACGCGGCGACGTTGTCGGGCGCGATCATCTTCATCATCGGCTGCGCGACGGCGATGGCCTGGGCACTCACGCAGTCGGGGTTCTCGCAGGATCTCGCGTCGCTAATGACATCGCTGCCCGGCGGCTCATCGAGTTTTCTCGCGCTGTCGATCGTCGTCTTCATCGTGCTAGGAAGCGTGCTCGAAGGCATTCCCGCAATCGTGCTGTTCGGCCCCCTGCTCTTTCCGATTGCGCGCGCCGCCGGCGTCAACGAAGTGCATTACGCGATCGTCGTGATTCTCTCGATGGGCGTCGGGCTGTTCTCGCCGCCGTTCGGCGTCGGCTATTACTCGGCGTGTGCCGTGAGCCGCATCAATCCCGATGCCGGCATGCGGCCCATCGTCGGCTATATGAGCGCGCTCGCGCTCGGGCTGATTCTCGTCGCGTTCGTGCCGTGGATATCGACGGGCTTTCTCTGAGCGCCTGTCTTTCCCGACTGTTCGCATCAACCGTTTCGCAGTTTCATCGCCATCCCTTCTCTGGCATTGGGAGTGTATTCATGAGTCGTTTTTTCGGCGAGATCCGTCAGGCCGGTTATGTCGTGCGCGACATCGAAGCGGCGATGGACCACTGGAGCCGCGTGCTCGGCGTCGGTCCGTGGTTCTATAACGAACGCGTGCCCATCGAGGATTATCGCTATCGCGGCGAACGCTACGAGGTCCACAACTCGGTTGCGCTCGCAAACTCCGGCGATTTGCAGGTCGAGCTGATCCAGACGCGCAACGACGCGCCGTCGATGTATCGCGACTTTCTCGCAGCGGGCCATACGGGTTTGCAACACAACGCATACTGGACCACTTCGTTCGACGCCGACCTCGAACGTCTGCTGAAACAGGGCTTTACGGTGGCGATGAGCGGCAACGTCGGCAAGAACGGACGCTTCGTCTACTTCGACACGGAGCAGCATCCGGGCACGGTGATCGAGCTGTCAGAGATCGCGGGCCCGAAAGGCAAGCTCTTCGACATGATCCGCGAGGCGTCGCTGAACTGGGACGGCCGCGATGCCGTGCGTCCGTTTCCCGATCTGGGCACGCTATGAGCGCGCCTTCATCACGCGACGACAGCATCGAAGCCGATTATCTGATCGAGACGCCGCTCGATCTCGCGAAAGTCGCGGAGACAATGGCGGGCGAGCAGTCGAGCGGCACGTTCGTGCGCGTCGCCGGCGAAAGCGACGAACTGCGCGCGCGCAGCCGTGCAAGCGTGCTGCGCATCGACGAACGGGAGCCCGTACCTCACGCATCGCTGCCGAGTGCATGGCTCACGCGGCAGCGCGTGAATGGGCCGTTCAGGCGCGCACGCGTGACGCTGTCGTTTCCCGTTGCGAACATCGGCGCCAATCTGCCGACGCTTGCCGCGACGGTCGCCGGCAATCTCTACGATCTCGGGGAAGTGACGGGCATGCGGCTGCTGTCGCTGCGCGTGCCGCGTGCGTATCGCGAGCGCTTCGATCTGCCCGCGCACGGCGTCGCTGGCACGCGGCGGCTGACGGGCGTCCAGCAAGGGCCGATGGTCGGCACGATCATCAAGCCCAACGTCGGGCTGTCGACGCAAGAGACCGCGCATCTGGTGCGCACGCTATGCGAGGCGGGCGTCGATTTCATCAAGGACGATGAAGTCTGCGCGAATCCATCGCATGCGCCCCTCGATCAACGTGTTCGCGCCGTGATGCGCGAAGTCCGCGCGTTTCGCGAGCGCACGGGCAAGCGCGTGATGGTCGCGTTCAACATCACCGACGATACCGATGCGATGCGGCGTCACGCGGAACTGGTCGAGCGCGAGCAAGGCGACTGCGTGATGGCGAGCATCAACTGGTGCGGGTTCTCTGCGATCCAGACGCTGCGCCGCTCGACGCCCCTTGTTCTGCACGCGCATCGCAACGGCTTCGGCATGATGTCGCGCGATGCGGCGCTCGGCATCGGCTTTCACGCGTATCAGACGTTGTGGCGGCTCGCGGGCGTGGATCACATGCATGTGCATGGGCTCGCAGGCAAGTTCGCGCAAAGCGATACGGAAGTGACCGAGTCGGCGCGCGATTGCGCGACGCCTCTCGCCGAGCGTCTCGACGATTGCGTGCTGCCCGCGTTTTCGTCCGGCCAATGGGCGGGCACCGTGCCCGCGACGTTCGCTGCGACCGGCAGCGCGGATCTGCTTTTCATGTCGGGCGGCGGCATTCTCGCGCATCCGGACGGACCGGCGGCCGGCGTGCGCAGCGTTCGCCAGGCGTGGGACGCTGTGCAATCCGGCACGCCGCTGCACGACCATGCGGCCCACGCGCCGGAACTGCGCGCCGCGCTCGCGTTCTTCGGTGCGCGCACATGAGCGCATCGAGCGCCGCGCCGTACGGCTTCTACGGCGACGACTTCACGGGCGCGACGGATACGCTCGCGCATCTCGCCCGCGCCCGTCTGCGGACGCTGCTGTTTCTCGCGCCGCCGACTCGCGCGCGCCTCGACAGCGTGGGCCCGCTCGACGCGATCGGCATGGCGGGTGCGGCGCGCGCGATGTCCCCCGCCGCAATGGCCGACGAACTCGCGCGTGTCGGCGCATGCTTCGCCGCGCTCGGCGTGCGCGTGATGCACTACAAGGTCTGCTCGACATTCGACAGCGCGCCGCAAACCGGCAACATCGCGACGGCCATTGCTACGCTGCGCCGCCATTTTGCGAATCCGTTCGTGCCCATCGTCGGCGGTCAGCCTGGATTGCTGCGCTACTGCGCGTTCGGCCAACTGTTTGCGGCCGCGGGAAGCAGTACGCACAGTACGCACGAAGTCCATCGGATCGACCGCCATCCGACGATGAGCCGCCATCCCGTCACGCCGATGAACGAAGCCGATCTGCGCGTGCATCTCGAACGGCAGAGCATGCGCGACGTGGCGCTGATGGACTGGCGCGCATACGCATTGCCGTTTGACGAAGTGGATGCAATGGTCGATGCGAAGCTGTCGGCGGGCGCGTCCGCGATACTGTTCGACGTGCTGCGTGACGATGACCTCGCGACGATCGGCCGGCTGATCGATAAACGCTCTCGCCATGCGCCGATGCTTGCCGTTGGCGCGAGCAGCGTCGCGCAGGCATGGTGTGCCGCGGTGCCTTCAGCGGCTTCGGATGTATTGCATGCGGATACCGCATCGCAAGCGCTCGGCCGCGCGCAAGGCCCGGTGTTCGCGCTCGCGGGCAGCCTGTCCCCGTTGACGGCCGCGCAGATCGAAGCCGCTCACTCGTACTGGAAGATCGAACTCGATCCGCTCGGGCGCGACGGCGACACGTTGCGATTCGACGCTGCACCTATCGTCGATATGTTGCGCGAAGGCCGGCATGTGCTCGCCTTCACGCGGCGTGCGCACAATCAAAACGACGCAAGCCGCGTGCAGACCGCGCACGCGACGGCAGCGCTGCTGCGCGAGGTGGTCCGGGCTGCGCGCCCCCGGCGCATCGGCATTGCGGGCGGCGATACGTCGAGCCACGCGGCGCAGGCGCTCGACGCATGGGGCCTTTCGTATCGCGCGCCGCTGACAACGGGCGTCACAGTCTGCCGCCTGCATGCAGACGAGCCTTCGCTCGACGGCACCGAAATCATGTTCAAGGGCGGGCAGATGGGCGGCACGGATGTGTTCGAGCGCCTGATCACGGGCTGAACATCTAAACCTCGGTGCGCCTCAGCAGATAATCGAGTCCGCCGACGCGATACCACCTGTACCCGTAAGGCTCGAGCACGACGGCATGCCGGCCGTCATCGCCCGCGTGGCTGTGATCGTCGGACAGCAGATTGATCAGCCTGTCGTCACCCGTTTCGTTGTAGCCGGAGCGGAATCTCACGGTGCACGCCTCGTCGCCGAAGTTATGCACGCACAGCACCGAGTTGTTGCGCCAGTCGTAACGCAGCGCGAACACATCGTTTCGCGACGTGCGCAGCACTTCGAAATCGCCCCAACTGATTTCCGGCACTTCGCGGCGCATACGGATCATTCGCTCCATCCAGTTCAGAAACGAATTCGGATCGCGTCTCTGGCTCGCCACATTGACGCGCTCGAAGCCATAAGCCCCGCCCGAAATCACGCGGACGGGCGGCTTCGGATGCTTCGTAAAGCCGCCCTGCTGTTCCGTCGACCATTGCATCGGCGTGCGCGTGCTTTCGCGCTCGTGCCGGCGCAGGTCGTCGCCCATGCCGATCTCGTCGCCATAACGGAACACGGGCGTGCCGGGCAAAGTCAGCATCAGGCTGTACGCGAGTTCGAGGCGGCGTCTGTCGCCCGCCAGCATCGGCGCGAGTCTGCGGCGAATGCCGCGCCCGTAGAGCTGCATGTCGGGCTCCGGAGCGAACTCGGCGAACACAGCCGCGCGCTGGTCGGGCGTGAGGCGCCCCAGATCGAGTTCGTCGTGATTGCGCAGGAACACGCCCCATTGCGCAGTCGGCGGGCGTGGCTTTGTCGCGATTAGCGCTTTCTTCAATGGATTCGTGTCGCCCGTCGCGAGCGTGTAAAACGTGTTCTGGTTGAGCTGGAAGTTGAACATCATCGGCAGGCGCTCGCCTTCGTCGCCAAAGTATTCGAGGTCCGTATCGGGCATCACATTGGCTTCCGCGAGAATGATCGCGTCGCCCTCGCGCCACTGCAAGAACTCGCGAAAGGTCCGCAGCATGTCGTATTGCTCGACGGGTCGTCGCACCTTCGTGCCCTTCGTCGCAATCACGAACGGCACGGCATCCATGCGAAAGCCCGACACGCCAAGCTGAATCCAGAAGCCCATGATCTTCAGCAACTCGGCCTGCACGTAAGGATTGGACGTGTTCAGGTCCGGTTGAAAATCATAGAAGCGATGGAAATACCAGCGCTTTGCGCGCTTGTCGAAACTCCATGTCGACTTTTGCACGCCCGGGAATACCACACCGCTTTTCGCATTGGACGGCTGGCTGTCCGACCAGACATACCAGTCGCGATATTTCGAAGCGGGATCGCTACGTGCTTCCTTGAACCACGGATGCTGGTCGGACGTGTGATTCACCACGAGATCGATGATCACGCGCATGCCCCGCTCGTCGCATGCGTGCGTGAATTCGGCGAAATCACCAAGCGTGCCATATTTCGGGTCGACGTTGTAATAGTCCGAGACGTCGTAGCCGTTATCGCGCCCCGGCGATGGCTGAAACGGCATCAGCCAGATCGTCGTCACGCCCAGGCCCTGCAAATAAGCGAGCCGGCGCATGAGACCCTGAAAGTCACCGACGCCGTCGCCATTCGCGTCCATGAACGTGCCCACCGACAGGCAATAGATGATCGCGTTCTTGTACCAGAGATCGTTTAGCATGGGCTTCGCTTCGCGGGTGTCGCCAGAACAGTCAATCGTTGAGAGGAATTGCAATGTCGAAGCTGGCGTGGTGGCAACGCGGCGTGATCTACCAGATCTATCCGCGCTCGTTTCAGGACAGCAACGGCGACGGCATCGGCGATCTGCGCGGCATCGACGCACGCCTGGACTACCTCGTTTCGCTGGGCGTCGATGCAGTCTGGATCTCGCCGATCTACCCGTCGCCCATGGCCGACTTCGGCTACGACGTCGCCGACTACTGCAACATCGACCCGATGTTCGGCACACTCACCGACTTCAAGCAATTGGTGGACCACGCACATCGGCTCGGGCTCAAGGTGCTGCTCGACTTCGTGCCGAATCACTCGTCGGACCGCCATCCGTGGTTCGAGGAAAGCCGCTCGTCACGCGACAATCCGAAGCGCGACTGGTACCTGTGGCGCGATCCCGCGCCCGATGGCGGCCCGCCGAACAACTGGCTGAGCCGCATGGGCGGCTCCGCGTGGGAGTGGGACGAGCATACGCGTCAGTACTACTACCACGCGTTCCTGCGCGAACAGCCCGACCTGAACTGGCGCAACCAGCAAGTGCGCCGCGCGATGAACGATGTGCTGCGTTTCTGGCTGGATCGGGGCGTTGACGGATTCCGCGTCGACGTGCTGTGGCTCCTGATCAAGGACGCGCAGTTTCGCGACAACCCGTTGAATCCCGCGTATGGGCCTGGTGCTCCCGACCATCATCGGCTATTGCAGACTTACACCGAGGATCAGCCGGAAGTGCATGAAATCGTGCGCTCGATGCGCGCGACGCTCAGTGAGTACGGCGAGCGCGTGCTGATCGGCGAGATCTACTTGCCTGTCCCGCAACTGGTGAAGTACTACGGCACGAACGGCGATGGCGCGGACATGCCGTTCAATTTCCAGTTGCTGAGCGCGGCCTGGAACGCGGGCGAGATCGCCCGCATGATCCGCGATTACGACAGCGCGTTGCCCGAGCACGCATGGCCCAACTGGGTGCTCGGCAATCACGACAATCCGCGCGTCGCGTCGCGCGTGGGCACGGCGCAGGCGCGCGTGGCCGCCGTGTTGCTGCTGACGCTGCGCGGCACGCCGACGCTTTACTACGGCGACGAAATCGGCATGACGGACGGCGCCATTGGGCCCGATGAGATTCAGGACCCGGCCGAGCGCCGGCAACCCGGCATCGGCCAGGGACGCGACCCCGAGCGAACGCCGATGCAATGGGATAGCTCTCTGCCGAATGCAGCCTTTACAAGTGGCAAGCCGTGGCTACCCATTGCCACGACCACGAGCGTGCGCGACCAGGACAGCGATGCGTCAAGCGTGTTGTCGCTCTATCGCCGCCTGTTGATCTTACGGCGCAACAACGCGGCGCTCGTGCAGGGCACGATCGAGCATGTCGCCGCAAACGGCGATGTGCTGACTTATGAACGGCGCTACCACGATCAACGGCTGTTCATCGCGCTGAACATGGGCGTCGAAGAGGCGACCGTGCAAACAGGCGCGGGCGTGGTGCTGCTATCGACGCTTGCGGACCGTGACGGTGAAGTGCTTGTCGAAGGTGCCAATCGGCTTGCGGCCGGCGAAGCGCTTATCGCGTCCTTCTGAGTTTCTATCGGCGTCCTGCCGCCAGCGCCTCCACTCACGCAGAATGTTGCGCCCGCAAACGCACTCTCGTCGCGCATAGCGCAAAACGCCATTAGCGCAAATACGAAGAACTCCGGTACATTCGATACGCTCGAGTAGACATTGCATTCCAACCATAAGGAGGAAACAAGTGAAGGCAAGACACACTCTCGCAGTCGTTTTTACATGCGCGGCGCTTGGCGCATTGCCCTTGCAACATGCGCGCGCCGACACCGCGCCCGAAGAAACGATCACTGTCGAAGGGCTGACGCATCCAACAGACATCCTGATCGACAAATGGGGCGTACCGCATATCTTCGCGGATAACGAGCACGACGCATTCTTCGTGCAGGGTTTCAACGCGGCGCGCGACCGCATGTTTCAGATCGACTTGTGGCGCCGTCGGGGCCTTGGACAATTGGCCGAAGTATTCGGCCCTGCGTATGTCGAGCAGGACAAGGCGACGCGGCTCTTTCTCTATCGCGGGGACATGTCGGCGGAATGGAAACGCTATGGTCCCGATGCGAAGCCCGTCGCGATGCGTTTCGCTGCGGGCGTGAATGCGTATATCGACTGGCTCGCCGCGCATCCGGACCGCTTGCCTTACGAGTTCCGCAAGGTCGGCTACTGGCCCGCGAAGTGGTCGGCCGATGACGTCGTGCGTATCCGCAGTCACGGTCTCACGCGCAATCTGACGAGCGAAGTGGCGCGCGCAAAGGTCGCGTGCAAGAGCTCGCTTGCCGCGGATTCGGTGCGCTTCGGTTTGCAGCCGCCGTGGCAGCCGCAGATGCCCGAAGGACTCGATCCGTGTCTGCCCGACGATGTGCTCAAGGTCTTCACGCTTGCCACGCAAAGCGTGCACGTGACCCGCGATTCGCTGAAAAGCGCGGACGCATCGACCACGATGATCGCCGCCGCCGACAATCCCGAAGAGGTGACGGAAGGCAGCAACAACTGGGTGATCGCGCCGGGCAAATCGGCGACGGGCCGCGCGATCATGGCCAACGATCCGCATCGCGCATACGCGGCGCCGAGCCTGCGCTACATTCAGCAGGTCAGCGCGCCGACGCTCGATATCATCGGCGGCGGCGAGCCGTCGGCGCCCGGTGTGTCGATCGGACACAACGGCACGATCGCGTTCGGTCTCACGATCTTCAACATCGATCAGGAGGACCTGTACGTCTACGAGCTGAATCCGGCGAACCCGCATGAGTATCGCTACAAAGGCCACTGGGAGCCGATGCGCATCGTGCACGAGATGATCGCTGTGCGCGGCGGCCCGCCCGTGAAGGTGGACTTGGCCTTCACGCGGCACGGCCCCGTGATCTATACCGAGAACGAGAAGCATCGCGCGTTTGCCGTGCGCACGGCATGGCTCGCACCCGGCATGTCGCCGTACTTCGATTCGATGCGCTACATGCGAGCGAAGAACTTCACGCAATTCAAGCGCGATCTTTCGACATGGGGCGCGCCGACCGTCAACCAGGTCTATGCGGACACGCATGGCGACATCGGCTGGGTGCCGAGCGGTCTCTCGCCAAGGCGCCCGAACTGGGATGGCCTGATGCCCGTGCCCGGCGACGGCCGCTACGAATGGGCGGGATTCTGGCCGCGCGACGACATGCCCTCCGCTTTCGATCCGCGCGACGGCTACTTCACGACGTCCAACGAGATGAACCTGCCCGCTGGCTATCCGTACAAGGAGCGCAAGCTCGGTTTCGAGTGGACCAACGGGTCGCGGCATCAGCGCATCGACGAAGTGCTGAAGGCGTTGACGAAGGTATCGATCGAGGACAGCGAGCGCTTGCAGAACGACGACGTATCGATTCCGGCGCGCCGGCTCGTCGCGCTGCTTACACCGCTTACGAGCGAGGACGCCGATACGCGCGCCGCGCTCTCGATGCTCAAGGGTTGGGATGCGCACATGCGGGCGGATTCCCCCCAGGCGGCGCTCGAAGAAGTGTGGCTGAGCCATCATCTCGGACGCGCGTTCAAGCAGGCCGTATTGCCGAAGGAAGCCGCCGATTCGTTCGGCGCGCCCGACACGGCCGTCATGCTCGACACGCTCGAACATCCCGAGACGCGCTTCGGCGATAACGCGCCGGCGAAACGCGATGCCGTGCTGCTCGCGAGCCTGCACGATGCGTATGGCGAAATGGTGCGTCTGCAAGGCGCGGATGCGGGCGCATGGCGATGGGGCAAGCTGCAGACCAACCTCAATGCGCATCCGTTCGCCGATCTCGTCGATAGCGACATGCGCGCGAAGCTCAACGTGGGGCCGATCGGCAAAGGCGGCAGCGCGTACACGCCGAACCAGTCGACGTATCGCGCGAACGATTTCCGGCAGACCAACGGACCGTCGTTTCGCGTGATCGTCGACGTGGGCAACTGGGACAACTCGCGTGCAGTGAACCTGCCTGGAGAGTCGGGTGATCCGGACAGCCCGCATTATCGCGACCTTGCGCAGATGTGGCTGAACGGGGAGTATTTCCCGTTGCTCTATACCCGCGCCTCCGTCGAAAAGGCGACGGAAAAGCGCATTCATCTCGTGCCCGGCACGCGGACGCAATGACACGTTAGCGCGCTAAATCAATCAGGCGGTTCGCGCGACCGGCTACTGATCGGCCGCGCGAAACCAGTCCCTCGCGCGCCACTAGATCTCTCCGCTAAAGCTTCGCCGACGGGCGACAACGCGGACACATCGCGGCCGCATCGGGCGTGACGGATTCCTGCAGCGAAACGTGCAGATCGACGCCCCCGCGACGCGGCACGTCCACCAGCCTGACTACGTCCGCGCGCCCCGCATTCGCGACGATCCGATAGCGCCCGGCGGGCAGCATCACATAGAGGAACGGACCGTCGGTGCGCGCGTCGAGAATGGCCTTGCCGTCCACAGTTGCAATTTTCACGTCGACATCCGCGAGGTAATTGCCTTTCCCCGATGTCAACATCAACCGCAGGCTGTAGCGAGGCGCAAGCGCAAGAAACGTCTTCGCCTCGTCTTCGCCGATTCCACCCGTCATGTACAGCACGCCGTTTCGGCTCACCGCCTCCGGCAACGATTGCGCCGACGCCGCCACGCTCGCGACGCCCAATGCAAAGGCGACGCACAGTCGAATCAGTATCGGATTAAGGAATTTCATATCGAGCTCAACCTTCAGATAACGCTGCGATGAGCGAGCAAGCGCGAGTACGGCATCCTCGCCTGGAAGAACGCCGATTGATCTGCCGCCCAATCGTCGCTGCGCGACAGCGCCACATCTCATTCGACAACGAGATCGTCCACTACGGCATGCACGCCGGGCGCGCTCCAGGCGGCTCCTCGCGCGACAGCGCGTTCCGCGTAAGAACCCACTCTGCCCGTCAACGTCACCATTCCATCCTTGACATGAATGCCGATGTGTTTGACTTCGCGTTCGGCATGCCGCTGCATGGCCTGCGCGATCTTTTCGCCGATGTCCTCGGACGCGATCTTGCCGCGCACTTCGATGCGATTAAGCACACCGCGCACGCCGCGCATATGGCTGACAGCGCGCGCGGCGACATGGCTCTGATACGCCCAATCCACCGTGCCCCTCAGCGTGATCCACCCTTTCTCCACCTGAACCTTCACCGAATCGTCCGGCAGGCCGACCGTCCAGTGCAGAATCGCGTGGACGGCGTTGGCGATTTCTTCATCGGTGCGCTCGTCTTTTTGCGGCAAGTGAACCTGCATTTCCACCACGACTGCCTTCACGCCCGCCACCCGATGCGCGGCCTTTTCTGCTGCGAGCTTTTCCGCAAAGCTCGGCGGATGCCCCGAAAGCGTGACGACGCGATCCGTTACCTCCACGCCGATGTCCGTCGACGTGACGGCCGGGTCCCAATCGAGTTCCGCTTCGATTTCGTTCTTCAACTCCCGGTCTGTTTTCATCGCGCATCTCCTCGAAGCAAATCGTCGCATGAACCACCATGAGAAGAGCTTCCGTCCGCGACAAGGTGGGGCGTCTGATGCAGATCAATCGCATGCGTGTTCGCGGCGTCGATCGATGCACGAATGCCTGAGTTCAATGCCGTCGTTGTGCTGACGCATCGGCTGCTGTATGGAGTTCTTTCTCTGCGACGTCGAACGCACAGCGAATGGCTTCCTCCGCGTTCTCGCCCGAGTAGTGCGCGATGGGTTTGAGATCGTGCGTGGGTGTGATGAGGTCGAGGCGAACATCGTATGTCGGCTTTCCCGATTGCGAGCGTATCGCTTCGATCGCCAGATGACAGTTCGATATAAGCGCACTATAGCGATCGAGCCTCACTAACTGTGCGGCGGCTTCCGATTCCAGCTGCTTCGTCCCGCAGAAGCCGAGATAGACAATCTGCATACCAATGCCCATCTTCGTCTCCGTTCGATATCGATGTTGGACGCGGCTTGCGAAACACGCAGGCCTTCATCGCATCATCGCGTGACGCGGACTGTCGTCGTTGACCTGGGTCAATCGGTGCAATCGCGTGCGTTCCTTCCCGGCGCGTATCGATTCCAAGTGGTGCTCTTCTGTGCAATGGGTCGTCACGTTGCGCTGACGCGCAACGAAAAGCGAAGAGCCGTTTTGGCTCGCAAGAGCAGAGAAAAGCACCCACATCGAATTCACGAGCGTGCGGCTGCTTGCGGCGTGCGCTTGCCGTTGCGGGCTTGCGGCATATAGAGGCGCACATCCTGCACGATGCACTTGCCACCCGAACCGTCGATTTCGAAGCATGAGGACAACAGCAACGCTTGGCATTACCCACACTCCTGCGATATTTTTCGACAACGGGCAGGCAATTCATGCGTCCCATGCCGACCGGGAGGGTGGATACAAATGAAGTTCACTCGTCGAAATTGTGCGGGCGTGCTATCCGGGCTGCTCGCGCTGCTTTGTGCCGACCCGACGGTCGTCGCGAAGCATGATCGCGTGTGGTGGCCGCCGCAATGGCAACTGGCTGCTGGGCGCGTCCGGGTTACGCCATCCAGTAAGAGCGTCCTGATCGAGCGCGTGAATTTTGTTCTGGACCAGGAGGCCCAGACTAAGGAAGAGGAAGCAAAAAAGAAACGCAAGGCCGAGCAGCAGCATCGTGCCGCAACGGCCAAGCCGAAGCCCGGTCCAAAGGCTGCTTCCGCCGCTGCAGCGTCGATCGTGCAGCCGACAGCGAGCCAACCACAGGCATCTTCCAGCTCGGCCGCCGCCACACGAACCGAGCATGGGGCGCAATCAACTGCGTCCGAGCCCACGCCCGCACAGGGCGGCGCATCCGCGGCACCTGCTGCGAAACTCGCGCCTGCGTCATCCGCTGCATCTTCTGCCGCCGTCGCGAGCGCAGCCGCGCCGGCATCGCCACATGGCGGGAATCCGGGTACATCGACAAATGCGGCTACAACAGCGGCACTGAACCCGGCCGAGCCGGGTAATGCGTCGCGCCAGGGCGCCAGCCAACTTTCGCGGCTGACCAGGGAGCAACTGATTCCGTTGATGCGGGGCGCCACCATACTGCGGACGAACACGTCGGGCGCGCTGAGACAGTGGGTCAATGGCCCCGACGGTACGCTGACGGTTTACTGGGCGGGCGGCGGTTTTCTTCAGTCACACAGCGCCAGCGGCAAGTGGAGCGTGACCGAGGACGGCCGCTTTTGTCTTCAGATCGATTGGCCCGACGTGCCCGAAAACTGGTGCCGCTTTATGGAACGGACAGCCAACGGCGCGTATCAACCCATCCCCGACTCCGCCGACGCGACCTGGACTCCGCCGAAGGATAAAACCGAGTGGAGACCCATGACCATTCGCCGCTAGCACAACGGGTGACGCAACCGCGATCCAACTGGACAGATATCGTTTTCGGTCTGCGTATTCAAAGCGACGCCAGCGAACTACGCGATGTATATAAAGCGGTATAGCGGATCGCCTTCATCCATTCAGAAGTACTCCCGTATCCGATGCCTGTCACTCACACCATCGAATAAGTGACACTCGCACGCATCTATTCGCCCCTCGCATTCAGCCATCGCATGGCGTCAAAGAACGACTAATAGGGCTTCATTTGCGACGCCCTCTCAAAGAGTACTCGCAATCCGACGCCTGATTTTCAGGGGCGAAAATATTCCGTAAGGACTCTGACGCTCAGCATTCATACGTCGATGCTTTAATGACTTCGCTTTCCTGTACCCCCACTGCCGCGTAGCTTCCCCCTCCGAACGGCGTCAGCGATGTGATGCGGATTTAATTCCCTCTGCGCCCGGGCGCCGCGGTCATTACCGCCAATACGAATCCAAACAGGAGCCTGATATGCAATGGCGTCAGATAGCACTTGGTTCGCTTACAGCAGCAGCATTCGCATCGACAGTAGCGTGGAGCGCCTCCGACGAGCATGACAAAAACCGGCCGGACGAAGTTCATACGGCTACGCCCATCAAGCATCTGGTCGTGATCTATGGCGAGAACGTTTCGTTCGATCACTACTTCGCGACCTATCCGCATGCGACCAACCCGTCTGGTGAGCCCGAATTCCGCGCGCTGCCCGGCACGCCTCAAGTGAACGGTCTCTCCGGCACCTTGCTCACGAACAACCCGAACTTCGCGAATACGGCCAATGGAACAGGCGCCGCCAATCCGTTCCGTCTCGACCGCACGCAAGCGTCCACTGCCGACCAGAATCACGCCTATACGGCCGAGCAGCAAGCGTACGACAACGGTGCTGCCGATCTCTTTCCGAAGTACACGGGTAAAGGTTCGAGCGGCGGTGCCGGCGCATTCGGCACGACGGGCCAGGTGATGGGCTATTTCGACGGCAACACGATCACGGCTCTGTGGAACTACGCGCAACGATTCGCGATGAGCGACAACGCCTATACGTCGACCTACGGACCGTCGACGCCGGGCGCGCTCGAAGTGGTGTCAGGCCAGACCAACGGCATGAAGGTCGTGCTGACGACGAAGCAGCCTTCCGCCTCAGGCTCGTACTATGTGAACGACGGGCAAGACGGATTCACGATGATCAATGACGTCGACCCGGCCTACGACAGCTGCTCCAGCACGACCGATACCGCGTTGATGACTGGCAAGAATATCGGCGACCTGCTGAACGCGCGCAACATCACGTGGGGCGGCTTCATGGGCGGCTTCAACCTCGCGACAGTCAACAGCAACGGCACGACGGGATGCAAGCGCAGCACGCTGTCGACGGTCGTCGGCTCCGCGACGGCCGACTATATTCCCCACCACAACTGGTTCCAGTACTACGCGTCGACGGCTAATCCGAAACACTTGCGCCCGAGTTCGATCCAGGCAATCGGCCACAGCATGCAGAAGGATAGCCACAGCGCGGACCCCGCCAATCACCAGTACGATACCGACGATTTCTTCAACGCGGTGAACGCAGGCAATTTCCCGGCAGTGAGCTTCCTCAAGGCCCCAGCGTTCCAGGACGGCCATGCTGGCTATTCCGATCCGCTCGACGAGCAGGCTTTCGTCACGAAGGTGGTCAACTTCCTGCAGCAGCAAAAGGACTGGAACGATACGGCCGTCATCGTGGCATGGGATGACTCCGACGGCTGGTACGACCACGCCTATGCGATGCCGACGAGTGCATCGTACGATTCCGTCGCCGACCAGTTGAACGGTGCTGGAATCTGCGGCACGGGCTCGGCGGACAATGGTGTGAAGGGCAAACCGGTGAACGGCCGCTGCGGTCCGGGCACGCGTATTCCGTTTGTCGTGATTTCGCCGTGGGCCAAGGAGAACTTCGTCGACCATACGCTGATCGATCAGTCGTCGGTTGCGCGCTTCATCGAAGATAACTGGCTCGATGGACAACGCATCGGCGGCGGATCGTTCGATGCGAAGGCGGGCAGCATCATGGGCATGTTCGACTTCAACCGCCGTGGCGACGGCCGCTATCAACGCAAGCTCTTCCTCGACCCGACGACGGGCGTGCAAGTCGAGCGGCCGCCGAAGATCTGATGCGCGAACTCAACTGACCATCGAAGCATGACGGGAGTGCGCCCTTCCCCGCTGCCAATGCAGCAGGGCGGGCGCACGCTTCCATTCAAATCGGGTGCTTTCTGACGTCAGGCTGTCACCGCATAACGCTCGGCCATCTGCTCGAGCGGAACAGGCTTGATCCGGGGCGCCTGCCCTGCGCAGCCGAACGCTTCGAAGCGCGCGGCGCACATGCCGCGCGCAGCCTTTCTCGCGGCCGCGAATGCCTTGCGCGGATCGAATTCCGACGGCTGCTCCGCAAAGACCTGCCGCATCGCCCCCGTCATCGCGAGGCGGATGTCGGTGTCGATGTTGACCTTGCGCACGCCGCTGCGAATCCCGCGCTGAATCTCTTCGACGGGCACACCGTACGTCTCCTTGATCTCGCCGCCGAACTTGCGGATGATCGCCAGCCATTCCTGCGGCACCGAAGACGATCCGTGCATCACCAGATGCGTGTCCGGAATCTGCGCATGAATCTGCGCGATGCGGTCGATCGCGAGAATGTCGCCGCTCGGCTTGCGGGTGAACTTGTACGCGCCATGGGACGTGCCGATCGCAATCGCCAGCGCATCGACACCCGTGCGCTCGACGAAATCGCGCGCCTGTGCGGGGTCCGTCAGCAGCATGTCGTGCGACAGCTTGCCCTGCGCGCCGACGCCGTCTTCCTCGCCGGCATCGCCCGTCTCGAGCGAACCGAGACAGCCAAGCTCGCCTTCGACGGACACGCCGACGGCATGCGCCATCTCGCACACGGTGCGCGTGACGCGCACGTTGTACTCGTAGCTAGAAGGCGTTTTCATGTCCTCTTCCAGCGAGCCGTCCATCATCACACTCGAAAAGCCCGAACGGATCGACATCTGACACACGGACGGACTCCCGCCGTGATCCTGATGCAGCACGACGGGGATGTCGGGATGCGATTCCGTCGCGGCGAGCACCATGTGACGCAGATAAGGCTCGCCCGCATACTTTCGCGCGCCGGCGGAAGCCTGCAGGATCACGGGGCTTTGCGTGTCTTCGGCGGCCTCCATGATCGCCTGGATCTGTTCGAGGTTGTTGACGTTGAAAGCGGGGACGCCGTAGCCGTGCTCGGCGGCATGGTCAAGCAGTTGGCGCAGCGAGATGAGTGCCATGACAAGTCTCCTGATGATGACGCGATTGCTTGCGAGACCGTCGAGTGCAACCGCGTGCTCGACGGCGAATCGTTCGGCAACGGCGCGTCATGGCGCCGCCTTCATCCACGCGACCGTGGTGTCCAGCATGCGGTTGCTGAAGCCCCACTCGTTGTCGTACCAGCTCAGCACCTTGACGAGCGTGCCGCCTGTCACGCGCGTCTGCGTCGCGTCGAAGATCGATGAGCGCGCGTCGTGATTGAAATCGACGGAGACCAGCGGCGCGTCGTTGTAGCCGACGATGCCTTTGAGCTCGCCTTGCGCGGCCTCCTTGACGATCGCGTTGACTTCGTCGGCGTTCGTCGGACGCATCGACGTGAAGGTCAGATCGACGACCGACACGTTGATCGTCGGCACGCGAATCGCGAAGCCGTCGAGCCGCCCGTTCAGTTCGGGAATCACGAGACCGACAGCGGCGGCCGCGCCCGTCTTCGTCGGAATCATCGACTGCGTGGCGGCGCGTGCGCGGCGCAGGTCCGTGTGATACACGTCCGTCAGCACCTGATCGTTCGTGTACGAATGAATCGTCGTCATCAAGCCGTGCTCGATGCCGATCGCCGCATGCAACGGCCTGACGAGGGGCGCGAGGCAATTGGTCGTGCACGACGCGTTCGAAATGACGGTGAACGACTGTCTGAGCAGTCCGTCGTTGACGCCGTAGACGATCGTCGCGTCCACATCCTTGCCGCCCGGCGCGGAAATCATCACCTTGCGCGCGCCCGCTGCAAGATGGGCAGAAGCCTTTTCCTTGCTCGTGAAGAGACCCGTGCATTCGAGCACGACATCGACGGCAAGCGCGCGCCACGGCAGTTCCGCCGGATTGCGCACGGACAGCACCTTGATACGGTCGCCGTTCACGACCAACGCATCTTCTTCCACGTCGACCGTGCCGACAAACGGACCATGAACGGTGTCGAAGCGCGTCAGATGCGCGTTGATCCGCGCGTCGCCGAGATCGTTGATCGCGACAATGCGGATTTCGTCCGTCCGCTTCGATTCGTACAGCGCACGCAGGATGTTGCGGCCGATACGGCCATAACCGTTGATCGCCACGTTGATGGGCATGTCGACTCCTTTATCGTGAGTACATGTCGAATCGCTCAGTGCGGCGACACGACGTGATCGGCCATCTCGTCGATGGTCGCGAATACGCGGTCCGGTCGCGCGTTTGCAATCGGCTCTCCGTGGTTGTAGCCGTAGGGCACGGCCCATGCCGCGACGCCGGCGCGGCGCGCGGACTGCACGTCGGTGCGCGAATCGCCGAGATGCGCCGCCGCATGCACGGGCACCTTCAGATGATCGAGGCAATAGCGGATCGGCAGCGGATGAGGCTTCTTGTACGGAAGGCTGTCGCCGCCGAGCACCACGTCGAAGTACGACGCAAGCCCCGCTTGCTGCAACAGGCGCTGTGCGAAGCGAAAGTCCTTGTTCGTGACGACGGCCATGTGTATATCGGCGGACCGCAGGCGCGCCAGCGCATCGTGCACGCGCGGATACGGCTGCACAGTGGTGCCCGCGATAGTGTCGTAGTGCGCGTCGAACACGGGCATGATCTCGTCCAGCGCGATATCCGCTTCGACGCCCAAGCCCGTCAGTACCTGCTGCATCAACACGCGTGTGCCGTTGCCGATGTGCCCGATGACGGTATCGAGCGTGACAGCGGGATAGCCGTACCCGTCGAGTACACGGTTGACGGCCATCGCGAGTTCCGGCGCCGTGTCGATCAGCGTTCCGTCGAGGTCGAACGTGATGAGCCGCGTTTTCATCACACGCATGCCTCGACGACGCGTTCGACCGTCACGCCGAAGTGCGCATACAACTCGCCCGCCGGAGCCGATTCGCCGAACGACGCGAGGCCGATTACGCGCCCATCGGGTCCGACGTATTTGTGCCAGAAGTCGCTGTGCGCGGCTTCGACCGCGACACGGCGCACGCCCGGTGGCAACACTTGCGCGCGATACTCGGCATCCTGCCGGTCGAACACGGATGTCGACGGCATCGACACGACGCGCGCACACACGCCCTGCTCGTCAAGCTGGCGTTGTGCGGCAAGCGCGAGCGCGACTTCCGATCCCGTCGCGATGATCACCACGTCGGGCGAGCCGCCCGTCGCCTCGCTCAGCACGTAGCCGCCTCTGCGCACGAGCGCCATCTGTGTGTCGTCGCGCGTCGCCTGCGGCAGGTTCTGACGCGACGCGACGAGCGACGTCGGGCCGTTCGCGCGTTCGATCGCCATCTGCCACGCGATCGCTGTCTCGACGGTATCGCATGGACGCCACACGTCGAGGCCCGGAATCAGACGCAAGCTCGCAAGATGCTCGATTGGCTGATGCGTCGGGCCGTCTTCACCGAGGCCGATCGAATCGTGCGTGAGCACATGGATGACGCGCTGCTTCATCAACGCGCTCATCCGTATCGCGTTGCGCGCGTAGTCGGAGAACACGAGAAACGTGCCGCCGTATGGAATGAAGCCGCCGTGCAGCGTCATCCCGTTCATGATCGCCATCATCCCGAACTCTCGCACGCCGTATGACAGGTAGTTCGCGTGCGGATCGATCGCTTGCCCCGGCACGAATCTCCGCGACGCCTTCACGGCCGTCAGGTTCGAGCCCGTCAGATCCGCAGAGCCGCCGAACAGCTCGGGAAGTTCGGGCACCAGCACGTCGAGCGCGATCTGCGATGACTTGCGCGTCGCGGTCGGCCCGGTCGCGTCGCGCGCGACATCGACAAGCTGCTGCGTGATGCGTGGCCAGTCTGGCGGCAGTTCGCCGCGCATGCGCCGCTCGAATTCCGCGGCGTCGTCCGGATATTCGACGCGATACGCTTCGAGCATCGCGTTCCATTCGCGCACGCGTGCCGCGCCGCGCTCGCGCTGGCTCCAGTTCGCGCGAACGTCATCGGGAATCTCGAACGGCGGATGGTCCCAATCGAGCGCGCGCCGGGTTGCGTCGATTTCATCCGCGCCGAGCGGCGCGCCGTGCACGTCGTGCGTATCCGCCTTGTTCGGCGAGCCCCAGCCGATCGTCGTGCGACACACGATCAGGCTCGGACGCGCGCCGCTCGCTTTCGCGTTCGTGTGCGCATCGCGTATCGCCGCATCGACCGCCAGCGCGTCGTGGCCGTCTATCGGTCCGATCACATTCCAGCCGTATGCGCGAAAGCGCGCCGCCGTATCGTCGGTAAACCAGTTGCTCACGTGACCGTCGATCGAGATGCCGTTGTCGTCGTAGAAGCAGATCAGCTTGCCGAGCCCGAGCGTGCCCGCGAGCGAACCGGCTTCGTGGCTGACCCCTTCCATCAGGCAGCCGTCGCCGAGAAACACATACGTGTGGTGATCGACGATGGGGAACCCTGCGCGGTTGAAGCGCGCGGCGAGCAGCTTCTCCGCGAACGCCATGCCGACGCCATTCGCAAGCCCTTGCCCGAGCGGGCCCGTCGTCGTCTCGACGCCGGGCGTGAGGCCGACTTCCGGATGCCCAGGCGTTTTCGCGTGCAATTGCCGGAAGCGCTTCAGTTCGTCGAGCGGCAGATCGTAACCAGACAGATGCAGCGCCGCGTAAAGCAGCATCGAGCCGTGACCGTTCGACAGGACGAAGCGGTCGCGATCGGGCCACGACGGATCGGACGGGCTGTGCCGCAGATGATCGCGCCACAACACTTCGGCGATATCGGCCATGCCCATCGGCATGCCCGGATGGCCCGATTTCGCGGCCTCGACGGCATCGATTGCGAGAAAGCGGAGCGCGTTCGCGAGACGGCGCCGGCTCTGCGGCAACGCCGCCTCCAGGCACATGTGAGCGGAATCATTCATTGCGAGAGTCCTCCTTCATGACATCGGCACGCGCCTTCACATCGTGGCCTGCTCGCGGTTGCCCATCAGGCGCAGGATCATCGGCGTGAAGATCAGTTGGATCGCGAGGCCCATCTTGCCGCCAGGGCACACGATCGTGTTCGGACGCGACATGTACGAGTCGTGCAGCATCGACAGCAGATACGGAAAGTCGATTCCTTTGGGATTCGCGAAGCGGATCACGAGCATGCTTTCGTCGAGCGACGGGATATCGCGTGACGTGAACGGATTCGATGTGTCGACGACGGGCACGCGCTGGAAATTCACATGCGTGCGCGAGAACTGCGGGCAGATGTAGCTCACGTAGTCGGGCATCCGGCGCAGGATCGTGTCGACGACGGCCTCTTGCGAATAGCCGCGCATGTTCTTGTCGCGATGCAGCTTCTGAATCCATTCGAGGTTGATGATGGGGACCACGCCGACGAGCAGGTCCGCATGCTGCGCGACGTTGACGCGATTCGTGACGACCGCGCCATGCAGTCCTTCGTAGAACAGCAGGTCGGTGCCTTCGTCGACGTCGGCCCACGCCGTAAACGTGCCCGGCGGTTGTCCGTGCGCCGCGCCTTCCGCCTCATCGTGCAGATACTTGCGGGACTTGCCCGTGCCCGTCGAGCCGTATGTGGAGAACAACTGCTCCAGCTCTTCGAACAGATTTCCCTCCGGTCCGAAATGGCTGAAGTGCTGATCGCCCGTCTCTTCGGCTTCTTTCAGCTTCTGCCGCATCTGCTGACGATCGAACGCATGGAACGAATCGCCTTCGATGATCGCCGCCTTGACCTTCTCGCGCCGGAAGATGTGCTGAAACGATCGCGTAATCGTCGTCGTGCCCGCACCCGACGAACCCGTTATCGCGACGATCGGATGTTTAGTCGACATGTCTCTTCCTCGTGTTCGATATCGTGGAGCCCGGGCGCGTCACTGGGTTGCGCGGAACAGCGAGCGCGTGTTGAACAGCGGCGACTCGAAGCGCTCGTCGGTGCCGCTGTCGTACTCGACGTGATAACGCTCGAGCCGCTCGACTTCTCGCCGCGAGCCGAGGATCACGGGCACGCGCTGATGCAGCGCCTGCGGCATGACATCGAGAATGCGTCCGCGTCCCGTCGATGCACGCCCGCCCGCCTGCTCGACGATCATCGCCATCGGATTGGCTTCGTAGAGCAACCGCAAGCGTCCGGGTTTCGCCGGGTCCTTGTAGTCCTTCGGGTACATGAACACGCCGCCGCGCATCAGGATGCGATGCACCTCGGCGACGAGCGACGCGATCCAGCGCATGTTGAAGTCCTTCTGCCTTGGACCGGCCTGGCCCTTCACGCACTCGTCGATGTAGCGCTGCACGGGCGGCTCCCAGAAGCGCCTGTTCGACGCGTTGATCGCGAACTCCTGCGTGTCCTCGCCGATGTGCAGATCGGGATGAGTCAGGATGTATGCGCCGATCTGCGGATCGAGCGTGAAGCCGTGCACGCCACGGCCGAGCGTCAGCACGATCATGTCGGCGGGACCGAACAGCGCGTAGCCCGCGCAGACCTGCTTGCTGCCCGGCTGCAAGAAATCTTCGACGCGCGGATCGGTAATGCCCGGCGGCGCTTCGAGCACCGAGAAGATCGTGCCGACGGTCAGATTGACGTCGATGTTCGACGAGCCGTCGAGCGGATCGAATAGCAGCAGATAGCGTCCGCGCGGATACTCGGCGGGAATCTCGTACGCGTGCTCCAGTTCCTCGGAGACCATCCCCGCGAGCTGCCCGCCCCACTCGCAGCACGACAGCATGATCTCGTTCGAAATCACGTCGAGCTTCTGCTGCGTCTCCCCCTGCACGTTCTTCGCGCCCGCAGCGCCGATCGCGCCGTCGAGCGCGCCGCGCGCGACGCGCGTGCCGATGTACTTGCACGCGGTCTGGATGTCGTTGATGAGCGCCGTCAGCTGCTCGTCCTGCGCCGGATGGCGGCGGTGCTCTTCGATGATAAACTTCGAGAGCGTCGTTCGGCCGTGCTGCATGTCTGCCTCCTATTGGGTATTGCGGAACACGCGGCTTGCGCGAATATCGGCATCGACGATCGTCTCTAGCACGTCACGCGTCACCGTTCCTGTCGACGAGAAGACGCGGTTGGCCTGGCGCAGCCGCGCACGATCGAGTGCGTTGCGAATCGAGCGCGCATTCGCGAAGTTCGGTTGGCTCTTGCGTCGCCCGATGTACTGGCGCAGCGCGACCTTCGCGTCGGCATCGAGCCTGTAGTGCATGTCGCGCAGCATCAGTTCTGCGATCTCGAACAGCTCCTCGTCCGTATAGTCCGGAAAGTCGATGTGATGCGCGATGCGCGACGTCATGCCCGGATTGCTCCTGAAGAACGTGTCCATCCGGTCCTTGTAGCCCGCGAGAATCACGACGAGATCGTCGCGCTGGTTCTCCATGATCTGCAGCAGAATCTCGATTGCTTCCTGGCCGTAGTCGCGCTCGTTCTCCGGGCGGTACAGGTAATACGCCTCGTCGATGAAGAGCACGCCGCCCATCGCCCGCTTGATCACCTCCTTTGTCTTCGGCGCTGTGTGGCCGATGTACTGGCCGACGAGATCATCGCGCGTGACGGCCACGACGTGCCCCTTGCGCACATAGCCGAGGCGATGCAGGATTTCCGCCATGCGCATCGCCACCGTGGTCTTGCCTGTGCCGGGATTGCCCGTGAAGCACATGTGCAGCGACGGCGCGGCGGTCGCCATGCCCAGCTCCTTGCGCGCGCGCTCGACGACAAGGAACGCGGCGATCTCGCCAATGCGCGACTTGACGGGTGCGAGCCCGACCAGCTCGCGATCGAGCCGTTCCAGCACATCGTGGATTTGCGCGTCGCGCACTATCGCTTGCAGGTCAATGGCGTTTTCGGTGCTCATGGGCGTCGAGTCTCGTCAACGGGTTGGACTATGCGGCGATCCGTTCGGGTACTACGTTCGGGCACTACTCGTAGCGCTCGCCCTCCGGCCGGTCGTCTGCATACGGACGCAGCCGGTAGCGGATCGTGCGTGCTTCGCCTTCGTCGCGCACGAGGCAGAAACCACGCTCGTTGTCCGGGCGGGCCACGATGAACGACAGCCGCATCGTCTCGAAGCCGGGCGTCGAATCGAACGCATTGACCTTCACGTAGTGCCCCGGCTTCGCCTTGCGGCACGCATCGACTTCGAGCATCACGCCCGCCGCGTCCTTGAGGTCGAACATCGGCAGGCCCCACATGTCCCAGAACGAATTGCGCGGATGCGGATCGTCGGTGAATTCGACGGAACAGGCCCATCCCTGGCGCAGTGCGTATTCGATCTGTCCGCGAATGTCGTCGTCGGTCAAATCGGGCAAGAAAGAAAACGTTCCCTGAGTGAGTCGCATGTCGTTCTCCATCTTTACGATGCCGTTGCTGTCGGCACGAAGTCGGGCGTATCCGTCGACGTGTAGTTGAAGGTCACGTCGCGCCATGTGTCGAGCGCCTGCTTGAGCGGCGTGCACCAGCGCGCCGCGGCTTCGAGAATCGCTGGTCCTTCGTTCGCGATGTCGTGCCCTTCGTTGCGCGCCTTCGTCATCGCTTCGAGCGCGACGCGGTTCGCCGTCGCGCCGGCCTGGATGCCCATCGGATGGCCGATCGTGCCGCCGCCGAACTGCAGCACGACGTCGTCGCCGAACAGCGCAAGCAACTGATGCATCTGTCCCGCGTGAATGCCGCCCGAAGCGACGGGCATCACCTTCTTCAGCGCGGCCCAGTCCTGCTCGAAGAACAGACCGCGCTGCAGATCGACCTCGTTGCGCGATTCGCGGCACACGTTGTAGAAGCCCTGCACGGTGTGCGGATCGCCTTCGAGCTTGCCGACGGCCGTGCCCGCGTGCGCATGGTCGACGCCCGCGAGGCGCAGCCACTTCGCGATCACGCGAAACGACACGCCGTGATTCTTCTGCCGCGTATAGGTGCTGTGACCGGCGCGGTGCATGTGCAGGATCATGTCGTTCTTGCGCGCCCAGTTCGACATCGACTGGATCGCAGTCCAGCCGATGACGAGATCGACCATCACGATGCACGAGCCGAGCTCCTTCGCGAATTCGGCGCGCTCGTACATGTCTTCCATCGTCGCGGCGGTGACGTTCAAGTAATGTCCCTTGATCTCGCCGCTCGACGCTTCTCCGCGCTTAACCGCTTCCATGCAGAACAAAAAGCGGTCTCGCCAGTGCATGAAAGGCTGCGAATTGATGTTCTCGTCGTCCTTCGTGAAGTCGAGGCCGCCCTTGAGCGCTTCATACACGACGCGCCCATAGTTCTTTCCGGACAGGCCGAGCTTCGGCTTCATCGTCGCGCCGAGCAGCGCGCGGCCGAATTTGTCGAGACGTTCGCGCTCGACGACGATGCCTGTCGGCGGCCCCTTGAACGTCTTCACGTACGCAACGGGAATGCGCATGTCCTCGAGACGCAGCGCCTTCAACGGTTTGAAGCCGAACACGTTGCCGATCACCGACGCGGTCAGATTCGCGATCGACCCTTCCTCGAACAGATCGAGCTCGTATGCGATGTACGCGAAGTACTGCTGCTCGGTCGGCGTGCCCGGCCCGGTGTTCGGCACGGGATCGACGCGGTACGCCTTCGCGCGATACTTGTCGCAGGCGGTGAGCCGGTCGGTCCAGACCACCGTCCATGTCGCCGTCGACGATTCGCCCGCCACGGCCGCCGCTGCCTCGTCGGGCTCCACGCCCGGCTGCGGCGTGATGCGGAACAGTGCGATGACGTCCGTATCCTTCGGTTGATAATCCGGCTGCCAGTACCCCATCTGCCTGTACTTGAGTACACCCGCTGCATAACGCTGCCTGGCATCGGTGATCACGCTGCTTTCCACGGGAATGGTCATCGTCTCGCTCCTCGTTGGCTGACCTCATGGAAAACAAGGTTATGCGGCCTGGTAATCGTTAGGAATTCATTTCTTCTTTGGTCTCGATTAAGCGTTGCTTAGTGATGGGTTTTACGCTTCGGCAGCTTCGCGTATTCGTGGCCGTCGCGCGTCATCTGAACTTCACGTGAGCCGCCGGGACGTCGGGTCTGTGCCCCGGCATATTGCAGCGCCGCAACCCGCCTGCATGTATGGCCGGGAGCCTGCCTCCGTCACTGTCGACGGGACGGGCGAAGCGGGTGACGAACGGGGTGCGGGATCAGGCCATGCAGCCCAAGGACATGTCCCTGTGCACGCCATCGCGGGATGTGAGAAAGTCCAATTGAATGGGAGCAACCGATTTGATAGTGAGGCTAGTTCCGCATCGAGCGATGCTGCCTCACCGCCATCCCGAGGAGCACGGCAATGAAGATCCAGCATTTCCTTGTGGCCGCCGTCATCGCGATGACGGGCTGCCCGGCATTTGCCCAGCAACAGCCGTCTGTGGAGATCAAGCAGGGACCAGGCAAGAGCACCGTGACAGGAACGACAACCGTCGTCGCCACGGTCGTCTCCATCGATCCCGCGACCCGGACCGTCACGCTCAAGGACAAGAACGGCCGCGTCGAACAACTTGCGGCAGGCGACCGGGTGCGCAACTTCGATCAGCTCAAGGTCGGCGATGTGGTCACCACCGAGTACCAGGAGGCGCGCTCTCTGAGCCTGAAAAAAACGAGCGGCCCGCGCTCTTCCAGCGAGCGGCAGACCTTTCAGCCGGCCGCGTCCGGGACCAAACCGGGGGGCACAATCAGTCGTGAGATAACGGTAGTGGGCGATGTCGTTGCGGTGGATGCAACGCGGAACCACGTCACGATAAGGGGGCCGCAGGGTGCAATGGATGTGCTGGTGGACCCCGAGCAACTGAAGGACATTCGCAAGGGTGATCAGGTCGAGGTCGTGCACACCGAAGCGGTTGCGATATCCGTCACGCCAGGAGCGAGCAAGTAGTCAACGGGCAGAGTCAGACGTCGCGTTTTGCGCCATTCTGTAGCGGTCTCCGGACTATTGCGGCAATGCGATGCCGTCGAGGCCTTCCTTCAGCGCACGCGAAACCATCGACATCAGCGACCCTTCCCGGCCAACCGCGACATCGCCCATCGCTTCCTGAACGCTCACCACCTTGCGCGCGTCATAGTGACGGCCGCTGCCTGCTTCGTTCTCGAAGGCATTGGCCCGCTGATTGATCTCGTCGATATCCGCGCTCACCACTAGCACCGCGTGTGCAAGAACAAGGTGTCGTTGATTGTCGTCCGTTTGCATGCTGGCTGGCGCGCGCCGCCAGTACTGGGCGGTGCCGGCGATCTTGCGCGCCTGTTCCGCCGGCCCCCAGGCGAGATTGAAACGGCCGTCGCAGAACGACCCATCCACGGACTGCCAGTGAGTAGCTACGCCAAGCGAGCGCAACGCACCGCCGACGACCTCGCACAGATGCAGATAGACCGCCTCGCTCAACGCTCCGGGCGGCCGCGTCACCGCATACGCGAGGCTCAGATTGAGGATGCCGGGTCCCTGTGGAACCAGCCCGCCGCCCGACATGCGCAGCCAGACGGGACAGCCGCGCCCGGCGAAGCTCGCACGTGCCGTCTCGAACCCCGGATAGCGCAGATAGCTGCGCGGCACCACCAGCGACACGGGCGCTTCCCATAGCTGCGCCGCGCGGCGACCTTGCGCCGCCAAGTCCAGCAGCGCCAGCTCTTCTTGCAGCGGGTCAGTCCCGGATGGATCGGACTCGACGAATACGAATGGCATGTTCTTCATCATTGCGCGGGCGGTTCGACAAGGTCTTCACAAAGCGATTATGAATGGTCTTCGTGCTTCCGCACGTGCCCGTTCTTCAATGCACAGGCGAGCGTGCGAACTCCGTCGCCTTGACGGCCTCGACCAGATAATCGACGAAGGAAGCGATCCGCGCCGATATCGCCGTGTTGCGGTAGTAGACGGCATTGATCGGTTGACGGACGTCCTGTGTCTGTCGCGGGAAAAGCTGAACGAGCCTGCCCTCTCGACGGTCGCGGCCCGTCATGAAGTCGGACAGACAGACGATGCCCGCACTTTCCAACGCAAGCTGTCGCAGCGTTTCGCCGCTGGATGCCGCGATAGTCGGTTCGATTCGACAGGGCTCGTTGTCCGGTCCGATCAACGGCCATACATTGAGCGACTCGGGCTGCGTGAATCCGAGCAGCGAATGCTTCGCGAGGTCGTCCACGCGTTTCGGATGACCCTGTGCTTTCAGATACTCGGGCGTGGCCAGTACCCGTATCCGGCTGCTGCCGACGGGACGGCTGTGCAAGGTCGAATCTTTGAGCTTGCCGATCCGGATCGCGACATCGGTGCGCCGTTCGAGCAAATCGATAACGCCTTCGTTGCTGTTCAGTTCCAGTTCGACTTGCGGATAACGCGCCCGATAGCCTGCCACGAGAGGCACGATCACGTGGAGCATGAACGGCGTGGCGGCATCGACGCGCAAACGTCCGGAAGGCCGCTCCCGCCGCGCGGCGAGTTGCTCTTCGGCGTTTTCTACCGCGCCGATGATCTCACGCGTATGTTGAAGAAAGGCTTTTCCTTCTTCCGTCAATTCGAGGCGCCGTGTGGTCCGGCGCAGCAGCGTGGTTTGCAGCTTTTCTTCGAGTCTGCCCAGCGTCCGGCTCGCACCCGACACGGTCTGATCCAGTTGCTCGGCTGCGGCTGTGATGGAGCCGGTGTCGACTACTGTCGCAAAGGTCTGCAGTTCGTCGAGGGTGACTTTCATATTTGATCTGGAATCAATAGTGCCTCCTTTATAGATCAGTTTTTCCGCAAAAGTAAAGAACCAGGCCTGGGAACTGGATTTGCCTCTTTGCGGCAGAGGAATGAGGATGTTCGTGGAGCCGGGGAAATGCGGACGCGATTCTATTGACACGCCCGATTGCGGGTTTCAGGAGATTCGACGGACACGCGTTTATGCGGGCACAAAGACCTCGATCGAAGCCCTTTGCCCGCAGTCGAATTGCTGGCGCTCTTCTAGCGCAGAGTTCTTCTAGCCGAATGACGCTTGCGGATTACCCGCTGCCAATGCTTCCGCACGATTGGGCGCCGGCGGATAGATCCACTTCGTGTTGATCATCTGCTTGCGCGCCTTGCCTTCGGCGTGCGTGAGTTTGACCTGTCGATCCCAACCTTCCGAATAGATCGCGCCCCACTCGCCGAGATCGACGCAAGTGGCGTAGAACGGCTGACGATATTCCAGAGTCGGAACGCCGATCAAATCGGCGGCAACATTGTGCCCGCCGAATTGGCCCATCACGATGGCGTGCTGACACGACATCAGCGCGAAGTGACCGTCATCGTCGGTCCGCGCCCGCGCAACATCGCCCGCGACGAAGACATCGGGTGCTTCCGGCACACGCAGATCCGGCGCCACTTCGGCACGTCCGAGCGGATCGACATGCGACGAAACTTGCGCGGCCAACGAGCTTGCACGCATGCCGCCTGCCCAGATCACCGTTTTCGCTTCAATGCGCGTGCCCGATGCGGTGCGAACGCCGTCCGCATCGACTGACACCACGCCAGAGCCCAGCACCGTTTCGACGCCCAGCGATTGAAACGCCTCAGCGATAAACGGACGCGGATTCGGCCCAAGATCAGGACCGATCGTGTCCTGCGAGCCGATCACGACAACGCGAACGGCCGCATCGGCACCGAACGATGCGCGCAGCCGCTTCGGCAGTTCGGTCGCAACCTCGATACCCGTAAAGCCGCAGCCGACAACTGCGACGGTATTGCGCGCAGGCGAATCCGGCAGCTTCGCCAATTCCGCGAAGTGGTTGTCGAGCGCGACCGCATCCTCGATTCGATCGACGGAAAAAGCGTACTCCGCGAGGCCTGGAATCGGCGGCCTGTTCAGCTTGCTGCCGCTGGTCAACAGCAGCCGGTCGTATGCGAGCGAACGCTTTTGTCCGTTGGCCGACACGACACTCAGCGTCTTCTCCTTCACGGAAATCTCGTCGACGCTGCCTTCGACGAATTTCACGCCAATGGCATCGAGCAAAGGCAGCAGCGGTGCAGCCATCTTCTGCGGCTCGCTTTCATACATCCGCGGACGGATTTGCAACTCAGGCTTCGGCGAGATCAACGTGACTTCAACGTCACTGCTCCTTACGCCAGCTGCGTCGAGCACGCGTGCTGCGCCGAGTGCGCCCCACACTCCGGCAAAGCCGGCACCCACGATCAGGATCTTTTGCGACATGACATTACCTTCCGTTAGAAAGTTGCGGAGTCGACGACAGTTCGAAATGACTGAGCATGATCGACATAGGGGACGTTGTTTGTGCAATTGCTTGCGCGACTGCATGTGCAATTGCCTATGCCCCTCGTCGACACGAATTCTAGGTTTGGCCATCGAGCGCGAGTAGCGCCGCGGATGCGTTCACCGTGTTGCCCGCACGGCAACAATCGACAGAGTGAACAACGGAACTCGTGTGGGGCGCCGCAGGCTGAGCCGCTATTCGTGAGATGCATCGCGGCGCGACACGCAAGCACGCACCGCATTTGGCCGAAGCGCGTCGGTGGGCATCGGCGTGCGGCTCACCGACAGCCGGCACTACATCCTCGATCTGTCGATCGCAAAAGCAGTCGGCGATGCGCCGATCGAAAGCGCATCGCGCAGCACGCGCGTCAACGCAACGTTTTCGTATCAGCTGTTGTGATCGCGCTCTGTCACGCGAGCTGCTGGTCGATGGTCTTTGTCAGCGGCGACTTGACGTCGCCTGTGTGCTTCGTCGATGCAAGCTCGACGAGCATGATCCAGCATTCTTCGTCTGCGACGGGGTTGTGACGTGTGCCGCGCGGCACTACATGCATCGAGCCGGCGGGCAGTTCGACTTCCCGGCCCCCTTCGTACTGGATGCGCAAGCGGCCTCGTACCACGTAGAACAGTTCATCCTCTTCGTCGTGGCTGTGCCAGACGAGTTCGCCGCGCACTTTCGCGACTTTGATGTACTGGTCGTTGACCTGCGCGACGACTTTGGGAGACCAGTACGACGCAAGCTGATCGAACTGCGCAACGAGGTCGAACGTGTCGGCAAAGGGAGGGGCAATCATATTTATCTCCAGCGTGTGAATTGGGTTCTCTATAGCGAGCGAACACTGTAGCCAGTCGATCGAAATCAGAAAAACCAAAAATCTTGATGCCGCCCATTACGCGGCATAATGAACGGATGACGCGAAACCTGGACATGGCGCTCGTGCGCACCTTCGTCGCTGTTGCCGAGCGAGGCAGCATGACGGCGGCTGCGAATCTGCTGAACATGACGCAAGGTGCCGTGAGCCAGCAGATCAAGCGGCTTGAAGATCTGCTCGGCTGCGCGCTGCTGGTTCGCGAGGCACGGCGCCTCGATCTGACGCGTCAAGGCGAGCACTTCCTTGCGAAAGCACGGCAACTGCTGCGTCTGAACGACGAGATCTGGAGCGACATGACGGCGCAGCCGTTGCATGGCCGGCTCAAGGTCGGCGTTCCGCACGACCTCGTAGGCACCCATCTCGCGCCCGTGATGAAGATGTTCGCTGACGAGCATCCGCAGGTCGAAATCACCCTCGTTTGCGGGACCTCGCCTCAACTGATGGAGGCGGTCGACCAGGGCACGCTCGATCTCGCGCTTATCGAAGAGCCTGCGCATTCGGCGCCGCCCGATGTGTTGCGTATCGAGCCGCTCGTCTGGGTCGGCGCGCGCGGCAGCGACGTGCATCTCAAGCGGCCGCTGCCCCTTTCGATGGTTGACGAATCATGCGCATTCAGGCCGTTTGTGCTTGACGCGCTCGCGAATCGCGACATCGCCTGGCGCACCGTGTTCGAGAGCGGGAACATCGAGGCGACGGCCGCGACGGTCCGCAGCGGACTCGCGATCACGGCGTGGCTCGTGTCCACTGTGCCCGCTGACCTCGATATCCTGCCGGACGCCGCCGGGCTGCCGCCTCTTCCACCGTTTGCGATCAGCCTTCGCGTGCCATCGACGATACAACCCGTGGCACTGACGTTCGCTGCGTTCGTGCGCGACGCGATGATGCGCGGGCGCTAGGTTTCGCGTTGGCTGGATCGATCGTGGCGGGCTGCGAGTGTGGAAGCAATCGACGCCGGAGTCTGCGCATCGATTTCACACGCGGAACATTCCCCAACCCTTCCCGTCGATAACAGATACGCTGACTACGCTGGAATATGCCAGCGACGGAGACTTCACATGGACGACCCGTCCGCATCGAATGAAAAGTGCACGGAAAGCGCCGTCGACATCGTCGCGCCCACCTCCGTAGCGGCGCTCGCGGCCACGCTCGACTACGACACCGCCCCCGCCGAGCGCGATGCGCTTCCGCCTTTGTGGCACTGGATCTTCTTCAGGCCGATCGTCAGGCAGTCGCTGATCGCCGAAGACGGCCACCCGCGCAAAGGCAGCAAAGGTACCTTTCTCCCCGATCTCGGCCTGCCGCGCCGCATGTGGGCGGGCGGCCGGCTGCGCTTTACGGCGCCCGTGATCGTCGGCGAGCGCATCACGCGCGCATCGAGCATTCTCGACGTGCGCGAAAAACAGGGGCGCACGGGCAAGCTCGGCTTCGTCACGGTCGGACATCGGATCGAGTGCCTCGGCGCGCTCGCGATCGACGAAGAGCACGACATCGTCTATCGCGAACTGTCGGCTTCCGCTGCACACGCGCCGACCGCCGCGCCCGCCGACGCCGCATGGCAACGCACGCTCACGCCCGACGAGACATTCCTCTTTCGCTACTCGGCGCTGACCTTCAACGCGCATCGCATCCACTACGACACGCCTTATGTGACGCAAACGGAGGGCTACCCGGGTCTCATCGTGCACGGGCCGCTGATTGCCACGCTGCTGATGGATCTGCTGCGTCGCGAGCGGCCCGATGCCGTCGTGCTCGACTTCTCGTACCGGGCGATGCGGCCTTGCTTTGCGGGCAACGCACTGCATCTGTGCGGCCAACCTTCCGCAGACGGCAAGACGGTCGAGCTCTGGTCGAAGGATCACGAAGGCTGGCTCGGCATGAGCGCTCGCGCCACGCTCGCCTGACGACGCACACACACAGGCACACGGGCAAATCATGATCGACATTGCAGGCACCAGCGACGACGCGTATCAGGACATCCGGGAGGCAGTGCGCGATCTGTGCGAATGCCGAAGATCGCGTCGGGCGAATTCCGACTGCAGTCGGCGAAGTGCTCAGCCACGCTTCGGCCTTCGACGCGTCAACGCCTAAGCTTCGTCTTCACCCTGCCCTTCTAGCATCCGAAACGCCGCCTTCTCCGCGTTCAGCACGTGCTGGCGGGCAAGCTCCTGTGCCTCGTCCGCATCGCGCGCCTTCAGCGCCTTGTGCAGCCTGTCGATTTCGCGCAGGCTGCTCGGCAGCCGGTCGGGATGCATCAGCGATGTCGCGCGCAGCAGATTCACGCGCGAGTAAAGGCTGTTCAGGATTTCCTTCACGAGATGGTTGCCGCAGTTGTCGAGCAACACATCGTACAGGGCCGCCTTGGCCTTGAGCACGCCGTTCTGGTCTTGCGCGGTCGCCTGGGCACGCAGCATCTTCGCGGCCTCGCCGAACTGGGCGATGGCCTCGTCGCTGGCGAGCCGCGCGAATTCGTGCGCCGCGAAGCCTTCGAGCAACGCGCGCAACGCGTAGAGTTCGGCGGCCTCGGCGCGCGACATCACCGCGACCACGGGCCCCTTGTGCGGCACATTCCGCACGAGCTTTTCCGCCTCCAGCTTGCGCAACGCCTCGCGCACCGAGGTCCGGCTCACGCCCAGCGTCTCGCAAAGCTCGCGCTCGATCAGACGCGCGCCCGGCGCAAAGCGCCCGCTCATAATGGCCTGGCGCAGCACGTTTTCGACCTGGTGACGCAGCGTCTCCGGCCGGACCAACCCGATATCAGTCGACATTATTGTCTTCCCGTCCGACAAAAACCCAGTCGCTATGATACTTCACCGCTGCCCGTTTCAGACGTCCGGCGAGCATAATTTCGGGTCGGCGGACGCGCGCCGAGCTTGCATCAGCGAACCGAGCCCGGCGCGCGACACGATTCGCAGCGCGTCGTCGAAGCGGAGCACGAGCGGTTCCGCGTGCGCGACTTCGAGCGAGGCGATCCGCGCGTCGTCGATTCCGTCGAGATGCTTGAACAGCGCGCGCAACGCGTTGCCGTGCGCGACCATCAGCACCGATTCGCCATTGCGCAACGCGGGCGTCACCGTTGTTTCCCAGAGCGGCAGCACGCGCGCGAGCGTATCGCGCAGGCTTTCGGTGCGCGGCAACGCATCGGGATGCGGCAGCGCAGCGCCGGCGAATTGCGCGACGATCGCCTGCTGCCGCGCGGCATCGAGCGGCGGCGGCGCTTCAGCGAAACCACGCCGCCATGCGCGCACCTGCGCAGCGCCGTAGGAGCCGGCCGCTGCGTCCTTGTCCATGCCCGTGAGCGCGCCGTAATGGCGGTCGTTCAGACGCCACGAACGCACGACGGGCTGCCTCGGCGCTCCGCACCGGCCGACGATCAGATCGAGCGTGTGTCCCGCGCGGCTCAGCACCGACGTGACGGCCAGATCGAAGCGCAACGACAGCGAGCGCATCTGCTCGCCGATGTGCATCGCCTGCTCGACGCCGTGCGCCGACAGCGGGACGTCCATCCAGCCCGTGAAGCGGTTCGTGCGGTTCCATTCCGACTGGGCGTGACGCAAGACCACGAGCGTTGCGTAATCCGCCATGCTGACCTCGTCTAGTTGTAGCCCAGGATCGCGGCTGTGCGGACGTGCGCGTGCTCGTTGCCGTTCGATGCCAGCCGCGACAGCGGCGCCGCCTGGAACGCGCGGAACGTCGAGTTTGCGTTGCGTGCGCGCAGCGTCATTGGCGGCCGCGCGGACTCGCGCGCCGGGTTGCGCACAGCGCCGCGCGCAGGATCGCGGACCATATCGCGCACGATATCGCGCGGCAGATTCGTGCTGTTGCGTTTCATCTGCGTATCACGCCTCCGCAGCGATGCGCTGCTTCGCCAGCGCCGCTTCGAGCAGCGGCGCGCCGAGTTCCGCGCCGTGAATCCCCGTCGTGCTGACGATCTCCAGCAGTTCCATGAGTTCTTCCGCCGTCGCGCCGTAGCGCAGCGCGTTGCGCATGTGCAGCTTGAGGCCCGGCACATACAGATGCGTCGACGAAGCGTCGAACGCGCAATACATGAACTCCTTGACCTTAGGACTCAGCACGCCCGTGCGCCAAGGCACCGACGAAAACGCTACATAAGCCTCGAACAGATCGGGATCGAGTTCGAGCAGGCCTTCCCATGTCGGATGCCAATACCCGCGATTCTTTTCGAAGGCTTCCTTCAGCGCGCGGCGCCGTTCGTCGAGCGGCGTTGGCCCGGCGCGCAGTCCTTCCTCTTCGAGCACTTCGAGCAGCACAGGCACGCCGACATTGCTCGTATGTATGCCGATCGTGCTGATCAGTTCGAGCACTTCCATCAGTTCCTCACCCGTCGCGCCAAATGCAAGCGCGCGTTCCAGATGATGCGCGACGCCGGGCCCGTACAACTGCGTTGCGCATGCATCGGCGGCGAGCGCGATGAACGCGCGCACCTTGTCGTCGAGATGATTTCTACGCTGCGGCACCGCCGAGAACTGCACATATGCATCGACAAAGCCCGCATCGAGACGAAGCATGCTGTCCCATGCGGCGTTCCAGACGCCGTGCACGCGCACGAAGTCGTCCTTGATCTGCTGCGCCTCGCGTTGCGCGCGCGCCCGCTGCGCTCCCTGATCCATTCACTCGTTCCTCATGATGGCGATGATCGAATGCCCGCCTGCGCGGAACGCGAAACACGGCACGCGCCGCATTCCGCGCTCTGCATCAGCGCGCGTCGAGCCCCTTCGGATAATCGGCCTCGGCCACTTCTTCCTGCCACGTCGCCTTGCCGATCGACGTGGCAATGTGCACCATGTAGCTGCCGTCGCTCGCGCCGTGCCAGTGGCGCTCGTTCGGCCCGATGAACACGATGTCGCCCTGGCGGATTTCCTGCGGCGCCTCGCCTTCCTTGCAGATCCAGCCTTTGCCCGCCGTCACCTGCAGCACCTGGCCATGCTCGTGCGTATGCCAGTACGTGCGCCCGCGCGGCGCGAAGAACACTGTGTTGATCGTGACGCCGTCCGTCGCCGGCATCACGGGGTCGGCCCACACCGTGCCCGAAAACGTCTCGCCGCGCTGCTCCGACAGTTTGCCGTCCGCCCTGCCGTGAAATACCTTCATGCCTGCTTCTCCTCTGCTTTTCCTGGTTACGAACCCTTGCGCTGGCCGTCGAACAGCCGCACGCCGCCCGACACGTCGCCGATCGCATCGACGACCCGGTTGCTGATCACATCGCCATAGCCGAGCGCCGTGCCCAGCCCGAAGCTCGCGAGCGGCCCCGCCGCGTTCAGCGACACCACACCCAGCTCGCGCGCGAGATCGACATAGAGCACGACGTCCTTCGTCATCAGCTTGCCCGTCAGCCCGCCTTCCAGATAGTCGCCGTCGACGATCTTCGGAAAGCGGTTCAGCGTCGCGAAGTTCACGCCGCTGCTGCTGTTGAGCACGTCGAGCAGCAGATGCAGATCGAGCCCCGCCTTCTTGCCCGCCACCATGACTTCCGCGCTCGCCGCGAGGCTCACGGCATTGAGGAAGTTGTTCAGCAGCTTGGTCGTATGTCCCGCGCCGCTGTCGCCCATGTGCGCGACCTTCGCGGCGATCGGCGCGAACGCCCATTTGAGCGCCGCGACGGCGCTCGCGTCGCCGCCGACCATCAGCGTCAGCGTGCCCTTCCCGGCGGCCGCCGCGCCGCCCGAGATGCCCGCGTCGACATACTGCGCGCCGCATTGCGTGAAGCGCTGCGCGAGCCGTATCGTCGAGCTTGCGGCCGCCGTGCTCAGATCGACGACGATCTGTCCCGCGCGGCAATTCGCGAGCACGCCGCCCTCGCCTTCGACCACCGCCTCGACGACCTTGCTGTCCGGCAGCGACAACATGACGACGTCGGCGAACTTCATCACGTCGGCCACGCTCGCCGCGACCTGCGCGCCCGCGGCCTTCACGCGCTCGGGCACGGTGTCGTAGCCGAGCACGGCGATGCCCGCATCGACGAGACGCCGCGTCATCCGGCCGCCCATGTTGCCGAGACCGATGAATCCGATCCGTTCCTTGTTCATTTCCGCTATTCCCTTACTGGTAGTCGTTCGTCAGAAGTCGACGTCCTTCGTTTCCGGTCCCATCAGCGCGCCGATTGCGCCGATCAGTCCGCCGATGCAAAGCAGCACCACCGACGTCAGCCGCAACGGCATGAACGCACCGAGCCAGTTCATGTAGAACGCGTAGAACGACGGGATGATCACCGACAGGCTGAAGCCGACGCCGAAGCCCGTTGCGCGCACATCGGTGAGGAAGCGTTCGTTGATGTACGTGACGATCACGCCCCACGGCGACGTCACGAGCACGGCAAGCACGCAGACGAGCGCGATGATGGTCGCCAGCGACAGCCCGTCGACGTTCGCGAGCACATACAGCAGCGCCGCACCGACCGTTGCGATCAGCGGGCCGACGATCGCGAAGAAGCGCCGCCGCCCGATGACCTGCGCGATCATCCCCGAGCCGATGTAGCTGAAGAACAGCACGAAGTACGTGATCATCAACGTGGACGTCATCTGGAAGCCCGTCAGATGCAGCGTCTTCACGAGCAGCCCCGTCGGCAGAAAGATCGTGATGATGTTTTGCGTGAGCCAGAAGCCCGTCATCATGACCAGCACCTGAAGCAGGTTGCGTCCGCTCTTGCCGCGCAGAAGATCAGTCAGCGGCAGCTTCTCCGGCTGAGGGCCTTTCTCGGCCGTTTCGCTTTCCCAGATCTCCGATTCGGCAACCTTGTGCACGTAGTACATCGCGAGGATGCCCGCGAGCACCGCGCCCAACACGAACGGAATGCGCCAGCCCCATTGCGCGTAAGGCGAGTGCATGCCGTTGAGCGGAAAAAGCGCGAACATCAGCATCGCGACGAGGTTGATCGACACATACGCAGCCGGAAAGCCCGCGATGATGAAGCCGCCGACAAAGCCGCGCTGCCCCTTCTTCGAATACTCGATGGCGAGCGGCATCGCGCCCGTGTAGCCGCCGCCGAGAAAGATGCCGTCGACGAAGCGCAATAGCACGAGTGCCCAGTACGACACGATGCCGATGCTCTCGTAGCCCGGCAGCAGCGCGATCAGCAGCGTGACGACGCCGAAGCCCGACACCGACCAGATCGACGCCTTGCGGCGCCCGATGCGGTCCGCGATCATCCCGAACAGCAGCGCGCCGATCGGCCGCCCGAGCAGCGTCGTGATGAACACGAGCGACGCGAGTATCGTCTCCATGCCGCTCGACAGATGCGGCGGCTGAAAGAACGCCAGCACGGGGGACAGCACGACGACGGGCAGGTAAATATCGAACATGTCGATGTACTCGGAGAAGAACGCGCCTTTGATGGCGTTGCGTCTTTTCGTTTCTATCGACTGCTCGCGTTCCGACTGTATGACATCAGTCGCAGTGAGGGTCTTCATCGATGTCTCCATTCTTTGTCGGCACCGTGTGGTGCTTTGGTGTGGTCAATTCCGTAGATCAGTGAACTCGCATTCAGACTGCCGAAGTCTCCGCTTCGTATGCCTTGATCGCTTCCGTCGCGACGCGGAACGCGGCCAGCGCGAGCGGCACGCCGCAGTAAATGGCCGCCTGCATCAGCACCGCGCGGATCTCTTCCTTCGTCACGCCGTTGCGCAGCGCGCCCTTCACGTGCACGGACAGCTCGTGGTGCTGGCTCATCGCCGTGAGCATCCCGAGGTTCAGCATGCTGCGCGTCTTGAACGACAGCGTCGTGTCGCCCCAGATGTCGCCCCAGCAGCACTCCGTGACGTACTTCTGCATGGGCCGGTTGAAGTCGTCGGCGTTGGCCCACGACTTCTCCACATGCCCCGCGCCGAGCACTTCCTTGCGGTTTTCAAAGCCTTTATCGAAACGTTCGTTGCTATCCATCTTCAAGGTCCTCTCTGTTGCTCTACCCGTTCAACCGCTCCGCGCACCCGGACTGCCTGACGCGATGATTGTCTGACAATCAAGATGCGCAAAATTTTTTTGACTCGCGGCCTGACTCTCGCCGCGAGCCACTACCCATCAATCCGTGCCGTAACCGACCAGCGCCTTCGTTTCCAGATACTCGCGCAAACCCCCTTCGCCCCACTCCCGGCCGTTGCCCGAGCGCTTGTAGCCGCCGAACGGCGCGTTGAAATCGGCGGGCGGATAGTTCAGATGCACGCCGCCCGCGCGCAGCGCACGGCCAACCTTGCGGGCGCGCGCGACGTCGCCCGATTGCACGTAAGCGGCGAGACCGTAGTCGGTGCCGTTGGCAATCGCGATGGCTTCGTCTTCACTGTCGTACGCGATCATCGACAGCACCGGCCCGAAGATTTCCTCGCGCGCGATCGTCATGTCGGGCGTGACGTCGGCGAAGACGGTCGGCTTTGCGTAATAGCCTTTCTCGATGCCGGCGGGCAATCCCGTGCCGCCCGTCACGAGCCGCGCGCCTTCGTCGATGCCCTTCTGGATCAACGCCTGCACGCGCTCGAACTGGTTGCGGTTCACGAGCGGTCCGAGCTGCGTCGACGGCTCGTCGGTCGGCCCGACGCGATAGCCTTCCGCCGCGCGTTTCGCGATCTGCGCCGCATCGTTCATCAGATGACGCGGCACCAGCATGCGCGTCGGAATCGAGCACGACTGGCCCGCGTTCGTGAAGCATGCGGCGACGCCGCGCTTCACTGCTTCGTCGAGATCGACGTCGTCGAGCAGGATGTTCGCGGACTTGCCGCCCAGTTCCTGCGCAACGCGCTTGACGCTCGGCGCGGCTGCCTGCGCGACCAGCACGCCCGCGCGCGTCGAGCCCGTGAACGACACCATGTCGATATCCGGATGACTCGCGATCGCCTCGCCGACGCCGGGACCATCGCCGTTCACGAGATTGAACACGCCTGCGGGCACTTGCGCTTCGTCGAGCACTTCGGCGAACAGCAGCGCGCTCAGCGGCGAATACTCGCTCGGCTTGAGCACCATCGTGCAACCGGCCGCGAGCGCGGGCGCGATCTTCACGACGATCTGGTTGACAGGCCAGTTCCACGGCGTAATCAGCCCGCACACGCCGATCGCTTCGAGCACGACACGCGTGCTGCCGCGCTGCTCCTCGAATGCGAAGCGCTCCAGCACGTCGATCAGCGCATTCAGATGCGCCGGACCGCGTGCCGCCTGGCCGTTGCGCGCGAACGTGATGGGCGCGCCCATCTCGCGGCGCATCGCCTCCGCGAATTCGTCGTAACGGCGCTCGTAGATGCTCAGCACGCGCCGCAGCAACGCGACACGCTCCGCGACACTCGTCGCGGACCATGCAGGAAACGCGCGGCGCGCGGCGGCAACCGCGCGATCGACGTCTTGCGCATTGCCGATCGCGAGCCGTTCGAACGGCACTTCAGTCGACGGATCGACGATATCGAACCATCGTGGGGACGCGGGCTCGGCCCAGCGTCCGTCGATATAAAACTGCGCTGCATGTGACATGGCAGGCTCCGGAGCAAAGAGATCAGCGCGCATCGCCATCGAGCAGGCGGTACACATCGAGCAGGCGGTACATTTCGGTGTGGTCGGTCGTGGGCGTCGAATGTTGCGCGGCTTCGTCCCACATCGACGTGCAGGTCGCACCGAGCGTCATCGGATAGCCGACCGACTGCGCAAGCGCACGCGCGATCTTCAGATCCTTGTTCATCAATTGCAGCGCGAAGCCGGAGGCGAACGTGCCGCTCAGCATGAACTGCTTGACCTTGTTTTCCGATGTGTTGCTGCGGCCAGACGATGCGTTCAGCACGTCCGTCATCGCGTCCGGCTCGATGCCGAAGCGCTGCGCGACGTGCAGCGCCTCGACCGTCGCAGCCAGTCCCGTCGCCGACACATAGTTATTCAGCGCCTTCGCCGCGTGCCCCGCGCCTGCGCCGCCGATGTGCAGAATGCTCTTGCCCATCGCTTCGAGCACGGGCTTGCATTGCGCGAGCACGTCTTCGCGGCCGCCGACGAGAATCGCCAGCGTGCCTTCCTTCGCTTTCTTCACGCCGCCCGATACGGGCGCATCCAGATACGCGAGACCGCGTTCTTCGAGCACCGAGCCGAGCTTGCGCGAGCGCTCCGGTTCCGACGAGCTCATGTCGATGACGACGGCGCCCTTCGCTAGCAAGCTCGCCCATCCGTTCGCGCCGCCGCCGAGCAGCACGCTTTCGACGATCGCCGAATTCGGCAGCATCGTGATCAATGCGTCGAGCGACGCGGCATTGTCCTTGCGCAGACGCTGAGCGCCCGTTTGTGTGGCGAGCGCGTCGGCGCGCGTCGCATCGGCATCGTCGATGTACAGGTCGAAGCCGGCGTTCGCGAGGCATTGCACCATCGGCCCGCCCATCATGCCGAGCCCGATGAAGCCGATGCGCGTGGGTCGTTGCTGTGCCATGAGAGCCGTCTCCTAGCGCAGCGCGGAGAACGCGGTCGGCGTGAGGAAGTGATTCTCGATGCGCTCCACAATCGGCTTCTCCGCTTCCGTCGCGGCGCGCTTCGCGATCCATTCGGCGTCGGCCTGAAACGCGTTCCACTTCTGCTCGCGCTCGGCGAGGCTTTCCCACTTCAGCATGTACGTGAGCGCGTGATTGCTCGGGCCGATCAGCGTGGTCCAGAAACCGATCTGCTGGATGCCGTACTTTTCGAAGAAGCCCAGCGTCGTGTTCGTGAAGCGGTCGAGCAAGGCCGGCAGGCGCGTCGGCGCGCAGTGATAGATGCGCATTTCAACGATCATGTGATTCTCCGTGGTTGTGTGCTATTCAGATTCGTGTGCCCGGTTCAGTCCGCAAGCCCGTCGACGGACGACCAGCGTTCGACGTACTTGACCAACTCCGTCATGTCGCGCGCGGCGCCGTCTTGCATCGCGGCGTAGTTCCACATCTGGCGCGCGACGCTGCCCACCCACATCGGCACGCCGAGCGCCTGGCATTCGTCGACGGCGAGGCCAATGTCCTTGCACACGCTGCCGACAGGAAAGCCGAAGTCGAATGTGCGCGGCAGCACGTGCTTCGGAAACTTGTCGAGCGTCGCGCCGTTCTTGCCGCTGCCCGCGTTGATCACCGACATCATGACTTCCGGGTCCAGCCCGCCGCGCATGCCGGCGACGAAGGCCTCGGACGTGATCGCAAACGCCGTCGACGACAGCATGTTGTTCAGCAGCTTGAGCAACTGCCCTTGCCCCGCCTTGTCGCCAACGACGAACACCTTGCCGAGCACATCGAAGAGGCCGCGCACTTCTTCGAGCGCAACGGGATTGCCCGCTGCCATGATCGCGAGCGTGCCCTTCTTCGCGCCCGCTGCGCCCCCGCTCACGGGCGCATCGACGGTCTCGATTCCCTTTGCGAGCAAACCATCGGCGACTTCCTTTTCGATGCGCGAGCCGACCGTCGACAGATCGACGAGGATCTTTATCGCGTTGCCTTCGACAAGACCGCCATCGCCGAGCGCGACGTTCCTGAAGATCGCGGGCGTCGGCAGGCTCGTGAACACGATGCGTGCGCTATCGGCCACTTCGCGCACCGATGCGGCCGCCTGTGCGCCGATCGACTTGAGTTCCGCAACGGCCGCGTCATCGCGGTCGTACACGACGACGGCATGACCCGCTTCGATCAGCCGACGCGCCATCGGCCGGCCCATCGTGCCGACGCCGACGAAACCGAGCAACGGTCCGCGTTGCTCACTTGATGCCTGACTACTCGACATGACAATCCTCGTGAATGAAAAAACTTCTGCGTCAATTCGAGCCACGAGCGCGCGTGAGACGCACCACAGCGGCTGCGTCGGGCTCGTGCTCGAACTTCCATAAGCGCTCGACGAGCGGTTGCGCGTCGATGCCCGAGCGCCCATATGCCGTGAGGCGATGCAGCTTGTCCGCAAGCTCGACGTTCGCGAGCGGCGCGGCAAGACTGCCGCGCGCGGCATGCACGCGATGCGAGAGGCGTTCACCGGAACGCAGCACGATCGTCACTTGCGCCGCTTCAACGGGCCACGATGCGTCATCGACGAAACGCAGCCGGTTTGCCAACGCGCGCAGCGACGGATCGGCGACGGCGGCATCGCTGAACTCTTCGAGCCCCGCCTTGCCGCGCGACAACACGACAGCGACCGCATGTTGCGCGCTGACCTGCGATTCGCGGCCCGTGCGCACGCCTGGCCGGTCGGTGCGCTCGCGCAGCAGCGGATGCCCCGTCAGCTCGACCTGCTCGATATCGTCGATGGACCAGCGCGCGTCGTTGCTGATGATGCGCCGCAAGTCGAGGCACGCGTCGATTACCGGATTGAGCACGACGCCGCACGGATACGGCTTGTAGGTGTTGCTCAGCAACGCCCACTCGCACCCGAGCGCTTGCGTAAGCGCGTGCCAATGCGGATGCGACGCCGTCACACGCAGGAAGCCGCGCTCGCCTTCGAGCGGCGCATCGGGTCCGGAGAAGCCGTCTTCGGCAAGCAGCGCCGACAGCAGCCCATTGCGCGCCGCATTGCCGACGCTGATGCTCTTCGACATGGTGCCGAGCGTTTCGACCAGTCCGCCCGTTTGCGCGGACGCATTGCCGAGCGCCCACACGATTGCGTTTTCATCGAGCCCCTGTGCCTTCGCAACGGCGGCCGCCGCGCCGAACACGCCGCATGTCGACGTGATGTGCCAGCCGCGCTGATAGTGCTCCGGCGACACCGCGTTGCCGATGCGGCACTCCACTTCGACGCCGAGCACGAACGCGAGCAACAACGCTTCGCCGCTCATTGCATGCGACTCGGCGAGCGCGAAGAGCGCGGCGGCGACGGGCGCCGTCGGATGGATGATGGTCGCGATGTGCGTGTCGTCGAAGTCGTACACGTTTGCGCTCATCGCGTTGAGCGCGGCCGCGTTCAGCATGTCGGTGCGCTCGCTGCGGCCGACAATCGTCGCATTGTCATCGGCGCGAAAACGGCCATAGACGGACACGGCCTTGTCGAGCGTCGGATCGTGCGAGCCCGCGAGAGCGACTGCAAAGTAATTGACGAGCGCGCGTTTCGCTTCGCTGCGCACGGCAGCGGGCAGATCTTGCCACTGCGTATCGGCGACGAAGCCTGCGAGCGTGCGGGTCAATGCGCCGTTGCGCATGGTGCGAGTGTCGATTGAATCAGCCTGCAAGCCAGCCTCCTTCTATTGGCATCATCGCGCCCGTTATCTGGCTGGCCGACGGCCCGCACAGAAACACGACCATATCGCCGACATGTTCTGCAACGACGAGTTCGCCCGTCGGCTGCTTGCCCTTGAGGAATTCGCGCACGGCGTCGCTGCGATTCAAGCCGCGCTCGTCCATCAATGCATGGATGCGGCCGTCGATGTTCGGCGTGAGCACCGAGCCCGGACAGATTGCATTGCACGTGATGCCCTGATTCAGCGTTTCGATCGCCACCGAGCGCGTGAGGCCGAGCAGCGCCGTCTTCGTCGTCACATAGTCGACGCGATTGGCAACCGCACGCGTGCCATACACCGACGTCATGTTGAAGAGGCGTCCCCAGCCGCGCTCGCGCATGCCGGGCAACACCTGTTGAATCGCGCGAAACGCGGCCGTCAGATTGACCGCGAGCGAGTTGTTCCAATGATCGAGCGGAAATGCTTCGATGCCCGCGAAATGCCGGACGACTGCATTGTTGACCAGCACGTCGAGTGAACTCACGCGCTCGCGCGCCGCGCCGATCAGCGCATCGACGCCCGCCGGCGTCGCGAGATCGGCTTGCACATAGGCGACGTTCACATCGAAAGCGTTCGCCAGTTCGTCCGTCGTGCCCGTCATCTGCTGCGGCGCTTCGAGGCCGTGCAGCACGACGTCACAGCCCGCAGATGCGAGCGCGCGCGCCATCGCGAGTCCCAATCCGTTCGACGAACCCGTGACGAGCGCGCCCTTGCCTTTCAACGTCATGTCTCGTACCGCCCTATCGCTCTTGAGCATCGAGCCGCACGATCCAGCCCTCGGTTTCCCGATCATGCGACGGATAGCGCGTCAGCACGGCGGGATCGTGACCGGGAATCACGTGATTCGGCGAACTCGCCAGCCGATGCGCGGTTTCGTAGCCTTGCAGCATGTCGCCGACGTTGTAGACGACGGGAAACGGCCGATGCTCCTGCATGTTCGCGTAGAAATGCGACGCATCGGATGCGAGTACGATCCAGCCGCGCTGCGTATGCACGCGCACGATCTGCAGGCCGTTCGTATGGCCGCCGACCCAATGCACGCTCAAGCCCGGCGCGATCTCCGATGCGCCTTCATGAAACTGCACACGTCCTTCGAACAGACGGCCGACCATCGACTTCACGTCCTCGGGTTCGAACGGATGGCTCAGCGCGTGATGACACATGCAGCGGCCCGTGCAATACGCCATCTCGCGGTCCTGAAGGTGATAACGCGCGCGCGGAAACAGCGAGTGGTTGCCCGCGTGGTCGTAGTGCATGTGCGTGATGATCACGTCTTCGACGGTATCGGCGCGAATGCCGATTTGCCTGAGCCCGCCCTCGACCGTGTTCGTGATCGTGCGGCCGCGCTTGTCGGCCATCGCCTGATCGAAGCCCGTGTCGACGATGAACGTGCGCGACTCGCCCACCACGGCCCACACGAAGTAATCGAGCGGCATCGGCACATCATGAGAATCGCCGCCGATGAAGTTGTCGCCGGAGCGGCGCTCGAAATGCGCGTACTTGACTGCGTAGATCCGGTAGTTCCCAGCGGGCGATGACATGTCTCAAGTGTCCTTTTTCATGGGGTGATCGTGTGCAAATGCATGCGCGGCCATTCACTCCATCGCAGCCGCCGCGCGTCCTTCCTGTGCTTCCGCGCTCGTGACACCGGCATCGGCGGCGATCGCTTCGAGCGAGCGCTGCGTCGTTTCCGCGCCGAGCACGCCGACGATCAACGCCTGAACCAGCAGCGTGCCGACGATCAGCGTCAGCACGCCCGCGATGCCGAATCGCATGAACGCGCTCGCGACCGCATACGGCACGACGATGCTGACGGCGCGGCCCGCCGTGTTCGCGAGCCCCGAGCCGCGCAGCCGCAGTTCCGTAGGGAACAGTTCGGGCACATACGTCGCGACGCTGAACGACGACAGCACATAGATGCAGCACGTGATCGCAAAGCCGAGCGCCGTGATCGCCACCGCCGACTGCGCGAACGGGTAGGCAATGCCGAAGCCCACGCAGACGAGCGAAAACAATACGATGCCCCACTTTCGTCCAAGGTGCTCCGCGAGTGCAAAGGCGATCAGCGAGCCGACAGGGCCGCCCGCGAACATCAGCGCCGTGATGCCGAGCGATTTCGACACGCTGTGCCCTTGCTTGACGAGGAACGTCGGTATCCAGCTGACGAACGCGTAATTGACTGTGAACAGCGCGACGAGAACCGTGATGGCCGTGATCGTGCGCGTCAACAGACGGCGCGAGAACAGGTCGCCGAGACGGCCGCTATCGCTGGTTTCGCTGGTTTCGCTGGAATAGAACTCGCGCGCTGATGACTCCGTGACTGACTCTATGACACGCGGCTTGCGGTTCACTGTGCTGCCGCACGCCGTCTCGATGCGCTCGACGATCTGCCGCGCTTCGTCGGCGCGTCCGCGCGATGCGAGCCAGCGCGGCGATTCCGGCATCGACTTACGCAGGAACCACACGACCAGCGCGCCGCATCCCGCGATCGCGAACATCCATCGCCAGCCGTAATGCGGCACGATCAGCCAGCCGAGAAACGTCGACAGGAACAGCGACGTATTGATGATCAGATTGAGGATCGTGCCGAAGCGGCCGCGCCAGTCGGCGGGAATGAACTCGCTGAGCGTGCCGTACCCGACGACGATTTCCGCGCCCATGCCGACGCCCATCACGAGACGGAAGAAGATCAGCCAGTAGATCGACGGCGCGAGTGCCGCCGCAACCGACGCGAAGCCGTAGATGCCGAGATTGAACTGATAGCAGAAGCGGCGGCCAAACCGATCGCCGAGCAACCCGGAGAGCCACGCGCCCGTCATCATGCCGATAAAGGTGACGGATACGAATGTCGCGTTGAGGCTTAGCGTGGACTCACCGCTATGGACCATCGCCGCAAGGACCGTGCCGGCGATGTAGATATCGAAAGAATCGAAGTACATGCCGGCCGCGATCAGGCCCAGCAGACGCCAATGGAAGCCCGACAGAGGAAGTCTGTCCAGACGCGCTCCGATACTGGCATCCATCTGCATGGTGCTGTCTCCGTCATGTTGGCGTTCTTCGACGGGCCGGCCTTCTTTTCAGATCGCCAGAAGGCAAACCGTCCGCTTGTTGACGGATTATATTCCTGTCATACAATCCGTCAAGAAGATAAATGGCCTGGCGTGAGGCAGCGAGCGAGGGTCATGAAAGGCCGAATTCGGATGCGAAGCGAACCAGGTCTGCCCCGTTATCGAAGTGGAGTTTCCGCATGGCCGAGTACTTTTGCGTTGCAACCGTCGCTTTCGAGCGATTCAGCTTTCGCGCGATTTCCGTCAGCGACATTCCGTTCGCAATCAACCGGACGACCTCTGTTTCGCGCGGAGACAAAGGTTGTGCACGGTGCAAATCTCTTTGGGTTTTTCCCGCCATCGAAAGGCTGCGCGTGATGGTCGAAGAAAGTATCGTTTCTTTCTCGACGAGCGCGCGCATGCAGATCCTGGCCAGCACGCTGACGTCCTCATCCTTTCCGACGATGGCCGCCACGCCGAGGCGACACAATTGATGGAGAACGCCTCTGTTCGTCGTCATCGTGAAGACGACAATCCGCGCTTCCGGTCGTTGCCGGCGCAAGCGCTGAACGAGCTTGAGGCCGTCGTCATCCGGGTCTTTCGAATGCATGACAAGATCGGTGACGATCAGTTGAACAGCGCCTGACTCCGTTGCGCGCAGCAACTCGGTACCTGTAGCCGCAGTCGCCATCACGTTGAAAGACCGCACAGCGGCCAACGCGTCGCAAATCGCAAGAACGACAATGGGGTGATCGTCTGCGACCGCGACGTTCACGCAGTCCGCTAAATTCGCCATAATTTTTCAGAGCTATCGAAGTGATCTTGCGAAGGACGCTTAACCCCGGCGCGGATTCGTGCGACACCAAAACGGCGATTAACCCGTTCATAGCGCAGCAGCTCGCAACGTCACGGCGCTCTGACTCACGCCGGTCGTGAACGATATGTAAGATCGGACGACGACGTATATCAAACAATTCCCAATGCTGAAAGACCCCAGGCGTCGCGTGAAATGACACAGGCCGTTCGGCACAAAACTACTTCGTTCATCCATACGGGGAAACGTGGAGAACAAGCACACCACTTTCCCGGCACGTGCGCCCCAAGACCAAATTTTCGAATTTCTTCGATTGCATTGGGTGGTCGCCACCGGCAATCTGAATGAACGCGATTTGACACCGCGTATATGTCTTTTTCTCTCCGATTTCGGCGCACCCTAAACGGTGCGCTTTTTTTCGCGCCCTGGCTATAGAAGGATTTCTATTTACTGGATCTTCGCTCACCTGATTTGCGTTGAACCTTGTAATGGAGGTCGGTCTTTCGAAATTCGAAGTTATTCGATGGAAGCATCTTGCTCACGTTCGTATCGTTGGAAGTATTCCTGGAGATCGATATGAACGTGAAATTCGAATCTGTGTTGACAGACGAGCAATGGACTCGCGTGAGTCAGATTTTCGACCGCGAGCCGAAGGTGGAAACGCGTGGCCGTCCCGGCTATCGCAATCGGGACGTTTTCGAATGCGTGCTGTGGGTCATTTCGAATGGCGTACCCTGGTCCGCACTGCCGACACGCACGCCCGACTTTCGCACATGTCATCGCCGCTTCAAGATCTGGTCGCAGAAGGGTTTGCTGGCTGAAGCGCTTCCACAACTATTCGGCGAATCCGCCGACACGATGCTTCAGTCGATCAAAACCCGGTCGCGCTTGAGGCGGCAGGCATCCTCAGCGCGACAGCACGGACAGTCACTGGAAGCCGTGCGACGGATGTGATGCACGGGCAAGCGCAATTATTCCACGAACCGTATCGGACCTACCAGCACGCACACACCCACGAGTGGCCGGCAGAGAACGACTTGCCGCCAATATCGGCGTGGTATCAGCCGAAGTTCGAGCTTGCGACGGGCAAAATCACCGGCGTTGAGGCGCTTGCGCGAGTGATGGACCCGGTGCATGGCGCTTTGTCTGCGGCGAGATTATTGGAAAGCGTTACACCCGCTGCACTCCGGAAGTTGACGTATTCGATGCTGTCGCAAACGCTTGTCGCGCAACGCGACTGGGCGGCAACAGGTTATCCGCTTACCGTTTCGGTCAACGTTCCGGCCGGCATGTTGGGAGAACGCACTGCACGCGAGCATCTGCTTTGGACGGTGCGGGAAAGCGGCGTGAAGCCGGAGCACATCGTGCTTGAAATCGTCGAAACGGGTTCGGCCGACGACAATGCCGCGCTGCCCGAAGCGACCGAAGAACTGAGAACCTGCGGCTTTGGAATTGCGATCGATGACTTCGGCATTGGACATAGCTCGTTGCTTCGCCTCATGCAGTGCCATTTCACCGAACTGAAGATCGACCGCGCGTTTGTACAACATGCGGAGCAAGACACAAGAGCTCGTGCAGCGCTGGATGCCTGCGTACTGGTCGGCAAGCGTCTAGGTTTGCACATCACGGCCGAGGGCGTCGAAACAGCCGTCGACATCGAGCGAGTGAGAACGGCGGGCTGCGATTACGTGCAAGGCTTTGCCATTTCGCGAGCACTCCCTCAACAGGCGTTGAAGGACTTTCTGTCACGCAGGCAGGAGTTTTGCGCGATCTGAAGATAGCGATGCCCATTCATCAGGATATCGAATAACATGCATCCGCTATTTGTTTTCAACGCCTTTCTATATGTCGGCTCCATCGACGTCGGTTATTGTTTGCAACAGATCATGAGGGGCAGTATCTCAATCAACCGTGTCGCCGAGATCGTAGAGAATCCGACGCCGGGACAGCCGACGGTCTAAACGGGATCGTCAGCGTCAATATGATCAGGACGGCATCTCCGTTGCCGCACACAAGGCATTGCAATATCAACAGACGGAGACGGCCGGTATTGCTGACAAGCCATCGAATTGGAAAAGCAGCATCAATTGGCTTTTCGAAGGATGAATGTGAAAGAAAAATGCATCAAGGTTGCGATCGCTGACGATCATCCGCTCGTGCTATACGGGCTTCGCAAAGCGCTGGAAAATTCAGGCGTTAGCGTGACGGGGGAAGTAAGCAATTCCTCGCAATTGATGGCGTTGTTAAACGATGCCGCTTGCGACGTGTTGATAACGGACTACTCGATGCCCGACGAACGTGCGCTCAATGGATGGCGTTTTCTTGCATCCGTTTCGAGTGAGTATCCGCACTTGCCTGTGCTCGTGTATAGCGAGTTCGAAGATCCGTTCCTGATCGGAAGTCTGGTCAAGCGAGGCATTGCGGGCATCGTCAGCAAGCGCGAAGAGATGTCCGAGGTCGTGGCCGCTGTTCGGCGCGTCGCGGCGGGCAGGCGCTATTTTTCTCCGATCATGCAGGCCGCGATGGATCAGTTCGATGCGTTACCTCAACTGCGGCGCTTCGCCGGACTCACACGGCGGCAGATGGAAGTCGCGGGACTGATGCTGTGCGGACTGACCGTCTGCGAGACGGCTCGCCTGCTCCATCGTCGCCCCAATACCATTAGCACGCAACGCGCGGCAGCATGCAAGCGGCTAGGCTTTTCAGGCGAGTCAGAAATGTATCGCTTTGCCGCTGGACACGGCTTATGGCTGGACAGATCGAGCACGGATCAGACGCTCGAATTCGCGTGATCCGGCCGTCGATGGTCCCTCTTTTCTATCTTCTTTCAAGGCGCCTTGACTGTGCTTCGGGCGCCCCGGCCGCCGCCTGGACACTGAAGTCGAGGCGCTCGCTTTTTCTGAACTGACAAAGTCGCACGCAGGTCCGCTCTTTGCCGCGACTATCGCGATGCAACGTCAAGCGGCCGCATCCTCTGTCCCGCCTGCAGTGCCCCCTCCTTCGCAGCCCGCGACGCGTCATCTGTCTGCGAGCATGCAAATTCGAACTTCTTCTATATAGCCCGCCCGGCCCTCTCTCTACCATCCACTTCGGGAATTCGTAAGTGCGGCTCCGACTCGCGCAGCGACCTGGAAATAGAACTTTTCCGAAATCGCGACGCTGGGGATCGCCAGAAAACCGGGTGTTTCGAGCCGCTTGCGTGGCTCACAAAGGCATCGGATTCCTGATCATCAAAGGCTTGTAACAGGTGTGCGCCGCCCATCAGCCACACATCTGCCAGCGCCTCATGCAGGTCCGCGCTCGTCCAGGTCGGGGCGGTACATTCATTTACACGGAAGTCTTCCATACATGAACAAGAATCGGTTTCGCCGGGTCTTCAGCAAGCGTCTCGGCATGCTGGTCGCAGTCGCAGAACACGTGATGAGCCAGGGCAAGCAGCCCGGCGAAGGGTCAGCCGCAACGGGCGGCGCAGAACTCGGTGTCATCTCGACGATGACGGCCGTCGCCCTCGCCCTGCTGGTCACGCAACCCGACGTCGCGCACGCGCAGGCCCTGCCCACGGGCGGCCAGGTCACGGCCGGCCAGGCGACGATCTCGCAGCCCAACGGCAACACGATGACCATCAATCAGGGTAGCCAGCCCGACGGCGATGGAAAAGATGCGGCGCTCGCGCTTGAGATTGCGCTCGAGCATCCGCAGCATCTCGAGGGGCGAATCCTGCCCTGAAGCAAAGAGACGCTCCATCAGGCAAGTCCCATCTCGGTTGCGTATTTGACGAGCTCAGCGTGGTTCTCGACGTGCAGCTTGCGCATGGCCGAGCGCTTCTGCGTCGCGACGGTCGGCACCGAGCGGCTCAATGTGCGCGCGATCTCCGTCACGGAGAGACCTTGCGCGAAGAGGCGCACCACTTCGAGTTCGCGTGGCGAGAGCTTCTGCTCGCGGCCCAGGTCTTTCGTCCGCGCGCCTTCGCGCGCGAGACGCTGCTGGATCTTCGGCGAAATGACCGTGTCCTTGCTGACCAAAGCCCGCATGCAGATCTGCGCAAGTTCGGATGTCGGCTCTTCCTTGCTCACGATTGCGGCGACACCCATCTTGCAGAGCTCATGAAACATGCCGCCGCTCGTGACCATCGTAAAGACGACGAGCGGAATATCCGGATGCGCGCGCCGCAGCATGCTGATGAGACGCAGCCCGTCGAGTTCGACCTGCTCGTCGCCCTGCATCACGAGATCGGTGATGATGAGATCGGCGCGTTCTTTTTCGAGCAGGCGAACCAGTTCCGCGCCCGAATGGGCCTTTGCCGCTACCGTGTAGCCCGGTATGTCGGCGAACGTGTCGGAAATGGCCAAAAGGACAATTGGGTGGTCGTCTGCCAGCACGACCCGGACGTTACGCGTCGTGCTGCTCATGAGCGCACCGAATGAAGAGCCGTTGGTATTTGCCTCGACAGATCGAACAGACGAACAGCATGGTTCATCACAATCTCCGCGGGTTGGGTATACGGCCCTTTACATTGTAAGACATGCCTGGTTTTATTGAGAAATCCGCGAGTCGAATGTGCGCTGTTCATTGTGAACAGAAATGTGAATAAAGTCCTTCCGCCTTGACGATAACGAAGCGTTGCATGCTGTCTCGCCATCGCAGCAGGCGCGGTGCTCACAGGCAAGGCGCAAGCCGCTGCCGCCACCCATTGCGCACAGCGCGCAATCCGGCGACGCTCCCTGGCATCCCTGAGCTTCTCCGACCGATGCGTGCGCGGCGTGCGGCATGGACGGCTCCAGTCCACGTAACGGCATGTGCAGCGGATTGGAGAGCTGCGATCGCCGAAGCTGCTCGCTCGCGGCCAGCAGCATCCCTGTGACGATGACCATCGACGCAGAAAACGCGAACGCAGTCGACACCATCGTGCGAGTCGCTCTGCCGTGCAGACTCAGAGCGCCGAGCAGCGCAAGCGACAGCAAGAAAAATGCCGGTAGCAGAAATATCGAAGCGTCACCCACTCCTTCACACCACTTTCGCAATGTTGGGCTGAACTGCCTGGAAGCGAACATACGCATTGGACCTGGTCGAAGAAAAATAGCTAAGTGCCGATTGGCGTAAAGGCGCGGGACGTGCATTACCCCGCTGCGTTGCGCGACGAATGCGTCCGCGTGCTGGAGTCCGCGCGTTATTCAGACTGTAAAAAAACCGTATTCACCGAGATATAGAAGAATGTCGATTTCGCGCGATACGAGTGATCGATTTCCACTGCCTTGCATGACAGACGCTCGTCTGCCTCGCTCCACGTTCCGGGCCCGCTGCGATGATCAAAATCGCGAAACAAAAAAATGCCGCCCCACTCGGGGCGGCAAGGCCGAAAATCGGAGCATATTCACCAGCCGTATTGCGGTGACGACTGGGTGATCGTTATTTCAAGGCTTTTGGTGGCCAAGTCCTATAGAAGGATTTCGAATTTTTGCGATGGCGGTGCGTATATTGGACTTCGACTAATTCGACCGCGAATATTCGACCGATTGACGCGCGCATTCCCCATTCGGTGCTGTCGATAATCGGCCCGGGAAATGCCTGTTGATACCGCCTGGCGCTGCCTACGAAATCCCGTCCATCGCATTGATCAATCTCAACCTTCGGCCACTGGGCGATCGACATAGTTCGAAAGAACTATGTCCGGGCCGTTTCGCCTAGTTCCAACGGATCGCTCCGACTGACCATCCGGCGGATATTCATCCCGATGCCGGACGAACACAATCGTGCTCAGCGACTTGCATGCCGTCCCGTGGCTGCCCACGCACGCCGGGACGTATCAAAGGAGAAGCACGATGAGTTCAAGACCGTTATCGACGCGGCGCGGCCGCGTGATCGAAATCTGGACACCCGAGGACAAAGCGTTCTGGGAACGCGAGGGCGAAGCCGTCGCCAAGCTCAATCTGTGGATCTCGGTCCCAGCCCTCTTCCTCGCGTTTGCGATCTGGCAGGTGTGGAGCGTCGTCGCCGTGAGCCTGCCGACGCTCGGATTCCGGTATTCGACCAACCAGCTCTTCTGGCTCGCCGCCGCGCCCGCGCTCAGCGGCGCGACGCTGCGCATTTTCTATTCGTTCATGGTGCCGCTCGTCGGCGGTCGGCGCTGGACGGCCATTTCGACGGCATCGCTGCTGATCCCCGCCGTCGGCATCGGCATCGCTGTGCAGGACACGTCCACGAGCTATCCGACGATGCTCTCGCTTGCGTTGCTATGCGGCTTCGGCGGCGGTAACTTCAGCTCGAGCATGGCCAACATCAGCTTCTTCTTCCCGCGCGAGCGCAAAGGCTCGGCGCTCGGCGTCAATGCGGGGCTCGGCAACCTGGGCGTGTCGGTGGTGCAGTTCCTTAGTCCCCTCGTCGTGACGGCGGGGATCTTCGGCGTGTTCGCCGGCGATCCGCAAAGCATCGTCAAGGATGGACAGATTTCGCACGTGTGGACGCAGAACGCCGCGTTCATCTGGGTTCCATGGATCACGATCGCGTCACTGGCCGCATGGTTCGGCATGAACGATCTCGCGGAGGCCAAGGCGTCGTTCGCCGAGCAGGCCGTCATTTTCCGGCGCAAGCACAACTGGCTGATGTGCGTCCTGTATCTCGGCACGTTCGGCTCGTTCATCGGCTACGCGGCGGGATTTCCGCTGCTGATCAAGAGCCAGTTCCCCGGCGTGAATCCTCTCGCGTATGCGTGGCTCGGGCCGCTCGTCGGCGCCGTCGTCCGGCCGTTCGGCGGCTGGCTCGCGGACAAGCTCGGCGGCGCGCGCGTGACGCTGTGGAACTTCGTCGTGATGGCATGCGCGGTGGGCGGCGTCCTCTGGTTCCTGCCGTCGGGTCCGTCGGGCGGTGCCTTCTCGGGCTTCTTCGTGAGCTTTCTCGTGCTGTTCCTGACGACGGGCATCGGCAACGGCTCGACCTTCCGCATGATCCCCGTGATCTTCCTGTCCTCGAAGCTGAAGGAAGTCGACGCCAACGATCGCGACGCAGTGCAGCGCGCAACCAGGGAAGGCAATACGGAAGCGGCCGCCACGCTCGGCTTCGCAGCGGCGATCGCGGCTTATGGCGGCTTCTTCATCCCAAAGAGCTACGGCAGCTCGATCGCCCTCACGGGCGGCCCGCAGGCCGCGCTGTACATCTTCGTCGCCTTTTACCTGATCTGCATCGCGCTGACCTGGTGGCACTACGCCCGCCGCAACGCGCCGATGCCTTGTTGAACCCCGGAGCGCAACCCTATGAGCCACTTTCTCGACCGACTGAGCCACTTCGCTCTGCCCAAGGAGCGCTTCGCGGACAGCCACGGTCTGACCACAGCTGAAGACCGCACCTGGGAAGACGCGTACCGGAACCGCTGGTCGCACGACAAGATCGTGCGCAGCACGCACGGCGTGAACTGCACGGGCTCCTGCTCTTGGAAGATCTACGTGAAGGGCGGCATCGTCACGTGGGAAACGCAGCAGACCGACTATCCGCGTACGCGCTGGGACATGCCGAACCACGAACCGCGCGGCTGCGCACGCGGCGCGTCGTATTCGTGGTACCTGTACAGCGCGAACCGCATCAAGCATCCGATGGTGCGCGGCCGGCTGCTCAAGCGCTGGCGCGAGGCGCTCAGCGTCCATCGCGATCCCGTCGATGCGTGGGCGTCGATCGTCGAGAACGCCGATGCCCGGCGCGATTATCAGAAGGTGCGCGGCATGGGCGGCTTCGTGCGCAGCACATGGGACGAAGTGAACAAGCTCATCGCCGCGGCCAACGTCTACACGATCAAGCAGCATGGTCCCGACCGCGTGATCGGCTTCTCGCCGATTCCGGCAATGTCGATGGTCAGCTATGCAGCGGGAAGCCGCTACCTGAGCCTGATCGGCGGCGTATGCATGAGCTTCTACGACTGGTATTGCGACCTGCCGCCCGCCAGCCCGCAAGTCTGGGGCGAGCAGACGGACGTGCCCGAGTCGGCGGACTGGTACAACTCCTCGTACATCATCGCGTGGGGCAGCAACGTTCCGCAGACACGCACGCCCGATGCGCACTTCTTCACCGAAGTCCGCTACAAGGGCACGAAAACGGTCGCCGTGACGCCGGACTACAGCGAAGTCGCGAAGCTGTCCGACCTGTGGCTGCATCCTCGGCAAGGCACGGACGCGGCGCTCGCGATGGCGTTCGGCCACGTGGTGCTAAACGAGTTCTACTTCAGGACACGCAGCGCCTATTTCGATGACTACGCGCGGCGCTACACCGACCTGCCGATGCTCGTGATGCTCAAGGAGCACACGCTGCCCGACGGGCGCACGACGCTCGTGCCGGACCGCTACCTGCGCGCAAGCGACTTCAACGGCGCACTCGGACAAAGCAACAACCCCGAATGGAAGACGATCGCGTTCGATGCGACTGGGCGCGCGGTGTTGCCGAACGGCTCGATCGGCTTTCGCTGGAGCGCGCAGGATGGCGACGACAAGGGCAGGTGGAATCTCGAAGACAAGGAAGCGCGTCACGATGCACAGGTCAAGCTCAAGCTCTCCATGCTCGAAGACGGCGAGCAGGCGCATGAGATCGTCGATGTCGCGCTGCCCTACTTCGGCGGCGTCGAGTCGCCGCACTTCACGGCCAATCCGCTGAACGGGCAGATCAATCACGTCCGCGTGCCCGTAGTGCGCCTGCCGCTCGGCAAGGAAGGCGAGCGCCGCGACGCGCTGGTGGCGACCGTGTTCGACCTCCAGGCTGCGCAGTACGGCATCGATCGTGGGCTCGGCAGTGGCGCGTCCGGCTACGATGACAATGCCGCCTATACGCCCGCCTGGGCCGAGTCGATCACGGGCGTGCCGCGCGATCAGATCATCACCGTCGCGCGCGAGTTCGCAAGCAACGCGGACAAGACGCAAGGCCGCTCGATGGTGATCATCGGCGCGGCGATGAATCACTGGTATCACGCCGACATGAACTACCGCGGCGTGATCAACCTGCTGATGATGTGCGGCTGCATCGGCAAGAGCGGCGGCGGCTGGGCGCATTACGTCGGCCAGGAAAAGCTGCGTCCGCAGACGGGCTGGACGGCGCTCGCCTTCGCGCTCGACTGGGCGCGCCCGCCGCGCCAGATGAACAGCACGAGCTTCTTCTATGCCCACACGGACCAATGGCGCTACGAGAAGCTCGACATGGAGGAAATCGTCTCGCCGCTCGCGGACCGGCAGATCTACGGCGGCAGCATGATCGACTACAACGTGCGCGCGGAGCGCATGGGATGGCTGCCGAGCGCGCCGCAACTGCGGACCAACCCGCTGCATCTCGCCAGGGATGCCGCCGCTGCCGGCATGGAAGCAAAGGACTATGTGGCGAACAGCCTGCGCGACGGCAGCCTGCAAATGAGCTGCGAAGACCCCGATGCGCCGCAGAACTGGCCACGCAACATGTTCGTGTGGCGCTCGAACCTGCTGGGCTCATCGGGCAAGGGTCACGAATATTTCTGCAAGCACCTGCTCGGCACGGAAAACGGCGTGCAGGGCAAGGATCTCGGCGACGACGACGCACGCCCCACCGAAGTGAAGTGGCACGGACAAGCGCCCGAAGGCAAGCTCGACTTGCTGGTGACCCTCGACTTCCGCATGAGCACGACGTGCCTGTACTCGGACATCGTGCTGCCGACCGCAAGCTGGTACGAGAAGAACGACCTCAATACCAGCGACATGCATCCGTTCATTCATCCGCTTTCGGCCGCCGTCGATCCTGTCTGGCAGTCGCGTTCCGACTGGGAAATCTACAAGGGATTTGCGAAGGCTTTCAGCGAAGTGTGCGTCGGGCATCTCGGCGTCGAGCAGGACGTCGTGCTCACGCCGCTGATGCACGACTCGCCTGCCGAGCTCGCGCAACCGTTCGGCGTGAAGGAATGGCACAAGGGCGAATGCGAGCTGATTCCGGGCAAGACCGCGCCGCAGATCGCCGTGGTCGAGCGCGACTATCCGAACCTGTACAAGCGCTTCACCGCACTCGGCCCGCTGATGAACAAGGTGGGCAACGGCGGCAAGGGCATCGCGTGGAAAACGGAAACGGAGGTCAAGCAGCTCGGCCAGCTCAACGGCATCACGGAAGCGGAAGGCTCGACGAAAGGCATGCCGCGCATCGTGTCCGACATCGACGCGTGCGAAGTGATCCTGCAACTCGCGCCCGAAACGAACGGACACGTTGCCGTGAAGGCGTGGGAAGCGCTGTCGAAGGCAACCGGCCGCGATCACCGTCACCTAGCGCTCTATCGCGAAGACGAAAAGATCCGCTATCGCGACGTGCAGGCGCAACCGCGCAAGATCATCAGCTCGCCGACGTGGAGCGGCATCGAAAGCGAGACGGTCAGCTACAACGCGGGCTATACGAACGTGCATGAACTGATTCCGTGGCGCACGCTCACGGGCCGGCAGCAGTTCTATCAAGATCATCCGTGGATGATCGCATTCGGCGAAGGATTTTCGAGCTATCGCCCGCCCGTGGACCTTAAAGCGACGTCGGATATCCACGAGATCAAGCCGAACGGTCATCCCGAGGTCGTGCTGAACTTCATCACGCCGCACCAGAAATGGGGCATTCACAGCACGTACAGCGACAACCTGCTGATGCTCACGCTCAATCGCGGCGGCCCTGTCGTCTGGCTGAGCGAGGACGACGCGCGGCGCGCCGGCATCGAGGACAACGACTGGGTCGAGCTCTTCAACATCAACGGCGCAATTGCGGCGCGCGCGGTGGTCAGCCAGCGCGTGAACCCCGGCATGGTGCTGATGTATCACGCGCAGGAAAAGATCATCAACACGCCGGGCTCGGAGATCACGGGCGTGCGGGGCGGCATCCACAACTCCGTCACGCGAATCGTCCTGAAGCCCACGCACATGATCGGCGGCTACGCGCAACTCAGCTACGGCTTCAACTACTACGGCACGATCGGCACGAACCGCGACGAATTCGTGGTGGTGCGCAAGATGAAGAACGTCGACTGGCTGGATACCCCGCGCGATGACGGACTCGCGCGGGCATACCAGACCCAGGGCGAAAACCCTGACCTGTCGACGAACCGAAGGAGTCAATGATGAAAGTACGCGCACAGATCGGCATGGTGTTGAATCTCGACAAGTGCATCGGATGCCATACCTGCAGCGTGACCTGCAAGAACGTATGGACCAGCCGGCCGGGGGTCGAGTATGCATGGTTCAACAACGTCGAAACGAAACCGGGTATCGGCTACCCGAAGGAATGGGAAAACCAGGACAAGTGGAATGGCGGCTGGGAGCGCCGTGCGGATGGTTCGATCGCGCCACGTCAGGGCGCGAAGTGGAAGCTGCTGATGAAGATCTTCGCGAATCCGAATCTGCCGCAGATCGACGACTACTACGAGCCCTTCACGTTCGACTACGAGCATCTGCATCGCGCGCCCGAAATGAAGGCGGCGCCCACTGCGCGGCCGCGTAGTCTGATCACCGGGCAGCGCATGGAGAAGATCGTCTGGGGGCCGAACTGGGAAGAGATTCTGGGCGGCGAATTCAGCAAGCGCAGCAAGGACCGCAATTTCGACGATATCCAGAAGGATATCTACGGCCAGTTCGAAAACACCTTCATGATGTATCTGCCGCGCCTGTGCGAGCACTGCCTGAACCCGGCGTGCGTCGCGTCGTGCCCGTCGGGCTCGATCTACAAGCGCGAGGAAGACGGCATCGTGCTGATCGATCAGGACAAGTGCCGGGGCTGGCGCATGTGCGTGAGCGGCTGTCCGTACAAGAAGATCTACTACAACTGGAAGAGCGGCAAGGCCGAGAAGTGCATCTTCTGCTATCCGCGCATCGAGGCCGGCCAGCCGACCGTCTGCTCTGAAACCTGCGTCGGACGCATCCGCTATCTGGGCGTGCTGCTGTATGACGCCGATCGCATCGAACAGGCGGCAAGCGTCGAGCACGACAAGGACCTGTATCAGGCCCAGCTCGGCGTCTTTCTCGATCCGCACGATCCCGCCGTGATCGCGCAGGCGCTCAAGGACGGCGTGCCGCAGAACTGGCTCGACGCGGCTCGCGCGAGCCCTGTCTACAAGATGGCCGTCGAGTGGCAGGTCGCACTGCCGCTGCATCCCGAGTACCGCACGCTGCCGATGGTCTGGTACGTGCCGCCCCTTTCGCCCATCACGGCCGCCGCGAACGCTGGGCACGTGAGCGCGAACGGCGAAATCCCTGACGTGAGCCAGTTGCGCGTGCCCGTCCGATACCTCGCGAACCTGCTGACGGCCGGCGACACCGCGCCTGTCGTCCGCGCACTCGAACGCATGCTGGCCATGCGCGCGTGGCAGCGGGGCCGTCACGTCGATGGACGCGAAAACCACGCGGTGCTTCAGCAGGTCGGGCTCAGCGTCGCGGAAGTCGACGAGATGTATCGCGTGATGGCCATTGCGAACTACGAAGACCGCTTCGTCATCCCGACGTCGCACCGCGAATATGCGGAGAACGCCTTCAATGTGCGCGGCGGCTGCGGTTTCAGCTTCGGCAACGGCTGTTCGGAGGGCGTCACGGAAACGAGCCTGTTCGGCAGCGAGAAGAGGCGCACGATTCCGATTCGCGTGGAGGGCTGAGCGATGTCCACTATCTATACCGATCAACCTTCGCTCAAGACGACGCTGCGCGTGCTCGCGCATCTTCTCGATTATCCGGATGCGGCGTTGCGAGCGGCCCTGCCCGAGATGCGCGACGCGCTGCATGCGCAAGACACGCTCTGTGCGCAACGGCTTGGCGAAATCGACTCGCTCATCGACACGCTGCTGGGCGACGACGGCTTCGACACCGAGGCCGCTTACGTCGATCTGTTCGATCGCGGTCGCGGCACCGCGCTGCATCTGTTCGAGCACGTGCACGGCGACTCGCGCGAGCGCGGTCCGGCGATGATCGATCTGATCCAGACCTACGAGCAAGCGGGGCTGTATCTCGCGTCGGATGAACTGCCCGATCATCTGACCGTGCTGCTCGAATACGCATCGACGCAGCCGCCCGAATCCGCGAGGGGCCTGCTCGGCGAAACCGCGCATATCCTGCGCAATCTCTACAGCGCACTGACCCGTCGGCAAAGCGCGTATGCGAGCGTGCTGGCCGCGCTGCTCGACCTCGCGGGAGAACCGGTGCGTGCCGTCGAACTGCCGCGCGAGCCGGGCCTCGACGAAACCTGGAGCGAGCCCGCCGCCTTCGACGGATGCTCGTCCCAAGGCCAGCGACGCCCCGGCGAGCCACAGCCCGTGCGCATCGTCAGAAACGAGCGCGAGCCTCTTCAAACGCAATCCCGCATGCAACTTCATGCGCAACCTGATGCGCAATCTCATGCGCAGTTTCGTGCGCAACCTGTGCAACCTGAGCAAGGAGCATCGGCATGAACCCCGTGCACAACTTCTTCTTCGGCGTCTATCCGTATGTGTGCCTCGCCGTGTTCCTGTTGGGCTGTCTCATCCGCTTCGACCGCGACCAGTACACGTGGAAAAGCGATTCATCCCAGCTCTTGCGGGCCGGACAGTTACGCTGGGGCAGCAACCTGTTTCACATCGGCATCCTGTTCCTGCTGTTCGGGCACACGGTCGGCCTGCTGACGCCGCATGCGCTCTATGAGCCGTTCATCAGCGCGCAGCACAAGCAGTTGCTCGCGATCATTTCGGGCGGAACGGCGGGACTGATCTGCTTCGTCGGGCTGACGCTGCTCCTTCACCGGCGTCTGTCCGATCCGCGCATCCGCCTCACGAGCCGCCGCACGGATATCGCGATTCTCGTGATCCTGTGGGTGCAACTGTGCCTCGGCCTGATCACGCTGCCCTTCTCGTTCGCCGACCGCGCGGACGCGCACACGATGCTCGTGCTCGCCGACTGGGCCCAGCGGATCGTGACGTTCCGCCCGGACGCGAGCGGACTGCTTACCGTCGAGTGGCCGTTCAAGGTGCACATCGTGCTCGGCATGACGATTTTTCTGCTGTTCCCGTTCAGCCGGCTCGTGCACGTGTGGAGCGGGTTCGCATCGGTGGCCTATGTGTTCCGGCCTTACCAGCTCGTGCGTTCGCGTCGGCTGAACGTGCGCTCGCAGGGTCAGTCGGCCCGCAAACTCTGAACTCAGGGAGTCAACCATGCAGAACGATCCGACGGACGTCGCAACGGTCAATGGCGTGGCGCTTCATCGTCCGGACGAAATGCTCGACGCCGGAACGCTGCGCCAGCGCGCGTGCACCGAGCTATTGCGGCAGGCGGCCATTGCGCAAGGACTGCTCGACGCGGACGACCCCACATCCGCGGACGGCGCAACGAGTCCCGCGGCGACGGCCGCCATCGACGCGCTGCTCGAACGCGTGCTGCACGTGCCGGAACCCGCCGACGACGCGTGCCGCCGCTACTACGCCGCTCACCCGGCCCGCTACGCGGTGGGCGAATGCGTGCACGCGCGGCATGTGCTGTTCGCCGTGACGCAGGGCGTGGACGTCAACGCGCTTCGTCAGCGGGCGGAAGCGTGTCTGCTCGACGTGCGATGCAGCGATGCCGACAAAGTCGACCGTTTCGCCCGCGCGGCGGCCGAGTTGTCGAATTGCCCGAGCGGCGCTGCGGGCGGCGACCTGGGATGGCTCGCCGCCGACGAATGCGCGCCCGAATTCGCCTCGCAACTTTTCGGCCAGACGGAGATCGGCGTATTGCCACGGCTGGTGCATACGCGCTTCGGCTTGCATGTGGTGGAAGTCCTCGCGCGCAAGCCCGGCGCGCAGCAAGACTTCGAGACGGTGCGTACAGCCGTCGCGCAGACCCTGCGGCAATTGGCGTTTTCGACGGCAGTACGTCAGTATGTCAGCCTCGAGGCCGCACACGCGGATATCATCGGCGTCGATATCGAAGCGGCCGCAACGCCGCTCGTCCAGTAATCCGCTCTATCGAAGCCCTTTCACCCGCCCTTGCCCGCTTGTCCATTCCATGCCGCTGATCGAACTCTATCCGTATGTGAAGCTCGCTCATGTGTCGTTCGTGGCTAGCAGCGGCCTGCTGTTCGCGACGCGCGGCGCGGCCACGCTGACCGGGCAAGCCTGGCCCACGCGTCCCGGCTGGCGCCGGCTCAGCTACGTGATCGACACGTCACTGCTGGCAGCCGGCGTCACGTTGTGGCTCATGCTGCATCTGAACCCCGTACGGGACGCATGGCTTGGCACCAAGCTGCTTCTGCTGGTTGCCTATATCGTGGCTGGATCGTTTGCGCTGAAACACGGCCGCACGCGGTTCGTCCAATGCGTGAGCTTCGGATGCGCGCTCGCGCTGTATCTGCTGATTGCGTCGGTTGCCGTCACCCATCGGCCGCTCGGACTGCTCGCGCACGCGTAGTGCTCGTCCATCCCAGGTCACGCTCAACTGCTTTGCAGCCTGCTTTTGTCATCTGATGTCACCAGCCCAACCAGCCTGACGACACAACGGCAAACGCTTGATCTGGATCAGACTTCTCTCGACCAGGCAACGGCACATTGTCGGAAGAAGGCTCTGGGTGTCGACCGCCAGCCGAATTACCGGCCGACGGTTCCGAGCAACCTACCGACGTCAATGAAAAAATTCCAGACTCTCGCGGCGAAGCTAGGCATCATCGGCGGTTTGCTGCTGCTTGCGGCGTCCGTTTCGATTGGCTACACGCTGTGGGCAAGCTGGCAGCTCGAAGGCGGCGCGGCCGCCGTCAATGAAGCGGGCCGCATGCGCATGCAAACCTGGCGGCTCGCGCAAACGCTCGCGCGCGGCGATCCCGCGCACATCGAGGCACAAGCCGATCAGTTCGAGCAAAGCGTCGCGCTGTTGCGCAACGGCGATCCTGCGCGGCCACTGTTCGTGCCGCGCGACGCACGCTCGACGGACGCGTTCGCGGACGTGCAACGCGCATGGACCCTGGTGCGCGGCCACTGGACCGCTTCCCCCGTGCCCGATTCGGCGCAGGCAGCCGCCGAGGCCGAGGATTTCGTCAAGCATATCGATCGGCTCGTGTCGGCCATCGAGGGGCGACTGTCCTATCTGACCGCGATCCTGAACATGCTGCAGGTTTTCATGATCGGCTTGACGATTGCGAGCGCGGTCACGCTGCTTTATTCGGCCTATATCTTCGTGTTCAATCCGCTCGAACGGCTCAAGACGGGACTCGCGCGCGTGCGGGAAGGCGATCTGACGGCGCGCGTCAAAGTCGACTCGAACGACGAATTCGGCACGCTGTCCGAAGGCTTCAACCGGATGGCCGAAACGCTCCAGGAGCTTTATCAGAATCTGGAGGTGAAAGTCGAGGAAAAGACCGAACGGCTCGCCGCGCAAAATGCCCGGCTCAGCACGCTCTATGAGGCAAGCGCGTTTGCCGCGCACGCGGCGACATTCGACGAACTCGCAAGCGGCTTTGCGAGACTGGCGCGGCTGGCGGTGAAGGCCGATGCGACCGCCGTGCGATGGACCGACGAAGCCAATCAGCGCTATCTGCTCGTGGCATCGGACGGCCTGCCGACTGAGATTTCCGAAAGCGAAAAGTGCATTCCGACAGGCGGCTGCCATTGCGGCCAGCAGCACGCGCAAGCGGGCACGCGCGTAATTCCGATCCACCCCGCTCATCCGGGTTCGTTCGGGCATTGCTCGAAAGCCGGTTTCAGCACCGTGATCGGCGTGCCCGTCAAATTGCAGGACAGAATGGTCGGCGAACTGGATCTGTTCTTCAACGTCCCCGCGACGCTGACGGACGAGGACCGCGTGCTGATCGAAACGATGGGAAGTCACCTTGCCGTCGCGCTCGAAGGTCTGCGCGCGGGAGCGCTGGAACGCGAAGCGGCCGTCGCTGCCGAGCGCAATCTGCTTGCGCGCGAAATGCACGACTCGATCGCGCAAAGCCTCGCCTTCATGAAGATCCAGATCGGCCTCTTGCGCGGCGCGATCAGGCATGCGGACGAGCCGCGCGTCGAGCGGACGGTAGGCGAACTCGATGCCGGCATTCACGAGAGCCTGTCCGACGTGCGGGAGCTTTTGCTGAATTTCCGCACGCGCACGAGCGGCGAAGACATCATTCCCGCGCTGCGCACGACGTTGCAAAAATTCGAGCACCAGACGGGACTCGCGACGCATCTGTCCGTCGAAGGACACGGCGTGCCGCTGCCCGCCGACGTTCAGGTGCAGGTGCTGCACGTCGTTCAGGAAGCGCTGTCGAATATCCGCAAGCACGCTCACGCAACCGAGGTATGGCTCGACGTGCAGCAGGAACCGCCATGGCGCGTGACGGTCCGCGACAACGGATGCGGCTTCGTCAGCGGCGCTGTGCAAAACGATCGCCATATCGGCTTGCGGATCATGCACGAGCGCGCCGAGCGCATCGGCGCCGCCGTATTAATCGACTCGATGCCCGAATCGGGCACGCGCATCGTACTCACCTTGCCCGAACGCAGGAGGCTGGCAGCATGACAGACCCGACATTGATCCGCGTGCTCGTGGTCGACGATCACACGCTGTTCCGGCGCGGCGTCACCGCGCTGTTGAGAGCCGACTCGCGCTTCGAAGTAGTCGCCGAGGCGGGCGATGCCGGCGAAGCCTACCGGCGCGCCGCCGAAACGCAACCGGACATCATCCTGCTCGACAATCATCTGCCGGGCGTCAGCGGCGTCGATGCACTGCCGGGACTTCTCGAAGCGGCGCCGCATGCCCGTGTGCTGATGCTGACCGTCAGCGAAGACGAAAGCGATCTGTCTGCCGCGCTGCGCGGCGGCGCGCGCGGCTATCTGCTCAAGACCGTCGACAGCGACGTGATGGCCGCGGCGATCGTGCGAACGATGGCAGGCGAATCGACCGTCAGCCCGGAGATGACCAGCAAGCTCGTCACCGCGTTTCAATCGCTGCAAGGCAAGGACGAAAAAGCTGCATCCGAAGAGGACCCGATCCATAATCTGTCGCCGCGCGAAGAGCAAATCCTCGCGCAGGTCGCGCAAGGCCGGACCAACAAGGAAATCGCGCGCGCGATGAATATTGCGGAAACCACCGTCAAGATTCACGTGCAGCACATTCTGCGCAAGCTGAAGCTCAGCTCGCGCGTGCAGGCAGCCACTTACGCGGTCGCGCGCGCAACGTAGGATTCCCCCGTGCTGTTTCACTGACGCGCGAGATGGTCGGCAATCTCGCGCAACTCGCGCAGCATCCGTTCGCCTGCCGCGACGTACTGCGGCGGATCGCCCGTCAGCACGCTGGCGCGGAACGTCTGCAGCGCGCGCTTCAGCGGTTCGTACCGGAGCACCGACGCGCCGCCGTCGACGCGATGAATCCATTGCCGCAGCGCGGCCGGCCCGGTGCCGGGCTCGTCCAGCAGAAGTTGCAGTTCGTCCGCGTCCGAGATCAACGTCTGGGCGATGACCGCGATCAGCGCGTCGTCGCGTCCGCTGCTGCCGAAACTCTGGTTGATGGCGGACCAGTCGAGATCCGGCAGAGCGCTTGCCTCGCTCGCCTGGGTAGCGACGGCTGCGGAAGCTGAGTCCATCCCGGCGGCAACGCCTCCGCGAACGAAGCCTGCATCGGCTACCGTCGCACCAGCATTCGACGCAACCGCTTCTTCGCTCGCCCATGCTTCGGGACCCGGCAGGCACTGAGGCGCAAACCGGGCGATGCACGTGACCAGATCACTGAGCTTTGCCGGCTTGTAAAGGCATTCGTCCATCCCGGCGGCAACACATTCGCCGCGCTCTTCACGCCCGACGCTCGCCGTCAATCCGACGATCGGCATGCGGCGCGCGCCATCTTCCCGGGCGCGTATGCGCGTCGCGAGCGTGTAGCCGTCCCTCTTCGGCATGTGGCAGTCCGTGATCAACAACGCATAGTCCGTGGACTCCAAAGCCTCCAGCGCTTGTGCGCCGTCTTCAACGGCATCGCACGTGCAGCCGAGCAGTTCGAGCTGCTGCCGGATCAGATGACGGTTGATGGGGTTGTCTTCGGCAATCAGGATCAGAACGTGCTGGCGCAACGCGTCGTCGCGGCTGCGTGGCACAAGCGGCACAAGCGGCGCGAACGCCGATGCGGGCGACTCCAGGCCGGGTTCCGCATCGCCGTGCAGTGCGGCGTTGCGTACGGCCGAAACACCCTGCAACGTGACGGGATAAACGCCCAGATAAAAGACGTCTCCCACCCGCAGATATCCGCTGGACTTGGGCGCGGCAGTCGTAGGAATGACAGGCACATGCCCCGTCTGCTCGTGAACGACGGGCTCGTGTCGATCGTGCGCGAGCAGTCCGTCCGAAGGCCGTTCTGCCGCCGTCAGATAATCGTCGATGATCAGCTGACACTGCGCTGGCAACGTGCCGGCAGTGCCAGGCAACCCGTTCGGGTCCAGCGTCGCCACGGCGCCTCCGAGCGTACGCACGGCTTCCGTCAGACTGCGCAGCACATAGGCGTCACGGATACGCAGGCCAACCGTCAAGCCCCCGAGCGGACAGCACTGAAACTCCCGCTGACAGACTTCCAGCGGCACACGAAACTCCACGCGCGTGCCACGGCCAATCTCGCCGTTCATGCCGATGGTGCCGCCCAGCATATCCACGAGGCGCCGGCAGATCGACAGCCCGAGGCCCGTGCCGCCGAAGCGCCGCGTCGTCGACGCCTCGGCTTGCACGAATGGTTGGAACAACTGCGCCTGCTGCTCCGCGCTGACGCCGATGCCCGTATCGGTGACGCGCCACACGATGCTTTGCACGCCATCCGCTTCGTCCGCCCGTTCGACGTCGAGCGTGACGCTGCCCTCCGTGGTGAACTTGATCGCGTTGCTGAGCAGATTGAAAAGAACCTGCCGCAGCCGCACGCCGTCGCTCCAAACCAGGGGCGCCACGGCCGCGTCGATGCACAACCCGAGCCTCAGGCCTTTTTCCTGCGCGCGCCAGAAAAGCAGGCCGAGGCTGCTCGCACACAGTTCGCGGATATCGACGGACGCGCGCTCGATAACGATCTTGCCCGTTTCGATCTTCGAGTAGTCGAGTATGTCGTTCAGTATCTGCAGCAACGATTCGGCGGCCTGCGAGATCAGCTTTACCTTGTCGGTCTGATCGGGGCGAAGGTTGCTGTGAGCCAGCAACTCGATCAGGCCCAGCACGGCACTCATCGGCGTGCGTATTTCGTGGCTCATCGTCGCGAGAAAGTCGCTCTTCGCGCGCGACGCCTGCTCGGCGGCATCACGGGCCGCGGCAAGCGCAGCCGCGTATTCGTGCTCCTGCTCCGCATCGCGCCAGTAGCCATTCCAGACGAGATCGCCGTTGCCCGCTGTCTGCGGCACCGCATGCAGCCGCGTCCATCTGAACGCGTCGTGACGCTGCACGCGGACCTCACGGCTGACGGCCGTCAAGCTCTGGCCGGCATTGCGGAGATCCGCTAAAAGCGCGTCGCGGTCGTCGGGATGGATCGACGACAGCATGTTCGCGCCGACTTGCAGTTCGGCGCTGGTCTTGCCGAACAGCTCGACGGAACTGCCACTCAGCCACGTGTAACCCGGATCGCGGTTCTTCCCGCGTCGAAACTGGAAGGCCGTCGCCGGCAACTGGCTCGTCACGTCGAGCAGCCGGAGTTCCGCTTCGCGGCGCACCTGCGCCTCTTTGCGCAGCAGTCGCCGCGAGCGCCACAACACGGCGATGACCACGAGCATCGCGATCGCGAAGGGCGCAATCCGCGCGGCGATGTCTCGCCAGGACGGACCGAGCACGTAGTTCGCGGCGAAGTAGCGGTTCTGGATTGCCAGCCGCTCGGTGTCCGGCATCGAAGCCAGTGCGCGGTTGACGAGCGGCATGAGCCGGGCGGCCAGCGTCGGCGCCATCGCAATGCCAGTCTGCAGCGGAGCGCCGCCGGAGCCGATGACGCGAAGATTGCCGCCATGCATCCGATTCAGCATGTAGTCGGCGGCGGCCAGATCGTCCACATAGACATCGGCCGTTCGCTGAGCGACGGCGTTCATGCCGGTTTCGATATCCGGAACCGCAATGATGCGCGCCTGCGGCGCCGCCGATATCACGAGGGAGCGCAGACCGCCGCCCTCGGCGACGGCCACGCGCTTGTCGTTGAGTTCGCGCATCTGGCCGATCGCGGGCGTATCCCGCGCGCCCACGACGACGACGGGAAACGTCGCGTACGGACGCGACACGGGAATGCCACGCAGCGCGGAATCGCCTGGCACGGCGACGGCGATGAGATCCAGCTTGCCGGATTGCAGCGCATCCACTGTCGTGGCGAAGTCGGGCAGGCGCTCGCGCACGAAGGTGACGCCCAGCTTGTCCGCCAGATAGCGGAGATAGTCGAGCGCCATGCCGTGCGGCTCGCCACCGTCGTCGACATACGCGTAGGGCGCCAGTCCCGTATCGGCGGCTACGCGCAGCGGCGGCAGCGAGCGCAGATAGGCGCGCTCGTCACCCGTCAGAAAGAACGGCCCCGCGGTCTGCTGCTGGATCGGTCCCGTGCTCATCCAGCGGCTCACGATGCGCTGGCGGGCATCGGCGGGCAGCGCGTTCAGCCGCTCGTTGAGCGCGTCGCGCAGCATTTGCCGTGCGCGGGGAAAGCCGAAATGGACGCCGCTTTCCGTTTCCCGGTAGCGATTGATTTCTGCCAGCCCGGCAAACTCTGACTGCGACAACGCGTATTCGACAACGGGCGCCAGCGTGATATAGACATCGGCATCGCTGTGCAACACCGCGCTCAGGCCGGCGTGCGCATTGGTCACGTGCACGAAGATGGAATCGGGGTAGCGCTCGTGCGATACCCGCTCGATGTAAGAGCCGGCTTCCGTGGCGATGCGTTTGCCGGCGAGGCGCGCGAGCATGCTGCCCGCCGCTGTATCCGACGCACGTCCGACCACCAGCACATCGGAATCGAAATACGCATCCGAAAGCACCAGGCAGGGCCTCGGTCGGCCCGGTCCCTGGAGGCCGAGCACGATATCCACAGAGCCCGCGCATACAGCCGCGTTCAGTGATTCGAAGTCTGGAAAGATCTGAACCCGCACCTGCGTCGAAGGGTCCAGAACGGCCTTCAGGAAATCGAATGCGGCGCCGGACAGCTGACCGTTGTTCAGAATCACAATCGGGGGCCAGCCTCCTTCGACCACCCCGACGGTGAGGTTGTCCGACGTGGTCGTCTGCGATGGTGTCTGTGGTGATGTCTGTCCGACGGCCCCGCTCGACAGTACGGCAAACGTCACCAGCAAGAGCAGAAGCAGGGGCAGTCTGACGCGAAAGATCGAGGTCTTGTGCATGGCACTCCGGAAAAACGCGAACAGCAAAGTCAACCGCTGACGTTGACGCGCTGGCGAAGCCGCGTGGAATGAAGTTTGCGACGCAGACTGCACGCGCTGATGCACCGACAGATAATTAGCTGGCCATCTGTTGTCAAATGCATTTGAAAAGTGGGCCGCGGCTGGAGTGACCCGTTCGGATGGAGGCGGAAGCAGGATCGGAAGCGGGATCGGCGCGGAAAGCGGGGATGCTTGCCGCCGTCTTGCAGAGACTCGCAGAGACTCGAAACGTCAGAGCATCATGGGTTTGTGTCCAGGCGTGCCATGCGTTCACGACCTGTCCAACGGGAGATGCGATGCCCTATCAGACAAACGAGGATCTTCCGGCGTCCGTCCGGGATCACCTGCCCTCTCACGCCCAGGATATCTATCGCGCCGCGTTCAATCACGCGTTCGATGCGCATGCCTCTGATCCGCGCCGCGAAGAGGCGGCTCACCGGATCGCGTGGGCGGCCGTCAAGCGGTCCTACGACAAGGAAGGCGAAACGTGGGTCCGCAAATCCTAGACGTGTCCTTGTGAGAACGCGACGCGCCTCTCGTATCCGGGAACCGTGTTCCCGGATCGGGCGGCTTGCGCGGCGACAGGCGATTCTCCGTGACATACGCGCGGGCCACGTCGCGCGCATCGCAAAGCCGCGTACCCGGCTGCTTCATCGTTGCGGCGGCCGCGGCAGTCCCGTAACCGAGCGCTTCGCGGGGCACTGCGCCCTGGTCCAGCGCCCAGAGCATGCCGGCGAGAAAGCTGTCGCCTGCGCCGATCGCACTTCGCACCTCGGCTTTCAGCGCGGGCATGCAGTAGGTCTCGTCGCGCGTCGTCAGCAGCGCGCCATTTTCCGCAAGCGTCAGCGCGACCATCCGCGCCTTGCCGTCCGCGATCAACGCCCGCGCCGCGTCGGCCTGGCTGTCGGCATCCGGCAGCGGCAAGCCCGTCAGCTCGCGCAGTTCGTTGAGACTCGGCTTGACGATATCGACGAGTCCGCTGTCCAGCACGGCGGCGAGAGCGGGCCCCGACGCATCGACGGCCACGCGGATGTTCGGCCTCACAGCGACTGCCACGCGCGCAAGCTGGGCGTAGGCATCGACGGGCACGCCGCGCGGCAGGCTGCCGCTCAGCACGAGAAAGCGGGCGTCCCGCAGATTGGTGGCAAGGCTGCGCAGACAGGCATCCCATTCGTCCGCCATCACGTGCGGTCCTGGGAGAACGAAGCGATATTCCAATCCGCTCGACGATTCGACGACCGAGAAATTCTCGCGGGTCTCGCCCGCGATCTCCACCCAGCGCGTATCCAGCCCTTCAGCCGCGAGCAGGCTGCACAGCGTGCGGCCATGATCGCCGCCCGCGAGAAAGAGCGCCGCACATCGCGCGCCCAGACGGTGCAGGACACGCGCAACATTGATCCCTCCGCCGCCAGGATCGCGTTGCGCTACTTCGCATCGGAGCTTGCGCGTATCGACGATGCGATTGACGGACGTCGAAATATCGACGGCGGGATTCAACGTAACGGTGAGCATGTCGGTCATCGCTATTTCCTTTACGTCTCAGCCGGCTCGATGCGTTCGATGCGAAGCACGCTCTCGATGCATGCGTCGTTTCGATTGCTCATCGCCGGCCAGCGCTCAAATGTGTACCTGCATCAACGCTCACATCAGCGGCATGATAGTGGGAAAGGCCAGATGCGCCTGCACGCGCTTCACGCCCTTCACTTCGCTGGCGGCGATGCACAGCGCTTTCTCTTCTTCGTCGGACTGGATCATTCCCCACAGATGCGCGACGCCATCGACGACGATCACATTCTCCTTCGGCAACGCCCACCGCTTGCCGTGCAAAGCGGCGACGATCGCGTCGGCAATTTCCCTATCGCCGACGGGCGCATCGTCTCGTATCGGCGGCGGCGCGCTTGCAAGCGCGCGGATCAGATTCGAGCGGCTCACGATGCCGACCAGCTTGCCGTCGCGCATAACCGGCACGCGTTTGATGCTGCGCCTTTCCATCATGTCGGCGATATGCATCAGCGATGTCTGCTCGTCGACGGTCATCACTTCGGACGTCATCACGTCGCCCACGAGGCGCCCGCGCTCTTTCACGAAGGTCGTCGCCAGCTCGCGCGTGGACGAAAGGAATTCCAGCCACCAGGGGTTTCGCGTCTGCGTCGATGTTTCGACACGCCGCAACAGATCCCCCTCGCTGACGATGCCAACGAGCGCGCCGCTTTCGTCGACAACGGGCATGCCGCTTATCCCGTTGTCCACGAGACGCTTCGCCGCTTCCTGAACGGTCATGTCAGGTTGTGCGCAAATCACGGACGGTGTCATCACGTCGATGGCTCGCATGGTCTTCTCCTGAAAACGGACGCAACTGAATGTGCGGTACCGGCTGCATGAACGCAGGGACGGCCGATCCGACCTGATTCAAGCTTCCGTCCGCAGCGACCCGGCAGGACTGATGCAGATCAACAGCCAGTGACTTGCGGGCAGTAACCTGAATGCCTAGCCAAAATGCTCGTTCTCCTCGCCCGCCACGGTCACCGCCCTTCATGACTCTTTTGCTGATCGCACTGAACGTGCTCGCGTTCGCCGTGGAGGCGCTCAATCCGAATTCGCTGATCGACGCCTTCGCGCTATGGCCGCTGAACACGGTAGGCAGCGGCGCGCCCGCTTTCCACACCTGGCAACTGCTCTCGTATAGCGCGCTGCACGCCAGCGCGACGCATCTCGCGTTCAACATGCTGGGTCTGTTCATGTTCGGCAACGAGGTTGAGCGCATGCTCGGCGGCCGGCGAATGCTCGCGCTTTATGTGACGAGCGTCGCGTGCGGAGGCGTCGTGCAAACGCTGACCACGCTGTCGATGACGGGCGACGCCTATCCGACGATCGGCGCGTCCGCCGGTGTGTTCGGCGTGCTCATCGCCTACGCGATGATGTTTCCGAGGCGCCGTGTCGTGCTGTTGTTCCCACCCATACCGATGCCTGCATGGCTCTTCGCCACGGGCTACGCGATGCTCGAACTGGTGCTCGGCGTCTCGCGCGAAGCTTCGGGTGTCGCGCATTTTGCGCATCTGGGCGGCATGGCGGGCGCGGTCGCGCTGATCGTCTACTGGTCGGGCAAGCTCGATCGCGGTCCCGTCGACTGAAGCGATTCGCCTGGCCCTGGGTCGGGTGCGCGTTGTATTGCGCGTCTGAAGTTCTCGCGGCTTCAGCCCGAACAGGATTCCTTGTCGCGCCCCACTTCGCTTTCTTCGTGATGGCTCTTTTGCAGAGCGAAACGCGGAACCTGCACGTCCTGCGCTTGCGTCTCGACGACGGCCGGTTCGGCAGACGTGAACTCATCGGATGACGCATCGCCGTCGCGCGATCGAGATCGTTCTCAGCACCCGTCGATACATCGCCGAACATGAGCTCTTCCGCGACCCGCCCGCCGAGCATCACATCGAGCCCGTCGCGAGCCACCACCGCTGCTAACCGCGAACCGCGGCGATCACAACATCGCCGCGCGAGGCAATCGCTCAGGCCACGCCCAGCCGGTCGACGACCTGCCGCACGCCCTGCACCTGCGACGCCGCGAGGCACGCCGCGCGCTTCTCGTCGAGCGACCCGACGGTGCCGGAGAGCGTCACGACGCCGTCGTGCGTATCGACGGATATGCTTTCGATTTCCCGCTGCAGACGCTCGCTGAGCGTCTGCGCGATCTGCGCGGCGACGTCGGCGGCGGGCGGCTCGCATACGGCGAGCCGGTTGCTCACGCCGACGACGCCCTTCATCCGGCCGACCAGCATGTCGATCGCGCGCCGCTGCTTTTCCGTATCGACCCAGCCCGTGAGCGTCACGCAGCCGCGCTCGTTCTCGACACGCACGCGGTCGGCGGACAGATGCATCACTCGCGACAGCGTCGCGACGATCCGCGCGGAGAGCATCTCATCGGATTTGACGTAGCCGCTTGCGGGCGGCAGCGACAGTTCCATCACGAGCGCGCGACAGTCCACGATACCGCGCAGCGTCTGTTCGACGAGCTGCTTTTGCAACGCATTGGGCACGGTTCCCGTCAGCGTCACCACGCCGCCGTGCACGTGCACGCGGATTTGTCCCACATCGATCGTCGCGTCCGAATGCAACGATTGTTCGATCTGCTGCCGCAGTGCTTCATCCTGTTTCATTGCGGTCTCCATTTCTGCAAACGCATACAGTCTCAGCATCGTCGATGGTGTGGCTCGGCGCTTGATGTCGATCAACGACTTGCGATCTGCACTGGGCGCTTCGCCCGTCCCGGCCCCGTTGACTCAGATCAAGCCTACGTCTAGCGCCCACGCTTAAATGATCGGACATAGTCCACTACGGTTGCGCGAAATGAGCGCCATCCGTCGAACCACGCGGAGGTCCGCCATGTCACGCAGTAAGTTCGTATTTCACCCGCATGCACGGTCGTTGCCGAGCGCGGCGCAGCGGGCCGGCGCAGCAGTTTGCGCGAGCACGGCCCTTCCCCTTCGCTGGTCGCTCTCTTGCGGCGCAGCAGCGCATCCGGGCGCCGACTGGCTGTTGCTGTTCACATGCCTGCTGGCGCTCGCGACGCTGCTCGCGGCTCCGACGCCCTTCGCGGCGCCGGGCTCGCACGATGCCGTCTCGCTTGTCGCGATTCTTGTCTACCACCGCTTTTCCGGCGGGGACGACGATTCGACGGCCGTTACCATCGCCACGTTCCGCGCTCATCTGCGCTTCCTGCGAGAGCGCGGCTATGCGATCGTGCCGCTGCGCCAGATCGTTGCGTGGTTGCGCGAGCCGCGCGCGCCGCTGCCGCAGAAGGCCGTTGCGCTGACCGTCGACGATGCGCAGCAGTCGGTCTATGAACGCCTGTTGCCGATTGCACAGCGCGAGCAGTTGCCCGTCACGCTCTTCGTCTATCCGTCCGCGATCTCGAAGGCATCGTGTGCGCTGACCTGGGAGCAATTGCGCGCGATGCGTGCGACGGCTCTGTTCGACGTGCAGTCGCACACCGGCTGGCATCCGGGCTTCGCCGTCGAACGCAGCCGCCAATCGTCTGCTGCGTTCGAGCGTTTCGCAACGGCTCGACTGCAAGATTCGCGCGAACAGATCGAGGCTGAACTCGGAACGCAAGCCGACATGCTCGCCTGGCCGTTCGGCGTGTGCGATGTCGACGTCATGCGCATTGCGGGCGCGCTCGGCTACGTCGCGGGGTTCACGCTGAGCGCGCGTCGCGTCGAAAAGTCTTCGACGTTGCTGGCCTTGCCCCGGTTCCCGATGGTCGACGATGTGACGCCGCGCATCCTCGGCCGTCTGCTCGGCGAGCCCGACACGCCATCCGTCCATGCGCCGCGCGCACGTTCGTGACAGCGCGCGCCGCTTATGGGCACGCGAGCGCGCGCGCAACAGTCGCGGCGTCGCGCTCGTCCAGACGCTGCACGCGATGTATGCTCAGGCTATCGCCGTATGCAACGCCACCTGCGCTATCGACGGATGCACAGAGCCGATCATGTGGTATGCCCTCATCGATGCACAACGACGCATGACCCGCGCGATGGCCGAAAGGCTGCCGGAGGAATGCGCGTGTCCGCCTGCTGCGCAAGCGCCGTGGGTCGTGCCCGGCGAAGCGGCAAGTGCGTTCCGACACTGGCTGCTCAGATCCACCTGTGCGTTCGAGCAGGCGCCGCCGTTCGCGATCGACGCCGTCACGAGCAACCTCACGGGCGACGGATGCCGGATTTCCATCGATGAATCCGTCGTCGACACACTGCCTGTTGGTGTGCTGCGCAAGTTCACGCGCAACCGCATCGCGCCGGAGCCGGCCGGAAAATGGCCCGTCATGCTGTGCTCGCCGCTCGCCGGCCATCACGCCGTGATGATGCGCGAAACGGTCGAAACGTTGCTCGAACACCGCGACGTCTATATCACCGACTGGGCCGACGCCCGCGATGTGCCGCCCGAAGCCGGCCCTCTGCCGCTCGACGATTACGTGCTCGCGCTCGAACGTTTCATCGGCGCCGCTCGCGCGCAAGGAACGCCCGTCCACGTGATGGCCGTCTGCCAGGGGACCGTGCCGGCGCTCGCGGCGACCGCGTTGCTCGCAAGCTCGCAGGACGCTCCATTCGCCAGCGTGGCGCTGCTGGGCGGGCCGATCGATACGCGTCTGCATCCGACGCTCATCGACCGCTTCGCCCGTTCGCACACGCTCGACTGGTTTCGCACCAACGCGATCGACGCCGTGCCCGCGCCGTATCGCGGAGCCGGACGGCGCGTGTATCCGGGCTTCGTCCAGCAGGCGGCCATCAACGCCGCGCACCCGGAACGGCATCTGTGCCTGGAGGGCCGCTACTGGGCGAGCTGGCTCGCAGGCGACATGTCCGGCGCACTGAAAGCGCTGCGTTCGCTGAACGAGTACGCCGCCGTACTCGATATGGCGGAGTGCTATTTCCTCGACATCATTCGCGTCGTGTTTCATGAACATCTGCTGCCGCGCCAGACGTGGTCGGTCGCGGGACGGCATGTAGTGACGGACGCGCTTCGCGATACGCCCCTGTGCACGGTAGAAGGCGACGACGACGACATCGCAGGCAAAGGGCAAACCCATTGCGCGCACGAACTGTGCAACACATCGCAAGCGCGGGCGGGCGGGAAGATCAGCGTTCCGCACTGCAATCACTACGACCTCTTTACGGGCGAGCGCTGGCGCGACGTCGTGCATCCCAGCCTGTGCGAATTCTGGCGCAAAATCGAAAACGCCGCGTCCGCAATCCCGCACAGGCGACGCGAGACAAGACCCGCCAAGCGGAGACAGGCATGACGCGCCGTCGAGGGCACAAGAAGTCTGCGCCCCGCTTCCGCCGTTCTGATGCTGTGCATCGCGGTGCGCAGCATGCGGCGAACCGCATCCGCGCCGCGCAGCGCGGCGTGCGCGGGCTCGATCCCGCGATGCGAAGGCCTGGCACGTATCGTCATCCGGCGGGCAGGATCGTCAGGATTGAAACGCATATCTCCGTTGTGTATCTCGCCGGGCGCTTCGCGTATAAGATCATCAAGCCCGTCGCTCCCGGCTTCGCGGACTTCACGGCGGCCGGGACGCGGCGGCGCTGCTGTGAAGCGCAGGTGCGTCTGAACAAACCGCTTGCGCGCGCGCTCTATCTGGGTGTGCTGCCCATCGCGCGCAAAGCCGGACGCTTGCGACTCGGCGCACACGGTGCCGCAATCGAACATGCGGTGAAGATGCGCCGCTTCGACGAGGCCATGCTCTTTTCGACGCTCGCAAAGCACGCGGCACTGACGCCGCGCGATATCGACGGCGCAGCTCAACGGCTCGCGGACTATCATCGGCATGCGCCGCATGACGTGCCTGTGTCCCGATATGGCAGCGCTGCGCTGCTGCGCGCGCAGGTCGAAGCCGTCAACGCATCGCTGCGGGCAAACGTCAGTCATCCGGCGCTGCGTGAGATTGCCGCATGGTGCGCGCAACAACTCGACAAGCACGCATCCGCTATCGAAAGACGCCGCGCCGATGGTTTCGTGCGCGGTTGTCATGGCGATCTGCACCTCGATAACGTGGTGCGTTGGCGCGGCCGGATCGCGATGTTCGACTGCATCGATTTCGACGATGCGCTGCGCTGGATCGACGTCGCAAACGACGTCGCGTTTCTCGTCATGGATCTGCGCGCGCGTGCCGGAGCGCGTCTTGCAAACCGGCTGCTGAATGGCTGGCTCGAAGCGTCCGGTGATTATTCGTCGCTTGCGCCGATGCCGTTGTACGTCGTCTATCGCGCGCTGGTGCGCGCGTGGGTCGCGCATCTCAAGGGCAGAAATGCATCTGCCCGCAGAGCCGCCAATGCCGCGCTCGATACGCAGCGCTACATCGAGGTCGCCTGCGCGGAGATACGGAGGCCACGGCCTGTTTTATTGCTCTGTCACGGCTACTCGGGTTCGGGCAAATCGGTCGCGAGCCGCGCATTGGCTGAACTGAGCGGCGCTGTGCATCTGTCGAGCGACGTCGAACGCAAGCGGTTGATTTCATCGCGTGGATCGAATGGCCGCCTTGGCGTCGAGCACTACACGCACATCGCGCGCGATGCGATATACGACCATCTGCTTCGTCTCGCATCCGATGTGCTTCAGAACGGATACAGCGCGATCGTCGACGCGACATTCATCATGCGCATCCACCGCAACGCGTTTCTCGCGCTTGCGGAGCGCCTTTGCGTTCCTGTTCGCATTCTCGACTTTCATGCCGAGCCGTCGGTGCTCATCGAACGCATCGAGGCGCGCAACCGGGGGCCGCGCGATGCATCCGACGCCGATGTGTCGACGCTCACGCTGCAACTTGCAAGCGCCGATCCGTTGACAGATGATGAAAAAGCGCTGACCTTCACCTTCGATACGGCCGTCCCGCTCGCCGCATTCGACTCAAACGCTTACTGGCAGTCCGTTATCGAATTCATGCAGCGCGCCGCCGAGCCCGCCGAACCCAACGAACCAACAGCGCAAGCGTGCTAGCTCAGCTGCGGATTCAGTCGCAGAAGCGGAAATACCCGCTATGCAGCAGCACAGGCTTGCCGCCCACTTCGTTCAACATCCGCTGCGTAGCGCGCTCGATTTCCAGGCGATGCGCCGTGAACGCGCCGATCAGATCGTCTTCCCGCAGCGAACGCGCGCCGAAATGATCTTCGAGTGCTTCCGCCGTGATCGCGCACTGGACAGGCTGAGCGTCGACGAGCGCGGGAAACGCCAGCACCAGATCACGTGCGCAATATTCAGGGGCACAGAAAGGAAACGAAATATTCATGATGCCCACCCCACTCGCGAATGAAATGACGCATCGGAAAAACTCGCGGGCCCTCTGCGCGCCACCTGCCCAAACCAGCTTAGCCCGCCGCAACCCGCCGCGCTTGATGCACGTCAATGCAGACAGCGCACGGCGCGACTGCGCATCGCTTGACCTGCATCAACGCCATCGACTCGCCGCATGGGACGATCGATTTGACCTTGTCGCGTTCATGAAGGTCGACCTGTTTCTTGATGCGGATGACCACGCCATGATCAAACCTATCTTCCGGATCGGCGCAGCGCTGCTGAACACGCCCGCGCCGCGGCCCGTCGAAGGGACGCCGGCACCCCACATCGGTTTGCCCGTCGCGCATCGCAGCGGCGGCATGCCGTTGCTCGATGCATTGGCGGCGCGTCAGACCTCGCGCAGCTTCGCCGATACGCCGATCGACCATGGCACGCTCAGCGATCTGCTGTGGGCCGCCGACGGCATCAACCGCGACGCCGACGGCGGACGTACCGCGCCCTCGGCGCTGGGCGGCTATGAGATCGACGTCTACGTGCTGCTCGCAAACGGTACGTATCGCTACGACCCCGTCAATCACGCGCTCGAACTCGTCGCGTCGGCGGATCTGCGAAGCATGACGGGATATCAGGACTTCCACGGCCATGCGCCCGTCAACCTCGTGTACGTCGCCGATCTCACGCGCATGCAGGACATTCCGCAAACGCAGCGCGAAGCGTTCGCTTATGCGAGCGCTGGCGCGATTCTGCAGAACGTCTATCTTTTTTGCGCATCGGCGGGACTCGCGGCGGCCGCGCGAGGATGGATGAACCGGACGGCGCTCGCCGTCAATCTGAAATTGCCCGTCGGGTCGGCTGCGCTCCTTGCGCAGACCATCGGTCATTTTTCCGGCACCGATAAGCCATAAGCGCGCGGGATCGATGCGGCTGCAAATGCATGGACGTGTGACAGCGCGCACCATCACCATCATGAACGCAACAGCCGCAAACCCATCCGCCCGCATCATCGCGCTGGTCCCATCCACGCGCGAAACGCCCCTTCCACTTCGACAATCGACTGCGCGCACGTCGAATACATCAGCGCGGCGTTGCCGTCGCTGTCGTACATGCCGCGGCACATCGCCCTGAGCTGTATCAGCGTGTTGCCGTCGTCGGTCAGGCTTTTCGTCGCCGCGAGATACACGAAGCCGAACGAATGCGGATCGCCCGTTTCGATGACGGTATCGTCGGCACGAACGATCCGGCTCGCCGAATGAGTCTTGATGAACGATCGGGTGCGCGCCCACGCGCGGTCGCAATCGACGCTCGAATTGCAGACCACCGATGCGTCCTGTCGCGCCCGAAAGAGCTCGACTTGCCTGTTTTGAAAAGCAGCGTCGCGCGATGCGCTCGCACAGCCGCCGAGAACCGCCGCGCACAGCATCGAAAGAAGAAACGCCCTGAACCATGCACGCTTCACGTTTGCACCTATCCGTATGAGCCCGCCTGCGCGAAAGCGGAAGTCGACGCAAGCTCGACGATCTCGGACGTGATCTCGTCCTGTCGCACGATACGGTAGTCGCGCGTGAGCGCTTCCAGCTTGTCCTTGACGTGCTGGCTCGCCGCGAGCATGGCCGCGACGCGTGCCGCGTTTTCCGCTGCGAACGACTGCATCAGCCCTTCGCACACTTCGACGTAAACATACCGCTCGGTCAGCCCTTCGAGCAGCCGGTCGAGCGGCAAGTTGAGCAAAGGCGGCTGCATCCGCGAGGACATGCTGAACCGCGCGAAATCGAACGGCACGAGACGCCGCGTCACGATGCGGTCCTCGAGGCCCGGACCGGGCATTGCATGGACCAGCCACACTTCCGACGTGTCGCGGTTGTTGAAGCGCGCATACACGGCATCCGTGATCGCACCGGCGACGCGCATCACGTCGTCGGCGTGCGCGGCCATCGGCACGGACCACGCGCACTTCAGTCCGCGCTCTTGTGCCAACATCGCGCCGCGGGTGCCGACCACGAAAATCTCGGCGGCGGCGTCGGCGTGCAGATGCTCGACGCGCTCGATCAGACGCTCGTTGAAACCGCCGACGAAGCCCTGCTCGGTGCACACGACGATCACGATTCGCGCGAGGCCCCTTTCGGGCTCCGTCCCGGCCGCGTGGATGGACGGGGCGGCCGATACCAAGCAGGACGGCGCGACAGCCAGCACCATCCCGATCGCCTCTCCAACCGTTGCCGCCGCCGAGCGGATGCCAGCGAGCCGCCCCTGGGCTTCGCGTTCGCGCGCGGCAGCGATGCCGCGCATCGCGCTGATGACGGATTCGAGCTGCCGCGCGGTCGCCGTGCGGCTTTCGATCTCACCGAGTCTGCTGCTCATCGGAGGGTCCCTGTGCTTCGTGATCGTGAGCCGCATTGCGCATCGCACGCTCGACCAGCTCGCGGATCGGATCGGTCAGGCGCTTGCGCAGCGCGTCGTCGAGCGGGCCCGACAGCCAGGCCGCTGCGCCGGCATCGGAGGCTTGTCCCTGCGCTTCATCCGCTGCGATGAGCCGCTGCCTGACCCAGCCCGGCACGTGCAGCGGCGCATGGTCGAAGGCGCCATCGGCGAGCGCCGCGAGCAACGCGATCTGATCGGCGGGGCGCAATGCGGCAAAGCGCGGTTGCGTGATGAGCGCGCGTATCCGCTTGCCCCGCTCGACTTGCGCATTGACGCGCGCATCGGCGAGTCCGCCGAAACGGCTGAACATTTCCAGTTCCAGAAACTGCGCGTACTCGAGCCGCAAACGACCCGCGACGTCGCGCAGCGCGGCATGCTGCGCCTTGCCGCCGACGCGGCTGACGCTCAAGCCCACATCCACGGCCGGCCGCTGATTCGCCGCAAAGAGTCCCGCGTCGAGCACGATCTGCCCATCGGTGATCGAGATCAGGTTCGTGGGGATATAGGCCGACAGATTCCCCGCGTCGGTCTCCGCGATCGGCAAGGCCGTCAGCGAGCCGCCTCGCAGCGCGGCCGACAGTTTGGCCGCGCGTTCCAGCAGGCGCGCGTGCAAATAGAAAATGTCGCCGGGGTAGGCCTCGCGTCCGGGCGGCTCGCGCGTGAGCAAGGCCAGCTCGCGATGCGTCGCGGCGTGCTTCGTCAGATCGTCGATGACGATGAGCACGTGCTGTCCACGGTCGCGAAAGTACTCGGCGATCGAAAACCCGGCGAAGGGCGCGATCCATTGCAAGCCCGCCGACGAAGCCGCCGACGCGACGACAAAGATGCAACGCTCGGACGCCCCATGCTGACGCACGGCATCGATCACTCTCTGCACGGCCGTCGCGCGCTGGCCGACCGCGACGTACACGCAGATCACATCACTGTGCTTCTGGTTGACGATCGCATCGACGGCAAGCGATGTCTTGCCCGTCGCGCGGTCGCCGATGATCAGCTCGCGCTGTCCGCGCCCGATTGCGAACAGCGCATCGACGATCAGCACGCCTGTTTCCAGCGGCTCATGAACGAAATCGCGCTCGATGATCGCGGGCGCTGGACGCTCGACAGGCAGGCGCGCATCGGCCTTCAACGCATCGCCGCCGTCGAGCGGCCGTCCGAGCGGATCGACGACGCGCCCGAGCAGCGCCTCGCCGACGGGCACATCGAGCACCGTGCCCGTGCGGGCGACGTGCATGCCCGCGCGCACCGACGCGCCGCTGTCCAGCAGCACGATGCTCGCAACGGCGGCATCGAGCGAATGAACGAAGCCGCGCACGCCGCCTTCGACCTCGACCAGTTCGTCGAGCGCGACGTCGGACAGGCCCGTTACGAACGCGATGCCATCGGCGACGTGCTCGACACGGCCGATGCTCGTCGCGCGCGCTTTCAGCGTGAGCCGTTCGAGCGCATCGCGCTTGCCCGCGAGCCATTCGCTTGCGGGCCGCTCGTCGTTCATGTCAGCGCGTGTGTCCATCATCGCGAAGCAGCCCCGTGCGAATCTGTTCCAGCTGGTCCCGCCAGCTATTGCGCACGACGCCGTGCGCGCCCGACAACTCCAGTCCCGCGATCAGCGCGCGATCGACTTGTGCATGCAACGCGATCGTGCTTCCGAGCGCGGCGGAAAGCGCCGTTTCGCATGCGGCGCGCTCGTCGGGTGTCAATGCGCGCGGCGCGATCAGTTGCAGCGATGCATTTGAGGCCATCTGCGCGCGCGCGGCGGGCGAAAGCGAGCGCACGCCGTCAGCGAGTCCGTCTACGAATGCCGTGACACGCAGACTATCCGGCACGCGGTCGAGCAGCTTGCCGGCGATATCGACGGCCAGTTGCACCGCGAGCGCCGACGCCGCCTCCGACTGCGCCGCGCTTTCGCGCGCCCGGTCCGCCGCCGCCTGCGCATGCAGCCGGTCGGCTTCTTCGTGCGCGGCGGACAACAGGGCCGCGCGCTGCTTGTCCGCGTCCGCCTCGGCTTGCGCCAACGCCTGCGCGCGCTGCGTCGCAAGCCGTTCGCGTTCTGCCGACAGCGCATCGCGTTCGGCCTGTGCCGAAGCCTTCGCCGCATTCGCGTCGTTCATCAGCGCATGCGCGCTCGCCTGCCGTTGCGCAATGATGTTGGCCACGGGACGAAACAGAAAACGCGCGAGCAGCCAGACGAGAATCAGCGCGTTGACCGTTTGCAGCGCCAGCGTCGACCAGTCGATTTTCATCGCGCGCCCTACTTCACGAACGGATTCGCAAACAGCAACAGCAACGCGACCACGAGGCAATAGATCGCCATCGTTTCGATCATCGCGAGACCGACGAACAGCGTGCGCGACACGGTGCCCGCCGCATCCGGCTGGCGCGCGATCGCATCCATCGCGGCCGCGACGGCGCGGCCTTCGGCGAGCGCGGGACCGATCGCACCGAACGACACGGCAAGCGCAGCCGCTGCGATGCTGACGATTTCGATGAGGTTCATGCCTGTCCTTTCTGTTTGTTCTGAACGTGAGTGTGTACGTCGCCGACGGCAGCCCCGATAAATACCATCGCGAGCACCGCGAAGATATACGCCTGCACGGCGCCCGTCAGCAGATCGAGCGCCATCAGCGGAATCGGCACGAGCAGTCCGGCGAGTGACAGCACGATGCCGACCACGAAAACCCCGCTCATCACGTTGCCGAAGAGACGCACGACGAGCGAAAACGTGCGCGTGATCTGCTCGACGACGTTGAGCGGAATCATCACCCACGTCGGTTCGGCGAAGGTCGCAAGGTAGCCTTGCATGCCGCGCGTGCGCACGCCGTAGACGAACGTCGCGACGAGAACGAGCAGCGCGAGCGCCGCATCCGTTTCGAGGTGCGCAGTGGGCGGCTCGATGCCCGGAACGAGCGACGACCAGTTCGCGATCAGCACGAACAGAAACAACGTGCCGATCAGCGAGCGATACGGCGCGGGATCGGTTTGCATCGTGTCGCGTATTTGCGCGTCGATCGTGCCGACGAGCAGTTCGAGCACCGTCTGCGTTCGCGACGGCATGATCGAGAGCTTGCGTGTCAGCAGCACGGCGGCGATCGTCATGCAGGCCATGATTGCCCACGTGACGACCACGGGCGCGGTGATGGCGACGGCGCCTACGTGAAGCAGCGGCTCGGTGACAAGGGGCGAATGAATCATGGCGTCGCTCGCTCGAGATGAAGCGCGATGCTGCGCGTCCAGATAAAGCCGCCGATTCCGCCGAGCAACGCAAACGCGCCCGCCTTCGCAAGCAGAAAGAAAATCGCCGTCGTCAGCGCGAGGCGGGCGAGCTGCACGGCGAACGCGATCTGCGCGCGCCCTCGCGCGAAATACATGGCGTTCCAGCGCAGCGAAATGAAATGGACCGCGCCTGCCAGCAGGCCGACGGCCAGCCCCGCGACCACGAGCGCGATGGCGCCGTGCAGATGAGCGATTGCTGCGTTAATCACGATCTTTCCTTTGCTGTCGATGCATCCATCGCCATGCGGACCAGAGGCCGATTGCCGCTCCGATCATCAGGAGCGGCGCCGAGAAAAAGATCCGTGTGCCCGCGATCCGGTCCAGCCAGCGGCCGAGCGCGAGACACAGCAGCGTCGGCAGCACGATGGTCCAGCCCAGAATGCCGATCTGTCCAAGACGCGCGCCGAGCGACGGCTCGGGCTGCTCGCGTCCCGTCTCGTCTCGCGCTGCCGCGCGTCGCGCGGCGCGCGCCACGCGGTCGCCGTCGTTCTCTTGCGAAGGCGGGCGGTCCGTCATCCCGGTTCTCCGTGCGTTCTCTCAGGACGCAGATAACGCAGCATCTGACGCACTGCCTGCGCATGGAGACGCGTCTGCTCGACGCGCGCGCGCCGCATCGCGTCGAGGCGCGCGGCGCGCACGCCGCGCACTTCTTCTTCGAGCCGTTGCAGCGATTCACCTGGCACAGCCTCGCGGCAAGCCACCGACACCGTCGTGCCACGCGACACGATCAGCACGCCGCCATCGACGGCACAGTAATGTTCGATGCCGTCCGCCGTCGTCCAGCGCACGACCGATGCGCTCAACAGCGTCACCATGTCCGCGTGCCCGACACGAATGCCGAACGCGCCACTGTCGTCCTCGGCGCGCAACGACACGATCTGCAGCCCGTCGACGACGACGCGCGCCGGTGTCGCAATCGTCAATGCGAGGGAACTGGGCGGCATCGTGATGTCCTCCGCTCAGGCCGCGACGGGCGCGATGCCCGCCTCTTTGCTGCGGGCTTCCTTCGCGCGCGCCTCGTCGAGCGTGCCGACCATGTACAACGAGCTTTCCTGCCAGTCGTCGCACTCGCCGTTAAGAATCGCCTTGCAGCCGGCAATCGTGTCGGTGAGCGCGACCGATCGGCCGGGCTGCCCGGAGAACGCTTCCGTCACGGCGAAAGGCTGCGTCAGAAAGCGTTGCAGACGGCGCGCCCGCTGCACGATGCGACGGTCGTCGATGCCCAGCTCCTCTATGCCGAGCAGCGCGATCACGTCCTGCAACTCGCGCTGATGTTCGATCACGCGCCGCACGTCGTTCGCGACCGCCGCATGCGTGGCGCCGACGACGAGAGGATCGAGCAGTATCGACGACGACGCGATGGGATCGATCGCGGGATACATGCCCTCCGCCGCGAGCGCGCGCGACAGCACGACCATGCTGTCCACGTGCGACGCGATGGTCGTGACGGCGGGATCGGTGAAATCGTCGGCGGGGACGTAGACGGCTTCGATGGCCGTCACGGCCACGTCGCCGACCGACACGATGCGCTCCTGCAACGCCGCGACCTCGCTGGCAAGCGTCGGCTGATAGCCGACACGCGACGGCATGCGTCCGAGCAGCCCCGACACTTCGGCGCCCGCCTGCACGAAGCGGAACACGTTGTCCATCAGAAGCAGCACGTTCTGGCGGCGCTCGTCGCGAAAGTGCTCGGCGATCGTCAGCGCGGTGAGAGGCACGCGCCAGCGCGCGCCCGGCGGCTCGTTCATCTGTCCGTAGACGAGCACGGCACGCGGCAACACGCCCGAGCCGCGCATGTCCGACAGCATTTCGTGCCCTTCGCGCGAACGCTCGCCGACACCGGCGAACACGGAGATACCGCCGTACTGCTCGGCCATTGCGTGAATCAGCTCCATCACGAGCACGGTCTTGCCGACGCCCGCGCCGCCGAACATCGCCGCTTTGCCGCCATGCGCGAGCGGCGTCAGCAGATCGACGACCTTGATGCCCGTTTCGAAAAGACGCGTCGCGCCGCGCTGCGCCGACAACGGCGGCGGCGCACGATGGATCGGACGGCGCGCGACGTCATCGGGCAGCGGCGCGCCGCCATCGCGCGTGACGCCCGCTACGTCGAGCAGCCTTCCGAGCACCGCTTCGCCGACGGGCACTTCGATGGGGCCCGCGCCGACCTGCACGATCGTCCCGCGCGCGAGACCCGCTGTCGATTGCAACGCGAGCGCTCGCACGGCTGTCTCGCTGATGTGCGCCTGCACTTCGGCAAGAACGGGCGCGCTGTCCTGCATCGAGATCCAGAGCGCCGTATCGACGCGCGGCAGCGCATGCCCGGCGAAGTCGACGTCGACGACTGCGCCGCGCACCGCGATCACATGTCCCGTTGCCGCGTTCGCTTCTGTCTTCTCGCGCTCGGCGCCGTTGCGTGTCGACACTTCGTGCACCCCGAAAACAATTCCTGAACCCCTTCAAGATAACGGTGGATGTCGGCGGAAAGCTGATCCTGGTCAACGATTGTCGGCATCGCGTGCTCGCTCTTTGGCACGACGCGCGCATCGAGGACGATCGTCGTCCGATTGATGTCGATCAAGCGCTGCAGGCCATGCACGCCTACGCTGATCACCATCGCAACGGCGTGAAAGCAGCCACAACGACGATGAAATCCACCTCGATCATTTCGCTCCTGCTCGGCCTGCTGTTGCTTGCCTCGTGCGGGATCAATCCTTCGATGACTTCCGATCGCGAAGTGAAGGCCGCGTACTCCGACGTGCTCGATCAGTACGGCGAACGCCTCGACCTCGCCGCCGATGCATCGACGCTCGCGCGAAAGTATCTGCCGGCGGGTTCGCTGGCGCTCGCTCAGGTGGACGATTCGCGGGAGGCCGTCGCGGCGCTGCATGCGTCGCCTGAGTTCGTGGACACGCCCGCATCGTTCGACCGCTTCGATATCGCGCAACGTCAGCTGACGGAGGCGATCTCGCAGCTGATGGTCGCGTGCGAAGGCGTGCGCCGCCTGAACAACGAGCCGAAGTTCCGCGCGCTTCAGTCGCGGCTCGCCTCGTCGGCGGGACGGATCGCGCTCGCGCGCGATCGCTACGACGATGCTGCGCGGCGCTATAACGCGTCGCTTCATCATTTTTCTTCGGGGCTTCCTTCGGGTGTCCCCTTCGATCTCGCGGACGCGATTCACGCGGGACGTGACAAGCCGACGTTCCCGGTGAAGGACAGCTCGCCTGTCCATCGTCATCCACGCACTGACTTCGGCGCGTTGCGCGGATCGCTGCGCGTGTAGCCGTCGCCCCCTTCTATCGCGGATGCGGACTGTCGAATCCCGCAGTCCGCTTCCATGAACGCATCACTTTTCCCAAGGAGCCCGACATGCCCCGTCATATGAAAGCCGCCGTCGTTCACCAGTTCGGCGCGCCACTCAGCATCGAAGAAGTGCCCGTGCCCGAAGTCGGGCCCGGCCAGATTCTCGTCAACATTAGGGCGTCGGGTGTCTGCCATACCGACCTGCACGCCGCCGACGGCGACTGGCCCGTCAAGCCCACGCTGCCGTTCATCCCGGGACACGAAGGCGTCGGCTACGTGACGGCCGTCGGCAGCGGCGTCAAGACGGTCAAGGAAGGCGACCGCGTCGGCGTGCCCTGGCTCTACACCGCATGCGGCCATTGCGAGCACTGTCTGAGCGGCTGGGAAACGCTGTGCCACGAACAGCAGAACACGGGCTATTCGGTCAACGGCGGATACGCGGAATATGTGCTCGCCGATCCGAACTACGTCGGGCACCTTCCCGACAACGTCGAGTTCGACGAAATCGCGCCGATTCTCTGCGCGGGCGTGACCGTCTACAAAGGCATTCGCGTGACCGATACGCGTCCCGGCCAGTGGCTCGCGATCTCCGGTATCGGCGGACTCGGCCACGTCGCCGTGCAATACGCGATCGCGATGGGCCTGCACGTCGTCGCCGTCGACATCGCCGACGACAAGCTCGAACTCGCGCGCAAGCTCGGTGCGAAGCTCGCGATCAACGCAAGAAATGTGGACCCCGCAGCGGAGATCCAGAAGGAAATTGGCGGCGTACACGGCGTGCTCGTCACGGCCGTATCGCGCAGCGCGTTCGCGCAGGCGCTCGGCATGGTTCGGCGCGGCGGAACGGTCGCATTGAACGGCCTGCCGCCGGGCGATTTCCCGTTGCCCATTTTCTCGACCGTGCTCA
>NZ_FNYE01000032.1 GCF_900108945.1 Paraburkholderia diazotrophica | reverse complement strand
CAGCAGGATCGAGCCGATCACCGCGAACGGCACGCTCTTCGCCGGATTGCGCGCCTCGCCCGCCAGGTTGACGGGACTCTGGAAGCCGTTGAACGCGAACACGATGCCGCTCGTCGCCACGGCCGTCAGCACCGCCGACCAGCCGTACGGCGCGAACGTGCCTGTGCCGCCCAACCCGTCGCCGAGGTTTTCCTTGTGAAAGCCGCTCATCATCAGGCCCAGAATCGTCAGGCCCGGAATGATGAACTTGAAGATCGTGATCGCCGTGTTGGCGCGCGCAAAGACCTTCACGCCCCAGTAGTTCAGCATGAAGTAGATGATCACCAGCACCGCCGAGAGCAGCAGCCCCGGCGCCGTCAGTTCGCCGTTGACGAACAGGTTGTGCGCCCACTCGTACGGCCACGTGCTCATGTACTGGATCGATGCCTCGGCCTCGATCGGAATCACCGACACGATCGCGATCCAGTTGGCCCACGCGCTGATGAAGCCCACCAGTGCGCCGTGCGAATAGCGCGCGTAGCGCACCATGCCGCCCGACTCGGGGAACATCGACCCCAGCTCCGCATACGTCAGCGCGATCGCGAGAATCACCACTGCGCCGATCACCCATGCGCAGATCGCGGCAGGACCTGCAATCTTGGCCGCCTTCCAGGCGCCGAACAGCCAGCCCGATCCGATGATCGAGCCGAGCCCCGTCAGCATCAGCGCGAATGGGCCGATATGCCGTTGAATAGAACTTTTCACGTCTTCTCCTGTGTCGACGGGATCAGGCGTTAGCGCCCGCTCCCGTCCCATGCAAGATGGTTACTAGCTGAAAGCACGCCGCTGCCGCGTGCCACGAGAGACGGCTAAAGGTCATCCAAAAGACTAGGGCATACGGCGGGCGGGCGCGAGTCCGGATTGCGGGTTATGCCAGGTGCAACCGGTCGCGCGCGGGGCGTAGTTTAACGGTTGCACCGCCCGATTGCAGTCAAAAACCGTATGCGCCCTACAAAAAATCAAGAACATAGCAAGCTTTGTAAGACAAGCCGTGCGGCGCGATATCCCCGTCCCGTATGAGGATTTAAAGATTGCGGTTGACCTTCTCTCGAAATGCCCGTATAAAGAACGGGCAGGATTTCAAGCGGCGAGTGAATTGGTCTTTCGTAGTTCGCCCATCAACGGTACTCCGGTTGGTCCCATTACCCTTCCTTGATTTTCATGCACCCTCGGGCTACGGCCTTTTTTTTGGCTTCGGCCTTGTTCACCATTTTTAGGAAAAAGTAATATGGAAACCGGTACCGTCAAGTGGTTCAACGACGCAAAGGGCTTTGGCTTCATCACGCCGGACGCCGGCGGTGAAGACCTGTTCGCGCATTTCTCGGAAATCCGCGTCGAAGGCTTCAAGACGCTGCAGGAAAACCAAAAGGTTACCTACGACGTCAAGACGGGCCCGAAGGGCAAGCAAGCCGCTAACATCAAGCCGGCCTAAGCTTCGCCTCCTTCTGGAACGCAAAAAACCCCGCCTCGGCGGGGTTTTTTGTTTATTGCCCGATGCGATTATCGGAGCGCGGTCTGAAATCTTTATCGGAATACCCGCCGCGCGTGAATGCCCAAACCAGTCGCCACACTGGCGAGCCGGTCGCCGAAAACGGGACGCGCATCGGGAAACGCCGCCGCCAGCGCGCCCGACAGAAACGCGAGGCCCGTCGATCCGCCCGTGAAGTACAACGCGTCGACGTCACGCGGCGCGACGCCCGCCCGCTGCACCGTTTCGCGCGCGGCCTGCATGATGCGCTGCGTCTCGTCCTTGCCAGCCGCAATCAGTTGCGCTTCGTCGAACGCAAGGCGCAAGTCCTCCTCGACGATCTCCAGATCGATCAGCGTCTCGCCGCCCGCTGCAACACCGATCTTCGCTTCCTCCGCGTGCGCCGCAAGCGCATGGCCAAAGCGCTGCTCGACGACGCGCATCAGCCGGTCGTGATGGCGCGTGTCCGAGTAAAGGTGCCGCATCAGCCCCAGTTCCGACACGCGCTTCGGCGTGTAAATCGTGTTGATCAGATGCCACGTCGCGAGGTCGAAATAGACGCGGTTCGGCACTTCGCGGCCCTCGGGATCGAGCGACTGATAGCCGAGCTCGCGCAGAATCGTCGCCAGTTCGACGCGTCGGTCGAAATCCGTTCCGGCGACGTGCACGCCGTGGTGCGCGAGCACATCGTCCTTGCGCTCCAGACGCTTCATCCGCTCCGGGCCGACGCGCACCAGCGAGAAGTCCGACGTGCCGCCGCCGATATCCGCGACCAGCACGATCCCCTCCTGTGTCAGATGCGCCTCGTAGTCGAACGCGGCCGCGATCGGTTCGTACTGGAAGTGAATCTCCTGCAGCCCGACCGAACGCGCCGCCGCTTCCAGCTGCTGTTGCGCGAGCAGATCGGCGCGGGGATCGTCGTCGACGAAAAAGACTGGGCGCCCGAGCACCGCGCGGCTGATCGGCGTGCCCGCCGCCTGCTCCGCGCAGCGCTTCAGATGCGTGACGAAGATCGCGATCACATCGGTGTACCTGATCGCGCTGCCATCGCCGAGATCGGTCGTGGTCTCGGCGAGCGGCGAGCCGAGAATGCTCTTCATCGAGCGCATCAGGCGGCCGTCGAAGCCGTCGATATACGCCTCAAGCGCCGCGCGGCCGTACTCGCGCGTGTTTTCGTCGGTGTTGAAGAAGACGGCGGTGGGCAGCGTCGTGTACGCGCCTTCGACGGGCGCCAGCTTCAACGCAGCCTGTTCAGCCGACGGGCCGCCGACCGGGACGGCAACTGCCGAGTTAGACGTGCCGAAGTCAATCGCGCAATAGGTCATGGCAGGAAACGCCGCTCGCGCTGGCGCGCACAGAAAGAGGACGGGCTTTGTAACATGAAAGCGGTGACACCATCAACCGACTGCAACCCCGACAGCAACCATTAGCGCACCGCTCACCTCGCCGGCGTCGCGGAACGCAATTTGCTCGACGAAGGGTCGCGCCACGCACGGATGAATCCGACAGGATACCCCGTCAGATTGCCGGCTTGCAGAACCTTCCGATCACTCGACGAATCACATTCGAACGTTCAGGAGACTTCAGGAGACTCGATGGAGCAATCCTCCGCCGCCACGATTCGCAGCGACTCGACGATCGTCGAGACCGATTTGCCATCGCGGCTCGACCGCTTGCCCTGGGGACGCTTTCATACGCTGATCGTCGTCGCGCTCGGCGTGACGTGGCTGCTCGACGGGCTGGAGGTGACGCTCGCGGGCTCGGTGGCGAGCGCGCTGAAGTCGAGCGCGGTGCTGCGCTTCTCGAACGCGGACGTCGGCCTCGCGGGCAGCGCATATATCGCCGGCGCGGTGCTGGGCGCGCTCGGCTTCGGCTGGCTGACGGACCGGCTCGGACGGCGCAAGCTGTTCTTCATCACGCTCGCGTTGTATCTGGCCGCCACGGCGGCGACGGCTTTTTCGTGGAATCTCGCGAGTTTTCTCGTCTTTCGCTTTCTGACGGGCGCGGGCATCGGCGGCGAATACACGGCGATCAATTCGACGATCCAGGAGTTCACGCCCGCCCGCGTGCGCGGCCACACCGATCTCGCGATCAACGGCACGTTCTGGATCGGCGCGGCGCTGGGCGCGTTCGGCTCGCTGGTTCTGCTCGACCCGCATCTGCTGCCCGGCGACTGGGGCTGGCGCGCGTGCTTTTTCATCGGCGCGGCGCTCGCGCTGGCGATTCTGCCGATGCGCGCCTGGATACCCGAAAGCCCGCGCTGGCTGCTGACTCACGGCGAAGAGAAGCATGCGCGCTCGATCGTCGAAGGGATCGAAACACGCTTTCGCGCGGCCAATCACACGCTCGCCGACGACGGTCTGAACCGCCTGCGTCTGCGGGCCCGCGACCGCACGACGCTGCGCGAGGTTTTCCACACGCTGTTCATGCTGCACCGGCGCCGCGCGCTGGTCGGGCTGTCGCTGATGACGGCGCAGGCGTTCTTCTACAACGCGATCTTCTTCACCTACGCGCTCGTGCTGACCGACTTCTATCACGTGCCGGGCGAACACATCGGCTGGTACATCCTGCCGTTCGCGTTCGGCAATTTCACGGGGCCGCTATTGATCGGCAGGCTGTTCGACGTGATCGGCCGCCGCAGGATGATCGCCGCGACGTACGCGCTGTCGGGAATCCTGCTGACCGTCAGCGGCTATATGTTCGAAAAGGAAATGCTCTCCGTGACGACGCAGACGATCTCGTGGATGGTGATTTTCTTTTTCGCTTCAGCGGCCGCGAGTTCGGCGTATCTGACCGTCAGCGAATCGTTCCCGCTCGAAATCCGCGCGCTCGCGATCGCGGTGTTCTATGCGTTCGGAACGGCGCTCGGCGGCATTGCGGGGCCCGCCTTCTTCGGCCGTCTGATCGACACGCACCAGCGCAGCGAAGTCTTTTCTGGCTATCTGGTCGGCTCGGCGCTGATGCTCGCCGCCGCGCTGATTGCCGCGATCTGGGGCGTCGACGCGGAACGTCGGTCGCTCGAAACCGTCGCGACGCCGCTGTCCGCCGTCGACAGCGAGTAATCGCACGCCCATGAAAAACGCGGCCATCGGGCCGCGTCTTTGTCATCGTGCGAAAGTGGCTCGCGGATCGCTCAGAACGCCTTGTTCCATGCGCCCGCATAGGCGACGTCGCCGAGCGGCAGACGCGCGCGCGCCGCCTTCTCGCGCTCACGCAGTACAGGATCGAGCTTGTCGACATCGCCGTAGTGCGCAAGCGAAATCATCGCGATCACTTCGACGTCGTCGGGCACCGCGAACGCCTTGCGAAATGCGTTCACGTCGAAGCCGCTCATCTGATGGGCTGCAAGTCCGAGCGCGTGCGCCTGCAAAACCAGCGACATCGCCGCAGCACCCGCGTCGTACGGCGCGCAGCGGTTCACGTCGCCCTTTGACGTCAGCGTGTGCGTCGTCACGCAGATCAACACCGGCGCATTGGCGTTCCACGCCTGATTGAACGGCACGAGCGTGTTGAATGCTTTCTTGAACGCCACTTCGTCCGTCGCGCGATCGAACACGACGAAACGCCACGGCTGCATGTTGTACGACGAAGGCGCCCAGCGCGCCGCTTCGAGCACCGCGCGCAGATGCTCGCGGCTCACCGGCTCGCTCGAATACGCGCGCGGGCTCCAGCGGCCGGCGATCAGTTCATGAATGGGAACGTCGGTGGGTGCGGGTTTGTTGGTCATGCGCATCTCTCGGTCGGAATTCATGAATGGCGGGCCGCAGCCCGAGGGCCCACTAGAATAACCGACGTGTCCCGATCCCGCTTCGCTCTTCGCGCGTCGCGCAGATGCAGATCGCGCGAGCGCATAAGCAAAGCGCGCCGCGGCTGTTGGGCTGCGACGCGCTGTGATGTGGCTCGAAACGCTTGCTTCTGCTTCGAAACCTGGCGCCCCAAAACGGGCGACTCGAAGCGGACGCCGCAACGCAAGCGTCAGACGGCGGCCTGGCTCGCCACGCGCCGTTCGCCGCGATTGATCCGCAGCACGATGATCGACGCGACGAGGCACAAGCCACCAGAGATCATCGACGCAACCGTGTACGTGCCGAGACTCGCGCGCAGCATGCCCGCGCCGAGCGCCGCGAACGCCGCGCCGAGCTGGTGCCCCGCGACGACCCAGCCGAACACGACGGGCGCCGACTCCTTGCCGTACACATCGGTGGCGAGGCGCACGGTCGGCGGAACGGTGGCGATCCAGTCGAGGCCGTAGAACACGGCAAAAAGCGGCAAGCCGAAGAAGTCGATCCCGAACGCGTGCGGCAGATAGATCAGCGACAGGCCGCGCAGCCCGTAGTACCAGAACAGCAGCACGCGGGCGTTGAAGCGGTCCGACAGCCAGCCCGACAGCGTCGTGCCGAACAGGTCGAAGATGCCCATCGCCGCGAGCAGCGATGCGCCCTGCACTTCCGTCATCCCGTAGTCGCCGCACATCGCGATCAGGTGCGTACCGACATAACCGTTCGTGCTCGCGCCGCAGATGAAGAAGCTGAAGAACAGCAGCCAGAAGTCGCGCGTCTTGCTTGCGGAGGCCAGCGTGCCGAACGCGATCGCAAGCGGGTTCTGCTTGCTCATGTCGGACCGGATGGGCGCGTCGGCGGGTGAGCCGTACGGACGCAGCGCCATGTCGGCGGGACGCTCCGGCAGTAGAAACGCGACGAGCGGCAGCACGACGGCCGCGGCCGCCGCGACCGTCCACACGACGGGCCGCCAGCCGTGATGCTGCGCGATCGCCGCGAGCAGCGGCAGGAACACGAGCTGGCCCGTCGCGGAGCTGGCCGTGAGAATGCCCATCACCAGACCGCGATGCGTCGTGAACCAGCGGTTGACGACCGTCGCCGACAGCGTCAGCGCCGCCACGCCCGTCGCGCCGCCGACCATCACGCCCCACACGAGGATCATCTGCCACGGATGTGTCATGAGCGACGACAAGCCGACGCCCGCCGCCATCGTGCCGAGCGCCGCCAGAATGGTCGGGCGCACGCCGAAGCGCTGCATCGCCGCAGCCGCGAACGGGCCCATCAGACCATACAGCGCGATATTCACCGAAATCGCCAGCGAGATCGTTGCGCGGCTCCAGCCGAAATCATGTTCGAGCGGCACCATCATCACGCTCGGCGTCGCGCGCGTGCCGGCCGCCGCGAGCAATACTAGAAAGACCACCGCCACGGCCAGCCAGCCGTAGTGGAAACGTCCACGTATCATTCTTGCTGCCCAGTTCATCGGTTCTCCAATGGGTTCGCCGTACTCGATGCATCGCGGCACGGATTCTTACCAACTTCGTAAAGGACTTGTGACCGGTCTGTCACAATCAGACTTGCGATGGTAGTTACCGATCGGTAACATGTCAAGACGTCTTACTCATGGATGACAAGACCATGTCCCATTCCGACACCACCAAACCCGCGCCGAGCCGCCGCACGCAGACGGCCGGTTCCGAAGCCCAGCAGCATCTGTTACGCGCCGCCGCCGACCTGTTCTACCGGGAAGGCGTGCGGGCGGTGGGCGTCGATGCCGTCGTCGAGCGCGCGGGCGTCAACAAGATGAGCTTGTATCGCCAGTTCTCGTCGAAGGACGATCTGGTGGTCGCGTATCTGGAACAGTCGGACCGGCGTTTCTTCAAACGCTTCGACGAGAGCATCGCGAAGCATCCCGGCGAGCCGAAAAAGCAGATCGCGCAGTATTTCGAGGACCTGTCGGGACGCGCGTCGAAAGACGACTATCGCGGCTGCCCGTTCGTCAATGTGTCGGCGGAATTTCCGGATCCCTCGCATCCGGCGCGATTATGCGTGCTGAACAACAAAACCAGGCTGATGCAGCGCTTGAACGAGCTTTGCGCCGCTGCGGGCGCGCGCGATCCGGGCGAACTCGCGAACGCGCTCGCGCTGCTGATCGAAGGCGTTTATGCATCGAGCCAGACGTATGGTCCGGGCTGCGGGCCGATCAAGGTCGCGCCGCTCGTAGCTGCGCAGCTTGTCGCACAGGCGTGCGGAGAGGCACCGGTAAAATAGCGGTTTGAGTTCCGCGGTTTGAACCCGCTTTGCCGCCCGCCTCACACCATGTCTTCAACGTCCGCCGAATCGCACGACACCAGCCACGACGCCATTCTCGACGCCACTCGCCACTGGCTGACACGGGCCGTCATCGGGCTAAATCTGTGTCCCTTCGCGAAAGCGGTGCACGTGAAGAACCAGATTCGCTACGCAATCAGCGAGGCGACGGACATGGAAGGCGTACTCGCCGATCTGGAAACGGAACTGCGCACGCTGGCGGAATCCGATCCCGCCGATATCGACACGACGCTGCTGATCATCCCGCGCGCGCTCGCCGATTTTCTCGAGTACAACGACTGCCTGTTCTTCGCGGACCGGATGCTGAAGCAGTTGCGGCTGGAAGGCACGCTGCAGATCGCGAGCTTTCACCCGCACTATCAATTCGAGGGCAGCGGCCCCGACGATATCGAGAACTACACGAACCGTTCGCCATGGCCGATCCTGCATCTGCTGCGTGAAGCGAGCATCGCGCGCGCGGTCGACGCCTTTCCGGACGCCGCCGACATCTACGAACGCAACGAGGAAACCATGCGACGCCTCGGCCCGGACGGCTGGCGCAAATGGATGAGCGAGCCCGCCAAAGACTGACGGGCTGACGCCCGCCGCATCTCAAGCCTCGACGTAGAAACGCTCGCGCAACTCGCCGATCCCGAGCGTCTCCATCACTTCATTGAGCCGTTCCGTCGGACGACGGCGCGGCAAGTCCTTATAGGTCGCGATGATGAGCTCGTTCTTCATCGAATGCTCCCAGCCGACCAGTTCCGTCACGTTGACCTGATAGCCGTGCGCTTCCAGCTGCAGGCAGCGCAGCACATTGGTGATCTGGCTACCGAACTCGCGCGTATGCAGCGGATGCCGCCAGATTTCTGTCAGCGCGTTGCCCAGCGATTTGCCCTTGTTCTTGCGCAGCACGCCCGCCACTTCCGCCTGGCAGCACGGCACGACGACGATGTACTTCGCGTGCTTTTCCAGCGCGAAGCGGATCGCGTCGTCGGTGGCCGTGTTGCACGCGTGCAAGGCCGTGACAATGTCGACGTTCGGCGGCAGTTTGTCTGAAGCGATCGACTCCGCTACGGAAAGATTCAGAAACGACATGCCCTTGAAGCCGAGTCGCGCGGCAAGCTCCTCGGACTTCGTGACCAGTTCCTCGCGCGTCTCAATGCCGTAAATGTGCGAGTTATCCCGCAGTTCCTTGACGAACAGGTCGTAGAGAATAAATCCAAGGTAGGACTTGCCCGCGCCGTGATCGACGAGGGTCAGTTCGCCCTTCGTCTCCTTCAAGTCCTGGAGCAGCGGCTCGATGAACTGGAACAGGTGATAAACCTGCTTGAGCTTGCGGCGGCTGTCCTGGTTCATCTTGCCGTCGCGCGTCAGGATATGGAGTTCTTTCAGCAGTTCGATCGACTGGTTTGGACGGATTTCGTAGGTTTTGCTGGACATCGAGTAAGCACGCCACCGATTGCATCGCGAACGTGCGTCAGGTGACGGAAAAAGGGAAAAGTGTCTGTCAGTTTACCCAAAGCGCGGTGGACGGTCCCGGTTCTTCCGCGTCGACGGCGATACCGCGCCACGCCAGGCACAGTTCGTGCAGCAAAGCAGCTGGCTCTGGACCTGCCGGGCGAACGTGTCGCGATGCAGGAATCGTCTGTCGCGGGCCCGACGCAAGCCATACGGTGCGCCTGAGGGCCGCGCGACGCATGACAAGAGACAAGAGACAAGAGACAAGAGACAAGCGACCGGCCGCTGCGGCGACAAAAGACTGCCGGTACGCGTGGGGAGGTCGAATGGCAACACGGTTCGAACGTTACGTAACCTGAAGTGCGTCGGGACTGCAATGAAGCGCGCTCAGATCTCATGAGGCGGCAAATGGATACGACACCCAACGGAAACGCCGAGCGCAAGTTCCAGGAGCTCATGGCGAAACTGCTGGCCACGCCCGAATGGACGGAGAAGCAGCAGCTGGAACTCGAAATGGCGCGCGACATCTCGGTCGAGATGTTGCACCTCGCGGAAGCCATGCGCGACGGCAGCGTCGATCTCGAGACGTGCCTGACGCTGCTCAAATACGCGAAAGTGCTGGACTTCGTGATGACGACACTGGCGTCGCGTCGCGACATCAAGCCTCAGACGCTGCGCGTGATCTTCAAACTCGCGGGACTCAAGGTCGACGAAGCCTATCCGGGCTGAGTCCGTCACCGGCTGCGCGGCCCGTCGCTCAGCCGCTTGTTTGTTGCCTGTTGCCGCTTGCGGCCTCACGTGCTTCTCGCCGGGTGGGCGCGGTGATCCGAACGCCGCGCCTGAGCCCACGCATACGTTATGCAGCGGCGGCGGGCCCGCCGAGCGGCGGTGTGCCATCGTGGAACATCGACTTCAATTGCTCGCGCAGTTCTGGCGTATCGCTGTGCTTGTGCGCCTGGACTGCGTGTCCGACGGCGGCTTCGAGCAGTTCGCTTTCCGAATCGGCGGATAGCGCGACTGTGCAGTTGATGTCGCTCGGGAATTCGCGGCAATCGATGTATTTGCGACCCATGACAGTCTCCTCAGACCAAAAACGTCGCGCGCAACACGTGCGCTGGCGCGGCCTCGCCGTATCGATGGGCGAAGCCGCGGGCAGCGGCGAATGCGAGAGTCGTGCGCGACAGGACGGCGCGGAGTGCGCCGGAACGGAAGGGATGTGAGAAAAGTATAGGTCGCGTGTGCCGTCGCGCGAGCCCGGTGCGGGTTTGCTGCGCGTTTCCCGCTGATTTGACGCGGATTTGCCGCCGGTTTGCTGCGCTTCAAGGCCGGTGGGACAATACCGGCCTTCACGCCGCGCGCTTTGCCCTCTTCCGCTTACTCCTTCACCGCCTCAAGCCGATGCCGAACTCGCCCGATCACGTCCAGGATCATGTCCGTGTTGCCGTTATCGGCGGCGGTCCAGCGGGGCTGATGGCCGCCGAAGCACTGGCGCGCGGCGGCGTGCGCGCCGATGTGTACGACGCGATGCCATCCGTGGGCCGCAAGTTTCTGATGGCGGGCAAAGGCGGCATGAACATCACGCACTCCGAGCCGATTGAGCCGTTTCTCGATCGCTACGGCAAGCGCCGCGCGGACATCGCACCGCTGCTCGACGCGTTCGGACCGCATGCGCTGCGCGCGTGGCTCGACGAGCTTGGCGTAGAGACGTTCGTCGGCAGTTCGGGACGCGTGTTTCCGGTCGACATGAAAGCCGCGCCAATGCTGCGCGCGTGGCTGCATCGGCTGAGGGAATCGGGCGTGCGCTTTCATATGCGGCACAAGTGGACCGGCTGGTCGTCTTCGTCCGATGACGCGCACAGCCTGCGCTTCGCGACACCAGCAGGCGAGCTAAACATCGCTGCCGACGCTGTGGTGCTCGCACTGGGCGGTGGCAGTTGGGCGCGCCTCGGCTCCGATGCCGCATGGGTCGCGCTGATGAAAGAGCGCGATGTGCCCGTCGCGCCGCTGCTGCCCGCGAACTGCGGCTTCGACGCCGACTGGAGCGACTACTTCCGCGAGCGCTACGCGGGCCAGCCGGTGAAGCCGGTGTCGATCAGCGTCGACGGCGTGGACGGCGTTGTCCAGCATCGACAAGGTGAGTTCGTCGTGACGTCGACGGGAATCGAAGGGAGTCTCGTGTACGCGCTTTCATCAACGATTCGCGACCGCCTGCTCGCCGAAGGCGACGCGACGATACGGCTCGATCTCGCGCCTGGCTTGACGGCGCAGCGCGTGATTGACGAAGTGACACGGCCGCGCGGCTCGCGCTCGATGTCGAGTCATCTGCATAGCCGCATCGGCATTGCGGGTGTGAAGCTCGGCTTGCTGCACGAATGCCTGTCGAAAGAAGATTTCGCCGATGCTGCAAAGCTTGCTCACGCGATCAAGTCGCTGCCGCTGCGGCTTGCAGCCCCTCGCCCGATCGACGAAGCGATCAGCAGCGCGGGCGGCGTGCCGTTCGAAGCGCTCGATCGCGCGCTGATGGTTAAACAGTTGCCCGGCATGTTCTGCGCGGGCGAGATGCTCGACTGGGAAGCGCCCACGGGCGGCTATCTGTTGACGGCCTGTTTCGCCAGCGGCCTCGTCGCGGGGCGCGGCGCGCTGGAATACGTCGAGGCGTCGAAGCGCTGAGCCTTGGCTCGCTTTTGCCTGTTTTGCGCCGCTTGCTCCCGCTTGCGCAATCAGCGCTTCATTTCGCCTTGAGCCGCCACAGCGATGTGACTTCGGCGACGCGCGCCGTATGCAGCGGGTCGGTTGCGTCCGTCGCCTTCGGATGACGCGGCTTGATGTCCTCGCGCCCAGCGACGGTGAGACCCGCGTTGTCGATTGCGGCCAGTAGCCAGTCGCGCGCGCGCATGCCGAGATGCTCCGCGAAATCGGACAGAATCAGCCAGCCTTCGCCTCCCGGTTCGAGATGATCGGCGAGTCCGTTCAGAAAACCGAGCAGCATCCGATTCTCGTAGTCGTACACAGCGTTCTCGATCGGCGATGCGGGACGCGCCGGCACCCACGGCGGATTGCAGACGACGAGTGGCGCGCGTCCTTCCGGAAACAGATCGGCTGCGATGATTTCGACCTGCCTCTCGTAACCGAGACGCGTCAGATTTTCTTTCGCGCATGCCAGCGCACGAGGGTCCTGATCGGTCGCGACGATACGCTTGACGCCGCGCTTCGCGAGAACCGCCGACAGCACGCCCGTGCCCACGCCGATATCGAACGCCTTTTCGAGCGACGGCAACGGCGTACGTGCAACGAGATCCACATACTCGCCGCGCACCGGCGAGAACACGCCGTAGTGCGGGTGGATACGTTCCTGAAGCGCGGGAATCTCGACGCCTTTCTTGCGCCATTCGTGCGCGCCGATCAGGCCAAGCAGTTCGCGCAACGAAACGATGGACGGTTCGTGCGTCGGCGGTCCGTAGACTTCCTCGCACGCCTCTTGAACACTGGGCGCGCGGCGCAACGGGATCGTGTAGTCGCCTTCGAGCGGAATCAGCAGCATGCCGAGCGTACGTGCGCGCTGCGCCTGTGCTTGCCGGTGGAGATTGAACGCATCGAGTGGACTGGCGGCCTGCTTGCGAGGCTTGCGTTCGAGCCGGCGAGTCATCGCCTGCAGCAGTTGGCGCGCGTTCTGGAAATCGCCGCGCCACAGCAGCGCGGTGCCTTCGCAGGCGAGTCGGTAGGCAGCATCGGCCGTAGTGCGATCGTCGGCGATCACGACGCGCTTGGCGGGCGGAACCGCGGCTTCCGAGCGCCAACGCGCGGAGTGCGGGCCGTCGGCTTCGGGCCAGCTCAACGTGGGGAAATCGGTCATAGAGGTGATTTGTGGCGCGGGAGGCGACGCAAGCACTTGTGCGCCGCGGGCTCTCGTTTCGATCCCCGTATTGTATTGAACGTTCCGGCGAAGCCGCGTGCTTTCGCCGTCGATGTCGCGACCACTCGTGCAGCACTGCGAATACAAACGGTTCACGCGATCGACCGAAAGCCGAGGCGCGCGAGATCAGCGCAACAGCGGCACCAGTCTGGCGCGCCATGTCAGCGCCGTCAGTTCGAGTCAGCTGCGCTGTCCGAGGGTCACAGTTCGCTGGCCGGCCGGCAGCGCGAATTCGATGAATGGGGCTGTCCGTCTCCGGATGGACGGTGCTGGAGCCGATCGTCGCATACGTTCCAGCATCGATGTCGAGAACCGACCGGCCGCAGCCCGCAACGGTTGGGCACGTCGCGGGCAGTTGCCGCAGGTGCCATGTCAGCCAATGGGCCGTTGCCGGGCGAAACGCGGCCGGCAAATATTCGCCGGGTTGCGGCAAGTTGCGGGGAGCGATCGGTCTGTAGGGATCCGGAAACAGAAAAGGGGTTGCAGATGAAATGTCTGCAACCCCTTGGTCATACTGGTGCCGGCTGCAGGACTCGAACCCGCCACCTGATGATTACAAATCAACTGCTCTACCAGATGAGCTAAGCCGGCACAAGACCGCGATTCTACTTCATTTCACGACTTTGAGGTGGCCTCTTCCGCCGCCTTTCGTTCCATCGTCGTCGGGACGCGGTTCTTCATCGGTTTCGCTGATTTTTTCCGCTGCCGCAGTCGCTTCCGGCTCGTCGGCGATCACGGTTTCGTCGTCCTCGGAATCCGTCGCCTCGCCGCCTGCCGATTCGACCGGGAATGCCATACCCTGCCCATTCTCCCGCGCGTAGATGGCGAGCACGTTCGCGACAGGCACCTCGATCTTGTGCGACTTGCCCGAAAAGCGCGCGTGGAACTCGATCCACTCGTTGCCCATCTGCAGTTGGCTCGTCGCCTCGAAGCTGATGTTCAACACGATCTCATTGTCGCGCACGAACTGGCGCGGCACGCGCGTCTGGTTATCGACGCGCACCGCGATATGCGGCGTATAGCCGTTATCGGTACACCACTCGTACAGCGCGCGCAGCAGGTACGGCTTCGTGGAAATCTCTTGCATCAACTGTCCTCGTGCCGGGCAGACGCGTGAACCGAACAGGCGCCACGCGCCCCACCCGAAGCCAATCTCAAACTCAGCGGCGCATCACCTTTTCCGACGGCGTCAGCGCTTCGATATAGGCCGGACGGCTGAAAATACGCTCGGCGTACTTCATCAGCGGCGCGGCGTTCTTCGACAGTTCGATGCCGTAGTGATCCAGACGCCACAGCAGCGGCGCGATCGCGACGTCGAGCATCGAGAACTCTTCACCGAGCATGTACTTGTTCTTCAGGAAGATCGGCGCGAGTTGCGTCAGGCGGTCGCGGATCGCGAGGCGCGCCTTCTCGTGATTCTTCTCTGCAGCCTTGCCCTTCTCGTTTTCGAGCGTGCCGACGTGGACGAACAATTCCTTCTCGAAGTTCAGCAAGAACAGGCGCGCGCGGGCACGCTGGACGGGGTCCGCGGGCATCAGTTGCGGATGCGGGAAGCGCTCGTCGATATACTCGTTGATGATGTTCGATTCATAAAGGATCAGGTCCCGTTCGACGAGAATCGGCACCTGACCATACGGATTCATCACGGCGATGTCTTCCGGTTTGTTGAACAGGTCGACGTCGCGGATTTCGAAGTCCATGCCCTTTTCGAACAACACCAGCCGGCAGCGCTGGGAGAACGGGCAAGTAGTGCCGGAATACAGAACCATCATGTTTGCGTTTCCTCAAAAAACTTAAAGGGCCAGCGAGCGGGAAAACCGTCCTGCAGGTCTTCCCTTGCGCCGGCCCCACACCCGTCACGGTGTGACTATTTGATATCTTTCCAGTACGCGGCGTTCAGTCGCCAGGCGAAAAAGCTCAGAACGCCGAGGAACAGCAGCACCCACACGCCAAGCTGACGGCGGGTTTTCTGCGTCGGTTCGGACATCCATGAAAGGTACGACACGAGGTCGGCCACAGCAGAATCATAATCCACCGGTGACATCGTCCCCGGCGTCACCTGCTGGAAGCCCACGAATTTCTTGACTTTTTCCTTTGTCTCTTCGTCGACTTCGTCTTCGAACTTCGCCGTACGTTGCCCCTGAAGCTGCCACAGCACATGAGGCATGCTCACGTTTTCGTACACCATATTGTTCCAGCCTGTCGGCCGTGTGTCATCGCGGTAGAAACCGCGCAAATACGTGTACAGCCAGTCACGGCTCTTTGCGCGCGCTTCCACGGACAAATCCGGCGGCATCGCGCCGAGCCACGCTTTCGCATCGTCGGGGCGCATTGCGACCGTCATCGTATTGCCGACTTTATCTGTCGTGAACAAAAGGTTCTTTTCAATTTCCTTCTGTGAAATGCCGATATCCTGCAATCGGCTGTATCGCATCAGGTTCGCGCTGTGGCAATTCAGGCAGTAGTTTACAAACAACTGGGCGCCGTGCTGCAACGAGGCGATATTTTCGGTGTTGTCGGGCGCGCGGTCGAGCGGGAATTCATCCGCGCGAACGGGTGCCGTGGACAGAGCCAGCACCGTGGCGCCGAGCAGCGCGAGCGTCGAAAGCAGTTTTTTCATCTTCGTTTTCTCCTGGCTCGCGGTTAGTGGGGTTTGAACCGCACTCGTTCGGGCGGCTGCTTGAACTTGCCAAGCGGCGTCCAGAACGGCATGCCAAGGAAGAACGCGAAGTAGATCAGCGCACAAATCTGCGCGATCAGCGTCGCGGCGGGCGACGGCGGCTTCGTTCCGAGGAACGCCAGCGTCAGGAAGGCCAGCACGAAGATCGCGTAAAACACCTTGTGGAAGAATGGCCGGTAACGGATCGACTTCACAGGCGACCGGTCGAGCCACGGCAGGAAGAACAGCGACACCACCGCGCTGCCCATCACCACCACGCCCCAGAACTTCGATTCGGTGAACGCCATCGCCAGGATCACGAGGACTGCGAGCACGGGCAGACCGAGCTTCCACTTGCCGCGCGCCCGCACCAGCGCGAACAGGCCCAGCAGGCCGATCACGATCATCAGCACGATCTTGAACGGATCGGTCGTCGCGCGCAGCATCGCGTAGAACGCGGTGAAGTACCAGACGGGGGCGATTTCGGGCGGCGTCTGCAGCGGGTTCGCCGGAATGAAGTTGTTCGCTTCCAGGAAGTAGCCGCCCATCTCCGGCGCGAAGAAGATGATCGCCGCGAACACCATCAGGAAGATGCACACGCCCATGAAGTCGTGCACCGAGTAGTACGGATGAAACGGAATGCCGTCGAGCGGAATGCCGTTCGAATCCTTCTTCGCCTTGATCTCGATGCCGTCCGGGTTGTTCGACCCCACTTCATGCAGCGCGACGATGTGCGCAACAACGAGCAGCAGCAGCACCAGCGGAATCGCGATCACGTGAAACGCGAAGAAGCGGTTCAGCGTGACGTCCGACACGACGTAATCGCCGCGAATCCACAGCGACAGATCCGGACCGATGAACGGAATCGCCGAGAACAGGTTAACGATAACCTGCGCGCCCCAGTACGACATCTGGCCCCACGGCAGAAGGTAGCCGAAGAACGCTTCCGCCATCAGACACAGGAAGATCGCACAGCCGAAGATCCACACGAGCTCGCGCGGCTTGCGATACGAGCCGTACAGCAGCCCGCGGAACATGTGCAGATATACGACGACGAAGAACATCGAGGCGCCCGTCGAGTGCATGTAGCGGATCAGCCAGCCCCACGGCACTTCCCGCATGATGTACTCGACCGATGCGAATGCTGTCATCGAGTCGGGCTTGTAGTTCATCGTCAGGAAGATGCCGGTGACGATCTGATTGACCAGCACCAGCAGCGCGAGCGAGCCGAAGAAGTACCAGAAATTGAAGTTCTTCGGTGCGTAGTACTCGGAGACGTGCGCTTTCCACGTCGACGTCATCGGAAAACGGCGATCGATCCAGCCCGTCAGCCCCGTCGCCGTTCCCACCTCTTTTTCGGTTGTCGCCATTACGCTTCTCCTTTCTCGTCCTTGCCGATCACGAGCGTGGTGCCGGTGATCATGTAAGGCGGGATATCGAGGTTTTGCGGCGCAGGTTTGTTCTTGAAGACGCGGCCGGCCATGTCATAGGTCGAGCCGTGGCACGGGCAGAGGAAGCCGCCGGGCCAGTTGTCGGGCAGATTCGGCTGCGCGCCCTCCTGAAAGCGGGGCGTCGGCGTGCAGCCCAGGTGCGTGCAGACCGCGACGGCAACGAAAAGATTCTTGTGATCGGCCCGCGAGCGGAACTCGTTCTTGCAGTAGTCTGGCTCGGGCAGCGAAAAAGGGTTCTTGGTTTCGGGGTCTGCGACTTCTTTGTCGGCCTTCTGGACATCGGCCAGCATCTTGTCGGTGCGGTTGATGATCCAGACGGGCTTCCCGCGCCATGCGACGGTCATCATGTCGCCGGGCTTCAGGTTGGAAATATCGACTTCGACGGGAGCTCCCGCCGCCTTGGCCTTTTCGGATGGTGCAAACGAACTAACAAAGGGTACGACGGTGGCGACTCCTCCGATGCCACCTGCTACGGTCGTCGCAATCAGCCAGCTACGGCGGCTGCCATCGACGCGTTCATCTTCCTTGTCTCGCATCACACGCCCCACTTCTGAGTTGGATTTTTCCTTCACGTCGGCTCTACCGCCGCTAGTTTGCTCGAATGGAGTCGGCATTTACAAGGGCCGATTGCCAAAAACCGTGCGAAGTCATTGATAAATCAGGGTTTTCCCGCACGGATCGCAAACATTTTTGCGGCCTTTATTAAGCATTTCCTCCGTTTTTAAAGCCTTTTTGTCGCGTAATCGGACGGCTATTAGACCGGATTATGAATATCGATAAAGAGGTGTTCGATCTCGAACTGTTCGGACAGATGCGCGCCGAGCGCCTGCACGCCGTAGCGCTCGGTCGCGTGGTGGCCGGCGGCGAGAAACGCGACGCCGCTTTCCGCCGACATATGCGTGATCGGCTCGGAAATCTCGCCCGTCAGATAGACGTCCGCGCCCGCTTCGATCGCGGCCTCGAAATAGCCTTGCGCGGCGCCCGTGCACCATGCGACACGCCGTAATTCCTGGTCGGGATCGCCGAGCACCAATGGAGCCCGAGCAAGCGTATGCTCAACTTGTGCGGCAAAGTGAGCAAGCGTGATCGGCATCGGCAGCGTGGTCATCCAGCCGATGTCGTTCTCGCCGAAGCGCGATTCACCGATCAGTCCGAGCTTCGCGCCCAGTTGCGCGTTGTTGCCGTAGACGGGGTGATCGTCGAGTGGCAAATGGAAGGCAAACAGATTCAGATCGTTGGCGATCAGCGCCTTGAGCCGCTGGTATTTCCGGCCGGTGATCTGCGGCGGCTCGTTGCGCCAGAAGTAGCCGTGATGGACCAGCACGGCATCGGCGCCCCACTCCAGCGCGGCCTCCAGAAAGGCCAGCGACGCGGTCACACCTGTCGCAATCTTGTCGATCTTGCGCCGCCCTTCGACCTGCAGGCCGTTCGGGCAATAGTCCTTGAAGCGCGAAGTTTCAAGGAGGTTGTTCAAGTACAATTCGAGTTCGATCCGATCCATATATCCCTCTAATTTTTCAGATGCTCAGACGCTTTTGGCTGTTCTTCGCCCAGGCGGTGACCGTGCTGCTGGCGCTGATGTTCATCATTGCGACCCTGAAACCGCAATGGCTGCAACGTCAAGGGCAGTTCGGCAAGCAACTGGCCGAGCCGATCGTCGCGCTGCGAGAGGTAGCACCCGGGATCGGCAACGGCGGCGCTGTGCAAAATTCCTATGCCGACGCGGCGCAAAAGGCGATGCCCGCCGTCGTCAACGTCTTTTCCAGCAAGGACGGATCGCTTCCGCCCGATGCGCGCGCCAAAGACCCTCTCTTTCGCTACTTCTTCGGCGACCGGAACCGCAAGCAGCAAGAGCAACCCGCAGCCAACCTGGGCTCGGGAGTGATCGTGAGTTCGGAAGGTTACATTCTAACGAACCAGCACGTCGTGGACGGCGCGGATCAGATCGAAATCGCACTCGCCGACGGCCGTACGACGGACGCGAAGGTGATCGGCGTCGATCCCGAAACCGATCTCGCCGTCCTCAAGGTCAACATGACCAATCTGCCGACCATCACGCTCGGCCGCATGGACCAGACGCGCGTGGGCGATGTCGTGCTCGCGATCGGCAATCCATTCGGCGTCGGGCAGACGGTGACGATGGGCATCGTCAGCGCGCTCGGCCGCAATCACCTTGGCATCAACACGTTCGAAAACTTCATCCAGACCGACGCGCCGATCAATCCCGGCAACTCGGGCGGCGCGCTCGTCGACGTGAACGGCAATCTGCTCGGCATCAACACGGCCATTTACTCGCGTTCGGGCGGCTCGCTCGGCATCGGTTTCGCCATTCCTGTGTCGACGGCACGCAGCGTGCTGGAGAGCATCATCACGACGGGCACCGTGACGCGCGGCTGGATCGGCGTCGAGCCACAGGACGTGACGCCTGAGATCGCCGAATCGTTCGGGCTTGACCAGAAGTCGGGCGCGATCGTCGCGGGCGTGCTGAAAGGCGGCCCCGCCGACAAGGCAGGCATCAAGCCCGGCGATATCCTGGTATCCGTCAACGGCCAGGACATCACCGATACGACGCGCCTGCTGAACGTCATCGCGCAGATCAAGCCGGGTACGGGGGCGAAAGTGCACCTGGTGCGCAAGAACAAGGAAATGGATTTGACGGTGATGATCGGCAAGCGCCCGCCACCGCCTAAGCAGCCGTCCGACGAAGGCGACGATCAGGGCGACGATGGCGGCTAAATTTTGCTGGCCTGCTGAACCGAAACCACGAGGCGCGGCGATATGACGCACCCCGAACGCGGGAAGCCGGCGGCAACGCAAAGAAAAAGGGCAGTCTCCGATGGAGAACTGCCCTTTTTCCTGTCCGCTCGTTTTGTCCGCTTACTGTGTACCGTTTTTCTGCGTCAACTGCCGCGCAGCCCAGGAACCTTCGCCAGTACGACCGGCCGGGCCGTCAGCTCGCCGCCTTCTCTTCGTTCTCCGTGGTCACCGGCTTGCTCACGAAGAGCCGCGCCGCGATGATCCCCGCTTCGTAAAGCACGATCAGCGGAATTGCGAGAATCAGCTGCGAAAACACGTCCGGCGGCGTCACGACAGCCGACACGACGAACGCGCCGACGATCACATACGGCCGGATCTCCTTGAGCTTCTTCACCGTCAGCACGCCCATCCGGACGAGCAGCACGACGACGATCGGCACTTCGAACGTCACGCCGAAGGCGATGAACATCGTCAGCACGAAGCTCAGATAGTTGTCGATGTCCGTTGTCATTTCCGCGCCGAGCGGCGCGTTGTAATGCGCCATCACGCGAAAGATGGTCGGAAACACCACGAAGTACGCGAACGCCATCCCGCACAGAAACAGCGTGTAGCTGCTGCCGACGAGCGGCCCGACCAGCTTCTTCTCATGCTGATAGAGACCGGGCGCGACGAACGCCCATATCTGATACAGCACGAACGGCAGCGCGATCACGAAGGCGACGAGCATCGTCACCTTCATCGGCACGAAGAACGAGCCGGTGACGTCGGTGACGATCATCTTGCCGTCCTTCGGCAGATTGGTCATGAGCGGACGGGCAAGCAGCCGGAAGATATCCGGCGCCCAATACACGAGCCCGACGAACACGACGATCACCGAAATGCCGGCGCGAATGATGCGATCGCGCAGCTCGACGAGATGCGAGATGAAGGTCTCTTCAGCGCCTTCGTTCTGATTTTGGGGGTCGCTCACACCGGCCCTCGGTTGGAGATTGATGCGCGAGACATCGGAAGATCAGAAGAAGCGTGTCGGCCGGCGCAGACTGACGGGCGTATGCCGCGCAACGCGCGCCGCCCCCGATTGGACACGCGTGCGCCGCAACGTGGCGCGTTTGTACCAGTTCGGCGTGGCTGTCTGCTTGACGCGCCAGTTCTTGCGTTTGGCAGCGGACACGCTGTTGCTGCGCCAGGACGTACCATCCGCTGCGACGGAAGAATCCGCTGCGGCCGACGCCTCGCTTTCCGCCGCGCCGCCTGCAATGCTCGGCGACACCGACGTGCCCTGCGCCCACGCTTCGTTCAGTTCGGCTTCGTGCTTGCGCAGATTCTCGTGAATCGTCGACTGGACGTTTTGCGCCGCCGATTCGAATTCCGTCTTCATGCGGCGCAATTCGTCGAGTTCGATTTCGCGCGTGACTTCGGCCTTCACATCGTTGATATAGCGCTGCGCGCGACCGAACAGCGCGCCGGCCGTGCGCGCAACGCGCGGCAGACGCTCCGGCCCGAGCACGACCAGCGCGACAACGCCGATCAACGCCATCTTGGTCAAACCGAGGTCCAGCATGGATTGGGCTTCCCGTCAGTGCGCGCCTCGTCAGCGCAAGCGTGCGGCTTGCGCCGGATTAGCGGGAATCGCCGGAATGCGGCGCCTTTTCCTTTGCGTCGACATCGACGGTGTTCGAGCGCGACAGCTGGTCACGCTGCTGCGCCTCGGGCGATTCGCTTTCCTTCATTCCTTCCTTGAAGCCCTTCACCGCGCCGCCCAGATCGCTGCCGATATTGCGCAGCTTCTTGGTGCCGAACACCAGTGCGACGATCAGCAGAACGATCAGCCAATGCCAAATGCTCAATGAACCCATGAAAAATCTCCTTAACCCCCGCCGTCGTGCCTGGCGACGGCAATCGTGTGCCTTGCGGCGTGAATCGAAGCGCGGCCTTTCGAATGCGCCCCGTGTGTAAAGCCTGCCGACCAGGCGAAATTCGTGTCGGCGCCCATTAGCCTGGACCCTTGCTCATTATGAGCATGTCTGCGGGTCGCTGTCGTTACATCCCTACATAGAACAGCGACTTCGGGTTTCGCCATTGTGCGCAGTCAAAATGCCTGGGCGGCGAATTAATGCGGTCTGGGTCAGCGCCGAACGTATGGCAGCACAAGCGCCTACATGCGGCCCTCGCTCAGCCCATCCGCAGCCAAGGGCGCGGCCCCGCCAGCAAATGAGCATGCAGATGGTAGACCTCCTGCCCGCCGCCCGGCCCCGTGTTGATGACCGTGCGGAAGCCCGTCTGGCCGCCCTTGTATGCGACGCCGAGCTGTTCAGCGAGACGTGCAACCAATATCAACATTTTACCAAGCAGAGCGGCATCGCCTTCGGTGCAATTCGACAGCGTCTCGATGTGCTTGCGCGGTATGACGAGCACATGCGTCTCAGCGGCGGGGCGGATGTCACGGAACGCGACAAACTCGTCATCTTCGTGGACTTTCGTCGACGGGACCTCACCCGCGGCGATCTTGCAGAAAAGGCAGTTCGGATCGTGGCTCATGGTCTCGATGGACGCCGAACGCAGCGCGCGCCGCATTCGGCGATTGTCAGAACCAGCTGCGCGGATTCGTCAGCGGCTTGTTGTCGTACAGGAACAGCCAGCCTTTGATGATACGGTACAACGTCCATATCGCGACAGCCCACAGAATCGGCACGCCGATCAGCACGATAAAGAGCGCGACGCCGATCAGATGCCCCAGCAGGCCCATCCAGAACGTGCGGATCTGCCAGTCGAAGTGCGCTTCGTACGGCGTGCCGATTGTCTCCGGCCGCTTGATGTAGTTGAGGATGATCGCGATCAGCACCGAGATCCCGCCCGTCAGCCAGTAGACGGCGTAGAGCGCATAGATGATATGCGTCAGCGTGCGCAGGCTGCGCTGCCGGTCGATTTCGATTGCGCTCTGATACGACGGTGGCGGATATCCGCCCTGCGACTGTTCCATGTATGCGTCCTCCTCGAGGGTGCGACTGGATACTGTTGCTGTGCCAGTGCTGCGTCGCCTTGTCTCGTCGATTCCGAACCCGAGCCTGCCGTTTCTTAAATCGGACGGGCTCAGTCGCCGTTGCGCTCGCGTTCGCGGCTCTTGCGCAAGGCCTTTTCCTCGATGCCCGAGAGGCCTTCGCGACGCTCCAGCTCGGCGAGCACGTCGGCGGGATTCAGATCGAAGTGCGACAACATCACGAGGCAGTGAAACCACAAGTCGGCCACTTCGCCGACGAGCGCCTTGCGTTCCGCGCCGAGGCGCACGTCCTTCGCGGCGAGCACGACTTCCGTGGCTTCTTCGCCGATCTTCTTCAGCACCGCGTCGTCGCCCTTATGGAAAAGGCGCGACACATAAGAAACGTCGGGATCACCACCCTTGCGGCTTTCGATGACGGCGGCAAGGCGCTGAAGCGTGTCGTCCGTCGATTGAGAATTTTGCGTCATTTGTAGATATGTTCGGGGTCTTTCAGCACGGGATCGATGGCAACCCAGTTGCCGGAATCGGCCGAGCCTTCGAATTTCTGGAAAAAGCACGAATGCCGGCCGGTATGGCACGCAATGCCCGATACCTGCTCGACCTTCAGCAGCACGACGTCTTCGTCGCAGTCGAGACGCACCTCGCGCACGTGCTGCACGTGGCCCGACTCTTCGCCCTTGAACCACAGGCGCTGCCGGGAGCGCGAAAAATAGACGGCGCGGCCCGTCTCGATCGTCTTCGACAGCGCTTCGCGGTTCATCCACGCGAACATCAGCACGTCGTTCGTCGACGCTTCCTGCGCGATCACCGGCACGAGGCCGTTCGCGTCCCACTTCACCTTGTCGAGCCAGCTGACTTCAGACGGATTGACCACGTTACAACCTCACCGAAATGCCTTGATCGGCCATGAAGCGCTTACACTCGCCGACCGTGTGCTCGCCGTAGTGGAAGATGCTCGCGGCCAGCACGGCATCCGCGCGGCCTTGCGTGATGCCGTCGGCGAGATGCTGCAGCGAGCCGACGCCGCCCGACGCGATCACGGGAACGGGTACCGCGTCCGACACGGCGCGCGTCAGCGCGATGTCGAAGCCGCTCTTCGTGCCGTCGCGGTCCATGCTGGTCAGCAGGATTTCACCCGCTCCGAAGTCGGCCATCTTGCGCGCCCATTCCACTGCGTCGAGGCCCGTATTCTTGCGGCCGCCATGCGTGAACACTTCCCAGCGCGGCGTCTCGCCGTCCGCCGACACGCGCTTCGCGTCGATCGCGACGACGATGCACTGCGAACCGTACTTATCCGTCGCGTCGCGCACGAGCTGCGGATTCGCCACCGCCGACGAGTTCATGCTGACCTTGTCGGCGCCCGCGTTCAAAAGGCGCCGCACGTCTTCGACGGCGCGCACGCCGCCGCCGACCGTCAGCGGAATGAACACCTGTGAGGCCACCGCTTCGATGATCGGCAGGATCAGGTCGCGCTGATCGGACGTGGCCGTGATGTCGAGGAATGTGAGTTCGTCCGCGCCCTGCTCGTCGTAGCGGCGCGCGATTTCGACGGGATCGCCCGCGTCGCGCAGCTCGACGAAATTCACGCCCTTGACCACGCGGCCAGCCGTGACGTCCAGACAGGGGATGATGCGTTTAGCTAAAGCCATGATCTTGCGAGTTCTTGCCAATACCGCTGGTGAGGACGCTCATCCTTTCGCGATTCGCAGGAGAGCGGAAAAGTCCGACTTCGGGCCGGCACACGAGCGCTGCGCAATGTGCGCTCATGCACATCGGGCGCGCCGTGTGCGCGAACGCCCGACGCTCAGGCGTCATCCGATTCGCGCAAACGGTCCGCGCGCGTTTGCGCCGCGGCAAAGTCGAGGTCGCCCGAGTAGATCGCGCGGCCGCAGATCACGCCTTCGATCCCTTCGCCTTCCACTTCGCACAGCGCTTCGATATCGCCCATGTTCGACAGGCCGCCGCTCGCGATCACAGGAATCTTCACCGCGCGCGCGAGGCGCACCGTCGCTTCGATGTTGATGCCCTGGAGCATGCCGTCGCGGCCGATGTCCGTGTAAATGATCGATTCGCAGCCGTAGTCCTCGAACTTGCGCGCGAGATCGGCCACTTCGTGGCCCGTCAGCTTGCTCCAGCCGTCGGTGGCCACTTTGCCGTCCTTCGCGTCGAGGCCGACGATGATATGACCGCCAAACGCCGTGCACGCTTCGAGCAGGAAGCCTGGGTTCTTCACCGCCGCCGTGCCGATGATCACATACTCGAGGCCGTCGTCCAGATAGCGCTCGATCGTGTTCAGATCGCGAATGCCGCCGCCCAGCTGCACGGGAATCTCGCCGCCGACTTCCTCGATGATCGCTCTGATCGCGTCTTCGTTCTTCGGCTTGCCGGCAAACGCGCCATTCAGGTCGACGAGGTGCAGGCGCCGCGCGCCACGGTCGACCCAATGCCGGGCCATCACCTGCGGTTCCTCGTGGAAAATCGTCGCCTGGTCCATATCGCCCTGTTTGAGGCGTACACACTGACCGTCTTTCAGGTCGATGGCGGGGATCAGCAGCATAGCAATCGGGTGGTATCTGGGAAGAAAGTTGAAGTTCGGCTGGCGGGAAATCCGGCTGTGGCCCGCGCCAGGCCGTTCCGCTAGTTTAGTACATGTCTTTCGGCGAGCTTGCCAACGGGCGGCGTATGCATATGCATGTGAGCGAGGCAGGCGGACCGGAAGGGGAACATGGACGGTTCAAGACGCTGACGACAGGGATCAGGGATTCCAGTGCACGAAGTTGCGATACACGCGCAAACCCGCGTCGGCGCTTTTTTCCGGGTGGAATTGGGTCGCAAAAATGTTATCCCGCGCCACCGCCGAGGTAAAGGGCACGCCGTACACCGTCTCGCCCGACGTGTGCGACGCGTTCTCAGGCACGACGTAATAGCTGTGCACAAAATAGAAGAACGCGTTGTCAGGCACGCCGTCCCACAGCGGGTGCTGCACGACCTGACGCACGCGGTTCCAACCCATTTGCGGCACCTTGAAGCGCGAGCCGTCGTCCTGCAGCTGGCCCTCCAGCTCGAAGCGCACGACCTTGCCCGGCAGCAGGCCGAGGCCATTCGTGTCGCCTTCCGCGCTCCAGTCGAACAGCATCTGCTCACCGACGCACACGCCCATCAGCGGCTTGGTGCGCGACGCTTCGACGACGGCATCCTGCAAGCCGGATTCGCCGAGCGAGCGCATGCAGTCGGGCATCGCGCCTTGGCCCGGCAGCACCACGCGGTCTGCCGAACGGATGGCTTCGGGCTTGTCGACGATCGCCACGTCCGCTTCCGGCGCGGCTTTCTTCAACGCCTGCGCGACCGAGCGCAGGTTGCCCATTCCGTAATCCACAATCGCAATCGAAGTTTTCATTTCAAGTTAGGCAGCAACGCCTTCAATCCGTCGACGATGAACTCCACCGCCAGCGCCGACAACATCAAACCCATCAACCGCGTGCCGATATTGATGCCCGTCCGCCCGACCCAGCGGGCGATCGGTTCGGCAAGACTCAGCGACCCGAAGCAGAGCGCCGCAATCACGGCGCCGATGGCGATCAGACTAACGCGGTCGTACCAATGATGAAAGCTGGCCGAATAGACAATGACCGTACTGATCGAACCCGGCCCCGTCAGCAGCGGAATCGCCAGCGGCACGACGGCGACGTTGTCTTTCAGCTCGGCTTCGTGACGCTCTTCGGGCGTCGAGCGGGCGTTGCCGATCTGCGCATTCAGCATGTTGATCGACATCAGCAACATGATGATGCCGCCGCCAACTTCAAGTGATCCGACCGAAATGCCGAAGAAGCTGATGATCTGCTGCCCCAGCAGCGTCGTCACGGCGATCACGCAGAACACCGAAATCGAGGCGATACGGATCGTGCGGCGCTGCTCGGCGGCCGATTGCTGCGACGTCAGGCTCAGAAAGAACGGTATGGCGCCGACGGGATTGATCAGCGCCAGCAGCGAAATAAACGACTTGAGGATATCCATCGCAAGCCGGACGCGCGCGGCGCGGCCGGTCCGGTTCTGTCGCTCAGAGGCTGCCCTTGGTCGACGGAATCTGCCCCGCCGCGCGTTCGTCCAGTTCGACGGCCATGCGCAGCGCGCGGCCGAAGGCCTTGAACACCGTTTCCATCTGGTGATGCGCGTTCAAGCCGCGCAGGTTGTCGATATGCAGCGTGACGCCCGCGTGATTCACGAAGCCGCGGAAAAATTCGATGGAAAGATCGACGTCGAACGTGCCGATGCGCGCGCGCGTGAACGGCACATGGAATTCGAGGCCCGGACGGCCGGAAAAGTCGATCACGACGCGCGACAGCGCTTCGTCCAGCGGCACGTACGAATGGCCGTAGCGGCGAATGCCCTTCCTGTCGCCGACCGCTTTCGCAATCGCCTGGCCCAGCGTGATGCCGACGTCTTCGACGGTATGGTGGTCGTCGATATGCGTGTCGCCATGCGCTTCGATGTCCAGATCGATCAGCCCGTGACGGGCGATCTGGTCGAGCATGTGATCGAGGAACGGCACGCCCGTGGCCAGCTTCTGCTGACCGGTGCCGTCCAGGTTGATCTTCACACGGATCTGCGTTTCGCTGGTGTTGCGAACGACTTCCGCAAGGCGCATGGCAATTCCTCGAATCTGACTTTTGAAAGTGTGGGGTTGAGAAGTGCTGAAGTGAGTTCAGTTCAGCACGAGTTTCAGCGCGGCGAGCATCTGGGCGTTTTCTTCCGGCGAACCGACCGTCAAACGCACGCAATTCGCGAGCAATGGATGCATTTTACCCACGTTTTTGATCAAAACCCGCGACGTGAGCAGGGTTTCGAAGGTCGCCGACGCGTCCGGCACGCGCACGAGCAGGAAATTGCCCGCGCTCGGGAACACTTCGGCGCCCGGCAGCGCGGCCACGGCCTGCGCGAGCTTCGCGCGTTCGTCGCGCAGTTGCGCGGCCTGCGCGTCGAGCACTTCGATGTGATCGAGCAGGAAATCGGCCGTCGCCTGCGTGAGCACGTTGACGTTGTACGGCGGGCGCACCTTGTCGAACTCGTTGATCCATTCCGTGCGGCCTGCCATATAGCCGAGCCGGATGCCCGCGAGACCGAGCTTCGACACCGTGCGCATCACGACGACGTTGTCGAACTCGCCCGCGCGCTGCATCCAGCTGCGCTGCGCAAACGGCTGATACGCCTCGTCGATCACGACGAGGCTGGTGTTCGCCGCAGCGACGATGCGCTCCATGTCGGCGGCGTCGTACAGCGTGCCCGTCGGGTTGTTCGGATACGCGAGATAAATGACAGCGGGCCGATGTTCGGCGATCGCGGCGAGCATCGCATTCGTGTCGAGCGTGAAATCGGCATTGAGCGGCACGCCGACGAACTCCATATGCGCAAGCTTCGCCGACAGCGCGTACATCACGAAGCCCGGCACGGGCGCGAGCACCTTTGCGCCCGGCGTCGAGCACGCGACGGAAATCATGCTGATCAGTTCGTCCGAACCATTGCCGAGCAGCACCTCGCAGTTCGCCGGCACGTTCATCACGCGCTTGAGCTTGTCGAGCAGCGCCTCCGGGCGCGGCGCCGGGTAGCGGTTCAGCGCGACGCCCGCCAGATGCTCGCCGAGCCGCACGGCAAGCGCTTCGGGCAGCGGAAACGGATTTTCCATCGCGTCGAGCTTCACGAGGCCCGTTGCGTCGGGAACGGGATAGCTCGTCATCGCGAGCACGTCGCGGCGAATGATGTCTTGAGGTGTCGTCATGGCGTGGAGCGCGGCCGCCCTCTCCGGCAGGCCAAAGCGCAAATGGGGCGGCTCGCCGGCCGCCCGGGTTGAGTTTTGTGTAGTTCTCTATTGCTCTCGCAACGGCATCTGCATCGGATAGAGCACGCGTGATGCCCGTCCGAAGCAGCAGACTCGCCGCCCGTTCAGCCCACGTTCTTCATCCGGTATTCGGCGCTGCGAGCATGCGCCTGCAGGCCTTCGCCGTAGGCGAGTTCGGCGGCGATTTCACCGAGCGTCTGCGCGCCGTCCGCGCTCACTTCGATCAGGCTCGAACGCTTGAAGAAATCATAGACGCCGAGCGGCGACGAGAAACGTGCGGTACGAGACGTAGGCAGCACGTGATTGGGCCCCGCGCAGTAATCGCCGAGGCTTTCGCTCGTATAGCGGCCGAGGAAGATCGCGCCCGCGTGACGGATCTGCTGCGCCCACTGCTGCGGCTCCAGCGCGGAAATTTCGAGGTGTTCCGGCGCGATATCGTTGGCGATCGCGCAGGCTTGCTCCATGTCGCGCACCTTCACCAGCACGCCACGCCCTTCGAGCGAAGCCTGGATCACGTCGCGGCGCGGCATCGCCGGCAGCAGTTCGTCGATCGCCTCTTCGACGCGCGCGATGAAGGCTTCGTCCGGACACAGCAGAATGGATTGCGCGAGTTCGTCGTGCTCGGCCTGCGAGAACAGGTCCATCGCAACCCAGCGCGGGTCGGTCGTGCCGTCGCACAGCACGAGAATTTCCGACGGACCGGCGATCATGTCGATGCCGACCGTGCCGAACACGCGGCGCTTCGCCGACGCGACATACGCATTGCCCGGCCCGCAGATCTTGTCGACGGCGGGGATGGTCTGCGTGCCATACGCGAGCGCGCCGACGGCCTGCGCGCCGCCGATCGTGAACACGCGATCGACGCCGCCCAGCAGCGCCGCGGCCAGCACGAGCGGGTTCTTCACGCCGTCCGGCGTCGGCACGACCATGACGATTTCGCGCACGCCGGCGACGCGCGCCGGAATCGCGTTCATCAGCACCGACGACGGATACGCCGCCTTGCCGCCCGGCACATAGATACCGGCGCGATCGAGCGGCGTCACTTTCTGGCCGAGCACGGTGCCGTCGGCTTCCGTGTACTGCCAGCTATGGCTGCCGCATTCGATCTTCTGCTTCTCGTGATACCCGCGCACGCGCGCCGCCGCCGCTTCGAGCGCCGCGCGGCGCTTCGGCTCGAGCCCTTCCAGTGCCGCTTCGAGTTCGGCCATCGGCAGTTCGAGCGCGGCGACATCCTGCGCGGTCAGGCGGTCGAAACGGTTCGTGTATTCGAGGACGGCGGCGTCGCCGCGCGCCTTCACGTCGGCCAGAATCTGCGCGACCGAGCGCTCGATCGCTTCATCTTCGCTCGCTTCGAACGCGAGCACCGCATGCAGCGACTTCTGGAAATCTTCAGTGCTGGAATCGAGTTTGCGAATCTTGATAGACATGCTGGTATCCGTTACGGTAAGGCGCGCGAGTGAGCCGCGAATCGAGAGCTTTCGTCAGGCCGGTGCGTCGGTGCGTTGCGACGCGCGTTCGAACGCGTCGAGGATCGGGGCCAGCGCGGCGCGCTTGAGCTTCAGCGCCGCCTGGTTTACGACGAGGCGCGACGAGATCTGCATGATCTCTTCGACCTCGACTAGATTGTTGGCGCGCAGCGTGCCGCCCGAGCTGACCAGGTCGACGATCGCGTCGGCGAGGCCCACGAGCGGCGCGAGTTCCATCGAGCCGTACAGCTTGATCAGGTCGACGTGCACGCCCTTGGCCGCGAAGTGCTCGCGCGCGGTTTCCACGTACTTCGTGGCGACGCGCACGCGCGCGCCCTGGCGCACGGCATTCGCGTAGTCGAAGCCGGCCGCGACGGCAACCGACATCCGGCAGCACGCGATGTTCAGATCGATCGGCTGGTAAAGGCCGCTGCCGCCGTGCTCGATCAACACGTCCTTGCCCGCGACGCCGAAATCGGCGGCGCCGTATTCGACGTACGTTGGCACGTCTGTCGCGCGCACGACGATCACGCGCAGGTTCGGATCGGTGGTCGGCAGAATCAGCTTGCGCGACGTTTCCGGGTCTTCCGTCACTTCGATGCCCGCTGCCGCGAGCAGCGGCACCGTTTCCTCGAAGATACGGCCCTTCGACAGCGCGAGCGTCAGCGGCTTGCCCACTGCTGGCGACAACGACGTTTGCGGCAATTCGCTCATGCCTGATTACCCTTGATGCGACGCACCTTCGCGCCGACTGCGGTGAGTTTCGATTCCATCCGGTCGTAGCCGCGATCGAGGTGATAGATGCGGTCGATCAGCGTTTCGCCGTCCGCGCACAGGCCCGCGATCACGAGGCTCGCCGACGCACGCAGATCGGTCGCCATCACCTTCGCGCCCGACAGCTTCTCGACGCCATTGACGAGCGCCGTATTGCCGTCGATCGTGATGTGCGCGCCGAGACGGTTCAGCTCCTGCACGTGCATGAAGCGGTTTTCAAAGATCGTTTCGACGACTTGCGACGTGCCGTCCGCCAGCGCGTTGAGCGCCATGAACTGCGCCTGCATGTCGGTCGGGAATGCCGGGTACTCGGACGTGCGGAACGACACGGCCTTCGGACGCTGGTTCATGCGCACGCGCATCCAGTCGTCGCCCTCTTCGATCGTTACGCCTGCGTCGCGCAGCTTGTCCGTCACGGCTTCGAGAATTTGCGGACGCACGTGGCGCAATGTGACGTCGCCGCCAGCTGCCGCGACCGCGCACAGGAACGTACCCGCTTCGATGCGGTCCGGCACGACCGCGTGCCGCGCGCCGTGGAGCTTGTCGACGCCCTGAATGACGAGGCGGTCGGTGCCGATGCCGTCGATCTTCGCGCCCATCGCGACAAGCAGATTGGCCAGATCGCCGACTTCCGGCTCGCGTGCCGCGTTTTCGATGATCGTTTCGCCTTCCGCGAGAACGGCCGCCATCAGCAGGTTTTCCGTGCCCGTGACGGTAATCATGTCGGTGATGATGCGCGCGCCCTTCAGACGCTTCGCGCGCGCTTCGATGAAGCCGTGCTCGATGTTGATCTCGGCGCCCATCGCCTGCAGACCCTTGATGTGCTGATCGACGGGACGCGCGCCGATCGCGCAGCCGCCCGGCAGCGACACCTTCGCCTCGCCGAAACGCGCGACGAGCGGACCGAGCACGAGAATCGACGCGCGCATCGTCTTCACGAGCTCGTACGGCGCGACGAGGTTGTCGACCTTCGACGCATCGAGTGACACCTTGCCGTCGCCGCTTTCCGTGCGCACGCCCATCTGGCCAAGCAGCTTCAGCGTGGTGCGCACGTCCTGCAGATCGGGCACGTTGTCGAGGTGAACCGGCTCCGCGCTCAACAAGCCTGCGCAGAGAATCGGCAGCGCCGCGTTCTTCGCACCCGAAACGACGATCTCACCGGCGAGCTTCTGGCCGCCTTCAATCACGAGTTTGTCCATGCCTGTTTGTTCCTGATCTGTCCGTCCGCCAACGGGCGTCTTATGGGCGGTTGCTGCGGCGCCATGCGCGACGTCGCGACTCTCATGTGTAATTCGCACTAATGTTCCAACTGATTGGGTGCTACATCCGAAGCTTATTGTGCAGCTTGTTGTTCCGCTCTTTCTTGCAGCCGGGTTGTTAAGCGCTGTCCCCCGACAGACAGCCTGTTTTTTCGCCCTCGCTTATGCGCCTGGTCAGGCGCTTTGCCATTCGGCGGGCGTCAGCGTTTTCATGCTGAGCGCGTGGATTTCTTCGCGCATGCGGTCGCCGAGCGCCGCATACACGAGTTGATGCCGTTGAATCAGTCGCTTGCCTTCGAAGTTCGGCGACACGATGGTCGCGAAGAAATGCTGGCCGTCGCCTTCGACTTCGAGATGCTCGCAAGGAAGCGCAGCCGCGATGTAGTTCTTGACCTGTTCGGGAGTGGGTAGCATGAGTGCTCCTGTCAGTGACGCAGCTTATAGCCGGACGCGAGCATACGCATTGCCAGCACGGCCAGCACGACGAAGAAACCGCCGACGATCGCGAGGCTCCACAGCGGATCGATATCCGACATGCCGAAGAAGCCGTAGCGAAAGCCGTCGATCATGTAAAAAAACGGGTTCAGCCGCGAGATTTCGCGCCACACGGGCGGCAGCGTATGCGTCGAGTAGAACACGCCCGAGAGGAACGTGAGCGGCATGATCAAAAAGTTCTGGAACGCGGCGAGCTGATCGAACTTTTCTGCCCAGATTCCGGCGATCAGACCGAGCGTGCCGAGAATCGCCGACCCGAGCACCGCGAACGCGACGATATAGAACGGCGCCGTGAAGCTCACGGGTATGAACCAGATCGTCACGATGAACACGCCGAAGCCGACGCACATTCCGCGCACGACGGCCGCGAGCACGTAGGCGGCGTACATCTCCCAGTGCGACAGCGGCGGCAGCAGCACGAACACGAGATTACCCGTGATCTTCGATTGAATCAGCGACGACGAGCTGTTCGCGAACGCGTTCTGCAGCACGCTCATCATCACGAGGCCGGGCACGAGGAAGCTCGTGTACAGCACGCCTGGATAGACCTGCACGTGGTCGCGCAGCGCGTGGCCGAAGATCGTCAGATACAGCAGCGCCGTGATGACGGGCGCGAGCACCGTCTGGAACGACACTTTCCAGAAGCGCAGCAGCTCTTTGTAAAGCAGGGTACGGAAGCCGCTCATGCCAGTCCCTCGACCATTTCCGGTCCGTTCATCACCTGCAGGAACACGTCTTCGAGGTCGGCCTTGCGCACTTCGATTTCCTCGAACGTGCAGCCCGCGGCGCGGCATTGCGCGAGGATGCGCTCGACGTCGTCATAGCTCGACAGGCGCAGCAGATGCTGACGTCCGTTGACGGCGCCCGGATCGACTTCGAGCGAGCGCAGTTCGGCGGGCAGAACGCCTTGCGCGAAGCGGATGAAAAGTTGCGTGCCGGCGAAACGCTGCAGCAGCGTGCTCGTGCGTTCCAGCGCGACGACTTCGCCACGTCGCAGCATCGCGATGCGGTCGCACAGCGATTCGGCTTCTTCCAGATAGTGCGTGGTCAGCACGATCGTGTGGCCTTCGCGGTTTAGACGCGAGATGAATTTCCACAGCGTCTGGCGCAATTCGACGTCGACGCCCGCCGTGGGCTCGTCGAGCACGATCACGGGCGGCCGATGCACGAGCGCCTGTGCGACCAGCACGCGGCGCTTCATCCCGCCCGAAAGCGCACGCATGTTCGCGTCGGCTTTTTCGGTGAGATCGAGATTGGCCATCACTTCGTCGATCCAGTCGTCGTTGTTGCGCAGGCCGAAGTAGCCCGACTGGAGGCGCAGCGTCTCGCGGACGGTGAAGAACGGGTCGAATACGAGTTCCTGCGGCACGACGCCGAGCGCGCGGCGCGCGAGGCGGAAATCGTCGACGACATTGTGACCGTGAACCGCGATGCTGCCTTCATCGGCGCGCGCGAGACCGGCGAGAATGCTGATGAGCGTGGTCTTGCCGGCGCCGTTCGGGCCGAGCAGCCCAAAGAACTCGCCTTGCTCGACGGTGAAGCTGACGCCTTTGAGCGCTTGCAGATCCTTGTAGCGCTTCTTGACGTTACGAATTTCGATCGCTGACATGACTATGCGCCGTCGACTTCGACAGCGCCTGATAGGTCGCCCGCCAAGGGCGCGAGAGCTGGGGAAACGGAATTGGGGCCCGTTGCGCGGTAACCGTCCGAGCAGCCACGAGAGCCGCTACGAACCGACTGCCAACCGCTTCCGCAATGCAAACTGAAACGGCGAGGCGCCAAAAAACGTTTGATTATAGGGCAAAAGTCGGAAGTGCCGGCTTGCCTTGGGGGAGAACGCGAGCCGGCGCGAACGGCGGAACGCTGCGCTAAGGTCGCTGACGCGCGAGCGTCAATATCGTGCCGATAGCAGCGTGTCGACGCCGTAGGCTTGCGCGAGACTGGACAGTCCCGCAGGCATGTTGACGATGGCAAGCGGCGTGCCGCGGGCGGTCGCCGCGCGCTGCCATGCAAGCAGCACGGCGAGCGCCGACGAATCGAACTGCGTGAGCGGCGCGCAATCGACAGCCGTCGAGCCGCCGCCGATCCGCGCAAGACCCGCCGCGAGCGCGGCTTTCGCGCTCGCGTGGGTCAGCGTGGCGCCCGTTTCGAACGTATTGGCCGACGACGTCGTCACCGGCGCAGTCGAAAGGTTGTTCACGACTGTTTGCCGTTCGCCAGTTGCTGGTTGCGAGCCGTCAGGAACTGGATCAGACCGTCGACGCCGTTCTTCTGGATCTGCTCGTTGAACTGCTGCTGGTACGCCTGGATCAGCCATGCGCCGAGCACGTTCAGGTCATACACGCGCCAGCCTTGCGCCGTCTTGTACAGACGGTAGTCGAGCTCGACGGGCGAACCGTTGTTCATCACGACCGAGCGCACGACCACGTCGGTGTCCTCCGGGTTCGCGCGGAATGGCTTGTACTGGATCTCCTGGTCCTTCACCTGCGCGAGCGCGCCCGAATACGTGCGGATCAGCAGCGTCTTGAACTGCTCGACGACGGCGCTCTGCTGCTCCGGCGTCGCCGTGCGCCAGTTGCGGCCCATCGCCAGTTGCGTCGTGCGGCGGAAGTCCGTGTACGGGAGGATCTTTTCGTTTACGAGCTTCGTGACGGCAGAGATGTTGCCGGTCTGAATCGTCTTGTCGGCACGCACTGCGTCGATCACCTGTTGCGTGACCGTTTTGACCATCGCGTCGGGATTGCTGGTGTCCACGGTCTGTGCGGACGCGGCGCCGCTAAACGCAAAGAGAGCTGCAAAAAACGGGATAAAGAAGAAGAATTTTTTCATTTCCAGTCCTGCCAAAAAAAATAAGCTTAACGTTGGAGGCGACGATACCACGCGAGTTCAGCCGCAATCCACGTGCAAACTGCGAGAGTCGTATCCGAGTGTTACGGTAGCCCAACGGGCGACTCTCAATCATCTGACATTAACGCAACTTCAGCGACGGATAGCCGAAGTGCGCGGGCGGCACGATCTGGCCGCCGGGGACGGTCGGCGGCACGTCGGCGGGAGGCGTCGCCGGTTGCGCGCCCGAGGCCGGTTCGGCGCCGCCTGCCGTCGCGCCCGAAGCCGCTTGCGGCGCGGACGCAGGCGCAGCGGGCTTCGCGGCCACTCCCGCACCCGGCGCGGCGCCAGCCGCCGGCGCTGCCGCCGCCGCGCCGCCATCGACGTCTTCGTACTTCGGCGGCGGCGCTTCGTTGCCGTAGTCCGGCAGGCCAGTCGCAGCAGCGCTTCCATCCGACAGCAGATAGCGGCGGCGCTGCAAGTAGGCGTTGCGAACGAACGAGTACTTGTCGAGCGCCGCGCCTTCGAGCACGTCGCTCGCGCCCAGCAGGTTCGCGCGCACGTTGATGAGGTTCAGGCCGTAGAGCGCCCAGCTCACGCTGTCGGGCTTCACATACGTCAGCGGGTTGATGAAGTAGTTGCCCACCATGCCGACGCCGTCACGCACCGTACTCGGACCGAACAGCGGCAGCACGAGATACGGGCCCGACGGCACGCCGTAATGGCCGAGCGTCAGGCCGAAGTCGTTGTCGTGCTTCGGCAGCTTCGCGATCGTTGCAACGTCGAACAGGCCGCCGACACCGAAGACCGTGTTGATCACGATCCGCATGATGTCCGACACACCATCGGCGATCTTCAGCTGCAACAGGTTGTTCGCGGCGATGTACACGTCGCCGATATTCGAGAAGAAGTTCGTCACGCTGTCGCGCACCGGTTGCGGGGTCACGAACACGTAGCCCTTCGCGACGGGCTTCACCGCGTACTGGTCGACCTTGTCGTTGAAGGTGAAGATCGTGCGGTTGAAACCTTCGAGCGGATCTTCCTTCGTCGGATTCTGAACGGTTGCGCACCCTGCAAGCGTTGTCGAGGCGAGCGCGAGCGCCGCGACACGTCGGCGTGTCGTCTTCATTTCTTGTTCTCCTTATTGACCGGACGCGCCCGAAACAGCCGCAGCCGGAGCTGCGGGAGCCGGTGCTGGAGCCGCGGGAGCCGGCGCTCCGGGAGCGGGCGCCGTAGCAGACGCACCGGGTTTGGCAGCCCCCGAATCCGCCGCCTTGCTATAGAGGAACTGCCCGATCAGATTCTCCAGGACGATGGCCGACTGGGTCATCGTGATCGTATCGCCGGCTTTCAGCATTTCGCTGTCGCCGCCCGGCTCAAGCCCGATGTATTGCTCACCCAGCAAGCCCGCCGTCAGAATCTTCGCGGACGTGTCCTTCGGAAACTCATATTGCTTGTCGATATCGAGCGTCACGAGCGCCTGATACGAGTTGGTGTCGAAGCCGATCGACGCCACGCGGCCCACCGTCACGCCCGCGCTCTTGACGGGCGCGCGCGGCTTGAGTCCGCCGATATTGTCGAATTTCAGCTTGACGGGATACGTCGCCTGAAACGACAGCGAGCTCATGTTGCCGGCCTTCAACGCGAGGAACAGCAGCGCGATGAACCCCAGCACCACGAACAGACCTACCCAGAAATCGAGAGCAGTTTTTTTCATCGTCATCCCAAAGAGAATCTGTCGCAGCGGCGTGACACCCGTGCGGCGGATCTGCGCGCCGCATGGCGGTTCACACCGCGCAAAGTCTTGGCTGAAATACCGCCTAGCTGAACATCAGAGCGGTCAGCAGGAAATCGAGACCGAGCACCGCGAGCGACGCATAGACGACGGTCTTCGTCGTCGCGCGCGACACGCCTTCCGGCGTGGCCTTCGCTTCGTACCCCTGGTAGAGGGCGATGAACGTCACCGCGAAGCCGAACACGATGCTTTTGATCACGCCGTTGCCGACATCGCGATATGCATCGACGCCGCTTTGCATCTGCGACCAGAACGAGCCCGCATCGACGCCGATCATCAGCACGCCCACGACATAGCCGCCCAGCACGCCGACGGCGCTGAAGATCGCCGCGAGCACCGGCATCGCGATGATGCCCGCCCACATGCGCGGCGCCACGACAACCTTGAGCGGATCGACGGCCATCATTTCCATTGCCGTCAGTTGCTCGCCTGCCTTCATCAGGCCGATTTCAGCCGTCAGCGACGTGCCCGCGCGCCCGGCGAACAGCAGCGCCGTCACGACGGGCCCGAGTTCGCGCACGAGCGACAGGGCGACCAGCAAGCCCAGCGCCTGCTCGGAACCGTAGCGGTTGAGCGTGTAATAGCCCTGCAGCCCCAGCACGAAGCCGACGAACAGCCCCGACACCGCGATGATCACCAGCGAATAGTTGCCGACGAAATGGATCTGCTTCGTGACAAGTCGCGGACGGCGCAGCAGCGGGAAAAATTCCAGCACGAGGCGTACGAACATGCGGGTTGCATAGCCAGTCTGACCGAGTCCATAGATGACGGTACGACCGATGTTGCTGATCATGCGCGGCCTCCGCCAATACCGAAATCCGCCGCGAGCGGTGTGCTGCTCGGGTAGTGAAATTTGAACGGACCGTCGGGCGCGCCGTCGATGAACTGGCGCACGGTCGGATCGGTCGACTCGCGCAACTCGGCGGGCGTGCCTTCGGCGAGGACGCCGCCGTTCGCGAGGAAGTAGACGTAATCGGCGATCGCGAACGATTCGGGCACGTCGTGCGTGACGAGGATGGAGGTGGCGCCGAGCGCCTGATTCAGCGTGCGGATCAGGTTCGCGGTAACACCGAGCGAGATGGGGTCGAGACCGGCGAACGGCTCGTCGTACATCATCAGTTCGGGATCGAGCGCGATCGCGCGTGCGAGCGCGACGCGGCGCGCCATGCCGCCCGAAATCTCCGACGGCGCGAGATCGCGCGCGCCGCGCAGACCGACCGCGTTAAGCTTCATCAGCACGAGGTCGCGGATCAGTTCTTCGGGGAGATCGGTGTGCTCGCGCAGCGCGAAGGCGACGTTCTCGAACACTGACATGTCGGTAAAGAGCGCGCCGAACTGGAACAGCATGCCCATCTTGCGGCGCAACGCGTACAGGCCGTCGCGCGTCTGCGCGCCGAGGTCCTGTCCGTGGAATAGCACCTGGCCGCGCTTCGCTCGCACGAGGCCGCCGATCAGCCGCAGGACGGTGGTCTTCCCGCACCCCGATCCGCCCATGACCGCGACCACCTGGCCGCGTTTGAAGCGCAGATTCAGGTTCGACAGGACGAGGCGCTCGCCATAGCCGAAGTCGACGTCGCGCAGCTCGAGAAGGGTCTCGGAAGAGGATGGCACGTAACGGACAGTCCTTTTACACGGAAGGCGGAATTATAGGGCCTTCGTGCAAACCCTGCCTTGACGGCGCCACGATTTAACCTTTTAGAACCCTTCTCCCACCCTTTGGGCTACGCAAAAGCCTGCTGCAATGACGCAACGGCAGCGGCGGCATCGGCGGCTTCCGTCACCGCGCGCACCACGGCCGCGCTTTTCACGCCCGTCGAGAGCACTTGCGGCAGCACATCGCCGCTGATGCCGCCGATCGCGACGAGCGGCACGACGCCGTCCAGCAGTTTCACGTAGCGCGCGAGCCTTGCAAGACCTTGAGGCGCCGTCGGCATCGCCTTCGTCGTGGTCGGGAACACGGCGCCGAGCGCGATGTAGCTCGGACGGAAATGCAGCGCCGTCAGCATCTCGTAGTAGCCGTGCGTCGAGAGGCCGAGCCGCACACCCGCTGCCGCAAGCGCGTGCAGGTCGGCCGTGTGCACGTCTTCCTGGCCGAGGTGCACGCCGTAAGCGCCCGCGTCGATGGCGGCCTGCCAGTGATCGTTGATGAACACCTGCGCATCGTGCTCGCGGCCCGCCGCGACGGAGCGCGCGATTTCCTTTTTCAGCTCGTCGGGTTCCGCAGTCTTGCGGCGCAACTGCACCGTCTTCACGCCGAAGCCGACCACGCGTTCGACCCACTCCGCCGTCGGCAGCACGGGATAGAGACCGAGCGCGTCGGGGCACGCGGCGAACGGCTGCGCGGGCGCGTCAGGCAGACCGGCGACGCGCGGAAAGCGCGACAGATCGCACGGCCACGCATCGCCGGATTTCGCTTCGTCGCCGTCGCGCCATGCGAGCGCGAGCACCAGCGCGTCGTGCGGATCGAAGCCGCAATCGAGGAACGCCGCCAGCGCGGGAATCCAGTCTTCGGCCAAATGGCCTTCTAGTTGATAGCGCACACCGCCCAGATGCAGCACCGCGCGGCCTGCGACCGCTTCGATCACGCCCGCGCCCTGCGTCATCCAGCGCGCGATCTGTTCGCCGTGCTGCTGCAAATCGGCGACGACGATCAGATCGCCGCCGTTCGCGACATCGGGCGCCGTCAGGCAGATGCGCCAGTCGACGTGCGTCGGCGGCCAGTCGCCAAGGCGCGCGCGGATGCGCTCGGCCGCTTCCGTGAGTTCGTCGGCGGGCGGCCAGAACAGGTCGCGGCCCGCAAGTTTCAGGGTTTCGGTCATGCAGCAGCGCTCCCATCCTGGTGCCAGAACGGCATGCCGACGACGGGCGTGCTCGCGTGGGCGGTTTCACGTTCGGCCATCGGGCCGGCCAGATAAGCCTCGCGGCCCGCTTCGACGCCCAGCGCGAACGCGCGCGCCATCGTCTCAGGGTGCGTCGCCTGCGACACGGCCGTGTTCAGCAGCACGCCATCGAAGCCCCACTCCATCACCTGGCTCGCATGCGAGGGCACGCCGAGCCCCGCGTCGACGATCAGCGGCACGTCCGGCAGACGCTCCCGCAGCACGCGCAAGCCATACGGATTCAGCACGCCCTTGCCAGTGCCAATGGGCGCGCCCCACGGCATCAACGCTTCGCAGCCGGCATCGAGCAGACGCCTGCCGATCACGAGATCTTCGGTGCAGTAAGGCAGCACCTTGAAGCCATCCTTGACCAGTTGCGCGGCCGCTTCGATCAGGCCGACGGGATCGGGCTGCAGCGTGTAGTCGTCGCCGATCAGTTCGAGCTTGATCCAGTCGGTCTCGAAGATCTCGCGCGCCATGTGCGCCGTCGTAACCGCCTCGCCGACCGTCTGGCATCCCGCCGTGTTCGGCAGCAGCGGCACGCCGTGGCGCTTGATCAGATCGAAGAAACCGGCTTCCGCGCCGCCCTCGTTCATCTGCCGGCGCAGCGCGATCGTCACCATGCCCGGCTTCGCCGCCGCGATCGAATCCGACAGCGACTGCAGCGACGGATAGCGCGATGTGCCCAGCAGCACGCGGCTCTGGAAGGTTTCGCCGTAAAGCGTGAGCGCGTCGGCGGGGGCCAGCGCGGGTGGGTTCGCGTATGAGTTCATGCGTGTGTCCTTGGCTTGTGTAGCGGCTTCTATCGCGTACTTGCTTCGCCTGCTTGTGGCATCAGCTTGCGTCGCCTGCTTGTGGCATCTGCTTGTGGCATCTGCTTGCACCGCCGGCTTGTGGCATCTGCTGCGTCGCCTGCTTGCGGCATCTGCTTGCGCCGCCGGCTCGTGTCACTTGCGGCAGGCCGGCGCCTCGCCCGTCAGCCGCCCGCGACGGGGTGCACGACGTCGAGCTTGTCGCCCGCCTGCAAGGCGCGCGCGGCATGCTGCGCGCGCGCGACGAAATTGCCGTTCAACGCGACGGCGAACGGCGGCCGTGCACCGAAAGCGTTGAGCGCGTCGGCGACCGTCGCGCCCTCGGGCAGCGACAGCGGCTTGTGGTTGATCTGGATATCCATGTCTTTCGTTCAAACGTTGAGAGTGGCGGCTGGCCGGGCGTCGCTGCGGACGTGCCCGCGATCCAGCTGGAACAGCTCGCTCCAGCGCGCTTTGCTTCGCCAGTCGGCGAAGGCGTCTTCATCGGCGACGCGGCCATCCAGCAGCGCTGACGCGAAGCGCACCGCTTCGCCCGCGACTTCGGGCACGATCATATAGCCGTGCCGGTACAGCCCGTTCACGCGCAGCGTGTTCGCGCCGTCCCACATCAGGGCGGGACGATGGTCGGGCAGCGTCGGCCGGCACTGCGAATTCAGTTCGAGAATGCGCGCCTCGCCGAAAGCCGGGTGGACGGAGAACGCCGCGCTCAGCAGTTCGAGCGCCGAGCGCACGCTGACGGGCGACATGTCCTCGCCCTCCACTTCCGTCGCGCCGATCACGTACAGATCGTTCTCCTTCGGCGCGATATAAAGCGGATAGCGCGGATGCAGCAGCCGCACCGGCCGCGCCAGGCCGATGCCGGGCGCGTGCACGCGCGCGACCTCGCCGCGAATGCCGCGCAGCGTCGGCATGACGGGCTTCGCGCCGAGCCCCCGGCAATCGATTGTGATGCGTGCGGCCGGCAACGCGTTGTCGTCGACGGACGTATTCCAGTGCGTCTCGACGCCGCGCGCCGCGAGGCCCGCCGCGAGCGCCGCCAGCAGTTGACGGTTGTCGAGCTGTCCCTCGTGCGGCAACAGCCAGCCCTGGTTGAAACGGCCGCCGAGCGCCGGTTCGGCCGCGCCGACCTGGGCGCCCGCCAGCGCGACCAGGCCGCCGTCGAGCAGTTCGGCGGGTGCGTTCGCGCGCACGCGGCGCTCGAACAGCGGTGCTTCGGCGCGATCGCCGTGATGCCAGACGATCAGCGAACCGTTGCGCTGGAAAAACACCCGCTCGGGCAACTGGTCGAGCAGCGTCGGCCACGTTTCCAGCGAGGCCGCGCCCAGCCGCGTAATTAGCAGTTCGGCGCTGGCCGCCTCGGCGAGCGGCGCGAGCATGGCTGCAGCGACCCACGCGGCCGCCTGCGAGCCCGACGCATCGCCGCGTTCGTACAGCGCGACGCGATGTCCGTCGCCCGCAAGCTGCCAGGCGACGAGACGCCCGCACAGCCCGCCGCCGATCACGGCGAAATCCGGTTGAGCAGAGATCGTCATCGCGCGGCTCCCCGGCGCGCCGCAAACGGCGCGCGCATGACGAAGCAACCGGCGGAAGCCGGGCCAACGAAGCAAATAACTGAAGAATGAGCGGTCATCGAATCCTTTCCGTACGGCAGACGTGCGCACGTACCCAAGGACGAAACCGGCGGGCGAGGCCGGCCGGGCATGGGCGTTCACGGTTGAACGGGAACGCCGCCCAGCGGAAGGAGAACTTCCAGGAAAAACTTCCCGAAAACTTCCCGCGCCGGTATTACCCGGATCGGGTGCGAAGGGTCTCTCTCAGCCTCGCTGCAACGACTGCTTGCGCACGAAGCACCCCTGTTTCGTCCGGACCATTAGACCATAAAAGCCGCGCGCGCCGCAAACCCGGAAGGAACGCAATCGGCCGGGGCTTATTTTGCATTTGTCGTGGCCTTCGCCGGGTCTGGCACAATGGCACGCGTCAATGCGGACGGAAGCACGCCCCGCTGTCAGGCCGCTGCCCGGCTACGGGAGGCGAACTCGCGGCGCTGTGCGTCGTCTGCTTAAGTTCAGATTAAGCCGCTGCCGGGACAATCGCAGCCCGAGCCGCAACGCGACGAGGCATGGCGCGCGACACAAAACCGCATCACCAGGCACCGCGCCGCCACTCGCGACGACCGTTTGAAAGGACGCATATGACCAACAACTCGACCAGCTCCGCGGACATCACCGCGTGGGGTCTCATCAAGCCATACTGGGTGTCCGAGGACAAATGGAAAGCGTGGGGACTTCTCGCGCTCGTCATTGCGATGAACATGACGATGGTCGCGGCCAACGTCTGGTTCAACACCTGGCAGCGCACGTTCTTCGACGCGATCCAGCAATACAACTACCCCGTCTTCAAGTATTCGTTGCTTCAGTTCACCGTCATTGCGCTCGCGCTGATTCTGCTCGGCTCGTACCGCACGTACTTCCGCCAGATGCTCGAATTCCGCTGGCGGCAATGGCTGACGAACCGCTATCTGAATGAATGGCTCGGCGATCGCGCGTACTACCGGATCGAGCGCGACAACCTCGCTGACAACCCCGACCAGCGTGTGTCCGCCGACCTGCAAGGGCTCGCCAGCTCGACGCTGAATCTGTCGCTAGGCCTGCTGTCGACGACCGTCACGCTGTTCTCGTTCATCGTGATCCTGTGGAACCTGTCGGGCGCGCTGTCGTTCAACCTCCTCGGCACGCAGATGTCGATCCCCGGCTACATGGTGTGGGTCGCGCTGATCTACGCGGCGCTCGGCTCGTGGGTCACGCACAAGGTGAACCACCCGCTCGTGTCGATCAACTATCAGCAGCAGCGCGTCGAAGCAGACTTCCGTTTCTCGCTGATCCGCATCCGCGAGAACGCCGACCAGATCGCGTTGTATCAGGGCGAGCCGTCGGAAGAGCGCGCACTCAAGGGCGTGTTCGGTCATATCCGCGACAACTGGCGTCTCATCATGCGCTTCACGCGGCGCTTCAACATCGTCGTCATCAGCTACTCGCAGCTGGCCATCGTCTTTCCGTACATCGCGGCCGCGCCGAAATACTTTTCGAAGAGCATTTCGTTCGGCGTCTATCAGCAGCTGACGGGCGCGTTCGGCACGGTCAGCGATTCGTTTTCGTGGTTCATCAATAATTACGATTCGCTCGCCGAATGGCGCGCGACCGTCAACCGTCTGCGGGAATTCAATCGCGTGATGCGCTCGCAGCATCTGCATGAATCGGTGGTCGAAGGCACCGCGCACGGCGGCATCAACATTCACCTCACCGACACCGACTCGCTCGACGTGACGAACCTGGGCCTTCAGCGCCCGAACGGCGAACCGATGGCGAACGTCGGCTCGTTCCGCATCGCGCCGAAATCCCACTGGCTCGTGCGAGGTCCGTCGGGCGCGGGCAAGAGCACGCTGATGCGCACGCTCGCGGGCTTGTGGCCGTTCGGCGAAGGCACGATCGAGATGCCCGCCGGCGCGAAGCTTCTCTTCGTTCCGCAGCGAAGCTATCTGCCCATCGGCACGCTGAAAGCCGCGCTCTGCTATCCATCGGAGGCGTCCGCGTTCTCCGATGACGCGTGCCGCGAAGTGCTCACCGTCTGCCGCCTGTCGGAGTTCGCGGACCGGCTCGGCGAAGCGGCGCATTGGGAACGGTCGCTGTCGCCGGGCGAGCAGCAGCGTCTCGCGGCTGCGCGCGCGCTGCTGCAAAAGCCCGACTTCCTGTTCCTCGACGAAGCGACGAGCGCGCTCGATCCGGACAACGAAAGCATCATCTACAACGCGCTGATCGAGCGTCTGCCGAATGCGGCGATCGTCAGCGTTGCGCATCGCAAGACGCTCGAAGCGTTCCACGATCAGACGCTGTTCGTCGAGCGCGCCGTCGAGCGCGTGGCCGCGTGACCGATGCGCCGTCTCGACGGACTGACGTTGGCACGCTATCGCGCGTGATGAATGGCGCGCGGCGGTCCGGGTCGCACGTCATGCATACGTGACGGGCACGCTCGCCAGCGACCGATACCGCGCGCCGTTGCGGGCCAATGTGCTCGAATACAGTGTCAGCGAATCGAAACGCGCCATCAGTTCGCCTTGCAACTCAGTTGCGGGACCGACAGCCGCTGCGTCGTGCCGGTATCGCGCGAGCGTCACATGTGGCCGGAAAGTGCGGGCATCGACGGGCAGGCCGAGCGCGATCATCGACGAGCGCACGCGCCAGTCCAGCGCGACGAACTCATCGGACATGGCCAGCGTCGCCACAGTCAGACGTGGATGCGAGGCGCGCGGCCAATGCTCAATCTTCGCGACGGGGGCAAGCTGCAGCGGCACCGTCTCGCGCGTCAGTGCGTCGATCAGCGCCGCGCTTTTCTCGTGCGGCAGCATGCCGATGAAGGTCACGGTCAGATGCAGTTGTTCGTAAGGCACGCGGCGCGCCGTCGGAGGAACGGCGATCGACGTGAGCGCATCGCGCGTCGCGGCATCGGGCACGAGCGCGATGAAGCAGCGCTGGTAGTCCTGCTGCGCGTCCTGTCCGGCCGGCGCGACGCTCGCGGACGCATTGTCGAATGCCGTGTCTGCGCTTTCTTCAGGATCAGGCTGCGGATCGGTGCGTTGCATCGTTCTGTCTCCGTACGCTTTCCCGCTCATCGACACATTATCGCCTGATGCAAAGAAAAAACCGGGTCGCTCTTGCGAGCGCCCGGTTTTGTCCTGCTTCTACTGCTGTGCGGTACGGTTTAATGCGTCCGCGTCTGTCTCCACCTCGTCAACCAAAAGGAGCAGCGAGCCGCGCGATGCATGCCGCGCGGCCACGCCCGAACGCGAGACTTAACGCGGCAGCTCCGAGTGCCCCATCAGGTACGCATCGACGGAGCGCGCGCACTGACGGCCTTCGCGAATCGCCCACACGACGAGCGACTGGCCTCGGCGCATATCGCCTGCCGTGAACACCTTGTCGACCGACGTGTAATAGGCCTTATCACCTTCCGTCGACGCGCGCACGTTGCCGCGCGCATCCTTGTCGACGCCGAACGCCTCCAGCACGGGCGAGACGGGCTGCGTGAAGCCCATCGCGAGCAGCACGAGATCGGCCTTCATTTCGAACTCGGAGCCCGGCACTTCCTGCATCTTGCCGTCCTTCCATTCGACGCGCGCGGCGATCAGCTTCTCGACCTTGCCGTTCTTGCCTTCGAAGCGCTTCGTCGCGACAGCCCAGTCGCGTTCGCAGCCTTCCTCATGCGACGACGACGTGCGCAGCTTCACCGGCCAGTACGGCCACACGAGCGGCTTGTTTTCCTCTTCCGGCGGCTGCGGCAGCAGCTCGAACTGCGTGACGCCCTTCGCGCCGTGACGGTTCGACGTGCCGACGCAGTCCGAACCCGTATCGCCGCCGCCGATCACGACGACATGCTTGCCCTTCGCGAGCAGTTGATCGGCCACCTTGTCGCCCGCGTTGACCTTGTTCTGCTGCGGCAGGAACTCCATCGCGTAGTAGATGCCTGCGAGTTCGCGGCCCGGCACGGGCAGATCGCGCGGCATTTCGGAGCCGCCCGTCAGGATCACTGCGTCGAACTGTTCCTTCAGCTGGTCCGGCGTGATGGTTTCCTTCGCGGTGTTGCCGATGTGCGCCGGAATCGCGTCCTTGCCGACGAACACGTTCGCGCGGAACGTCACGCCTTCCGCTTCCATCTGGCGCATGCGGCGGTCGATCAGCCACTTCTCCAGCTTGAAATCGGGGATGCCGTAACGCAGCAGGCCGCCGATGCGGTCGTTCTTTTCGAACACCGTCACGTCATGGCCGGCGCGCGCGAGCTGCTGCGCGGCGGCGAGGCCCGCCGGGCCCGAACCGACGATCGCGATCTTCTTGCCCGTCTTGTGCTTCGGCGGCTGCGGCGCGACCCAGCCTTCGGCCCATGCCTTGTCGATGATCGCGTGCTCGATCGACTTGATGCCGACCGGGTCGTCGTTGATGCCGAGCGTGCACGCCGCTTCGCACGGCGCCGGGCAGATGCGGCCCGTGAATTCGGGGAAGTTGTTCGTCGAGTGGAGAACTTCGATCGCGTTCTTCCAGTCCTGGCGGAACACCAGATCGTTGAAGTCCGGGATGATGTTGTTCACCGGGCAGCCGTTGTTGCAGAACGGAATTCCGCAGTCCATGCAACGAGCGCCTTGAATCTTCGCTTCGTCGTCGGTCAGCGCCGAGACGAATTCCTTGTAGTGCTTCACGCGCGTGAGGGGTGCTTCGTACGCCTCGTGGCGGCGTTCGAACTCGAGAAAACCGGTTGCCTTGCCCATGTGGTTCTCTATGTCTATCTGAATCGGTGAGGGGATCGGCGCCCGCCGCCTGCGTTTTCGTTCGCAGGCGGCGGGTGCGCTTCGTTATGTCGTCAGTGGCTTTGTCGGGAAACGATCAGGCCGCGAGCACTTCCTTGCTGGCCTTCTTCGCGCCCATTTCGCCCAGCGCGCGCTTGTATTCAGTCGGGAACACCTTCACGAACTGACGGCGCGACGCATCCCAGTTTTCGAGCAGCGCCTTTGCGCGCGGCGAACCCGTGAACTGGAAGTGACGTTCGATGAGCCCCTTGAGCAGCGCTTCGTCGGTCTGGCCCGTGTGCCACAGCGCCTTGTCGACCGTGCGCTCCTGTTCGGCCTGTTGCAGCACCGGTTCGAGCGCGACCATCGACTTGTTGCACTTCGCGGCGAACGTGCCGTCCGGGTCGTACATGTAAGCGATGCCGCCCGACATGCCCGCCGCGAAGTTGCGGCCCGTCTCGCCGAGCACGATGACCGTGCCGCCCGTCATGTATTCGCAACCGTGGTCGCCCGTGCCTTCGACGACGGCCGTCGCGCCCGAGTTACGCACGCAGAAGCGCTCGCCCGCAACGCCGCGGAAGAACGATTCGCCTTCGATTGCGCCATACATCACCGTGTTGCCGATGATGATGTTCTCTTCGGACTTGCCGCGGAAATCGTTGGTCGGACGCACGATGATGCGGCCGCCCGACAGGCCCTTGCCGACGTAGTCGTTGCCGTCGCCGACGAGATCGAGCGTGATGCCCTTCGCGAGAAACGCGCCGAAGCTCTGGCCCGCCGTGCCCTTCAACTGGATGTGCACCGTGTCGTCGGGCAGGCCGTCGTGGCCGTACTTCTTCGCGATCGTGCCCGACAGCATCGCGCCGACCGTGCGGTTCACGTTGCGCACCGGCTGGATGAACGACACGTGCTCGCCCTTCTCGATCGCGGCCTTCGCCTTTTCGATCAGCGTGTGATCGAGCGCGCGGTCCAGACCGTGATCCTGCGATTCGACGTGCAGACGCGCGACGCTCGACGGCACGCTCGGCTGATAGAACACGCGCGAGAAGTCGAGACCCTTCGCCTTCCAGTGCTCGATGCCCTTCTTCATGTCGAGGAATTCGCTGTGGCCAATCAGGTCGTCGAACTTGCGCACGCCCAGTTGCGCCATGATTTCGCGCACTTCTTCGGCGATGAAGAAGAAGAAGTTCACGACGTGTTCCGGCTGGCCCTGGAATTTCGCGCGCAGTACGGGGTCTTGCGTCGCGACGCCGACCGGGCACGTGTTGAGATGGCACTTGCGCATCATGATGCAGCCTTCGACGACGAGCGGCGCCGTCGCGAAGCCAAATTCATCCGCGCCGAGCAGCGCGCCGATCACGACGTCGCGGCCCGTCTTCATCTGGCCGTCGGCCTGCACGCGGATACGGCCGCGCAACTGGTTCAGTACCAGCGTTTGCTGCGTTTCCGCGAGACCCAGTTCCCACGGCGTGCCTGCGTGCTTGATCGACGACAGCGGCGATGCGCCCGTGCCGCCATCGTGGCCCGCGATCACGACGTGATCGGCCTTCGCCTTCGCGACACCGGCAGCGACCGTGCCGACACCCACTTCCGAGACGAGCTTCACCGAAATGCTCGCCGACGAGTTCGCGTTCTTCAGATCGTGAATGAGTTGCGCGAGGTCTTCGATCGAGTAGATGTCGTGGTGCGGCGGCGGCGAAATGAGGCCGACGCCCGGCACCGAGTAACGCAGCTTGCCGATGTATTCCGACACCTTGTGGCCGGGCAACTGGCCGCCTTCGCCCGGCTTCGCGCCTTGCGCCATCTTGATCTGGATCTGGTCCGCCGACGCGAGGTATTCCGCCGTCACACCGAAGCGGCCCGACGCGACCTGCTTGATCTTCGAGCGCAGCGAATCGCCGTCCTTCAGCGGGATGTCGACGATCACCTCGTCGCCGAGGACGGTCTTCATCGTGTCGCCGTTCTTGATCGGGATGCCGCGCAGTTCGTTGCGATAGCGGTTTTCGTCCTCACCGCCTTCACCCGTGTTCGACTTGCCGCCGATACGGTTCATCGCGACAGCCAACGTCGCGTGCGCTTCCGTCGAGATCGAGCCGAGCGACATCGCGCCCGTTGCAAAGCGCTTGACGATTTCCTTCGCCGGTTCCACTTCGTCGAGCGGAATCGCCTTCGACGGATCGACCTTGAATTCGAACAGGCCGCGGAACGTCATGTGACGCTTCGTCTGGTCGTTGATCAGATGCGCGTATTCCTTGTACGTCTGATACGAGTTGCTGCGCGCCGAGTGTTGCAGCTTCGCGATCGCATCGGGCGTCCACATGTGGTCTTCGCCGCGCACGCGATACGCGTACTCGCCGCCCGCGTCGAGCATGTTCGCGAGAACGGGGCTCTCGCCGAACGCTTCGCGATGCAGGCGAATCGCTTCTTCAGCGACTTCGAAGAGGCCAATGCCGCCGACCTTCGACGCCGTGCCCTTGAAGTACTTGTTCACGAGATCTTCGGCGAGACCGACCGCTTCGAAAATCTGCGCGCCCGTGTACGACATGTACGTCGAAATGCCCATCTTCGACATGACCTTCTGCAGGCCCTTGCCGACTGCCTTCGTGAAGTTGTAGACGGCCTTTTCCGCCGACAGGTCGCCCTTCATGCCCGCCGCCATCTGCGCGAGCGTTTCCATCGCGAGATACGGATGCACGGCTTCCGCGCCGTAGCCCGCGAGCAGCGCGAAGTGGTGCGTCTCACGCGCCGAGCCCGTCTCGACGACGAGGCCCGTGCTCGTGCGCAGACCTTGCTGCACGAGGTGCGTATGAATGGCCGACGTGGCGAGCAGCGCCGGAATCGCGACGTTGTCGCGGTCCGTCTTGCGGTCCGACACGATCAGCATGTTGTAGCCGGACTTCACCGCATCGACGGCTTCCGCGCACAGCGATGCGAGGCGCGCCTCGATGCCTTCCTTGCCCCAGCCGACGGGATAGCAGATGTTCAGCTCGTACGAGCTGAACTTGCCGCCCGTGTACTGATCGATCGCGCGGATCTTCGCGATGTCCTTGAAGTCGAGCACAGGCTGCGATACTTCGAGGCGCATCGGCGGGTTGATGTTGTTCGTGTCGAGCAGGTTCGGCTTCGGACCGACGAACGACACCAGCGACATCACCATGTTTTCGCGGATCGGGTCGATCGGCGGGTTCGTCACCTGCGCGAACAGCTGCTTGAAGTAGTGATAGAGCGTCTTGTTCTTGTTGGACATGACGGCGAGCGGCGAGTCGTTGCCCATCGAGCCGACGGCTTCTTCGCCGGCTTGCGCCATCGGCGCCATGAGGAACTTGAGGTCCTCCTGCGTATATCCGAACGCCTGCTGGCGGTCGAGCAGCGCAGCCGCTTCACGGCGCTCCGTGACGACGTCTTCCGCGCTCGGCTCGATTTCGTCGAGCTTGATGCGCACGGCGTCGATCCAGCTCTTGTACGGCTTCGCGTTCGCGAGGTTGTCCTTCAGTTCCTTGTCGTCGATGATGCGGCCGTGCTCCATGTCGATCAGGAACATCTTGCCCGGCTGCAGGCGCCACTTCTTGACGATCTTCGATTCGGGAATCGGCAGCACGCCCGCTTCCGACGCCATGATCACGAGATCGTCGTCGGTGATGATGTAGCGCGCCGGACGCAGGCCGTTACGGTCGAGCGTCGCGCCGATCTGGCGGCCGTCGGTAAACGCGATCGCAGCGGGGCCGTCCCACGGCTCCATCATCGCGGCGTGGTATTCGTAGAAAGCGCGGCGGTTGTCGTCCATCAGCGTGTGCTGTTCCCACGCTTCCGGAATCATCATCATCACGGCATGCACGAGCGGGTAGCCCGCCATCACGAGCAGTTCGAGACAGTTGTCGAACGATGCCGTATCCGACTGGCCCGGATAGATCAGCGGCCACAGCTTCGGCAGGTCGTCGCCGAGCACGTGCGACGCGATCGCGCCCGTACGCGCGTTCAGCCAGTTGACGTTGCCCTTCACCGTGTTGATCTCGCCGTTGTGGGCGATCATCCGGTACGGGTGAGCCAGTTCCCACGCCGGGAACGTGTTCGTCGAGAAGCGCTGGTGCACGAGCGCGAGCGCCGACACGACGCGCTCGTCCTGCAGGTCGCGGTAGTACACGCCGACCTGGCCCGCCAGCAGCAGGCCCTTGTAGACAACCGTGCGCGCCGAGCACGACGGCACGAAGTATTCCTTGCCGTGCTTGAGCTTGAGCGCCTGGATGCGATGGCTCGCCGTCTTGCGGATCACGTACAGCTTCCGCTCGAGCGCGTCCGTCACCATGATGTCCTTGCCGCGGCCGATGAAGATCATGCGGATCAGCGGCTCGCTCGCCTTGACGGTCGGCGAAATCGGCATGTTGTGGTCGACGGGAACGTCGCGCCAGCCGAGCACGACCTGGCCTTCGGCCTTCACCGTGCGCTCCAGTTCCTGTTCGCACGCGAGACGCGATGCATGCTCCTTCGGCAGGAAGATCATGCCGACGCCGTATTCGCCAGCGGGCGGCAGCGTCACGCCCTGCTTCGCCATTTCCTCGCGGTAGAACGCATCCGGAATCTGGATCAGGATGCCCGCGCCGTCGCCCATCAGCGGATCGGCGCCGACGGCGCCCCGGTGATCGAGGTTCTCGAGAATCTTCAGGCCTTGCTGGATGATCTCGTGGCTCTTTTTGCCCTTGATATGCGCAACGAAGCCGACTCCGCATGCGTCGTGCTCGTTCTGCGGGTCGTAAAGACCCTGCGCGGCGGGAACCGTGGAAATCGGCTGCTGGTGGTCGTTCATGGGGACACCGTCTGTCAGGGGCCGTGGGGCCGTTAATCCATTTTCTTGTTGCCCGCAGTTTCAACTCAACTGCGCGGGCGGCCGCTTAGTCGTGTGACATGCGAGATATTGCACTTGCACATTCGGACGCCGGAAGTCGAAATATACGCGACGAATCAAAGGAATAGCAAACAAAATCTGATGTCCAGGCCCCTATTATCAATGTGGTGCATTTTTCTTAAAATTAATTGGTTCCACATCTAATAAGGGCAAAAGAAAACGGCATTCGCAGATGCCGTTCGCTCTCTCTTGGCGCCGACAAACCTTTGATCCACAAAGGCTTTATTGGGTTTGCGGCGTCTCGCGGACCTTGCGTGGCCGTCCTCGCGGCAGCGGCGACACGCGCCGGTTCGCCGCGCGCGCCGCCCACTCGCGATACGAGTCGCTGCCCAGCACCCACCCCTTCAGCGTGGCCTGCTGGAGCTGGCTCGCTTCGCGTTCGTCGAGCGGCTGCTCGCACAGTTCGCGGTAAGCGCGCTGCCGCTCGAACGGCGTATTCCCGAGCGACCAGTACAGCCGGTGGTCGGTGATGAGACTGTCTAAGGTCAGCCCGATGTGATGCCGATAACTGGACCATCGATAGTCTTCGGGCGTGCTCGCCAGCTGGTTGCGCACCGGCGACATTTCGACGACGCGGCTCGCGAGCAGGAAGTACTTCTCACCTTCGATGACCGTCGCGCGATAACGGCCTTCCCACAACGTGCCGCGTCGCGAGTAACGACGGTTGAAATGCGCGACATAGCGCCGGCCGACTGCCTGCATTGCTTTCGGCAAGCTTGATTCGTCGGTGGGCGTGACGAGCAGTTGCACCGCGCCTGGCATCAGCGCGTATGCATGAACGGACAGATGGTGATCGCGTGAAGCCGCCTTCAGGCAATCGATGAACAGTTCGTAATCCTGGTCGTCGACGAATGCGGGCTGCTGGTCGAGTCCGCGCAGGATCACGTGCTGCGGCTGGTCGGGGACATAAAGACGTGCAAGCCGTGCCATGCTGGATTATCCAAAGTCGCGTTGGTACATACCCGAAGGTCCGAAAAGCTGCGCCGGCGCGACCTTACGCGCCGTGCGGGTCTGCCGGAAACAGCATAAAGCCCAGGCAGAACGCTCTAACGGGCGCCATGGTTTGTTTGAAACGTTGTGGTCATAATTAGCGGGCCTTTTTTGGAGGAGCACAAATGAAATTAAAACAGGCCTTGGGAATCGCGACGCTTGCTTGCGTGACAACCGCAGCGCACGCGCAATCGGCCGGCAGTATCTACGTTACAACCGGGTGGTTCCATCTTGCGCCGCAGTCCAGCAGTCAGCCGTTGAGAGAGACAAACGTCGGCGGTTCGCCCGTCAACATCACGGTACCTAACTCTGGCGCCTCGGCTGGCGATGGCGACACCGTTGGTTTCACGGCCGGCTATTTCATTACCGACCACATCGCCACCCAGTTCGACATCGGCATTCCGCCGCAATTCGATCTGAAAGGCACAGGCGCATTTGCGCAGTACGGCAAGATCGGCTCGGCCAAACAGTGGAGTCCGACACTGCTGCTGAAGTACTACTTCAATCAGCCGCAAGCGAAGTTCCGCCCATATCTCGGCATCGGCGTGAGCCGCATCTGGTTCACCGACGAGCACATCACGAACGGCACCTTTCAGAACAACGTCCTGCATGGTCCGACCACCGTCACCACGGATAGTTCGTGGGAGCCCGTGTTTAATGCCGGCTTCACCTACGCGTTCACCGATCACTGGTTCGCCGGCTTCTCGATTTCGTACCTGCCGCTCAGCACGACTGCCAAGCTGAACACCACGGCAAGCACACCCGTCGGCCCGCTGACCGTGCAATCCGAAACGAAGATCCGCCTGAACCCGATCGTCACGTACGTGAACCTCGGATACCGCTTCTAACACAACAGCGTAGTCGAGATTTTCGGGCTTGAACAACGCCGTCACGTTAATCCGTGACGGCGTTTTGCTTTCAATCCCATCACGATACTCGTATGGACGTGCGTTCGTCTCCGGCGTATCGCGACATCGTTTCCGCCACTTGCGACCATGCCTGCTCGCGCGCGCGAGTCGTTGTAAATTTGACTGACGCGCAGGGCCTGCCGGCGCAATTTCTGCCGCATGCCGCGCGCATCATTCGACGCAAAGCGCGTCGTCGATGCATGTTATGGCGCAGGTTGTGAGTCTCGCGCCAGGCGGGCACCGAAGTTGCGTCAGAAGAGACTTCCCGCGCTGTGTTGCGGGCATGTTGAACCACCCTCATCGACGGAGCGACCATGACAGCACTACCTAATACGCGAGATGCCATCGGCGAATCCTGGACAACGACGGGGCGTCGTGCGCGCCGCATCGCGCGCCATAGCCGGCATGCCGCTGAAGACATTGCCAGTGAACTGCGCACACTGATGGCGGAACTCGAGAACTCGCTTGGCGACGGCACGCAGGCCGATGCCGCAGCCATCAGGACGCAATTACGCAAACGGCTTGACGATGCGCGCTCCCGCCTGAACGACACGCGCGACGTCATGCGCGACCGCGCGCAAGCAGCGTTTCACGATGCCGACGACTACGTGCACGAAAACCCATGGCGGACGATTGCGCTCGTCGGCGGCATCGCGCTGATCGCGGGCGCGCTCATCGCACGAGGCGGCATGCGTTGATGCGTTGATGCGTTGATGCGTTGATGCGTTGATGCGCTGATGCGCTGACTCAGCGAACCTGGCTGAACGGTCAGGCGACTGGATCGGCCGCACATCGGATCGCTGCAACGGCCACGACGCTGTGCACGGCTGCGCCCGTGCGCGCTTGTGCACAGCATGCGTGCGCATGTCGTTGCGATCCGTTGTGAGCTGTTGTGAACGCGCGTCCAAGCCGTCACACACGTGCGATGCACGTTGCACGGCGCGCGGTCTGTTTTGCGCGTGACGGTGAACGTGTGAGCGTTCTTCCGTCACCTTCGCGGCGAACACGTGCTGAGCATCGCGTGTCAAACGCGGCTCACGTATGGCATCAAGTACCGTCGACGACGAATAGCCGCTGGTATTCCTTCGACGCGTACCGGTCCGTCATGCCCGCGATGTAATGCGCGATCAGTCGCGGCTGCTTCGCTGCGTCCGCTGTCTGGTAATCGGGCGGCAACAGCCGAGGGTCGTCGATGAACGCATCGAACAGACCGATGATCACGCGCCGCGCCTTGCTCGCCATGCGCATCACCCGATAGTGCCGATAAAGGTTCTTGAACAGAAACTGCTTGAGCGCAGCGGCCTGCGCGGCGATGGCTGCGCTATGCGCGACAAGCGGCGGCGCACGTCGCACATCGTCAAGCGATGCCGGCGCATGGTGCGCGATATTGCGCGTCGTCGTGTCGATCAGATCGACGATCAGCGTGTTGATGATACGGCGCACCGTCTCGTGAATCAGCCTGCGCCCTTCGATGTGCGGATAGTCGCGGCGCGCCGCCTCGTCATGCGTGCGCCATAGCTCGACTTCGGTGAGCTGGTCGATGGTGAGCAATCCCGAGCGCAGACCGTCGTCCACGTCGTGATTGTTGTACGCGATTTCATCGGCGAGATTCGCGATCTGCGCTTCGATCGACGGTTGGCGTCCTTGCAGAAAACGCTCGCCCAGTTCACCTAGACGCCGCGCGTTTTCGCGCGAGCAATGCTTGAGAATGCCCTCGCGCGTTTCGAAGCACAGATTCAGGCCATCGAATGCGCCGTAGTGCTCTTCGAGATCGTCGACGACGGCAAGGCTCTGCAGATTGTGTTCGAAGCCGCCGTACTCGCGCATGCATTCGTTGAGCGCGTCCTGTCCCGCGTGGCCAAATGGCGTATGTCCGAGATCGTGCGCGAGCGAGATCGCTTCGACGAGATCCTCGTTCACGCGCAGATTGCGCGCGACGGAACGCGCGATCTGCGCAACTTCAAGACTGTGCGTGAGCCGCGTGCGAAACAGATCGCCCTCGTGGTTCACGAACACTTGCGTCTTGTATTCGAGCCGCCGGAAAGCCGTGGAGTGAACGATGCGATCGCGATCGCGCTGAAACTCGGTGCGCGCGCTTGGCGGCGGTTCGTAATGGCGCCGGCCGCGCGACTGAGAAGAGTGCGCGGCATACGGCGCAAGATGCGCTTCGAGCGCTGCGATGGTGGGCAACGACGTGGCGCCCGTGGCGGGCGCACACGAGACGTCGCGTGGTTCGATCAGATTGTCGCTGCGTATTTCACTCACCGATGTCTCCGAATCCGAAGCGACGCCCTTGTGCCGTTGCCCTGGCCGCGCGTCGCGTCAGGCGCCGACGTTGGCGTCGAGCGTCTGTAGCACGGCGTCGTCTGGTGCGCGCGTGATCAGTGTGTCGCCGAAACGCTTCAGCAGGATGAACTTGATTTCGCCCGCTTCTGCTTTCTTGTCGACGCGCATCAGGTCGACATAACGCGACGCGCCAAGCGCGGGTGCGCTGGTGGGAAGATGCGCAGCCCTGATGACGGCAACGAGTCGCTCGCGCGCGGCTTGGTCCAGATGGCCGAGCCGCACCGACAGATCGGCCGCCATCACCATCCCGCAGCCGACGGCTTCGCCGTGCAGCCATTCGCCGTAGCCGAGGCCCGCCTCGATCGCGTGACCGAACGTATGGCCGAAATTGAGGATCGCACGGAGACCGCCTTCGCGTTCGTCGGCAGCCACGACGGATGCCTTGATTTCGCACGAACGCTTGACGGCTTCCGCGAGCGCCTGCGGCTCGCAACGATTGAGCGCCTCGACGTTCGCCTCGATCCACTCGAAGAACGCTGCGTCGGCGATTGCGCCCGTCTTGATGACTTCCGCGATGCCGGCCGCCAGTTCGCGCGCGGGCAGCGTGCGCAGCGCGCCGATTTCGGCGATCACCGCTTGCGGCTGGTAGAACGCGCCGATCATGTTCTTGCCGAGCGGGTGATTGATGCCCGTCTTGCCGCCCACCGACGAATCGACCTGCGACAGCAGCGTAGTCGGCACCTGGATGAACGGCACGCCGCGCATGTAGCAGGCGGCGGCAAATCCCGTCATGTCGCCAATCACGCCGCCGCCGAGCGCGATCAGCGTGGTCTTGCGATCGGCGCGCGCGCCGAGCAGCGCGTCGAAAATCAGATTCAGCGTTTCCCAGTTCTTGTGCGCTTCGCCGTCGGGCAGCACGACCGTCGTCACGTCCTTGCCGAGCGGCGCGAGCGCCTTGCGCAACGCGTCGCCGTACAGCGGATCGACAGTCGTATTGGTGACGATGGTGACGGACGAGCCGCGAATATGCGGGGCGAACAGTTCGGTCTTGCCGATCAGATCGGCGCCGATGTGGATGGGGTAGGCGCGCTCGCCCAGTTCGACGTTGACGGTAATCATGGAGGTCATCTCGTCATTATGACGCAGGAGACTTGGCGACGCCCGCCATCTCGAGCTGCATCAGCACCATGTTGACGAGTCCGTTGACCGACGGACGGCCCGTTTCGATTACGAAATCGGCGCATTCGCGGTAGAGCGGGTCGCGGACTTCGTAGAGCGCTTCGAGGCGCCCTTTCGGGTCCTCGGTTTGCAAGAGCGGCCGGTTCTTGTCGCGGCGCGTGCGCAGCCACAGATCGTGCGGATTCGCGCGCAGATAGACGACGATGCCGTGCTGGCGCAGCGCTTCGCGGTTTTCAGGGCGCAGCACCGCGCCGCCGCCAGTCGCGAGGACGATGTTCTCGCGGCCGGTAAGCTCGGCGATCACTTGCGCCTCGCGGTCGCGAAAGCCCGCTTCGCCCTCCAGTTCGAAGATCACCGGGATGCGCGCGCCCGTGCGCGCCTCGATTTCGTGGTCGGAGTCGAAGAACGGGCGCTCCAGCCGGCGCGCCACGGCCCGGCCCACGGTGGTCTTGCCCGCCCCCATGAGCCCTACGAAAAAAACGTTGGCGTGTGCGTCCCGCGCTTGCAACTTGTCCTCTGGCTAGTCCGGTGTAGTTCGTGCGGCAGCTTACTGGCAAAGCGCCTGCCTTGTCGAGCCTGACGGCCCGCGCGCTGGCGCCCGTCCTGCGTTCGGCTCCCGCCCGTGGCGTCTTGCCCGGCGATTCGTCAATTCGTCTGCACAACCCTTGGCGTGATAAAAACGACGAGTTCGCTGGTCAGATCGCGATGAGCGCGGTGACGGAAAAATGCGCCCAGAAGCGGTATTTTGCCCAGGAGCGGCACGCGCGTCACATCATCGCGGTCGTCGGCCTCGTAGATTCCGCCGATCGACACCGTCCCGCCGTCCTCCACCTCGACGCGCGTCTGCACGTGCTTGGTGTTGATCGCGGGCCCGGACGCCGTCTGCTCGCCGACGCTGTCCTTCGCGACATCGAGATCCAGCACGACCCGGCCGTCAGGCGTGATTTGCGGCTCGACCTCCAGTTTGAGACTCGCACGGCGAAACTGCACGCCCGACACGCCTTGCCCGACTTTCGCCTGATAGGGCAGCTCGGTGCCCTGCTCGACGATCGCCTTCATCCTGTCCGCCGTCACCACGCGCGGGCTCGACACGATCTGGCCGCGCCCCTGCGCTTCGAGCGCGCTCAGCTCGATGTTCAGAAGCCGCGTCGCCTGCGCGGCAAAAAGCGTCAGGCCGGCCGTGGCGGCGTCGAAGCCCGAAATCGGCCGCGCCGACAGATCGAAGACCGCGCCATCCTTTCCGCCGACGAGGCCCGTCGCCTTCCCGTCCTCGCTCGCTGCTGCCATCGACAGCTTTACGCCAAGATTGCGCGAGAAGCCCTTCTCCGCTTCGACGATCCGGGCCTCGATCAGCACCTGGCGCGTCGGCCGGTCGAGCGACGCGATCAGTTCCGCGATCTGCGCGAGGCGCGCTTCGAGATCGGTGACGAACAGCAGATTGGTGCGCGTATCGGCCATCGCGGCGCCACGCTTCGACAGTACGCGTTGATTGCCCGATGCCGTCAGCAGCTTGCGCAGTTCGTCGGCGTGCGCGTAGTGCAGTTCGAACGTGCGGCTCGCGAGCGGTTCGAGTTCGGCTGCGCGCGCATGCGCCTCGAAACGCTGACGCTCGCGCGCGGTAAGCTCCGACAGCGGCGCGACCCAGATCACCTTGCCGCGCTGTTCCATCGCGAGGCCGTTGACGTCGAGCAGCGTATCGAACGCGGTGCGCCACGGCACGTTGTCCAGATGCAGCGTGACCGTGCCGCGCGCCTTTTCACTCGCGACGATGCTGAGGCCCGTGAATCGCGCGAATGCGCCGAGCACGGCGCCCAACTCGGCGTGCTGAAAGTGCAGCGTGATCGGCGTGTCGGCGGGAAGCGCAACGGACGCGCTCGTGCTCGTGCTCAGGCGAGCGGCGGGCGCAAGCGGGACGGGCGGACCTTCGAGCGCTTCATGCTGTGCTTCTTGCCGTGCTTCTTGCTGATATTGCCGCGATTCTTTCTGTGCCCCGCTTTCTGTCTTACGGCGAGGTTCGGCGTCATCGCGTTCGGCAGAAAGCGCCTGTTCGGACTCCTGCGGCGGAACCTTCGCATCGGCTGTCGATACGCCACCGTCATCCGCTGCATCGAGCACGAACGGATTCGCGACGTCCGTCGTAATCACGCGCGGCAACGGCGGCATGCCGGCCGGCGCGATCGCGTCGTCGAACGGCATGTTCGAGGGAAGGGGCGGCAACGCTGCGCGCGCCGCCATCGCGACGCAGGACACGCACGCGAGAAGCCAGCGTATGTTGTGCAGGCGCATCATTCGACGGCCTCCGCAAGCGTGAACGAATGCATGCTGCCGTCGCGCTTCGCAAACGTGAGTGCGTTGGCATCGACATGCGTGACACGCTCGTCGCCCCACTGCTGTCCGCTTTCGAGTATCTCTGCGCCATCGCCCGTTTCGATCAGCGCAAGCCCGCGCATGCGGTCGGCCAGCAGTCCGACGAGCCGCATCGATACCGGCGCGTCCTCGGATGCAGATGCGAACGTCGGTGGCTGGAACGGATCGTAGAACACGATTTCTTCGTCCGGATCGAATGCGTCGGGATCGTTGCGCACGCTTGAGCGCGCGGCGCTCGGCACGGGATGAATCGCGTTGAACGAATGCAACGTCGCGCTCACCGACAATGCGTCGCCCTGGCGCTTGAGCGTCAGTTCGTCGGGCACGACGAGCACGGGCAGGCTCGACAGGCCTTCGAGAAAATCGACGGCGTGATCGAAATCGGCCTGCGCTGTCACGTGCAGCGGACGCATCGCGTCGAGCCCGCTTCCCGCCACCGCGCCCGGCTCGATTTTCAGCAGCGTGACGTCGCTGCGCGCTGCGAGCTGGGAGATAACGCGCACGCCGTCTGCGGAGGTCCATCCCGCCGGCACATGCGCGACAGGCGCTGCACGGCGCAAGGCCGGCAGTTGCGCAACAGCGGCTTGCGCTTCGCTCAATTTTCGCTGTGCGGCCGACAAGGCATCGCTGCTCGTCTGCACGCCACTCATATCCGCAGCGGTCCACGCGTTCGCGCCAAGCGCGAACACGGCAACGGCAATCGCCAGCGCGACAAGGCAGCGCCGCCGCGCGCTCCATGCTTCGAGCGGCATGCGCAGGCGCTCGGCGATTGCGTCCCCGAACGGCACGCGCTTAAACGGCGCGCCGATGCGGCCGACCGTGGTTGTGTTCATTTCTCACCTCTCGTTTTCTGATGAACCGGCGCGGACGCTTTAGGCTTTTCAGGCGGCCCATCCCACTTCAGATTCGCCGTGAGTTCGATGGCAGCGGACGATTCCGTCGCACTTGCCGTGCGATGGAGATCGCTGAGACTGGCGTCCTTCACGCCCCTCAACGCGGCAAGCCGGTTCAGCCACGCCGACGCCGCCGCGTGATCCGTCGACACAGCAAGCATTTCCGTATCGCGCCCACGCTGCCTCAACTGCTTGACGACGACGGCTTCGGATGGCTCCCGACTCAACGCATCGAGCAGATCGAGCAAATGAACGAGCGGCTCGGAAAGCGTCGCGGCACGCTCGTTCTGCAAGCGCTCATTGCTGGCTTCGCCTGTCAGACGCGCGTGTTCGGCAAGCGGCGATGCAAGCGTCGCGAGCTTGCCGTCGAGCTCTGCACGCTGTCTGTCGATACGCGTTCGCTCGAATGCTTGCCAACTCACCAGCATCACCACGGCAAAGCATCCGCAAAGCGCTGCAGCCGTCCATTCGATATAGCGGCGCCGGCGCGCAAGCCGTGCATCGCGTTGCCGGTGCGGCAACAGGTTGAAGCCGCCGGCTTTGATCCGCGTCGCGCTCATTGTGCGATGCCGCGCAACGCAAGCCCGAACGCGACCGCCAAAGAAGGCTCGTGCAGCACGTCCGATAACGGGACCGCGTTACCGTCACCGAACGACGAACAATCGAACGGCAACACGGAGCAGCCCAGCACATCGCCGATGTCCGCAAGCGAAAAGCACACGCCTTCCAGCAAATCGATTTCGCCTCCGACCAGCGCGCATACATTCAGATTGTTTTCGGCGAGATCGCGCAACGCATCGGCGAGGCACGAATACTCGGGCGACGGATAGCGGATCTCCTCCGCGACGGTTTCACCGTCGATGCGCCAGCCGTAGACGCCGTCGCCGCCGATCCAGATCGCGGCGTACGGCGCGTTCAGTTCGAGTTCGAATGTCGCGGCATGACGCAGCGCGCGCAACGCCGCGTGCGGCTCCACGTCGACGGTGGTCAGCGTGATGTCCGCCATCGCCGCGCATTCGATGCGCGCTTCGAGGTGCTCGCGGGCCGTCGCCGCAACCGCAATTTCGCCGAGGCGCGGCGGCGTGTCCTCGACATACCAGTCGACGGCCAACGCGTGACGTTCGATGCCTGCGATCCGCTCGGCTTCCATCATCACGACGGGCTCGACGGCCGCACGACGATGCTGGCCATTCGCCTGGCCGGCAGGCAGATGCGCGGTGAACGTTGCTGAGCCGGGAATCGCCATCGCGCAGCGCAACGCCTGCGACGTGCAATGCTGCGGCACATGCCCGAGCACAGCGGCGAGCGTGCGCGCCACCGCATGACGGTCGACGATCTCCATGCCTGCCATCGCGCCTGGCGCAAGCGGCTCCGACGCCACGCACTCGATGCGCACGGGGCCGCCCTTTCGCCCGCTGCAACTCACCACCACGATCCTGACCGCTTGCGCACCTACATCGATGCCGACTGCGTGCCGCCGCATCGACATCCGTAACGAGTCTTTCAACGTCATACCTTCCCCCTCGGACACAAACCGACTCTGAAGGCCCGCGTCATTCGAATGACGCGGACAACGGGAAGGATTCTGCGCAGCGCGGCACATTAGCGAAATTCGGCCGAATGGCTAATGGTCCGGCAAGCGATATCCAGCGACAATCAAACGAACTACAGTGTTCTCATAGTCGTGCGGTTGCGGCGGCCGTAAGCACGCCGAAAGCTGCCAGGTCGGGCGGCTATAATCGCGGGACCGTTTTTTGGTGTTCATATGCAATCCACGACTCCTACGTCTCCGCCTCCGGCACCGCCGAAGCGCAAACGTCCTCTCTGGCTCAAGATCATCCTCGGGTTTGTCGGCCTGATCTTTGCCGGCATCGTCTGTGTCATGCTCGTGCTGGGCTATGCGCTGGTCGTCGCGACGCCCAATCTGCCGTCGCTCGAAGCGCTCACCGACTATCGCCCGAAAGTGCCGCTGCGCATCTACACCGCCGATCACGTGCTGATCGGCGAGTTCGGCGAGGAGCGGCGCGACATCGTGCACTTCCGCGACGTGCCGGACAATCTCAAGAAAGCCGTGCTCGCGATCGAGGACGCCCGCTTCTACGATCACGGCGGCGTCGACCTGACGGGCATCGCGCGCGCCGGCATTGTCGCGCTCACGAACGGTCACGCGACGCAGGGTGCGAGCACGATCACGATGCAGGTCGCGCGCAACTTCTTCCTTTCCAGCGAGAAGACCTACACGCGCAAGGTCTACGAGATGCTGCTCGCTTACAAGATCGAATCGAAGCTGAGCAAGGATCAGATTCTCGAGGTGTACATGAATCAGATCTATCTCGGCCAGCGCGCGTACGGTTTCGCGAGCGCCGCGCGCGTGTACTTCGGCAAGGACCTGAAAGACCTGTCGCTGGCCGAATGCGCGATGCTGGCCGGCCTGCCGAAAGCGCCGTCCGCGTACAACCCCGTCGTGAACCCGAAGCGCGCGAAAGTGCGTCAGGAATACATCCTTCAGCGAATGCTGGAGCTGGGCTACATCACGGAGAATCAGTACGAAATCGCGAGCCAGCAGCCGCTCGTCGTGAAGGGCGCGGGCAAGGAATTCAGCGTGCACGCGGAATACGTTGCGGAAATGGTGCGGCAGATGATGTACGCGCAGTACCGCGAAGAGGCGTACACGCGCGGGCTGAACGTCGTGACGACGATCGATTCCGCCGATCAGGACGCCGCCTATCACGCGCTGCGCAAAGGCCTGATGGACTACGAGCGCCGGCACGGCTATCGCGGACCGGAAGCGTTCATCGATCTGCCCGCCGATGCCGGCGAGCGCGAGCAGGCCATCGACGATGCGCTGCTCGAACATCCCGACAACGGCGAGATCATCGCGGCTGTAGTGACGTCGGCGAATCCGAAGCAGGTGCAGGCAACGCTGATCGACGGCAACGTCGTGACGATTCAGGGCGACGGGCTGCGCTACGCATCATTCGCGCTCAGTACGCGCGCGCAGCCGAACCAGCGCGTGAGGCCTGGCGCCATCATCCGTATCGCGAAGAACGACGACGGCAGCTGGTCGATCACGCAGTTGCCGCAGATCGAAGGCGCGTTCATCTCCGTCGTGCCGCAGGACGGCGCGATCCGCGCGCTCGTCGGCGGCTTCGACTTCAACAAGAACAAGTTCAATCACGTGACACAGGCATGGCGTCAGCCGGGTTCGAGCTTCAAGCCGTTTATCTACTCGGCGTCGCTCGAAAAAGGTCTTGGGCCCGCGACCGTCATCAACGATGCACCGCTCTTTTTCAGCGCCGCCGAAACGGGTGGCCAGGCGTGGGAGCCGAAGAACTACGGCGGCGGCTTCGACGGCCCGATGTCGATGCGCACTGCGCTGCAGAAATCGAAGAACCTCGTGTCGATCCGCATCCTCAATCACATCGGCACGAAGTACGCGCAGCAGTACATCACGCACTTTGGCTTCGACGCGGACCGTCATCCCGCCTATCTGCCGATGGCGCTCGGCGCGGGTCTCGTCACGCCGCTGCAGATGGCGGCCGGCTACTCGGTGTTCGCGAACGGCGGCTATCGCGTCAATCCGTATCTGATTGCGGAAGTCACCGATCAGCGCGGCGGCGTCGTCGCGCATGCGGAACCGCTCGTCGCGGGCAGCAACGCGCCGCACGCGATAGAGCCGCGCAACGCATACGTGATGAACAGCCTGTTGACGAGCGTCGCGCAGCGCGGCACGGGCGCGAAGTCGAACATGCTGAAACGCACCGACCTCGCCGGCAAGACGGGTACCACCAACGATTCGCGCGACGCGTGGTTCGCCGGCTATCAGCACGCGTTGTGCGCGATCGCGTGGATGGGCTACGACAATCCGCGTAGCCTGGGCGACAAGGAAACGGGCGGCGGGCTCGCGCTTCCCGTGTGGATCGACTACATGGGCCGCGCGCTGAAGGGCGTGCCCGAGTACAAGATGCCGATGCCGGAAGACGTGGTGATGCTCGGCGACGAACTCTATTTCGACGACTTCACGCCGGGCAACGGCTTCGTGTCGACTGTCGGGGTGACGCTGCCGCCGCCGGAAGCGAGCGGTGCGGCAAGCGCTGCGCCCGCTCAAGTGGGTGCGCAGGAAAAAGAGGACATCATGAACCTGTTCAAAGGTCACTAGGTCCGCTTACGGGTGATCGCTTGATCGCGTGAAAAAACGAAGCCGCCGCGTGCTGAACGCGGCGGCTTTTCACTTTCTGAAGACGCACATCGATCGGCATCGCGAGCGTCGAGGTGAAAACAAATGAGTTACGGCGCGATCCGGACCGGCTCGCCTGCCTGCTGCGTCGCGTATTCGGACAGCGCGGCGTAAAACTCGGTGCCGTTGCGCGTATCGCGCCACTCGCCGTCGACGTAACGGAAGTGGTACCCACCCGATTTCGCGGCGATCCAGATCTCCTGCATCGGCGGCTGAAGGTTCACGATGATCTTCGTGCCGCTCTCGAATTCGAGCGTCAATACGTTGCCGCTGCGCTCGAATTCGATGTCGGCGTCGGTATCGTCGAGCGCGCGCTCGACGGCCGCGAGCACGGCCTCGGCACGGGTCAGGTATTCACTGTCGGGCATGCTAAACTCCAGCGATTAATTGTTCAGGGACAGTCATGCGAGTCGTATTCCGGATGAGCGCAGCGGCAACTGATGTACTGGCGCCCCGCGGATGGCCCCGCGCGATTGTAGCGACTCTTGCTATTGTCGCAGGTGTCGCGCTCAACGGCTGCGGACAGCGTGGTTCGCTCTATCTGCCGAACGTTCCGCCTCTTCCGGCCAAACCGAACGAGCAGACCCAGTCGTCTCCCGATGCAATGAAACCCGGCGCCGAATCCGCTCGAGACTCCGTACCGGACACATCGGGCACGCCGCTGTCCTTGTCGCCCGATACCGAACTGCGCACCGCGCCTAATACGAATGCGCCCGCCCAGCCGACGTCGGATGCATCTGAAGCTCAATAAGACCGTCGCATGACTCAATCTGCCTTCGCCTATGTCGACGGCGTGCTGCACGCTGAAGGCGTGTCCGCCGTTTCGCTTGCCGAGCAATTCGGCACGCCGCTCTATGTCTACTCGCGCGCGGCGCTCAGCGCTGCGTGGCACGCCTACGCTGACGCGTGCGTCGGCCGGCGCGCCACTGTACACGTCGCCGTGAAGGCGAACAGCAACCTCGCCGTGCTCAATCTGTTCGCGCGCATGGGCGCGGGCTTCGACATCGTGTCGGGCGGCGAACTGGCGCGCGTGCTCGCAGCGGGCGGCAAGGCGGGAAACACCGTGTTTTCAGGCGTCGGCAAGAGCGTCGCGGAAATGCGCGAAGCGCTCGCGGCAGGCGTGAAGTGCTTCAACGTCGAGTCGATTCCCGAACTGGACCGCCTGAACGCCGTCGCGCGCGAATTGGGCAAGAAGGCGCCCGTGTCGCTGCGCGTGAATCCCGACGTCGACGCGAAGACGCATCCGTACATCTCGACGGGCCTCAAATCGAACAAGTTCGGCGTCGCGTTCGACGACGCGCGCGCCACGTATCGCGCGGCCGCCGCGATGAAGAACCTGGAAGTGGTCGGCATCGACTGCCATATCGGTTCGCAGATCACGGAAGTCGCGCCGTATCTCGATGCCGTCGACAAGCTGCTCGAACTCGTCGACCAGATCGAAGCGGACGGCGTGAAGATCCGGCATATCGACGTGGGCGGCGGACTCGGCATCACATACGACGACGAAACGCCGCCTGATATCGGCGACTTCGTGCGCACGCTGCTCGACCGGATCGACGCGCGCGGGCACGGTCATCGCGAAGTGTATTTCGAGCCGGGCCGCTCGCTCGTCGGCAATGCGGGTGTGCTGCTGACGCGCGTCGAGTTCCTGAAGCCGGGCGCCGAAAAGAACTTTGCGATCGTCGATGCGGCGATGAACGATCTCGCGCGTCCCGCGATGTACGAGGCTTATCACGCGATCGAACCCGTCGTGCAGCGTAACGGCGACAAGCATCTGTACGATGTCGTCGGTCCCGTGTGCGAAAGCGGCGACTGGCTCGGACGCGAGCGGGAACTGGCCGTCGAACCCGGCGATCTGCTGGCGATCCGTTCGGCAGGCGCCTATGGCTTTACGATGAGCTCGAACTACAACACGCGCGCGCGCGCCGCCGAAGTGATGGTCGATGGCGACAAGGCCTACGTCGTGCGCCGGCGCGAAGAAGTGAAGGAACTATTCGCGGGCGAATCGGTTCTGCCGGATCGAAGCTGAACACTTCGAACGCTCGAAGCAAAAAGGCGATGCGCCGGGAACGCATCGCCTTTTTTGTTGCTCTCTGCAGCCTCCCGCGAAGAGCTAGCTTCTCGCCCGTTGCCTGATTCTGTCGCGTGCCCACGCAAGCAGTCGCCAGCCGAGCAACGCAATCACGATAGCCCCGTAAATCTTCGGCAAGATCAGATCGTGCTTGCCCGCTTTCATCCACCAGAAATGCAGGATCGCGAGCGCGGCAATCAGATAGATCGCGCGATGCAGCGTCTGCCAGCGTCTGCCGAGCTTGCGCACCATCGCTTTCGGTGACGTGACGGCGAGCGGAATCAGCAGCACGAACGCCGCGAAGCCGACCGTGATGAACGGCCGCTTGCCGATGTCCTTCACGATCTCCGCGAGATCGAACCATTTGTCGAACCAGAAATACGTCGTGAAGTGCAGCGCCGCGTAAAAGAACGCGTAAAGCCCCACCATCCGGCGAAAGCGCAGCAGCGCATTCCAGCCGGTGAGCTTGCGCAGCGGCGTCACGGCAAGCGTGATGCAGATGAACACCAGCGTCCATAATCCCGTCGAGCGCGTGATGAACTCGATCGGATTCGCGCCGAGCCGGTCTGTGAAACCGAACAGCACGATGCGCGCAAACGGATACAGCGCTGCGACGAACACGGCGATCTTCGCCGCCGCGAGCCAGCGGCCAGCGCCGGCAGTGGTTGTTGCCTTGCGCGAAGGCGCCGTGTGTTTCGAAGCGCTCGCCGCCGTCCGCGCGCCACTGCCTGCCGTCACGGCCGGCGTCGTCTCAGTTCCCATGCGCGCCGCCATCAGAAGTTCTTCTTCAGGTCCATGCCCTGATACATCGACGCGACCAGATCGCCATAGCCGTTGAAGACCAGCGTCTTGCGCTTCGGCGTGAAGAACCCGTCTTCACCGATGCGCCGCTCGGTCGCCTGGCTCCAGCGCGGATGATCGACATTCGGGTTCACGTTCGAGTAGAAGCCGTATTCGTTCGGCGCGTAGGTGTTCCAGCTCGTCGGCGGCTGCTTGTCGACGAAGCGGATCTTGACCAGCGATTTCGCGCTCTTGAAGCCGTACTTCCACGGCACGACGACGCGCACGGGCGCGCCATTCTGATTCGGCAGCACCTGGCCGTAGACGCCCATTGTCAGCAGCGTAAGCGGATTCATCGCTTCGTCCATCCGCAGGCCTTCCGAGTACGGCCAGTCGAGAATCGGCGTGGACAGGCCCGGCATCTGCGACTGATCGGCGAGCGTGATGAACTGCACGTACTTCGCGTTCGCAGTCGGCTGCGCACGCCTGATCACTTCCGATAACGGAATGCCGATCCACGGAATCACCATCGACCAGCCTTCGACGCAGCGCAGCCGGTACACGCGCTCCTCGAGCGGCGCGAGCTTCAGCAGCTCGTCGATGTCGTAGACCTTTGCGTTCTTCACCTCGCCTTCGACGCTCACCTTCCACGGATGCGGCCGCAGCGTGCCCGCGTTGTGCGACGGATCGCTCTTGTCGGTGCCGAACTCGTAGTAGTTGTTGTACGTGGTGATGTCCTTGAACGGCGTGACCTTGTCGGCGACGACGAACTTCGGATTTGTCTTCGCGCCGAGCTTCTGCGCTTTCGCGTCGGACGACGAATACTCCGCAAACGCCTCGCCATGCACGCCGATCAGGCTGCCGAGCGCCGCCGCGCCCGCTGCCTGCAAGACCCGCCGGCGATTCTCGAACACGCGCTGCGGCGTGATTTCGCTGCGCGCGATGTCGTCGCCGTAGAGGCGGCTCCGCTCGCTTCGCTTGATCCACATGCTGAAACTCCTTGCCGGGCGCTCTGGCCCGGGTGATATCCGTTCGACCGCCTTTCATTCGACCCGCTCATTGCGGTCACCGTTCGTGTTAACACACGCGGCGCGCAATCCTTCCATACCGGCGTAAAAAAACCGCCGGTGCGGCGCACGCGGCGGTTTTCGGCGTCTTGATCCGGCGGTTCTTACAGCTTGCCGTAGCTATGCAGCCCCGACAGGAACATGTTTACGCCGAGGAACGCAAAGCTCGTCACCAGCAGGCCCGTCAGCGCCCACCATGCAGCGGCGGCGCCGCGCAGGCCTTTCATCAGACGCATGTGCAGCCATGCCGCGTAGTTCAGCCACACGATCAGCGCCCACGTTTCCTTCGGGTCCCAGCTCCAGTAGCCGCCCCACGCTTCGGCGGCCCACAGCGCGCCGAGAATCGTCGCGATCGTGAAGAATGCAAAACCGACGGCGATCGACTTGTACATGACGTCATCGAGCACGTCGAGCGTCGGCAGGCGGTCGGCCAGCACGCCGCGCTCTTTCATCAGATATGCGACGCCGACCATCGCCGACAGTGCGAAGCTGCCGTAGCCGATGAAGTTCGCCGGCACATGGATCTTCATCCACCAGCTTTGCAGCGCCGGGACGAGAGGCTGGATCTGCTGCGCGTCGCGCGCGATCGAGTACCACATCAGGAAGCCGACGGCCGCGCTGATCACGAGCAGCACGAACGCGCCCAGCGCGCGCGTGTTGTAGTGTTGCTCGTAGTACAGATAGAACAATGCTGTAATTAAACTGAACAGCACGAACACTTCGTACAGGTTCGAGATGGGAATATGGCCGACGTCCGAGCCGATCAGATACGACTCGTACCAGCGCACCATCAAGCCGACGAAACCCATCAGCACGGCGGCCCACGTCATCTTCGAGCCAATGGCCGCGCCCGACGGCGAGCGCGACAGCACACCGATCCAGTAGAACAGCGTGGCGAGCACGAAGAGCGCACTCATCCACAGAATCGCTGACTGGCTCGACAGGAAATACTTGAGGAAGAACGCGTGATCGGCGCGGGTCAGGTCGCCGCCGTACAGCTGGATCGCGAACAGCGAGAGCACGGCGATGCACGCCATCAGCAGGCGCGCGGGCTTCCAGCGCCATCCAAGCACGACGAAAGCCGGCACTGAGCAAACCAGCACCAGCTTGTCGTAGTAATTCATGTACTCGTGGTAACGCGACAGCGCGAACCCGGCTCCCGCGACCATCGCCAGGGCGAACAGCCAGTCGAATGCGCCGAGGCGCTTCAGGAATGGACGATCGTCCAGCAGCGCCGGTTCACCTGGCACATGCGCATGCAGATGCGTGGCCGAATGAGCCGCCGTATCGGCGTGCGGCTTGGCGCGAGAGGAAGAAGAAACTTGGGTCAAGTCCATGTTCTTACCGGGTCGAATCGGGTGAATCTGTGGACGCTGCATCCGCTGGACGGGCGGCGCCCTTTGCCTCGTTGGCGGCATCAGCATCGGCATCGGCATCGAGCGGCTTCGTCCCAAGCGCCGCGCCGACTGCGTCGCGGGTCCGGGCAAATTCCTTCTCGAAATCGAATGTCCTGCGCGCCGTCGACATCGCGATCACGACGCTCACGCCGCGATCCGCCTCCTTGAGCCAGAACCACAGGCGCCGTTCGCGGACGTAGAACATCGAAAAGATGCCTAACACGAGTAGCAGGCTGCCAAGATACACGACTTTTTTGCCCGGTGCGCGCGTCAACTGAAATACCGAAGCTTGCACCTGCTTGAAGGAGTCAAGCTGCAAAAACACTGGCGAACCGTACAGAAAGCTGTCGGATAGCGCGTTGATCGAAGTCTGGACAAAGCGGCTCGTGGTCGCGTCCGCCGTCGCCGGGCTTTCTCCTGCCTGCTGCCGCGCAATCTGCCAAACGTCCCACGTCGCGCCTTCCAGCATACGAAGCAAGAGTCCTGCCGCCTTCTCCTGCTCACCCTTGGGGACGGAGCGATCGATGAACGCGGCAATCGCCTGGAAGCCGCCAATCGTCTGACCATCGGGCGCCTTGCCGATCGCCGGATCGCCGCCCGCGAAGAGCGTCAGCACGCGCGACGCGCTTTCTTCCAGATGCTGCTGCAGTTCCGCGTTCGACTGCACCGAGCGCTGCGCGAACTGGCGCGCCGCCTGCGCACGGATGGCCGGGTCTTCGAGCGCGGCGCGCAGTTTCATCCATTCGTTGACCGTGCCGGCGGTGTCGGCGGGAATGCGCAGATAGCGGAACGGATCGTCCGGATTCGTGCGCATGCCGGCGAGGAACACGCGCTCGCCACCGACGTCGACGGGCAGCATGTAGTTGTTGTACTCGCGCGCCTGGCCGTCCTTGTCGCGCACCTTGTACTGCACCGACGGGCCGACGTTATGCAGATCGACCGGCTTCGACGTCTTCGCGCCCGAACCGAGACGCTCGTCGAAGGCTTCCTTCAGCGACTGGTGCGCGGCCACGCCGCGCGCATCGTTCTGCCCATTGCCGTTCGAGATGTTCTCGACGTTGATCGCCCGGAAGTCGGAGAATTCGACGGTCTGGCCGTCCGCGCCGGGCATCGACGCGCTCAGCACTTTCGAGCCGCCGATCTCGCCGTTGAAGGGCTCGGTCTTGCTGCTGCTGCCCGTCATCGGATACGCGGTCATCTGCATCTGCGAGCCGCCGTCCTGGAAACTCGACTGGTAGATCGACACGCCGTCGTATTCGAACGGCTTGTTCACCTCGACGCGCGCCGGTATGCGCGCGCCCGTCTTATGGTCGATCACGACGATGTCGCTCGCGAAGAGCTTCGGCATGCCCGTCGAGTAGTAATCGACGATGAACTTCTTCAGCTCGATCGAGAACGGCAGGTCCTGGATTAGCGAGCCGTCCTGCTGGTTCAGGATCGCCGTCGACACATGCTGGCCCTCGGGCACCCACGCGTAGCCGCGGAACGTCGGGTTGCCCTGCGACAGGCGATGCTCGGGCGGAATCTCGTTGATGACGGTGTTGCTGCGGATCGGCGTCTTGTCGAAGAGCCACATCTGCAGCTTGATGGGCAGGTTGCTGTCGAGCAGGCCACCGATACAGATGATGACGATCGCAAGGTGCGCGGAGATGTAGCCGAGCTTGGTCAGCGCGCCGCGCTTCGCGGCGATCAGCGTCGCGCCTTCCGATTCGCGCGTCACGTACTTGTAGCCGAGCCTCGCGGACAGCTTGCCGAGCGTCGCCGCAGCCTGCGCGCGGGTCGTATCCGGGACGGCGTACTCGCCCTTGTGATGGAACGCGCGCAGGCTGCCTTCGCGAACCTTGTCTTTCCAGCTCTTCGTGTCGGCGATCATCTTCGGCGCGTTGCGGATCACGCACAGCGAGATCGACACAACGAGAAAGCCGAGGATCAGCATGAACCACCACGCGCTGTACACGTTGTAGAGGCTCAGCGAACGGAAGATGTCGGCCCAGAACGGGCCGAACTGGTTGACGTAGTTCGGATACGGGTCGTCCTGCGTGAGCACGGTGCCGATGATGCTTGCGATCGACAGGATCACGAGCAACGCGATCGCGAAGCGCATCGAACTCAGCAATTCGACGGACGTGCGCACGAAGCGCGGCCGCGACTTCAACTCCCAACCCGACGTGGTGACGCTCATTCAAACTCCGACTCAACAGCAAAAAAGGGTGCAGGGCATCGCTTCATGCGACTCCCTCACCCTTTTCTTGTTTTCTTGCCGGCCTCTTTGCGGCCGGCTTCGCTTTCGTACGGACTCTTAGTGCAAGCCCGCAACGTAATCGGCGACAGCCTTGATCTCGCTGTCCGACAAACGTGACGCGATGGCGTGCATCGCATCGTTGTTGTTGCGCGCGCCCGGGCCTTGGGTGAACGCGGTCAACTGCGTCACAGTGTATTCCGCCCATTGCCCCGACAGCCGGGGATACTGCGACGGAATCCCCTGGCCCGTCGGCCCGTGACAGCTTGCGCACGCCGGCACGCCCTTGTCGGCGACGCCAGCGCGATAGATCTTTTGCCCCAGGGGCACCGTGTCCTTGTTGTGCGCGTAACCCGGTTTCGGTGCCTGCGACGAGAAGTATGCCGCCACGTTCGCCATGTCCTGATCGGACAACGCTGCCACCATACCCGCCATGATCGCATTGTTGCGGACGGGCTGCTTGGCACCGGGTTGTGTTTTGAAATCCTTCAGCTGCTTGACGAGATACTCGGGATGCTGGCCCGCAAGCTTTGGATACGCACCGCCGGCGCTGTTGCCATCGGCCCCATGACACGAAGCGCATACCTGCGCCGCGATTGCCTGCCCCCGATTCAAATCCGGCTTTGCCTGATCTGCTGCTCTTGCCTGTACTGCGAAACCTGAAAGACCTGCTGCTGTGTGAAGTACCACCAGAAACTTGCCCAGTCGATTCATTCGCACACCCTGTTTCGTCTTGTGGGAATTAGAGGTTCTGCAAAATACGACAGCGGCCAATCAGCCGCAGAGGCCCGCGCGACGGCCTCACAGGTTTTCAGTAAACCATCGTATTGTACAATAACTCGCTATTCGCGCTGGCACCAGTCGGGCCTCTCCGGCCTTCGCGGCGGGCTGTATCGCCCTTGCACGGCATTTCATCACATCCGTCGATGTTCGCTGGACGTCCGCTTGACGTCCATTTACCCGTCCTTCCGGTCTTCTCCATGTCTTTCCTGCTCCATCAAGCCCGCTTCTTTACGACCGTCAATCACTTGCGCGATCTGCCGCCTTCGCCGCAGCCGGAGGTCGCGTTCGCGGGGCGCTCGAACGCGGGGAAGTCGACGGCCATCAACATCCTCTGCAACCAGAAGCGCCTTGCGTTCGCCAGTAAGACGCCGGGACGGACACAGCACATCAACTTTTTTTCGGTGGGCCCCGCGGCCGAGCCGGTCGCGAATCTCGTCGATTTGCCGGGTTACGGCTACGCCGAAGTGCCAGGCGCGGCGAAAGCCCACTGGGAACAGCTGCTGTCGACCTATCTGCAAACGCGCTCGCAACTGCGCGGCATGATCCTGATGATGGACTCGCGCCGCCCGCTCACGGAACTGGACCGGCGGATGATCGAGTGGTTCGCGCCGACCGGCAAGCCGATTCACACATTGCTCACCAAGTGCGACAAATTGACCCGCCAGGAGGGCATCAATGCGCTGCGGGCGACGAAGAAAGGGCTGGATGAATATCGCGCGGCTGGCTATCAGGGCGAATTGACCGCGCAACTCTTTTCCGCGCTCAAGCGGACCGGCCTCGACGAGGCGCACGAGCTGATTGAAAGCTGGGTCGCGCCCGATGTGGCAGGCGATTCCGGCGAACCCGCATCGGCCGAGTAAGCCGCGAAAGGCCATCGCAGGGGGCAGGCACCGTTTTTCGATCACCCATAAAAAAACCCGCCGCTAGTTGACGGCGGGTTAAACAGCCTAATCGAAAAACGACAGGCACCCGCTCAGGGAGGAGAAGCGGGGAGGTCAGCGCTAGGCGCCTTGCTCGATCGGTATGATATACCATTGTCTCGAAAAGTTTCTGGCAGGGAACGGCCAGCGTTCCTGACTTCTGCAGACACGACATCCCACATGAGCTTCTATCCGCACCACCGTCCGCGCCGCATGCGCCGCGACGAATTCTCGCGCCGCATGATGCGCGAAAACATTCTCACCACCAACGATCTGATCTATCCCGTCTTCATTCTCGAAGGCACGAATGTGCATCAGGCCGTTCCGTCGATGCCGGGCGTCGAGCGCGTGTCCGTCGATCTGCTAATGGGCGTGGCCGAGCAATGTCTCGAGCTGGGCGTGCCCGTGCTGTCGCTCTTTCCGGTGATCGAGCCGTCCATTAAGACCCCCGACGGACGCGAAGCGACCAATGAAGCAGGCCTGATTCCGCGTGCCGTGCGTGAGCTGAAGAAGCGCTTTCCCGAACTGGGCGTGCTGACGGACGTCGCGCTCGATCCCTACACGAGCCACGGCCAGGACGGCGTGCTCGACGAGAGCGGCTACGTGATCAACGACGAAACTGTCGAGATTCTCGTCGAACAGGCGAAGGCGCAGGCACTGGCAGGGGTCGACATCGTCGCTCCGTCCGACATGATGGATGGCCGCATCGGCTCGATCCGCGAGATGCTGGAGAGCGAGGGCCATATCCACACGCGGATCATGGCGTACTCGGCGAAGTTCGCATCGGCGTTTTACGGTCCGTTCCGCGACGCCGTGGGTTCCGCAGCGAACCTTGGCAAGGGCAACAAGATGACGTATCAGCTCGACCCCGCCAACTCGGACGAAGCGCTGCGAGAAGTGCGCGCCGACATCGACGAAGGCGCGGACATGGTGATGGTCAAGCCGGGCATGCCGTATCTGGACATCGTGCGTCGCGTGAAGGACGAGTTCCGCTTCCCGACCTACGTCTACCAGGTGAGCGGCGAATACGCGATGTTGAAGGCGGCTGCGCAAAACGGCTGGCTCGATCACGACAAGGTGATGATGGAGTCGCTGCTCGCGTTCAAGCGTGCAGGCGCGGACGGCGTGCTGACGTACTTCGCGCTCGATGCTGCGCGCGTGTTGCGGGCGCAGAAGTAAGAGAACGCGCTACGCGGTAGCGCTGTGGCATTCGCTGTAGCATTCGCTGTAGCATTGGGAAAGCGGAGGTGGCGTTGTGGCTGCCTTCGCTTTTTTTATGAGCTTTTTTTGGGGATTCGCGGGTGCGACTGATCTGGTTGGATTTTGAGTATGCCGGGCGCTAACCCGGCTAACCGCTGTCCGGCGTTGCCGTTCTCAGGTCTGAGGCGTCATCGTCACGCGATCGAGACTTCTCAGGAATTTGTCCGCCGATTCGTAACCGACCACGCGCAAGACCTCTCTGCCGCCTCGGTCGAAAAATATGATGCCCGGAGGCCCAAACAGGTTGAAGCGCTTGAGCAACGCCTGGTCGTCAGAGTTGTTCGCCGTAACGTCGGCCCGTAGCAGATTCATCTGCTTGAGCTTGGCCTGAACGCGTGGATCGCTGAAGGTGAGCTTCTCCATTTCCTTGCAGCTGACGCACCAGTCCGCGTAGAAATCGAGCATAGCGGGCCGTGCAGCGGTTCTGACGGCTTCGTCGAGCTGCCCCGATGATCGCACAGGCGCAAAGGCCAGATCGCCCTGAGGGGTCGCTGTAGACGGCGCATTCGACGTTCGGCTGGCAAGCACGGCTAGCGGCTCGAATGGGTTCGTCGATCCCGCTGCGAGCCCGACGAGCAGCGTTGCCGCCCAGATCGCCAACGCCGCGCCGATTCCGCGACCGAGACCGCTCCAAATGGACTTTGGCCCGGCGTGCGGCGAAAAGAGCCCCAAACTGGCCGCGGCAATCAGCAGCCACAGTGCGGCCAACAGCATTTGCGCAGTCGCGCCCAGAACCGGCCATACGATCCACAGCGCAGCCGCCAGCAGCACGACGCCGAAGAAGACCTTCACGCTGTCCATCCACGCGCCCGCGCGCGGCAGCAACGTACCCGCGCCAAGCCCGATGATTAGCAGCGGCACGCCGAGCCCCATGCCCATTGAAAACAGGGCCGCACCGCCCAATACAGCGTTGCCCGTGTGCGCGATGAACGCCAGCACGGCGAAAAGCGGTGCTGTCATGCACGCGCCGACCACCAGCGCCGACAGCGCGCCCATCACGGCGACAGCAGCGAATTTGCCTCCCGATCGTCCTTCCGATGCCTTCGAGACGCCGTTCTGCCAGCGCTGCGGCAACACAATATCGACGCCCGCGATCAGCGAGAGAGCGAACACAGTCAGCACGAGCGCGAACGCGCCGAGCACCCACGGATTCTGAAGCCAGGCACCGAGGCTTTGCCCGACGAGCGCGGCCGCAATGCCGAGCACGGTATAGACGAGTGCCATGCCGATGACATAGGCAAGCGACAACGCGAAACCCCGGCCTCGCGTCACGCGCGGCCCCTCGCCGATGATGATTGCGGACAGGATCGGGATCATCGGATACGAACACGGCAGCAGGCTCAGCACTACGCCGGCGACGAAATACAATCCGACGATTGCAAAGAATCCACCGCCTTGCAGCAGCGACTGCGCGTAGTCCGCGCTCGTCGCGCGTTCGTACCACGACGCGCCACTCTGCGTGCCCTGGATACTTTGTGCGCCGTCGACAACGCCTGCCGCGGCCGCGTGCAAGGCGGTGCCCGTCACGTGATAGACGCGCTCCATCGGCGGATAGCAGATGCCCGCGTCGGCACAACCTTGCGACGTCACAGCGAGATCGAACGGACCGCTGGCCTGTTTCACCGGTACGCGGACGGTCAGTTCGCCGCGATAGGTTTCGACGTTCTTTGCGAAGGTCTGGTCGAACTTCACATGGCCAGCGGGCAACTGCGGATCCGCGATCGTGACCGTGCCGTTGCGGGTCGCAAAGGCAAATCGCTCGCGGTACATGTAGTAGCCATCGGCGATCTTGTAGTGAACCAGTACTTCGCCCGGCTGTTCAGACGCGCTGAATCTGAAAGCAACGGCGGGGTCAAGGAAGTCGTCAGCGTGTGCGCCGCTCGCGCTGAACAGCGACAGCAGCAGAATGCCGGTGAGACGAACCAGAAAGCGCGCGCTATCGCGCCAGCGCCAGGAGAAGCTGTTAAACATGGATCGGGCGTTGCGTTTCGGTGTTCACCCATTGGCCGTACGCGGCCGACGCCGTGACCTGCCACGAGAGGATTTCGGGCGTCTCGTACGGATGCCGAGCCTGAATATACTGTTCGAGTTCGAACGCCCGGGCGACGCTCGTCTTGAACAGCAACTGGATCTCATCCGCCGATTCGATCTTGCCCTGCCAGTGATAACTCGACTGGACGCTGCCGAGTTGCGTCACACAAGCGGCAAGACGGGCAGAAAGTGCATCCTGAGCCAGTTTTTGCGCCGTAGCGAGGTCCGGCACGGTCGTCAAGATCAAACCCACATTCATGTCCACCGACCGCTCCAGCGCTTTCGAAACAGGGTGACGCTATCGTATCACCTTGTCCCGAGACGTCGCTGACGGCCAGATGGCATAGGCCGTTCGCACGGCCGGAAAACAAAAAAGCCAGACTTTCGCCTGGCTTTTTAGCGGTTGTCAGAACGCTTATTCAGCTTCTGCAACGTTCTCGACTTCCTCGACTTCCGGACGGTCCAGCAGTTCGACCAGTGCCATCGGTGCGTTGTCGCCGACGCGGAAACCGAACTTCAGGATGCGCAGGTAGCCACCCGGACGGTTCGCGAAGCGCGGGCCCAGCACGTCGAACAGCTTCGTGACCGAGTCACGATCGCGCAGGCGGTTGAACGCCAGACGACGGTTTGCCAGCGACGGCTTCTTGCCGAGCGTGATCAGCGGCTCGACGACCTTGCGGAGTTCCTTCGCCTTCGGCAGCGTCGTCTTGATGACTTCGTGCTCGATCAGCGAGTTGGACATGTTACGGAGCATTGCCAGACGGTGGCTGCTCGTGCGGTTCAGTTTCCGCAGACCATGACGGTGACGCATTTCAGTATCCTTGATTCAAAGTTTTGGTCCAGCTCTTCTATCGCTTTCAGCAGAAAGCACGGGCCGGTAGTGAAAAGGCAAGACGCGGATTTTAAAGGAAAATCCGCGTCCTGGCCAGTTGATGCTACGTGATTACTTGTCGAGACCAGCCGGCGGCCAGTTTTCGAGCTTCATGCCGAGCGTCAGACCGCGCGAAGCGAGCACTTCCTTGATCTCGTTCAGCGACTTGCGGCCCAGATTCGGCGTCTTCAGCAGTTCGTTTTCCGTGCGCTGGATCAGGTCGCCGATGTAGTAGATGTTCTCGGCCTTCAGGCAGTTCGCCGAACGAACCGTCAGTTCGAGATCATCGACCGGGCGCAGCAGGATCGGATCGATCTGCGGTGCGCGCGACGGTGCTTCTGCCGCGGCTTCCGTGCCTTCCAGTGCTGCGAACACCGACAGCTGATCGACCAGAATACGCGCCGATTGACGGATCGCTTCTTCCGGCGAAATCACGCCGTTGGTTTCGATGTTCATCACGAGCTTGTCGAGGTCGGTACGCTGTTCGACACGCGCGCTTTCCACGGCATAGCTCACGCGGCGAACCGGCGAGAACGACGCGTCCAGCACGATGCGGCCAATAATCTTGGCCGATTCTTCGCCGTAGCGGCGCACATTGCCCGGCACATAGCCACGGCCCTTTTCAACCTTGATCTGCACGTCGAGCTTGCCGCCCTTCGACAGGTGCGCGATCACGTGATCCGGGTTCATCACTTCGCAGTCGTGGGCGAGTTCGATGTCGCCAGCGGTAACAACGCCTTCGCCTTCCTTGCGCAGCGTAACCGTCACTTCGTCACGGTTATGCAGCTTGAACACCACGCCCTTCAGGTTCAACAACAGGTTGACCACGTCCTCTTGCACACCGTCGAGCGTCGAGTATTCATGCACGACGCCTGCAATCGTCACTTCCGTCGGCGCGTAGCCAACCATCGACGACAGCAACACGCGCCGAAGCGCGTTACCCAAGGTGTGGCCATAACCGCGTTCAAACGGCTCCATGACCACTTTCGCGTGGCTTTCGCCAAGCGATTCAACTGCGATAATCTTGGGCTTCAACAAACTGGTTTGCATAGGTTTTCCTTTTCAATACCCTCGGCTCGTTACACCGATAAGGCTGACCGGTAACAACCTGAAAATAAACAGCCGAGGCGCCCCCTTGCCTAACGCAATCCGGGAACCTCGGCCGTTAATCCGATTACCGCGAATACAATTCGACGATCAGGCTTTCGTTGATGTCGCCAGCGATATCGCTGCGTTCCGGCATTTGCTTGAACGTACCTTCGAACTTCTTCGAATCGACAGCAACCCAGCTCGGCAGGCCACCCTGTTCGGCGAGCGACAGCGCTTCGAGAATACGAGCCTGCTTCTTGGCCTGTTCGCGCACGGAGATCACGTCGCCAGCCTTCACTTGCAGCGACGGGATGTTCGCGACGACGCCGTTCACCGTGATTGCCTTGTGGCTCACGAGCTGACGCGCTTCTGCGCGCGTCGAGCCGAAGCCCATGCGATATACGACGTTGTCCAGACGCGACTCGAGCAGTTTCAGCAGGTTTTCACCCGTGTTGCCCTTGCGGCGGTCGGCTTCAGCGAAATAACGGCGGAACTGGCGCTCGAGCACGCCGTAGATGCGCTTCACTTTTTGCTTTTCCCGCAACTGCGTGCCGTAGTCGGACGTACGTGCGCCCGAGGTGCGGCCATGTTGACCCGGCTTGCTGTCAAGCTTGCACTTGTCAGCGAGCGAACGACGGGCGCTCTTCAGGAAGAGATCAGTGCCTTCACGGCGAGACAGCTTGGCTTTAGGGCCGATATAGCGTGCCACTTTGCATTCCTTCTATGATTAATCACGTGAACATTCATTCACGCTAGTCCGAACCCTTTGGGTCGAACGGTGGGCTTAGTCAATTCAATAACGCAAGCAGCCTGCTACCGCCTTTAGCGGCAACAGGCGCAAGCGAAGCAAGCGTCTTAGATACGACGACGCTTCGGCGGACGGCAGCCGTTGTGCGGGACCGGCGTCACGTCGGAGATCGCGGTGATCTTGATGCCAAGACCATGCAGCGCGCGCACCGCGGACTCACGGCCAGGGCCGGGGCCCTTGATCCGCACTTCGAGGTTCTTCACGCCGTATTCCATCGCCACGCGGCCAGCCGACTCAGCGGCAACCTGAGCTGCAAACGGGGTCGACTTGCGCGAACCCTTGAAGCCCTGACCGCCCGACGTTGCCCAAGCCAACGCATTGCCTTGACGGTCGGTGATCGTGATGATGGTGTTGTTGAACGACGCGTGAACGTGAACCACGCCCTCGGCGACGTTCTTCTTGACCTTCTTGCGAACGCGTTGCGCCGCGGAGTTGTTCGAAGCCTTAGCCATTACGTTTTCCTGTAACTGTCAGTCTCGCTTACTTCTTCAGCGCTTGCGCTGCACGACGCGGACCCTTGCGCGTACGTGCATTTGTACGCGTACGCTGGCCACGCAGCGGCAGGCCCTTACGATGGCGCACGCCGCGGTAGCAACCGAGGTCCATCAGGCGCTTGATGTTCATCGTCGTTTCACGGCGCAGATCGCCTTCAACGATGAACTTGCCGACTTCTTCACGCAGCTTTTCGAGGTCTGCGTCGGTCAGGTCCTTAACCTTCTTCGAAAATTCCACACCAGCAGCAACGCAAATGTTGCGCGAGCGCGTGCGACCGATACCGTAAATTGCCGTCAGGCCGATTTCGGTATGCTGGTGGTTCGGGATGTTAACCCCTGCGATACGAGCCATTGTTTTTCCTCAAACAAAAAGCGCAAACAAAAGCGCGGCGTTCAGCCTTGACGCTGCTTGTGGCGCGGATCAGAGCTGCAAATCACGCGAACGACGCCCTTGCGCTTGATGATCTTGCAATTGCGGCAAATGCGCTTAACCGATGCCATCACTTTCATGATATTACCCTTTTTTCAAATCACTTCGCCCGGAACACGATCCGCGCACGCGACAGATCGTAAGGCGTCAATTCAACCGTCACCTTGTCGCCCGGCAGAATGCGGATGTAGTGCATCCGCATCTTGCCGGATATGTGTCCCAATACGACATGGCCGTTCTCCAGCTTCACCCTGAAGGTGGCGTTTGGCAGGTTTTCGATTACTTCACCCTGCATCTGGATTACATCGTCTTTGGCCATAAGTCCTTTCAACGCATCGGGACGCCGCCGCCTTTGAAATTGGCTTTCTTCAGCAGCGATTCATACTGTTGCGACATAACGTACGACTGCACCTGCGCCATGAAGTCCATTGTGACGACGACAATGATCAGCAGCGACGTTCCACCAAAATAAAACGGCACATTCCAGCGCAGCACCAGAAACTCGGGCAGCAAGCAAACGAACACGATGTAGATCGCACCGGCCAACGTCAGACGCGTCAGGATGCGGTCGATATAGCGCGCCGTCTGGTCTCCCGGACGAATGCCCGGGACGAATGCACCACTCTTTTTCAGGTTGTCGGCCGTCTCCCTGCTGTTGAACACCAGTGCGGTGTAGAAGAAGCAGAAGAACACGATCGCCAACGCGTACAGCAACACGTACACCGGCTGACCGGGCTTGATCGCTTCGGCCACATTGTGCAGCGTGTCCGCGAACCAGCCGGTCCGCGATCCGGAACTGAACCAGTTCAGGATGGTTGCCGGGAACAGGATGATCGACGACGCAAAGATCGGCGGAATCACGCCCGACATGTTCAACTTCAACGGCAGATGCGACGACTGTCCGCCGTAAATCTTGTTGCCGACTTGCCGCTTCGCGTAGTTCACAAGAATCTTGCGCTGGCCGCGTTCGATGAACACCACCAGATACGTCACAGCTGCAATCAGCGCGACCACGATAATCGCCGAGATGATGCTCATCGAGCCGGTACGAACCAGTTCAAAGAGACCACCGATCGCATTCGGGAAACCCGCCGCGATGCCGCCGAAAATAATGATCGAAATGCCGTTGCCCAGACCACGTTCCGTGATTTGCTCACCGAGCCACATCAGGAACATCGTGCCGGTCACGAGCGTCACAACCGTCGTCAGCCGGAAGACCATGCCAGGATCGATCACCAGCGCCGGCTGATTCTCCAGCGCGACAGCGATGCCGAAAGCCTGGAACGTCGCCAGAACCACCGTGAAGACACGCGTGTACTGCGTGATCTTCCGTTGTCCTGCCTGCCCTTCCTTCTTCAGCGCTTCGAGTTGCGGCGAGACGATCGCCAGCAACTGCATGATGATCGACGCCGAGATATACGGCATGATCCCAAGCGCAAAAATCGTGAACCGCGAAAGTGCGCCACCCGAGAACATGTTGAACATGCCAAGGATGCCGCCCGACTGGCTTTGGAACAGCTTTGCCAGTTGGTCCGGGTCTATGCCCGGCACCGGAATGTGCGCGCCAATACGGTAGACGACCAGCGCCAGCAGCAGGAACACTGCACGCCGGCGCAGATCGCCAAACTTCGCCGCGCTTCGACCGGGTTTTGCGAGACTCGGGCTGTTAGCCAAGTACCTTCTCCGATGCAAATGCTAGTGACGGCAATCGACTTGCACGTTACTCGGCGAAAGAACCGCCAGCTGCTTCAATCGCAGCGCGCGCGCCCTTCGTCGCAGACAGACCTTTCACGACGATCTTGCGCTTCAGCTCGCCCGTCGCGATGATCTTGGCGCTCGTCATCATCTCGCCAATGAGACCGGCTTGCTTCAGTGCCAACAGATCGATTTCGTCGACCGGCAGCTTTTCCAGGTCGCCGAGGCGCACTTCACCGACAAATTCCTTCGTCAGCGAGGTAAAACCGCGCTTCGGCAGACGGCGTTGCAGCGGCATCTGACCGCCTTCGAAGCCGACCTTGTGGAAGCCACCCGAACGCGACTTCTGACCCTTGTGACCACGGCCAGCGGTCTTGCCGAGGCCGGAGCCGATGCCGCGACCAACGCGACGCTTTGCGTGCTTCGCGCCTTCGGCCGGCTTCAGGTTATTCAATTCCATTATCAACTCCTTGAGTGCCCGAACGGCCGCTTAGCCGATGACCTTAACGAGGTACGAGACCTTGTTGATCATGCCGCGCACAGCCGGCGTGTCCTGCAGCTCGCTAACCGAGTTCAGGCGGCGCAGACCAAGACCGCGCACCGTCGCGCGGTGCGATTCGCGGGTCCCAATCAGGCTCTTGACGAGCTGAACCTTGACAGTTTTTTCAGACATGGTGACCACCTTAGCCCAGAATTTCTTCGACGGACTTACCACGCTTCGCCGCGATGTCAGCCGGGGTCGACTGCTTGCGCAGGCCGTCCAGCGTCGCACGTACGAGGTTGTACGGGTTCGTCGAACCGTGGCTCTTGGCCACAACGTTTTGCACGCCCATCACGTCGAACACTGCGCGCATCGGGCCGCCAGCGATCACGCCGGTACCGTCCTTCGCCGGAGCGAGGAGAACCGTCGATGCGCCGTGCTTGCCGTGCACTTCGTGTTGCAGCGTACCGTTCTTGAGCGGCACCTTGAACATGTTGCGGCGGGCTTGTTCCATTGCCTTCTGAACGGCAACCGGCACTTCCTTCGCCTTGCCCTTGCCCATGCCGACGCGACCATCACCGTCGCCAACCACGGTCAGTGCGGCGAAGCCGAGAATACGGCCACCCTTCACGACCTTGGTCACGCGGTTGACCGAAATCATCTTTTCGCGAAGGCCGTCGTCGCGTTCGTCAGCCTGAACTTTCGCTTGCATCTTTGCCATGACGAATTCCTTCCTTAGAACTTGAGCCCGGCTTCGCGCGCCGCATCAGCCAGCGCCTTCACGCGGCCGTGGTAGCGGAAACCCGAGCGGTCAAAGGCGACGGATTCGATGCCGGCAGCCTTAGCCTTTTCTGCGATGCGCTTGCCGATCAGGGTTGCAGCGGCAACGTTGCCACCCTTGCCCGACTTGTCGGCGAGCTGCGCACGCACTTCGGCTTCTAGCGTCGATGCGCTGGCGAGCACCTTGGTGCCGCACGGCGAGAACACTTGCGCATAGATGTGCGTGTTCGTGCGATGCACGGCCAGACGCGCGACTTGCAGCTCAGCGATCTTGAGACGCGTCTGACGAGCGCGGCGCAGGCGAGATTGAGTCTTATCCATGATTGCGCACCCTTACTTCTTCTTCGTTTCTTTGAGGATCACAACCTCGTTGGCATAGCGCACGCCCTTGCCCTTGTAGGGCTCCGGCGGACGATAGCCGCGCACTTCTGCAGCGACCTGGCCAACTTTCTGCTTGTCGATCCCCTTGATCACGATTTCCGTTTGCGACGGGGTTTCAGCCTTGACGCCTTCCGGCATCTGGTGCACCACCGGGTGCGAGAAACCCAGCGACAGGTTCAGCTTGTCGCCTTGCGCTTGCGCACGATAACCGACGCCAACCAGCGTCAGCTTGCGCTCGAAACCCTTGGTCACGCCTTGCACCATGTTCGCGACCAGCGCGCGCATCGTGCCCGACATTGCATTTGCTTCGCGGCTCTCGTCCACCGGCTCGAACTTCAGCGTGCCGTTGTCGTTCACCACCTTTACCAGGCGATTCGCAGCTTGCGTAATCGTGCCCAGCGGGCCCTTGACGCTAATGCGCTCGTCGCTCAGGGCCACTTCGGCGCCTTGCAGCGCGATCGGGCTTTTACCTACTCGAGACATGTTTCTTCTCCCTTCGGCTTTAAGCGACGTAGCAGATGACTTCGCCGCCCACGCCCGTAGCGCGCGCCTTGCGGTCGGTCATCACACCCTTCGGCGTCGACACGATCGCAACGCCCAGGCCGTTCATGACCTGCGGGATTTCGTTACGGCCGCGGTACACGCGCAGGCCAGGCTTCGAAACGCGCTCGAGGCGCTCGATAACCGGACGGCCAGCGTAGTACTTCAACGCGATGTTCAATTCCGACTTCGCACCTTCGGACTTCACTGCGAAATCGTCGATATAGCCTTCATCCTTCAGGACTTGCGCGATTGCAATCTTGACTTTCGACGAGGGCATCGTCACCGAAACCTTCTCGACCATCTGCGCATTGCGGATGCGAGTCAGCATATCGGCGATAGGATCACTCATGCTCATTTACGTTTCTCCTATTACCAGCTCGCCTTGGTCAGGCCAGGGATCTCGCCGCGGAACGCGATTTCACGAATCTTGTTACGCGCCAGCCCGAATTTGCGGAACGTGCCGCGCGGACGACCAGTGATCGCGCAACGATTGCGCTTACGAGTCGGGTTCGAATTGCGCGGCAGTTGCTGCAACTCGAGACGAGCCGCATAGCGTTCTTCTTCCGACTTGCTTTGGTCGTCGATGATTGCCTTCAGCGCAGCACGCTTCGGAGCGTACTTGGCAGCCAGGCGCGCACGCTTCTTTTCACGTTCGATCAGTGCCAGTTTAGCCACGGTAACCTCAGTTTCTGAACGGGAACTTGAAGCTGGCGAGCAGTGCCTTTGCTTCGTCGTCAGTCTTCGCAGTCGTCGTGATGCTGATGTTCAGCCCACGCAGCGCGTCGATTTTGTCGTAGTCGATTTCGGGGAAAATGATCTGCTCTTTCACACCGATGTTGTAGTTGCCGCGACCGTCGAATGCACGGCCCGACACGCCACGGAAGTCACGCACACGCGGGAGCGCGACCGTCACGAAACGGTCCAGGAATTCGTACATTGCCTGGCCACGCAGCGTGACCATTGCACCGATCGGATAACCCTGACGGATCTTGAAGCCCGCGATTGCCTTGCGTGCCTTCGTGATCACCGGCTTCTGGCCCGCGATCTTCGTCAGATCGCCAACGGCGTTCTCGATGATCTTCTTGTCGGCGACGGCTTCGCCAAGACCCATGTTCAGGGTGATCTTGGTGATGCGCGGCACTTCCATCACGGACTTGTAACCGAACTTCTCGATCAGGCCGGGGACAACCTTCTCTTTATAAAATTCTTGCAAACGTGCCATTTTTTACTCCGCGTCAGGCGCTCAGCACAGCACCGGTCGTCTTCAGGAAACGGACCTTCTTGTCTCCCTCGACCTTGATGCCGACACGCGACGGCTTGCCGTTCGCGTCGACCAGCGCGACGTTCGAAATGTGCAGCGGCATTGCCTTCGCTTCCACGCCGCCCGTCGTACCCTTCATCGGGTTCGGCTTCACATGCTTCTTGGCGATATTGAGGCCTTCGACGGTCACACGGTCGTCGCCAACAGCCAGCACGACGCCGCGCTTGCCCTTGTCTTTGCCGGTGATGACGATGACTTCGTCACCCTTGCGAATCTTGTTCATCTCGGCTCCTTACAGCACTTCCGGCGCGAGCGAAACGATCTTCATGAAGCGTTCGCTGCGCAGCTCACGCGTGACCGGCCCGAAGATGCGGGTGCCGATAGGCTCGAGCTTGGTATTCAAAAGCACGGCGGCGTTGCCGTCGAACTTGATCAGCGAGCCGTCTTGACGGCGAACGCCCTTGGCGGTGCGAACCACCACGGCGTTGTAGATTTCGCCTTTCTTCACGCGCCCGCGCGGCGTTGCCTCTTTGACGCTCACCTTGATGATGTCGCCGATGTTGGCATAACGACGCTTCGAGCCGCCGAGCACCTTGATGCACATGACTTCACGCGCACCCGTGTTGTCGGCCACTTCGAGCCGAGTTTCGGTCTGGATCATGGTTTATCTTTCCCAACTTAATCCGATTGCACCACCATGATGCATTCGGTCAGTCTTGGTCCCGTCAGCCAATCGGCTGCTTGGGTTAGAACAGCAGCGACGGCAAACGAAACCCGCCATCGCAATCCGGTGAATCTGCCGACATGAACTGACGCTCACGTCGCTTCCCCCACCTCAACTTCGCCCGCGATGGGGCTCCCACAAAGAGGGAAGACCGAGATTATAACAAATAATCTCGGTCTTGCAAGCGAAATCTACTGCGATTTCAACTACTTCTGTCGCTCAGCTGCTTTAGATGACGCGAGCAGCTTCGACCAGACGCGACACCGTCCAAGCCTTCGTCTTCGAGATCGGACGAGTTTCCTGGATTTCAACGAGGTCGCCCTCGTTGTAGGTATTCGCCTCGTCGTGAGCGTGGTACTTCTTCGAACGTACGACGTACTTGCCGTAGATCGGGTGCTTCACTCGGTGCTCGACCAGCACGGTAACCGTCTTGTCCATCTTGTTGCTGACGACCTTGCCGACCAGCGTCCGCTTGAGCGAGGTTTTTACGCTATCGTTCATTTCTGGTTCGCCTTCTCAGTCAGGACGGTCCGCACACGTGCGATGTCGCGACGAACCTTCTTCAGCTGGCTCGTGTTCGTGAGCTGCTGGGTCGCGAGTTGCATGCGCAGGCCGAATTGCGCCTTCAACAGGTCCGACAGCTCTTTGTTGAGCGCGGCCTGATCTTTCTGGTGAAGTTCGGAAGCCTTCATCATTCACTCCTTAGGCGCCGAGCTGACGAACCATGAACGTCGTCTTAAGCGGCAGCTTGGCTGCAGCCAGACGGAACGCTTCACGCGCCAGTTCTTCGGACACACCGTCCATTTCGTACAGCATCTTGCCCGGTTGAATCTCGGCGACGTAGTACTCAGGGTTACCCTTACCGTTACCCATACGTACTTCAGCCGGCTTTTGCGAGATCGGCTTGTCCGGGAAAATGCGAATCCAGATGCGGCCGCCGCGCTTGATGTGACGCGTCATTGCACGACGCGCTGCTTCAATCTGACGCGCGGTCAGGCGGCCGCGACCGATAGCCTTCAGACCGTATTCACCGAACGACACCGCGTTACCACGCGTTGCGACGCCAGTGTTACGACCCTTCTGCTCTTTGCGATACTTCCTGCGTTTCGGTTGCAGCATCGTTATTCTCCAGTCTTACCGTCGCCGACACCGCCGCGGCGCGGACCGCCACGGCGCGCACCTGCCGGTGCACCTTCACCATCGCGACGCGGGCGACGGTCACCCGGACGTGCATTGCGGCGCGGACGCTTTTCTTCGGCGACTTCTTCCACCACCGGAGCGTCATTGCGGCCGAGCGTATCGCCCTTGTAGACCCAAACCTTCACGCCGATGATGCCGTACGTCGTCTTCGCTTCCGAGGTCGCGTAGTCGATGTCCGCACGCAGCGTGTGCAGCGGCACGCGGCCTTCGCGATACCACTCGGTACGAGCGATTTCGATACCGTTCAGACGGCCAGCGCTCATGATCTTGATGCCCTGAGCACCGAGACGCATCGCGTTTTGCATCGCACGCTTCATCGCGCGGCGGAACATGATCCGGCGCTCGAGCTGTTGCGTGATCGAATCGGCGATCAGTTGTGCGTCGGTTTCCGGCTTGCGGATTTCTTCGATGTTGACGTGAACCGGAACGCCCATGCGCTTCTGCAGTTCCGACTTCAACAGTTCGATGTCTTCGCCCTTCTTGCCGATCACAACACCCGGACGCGAGCTGAAAATCGTGATGCGCGCGTTCTTTGCAGGACGCTCGATCACAACGCGGCCGACGGACGCGTTCTTCAGCTTCTTCTTCAGGTATTCACGAACACCGATGTCTTCCTGCAACATCGCCGCGAAATTGTTGTTGTTCGCGTACCAACGCGACGCCCAATTGCGGCTGACGGCCAAACGGAAGCCAGTCGGATGAATTTTCTGTCCCATCGTATGACCCCTTAATTCCCGACCGTCACAGTGATGTGACAGGATTGCTTCTCAATGCGGTTGCCGCGGCCCTTGGCGCGCGCGGTAAAACGCTTGAGCGACGCTGCCTTGTCGACGTAGATGCTCGTGATCTTGAGCTCGTCGATATCAGCACCTTCGTTGTGCTCCGCATTCGCGATCGCCGACAGCACGACCTTCTTCACGATGCCAGCCGCCTTCTTCGGCGAGAACGTCAGAACGTTCAGCGCCTTGTCGACCGGCAAACCGCGGATCTGGTCAGCCACAAGGCGCGTCTTCTGCGCCGAGATGCGGGCACCGCGATGAATTGCTTTCACTTCCATCTTGATTGCCCCTTATTTCTTGGCCTTCTTGTCGGCCGCGTGACCCTTGAACGTACGGGTCAGTGCGAACTCGCCAAGCTTGTGGCCGACCATGTTTTCCGTGACATACACCGGAACGTGTTGACGGCCGTTGTGAACGGCGATCGTCAGGCCGATGAAGTCCGGCAGGATCGTCGAGCGACGCGACCAGGTCTTGATAGGCTTCTTGTCGCGCGATGCTGCAGCCGCCTCAACTTTCTTCAGCAAATGGGCGTCGCAGAACGGACCTTTTTTAATAGAACGTGCCATTGCCTACTCCTTAACGCTTGTGACGGCGCTGGACGATCATGCTCGTCGTGCGCTTGTTGCTACGGGTGCGATAGCCCTTCGTCGGCGTGCCCCACGGGCTCACCGGATCGCGACCTGCAGCCGTCTTGCCTTCACCACCACCGTGCGGGTGATCGACCGGGTTCATTGCAACGCCGCGCACCGTCGGACGGATACCGCGCCAGCGGTTCGCGCCAGCCTTACCGATTTGACGGAGGCTATGCTCTTCGTTGCCCACTTCCCCGATCGTCGCGCGGCACTCGATGTGAACGCGGCGGATTTCGCCCGAACGCAGACGAACCTGCGCGTAGGTGCCTTCACGAGCCAGCAGCATCGCCGACGTACCAGCCGAACGCGCCATTTGCGCGCCCTTGCCCGGCAGCATTTCGATGCAGTGAATCGTCGTACCGACCGGGATGTTGCGGATCGGCAGCGTGTTGCCTGCGCGGATCGGCGCTTCCGAACCCGACATCAGTTGCTGACCAACCGCCACGCCCTTCGGAGCGATGATGTAGCGGCGCTCGCCGTCTGCGTACACGACCAGCGCGATGTTCGCGCTACGGTTCGGATCGTACTCGAGGCGTTCGACCTTCGCGGGAATGCCATCCTTCGTGCGACGGAAGTCGACGATACGATAGTGATGCTTGTGACCACCGCCCTTGTGACGCGTGGTGATGTGGCCGTTGTTGTTACGGCCGGCGGTCGAGCTCTGCGTGTCGAGCAGCGGTGCGTACGGCTTGCCCTTGTGCAGATCCTTGTTGACCACCTTGACCATCGCACGGCGACCCGGCGAAGTCGGCTTAACTTTCACGATTGCCATGATTACTTGGCCTCCGCTTCAAAGTTGATTTCCTGGCCGGGCTTCAGGCAGACGTACGCCTTCTTCACGTCCTTGCGCTTGCCCATGTAGCGGCCAAAGCGCTTGGCTTTGCCCTTCTGGACCAGCACATTGACGGAATTGACTTCCACCTTGAACAGCAGCTCGACAGCAGCCTTCACTTCCTGCTTCGTAGCGTCCGGCGCAACTTCGAACACGACTTGCTCGTTCTTGTCAGCCACCAGCGTCGCCTTTTCGGAGATCACCGGCGCGAGCAGAACTTGCATCAAACGATGATCGTTTTTGCGAACTTCGCTCATGACAGCAACTCCTCGATCTGGGCGACCGCAGCCTTCGTGATCAGCACTTTCTTGAAGTAGATCAGCGACAGGGGGTCGGCGTAACGCGGCTCGACAACCGCCACATGGGCCAGGTTGCGCGACGCGAGGTACAGGTTTTCGTCAACCGTGTCGGTGATGACCAGCACGGAGTCGAGACCCATAGCCTTGAACTTTTCGGCCAGCAGCTTCGTCTTCGGCGCTTCGAGCGTCAGCTCGTCGACAACGGCGATGCGGCCTTCGCGGGCCAGCTGCGAGAAGATCGAGCAGAGACCTGCGCGATGCATCTTCTTGTTGACCTTGTGCGAGAAATTTTCTTCCGGCGAGTTCGGGAAAATGCGACCACCGCCACGCCACAACGGGCTCGACGACATACCGGCACGAGCACGGCCCGTACCCTTCTGACGCCACGGCTTCTTCGTCGTGTGCTTGACCTGCTCGCGGTCCTTCTGAGCACGGTTGCCGCTGCGTGCGTTCGCCTGATAAGCGACGACGATCTGGTGAATCAGGGCTTCGTTGTAGTCACGGCCGAACACGACGTCCGACGCGCTAACAGCTGCGCCTTCCTGACCATTTGCATTCAGGAGCTTAAGTTCCATTATTTCGCTCCTTTCACGGCACGCACCTTCACAGCCGGCGTCACGAAAACCTTGCCGCCCTTCGCACCCGGAACAGCACCCTTGACCAGCAGCAGCTTGCGGTCGGCGTCGATACGAGCGATTTCCAGGTTTTGCACCGTTACCGTCTCGTCACCCATGTGACCGGTCATGCGCTTACCCGGGAAAACACGACCCGGATCCTGCGCCATACCGATCGAGCCCGGCACGTTGTGCGAACGCGAGTTACCGTGCGATGCACGGCCCGAACCGAAGTTGTAACGCTTGATGGTACCGGCGTAGCCCTTACCGATCGAGGTGCCTTGCACATCGACCTTCTGGCCCACTTCGAAGAGATCTACACCGATCACGGCGCCGTTCGACAGCTCGGCAGCCTTGGTGGCGTCGATTTGGAATTCCTTGAGGATTTCACCGGCTTGAACACCGGCTTTGGCGAGATGACCTGCCAGCGGCTTCGTCACGCGCGATGCACGGCGCGTACCGAAGGCAACCTGAACGGCCGTGTAGCCGTCGGTTTCAACAGTCTTGATCTGCGTCACGCGGTTGTCGGACACGTCCAGCACGGTGACGGGAATCGAATCCCCTTCAGCCGTGAAGATACGGGTCATGCCAACCTTGCGACCTACGAGTCCAAGGCTCATCGTTTTCTCCATTCCCGACTGCGATTGGTCGGGGCTAATTTACAAAATGCCGCGCGATTCAAAGGCGAACCGGGACGGCTTTTTTACGCAAATGCGCGAAAAGCCTAGCATTGTAGCAAGGCTTTTCCTTTTCTGCAAGCAATCAAAGACTTAGCGGCACCCGATGATCTGGATGCCGCTTGAAACCTTTACTGCAGCTTGATTTCGACGTCCACGCCAGCCGGCAGATCAAGCTTCATCAGCGCGTCGACGGTCTTGTCGGTCGGATCAATGATGTCCATCAGGCGTTGGTGCGTGCGGATTTCGAGCTGATCGCGCGACGTCTTGTTGACGTGCGGCGAACGCAGGATGTCGAAACGCTGGATACGGGTCGGCAGGGGCACCGGACCACGAACGATTGCGCCAGTCCGCTTTGCCGTGTCGACGATTTCAGCTGCCGACTGATCGATCAGACGATAGTCGAAAGCCTTCAGGCGAATGCGGATTTTCTGGTTTTGCATGACGAATTCCTTGGAAAGAGCGAGGCGGTATTGCACCGCCGACTAGTAAAAGAACGTAGGTCTGGGCGCCCGCGGGACGCGAGTGCCCAGACCCGGGCACTGCATACTGCTACGGCAATCGTCGATTTTACTCGATGATCTTGGCAACGACACCGGCGCCGACGGTACGGCCACCTTCGCGGATGGCGAAGCGCAGACCTTCTTCCATCGCGATCGGCGCGA
>NZ_FNYE01000078.1 GCF_900108945.1 Paraburkholderia diazotrophica | reverse complement strand
CCGGGCGCGCCCGCCGGGTGCAGCGGGAACGCGACGAAAGCGAGGCCACGCACACCGTCGAGTGGGGAGATGGCTTGGGCCTGGGACGTCATGCGGCCGCCGTACGACCTGCCGCCGGCGAAGAGCGGCAGGGCTGGCAGCCGCCGGCGGGCCTCTGCGACGGCTGCCTGCACGGCAGCATGTGCCACGGCCGGCGAGTCCACCCGCTTGGAGCCCCGCTCCATGTACGGAAACTGGTAGCGCAATGTGGCGACATTGGCCGCCGCAAGCGCGTCGGCCAATGACGACATGCCGGCGTGCTGCATGCCCGCCCCGGCACCGTGCGCGAAGACATACAGGGCTCGCGCGTCCTCCGGCACTCGGAGGAGTGCAGAGACCTTAGTGCCGTCGGGCAGTGCCATGGAAAGCGATTCTGGGTCGTCCATCGTATTCAGGTCGTGTCGTTGTGGCCTTAGCGCCGATTCTGCATCAATGAGGCATCGGGGAGCGTTTGTGGCGGCCTCCGGCAAGGCATTGCGCAGGCGGAGTTTGCCGGCCGATCCATGGAGCGCGCGCTCATCGTGAACGGCGCCGCAATCGCGATGTGTCGGTTGACGACCGCAGGCCCGACCTGTGGAGCGCAGCCTGATCCGCGCTTTGAGACATCTGCGTAATAGCACGCCTGCATCATTGTCAGCGAGCTGTTACGACACTGCAATCAGCGTCAAAGGAAGTTCTCGAAGGGCAGTTCATTTATCTGGCTCTCTGAAAGAGTATGTCCGGCTGCAGAAAGTTCTGGGCTCGGCCGGCGAGCAAATTGCGGAGGACACTGCCTTAACCCGGCCACAAGCCGCCGTACACATGCGCCGTCGGTCGGACGTTCAGGCGTCGGCTCCGCCCCGTAACCAGCCATCCGGTTGTGAAGACGAACGCTCCTTCATCGGCCTCAGCAGCCGCTGGCGCGACCATTCACCAACGGCAGGTATGGCGGGCTTTGCTGACTTCGGGCCAGCGACTAGATCGAATCGCAGGTTTGCTCCCGTTGTGAGGACAGGAAGCGTTTAGGGCAATGCTGATCAAGCCGTGTAAACGCGACTGATCGCGATTGAGCATGCGTAAACTTTCCGATAACCAATGAAGATGGTCATTCCGCTTCGTTTTATCGCGCCGCAGGCGTTCTGCGCGGGCTTTTCGCCCGTGTATCGCCCTTTACGGACGCACCTCTCCCGTAAATCGGCCTCGCGACATGTAGAGGTTCGCCAGTGCGAGTGCAACGAAAGCGCGATTGGCGTTCTTCGCCAGACCCCGATAGCGCACCTTCGTGAAACCCCACAACCGTTTGACCACGGCGAACACATGTTCGACGCGGGCGCGAATCTTCGATTTGTTGCGGTTCTTGCGACGCGCCACTTCATCGACGCTGTCCTTGCGGCGCGTGCGCTGATTCGTGAAGTCGCGGGCTTTTGGGGCCTTGCCATGGATCAGCGCTTTCTGGCTCGCATACGCGCTGTCACCATAGACCCGCTGCTCCTGGCCATGCAGAAGCTGTGGCAGTGGGTGTTTGTCGTGCACGTTGGCCGCCGTGACGACCGCGCTATGCGTCAGTCCGCTCTGGCTATCCACGCCGACATGAATTTTCATGCCGAAATACCACTGCTTTCCTTTTCGCGTCTGATGCATCTCAGGGTCGCGCGCCTGCTGCTTGTTCTTGGTCGAACTGGGGGCGGCGATCAACGTCGCATCCACGATGGTGCCGCTGGCAAGCTTCATACCGCTGGCTTGCAGCACCCGACCCACCTCGGCGAAGATTCGCTCGCCCAGTTTGTGCTCTTCCAGCAGGTGCCGGAACTTGAGCAGCGTCGTCGCGTCCGGAACGGGTTCGCTGCCCAGGTCAATGCCCACAAAACGGCGCAGGCTGAGGCTGTCATACAGCGCCTCTTCGCACGCAAGGTCGGCAAGGTTGAACCAGTGCTGCACAAAATGAATTCGCAACATGCGCTCCAGCGCGATTGGCGGCCGGCCGTTGCCGCGTTTCGGGTAATGCGGCTCGACCACCACGCAGAGTTCGGCCCACGGCACGAGCCTGTTCATCTCATCGAGAAACGCCTCGCGTCGCGTAGGTTTGCGCTGCGCTCCGAATCCCGCGCATTGATCTGACCTGCCCTGGAATTTTCGGACCAACTGAAACTTGAGAGAATGGCTTCCAACGGAAAAAAGGAAGTCATGAAGAAGAGCCGGTTTAGCGACGAACAGATGGTGACGATCTTGCGCGAGGCGGACAAGGCGCCAGTCGCCGAGGTAGCGAAGAAGCACGGAATCAGCGAGCAGACGATCTACAACTGGCGCCAGCATTTCGGTGGCCTGGAGGCGACCGACGTCAAGCGGCTCAAGCAACTCGAGCAGGAGAACGCGCGGCTGAAGAAGATGCTGGCGGAACGCGATCTCGAGCTGGACGTGATGAAAGAGATCAACGCAAAAAAGTGGTGAGCGCGCCCGCCCGACGCCAGCAGGTCGCTTACGCCAAAGCGCGGGGCCTGTCGGAGAGACGTGCGTGCGCGCTGATGTTGGTGGCGCGATCGGCGCTGCATTACGAATCGAAGCTCACTGTGCGGGATGCGCCGGTGCTGGCGGCGATGAGCATCCTGTCAGCGCAGCATCCCCGCTATGGGTACCGGCGGATCCAGATCTTCCTGGAACGGCAAGGCCATCCGATGAGCGCGGATCGCGCATGGCGGCTTTGGCGTCTTGCGGGGCTACAGGTGCCTCGCAAGCGTCCGCGCAGACGCGTGTCGGTCCGTCGCCCGCGGCCCCGGCCGGCGACGGCGGCTCGGCATGTCTGGGCGTATGACTTCGTATTCGACGCCTGCGCCAACGGCCAGCAACTGAAGTGCCTGACGGTGATCGATGAATACACGCGTGAGTGCCTGGCCATCGATGTTGCGGGATCGATCCGCTCCGGGCGAGTCATCGAGGTTCTGTCGAAGCTGGTCAGCGTCCACGGTGCGCCACGCTACCTTCGCTCAGACAATGGTCCGGAGTTCGTGTCGCGCGCCATCCTGAAGTGGGCAGCGGACAGCGGGATGGAAATGGCGCTCAGCGATCCCGGCAAGCCTTGGCAAAATGGTGCGGACGAGAGCTTCAACGGTAAATTCCGCGACGAGTGCCTGAGCCTCGAATGGTTTCGGACGCGCACCGAGGCCACGGTCGTGATCGAGCAATGGCGGCGTCACTACAACACCGTCCGACCGCACTCAAGTCTGGCGTACCTGACGCCCGACGAGTTTAAGCAGCTATATTGTTCAACTGACGCAACCGAGGCCATTCTCCAAGATTGAAATGGCCCGAAGAAATCAGGCAGGTCAGATCGACCGCCATCGCTAGCGTCAGTTGTTTCATCGTATTTGCTATTACCGTTGCATGTCCACGCTATAACGCATGACAACCATGATTGGTCGACTTGATCAGCATTGCCTTAGGGTTATTTGATGCCTGCCAGCAACGTGCAGTGGCGCACGCACATTCCTGCGGACGATTGCAGGCGTCGTAACCCTAAACGACTGGTGACGACTGCCCGTCGCTAACGTGCTTTATTTTCCGTCTTCCAAAGCGCACCTACTTGGCGTCGACCTTGTCATTCAATACAGAGGGCTTGGAAGCGAGCTGCCTCGAATCGAATTTCGCGTGCGCGACCAGGACGGTGTTACCGCGTATCTGGAGAGCGAGCCAGGCAATCTGCCTTTTTATGCCAGGTTTGCCCTCATCGAATTTCGAGAGTCTGGGCTGCCCCAAGGCCCAACGGTTTGGAGTATGTGACGGAAGCCGACCCATGATTCAGCCGATCTCCGTCAGCCGTCGGCAACTCAGGTAAGGGGGTGAAGTCTCACAGGCATCCTGTTCGGCACCATTGTAAAGGCGGAAATCTCTTCAATTTCCTCCGGATCGATTGCCAGTTCGATTCTGAAATGCTTCATCAACATTGATATCACGAGTCTCATCTCGACTCCTGCCAAATAGCGGCCCGGACACACTCGTGGGCCCGCGCCGAATGTCAGGTAAGCCTTCTGTTCATGCACACCGTCAGACGGATCCCGGGGATGCTTCCAGCGGTCAGGGTTGAATACCTCTGGATGCACGAAATTCTGCGGGTCCAGCATGCCCGGGCGCGTGAGGAAGAGCATACGCGTCCCCGCAGGTATGGCAACGCCGCCCAAGCACACTTCGGCTAGCGGCTCGAACGTCTGTATGGCTGCAACGGGCCGCAGCCGTAGGGCCTCGCTGCACACCGCCTCGCAAAGGTCGAGGTGCTTTAATGCATCGTAGTCCGGACACACCCGGGATTCACCGAGTGCTGCACATGACTGTTCGAAGAGCCGATACTGCAAAGGTGAATCCGGAGCAATGTACATCAGCGCCCAGGCAATTGCATTTGCCGTCGTATCTTCGCCTGCGACCAGCAGCGTCAGGACGTTCGCCGAGATCAGTTCGTCGGTCACCGTTGAATCGGGCTCGTTGCGCGCCGCAAGCATTGCTTCGAGCAGATTGTGCGGTGGCGAATCAGGAGACTGGCGGCGCATACGCTCACATGCTCGTTCAATCATTTTTTGAACGTAACGATGCACTTCCACCATTGCCCGCGCGAGCCGCCTGTCTTCCGGTAGCGTGACATAGTGCCAGTAAGGAAATAGCGCTGTGACCCGTCTCATGAGCGCCGGCAGTATCAGCGCAAGCTGTTCCTGTATCACACCGCGCTCCTGTTCGAGCGTATGCGGGTCCTCACCGAAGGCAAGCGTACTTGTCACGTCCACGGTATAGCGCTTAAGTTCGTCCGTCATTTCTAGCGTTCTATTCTCCTTTGCCGCGGTCTGCAGGCGAACGAGGAAACGCTCGGTAATCGCCGATAGCGTCGGATAGAAAGCCCTGATATTGGAAAGGGACAGCGCACGCATGATGAGCCGGCGCTGCGGTTCCCAAGCCGCGCCTTCGGCAGAGAATAGTCCGTTTCCGCCAAGTTCTGTCATAGCGGATTCTATTGGTGAAAAACGCCGATACAGGTTGGGACGCTCGCGCATGACAGTCTGAAACAGGTCAACCTGCGTCCAGACTGTTATCGGAATCGTGCCGAGTTGGACCCTGAACGGCGAACCGTACTGCCCCGCCCATCGCTCCAGGGTCAAGTGAAGTTTAGCGGGCGCCATCTGGAATAGGTTCCCCAGCAAAGGCAAGCCGGGCGGGCATGGCAGATCTGCGACAGTCCGCGAAATCTCATTCGTGTTGAGTTGAAGGTCCGCCATGCTTTCCTCCGCTTCGCCCGCCACTACGCGGCGACCACGAGCGTAAAGAACACTCTTGTAGAGAATAGATCACGGCTTCCCAAACGAAGTCCCTAGTCGAAGCTACTTCGCTGGAATATCGGTAGGTCGGTCGGGCATAACACCAAATTTTGGCAACCGGTAAATCTGGTAAACGCATGCATATATGCGGCTGCTAATACGGATCGTCGTCTCCGGCGGCCATGCCGCTGCGACTCATCACCACCCGGCGCATTGACTCGAGGTTTTTGCTATCAAGCGGGCTGCAATGTTGCGGGACAAAGGCAGATGGCTGATATTCACGCGAAGCAACGTTCGCATGACTAGAGTTCGATGAACGCTCTACAGAACGGGAATCCTCGACAGCAACGTTCCGGCGGTTTATGTGAACGCGTACTACCAGAGCAATAGTTGCCGTTCGCGCAACACACGAAGTCATTCCAACTGCCGGTTCACTTCGGAACCTAGTGGGTTCTCGATGGGAGCAGCTCGGCCATAGCCGACGGTCGGCGATGGGGCGGTGTGTCGGCTGCAGGTTGGTTTGCTGTCGTTCGCAAACCGGCGTCGGCGAATGGCACTCGGCCGCGCTAGCACGACGGCCGCTTCGGTATCGGCGGATTACTCGGAAGCCACTGCTGTTGTCTTGACAAAATCATTAGGCCGCCTCCAATGGCAGCGTGAACCGACCCGGTGACTAACCAAGTGCTGACTGCTGACACGGGACAGCTACTCCTGTATTTTAAGCCGCAGCCATCGATCGGTACCGTCGTCGATCTGTACGAAGCGAACCCTTGAGGGCGGAGAAATGCGTGGCGGATTGCGCCTCGCATTAGTCTGCATGTGCTGTCGTTGGCACCCTATAACAAACCAAGCTACACAAGCTCAATGCGAACGCATACGACTTGGGGCGAATTCGAGGAGAAAGGCCATGCTGCCGATTGGATCCCTGGCCGACGCTGCGGCCGACCTTGCTGCCACCTTCCGGGGGCAGCTCCTGAAACCCATGGACGTCGGTTATGAGGACGCGAGAAGGGTGCACAACGGCCTGGTCGATAAGCGGCCCGCCTTGATCGCCAGGTGCCACGGCGTGGCCGACGTTGTCGGGTCCCTCGATGTCACCCGCAGGCTCGGCCTCGAGGTCGCAATTCGCGGCGGCGGGCACAATGTGGCGGGACGGGCGACGATTGACGGTGGGGTGATGGTCGATCTTTCGCCGATGAAGGGCATCCACGTCGATCCGGAAAGCAAAACAGTCTGGGCGCAAGGCGGCGTCACCTGGGGCGAGCTCAATCGCGAGACGCAGTTGCATGGCCTGGCCGTTACCGGTGGCGTGGTCTCCAGCACGGGCATTGCCGGGCTTACCCTCGGGGGCGGGGTGGGCTGGCTGATGGGCAAATACGGCCTGGCACTCGATAATCTGCGGGCGGTGGACCTCGTCACAGCTGGCGGCAAGGTCTTGCGGGCGAGCAAGCAGCAGGAGCCCGAGCTTTTCTGGGCTCTTCGCGGCGGCGGCGGAAACTTCGGGGTCGCCACGAGCTTCGAGTATGAACTCCACCCGGTTGGGCCGACCGTTATGGGCGGCCCGATCATCCACCCGATCGAACGCTCCCGCGCCCTGCTCGAATTCTTCCGCAATAGCACACGATCGCTACCTGATGAGCAGACACTGTTCGCATCGCTGACGCATGCGCCGGACGGGTCCGGCACGGAAGTGGCCGCCCTGGTCACCTGCCACTGCGGGCCGTTGGAAGACGCCGAAAGGGCCATGCGGCCGCTGAAACAATTCGCGCTTCCCATCTTGGATGCCGTTGGGCCGATCCCCTACTCCCAGCTCAACCGCATGCTCGACGCCAACTTCCCGAAAGGCGCTCTCAACTACTGGAAGTCCAATTTCCTCACAGAGCTGAGCGACGCTGCAATTGACACCATGATTAGCTGCTTCGCGCGATGCCCGACGACAATGGGCCAACTGCTCCTCGAACATTTCCACGGCGCGGTCGCCCGGGTAGGTGTTACCGATACCGCATTCCCGCACCGCCGTGAAGGCTACAACTTCCTCGTGCTCGCTCAGTGGATGCAACCGGCGGAGTCCGGCGCATGCGTCGCGTGGGCTCGCGAAACCTACGAAGAGATGCGGCCTTTCTTTGCCGCCGGTCGCTATGTCAACTACTTGGACGACGACGAGACGGGTGAACCAATTGCAGCATACGGTTCCAATTACCGACGGCTTCAGCAGATCAAGGCCAGGTACGATCCGACGAACTTCTTCCACATGAACCAGAACATCCGGCCGCTGGCCTGACGGGGATCGTCCCAATGACGTTCATCTGCAAGCGGATAAACAAGTTGGCCTGTGTCGGCAAGCGGTAACTCGTACACCCGCGATGCTGCGGCTGGCCCAGGGCGAATGCTTCCGAACGCCGGTACTTTGAGGGAACTGAACGCGTACAGTCGCATTCTGCGCTAATACGTGCATGACAGAATTCCACCGAGGTTGAAGGTCTCAGGCACCATTTTCGCGCTCCTGCAGCAGTCTCCATTGCACCTTTCCACTACCCGTGCGCGGCAACGCGGAGATGAATTCGACGATCGTGGGTATCTTGTACGACGCCATGTGATCATGAGCCCATGCAATGATTTGCTGTGCCGACACATCGGCGCCGGCGCGCAACACAACGAATGCCTTCACTGTCTCCCCCCTGCGCGCGTCGCGGGCCGCAACGACACACGCTTCCTGAATCGCAGGGTGTTCGAAGAGTACGGTCTCGACTTCGGCGGGTCGTACCTTGTATCCAGAAGCGTTGATCATCCGCTTCAACCGGTCGACGAAGAAGAAATAGCCGTCTTCGTCGACATAGCCGAGGTCGCCGGTGCGCAGATAGCGTTTCCCGGAAACGTCGACGAAGGCATCGCGGGTGGCGTCAGGGCGCCCCCAGTAGCCCGCGAACACCTGCGGGCCGCTGACCAGAATTTCACCCGTTGAATGCGTATCGAGGAGCTCAAACGTGGCGGGATCGACCACGATCGATTCCGTGTCCTGAATGGGTATGCCCAAACACTGCTGTCTGGAGCGCTGCGGAGGGTTGATATGGGTCGCCCCGATGGTCTCGGACAACCCGTAGCCCTCCACATAGGGAACGGCCAAACGTGCTGCCATGCGCTGCGCCAGTGTCTTGGGCATGGCAGCGCCACCGCCACCCAGGAATTCGATTGAGCTCAGGTCGAAACGGTCGAGATCGGGCACGCTCATGAAGTCGATCATCATCGTCGAAATGGCGCTCCAATACCGAACGCGATAGCGCTCGATCAGCTGCGCGGCACAGCGACTGTTCCAACGTGTCATCACGACCATGGTCGCCCCGAGGAAGATGGCCGTATTCATGGTGTGCTGCATCCCGGTGACATGAAACATCGGCATCGTGCACAAGATGACTGAGTCCGACGACACATGACACCATTGCGCAGACGCAGCAACAACATGATTTGCACCTCGATGCGTATGCATACATCCTTTCGGGGCACCCGTCGTGCCCGACGTGTAGGGAATGACCGCGAGGTCATCGGGCGATGCGACATACGCCGACGGCTGCAGAGCGGCCTCGATTGCAGCATGCCAGCACACGGCTTTCGGTGAGACAGTCGCTGAGAATTCGGGGTGGGCCTCGAGGTCAGGCCCGGCCGCAGTCAGCACGGCCGGCAGCGGCAAGTCAGTCGCTTCGCGAATATAGTCCGCGTAGCGCGCCACGATCATGTGGTCGAGCACTTCACCGAAAAGCGGGCGGACGTTCCCGAATAGTTCATCGCCCAGCAGAGCGACTGTCGCACCGCAGTCTTCGACGATGCGTCGAAGGTCGGCAGGCGTATCCATCGGATTGGTCGGCACGACAACAGCATTCGCTCTCAAGATTGCGAAGTACCCGATCACATATTGCGGGCTGTTCTGCATGTACAGCGCAACGCGATCGCCACGCGCGACGCCGCACCGCTGCTGAAGGAACCCGGCCAGCGTATCCACTTCTTTTCGCAATTGGGAATAAGTCATCGCGCTGCCGTAGAAGTGAATCGCCGTCTTTTCCGGATAGCGGGTGGCAGAGGCCTGGAGGTTGTCGTACAGCGTAGCCTGCGGCAATGAGAGATGATGCGCAAGGCCCTCGGGCCAATATGGCGAATCCTTCACGTCTATCCCCTTGAAAGGTCGCGTCGTGTACCATTGACGGTTGATATCGACTTCCCTGCATCTCTTCCATTGTCAAGGTGCGGCCCACCATGGTGCCGGCTTTCAGGCGCGCCGATGTCTGCATTCCAATCACAACCCGGCGGTGTACAGCTGGCACCATGTCGGCTGCTGTCCTTGCGGGCGCATCTCTGCGGAAACATACATTGTGACCGGCGCCGCTGCCATATCGCACCCCTTCTTCAATAGCTGTTTCAGGGCGTCTCCATACTAGAGCCACGGTGTCGAGACAGGAGCATGTTGGCTTGAAGCTGACGACCGGTACGGTCCCCTCGTAACAGTTATAGACCTGAACCTGGCCGCGCGATATCGCAAGTCTCCCCGGCGCCGAACTCAATGCATTGCACGCGCTCTGCGCAGTCTTCGGAGGTTGTGGCTCACGGACTAGACGACGGGCGGTCAAACATCATACGAAGGGCAAGACGGTTGCTGGTGGGCGCGCGGTGAGCAGGAGGCCATCCCCGGCATGCTGTATAGGCCTTACAAAGTTCATTTGGAAGTCACGCCTGCACTTTTGGCTGTTCATGCGCGATACCTGTGGGCAGGTAGCCTGACTCGCGATAGCTCGATGTCGCGCGAACAACAAGATCGCCGAAAAATGACAGTGCGGGTGAGTCACTCATTGATTTTTCACTGCAGGATTTCTAGTCTTCTTCATAGTCTTTTCCGCGCTGCCGACGGCATGTGCAGACGCCAACCCTGTCGATAGAATCGAGCGACGCAAAGTCCGCGGGTTCTCACGATGAGGCCGTTATCCGTGGCACTTCTTTCGAGGTGACGTTCATGGTCGGATTTCCAATTGTTAGAAGATGTCCGACCCGCACTGAATGGATGGATCAAACAGGATCGATCCAAAGCTCGAGGTGCTGACACGTGAAAATTGTCAGCTGATTGTTATCGATCAGCAGCCGCAGATGGTGTTCGGTGTCCCGTTAATCAACCACCCGGCGCTGCAGGACAACACGTCAACTTGCGATGGCGGCACGGGTCTTCAAGATCGCGACCATCATCCCGACGATGGATTCCGGAAACTTGTCCGGCTTCACTTATCCGGAGCTGCTTGATGTTTTTCCCGGGCAGAAACTGCCTGAGCGCACCTGCGGGGCAATTCCGACGAATCGTCCCGCCATACCAGCTTCGTTACGACGCCGTTGAAGTATGCATATCGAAACCGACCGTATGGAATTGCCATTTCAGAACGCTTCCGAAAGACCATGCAAGGAGAAAGTCATGAAGATTCTTATGGTTTTGACCTCGCACGACCAACTGGGTAACACGGGCCACAAGACGGGCTTCTGGCTCGAGGAACTTGCTGCACCTTACTATGTGTTCAAGGACGCGGGGGTAGATATCGTTCTGGCGTCACCCAATGGCGGCAAACCACCGCTTGACCCGAAAAGCAACGAGCCCGACTTTCAGACGGACCAAACCCGTCGCTTCGAAGCGGACTCCGCTGCGACGGCAGCGCTTGAGAGCACGTCAAAGCTCAAGGATGTTGCACGCGATGAGTTTGATGCCGTCTTTTATCCTGGCGGCCACGGCCCGATGTGGGATCTGGCCGAAGATCGCGATTCCATTGGCCTGATCGAACGCACGATTGCTGCGGGTAAACCGGTGGCCCTCGTCTGTCATGCGCCTGGCGTGCTGCGACATGTCAGGAGACCCGATGGCAAGCCCCTGGTCGAGGGCAAGTCGGTGACTGGTTTCACGAATACAGAAGAGGAAGCCGTTGGCTTGACGAAGGTAGTGCCGTTTCTCGTGGAAGACGAACTCAAGGCGAAAGGCGGCAAATTCTCGAAGGGCGCCGACTGGCAGCCGTATGTGCTGGAAGACGGCCTGCTGCTCACCGGACAAAATCCGGCGTCTTCAGGGCCGGCTGCCAAGGCATTACTGTCGAAACTGGTCAAAGGCAGCGAGTAGTGGCTCCTCGATGATCCGGCTCAACGTGACCGACCATTCCGTTTCATCGTGAACGCCGGTTCCGGTAGCGTGACCGATTTTCCGTGCATTCCGGAATCATCGGTCACGGTACCTGATGGGTGAGTGTCGAACCGCAGCGCAACGGCGTTTGGAAAATCGTCCGTCTCGGCGATTTCCAGGCGGCGGAAACTTCGCTGGATGTTGCGCCTGCCATCTTCACTCTCACGATAGGTCCGTCAATTTGTCTGTATTGCTACATCGCATTTCTGCTCGCGCGGCAAGGCCGACTGGTCGGCGCACCAAAGAAGCTTGCCTGGATCGACACCTACTCCCTGGAGGCCTATCGCGATTGTTTACTTCTGGTGGCTGCGCGTTGCTACGAAGAAACATTCGCGATGATCTAGGGCTAAGCTGAACATTGCCTTTTCACACAACCTCGGCCATTTGCTGCCGGTCATCTGTCCCGCAGAGCCGCCATTCGAACGGCTGGTCGACTGTCGATTCCCGACGTTAGACTCCGTTAGATCGAGCGTATGCGCGCCCGGATTTACCCGTCACAGCTCGGCGTGGGGCCGATTTATCGCTTTGAAGCGTTACCCGCGGCGAGCACAGCAGGATCGACTAGTACGACATCCCGTAAATACGTTGAATAATTAAACCTTGGTTATCATGTCGGGATGAGCCGAGGCCGTCACGCAACGTCAGTGAAGCTGACGAAGAAAGAAAAAGAGAAACTCCTGTCGCTGATCGCACAGAAGACGGCCCCGCAGCGGGATGTGATGCGGGCTCGGATTGCGTTGTGGGCACATGAGGGACACTCGAATACTGTGATTGCGCGAGAGCTCGGCGTATCGGTGCAGACGGTCAGCACGTGGCGCAAGCGCATTGCGCGGCAAGGCGCACAGGGCATTCGGGAAGGTGAGCGCAGTGGCCGTCCGCCGCGCATTGCGCAGGAAACGCGACTGCAATTGATTGCGTTGGCTTGCGAAGCGCAGGAACCGCAGGGGCGGCTCACGCCGACGCTCGACGAGATCGTGACGCGCGCAATCGAGCGCGGCATCGTCGAACAGATCAGCCGTAGCCATGTTCAGCGGATCTTGCAGGCCGGCGACGTGCGCCCGCACCGGGTGCAGCAATGGCTACACAGTCCCGACCCCGCCTTTCGCGAGAAGGTCAATGTAATTTGCAAGCTGTATCGCAAGGCGCCCAAAAACGCGGTGGTGCTCAGCATCGACGAGAAGACAGGTATCCAGGCCATCGAGCGCAAGCATCCGGGGCGTGCACCGGCGGCGGGACGGCTGCGTCGTCGGGAGTTTGAATATATCCGCCACGGTACCCAGGCGTTGATTGCTGCGCTGGATGTGCACACGGGAAAGGTGTTGGCAGAGTGCCGCGAGCGGCGTACCCAGGACGATCTGGTAGCCTTCATGGAGCGCGTGGCTGCTGCATACCCGGGCAAGCAGGTGCACGTGGTTTGGGACAACCTGAACACGCACCGCGCCCAGGCCGTCTGGCAGCCGTTCAATGCGCGACATGGCAAGCGGTTTCACTTCCACTTCACGCCGTTGCACGCGAGTTGGGTCAATCAGATTGAACTATGGTTTGCGCGCTACACGCGCCGGGTATTGCGCCATGCCAGCCATACCAGCACCGCGCACCTGCGCGAGCGAACCGCGCAGTTTATCCGCCAGCATAATCAGGCAGCGCGCCCCTTCAAATGGAGTTTCCGGGGCTACCCACTACAAACCGGCGCAACGTAATCGAGGGGACCGACGTGCCAGCCATACCCACCAAACATTACGCGGCCGAACTTCAGCGTCAACTACGCACCTTGCTCGGCCATGACCAAATTGTTACGCAAGCCTACGGACGTCACCTGCTGATCAAACGTCTGGACGATGAGGAGCCCACTGTTGTGGCGCGCCTCACAGAGCTCGGCCGCAATCGTTATGGCGCTGCCTTCCGCAGCCATAGTGGTCGTTGGGAACCGCTGCCCGGAACCGGCTCGCTCGAGGAGATGGCCGATGTCGTCGTCACGCTCCTGCAGCCCTATTTACAGTCGGATAATTAATCAAGCAATTTACGGGATGTTGTACTAGC
>NZ_FNYE01000019.1 GCF_900108945.1 Paraburkholderia diazotrophica | reverse complement strand
GGGAGGCGGGAGGCGGGAGGCGGGAGGCGGGAGGCGGGACAGCGGGACAGCGGGACAGCGGGACAGCGGGACAGCGGGACAGCGGGACAGCGGGACAGCGGGACGCAAAGTACCCGAGCGCTAACACCGCCTTCGGCGCGCGGCGGTGCTCCACCGCGCTCGATCTAACGTAAGAGCGGTACGAGTCGAACCAAACGGCAGCGGCAGCGCAGCCGCTGCGTGTGAATTGCGAGAAAGCGGGCCGCACGTCCGCACCCTGTCGCAGCCGCGTCGACGCCGAAAAAGAACTCTGCACGACTGATGCGCCGCCTGTGGCGCGGATCGGCACGGCGAATCCATTCAACTCGTCAAACCAAAACCCCGATTCGAGATCGACGGTGCTCCGATAAATTCGGCATCACGCCAGATTCGCCGATGCGCCGCCAAATCACCGAGCGACCTAAGAATTTTGGAACTGCCGCTGGGAAACGAACGCTGGGAGATGCGCGCCGCGCGTTGCGCGCAGTCCGTGGAACGCGACAGGGCAGACGACGCAAAGGTGCTTTGCCGAACTTTCAACGAACCTTCGCACATGACCGAACACGTCCAGTTGATTTGCCGATGGGTCGTTGGCTCGCCAGGACGTGCAAGCGACGTGAAGCACGCGCCGGCGTGTCGATCCCGCGCGTAACGACTTGGGGGTCTCGTCGATCTGCTGCACGCGCGCCGAGCGACCGCTGGCTCCAAGGCAACACATGCAACCGTCAATGAAGTCAAAAAACTGACGGTCGAGAATTGATAACGCACCTGTGCATTCGTCGACAAACGCAACACCTATGCGCCGAGTGCATCCAGCGCGAAGGTCGCGGACGGACTGAGTGCACTGAAAGTGCCGACGATTCACCAACGAGTCTTTCGTCAGACGCCATCAGCACGAGCCGGATCCCCCGTCGTTATCTCTAAAAATAATAAGCTATCCGAACAGATAATCGCGAGCCGACGAGCCGGGCAGCGGTCCCAAGAGCATTTCAGCCACGACCCGACAGCGGCAGTGATGTGGGTTTTCGCGGTTGCAGGTCTTACGCGTGCCGCGCGACTCCTAGAACGCGAACAACTCCGCTCACTGCTGAAAATCTTTAATCAGCAAGTACTTGCCGCAGAATCCGTGAAACAACCTTAAGAAAATCATCCAACCGAAGAAACCATTACAATGCAATGACTTAGCCAATCAATCGCCGTATGTTTCACGACACTTCGGTGCTGGCACGAGATATTTTGCGTCAAACGCGGCTTTCGCTGGTTTTCCAATGCAAACCCATGGATGCGTATCTTTTGATACGTAACTTGTGGTGTGTACTACATATTTCCCGGGCGCTCGTCAGCCGAGTCCGCGCGCCAGCGACCGAAAGCGCAGAAGACCCGTCAAAACCTACCGCAAAAGCACCAATTGCGGCACCGCATCGCCGCCGGACCACACGACTGCGTTTTGCCCGAACTGCATCCCAAGCGCCTTGGCATCTTCCACCGATATTCCAGGCACCAGAAAGCTCGGCTCGCCGGGCCAGCCGTTGGACGGGTGCCTGCCGATGCCACCGATAAACGTCAACCCGCGCTGCGAGAGTTCGAGGGCGAGCGCACGCTGCAGATCGACGTTGGCTGCGTCATCGAGCATCCGGCTAAACGGATTGCACGCGGTGATGAACGCGCTATTGCGCACAGCGTGCGCATCGTGAATGGCAGCCAGCGACGCGTTGAATTCGCCGATCTTCAGCGTCGTCGGCATGGAACCGTGCACGCAATAGTGCGTCTCCAGATACGCCTGGATCGTCGCGCGAGGAATCTGCGAGTCGGAAATCAAACAACCTCCGCTGAACGAAAGACGACGCAGCGTCGCATCCCAGACCCACGTCGTTTTCCCAACCACCTTGCGCGGACGGGAAGCGCGGGCACAGGCGTCCACCAATGCGTGATGAGGCGGCAGTACAGCACGGCGGTTAATCTGGTGTCAACGCGTCGAAGACCCGACGCCCACGCTGGCCATCCACCCGACGCCCCCGCGAGTGCGGATATCTTCCCCGTCCCGAATACAACGAACCGACACAAGCCAGTCCAATGAACAAGGTACTAGAACTCAAACATGCGAAGCGTCGCGCGACGCTTTTGCTTTTGATCGCCACAGCCGTCTTCGTCACGACCGCGTTCATGCGCGCGAGCACATGGGTCGATGGCATCAAGGCGGTCGCGGAAGCGGCGATGGTCGGCGCGCTGGCCGACTGGTTCGCCGTCGTCGCGTTGTTCCGGCGAGTGCCGATTCCTGGCGTGGCCGCACACACGGCCATCATCCCGCAGAACAAGGACAAGATCGCCGACAATCTCGCGCTTTTCGTGCGCGAGAAGTTTCTCGACGAGTCGTCGATTATCGGTTTGATCCGCAAGCACGATCCTGCGCAGAGCGTCACGAACTGGCTATGTGTCGACGCGAACACGCAGCGCCTCGGCGACTACGTCGTGAAGCTGACGGCCGGGATACTCGAATTGCTCGACGATGCGCGCATCCAGCGTTTCATCAAGGATGCGCTCGACGCGATGCTCGACAGAATCGATCTGTCGAAGGCAACGGGCGCGATTCTCGATACGCTGACGCGCGATGGCCGGCACCAGCAACTGCTCGACGATGGCATCGAGCATCTGATGGCGCTGCTTCGCGAGCCGGGCGTCCGCGCTTTCATCGCGGAGCAGATCGTCGACTGGTTCAAGCGCGAGTATCCGACGCTGGAGAAGCTGATGCCGTCGGAGTGGCTCGGCGAGAGCGGCGCGAACGTCGTCGCGCAGGCGGTGAACAACATGTTGCTGCGCGTGAGCGAAGACCCCGAACACAAATTGCGCCACAAGTTCGACGAAGCGGCGGCACGCCTGATCGTCAGGCTGAAGTCCGATCCCGTCTTTCTGCAGAAGGGGGAAGAGATCAAAAGCTACGTGAAGGACAGCGAGAATCTCGCGCTATACGTCCGCGACTTGTGGGGCCAGTTGCGCGACTGGCTGCGCGCCGATCTCGAGCGCGGCGACTCGGTGCTGCGCACGAAAGTGTCCGCGATGGGGCAATGGATCGGCCGCGAACTCGCGAACGACGAAGCGTTGCGCCGTTCGCTGAATCAGCACATGGAAGAAGCAGCGCGCGCTATGGCGCCGGATTTCGCGGGCTATCTGACGCGTCACATCAGCGACACCGTGAAGAACTGGGATTCGCGCGACATGTCGGAGCAGATCGAATTGAACATCGGCAAGGATCTGCAATACATCCGCATCAACGGAACGATCGTCGGCGGCTGCATCGGTCTGCTGCTGTATGCGAGCTCGCAGATCTTCGCGCTCGTGCGTCTGCACGCGTGGTAACGCGTGCGTGCGGTGTTACTGTGCGCTCGCCGGCTTCTTCTTCTGTTGCGCGCATTCCTGCGTGAAGACCATGCTGGCCTGGTCCGGCGTCATCGCCGCGCCGCTGTAGACCCGGTCGATCACAGCATCGACGGCCTGACGATCCGACGCGTCCTTGTAGTACTTCCGCGCCTGGTCCAGCGCCTGCGCCTTGGTCTTCTTGTGCAGGCGCCACGAGGCGACCTGACCGGCGATATCGCCGATCGCGAAACACTGGTCGGCGACCGTCTGCGCGAATGCCTGCATCGACGGTTGCATGAGGCCGATGGCGAGCGCCGCCGTGAGTACTGCTCGTTTCATTTGCGGGTCCTGTTATCCGATGGGCGATAGTATAAAGACGGGCGGATGGGCCATGCACTGTGGCACACGCTCCGCTGATCGATATCGTCCTCACCCGCATCCGCAGATTGCCCATGCCGCTCAATCCTTCATCGCCGCTCGCCAGGCTGATCAACGGTCCGATCCATCCCGGCAGGATCGTCTGGATAGGTTTGCGCAAGCGGCGAAAAGTCGCGATGACGGTCGTCGAAATGGCACTGATCGACGCGGACACGGGTCTCGTCGGCGACCACTACGCGAGCCGTGGCGGCGAACGGCAGGTCACACTGATCCAGGCCGAAAGTCTGCGCAGCATCGCAAGTCATTTGGCGCGCAGCGATGTTGCCGCGAGTGACCTGCGGCGCAACATCGTGACGGAGGGCATCAACCTGATGGCGCTGAAAGACCGGCAATTCCGGATCGGCGGCGCCGTGCTGCAAACGACGGGCGAGTGCCATCCGTGTTCGCGCATGGAAGAAGTGCTGGGTACGGGCGGCTACAACGCCGTGCGCGGATTCGGCGGCATTACGGCGCGCGTCGTGAAGGGCGGGGAGATACGGATCGGCGACGCGATCGAAGCGCTGCCTGCGGCGTTGCACGCGACGGGCTAGTGTCGCCGCGATTGACGCCGTCACCGCGCGCGACAGCGGCTTGGGCCATCAGACCGCGGCCAAGCCGCTATCGCGAGAGCTTACTTACTTCTTCACATTGTCGAAGAGGCCGAGATATTGCCCGTAACCTTCCTCTTCGAGGCGCGACACAGGAATGAAGCGCAGCGACGCCGAATTGATGCAGTAACGCAGCCCGCCTGCTTCACGCGGGCCGTCCGGAAAAACATGGCCCAGGTGACTGTCGCCGTGTCTGGAGCGCACTTCCGTGCGGATCATTCCGTGAGTCGTGTCGCGCAACTCGACGACGTGTTCGTCCTCGAGCGGCTTCGTGAAGCTCGGCCAGCCGCAGCCGCTGTCGAATTTATCGAGCGACGTGAAGAGCGGCTCGCCCGATACGACGTCGACGTACAAGCCCACTTCCTTGCTGTCCCAGAACTCGTTGTAAAAGGGGCGTTCCGTTCCGCTCTCCTGCGTCACGCGACGCTGCTCAGGCGTGAGACGGTCCAATGCTTCCGGAGTTTTTGCGTACGTGGGCATGTGTGAATCTCTCCTTGATTTGCAAGGCAGCGCTTGCGTCTGCCGCTTTTGTCGGGCCTGAGAGGCTTGAAGGGGCCAGCTTGCCGGCACGCCGGCGACGGCCACTCGCACCCGCATAGGCCACATATATGGGCACTTTCGATACGCTCAAGCATACGCAAATGTCGACGTGCCTGCAGTGGGCGCATCATTCACTGCCGCCATCCTTGCCGTCGATAGAAGAGCGATACGACAATAGGCGCGCGTCGGCGCAAAGGTCGCGCATCGAGCAAACCCACTCATTCGAGCATGAAGAAAACCAGCCCCGCTAAAAAGGCCGAAACGAAATCCGCCACTGCGAAGCCAGCCGTCAAAATGGCGCGTGCTGCCGCAAAGAAGGCCGCGCGTCCGAAGAAGCCGCAGCCGCTCGATGCTGTCATCGGTGCCGATGGCCTTGCGCGTCCGCCTTGGGCCGCTGTCGATCCGCTGCTCAAGCATTACTACGACACCGAGTGGGGCATGCCCGTGCGCGACGAGCGCGGACTGTTCGAACGGTTGAGCCTGGAGGCGTTCCAGTCCGGGCTTTCGTGGGCGACGATTTTGCGCAAGCGCGAGGCGTTCCGCGAGGCATTCGGCCACTTCGATCCCGACGCGGTGGCCGCATTCGACGAGTACGACGTCGAACGATTGATGGCTGACGAGCGGATCATCCGCAACCGCGCGAAGATTCTGGCGACGATCACGAACGCCGCGGCGACTGTCCGCTTGCGCGAAGAGGGCGGACTCGCCGCGCTGATCTGGTCGTTCCAGCCGCACGCGACGCCTGCCCCGCGCACGATCGCTGAGATTCCCACGACATCGGACGAGTCGGTCGCGTTGAGCAAGGCATTGCGCAAGCGCGGCTTCGTCTTCGTCGGACCGACGACGATGCATGCGTTGATGGAAGCGACGGGCATCATCGACACGCATCTCGTTGACAGCCATCGGCGCGGCAGTTCAGGCGTCTGGCCCCGCGATTGAGCGCCGCGTGCGCGACTCACACTACCACGTTGCGCACAGGCCGGCGCAATCAGCCGCCGCGTCGCGCGGCCATGAACGCGTCGACAAAGCGAAGCGCCTGCTCGCATTGATCGAGCGTGAGCATGTGAATCGAATTGGGCAGCGGATCGAAGCCGAGTTCCGTTGCGACCCAGCGGATCGCCTTCGCGCGCGCTTCGAATGCGTTGACGCCATCGCGCCGCACCTTGCCGGCGACGAGCGGTTCGAGCGCATCGTGCAAACGGCTTTTCGCGTCGCGCAGCGCGGCGTCGGCGAGCCGTCCGAGCGGCACATGACGCGTGCTGCGCGCATGAATGCCGATCCACGCCTGGCACGGCGCGCAGATCCACACGGGACCGTGATCGTCGCGATACGGATAGCTTTCGTCGCCTGCGCGCGCGAGCACGGCTTTCGCCCCGCAGTAATCGCATAGCGGTTGCGGCAGCGCCTTCACGGGTTTGCCTACGCGCATGGCAACACCTCAGTCGGTTTCACTGGCTTCATACAAGGGTTCGACCGATGGCCGAAGCGCACGGGCCGGACAAAAGCACTAGCTTACCGAAACATACCAAACGGGCGCACGGCTCGTCGAACCGATTGCCCGTGTGCGTCGCGCGCCGTCACATGAGTTTGATGAAGCACGCACACGGCACCCGTCGCCACGAGATCACAAACTGAATTTGGCCCCTTTGCGCCGATTGCACTGCTGCGTGCCATAAAGCCGTAAGCCGAGCCGCGCCCGATCCGAAACACGAGGATCGCGGCGCAGCCCATGCACCCGACGTCACTTCCCCGCATTGAGCGGCGTCGTCGACGCGCGCACATTGTCTGCCGTCATCTTCGCGCCGCCTGGCCGATAGCCGTTCGAGTAGAGCAGGAACGCCATGATGTCGGCGTAATCCTGATCCTTCATCTTGCCGGGTTTGTCGGCGGGCATGTTGGTCGCCATATACGTGTACACGCCGCCGATGGTCAGATGCGCATTGGACGCGGGCGCAAACGCCGGACCTTGCAGCGCGGGCGCCGTCACGCCTTGCAACTGCGCGCCGTGGCATTTCGCGCAAGCCGACGAATAGAGCATCTTGCCGTGCGTCGCCTGCGCCTGATCGAAGGACGGCGCGCCGCTTGCCGCGTCGGCGGCGATCTTGACGAAGCCGCCCGCGCCGTTCGCATTCGCGGCCGCGAGCAGCGCCGGCTGAACGACCGCACGCGATGCATGCAATGCGCGCGGTCCGTCGCGATAGCGCGCGGGATCGTCGGCGGAGATTTCGGCGATCGCATTGGCGGGCATCGTCCAGTCGCGTGTCATTGCGAGCAGCCGGCCATCGTTCGACAGCGTGTCGAGCGCCGCATCGATCCGTTCGCGCAAGGCAGCCGTGCGCGTTCCGAATGCGAACACGAGTTGCCAGTCCGCGTACGGCGAGCGCGCGGCGGCGACCGTGAAGCGCTGCTGCGGATGCGCAAGCCGATAAGCGACGACGGCGGGATACCAGACGATCGCGCGCTGCGCATGTCCCTTCGCGACGGCATCGACGGTCAATGCCGACGTGTTCTCCAGATCGAGCGTGATGCTCTGCTGCTGCACGGCGATCAGTTGCGCGGGACTCGCGTACATCGCCGCGACCGTATTCTTTGCGGCTCCTTGCGGGTTCGCGTCGGGGGCTTCGATGCTCACGTAGCCTGCGCGCAGATAGCCGCGCGAAAATTGCAGCTTGCTGTTGGAAGCATCCGCGATCGTCGAGCGCGGAAAGCCGGCGATCACGTCGCAATCGCGTGCGAGTGTCCTGTCGAGTTCCTTCAGCGAGACGCCATCGTCGTCGCCATCACCGATGCCGTGCTTGACGAACGTCGCGGGGATGCCCGCCTGCGCGAACACGTCGCGCGCGATGGTTTGATCCAGTGCCGCGGACGGGCTGCCGGGAAACGTGCAGACCTTCACGTTCGCCATCGAGGGCACCGATGCGAGCGCGAGGCAGGCAGCAAGCGCGCTCGCTGCCGGAATACGATTGAGAGAGTGGTTCATGTCGAAGCGTCCGGAAAGATCGGGAGGGACGCGATGCGTTACACGCGTTGCGTCCCGGTTCTGCGAAATCACGAATGGCTGAGTGCGAATACGTAGAGCGTTCCACCGCGCGGCACCTTGTCGGCGGCCTTGGCCATCGGGCCGCCCCAGATCGGGTTGGCGCCGCCGTAGCCCGCGAGCACCGCGACGTATTCCTTGCCGTCGATCTCGAACACCGACGGCTGCGCAATGATCCCGCTCGCGAGTTTCGGGCTTTGCCACAGCACCTTGCCGCTCGCGACGTCGAACGCATACAGATGGCCGTCGAGCGAGCCGCTGAACGCGAGGCCGCTCGCCGTCGTCGCGACGCCGCCGTTCCACGGCAGCTTGCTCCAGTGGCTCCAGAGCTTCTTGCCCGTGTTCACGTCGATCGCTTGCAGTTCGCCGTAGCCCTTGCTGCCCGGCTCCGGCTTGAGCTCGAAGCCTTCGCCGAGATACGGCAGTCCTTCCATGTAGTTCACCGATTTGCCGGACAGCGACATGCACGCGTGCAGCGTCGGCACGATGGCGATGTGCTTGTCTGCATCGTATGAAACCGACCACCAGTTCTTGCCGCCGAGGAAGCTCGGACAGGTCTCGATGGTCGTGCCTGTCTTCGGATACTTCGACTCGTCCTGCACGGGCTTGCCGTCGGCCGTATAGCCCGTGACCGAGGTCGCCTTCACGAACGGGCGCGCGTAGATCAGCTTGCCGTTGCTTCGATCGATCGCGTGGAAATAGCCGTTGCGGTCCGCGTGAATGATCGCGTCATAGTCCTTGCCTTCGTACTTGATGTTGGCGAGCACGGGCGTGTTGACGCCGTCGTAGTCCCACGTGTCGTGACGCGTGTACTGATAGTGCCATTTGAGGTCGCCTGTTTTCGGATCGAGCGCGAGCAGCGAGTCCGAATAGAGGTTGTCGCCGGGACGGAGATCGGCGAGCCACGGCCCCGGATTGCCGACGCCCCAATAGAGCGTCTTGCTGTCCGAATCGTAGGTGCCCGTCAGCCATGCGGGGGCGCCGCCGTGCTCCTGCATGCCGTCGGGCCACGTGTTGCCGCCCGGTTCCTTCGCGCCGGGCACGGTATAGCGCTTCCACAGCACGTTGCCGTTCGCGGGATCGAGCGCGGCGATAAATCCGCGCGCGCCATACTCACCGCCCGCGCTGCCGACCACGAGCGCGCCGTCCAGTGCGAGCGGCGCGAGCGAGAACGCGTAGCCTGTGCCGGGATCGAACATCTGCTTCTTCCATACGAGCGCGCCGCTTTGCGCGTCGAGCGCAGCCACTTCGCCGTTCAGCATCGCGACGTAGACGTTCTTGCCGTACAGCGCCACGCCCCGGTTCACGACGTCGCAGCACGCGGTCTTGAACGACTCGGCGCCGAGCTTCGGTTCATACTTCCACAGCGTTTTGCCGGACACGGCATCGAACGCGTAGACGTTGTCCTTGGGCGTCGTCACGAACAGATAGCGGCCGTTGACGAGCGGCGTCGCTTCGAAGCCTTGCTGAAGATCGGCGGGAAACTTGTAGGCCCATGCCTGCTTGAGACCCTTCACGTTCGATGCGTCGATCTGCTTGAGCGGCGAATGCGCCTGGCCGTTGTAGGTGCGGTAATAGGTGAGCCAGCCCGGATCGCTTTGCGCCGACGTGAGCCGCTCATAGCTCACAGCGGGATAGTCGGCCGCGGCGGCAACGGGCCCCGGCCTCAGACTGATGGTTGCTGCCGCGACGGCAGCGGCCAGCATCGCGAGCCGCGCGGGCGAAGCCGAACTTGTCTTCATCGTTGTCTCCAGTTGAGTTATCGGTGCGACGCCTGTCGGCAGAAAGTTTTCGATCTGCGTGTCGGCTGCGTGGCCGTTAAGGCAAGTCGCATGCCATTGCGTCGTCATTACCTGGTGATCCTCTCGAATCGGCTTGGAGTCCGTGCGTTTCAGGCGTGCACGACCACAAGGCGTGTGGCGCAGCGGCGCGTGTTGTGTTGCATCGTGGAGCAGTGGACAGATCGCGTGTTCCCAAACGTGACAGCGTGACGTCGTTCAGCGTGGCCGTCGAAACGCGACAAGGCAGAACATGAGGTGGTCCTCACGTTCTGCGATGGGAAGAGGAAGGAAGGCGTCAGTCGACCCAGCCGCGTTGTCGTGCGTGGTCGATGAACTGATAGACATCCGGTGCGAGGCCGGACGCGTTGAAGAGCGCTTCCAGCTCGTCGATGATTTCATCGAGTTCGCGCGTGCCGTCGCAGCGCGAGAGAATTTCGCCCGCACTCGGATTGAGCTTCACCGTCCCTTGCGGATAGAGCAGCACATAGACTTGCTCGCCGGGTTCCCAATGCAGCAGGAACAGCGGGTTGAGGCGTGGGCGCACGTTCGGAACGGCATCGGCGGGCATCGGCATCATGGCGTGTCGGCCTTTTTGTTTGCGTCGATGATGCGCCGTCACGCGCCGCGTGCAACGCGCGACGGCATTTCAGCATGACCTCAGCGAACGGCGATGTACATCGTCACTTCGAAACCGAAACGCAAATCCGTATAGGCGGGTGTGTTCCACTGCATGGCTGTCTCCTGGATGGTTTGACGAACGACCGCGGCTCGATGGCGGTCGAGGCCGTGAAACGCAAGCTCCATGCCGGAAGCTTCCGTGACGCGCATCGAGCAGCCTTCGCACTGCCGTCGGAATAAATCGATCGTGGCCCGCGTTTAGGTGAAACGCGTGCCGGCGCGCAATTGGCCTGCTTCAACACGCTTGTTTGCGTGGATGCCGGTCATTGTCCTATGGAGAATCAGTCGATTGCGGCAGTAGCTTTACGAAAGGTGCAGCCATGAGATTCGTTCAACACGTGATGATTCTCGCCAGCACGATTGCGCTTGGCATTTTCCCGGCTCGCAGTGACGCTCAGCAACACGTCAGCGCGACATTGCTCTCGGATGCAATTCAGCTCGACACCAGCGAGGTCAAAGCTGGGCCTGTGACATTCGACGTCCGCAATGCCGCGGACAACAAGATGGTGCACGAACTCGTCGTGTTGAAGACATCGCTCGCCGATAACGCGCTTCCGGTTCATAAAGGCCAGGTGCCGGAGCAGAAGTTCACAAAGATGGGCGAAGTCGAGGACGTGGCGCCAGGCAAGAGCCGGCGCCTCACGATCAAGCTTGCGCCGGGCCACTACGTGCTCGTATGCAACAAGCCCGGTCACTATTCGATGGGCATGCATGCGTCGCTTGCCGCCACGCCGTGAGGCGCGCTTTGCATATGACGCCGGCAAACGCGAGCGAACTCGCGGCTCTCCGGTGAACAGCCTGTCTAGATTTGGAGCACACGTGTTGCAAAAAGCAACAGCGGGTGCAACAGCGCGCAGCACACTGCAAATAGACAGAGGAATGCGGACGGGAGAATGCGGCGTGCTACGTGTCGTCGCTTGTTGAATCGGCTTGCGCGCCGTTGCCGTTGCCCAACATCGGCAGCTTGCGATAGACCGTGTTGCGCGAAATGCCGAGCGCGCGTGCCGCCGCCGACACGTTTCCATTGTGTCTCGCGACAGCCGCCGCGATCGCGCACGCCTGCACGTCCTGAAGCCGCGCGCCCGGCAGCGGCAATACATCGCCTGCGGGCTGCGGCGCGGGCGCTGGCTTCGCGCGCAGATCGTCAAAGAAGTCTTCGGGCAGATGCTCTCGCCTGATCTGCCCGTCGTCGTCGACCATCGCGGCGGCCGTGCGCAGCAGATTGCCGAGTTGCCGGAAATTGCCCGGCCACGCGCATTGCTCGAAGAGCGTCATCACGTCGTCGGCGACGCTGAGCCGCGCGCCCGTGACTTCGTCGGGCGGCGTCAGTTGCAGCATCTTTTCGATCACGACAGCGAGATCCGTGCGCTCACGCAACGGCGGCAGCTTGACGACGAGGCCGTTCAATCGGTAATACAGGTCCTCGCGGAAACGGTTCTGCGCGATCATTTCGCGCAGATTGCGGTGCGTCGCGCAGATGATCGCGATATCGACGGGAACGGATTTGCTTGAGCCGAGCGGATCGACGACGCGCTCCTGCAGCACGCGCAGCAGCCGCACCTGCAGCGGGTACGGCATGTCGCCGATCTCGTCGAGAAAGAGCGTGCCGCCATTCGCCTGCAACAGCTTGCCGATGGCGCCCTTGCGCCGCGCGCCCGTAAAGGCGCCTTCCTCATAGCCGAACAGTTCCGACTCGATCAGATTCTCCGGTATCGACGCGCAATTCACGGCGACGAACGGCCCCGCGCGGCGCGGCGAATCGTTGTGGATGGCCTGCGCGAGCAGTTCCTTGCCGGTGCCCGTTTCGCCCGTGATCAGAATGGGAATGTCCTTGCCGATCACCTTGCGCACCTTCGCGATGACGGCAGCAATCTGCGGGTCCCCGGTGTCGAGGCAGTCGAGACGCGATGGCGCGTTAGCGAGCGACGCGCTTCTTGCGGGGTGCGCGCGCGTGGCGGCGGGCGGCGGCGCGGTGACGTTGTCGGTGGGCCATGCGCTCTCTTCGTGCGTCGCGCGGCGAAACTCGACGCTCGCGCAAACAACCGTGCCGTTGTTCAGATCGAGCGAAATGTGATGACCCCGGCTCGCGCGCAGACGGTCGATCAGTTGCGGCGTCGTCAGGCCGAACAGCGACGACAGCGTATGCGCGCGCATCGCCGCGAGCGGCAAGCCCACCTGAAACTGCGCGCTGCGATTCGCGGACAGAAAGCGTCCGTCGCACGTGAAGGCCATGATGCCTTCCATCAGCGTGCCCAGAAATTCCGGCCGGCCATGAAACGCGATTTGCAGCGTGTTGCGAAAGGTGCTGGTAAACAGGTGGTTTTCGATCATCTGCACCGACATCTTCGCGAGCGCCATCGTGTGTTGATGGTAGCTGCGATGGTCGCCCGTTACGTCGAGCACGCCGGCGACATCGCCGTACGGATCGAGAATCGGCACGCTGGAGCATGTCAGAAAGCGGTTGGCGGCGAGATAGTGCTGGTCGCCGTGGACGACGGTCGCGCAGCGTTCCGCGATCGCCGTGCCGATCGCATTCGTGCCTTGCCGTTCTTCGGCCCAGTTCGCGCCTGCCTTGAGCGCGACTTTTTCGGCGCGCCGCAGAAAGTCGTCGTCGCCGATCGAATGAAGGATCAGCCCTTGCGCATCCGTCAGCACGATCATGCTTTGCGTATTCGCGATCTGCTCGCGAAGCGTTTCCATCACAGGCGTCGCGTGCGCGCAGAGTGCGCGGTTCTGCTCGAGCTTCATCCGCAATTCGCTTTGCGTCAGCACGTCGTAGTCCGGACGCATCGTCGCGTTGAGCCCGAACGTTTCGGACCGCTCGTGCGCTTTCTGGATCGACGGCGTGAGCCAGCCGCAGTCGCGGCTGACGAATGATCCCGTGATCGGGTGGGCCTCTTCGCGCATTGTCTCCTCCGGTCCCATGCAAGATGGGAGCTGTGGTCGTGCCAGTCGTGTGCCGGTCGTGTGCCGGCATCGCCGGATTAAAAGCAAGACCTGCGCCAAATAGCCGATACTCACTTCAGCAGCGAATGAAGCCGTCAGCCGAACGAAAGGATGGCGTTGTGGCCGAAGCGGTCGTCGGGGCGAACTCGCCTTGGTCCTTTGAGGAAGGCGAACGGGCGCGATGCAGTGGTCAGGGCGCGCGAGGCTGTACGCCGGTGGGCCCTCGTGATGGCTATGGCTGTAGCTATCGCGAAGGTACGGTCGCGCGACGGCGGCGAAAATTGGTGATTACGCGGACTACGGCGATATGCGCGGATAGCGGATAGCATGCGCTCCTCGCGCGCGGCTGTTGGCCGCAAAGAAAACGGATGACTCGACCATGACCCGGACTCGCGCGGCATTGCGCATCAGATCGCACGGCACCACGCATCGCAGACTCTGCCGCGATGGCCATACGATCGCCTACACGGTACACGGCGACCCTGCCGGCGCGCCCGTCGTCGTGTTGCATGGCGGCCCGGGAAGCGGCAGTCAGCCTGGCGCGCTGCGTCTGTTCGATCTTGCGCGCATGCGCGTCATGATGGTGGATCAGCGAGGCACGGGGGCGTCGACGCCGCGCGGCAGTCTGCGTCACAACGATACGCAACGGCTGATCGGCGATCTCGAAGCGATACGCGCCGAGCTGGGCATCGCGCGATGGGGTGTCGTCGGCGGCTCGTGGGGCGCCGCGCTCGCGCTGGCTTATGCGGGAACGCATCCGGCGGCCGTCAGTGCCGTCGTGTTGCGCGGACTCTTCCTGACGTCGAAGCGCGAAGTGCGCCGACTGTTCGTGACCTCGCGTGCGCGTGCGCCGCGGGCCTGGCGCGCGCTGATGCATGCGACGGAATGCGAGCGCGCGTCGTCGTTATCGGCGGCCTGTATGCGGATGCCCGCGATGCAGCGCATGCAGGCCGATGCCGTCGCGTCGGCGTGGCGCGCGTATGAAAACGCGATTCTTATGCAGGCGTCGCCGCGACCCTCAGTGTCGCGCAAGACGATAGCATCTGGCCGTGACGATGCGATAACGGCGAAGTACCGTATCCAGGCCCACTATCTGATGCATGGCTGCTGGCTCGGCGAGCGGCGTCTGATTGCGTTGGCAAAGCGGGCCATTGCAGCGGGTGTCGCGATCCGTGCAGTGCATGGTCTGCGTGACCCCGTGTGCCCGCCGCAGAATCTGCATCGACTGATGCACGCGGTTCCTGCCGTGCATGGACACTTCGTCGATGCGGGTCATCTCGCATCCGATCCGCGTCTCGCACGCGCGCTGATCGCAACGATCCGCGATGCGTTTCTTAGCTGACAAACCCGCCGATAAGGCCGCCACGCGTTAGCTTTCGTGTTCAGCGAAGATGCCCGCTAAAGAGATCGGGCATCGCATCGTCGATCTGCTCGCGCGGCGGCAACGTGCCATCACGGACCTGTGCGAGTACGGCGGGCGGCAGCCAGGTCTCTTCCATTGCGCCGATCCCGCTTTCGATCATCTGTTGCAGGAAGAACGACTGCCTGCGCCCCGTGACTTCGGCCAATAGCCGCAACCTTCGTTCGATCGCCGGGTCCACGCGTACCGCAACCACCTTCAACTTGTTTTCGGCGGTCCTCTTCACCGTATGCTCCTGTTCACTGACTTCGCGCCGGAAACGGGCGAGCGGAGCTTCTACCACGACGGTTCATCGGATGGCAATGCCTTATGGGACTTCTTTGCCGAAAATCGTGGACCGGCTGTCGTCGGGTTCGACGAATGAAGGATGGCCCGGTCGACTTCGAGCCGATTCAAGCGCGTTCAAGCACCTTCAATCATCGTCATCGTCGTGATGATGACGATGCCAGCCGCGATGACGGCCATGATCATGCCACCAGCGTTCGTCGCGATAGCCGTATCCATAGCCGCCGTAGTAGACGGGCGCAGGCGCATAGACGGCGGGCGGCGGTGCTTCGTACACGACAGGCGGCTGCTCGACATAGACGGGAGCGGGGATGCCGAACGTCACGCCGACATCGACATGGGCGAATGCGGCCGTAGACGTACAGGCGGCGATGAGGCCAGCGGTGCAAATGAGGGTTAGGCGTTTCAACTTGTTGCTCCGTTGCGGGCGTTCGCGCAATGAATGCCACGGTGGCGAGTGACGGCATTCTATAAATGCAGTCGTTCTCATGTTGCATCCCGCATGTTGCGTCTGTAACGGGCAGTAACGGGCGGCTGCCTTCGCTTGCGCGTGTGATAGACGCGCCGCTAGCAGAAGCGCTGCGTCAGCTCGTAGATCAACAGGAACATGCAGCCGGTATCGCTTTTGAAGCCCGTATCGACGGTGCCCGATTCGGCGATACCGACCCAACCCGGCAACAGACGCTGCCCGTTCTGCGTCGCTTCACCTTCGAGCATGTAGATAAATTCCGGGCCCGTATGCAGATGCGTGGGAAAGACCGTGCCCGCCTCGAACCGCACGAGTTGCATCGCGCGGCCGTTGGCCTTGCCGAGATTCTTGATCTGCACGCCGCTTGTGCAAACCGATTGCGTCCACGGCAGCGCTTGCGCATCGACAGAAGAGAAGTGCGGCGTGGTGTGTGGTCCGTTCATTTCGTCTCCCTTTTGTGTGGCGTCAGCGCGTCGACGCGCAATCACTTCTGCGCGATCCGCCGGAGCATGCGTAGTGGAAGTGTAGATGCGGCTCGGAACGCAATCGGCGGCGAGCCCTGCCGCGATGGAAATTCCCCGACATGCAGCGATTCCCGTTTGTCACGTTTCGCGCAACTGTGAGTTGGTCGAATAGGTGTTTATCCCAGGTGCCGGCACTCCTACACTGTTTTCAACGCAACGAACAAACCGTTCGACGCATCCAAAATCAATCTGGAGGTAATGATCATGAAATCGCTCATCAAGGCCGTCGCAATTGCTGCTGTCCTCGCTGTTCCGGTTGCATCGTTCGCGCAATCCAGTCAGCCGGTTACTCGTGCACAGGTTCGCGCTGAACTGGTGCAACTGGAAAAGACCGGTTATGTGCCTTCGAACAGCAGCGACACGCAATACCCCGCCAACATCCAGTCGGCCGAAGCAAAGGTTCAAGCAGCCAATGGCGCCGAAACCAGCGGCATCGGCGGCACGGCAGACGGCACGTCGCAAGCAGGACAACGTGCATCGTTCGGTGCAGGCTCGTACTCGGTTCCCGTCTTCCAACATCATTGATCGACGGCGCTGGCTCGATGCAGCCAGCGTGACGTAGCGAACCAGCCAACCGCGACACGCGCCGTCAGACGACGGGACGCATGTCGCGGTTTCTTCTTTTGGCGAGCATCGCTGTTCGCATCGTAGTGGCGGCTGCTTGATCCTTCCGCGCTTTTTCTCTCCACTTTCGCGCCAGTCGCTGCGCGAGCGCGAGCGGCTCGCGGATGGATCGCGCTGAGCGCACTGAACGGACGACTCAAACGCGGGCGACTCAGACGCGGATCATCCTTCGCGCGCCATATGCCATCCGCCCGTCTTCGGATCGGCGTACGCGCGCAGTGCTTCGAGCGCCATCGCCACGGCTGCGCGATTCTCGTTTTCCGCGTGCCAGTACATCGACACCGAGCCGAAGCCTTCGAGCTGCATCGGCAGAATGCGAACGGCATTCAACTGCTCGAAGCGCAGCGCGGCCCGATGCGAGGCGACGCCCACCAGGTCCGTGTTGTTGAGCAGCGTGAGATTGAGGATCGACGAATTCGTTTCGACGCAATGGTTCGGCAACGCGCGGCCCACTGCCGAGAGCGCGGTCTCCAGCGCATTGCGCACGGGCGTGCCCTGCGGCCAGACGATCCACGAATACGCGAGCACGTCGTCCCAGCCGACCTTTGTCTTGTCCGTCAGCGGATGATGGGGCCGCGCCACGAAGTTGATGGGCTCGGTATAGAGCGGCTCGGTCTGCAACTGCGGATCGTCGTATTCCTGACCCGAGCGGCCGACGACGATATCCAGCTCGCCGCGCGCGAGCTGCGGCATCAGCTGGTTCATCGTGCTCTCGACGATTCGCACCTTCGCGCGCGGCATGCGCTCGAGCAGCCGCGACACCGCGAGCGGCACCGTGTCCGCCGCCGATACACCCGATGTGCCGATGCTCACGAGTCCGCTGCCGCCCTCGCGCAGCGCGAGCATGTCGTCGCGTGCGTTGTCGAGATGCGCTTCGATGCGGCGCGCGTGTTCGATCAGCGCGTCGCCATAAGGCGTCGGCCGCAAGCCGCGCGCATGCCGCTCGAAAAGCGCTAGGCCGACGTCCTCCTCCAGTTCCTTCAGCCATTTCGACAGCGCCGGCTGCGTCGTATTGAGAGCGGTTGCCGACTGGCTCAGATTGCCCGTGCTCGCAAGGCTCAGCAGCACCTGCAGATGCCGCAGACGCAGGCGATAAGTCCAGTCCATCGCGCAGTCCTCCCATAACGATCCATCGATCCGAGGTATATCCGAAATCGTATGGATTAGACGAATTCGCCATTTTACCGGGTATAGCTCCGTCGCATATAAATGATGCACAGAGTCCGGGAACCCGACGCGCGGCCCGCCCGCCGACGCATCCGGCCCCCGAGACACCGAAAGCAAGACAGGAGACGCGAATGACGAACATCAATCCGGGCGCAACGCGCGCGGCTTACTACGAGCAGATCGCCCGCCAGCGCATGACGCCGCTGTGGGAGTCGCTGCACAACCTCGTGCCGAAATCGCCGCAACCGAAAGCGCAGCCCGCGATCTGGAAGTATGCGCAGGTACGCGATCTCGTGATGGAGGCGGGCTCCGTGATCAGCGCGGAAGAGGCCGTGCGCCGCGTGCTGGTGCTCGAAAACCCCGGCTTGCCCGGCAAGTCGAGCATGACGCCGAACCTGTACGCCGGACTGCAACTGATCCTGCCCGGCGAGATCGCGCCGAGCCATCGGCATACGCAATCGGCGTTGCGCTTCATCGTCGAGGGCACGGGCGCGTGGACGGCCGTCAACGGCGAGCGCACGACGATGCATCCCGGCGACTTCATCATCACGCCGTCGTGGACATGGCACGACCACGGCAATCTGTCCGTCGAAGAAGGCGGCGAGCCCGTCGTGTGGCTCGACGGGCTCGATATCCCGCTCGTCGCGCAGATGGATGCGGGCTTTGCCGAGAACTACCCGGAAGCGACGCAGCCCGTCTCGCGCCCCGAAGGCGACAGCTTCGCGCGCTTCGGCCACAACATGGTGCCCGTGCGGCATCGCGTGTCCGATCCGACGTCGCCGATTTTCAGCTACCCGTACGAGCGCAGCCGCGAGGCGCTCGACGCGCTGTACCGCAACGGCGAGCTCGACGAATGGGACGGCGTGAAGCTGCGCTACGTGAACCCGGCGACGGGCGGCTGGCCGATGCCGACCATCGCGACCTTCATGCAATACCTGCCGAAGGGCTTCAAGGGCCGCACGTATCGCAGCACGGACGCGACGATCTACTGCGTCGTCGAAGGCAAGGGCACGGCGAAGATCGGCGACGACGAATTCGCGTTCGAGCCGCACGACGTGTTCGTCGCGCCCTCGTGGGCGCCCGTGCAACTGTCGGCATCGGCGGAAAGCGTGCTGTTCAGCTATTCGGATCGCCCTGTGCTTGCCGCGCTGAATCTGCTGCGCGAAGAACGCAGCTAGACGGCCGCTTTTCGTCCGCCTCTTCGTCCGCTTTTCGTCCGCCGCTTTCGGCATCCTTTGTTATCGCGCGCCGCATCGCGGCGCGTGCTCCATCCTTTTATCTGTCGAGTCGAACTCACCATGGCTTTTGTTTTCCCGCCCGAAGCGCCCGTCGCTGTTCCCGTCGCCGGCAGCGACGCTCAATTCGCGGTGCGCCGCGTCTACTGCGTGGGCCGCAACTACGCGGCGCACGCGCGCGAAATGGGCTTCGATCCCGATCGCGAGCCGCCGTTCTTCTTCTGCAAGCCCGCCGATGCCGTCGTGCCCGTCGCCTATGGCGAAACGCTGGAACTCGCGTATCCGTCGCAGACGCAGAACTATCACTACGAAGCGGAACTGGTCGCCGTAATCGGCAAGAGCGGCTCGGATATCGCCGTCGAAGATGCGCTCGACTACGTATGGGGCTACGCAGTCGGCCTCGACATGACGCGCCGCGATCTGCAGATGAAGATGCGCGAAATGGGCCGTCCGTGGGAAATCGGCAAGGCGTTCGATCGTTCAGCGCCGATGGGCCCGATTCACCCTGCGAGCGCGGCCGGCCACTTCGAGAACGCCGGCCTGTGGCTGACGGTCAACGGTGAGACGAAGCAGAGGAGTGACGTGTCGCATCTGATCTGGTCGGTTGCCGAGACGGTTGCCTATCTGTCGAAGTTCTTCTGCCTGGAGCCGGGCGACGTGATCTTCACGGGCACGCCCGAGGGCGTCGGCGCGGTGAAGTCGGGCGAGACGATGAAAGTCGGCGTCGAGCGTCTGGGTGAACTGACTGTGCGCGTCGTCTGACGCGGCGCTTTGCTACTGATGTACTGATGGAAGGTCAAGCCGTGCAACTCCATAGCTTCTTCAACAGCTCGACGTCATACCGCGTGCGCATCGCGCTTGCGCTCAAGGGCCTCGCGTACGACACGCTGCCCGTCAATATCCGCGTCTGCGAACATCGCGCGGTGGATTACGTGGCGAATGTGAATCCGTCTGCGTCGGTGCCCGCGCTGATCGACGGCGACTTCAAACTCGGCCAGTCGCTCGCGATCATCGACTATCTCGACCAGCAATATCCGGAGCCGCGCCTGATTCCGCTCGAACGCGAATTGCGCGCGCGCGTGCTCGAACTCTCTGCGCTCATTGCCTGCGATATTCATCCCGTCAACAACCTGCGCGTGCTGCGCTATCTGGAAACGGAACTGAAGGTCACGCCGCAGCAGAAGACCGCGTGGTATCGGCACTGGATCGCGGAAGGGATGGCGGGCGTCGAACGCCTGCTCGAACGCAGCAACGTGGGGCCGTGGTGCTTCGGCGTGCAGCCGACGCTCGCCGACGTGTGCCTCGTGCCGCAGATCGCGAACGCGCTGCGCATGGACTGCGATCTGCGCGCGTACCGGCGCGGCCTCGCCGTGTATGAGCACGCATTGAAACACCCCGCATTCGACGCCGCGCAGCCGCAGCGTCAGCCCGATTACAGCGCTTGATTGCAGCATCGCAACCGTCTGCAACGAAATCGAAGTAAGGCATGGAGACAGTCATGAGTGAGACAAACAGCAAAGGCGGGCGCGTGCTCGTGATCGGCGGTGGTATCGGCGGCCTCGCGGCAGCGCTGGCGCTCGCGCGTCAAGGCATTCGCGTGCAACTGCTCGAACAGGCGGCCGAGATCAAGGAGATCGGCGCCGGCATCCAGCTCGGCGCGAACGCGTTCAATGCGCTCGATGCACTCGGCGTCGGCGAGGCGGCGCGCAGCCGCGCGGTGTTCACCGACTACATGAAGCTGATGGATGCGCTCGACGCGAAGGAAATCGTGCGCATCGACGTCGGCGCGCCGTATCGCGCGCGCTTCGGCAATCCGTATGCGGTGATTCATCGCGCGGATATTCATCTGTCGATTCTCGAAGCCGTGCAGGATCATCCGCTGATCCAGTTCCGCACGAACACGCAGGTCTGCTCGCTCGAACAGGACGCGAGCGGCGTGACCGTCACCGATCAGCACGGCGAGCGTTATCGCGCGGATGCCGTGATTGGCTGCGACGGCGTGAAGTCGGCGATACGCAAGACGCTGATCGGCGACGATCATCGCGTGACGGGACACGTCGTGTATCGCGCGGTCGTCGAAGTCGGCAACATGCCGAAGGATTTGCAGATCAATGCGCCCGTCGTGTGGGCCGGGCCGCATTGTCACCTCGTGCACTATCCGCTGCGCGGCGGACAGCAATACAACCTCGTCGTCACGTTCCATAGCCGCGAGAAAGAAGAGTGGGGCGTGCGCGAAGGCAGCAAGGAAGAAGTGCTGTCGTACTTCGAAGGCATTCATCCGCTGCCGCATCAGATGCTCGACCGGCCGACTTCATGGAAGCGCTGGGCGACGGCCGATCGCGAGCCTGTCGAGCGCTGGAGCTATGGTCGCGCGACAGTGCTCGGCGATGCCGCGCATCCGATGACGCAATACCTCGCGCAGGGCGCCTGCCAGGCGCTCGAAGACGCCGTCACGCTCGGCGCTGCCGTTGCCGCCACTGATGGCGATTTCGAAGCGGCGTTCAAGCTGTACGAAACGGCGCGCATTCCGCGCACTGCGCGCGTGCTGTACTCGACGCGTGAGATGGGGCGCATCTATCACGCGAAGGGCGTCGAGCGTCTGGTGCGCAATTCGCTGTGGGTCGGCCGCACGCAGGAGCAGTTCTACGATGCGCTGCAATGGCTGCACGGATGGCGCGCGGAAGATTGCCTGAAGGGCGTCGCCTGAGGACTGAAGCGAGAAGTGAATTGAATGACGGGCGGACCGGCCAAAAAAAAAGAACGGACGCCTGCCTCTAACTGAAGGAGACAGGTGATGGTGTACGCGCAGCCAGTCAACGTCACGGACGTCATCGACCGCAATCGGGTCTCGCCGTTTCAGCTGACGATCGTCGTGTTGTGTTTTCTGATCGTCGCGATCGATGGATTCGATACGGCATCGATCGGCTTCATCGCGCCCGTCATTCGCGCGCAATGGCAGTTGTCGCCGGCGGAGCTTGCGCCTGTGTTCGGCGCGGGGCTCGCGGGCCTGATGGCAGGCGCGCTCGTGTTCGGTCCGTTCGGCGATCGCGTGGGGCGCAAGCGTTTGTTGCTCGCGTGCGTGCTGTGCTTCGGCGCTGCGAGCGCGGCGTCGGCGTGGTCGGGCGGATTGAATGAGCTGATCGCGTGGCGGTTTCTCACGGGACTCGGGCTCGGCGGCGCGATGCCGAATGCGATCACGTTGACATCCGAGTATTGCCCGTCGCGGCGCCGCTCGTTTCTCGTCACGACGATGTTCTGCGGCTTCACGATTGGCTCGGCGCTGGGCGGCATCGTCGCGGCCGAACTGATCGAGCATTTCGGCTGGCGCTTGGTGCTGCTGACGGGCGGTGTCGCGCCGCTTCTGCTCGTGCCCCTGCTCGCGTGGCGGCTGCCCGAATCCGTGCGCTATCTCGTCAGTGCAGGCAAGCGCGCGGAGCATGTGACGCGGCTGCTCGCGCGCATCGCGCCGCATGAAGATTTTTCGCAAGCGACTTTTGTCGCGCCGCACGGCAAGCCGGCGGGCTCGCCCGTCAGTCATCTGTTTCGCGCGGATCTGCTGCGCGGCACGCTGCTGCTGTGGCTGACGTTCTTCATGAGCCTGCTCGTGATCTATCTGCTGTCGAGCTGGCTGCCGACGCTTTTGCGCACGACGGGCGTTTCGCTGCATACGGCGGCGCTCGTGACGGCGATGTTCCAGGTCGGCGGCTCGGTCGGCGCGATCGTGCTCGGCTGGCTGATGGACCGCTTCAACCCGCATTACGTGCTGGCGCTCGGGTATGCGCTGGCGGGTCTCTTCACGGCGGCCATCGGCAGTCTTGCCGCGTCGCCGTGGCTCGCGGCATTGGCCGTGTTCGCGGCGGGCTTTTGCGTATCGGGTTCGCAGGTGGGCGCGAATGCATTGTCGGCCGTGTTCTATCCGACCGACTGCCGCGCGACGGGCGTCAGCTGGGCGAACGGAATCGGACGCAGCGGATCGGTCGTCGGTTCGCTGGCGGGCGGCGCGATGCTGGCGGCAGGGCTGCCGCTGCCGGCGATGTTCATGCTGATAGCGATACCCGCCGTCGTTGCGGCCGCGTCGATCTTCGTGCTGGGTGCGCGGGCGACGCGGGATGTGCGCGGCGAGACGCCGGATACGCTTGCGCCGGAACAGACGGGCTGATCGAAATGATCCTGGCGCGTGCGGTTTTCTGGCACGCGCTCGGACTTACTTTAACGACTACCGCGAAATCCACCCACGCCCGATCGGCCATGCAAGCAGCTTGCGATAGAGCGCGATCAGCACGCCCATCACCGCTTCACCGGCTGACGACCAAAGCGGCGTCACAACGACGAACGCTGCGCATGCAATCACGACTGCGCCCGCCATATCGAATGGAAAGTGCACGCCGATGAACACGCGCGCGCACGCAACGGCGAGCCCGGCCACGAGCATCAGCGCGCCGTACCATCGAATACGAGCCAGCAGCAGAGTCAGTGCAACGCTGGCGAACACTGTGCCGTGATCGCTGGGAAACGACGAATCGGCGACATGTTCGACGGACGTATGGCCGAGCCCGATCATGAAGGGGCGTGGATGCATCCAGTAAAGCCCGATGATCTGATTGCACCCGAGCGCAAGCAGCGCGACGCAGCATGCGCGCACGGCCGCCGCGCGCTGGTGCTGTCCGCCGGACAGCCAAAGCACGCCGAGCGTGAGCGGAACGAGGTAGATAGCGTAATCGGCGATCGCAATCGCGATGTCGATTTGCCAGCGCGGCGTCGAGGCCGTCGCGTCGATCATCAGAAAGAGCGCCTGATTGAACGCTTCGAGTGTATTCATGCTGCAATCGTGTCGATGAACAGAGCTGCCCCACAAGGACCCAACAAGGAAGGCAGAAGAAAGGAAGGCAGAAGACCGGCCCGATCGTACTGGCCGAACCTTATGTCACGCTTAGCCGCTCGAATAGCGCTCCGACGTGCAGCCCACCAACCGCCCAACGCATTCATGGCGCCTCGCGCCACCTTCATCAGGCGAACGGAGTATTCTTTCGGTGCGCTTGCAAAAGACGGCGTTATCACCGTCTTTTTAGCTACATGCGGAAATCGAATGGCGGTGCTTCATGGATGCGGTCTCTGACGTGTTGCGCGTCGTGCGTCTGTCCGGCGCAGTCTATCTGCACGCTGAACTGACGGCGCCGTGGTGTCTGTTCGGCCACCCCGATCAGAAGTTGTGCACCGCCTGGTTGCCCAGAGCGGATCGCGTGGTCTCCTATCATCTGATCACGGAAGGGACTTGCTGGGCGCATCTTCCCGACTGCGCCGATCCCGCCATCTGCGTGAGCGCGGGCGAACTGCTCGTCGTGCCGCAAGGCGAGGCGCACATCATGGGGAGCGCGCCCGATCTCTCGCCCGTGCCGGCGGGACCGCTGCTCGAATCGCAGCTCGGTACCACGCCGGGCGAACTGCTGAATCTCTCGCATGGCGGCGGCGGCGCGCCGACGCGCCTCCTGTGCGGCTTTCTCGCTTGCGATGATGCGCTGAGCAATCCCGTGCTGGGCTCTCTGCCGCGCCTCTTCAAGGTCGACGTGCGCAACGATCCGCAGTCGTCGTGGCTCGAAGCATCGCTGCGCTTCGCCGCGTCCGAGGCTGCGCAATCGCGCGCGGGCAGCGCGATCGTTCTCGCGCGGCTGTCGGAGCTGCTATTCGTATGGGCCGTGCGACGCTGCATCGACGACTTGCCCGCGGAACGCAAGAACTGGCTCGCGGGCGTGAAGGACCGTTTCGTCGGCCGCGCGCTGTCGATGCTGCACGCGCAACCGTCATACGACTGGACCGTCGACGAGCTTGCGCGAAAAGTTGGTCTGTCGCGCTCCGCGTTTTCACATCGTTTCAGCGATCTGCTCGGACAGCCGCCGATGCAATATCTCGCACGTTGGCGCCTGATCGTCGCGGCGCAGGAGCTGTCGTACAGCAGCAAGGCGATTGCGGCGATCGCCGAGCAGGTCGGCTACGAATCGGAATCGGCATTCCATCGCGCGTTCAGGCGCGAGTTCGGCATGCCGCCCGCCGCGTGGCGAAAGCGTCATAGCCATGTCGACGGCGCTGAGGTCATCGCCGAAAGCCAGTAACGTTGCCAATCGATCGGCGTTCGTACAGTGCGCATTGGGCTCACGGTCGGCGCAACGCGCGAAGGCTCGCGCAACGTAAAACCGCGCGGATCGATGCGCGTGGCGCGGACGGCGACGGCGCGCCGCATCGCTCGCATCCGCATCGAAGGCGAGGGATGCAAACGGCTTCCGATGTCATGCATCAACCGGCGCATCGCGGCGTGCCATGCGAGCGGATCGAGTATCCGGCTGCCGCGCAGCGACTTCAATAGCGACAGCGCGGTGCCGAGTTCCCGCATATGTCTGCCGTGATCGTCGTTCAGCTGACGCAGCGCCGTATAGCAGGCATCCCAGCCGACGTGCGAATGCACATGCAGCAGCGCGAGCAGTAACACGGGCGGCAGCAGTGCGAGGCCGCCTTGCATCAACGCATCGCGTTGCAGTTGCTGCACGAGTTGCTCGTAGGGGTCTTCGCTGACGCAATGTCGGCGCGGGTCCGGCAGATGATGCATGACAGGGTCTCCTCTTTCGCAAGGGTCGCGGTTTTCGTGGCCGATGGCCGGCGACGCATCGCATCCGGTCACGGCGACGGAAAAGGCAGGACACCCTGATTTCAGAAGACCTTGCTGCCCGACGTTAAGAAACGCGCTTGCTGCAACAGATGATTCATGGTGCTCGATGCCGTCTTGTGAGTGACTATGAGGCAATATGTGGAATTGGCCATTGCCCTTGCGTCGCGCCTCTTTGTCCGATCGTCCTGTTTTCGTGAGCGCATCGCGCGGACATTGCGTGCCGTACTGCCGCGCTGTCGTGTGCCGCGCGCGATGACGCAATCGCCTTTAGTCATTCTTAACGTGCGCTTTCGTTTCGATTGCTCTAAAACTGGTCTGTGGACGCGGCGTCTGCATCGACTAAAAAAGAGTGGTCATATGAATGCTCAAGGCTGAGGCGGACCACGATTTGGGAGCGTGTACTTCATGAACAGTCTCGATGGAACCATCGTCGCCGTGACGGGCGCCTTCGGCAGCCTGGGTCTCGCCACGGCGCAATTGCTGGCGCAGCGCGGCGCGAAAGTCGCGCTCGTCGGACGCGGGGCGGCGCCCACGGACTTGCCCGCGCCGCTCGCGCAAGCCTGCATCGCGAGCGCTGTCGATCTCGCGGAACCAGAAGCCGCCCAACGTGCGATCGATTCGATCGCAAGCCGGCTCGGCGGCCTGAACGCGCTCGTCAACGTGGCAGGCGGCTTCAGTTGGGAGACGCTCACCGATGGCGGCGCGCAAACCTGGCAGCGAATGTTCGACGTGAACGTGAAGACGACGCTGAACGCATCGAAGGCGGCGCTCGCGCATCTGACTGCGGCGACGGGCGGACGCATCGTCAACATCGGCGCAATGGCCGCGTTGAAGGCGGGAATGGGGATGGGTGCCTACGCGGCGTCGAAGGCTGCCGTGATGCGTTTGACGGAAGCGCTTGCCGAAGAACTCAAGGACAAGGGCGCGACCGTCAACGCGATCTTGCCGAGCATCATCGATACGCCGCAGAACCGCGCCGACATGCCCGACGCCGATTTCACGCGTTGGGTGACGCCAGAGCAGATCGCGGCGGTGATCGCGTTCCTGCTGTCGAAAGAGGCGCAGTGCATCACAGGAGCGCTGATTCCTGTCGCCGGACGTGTTTGAACCAAAGGCACGGCTTTCAGGCGGTTCATCGATCCCTCTTCGGAGGGGCGTTTTTACCGCCGCATACTTTTGCGCAACGCTTGTACTGCTTGCGCAACTCGGCGATCTTCGCCACGACGCTCGCCAGAATGCCGAGCGCACCGATTGTTTCGACCAACGCGGAAAGCATGAACGTCTCCTTTGCACGGGCGATGGGTGCCGGCAACGTGAGACTGGAGCGTAAGGCCGCTGCGGGCCGCTCACAATCTGGAAGTTCCGGACCCAGACTTCGCCGCTGCCGAAGCATCGCATTCGCGCGAGGGGGCATGCGCAAAAGGATGCGTCGATGAAGAGGAGGACGATTCACGCGACGCATGATTTGAATGTCGACACGCGCGGCAGATTTCGTCTGAACGTTGGCTTGCCCACATTGCAGCGCGCATTCGTCGGCGATACTTTGCTCGCGCACGGGGGAAGTTTGCGCATCACGACAAGTCGAAAGAGGCAGAGCGTTGTGGCGTCTGCAAGCCACTAGCGCCACGCGGCGCGAACCTTTGCCGAACATCTGGCCTTCCGGCGCCGCCCGGCGACCGCGGCCTCAAAAAATAAAGACTGAACGCCGGCTCTCGCCGGCGTTTTCTTCGTCGCGTGCGGTGTGGCGCGGTAGCGGATCAAAGGACAACACAGCGGATCGCCCGACGTCGATCGCCTGCGCATTGCAGCATTGCTTCGTGCGGATAGCGCATCGCCGGTAGTATCTGGGTTTTGGCTTGCGCCTTCGCTCCTATCTATCGATGCCACATAACATGCGTGCTGTGCTCAACAAATGGCTTTTCATCGTCTACCTGCTGGGTAGCGGAACGATCTGGTCCACGGTGATGCTGCTGCTCTATCCGTTTGTCGGCCGCTCGGGCCGCTATGCGCTCGCGGCGTCGTGGTGCCGCGCGCTGGTGCGCGTGATGCGCGTGTTGCCGGGCATTCGCTGCTCGATAGAAGGCCTCGAGCATCTGCCGAAAGAACCATCGATCATCCTCTGCCGGCACGAGTCGACATGGGAGACGCTCGCGTTTCTCGGACTCTTTCCACGCCGGATCAGCTTCGTGTTCAAGCAGGATCTTTTGCGCATCCCTTTCTTCGGCTGGGTGCTGAAGGGACTCGACATGGTGAGTCTCGACCGCGGCTCGCCCCGGCAGGCGCACGTCGCCGTCACGCGTGAAGCTGCGGAGCGCCTTTCGAAAGGCGATATCGTCGTGATTTTTCCGGAAGGCACGCGCGTGCCGCATGATGCGCCCGTCAGGCTGACATCGGGCGGCGTGCGCCTCGCGTGCGCCACGGGCGCGATGATCGTGCCCGTAGTGCACAACGCGGGCAAGGTGTGGCCCGCGAAAGGCTGGCCGACGGGGGCGGGGCATATCCGCGTCGTCGTCGGTCCTACGCTGTCGCCTGCCGAGCGGTCGCCGCAGGAACTGATCCACGACGTCCACGACTGGATGCAGTCGGAGTTGAAGAAGCTCTAGCGCGGGCCGTTCGCATCGTGCGGCGCGATGGCCGGGTCGCTTGATCGCGCGCCGCGTGACGCGCTATGCGCTTATGCCGTCACGGTGGCAGCCAGGTTGCCGTGTGCGATTTGCTGCTCGATGCGCATCAGTCCTTCGATCATCCGCGCTTCGGCCTTCGCGATGTCATCCAGCGACGCATCGGCGAGTTGCCGCTCGAAGATACCGAGCGCGATGGTCAGCCACGCGTAGTTGTCACCCTCGATGATCCACTTGCCGTGCCTCTTCTCGATTGCGTCGATGTCCGTCATTGCGATCTGCGCTTCGGCGATATCGTCGAGCGCTTCAGGAAGATGACCGATGCGGCCGAGTTCTTCGGCGACGAGCAGTTGCCGTCCGAGCGTCGTGTACAGCTCGCGCGAGCCATGACCTCGGCGGAACGCGTCGAGACTCGCGTACGCCTGCAGCAGCATCGCGCGCGTGATGGGCTCGTGTGCGGCGCGGCTGAACGTCAGCGCGCGCAGCAGCGGCGACATGGCGGGACGGGTCTGTTTGCGGCTACGCGATTTGTGCGACATGGTGGTGTACCTCTTCTCTTCGATTCCGGCGAGTGCGGACAGCTCGTGAACGCGCGGAAAAAGATGCCGCCGATGCACTGGCGGCACGTACAGGGGAAAGAAATCAATGACTGTCTGTGTACGGATAATGAGCCGCGACAATTAAGACAGAATTAAATGGCGAGTGTCGTGCCGATCACCGCACGCGGCTTTCATCGAAAGTTACCGGTATTGCGCGTGCGGTGCCTGACGCTGCGCCGCCTGTTCTTCGGCATGCTTCTTCGCAATGTGATGCCCGACGACACAGCCGCCGACCGCGCCGATGACGGCGTGATGCCCCGCGTAGTGTCCCGCGACGCCACCGACCACGGCCCCTTTGATGCAACCCGCCGCGTGCGCCGTCCCGCTGACGGCGACAAGAAGTGTTGCGGCGGCAACCGCGGCCTTACCGAATGCTGTCATGCTATACCCCGTTTCAGTTGTTCGATCCGATGTTGCGCCGGCGCGGTTGAATTCAATAGCATTCACGAGTCGATTCGCGCCGATAGCGTCAGCGCAGTGTACGCGGCGGCCCAGGCCGAAGGTGCAACGCGGATGCGAGTTTCGTAACAAGCAGTTAGAGGGAATTGAAGGGCGTGGCGCGCTTCAATTCCAGCGTCGGCTGCCTCGTGACAGTGCACGGTTCACGGGGCCGGCGCCGCGCGCAGCCGGTGCGTGGTCTTCGGCGCAGCGGCCGCCGCCGATGCCGCTTCCGATACGCCGCGCGGACCCGAAGGCACATCGGCGGGACGCGTGGCGGGGCCCGCCGCGTTCGGATACATCGCCATCAGCGTGCGCAGCACGCCGTTCGTCCAGCCGAATCCGTCTTGCAACGGATACTCGCCGCCGCCTGCCGACGTCGTGCCCGCATTCGCATCGACGTCGTACTTTTCGACCAGCTTGCCTGTGTGCTGGTAGTACGCGACGTTGCTGCGTATCCAGCGCGTCGCGATCAGCTGCGCGAGGTCCGCGTGGCCATAGCGACGCAAGCCCGTCACCGCGAGATATTGCAAAGGCGCCCAGCCGTTCGGCTCGTCCCATTGCTGTCCCGACTGGACTGTCGTCGTTGCAATGCCACCGGGACGCAACAGGCGCGCGCGGACTGTCGCAGCCACCGACGCCGCTTGCGCTTTCGTCGCGATGCCGGAATACAGCGGATAGACTGTCGCCGCGCTGAGCCGGTGCGTCAGCTGATGCTTGACGAAGTCGTAGTCGCCAAATGCGTTCAGCTGCGAATCCCACGCGACGCGGCGAATCGCTTCGGCGCGCACGGCCGCGCGCTGCTCCATGTTTTCCGCGTGCGACGCGTCGCCCTGCACGCGATACGCCTTCGCCAGCGTGCGTTCGAGATCGACGAGCAGAGAGTTCAGATCGACGGGAATCAGCGACGTGACCTCGACTGTCGCGAGCGACTTGCCGTCGGCGAACCAGCGCGAGCTGAAATCCCAGCCTGTTTCGCCGCCCGCGCGCAAGTTGCGCCACAGGTCTTCTGCGTTGCGCTGAGGCGTCGCTTGCGCGGTGACGACGTCTTCCCGATACGATTCGTCGCGCGGCGTGCCGCGTTCGTCCCAATAGCGGTTGAGCAATGTGCCATCGGGCAGACGCACGAGATGACGATACGCGCTGCCGGGCGCGATCCGGTTCTGGCCGTCCATCCAGTAAGCGTATTCCTTGCGCAGCGCGGGCAGATAGTGCAGATAGACCCGATCGCCTTCGCGTTCGGCCGCGAGGCGCACCATCTGCGCGAAGAACGGCGGTTGTGAGCGGCTGAGGTAGTACGTGCGGTTGCCGTTTGGAATGTGGCCATAGCGGTCGATCAGCGTTGCGAAGTTGTCGAGTTCGTCTTTCAGCAGATCTTCGCGGCCGCTCTGCCGAAGACCGAGCATGATGAAGTACGAGTCCCAATAGTAGATTTCGTCGAAGCGGTCGCCGGGGACGATGTACGGATGCGGAAGCGGCAGCAACGACGACCACGCGCCCGCGTTCGAATCGGGGTCTCGCCGAAGCACGGACCACAGCGTGTCGATATGCGCGGTGACGCCCTGGTTCGGATCGGACACATAGTTTTTTGTTTCGCGCGCGGGCAGCGTGAAGCGCTCGTCGACGAAGTACTTGAGATCGAAATGCGCGTCTGGTTTCTGACCGGCATAATCCGCGACGATCTCGTTCGGCGGCACGTTGGGCACCATATCGGCGAATGTCTTGCTGTCCGGATAGAGATGCGCGAGTTCGACATCGCGGTACAGGTCGCCGTACAAATCCGAAGGCGGAACGGGCACGACGGGCGATGCGTTCTGGGTGCCCCGGTTCGATACCGACGCTGCAGACGATGCGCCCGCCGATGCGCTTGCGGGTAAGCCCTGCGCGTCGGCGGGTTGCGCGCCGAACGCGAGCACCGCGCCGGCGCACACGGCGATACAAACGGTGCGGGCGGCGTCGAAGGCTGTGGAAGGCATGCGGCGGGCTTGGGGTTGCGGCATCGGAAGGGGCGCTCCTGGTAGTGAAGACCGTTCGAAGAGAAAGGAGTCGCGCAAGCAAGGTATGTTCCCCGGCGACGGATGTCCGCGTATTCGCTAAAGAAAGCGCACGAAAGCCGGCGCATCAACCAAGCGTTTAGACGGAAACCCCCGATGACTGTTCAACTGCAAAGCTGGATCAAAAGACGGATGACCGCGCCCGAGACGCGCCGTTTCGCGCGCACGTTGACGGGCTGAACATGCAGGCGGCCATCATCCTGCATTCGCGCCGGGTGTCGAGCTTGTGATGAACCTGATCGTCAAGGATGTGGACGGACTCACGCAAGTGCTGATGCCGTCCGGCAAAGGCGGCTCGAAGTGATGAATCATGTGCGCGCCGTACATGCGCATGCGTGGTCTGGCGCACGTCCCGCTTCGCGAGAACTAACACCCCCGCGATCCAGCGACTATCCTTTTACGAGGCTCGCGAATTGCGTTCGTTATGTCGAGCTGACGTGTGTCGAACAGGGTTTCGACGTTAGCAAACGACTTTGCCGGGCCTGCGTGAGCTTGCGGGCTCGCGTCAATCGATTGAAGCTGCAACGAACGGACAAGGAGTTGAAAAATGAAGACCCTTGCGTTTGCTCTTGCACTTGCTGGTTTCGCTGGGCTGACTGCGCCCGTGGCCTCTTACGCCAGGATCGACCAGAATGCCGACTACTATCGCGCCGAAGATCGCGTGCGGAATACATCGGGCGATCCGAAAGACGCTGCGCGGCAGGCGGAGCATGGCCAGGCGTCGGGGACTTCGGGCCAGTAGAGTTTTCGCGGTGGTTTCTGTTTGCGGCAACTCGATCCCGATCCCGATCGCGCTTGCCGCAACGAGATTTCTGTTTCGCGAAGGCGTTCTTGCATGTTGATGGCTGATTCCATCAGTCTCCGCAGCATAGCCACACACGCCCACAACTCGCTGGCCGAAAGAATCTATTAACCATGAGGAAGGAATGTCGGTCCGGCGTGTAAGCGATAATCAGGCGTCTCTCACATCAGTCAAGCGTCACGCATGCCGTACCCCGACCAACGCAACTCGACGGGGAAAAGAATCCAGCCAGGATTCGATCGAACGAATGAGCGTTTACAATCCGGGCTCGCGTTTTCATCGAAAACGCAGTTCCAGATCTGCCCCTCAATCATTCGTTCAATCTCATGTCGACACCCAATCCCGCCAATAGCCGCCGTTCGCTGACTCTGCTCCAATTGCTCTCGCTCGTAGGCATCTCGGCCGTGCTGTGCAGCGCGCTGCTGCGTCACTTCTACTAGACGGCGGTTGGCAAGACCCGCCGTTCGCCTGTCGTTCACTTCGCATGTACAAGAAAGCCACTGCTGTAGAAATCCAGTTCTCGCCCGACCGGCTCAACGATGGCGCCGGCGATCCTTTCTGGATCGACCTGAACCTGAAGGAAGCGGCGGCCCTGCATCAGGCGCTGCAACGCTATCTCGATACGCCAGCCGCTGATCGGCCGACACCGCTCGTCGTATCGCTCGATCACGACAACAACGCGGCTGCGTCGGAATCGCTCGGATCGAACGACGCGGCTGCGACGCAAACGCCGTCATCCGAGGACGAATTCAAGCAGTGGGTATGCGTGATATGCGGATGGATCTACGACGAGGCCGCCGGCTTGCCTGAAGAAGGCATCGCGCCCGGCACGCGCTGGGCCGACGTGCCGGAAAGCTGGCGCTGCCCGCTCTGCGATGTCGGCAAACAAGACTTCGCGCTCGTGGAATTCTGAGCGGCGATCAGTGCTCCGCTGACACCAGCGTTCGCGTGCACTCCCTGACCATCGACCGATAGATCGGATCGGCGACGCGGCGCTGAAAATACTCGACGAGCGTATCGTTCGCGTGCGGCCTGAGCCGAACGCCGATCGCAATTCCACGAAACAGCGACTGCGCCTCGATGCTGACCGCGCCGTTCGCGCGCACCTCGCTCAGATGCCGCACGCTCGATTGCCAGCGACCGGCGATGCATTCCGCCACATCCGATACCGTCTGCACTGTTTGCGCCGAGTAGTTCGGCGCCAGTGAAAAGAGACTGTCCCTGCGCGAGCATGCGACGAGCGCGACGCACACGATCGCGGCGACAGCGAGATGAAAGAGGTTCAATTTTCGATCCGTCAGTGCAGTTGAAGCGCGTAGAAAGCTTGTGAAACGCGCGCGGCGATAAGAGCCAGGCAGAGCGAGTATACTTTCGCGCCTTGAACGTTTCGCGACGCATGTGCGTCGCATTGAATTTCGAGGCGCCACACGACAATGAAAAGCATCACCGCTCTATCTGGCATCTTGTGCCTCATCTGGTTCTGCTCGACCGCCTTTTCGCAGTCCCCGTCCCAGGCCGACGTGCCCGACGACTACGCGTACCTCACGCGTCTCCACGTGCGTCCCGCCGTCATCAACTGTATCGCCGAACTCGACCGCTGGATTCGCACTACGTCACGCTATGACATGTTTCTCGCGCCCGATCGCCGTGTGCTGAAAGCCAAGGTCGAAGGCGGCAGCGGCATTTTTTCCGGCAACAATGGCGCTCAACCCGTCGAGTCGACGGTGACGATGCGCGCGTTTGCCCGCGTGCGCAGCAAGCAGTCGTGGATTCCTGTCGTCGCGAAGTGCGGAATATGGCACGAGCATGTGGTGGGCGTATCGCTGCAGAAATACGAGGGCCATACGCCCGTCGTGCATTGAAGCGCGCGGGCTCAATCGCCTCGATCGTTCAGCTTGAATCCCGCCGACGGGCTATACGACAGCCTGTGCCTCGGCGCGAGCAGATCGTAGTCGCGCAACGCGGACAGGTAGGACGGACCGTGAATGATGGCGGGCGACGGCGTCGACGCGCGATGCCGCTCGGGCGGGGGCTGCGGCTGCAACAGCGCCGGGTCGAGACCGGAACTCGACGGCAGATTGGCGAGCACGATAGCCTGCGAGTCCGCGCCAGCCGAACGAACTCCGGCTGCGGCAAACGCTGCCATCCACGCTGCGAGCAGAACGACGTAAGATTTCATCTGCTACCGGAAATGCGCACAGTGATTCGTCGGCGCGTCTTGCGCAGGATGCGCCAATCGGCCGCTATGAATCGATATTAGTCACGCAGTGACATAATTTCAACCAGCACCCGACATCGATGGAGTCTCCCATGGCAGCAAGTCCCGCCGCTGCGGTCGAAGCCCCGACCAAGCAGGATCTGGAGGCGATGTCCGCGTTCCGCTACCAGTTGCGGCGCTTTCTGCGTTTTTCCGAGGAGGTGACGCATACGGCCGGCATCACGCCGTTGCAGTATCAGCTGATGCTGCATGTGCAGGGCATCGAAGGACGCGACTGGGCGACGGTCGGCGAGCTTGCCGAGCGTCTGCAGGCCGCGCCTCATGGCACGGTGGCGCTCGTGTCGCGCTGCGAGTCGGCGGGGCTCGTCGCGCGCAAGACGAGCCGCAGCGACCGCCGCCAGGTGGAGGTGCATCTGACGTCCAGGGGAGAACGCCTTTTGCTCCGGCTGGCGACCTTGCACAAGTCCGAGATGGACGCATTCGGCTGGGCATTCAAAGGCGGGTTAGAAGGCGCGTGAATGCGCGCCGGCGGCATTTTGCGCCGCGCCGTTGCGATGAATGGCACAGCGTGATGTATTAGGCGCCCGTTAGCGCGTGTGCCCGTTATCCGAGTTCGTCGATCATCAAGCGCGCGGCAGGCGATAACACGGAGCCGCGCCGCGTCACGATGCCGTACGGTTCGGTACGGGATTGCACTTCGATGGCAAGCGTCCGTGCAAGGCCATGATCCGACAGCATCGCGGCCATATCGCGCGGCATCAGCGAAACGAATGCCGGGTCGCGCTGCAGCATCAGCACTGTCGTCACCGTCGACGCGGTTTCGATCGTGTGAGGCGGCACGGGGAGTCCGGCTTCCTTGAACTCGCGTTCGAACAGCCCGCGCAGCGGCATCATGCTCGGATAGACGATCCAGCGGGAAGACGCGAGATCGGCGAGCTTCACGTGTTGCGCGTCCGCCAACGGATGCGCGAGGCTCGCGACGATCGCAGCCGGCTCGTCGCTCAGTTCCCGATAGTCGTAGTGATCGGGCTGCCGCGCGACGGTCTTGCGGCAGATGGCCAGATCGAGCCGGCCTTGGTCGAGCAGCGCGAGGAGCCGCGCGCTCGTGTCTTCGACGACTTCGACCGTCAACGTGGGCTGTCTTTGCCGCAGACGCGTCAACGCATCGACCAGCACGCCCGATATCGCACCCGTGATCGCGCCGACGGCGAGCCTTCCGCCCGAGCCTTGCAGAATGCCCTCCATCTCTTCGCGCAGATGCGCGACGTCCATGTGGATCAGCCGCGCGTAGCGGATCACGCAGCGCCCGAGTTCGTTCGGCTGAATGCCATGTGGCGAGCGCGTGAAAAGGGTCGCTCCGAACGTCGCCTCGATTTCGCGCAGCGCCTTGGTTGCGCCGGGCTGGGTCAACGCCATTTCGTCGGCGGCCCGATGCAGCGAGCCGTGCTCGTCGAGCGCGATCAGAAGACGCAGTTGCTTGAGCCGCAGACGCGCGGCAATCGAATCGACATTCGGCAGCATGGGCTTATTGTGATCTGAGCTTTTCCATCAGGAAGTCCACGAAGCAGCGCACGCGCGACGACAGATGCCGCGCATGCGGATACAGCAAAACGAACGGCCGCGTGCGGCCGCCATACGGCGTGAGCACTTCGCACAGCGCTCCATCCTCGAGATCGCGATCCGCGACGAAACGATAGGTCTGGAACAGGCCCGCTCCGTGGCGCGCGAGCGTGACGCCCGCCAGCACGTCGCCGGACGTGCTGTATCCGCCGCGCGTCATCATCTCCAGTTCTTCGCCTTCTCGCGTGAAGAGCCACGGCAGATTGCGTCCCGTGCTCGGCAACGCAAACTGAATGCACTCGTGGTTGATCAGATCGTCGGGTGTTTCCAGCTTGCCGGCCGATTTCAGATAGGCGGGCGATGCCACGACGACAAGCTCGGCATCTTCGAGCTTGCGCGCGATCAGTCCGGAGTCGTCGGGCGCGCGGCCTCGTATGGCGAGATCGAAGCTTTCGTCGGCGAAGTCGATATTGCGGTTGCTCAGATGTGCCTCGACGGTCACGCCGGGATAGCGCGCGCGGAATTCGGCCAGCAACGGCAACACGCGATAGTGGCTATACGGCGTCGGCATGCTGATGCGCAAGACGCCTGTGGGCGTGCTCTGCTGTCCCGTCACTTCGCGCTCGGCGTCCGCAAGCTGGTTGAGCGCCAGACGACATTGCTCGAAGTAACGGCGCCCGGCATCCGTGAGCCTGATCTGTCTCGTCGTGCGCACGAAGAGCCGCACGCCGAGACGCGACTCCAGGCGCGCGACGGACCGGCTCACGGCAGCAGGCGTCACGCTCGCGGCCGTCGCGGCGACCGTGAAGCTCTCCAGCTCGGCTGCGAGGCAGAACAGTTCGATGCTGCCTAGAAGAACGTCTTCGAATTGACGCTGCATGGCCTTTCCATGATGTGCCGGATGCGCTGCTCGTTTTGCCTGACGCAAAGGCACGGCGCGGTGCAGCGGGATGGTTGACGGCGGGTTCGCAGAGGATAGCAGGTCTTGCGGCATAAGCCGGATAGCAGCGCGAGCGCGTGTCTGTCAGGGCTCGCAATACAACTTGCGATTGCTGCCGCAACGATACGCGAGCTGTCCGATCTGTTCCCGCCGCTCAACAGTGTCTTGACTGGCAACCGGTTGACCGGTCTTTACCCGATAACCGATCATCGCATGTAAAGAGGCTATGCTTGCAGGAGCATTTGCAGCCGAAAGCACGGACCTTCGACTAGCCGCTTTGGCGTACAGATCGCGGGCGGCATGGTCTCCAACTCACGCGATGAGGTCATCAGATGAGCAATCGTTTCGAAGACAAGCCGCTTCTCAAGCTGCTTGGTATCAGCAAGCCGATCATCCAGGCGCCCATGGCGGGCACCAGCACGCCTGCGCTCGCCGCGGCCGTTTCGAATACGGGCGGCCTCGGATCGCTCGGTGTGGGCGCGATGAATGCCGAAGCCGCGCGTAAGGCAATCCGCGACACGCGCGCTTTGACCAACGCGCCTTTCAACATCAACGTCTTCTGCCATGAACCCGCAACCGCCAATGCGAAAGTCGAAAGGGAATGGCTGAACTGGCTTGCGCCGCACTTCGAGAAGTACGGCGCGAGCGCGCCTGAAAAGCTCAGCGAGATCTATACGAGCTTCGTCGAGGATCAGGCGATGCTCGACGTGTTTCTGGCGGAAAAGCCGGCTGTCGTCAGCTTTCATTTCGGCTTGCCTTCGAAAGAGATCATCAAGGCGCTGAAGGACGCGGGCATCAGGCTCCTGGCGTCGGCGACGAATCTGGACGAGGCGGCCGCCGTCGCCGATGCGGATGTCGATGCCATCGTTGCGCAAGGTGTCGAAGCGGGTGGCCATCGCGGCGTGTTCGATACGCAAGCCTTTGACGAAGGCCTGGGCACGTTCGCGCTCACGCGCCTCTTTGTGCAGAAAATCGATTTGCCCGTGATTGCGGCGGGCGGGATCATGGACGGCGCGGGCATCGCGGCGGCGCTCGCGCTCGGCGCACAGGCCGCGCAACTCGGAACGGCATTCGTACCGTGCCCGGAGACGTCGATCGACGAAGGCTACCGCCGCGCCATTCTCGGCGACCCGGCGTACCACACGGTTTTGACGTCGGCGATTTCGGGGCGGCTGGCGCGCAGCATGGTCAACAGGTTCACTCAACTCGGCCGCTCGGCGGATCGTCCTGAGACGCCGTCTTATCCGATCACCTACGACGCCGGCAAGGCGCTGCATGCGGCCGCGAAAGCAAAGGGCGAGTTCGGTTATGGCGCGCAGTGGGGCGGCCAGGCAGCCGCGCTCGCCCGCTCGCTGCCCGCCGCTGAGCTGGTCGCTCAGCTGGAGACGGAACTGGTCGAGGCCATCCGGCGTTTGCAGCCGTTCACGTCCTGAAGGAATGGATCGGCGCGAGATGGGAGACCAGACTACCGTTGCACACAACGGCGAGAACGTGCGCGACATCGGCGCTACGGTGTTGTCGATCAATGTCGGTGCGATCGAGCCTCTCGACGTCGGGCTGTCTTCGGAAGGGCTGCAAGTCGAGTCGGCAATACGCAAGCGCTCGATTAGCAGCGCGAGCGAAGGCGCGATCGCCGAAGTGAAGAAGGTGGGCTTCGTCGGCGACGAGCAGGCGGACCTCAGCGTTCACGGCGGGCTCGACAAGGCTGTCTACCTGTATCCGGTCGAGCACTATGCATGGTGGCGCGAACGGCGCATCGAAGCGGGTGTCGCGCATGCCGACAGACCGCTCGGATTCGGCGCGCTGGGCGAGAACCTGACGACTCAGGGCGTGCTCGAAACAGACCTGTGGATTGGCGACGTGCTCGTCATCGACGAAGTCAGGTTACGTGTCGAAGCGCCACGTAGCCCCTGTTTCAAACTGAACGCGGTGATGGGCTACAGGCGCGCAGTAAAGCACATGTATCAGAGCGGATTTGCGGGCGTCTATCTGAGCGTCGTGCAAACGGGATCGGTGCGAGCGGGTTCGCCTATCGGCCTCGTCCCGGGGCGTCGCGAGGAATCGATCAGCGGCATGCTCGACTTGCGCCGCAGCCGCGCGCGTAGAGAACCATGAACGAAAATCGCGGGCCGCATTGCGCGAAGAACCTCTAAGCTACTTCGCGCAATGGCCCGCAACTGAATGCTTCAATTTTCTGCCGGCGCTCAGCCCGGCTTCTTCGCTTTCTGCCGACGATATTCGTCGACGGGCAGCCCGCCCCATCCCCAGTTCTCCGTCTCGACTTCCTGAATGACGACGAATGTCGCTTCGAGCGGTTTGTTGAGCACGTTGAGCAGCAACTCGCTGGCTCCCTTGATCAGTTGCGCCTTCTCTTCCGGCGTCACCGCGTTCGTGCCGGGCTTGTTTCCTTCGCGAGTAACCTGAATGGTCACGATAGGCATGACAATCTCCGTGATGTTAGGCGGATGAGGCATCGTGGCCGATGCCTCGCCGTTACGCTCAGTGGCCTGCGCTCTGGCCGCCGTCGACGTGCAGGATCTCGCCCGTGACGAATGGCGCGGAATCGAGGTACACGACAGCGTCGACGATGTCGCTCATTTCACCCATATGGCCGATGGGATGCAGCGCGCCGAGTGCTTCGTGCGTTTCCGGCGCGTGCATCGGCGACTTGATGATGCCGGGCGACACAGCGTTCGCGCGAATACCCGTCTTCGCGTATTCGATTGCAAGCGACTTCGTGGCTGCATTGAGGCCGCCCTTCGTCAGCGATGCGAGCACCGAAGGCACGCCGGAAACTGCATGATCGACGAGACTCGTCGTGATCTGCAACACATGGCCGCTTTTGTTCTTCTCCATCTCGGCGATTGCAAGCTGGGTGATATGGAAGAAGCCGTTCACGTTGACGTTCAGCACGGCGGCATAGTCTTCAGCCGTATATTGCGTGAACGGCTTCGCGATGAAGATGCCCGCGTTGTTGATCAGCGTATCGACGCGGCCGAAGCGTTCGACGGCTTCGGAGACGGCACGCCTTGCGACTTCGCGATCGCCGATGTCGCCAGCGACTGTCACGATGTTCGGATCGTCGGACGGTTTGATCGAACGCGCGATTGCGACGACGCGATAGTCGCGCTCGCGGAAGGCTTTGACGAGTTCTGCGCCGATACCTTGCGATGCGCCAGTGACGATAACGACCTTTTGCGAGTTGCTCATGATTGACCTCAAGACGTTGGTGGCATTTGCCGTCGGGAATCGACAGCGCCGTTAGGTCGTCAATCTAGGCTTCCTCGATCCGCTTGCGTACACCCGCAGTGGACAAACAGTTTTGACGCGTGGGAACAAATGCGGATGCCTTGCGCGAGCACGTCAGTAGCCGACGGGCGGCGCGTGCGCGCAGACGACGCGAATAGGGCGGCGCCAAACGGTGTATCAGTGGGGCGATTATTGACGTCGCGTCATAACGGTCCGGACGCCAAGCCTCGTTCCAGCGCGAGGCCGGGCCGATGCAATGCGCGATCTGTACACCTTCTGGAATTCACTGGTGCGGAATTCCGCTACTCATTGAATGAAGCGGGCGAAGCGGCATTTCACTCGCGGTGATGGCACGCATCATCAAACATCATTTTACTTGATCGACTCGCGCTCCTATCGTTGAGCAAAAGAGGAAGAGCGCAGCGCAATGCGCCTAACCCGTAACGAACTACAGGAGACATCGTGGTCGATTCCACTGCGCATGACGACGTCCGGCGGTCGCCGGCATTCGAACGACTCGTCGCCCGACGACGCAGGCTCGTAGCATGGCTTACGTTAGGCACCTTGCTGCCGTACTACGCTTTTGTGTTCATCGCGGGCTTCTCGCCGCAAGTGCTTGCCACGCGGCTTTATCCAGGAAGTGCGATTACGATCGGCTGGCCTGTCGGCGCGATGTTGATCCTCGGGACGTGGGTTTTGACGGGCATCTACATTCGGCGCGCAAACGGAGAGTTCGACCAGTTGACCGCTCGCATTCTCGCGGGAGGCGCTCAATGAAGCCGCCGATCAGAATGGCAGTCGCTGTGGTCGCCGCTTTCGTTGCACAAGCGGCGATGGCCACGCCTGAAGCGTTGGAGAAAGTTCAGAAGCAGCCGCTCAATATCACTGCAATCGCGATGTTCGTCGTGTTCGTGATCGCGACGCTGGGCATCACGTACTGGTCCGCGTCGAAGACGAAGTCGATGAAGGACTTCTACAACGCGGGCGGCGGCATTACCGGGTTCCAGAACGGTCTCGCGCTCGCGGGCGATTACATGTCGGCGGCAGCTTTGCTCGGGCTCACGAGCATGATCTTCTTCAACGGCTACGACGGCATGCTTTACGCGGTGAGCTTCTTTGTCGCGTGGCCGCTGTTGATGTTTCTCTTTGCCGAACGCATCAGAAACCTGGGCCAGGTCACCATCGCCGATATCGCGTCGTTCAGGCTGGACCAACAGAGAATACGGACACTGATGGCGTTCGGTTCGTTGACGGTCGTCTGCTTCTATCTGGTCGTGCAGATGGTGGGCGCAGGGCAGCTCATTCAGCTTCTATTCGGGCTTCAGTACAACTACGCCGTCGTGGTGGTCGGCATTCTGATGGCCGTGTACGTGACGTTCGGCGGAATGGTCGCGACGACGTGGGTGCAAATCATCAAGGCCGTGCTGATGCTGTTCGGCGCAAGCCTGCTGGCGATATTGTCGTTGAGCCATTTCGGCTTTTCGATCGACAACATGTTCGAACAGGCTATTGCCGCACACAAGAGCGGAAGCGGCATCATGCTGCCGAGCAAACTCGTGGCCGATCCATTCGAGATGCTTTCGCTGTCGGTGGGGCTGGTATTCGGCACGTCGGGGTTGCCTCACATCCTGATGCGCTTCTTTACCGTGCCCGATGCAAAGGAAGCACGCAAGTCCGTGTTCGTCGCGACGGGGTTCATCGGATATTTCTTTCTCGTCGTCACCGTGCTTGGTACTGCCGCGATTGTGATCGTCGGACGCAATCCCGCCTTCTATGAGCACGGCGTACTCGGCGGCAAACTGATCGGCGGCGGCAATATGCCGGTGATGCATCTGGCCAAGGCCCTGGGCGGCGATTTCGTACTCGGCTTTCTGTCGGCCGTCGCATTTGCAACCATTCTGGCTGTCGTAGCGGGGCTCACGATGGCGGGAACCTCCGCGATCTCGCACGACCTCTACGCGATGGTGATCAAGCGAAACAACGCCGATGCCGCGCGGGAAAAACGCGTGTCGAGAATCGCGTCGATCGCCATCGCGGGCGTCGCCATTCTTCTTGGCATTATTTTCAAGGATCAGAACGTCGCGTTTCTGGTGGCGCTCACGTTCAGTGTCGCGGCATCCGTCAACTTTCCGATTCTGACTCTGGCGATCTACTGGAAAGGCCTGACGACGCGCGGTGCGCTGATGGGCGGCATCGCTGGCCTCGTAAGCGCAGTGAGCCTCGTCGTGCTTTCGCCCGCTGTGTGGGTGAAAGTACTCGGGCACGCGACGGCGATCTTTCCATACGACTACCCTGCCATCGTTTCGATGACGATCGCGTTCTTCTTCACGTGGATCGGCTCGCTGACCGATCAGGGCGCGCGAGCATCGGTAGAGCGTGAGAAGTTCGACGATCAGTTCGTTCGCGCTCAAACAGGCATTGGCTCTTCGGGTGCGGTCAGTCACTAGCTATTGATTGGAGTGGGAAATGTCGAAGCTGCAAACCTCATACGTGTCGGAATCCCGTTCGGACGACGGCGAGCGCGTGAAGTCCAGGTTTCAGATGCGCGATAACGGCTTGCGCTTTTCGCCGATTACCATCGTGCTTCATTGGGTGGTGGCCGCGCTCGTGCTGGCTATCATCGCGATCGAAATCGCACTTTCTGTTTCGCCGAACAGCGAACTCACGAAAGTGTTGAACCTGCTTGGCGCAATCTTGTTCCCTGTATCGGTCTACCGGTTTTGGGCGCGCATTACGTCTTATCACCCGTTGCCCGTGGGCACGCCGAATCCCGTCGAAGTGATCGTCAGCCGGTCGGTGGCGACGGCACTCGCGCTTGCGATGGCGCTGCTGCCGATCGCGGCGTGGCTATCGAAGTCGGCGGCTGGTCTGCCGATCGAATTGCCCGGAGGGTTGTTCATTCCTGAGCCGATATTGCCGGATCATCAGGCGGCGCGAATCTTCGACACGCTCTTCAAGATCGGCGCCACGCCGTTTGTGATCGGGTTGGCGCTGCATATCTACGGTGCGTGCAAGAACCATTTCGTGCTGAAAAACGACGCCTTGAAACGGATGCTTGGAAAACGTGTGGAGCTTTAAACACCATGAGCACAACCAGTTATGAATTCGGCGGCAATGCTGTCACGGCGCTTTGCGGAGTCGAATATCCGATCTTCCTCGCCGGCATGGCCGCCATTTCCGGTCCGAAGCTCGTCGCCGCCGTCGCGAACGCGGGCGGAATGGGCACGATAGGCGGATTGCGCTTGCCACCGCTCGCATTGCGCAAGTGGCTGAGGGAAACGAAGAGTCTGACCGACAAGCCGTTCGGCGTGAATCTCGTGCCGTCGTTTGGCGGCCCGGAAGTATTCGAAGCGCAGTTTCAGATCGTGCTTGAGGAAAAGCCTCGCATGTTGTCGCTGTTCTATGCGGAGAACTACCCGGATATGATCAAGCGCGCAAAAGACGCGGGAATGATCGTGATGGTTCAGGTGGGCTCCGCCGAGCTTGCGCGACAGGCAATTGCGCATGGTGCCGATATCATCACGGCCCAGGGCAGCGAGAGCGGCGGCCATTTGAATCGCGGCACCATTGGGCTGCTTTCGCTGTTGCCTGCGCTTATCGATGTTTCAGAAGGACGGCCCGTGCTGGCTGCGGGCGGCATTACGAATCGCGATGACGTTCGAACCGTGATGGAAATGGGCGCGGGCGGCGTGCTCGTGGGTACCGCATTTGTCGCGTGTGAAGAATCGAATGCGCATCCGCTTTATAAGCAGAAGATCGTGGAAGCGACCGTCGACGACACCGAGTATCGAACGGGTTACTCGTTCGGATGGAAATACGGCACGCCGCATCGCGTGATCCCGAATCGCGACAAGTGGAACCTGTTGCGCTTTATCGGCGGCGGCGCGCGTGCGATCGACAAGCCGAAGATGGCGCAAAAGCTGTCGCTCTATGCGGGCCAGGGCGTGGGAAAAATCGACTGTGTCATGTCGGCGGCCGAGCGCGTGGCGGAACTGGCCCAAGGTTTGAGCAATAGCCGCGAACGTATTCAGGCAGGCTCAAGCGAACCATTCAAGGAAGTGCATTTGCGCTACGCCTGACCGTGCATGAAAGCGAAAGTGACGGCGTGTCGCGAAGCGAAATCATCGGTTCACGGCGCGTCGTCTCTTTTACAGCATCCGTTTGCACGACGATATCTTCTGGAAGCATCGAGCAAATCAATGAACGCTCGCGCTCGATTCCGCGGCGTCGATACGTTCCAGCCCGGTCGTCAGGATATTTTCACTGACAGGTTCCTGAGCGCTGCCATCCACGGCAATCTGCTGATGCGCGAGTTCGATCATCGCCGTCAGCGCCGGCGTGACGAGTGCGTCCTTGTTGCGGATGAACATGGTCTTGACGTTCGAAAATTCCCGCGGCAGTTCATGACAGTGCACGGAATGCCGCGCGCCGTGGCTCGCCACGACCGATCGCGGCAGCAACGTGATGCCCATGCCGGCAGCGACGCACGACATGATCCCGTCCAGCGTGCCCAGTTCCATGATGTGGCCGGGAATGATGCCCGCCTGATAGAACCAGTGTTCGAGCGTTGAACGATAGAAACAGCCCGTCCTGAAGACGAGGATAGTCTGACGCGAGATCTCGCTCGTGAGAGCGGACAGCGAGTCGAATTCGTTGCTGCTCACGAGGACCAGTTCTTCATGAAAGACTTCTTCCTGGTACAGCGACGAAGTCTGATGAAAGCCTCCAACAAAAGCGCCATCCAGCCGATGAGATTCGACGGCCTTGATCAACTCAGTTGTCGTGCCCGTCATCAGCGATAGCTGAACTTGCGGATACTGCTGGTGGTACTTGGCGAGGATTTTCGGCAAACGGATCGCGGCTGTCGTTTCCATCGATCCGAGCCGCAATAGACCTCGCGGCGATGCGTTGTCGAGCAACGCATTGCGGCTCTCATCCGTCAGTTGAAGAATACGCTGCGCGTAGCCCAGGAAGATTTGCCCTGCCGACGTGAGCACTACGCCATTCTTCTGTCGAATGAATAGCTGCTGGTTCAATTCCGCTTCCAGCTCTTTGATGCGCATCGTCACATTCGACTGCACGTTGTGGATTTTTTCAGCCGCCGCCGTGAAGCTGCCGTGCTCCGCGACCGCACAAAATATTCTCAGATGCCGCAGTTCCATTTTGTGCCTCGCCAGATCACGTCGGATGGTGGACGCTCAGGCTAGCACATTCACGCAATGATGAACGCGCCTGGCGGGATATGATCGCGCGCATCGTTGAGCATGGGGAAACCACAAAGGTTCTGCGCGGCCTCATGCGCCATGCTTTCTGTAGCGCGACGGCGTCGTACCCATGCGCTCGGAAAAAAGCGCCGTCATGTGCTGCTGCGAAGAAAAGCCACAGGCGGCGGCCACATCGCAAAGCGGCGTGTCCGTCACGCGCAGCATGCGTGCGGCTGCATTCAGGCGCTTTTCGACCACGAAGCGATACAGTGAATGGCCCGTTCGCGCTTTGACGCCATCGGAGACGACCCGCACGGGAAGATCGAGCGTTGCGGCGATTTGCGTGCAGCTCAATGTGCAGTCAAGGTTCTCATCGACATACTGTTCGAGGCGATCGAATTCGACGCTCGACAGTGCCGACGGGTGAAGATCTTTAGCCGATTGCAGTTGCCGCGTCGTTTCGATCCACGCGAGCGTTGCGAGACACTGGATTTCCCACGAATCGACGGGCAACGCAGCATTCGATGCCGTCTTGATCCGTGCATAGCGCACCAGATGGCGGATCGCATCAGCACCGAGATTGTCGCGATTGACGGTGCTTCTCGATGCATCCGCATGCGCATCGTTCATCCCGCGCTTGAACTCGTCGGAATAACGAAACGCAACGAAGCCGAGGCGGACCTGCTGCGCGTCGATATGCATTCTTCCGCCGCGCGGATGAAATGCCGCTGTCTCCGCGCGGAACGTGAGCGGAAGGGCTGGGCCGTCGTCGTAACGCGTATTCGAAACGATCGTGCCGAGCAGCAGACAGACGGTATCCGACGTGTTGTGCACGTCGAACGTATACGGCTGTGCACCCGAAATGCAGTACTCGAGCCCACGTGCGCCGGGCACGGCGGCGAATGCATCGATAGTTCGGCCAGCCGGTCGCTGGGTCAATGCGGTCATGTTCGTCTCCGTTTCCGTCGATGACGCACTGACGCACGCTTGCGGCTCGACGTTCGTATTTCTGCATTCACTCCAGTATAGAAGAGTGCATCGACGCGGACGTGTTCCCATGGTTCGCCATTCGCGAACGCCGCGTCCGCGATTTTCATCCTGGTAGCGACCCTGATAGCGCACTTTGGACCGGAATCTGTAAAGCGCGAAACCTGAAAGACCCGCTGATTACGTCGACGTACGGTGCACTCCATGCCTCGCGGCACACGACACCAAAACGGAGACGACGATGAGAGCACCATTGGCGCGCAAGCGCATTCGGCATTGGCGGCACAGCGCGCGGCGGCGCGGCAGGACGCTGGTCGCGCTGCTCGGCATGACGGGCACGCTGCCGCTTGCCGATGCCGCCTACGCTTCAGGCATACCGTTCGCAACCGACCGGCCGCAGACGTGGCAATTCAGCTCGGACTTCGAGGGCACTTACGATTCGTTCGGCGAAAACATCTGGTGGAACCACGACAGCCGCGCGTTCGATTCGCACGGCAATCAGATAAACGGCCCCGACACGAATACCTTTGTCGGACTGTCGACGTTCATCCACTACTGGAAGCTGCCGTCGTTGCCGCATGTGGGGTTCAACGCGAGCATCACGTTGCCCGCAATCCGCACACAGGGCTCGCAATTCGCCGCAAGCGGGATCGGCGATCCGCTGATCGGCGGACTCGTCTGGTACAACCCGGCGCCCGCGACGACGCTCGGTTTTCAGGCCTACGTGCAGGTGCCCATCGGACAAAACAGCGTATCGACCAACACCTGGTCGTTCTGGCCTTCCGTCTTCTACGACGACTGGTATGGCCATGTGAACGTGGATCTTCTCGTCGGCGGCATTCTGCGCGGACGGACGCTGCAATCGGGTCATGACGATCTCAGCTCCGGCGACACGTTTCATCTGAACCTGCGCATCGGCTACAGCATTTCTCCGCCCGACAATCCTTTCGCCATTCCTTTTTTCGCGCTCGATCACCAGACAAGCGGCGGCACCTTTAACCAGACGTTGGGTATCCCCGTGGGGAACAGCGCGAACCGCGAAACGACGGTCGGCGCGGGCGTGCTGTTCCAGTTCAAGCCGAACAGCCTGCCATTCGTGCACCAGAAGATGTACGACCAGCTTTCCATTCAGTACCAGCACTCGGTATCGGGCCGCAACACGACGATGACCAATGCCGTCCTCGTGCAGGCGTGGCACTACTGGTAAGCGATGCCCATGTTCACCGATCGAAAGCAATGACCCCGGAGACAACCATGAGTGACGAGATTCAGATGCCCGCCACGTCGCGGCGCAATTTCATCAAGGCGGCGGGCGCGGGCACGGCGGCCGCCGCATTCGGTGCGGTGACGCTTTCAGCCAAAGCCGCCGACCAACTGAAATTCGACGCGGAATACGACATCGTCGTGTGCGGCGGCGGAGGCGGCGGCTTGCCCTGTGCGCTCTTTTCGCGCTGGCTCGGCAACCGCGTCGCGATTCTCGAGAAGGCGGGCAGCGTCGGCGGTACGGCGGCGAAAGCGGCGTTCTGGTACTGGGTGCCCAATAACGAGCCGATGCGTCGCGCGGGTATCGCCGATCCGAAGGACGATTATCTGCGCTACGTCGCGCGTCTTTCGCGGCCCGAGCAATATGATCCTTCGCTGCCGAAGTGCGGCCTCTCCGACTGGGAGTACGAGATGTGCGAAGCGATCTATGACAGTGCGTCGCCGGCTGCGGAATTGCTCGCATCGAAAGGCGCGTTGCCATACCGGCACGAAGCGGCTGTGCCGGACTACTGGGCCGAGCTGCCCGAAAACAAGGCGCCGCGTGGGCGCGTGCTGTTTCCGAAGGACGGCTTGCCGAGCATGTCCGATGGCGGCCGCGTCGCAATCCGTACGATGAGCGCGGCAGCGCGGCGCGACGGCGTCGATATCCGCACGGGTTATCGCGTGCAAAAAGTACTGGTCGATGCAAATGGCGCGGTGACGGGCGTCGAGGCGCTGACGGAAGAAGGCACGATCTTTCGCGCGCGTGCGAAGAAAGCCGTCGTGTTCGCGACGGGCGGCTTTACGCACGATCCGGAGTTGCGCAGGAATTTCCTGCACGGCGCCGTGTATGGCGGATGCGCGGCCGTCACCAACGAAGGCGACTTCGTTCGCATTTCGAGCGCATTCGACGTGCAGTTGCGCAACATGAACTACTCGTGGATGGCGCCGATCTCGCTCGACAAGGCGATCGCAAAAGACGGCTCGCTCTCCGGCATCTTTACACCGACGGGCGATTCGATGCTGTACGTGAACCGGTATGGCAAGCGCGTCGTCAACGAGAAGCTCGCTTACAACGAAGTGTGCGCGACGTTCTCGCAATGGGACGGCTCGAAAGGCGAGTATCCGAATCTCGCGCTGATTTCGATCTGGGATCAACAGGCGCAGGACCATTGTGCAAGCGACGACTACGGCAGCCTGATCGTGCCGCACGGCTCGAACGATAGACACGTGTTGCGTGGCAATACATTGCAGGAACTGGCAAGCGCGATTCGCGAGCGGCTTGCGAAGCATGCGAACGCGCTCGGCGGCATGCAGCTGAGCGACGACTTCGTGCCGAACCTCGACGCGACCATCAAGCGTTTCAACGACTTCGCGAAGGCGGGCAAGGATGCGGATTTTCATCGCGGCGAACGTATCGTCGAAAAGCTGTTCAATGGTCCCGTCCAGAAGAAGGCCGATCAGAAAAACGAAACGATGTATCCGCTCAGCGTGAAAGGGCCGTACTACGCGGCGCTGATCGTCGCGGGCAATCTCGATACGAAGGGCGGCCCGAAAACGAATTCGCATGGCCAGGTGCTCGACGTGCGCGAGGTGCCCATCAAGGGCCTGTATGGCGTCGGCAATTGCGTCGCGTCGGCGTCGGCGCGCGCGTATTGGGCGGGTGGCGGCACGCTCGGACCCATCATCGCGTTTGCGTATCGCGCAGCGAACGCGGCGCATGCCGAGAACACTTCGCGCGCATGACGGGAGGCAAGATGAAACGCATCAGCACAATATCGATTGCGATCGGCATCTCGTTCGCGCTCGTGAGCGCAGCGGGATACGCTCAGGACTCGGCCGATCTTGCTGCATTGGGCAAGAAGCTCGCGATCAACAACTGCGCCGTATGTCACACGTTCGGCAAGGGCGAGCCGAATGGACAGGGGCCGAACCTCTTTGGCATCGTCGGCAGGCCGATGGCCGCGCAGTCCGGATTCAAGTACTCGGCGGGCATGCAGGCGGCTGCGTCGGGCAAGGTATGGGACGAAAAACTACTCGACGCGTGGCTCTCCGATACGCAGACCGTCGCACCGGGCAACGCAATGACCTACTTTGAAGGCGATGACGCGCGTCGGCGGAAGATCATCGCGTATTTGAGCACGCTTCACTGACATCAAAAGGAGACTGAGCATGGAAATCAACACGATGACGGATGAACAACGCAAGGCCATTGCAATCGAGTATTTGCGCAGGCTGGACCGCGGCGTGTCCGTATTCGATCTCTTCGACGACCACGCGGAAGTGTATTTTCCGAAATGGGGCATTGCGTCGGGCCGCGCGTCATTCGAGAAGCTTTTCACGGACCTCGGTTCGATCGTGTCGAAGTTCAAACATGATCTTGCCTATTTGAACGTGATTCAGCAGGGCGACAGGGTGGTCGTCGAGGGCACGAGCTACGGGACGAGCAAGGGCGGCGTCGACTGGCGCGTGGGCGTGTCGCATGCGGGGCGCTGGTGCGATGTGTTCGAGATCCGCGACTTCAAGATTCAACGGTGCTTTATTTACCTCGACCCGGATTATGAAGGTGCGGATACGGAACGATATCCGTGGTTGGCGCGGTAGGCGCTACTCGTGACAGAAGGGCAGCGTCGCTGTCCTTCGCTGCGCATCGCCATCGACGCTTGCGCCGTTCGTCATCGCATGACACTCGCATAATTTTCGCCATTTATTTTCGATTTTTGTCGTCGACTGTGGCGCTAAGATCATCGCGGCCGAAAATAGAAAAGAGGCGAAAAGAAATGGCGAGCATGTTGAATCTGTCTGCGTCTGCGGGCACGAGCAAGTCGTTGAAGATAGACGCCATTCGATTTCTCGCGGCCTTCTGGGTGCTGATGTACCACTTTCGGCCGCCGGTTTTCAAGGAACTGCTGCCGCATCGGCTTGGCTCTCTGAGCGGTGCATTATGGTCAGGTTCGACGGCGCTGTTTGCCGGGCCCGCCGCCGTCATCGTGTTCTTCGTGATTTCCGGTTATTGCATTCATAGCGCGTATCACCGGGATGTGACGCTCAAGCCCATCAACTACTACGCATCGCGCTTCATCCGCATCGGATTGCCGCTGGTGATCCTGTTGTGCGTGGTTCAGCCGCTGCCGACAGGGCAAAAATATCTGGAATCCGTGCTGTGGTCGCTCTACTGCGAGATGGTGTATTACGCGGTGTACCCGGTCTTGCGGCCACGGTTTCGCTATATCGGCGAAATGATCGTCGGCACTGCGATGGCGGCGGCTGTGATGGTGACATCGGTGCGCCTTTTCGGGCATCCCGCTTGTCACGGCTGCGTCTACGAGACGTATGGCGTTTCCGGTACCGCGCTGCTGTACGCGGCCGGATGGATTTTCGGCTGCATGATCGCGGAGACGCGGCGCAATGCCGCGCGGTTCCGCGTTCGCGGCGCCTATTCGCCGCTTACGATGACGATCGAGCGCGGCCTTGCGCGAAGCACTCGCTGCTTCGCGCATCATCTCATCGCGCTGAGAGCGGCAGTCGTCATGTCGGGTGCGGCCATCATGATCCTGCTATCGGGATCGAGCCTCAAGCCCGCGATGCTGCCGCTGATCACACCCGACATCACACTGCCGATGTTCCAGTTTCTCGCGGCAGTCTGGATCGCGGCGGAGACGGCCACGCCTTCGCAATCGGGCATCTGGTCCCGACTGGCCGCGTTGGGTGCGTGGTCCTATAGCCTTTATCTTTGCCACAAGACCGCGCTTGCGTTGCTTGAAGTAGCGGGATTCGACGGCACGTCACGGTTCGCGTGGTTCGTCGAAGTATCGTTGGCGTTCTTCATCAGTTACGCGTTTTATCGGGCGATCGAACGGCCTTCGCATCTGCTTTCACAGCGTTTGCGCAAATACACGCCTGACGCGCCGGCCGCACCCGTTGCGTGAAAGCACGTGCGTCACGGCGTCCAGCGATAGACGATGATGCTAGAGCCGTTGTAGTTGTCCTTCGTGATCACGTATTCGCCTGTTGACCGGAGGTAGGCTCTCAGCCCATACATCGAGTCGACGTCGTTGCCCACGTCCACCGTGGCTGGACTCGTGTTGGTCAGCGTGGCATCGAGATGACCCGTCGTGAGATTGAATGCGTCGATATTGGGCACGGTATGCACGTATCCGACGAATAGATAGTTGCCCGTTGCCGTAATCGACTTCGGGTTGGCGCTCGTCAGATTGATCACCGGGTCGGGCCTGGTTGTGTTGCCTGCGCTCCAGCCGTGATACACCTCGATTCGCGCATGTATCGCAGTCCAGTCCGGGCTCCCGGCGATGCCCTGCGCGAGGATCATCGTGTCGGTATCCGCGAGATAGACGATGCGCGTCAACGGACGGATGCTCTGCGGTATAGGCAGCGTGATGCCAGCGCCCCACATGGGCTTGCCATTGCCGTCGAAGCCCGTCAGCGGATAGTGATAGATGTGGTTCGTTCTGTCGAGACCGGCCCACACGTCGCCTTTGCTGTCGATGCAAAAGCCTCCCGTGATCGGCCGCGTCGTATTGAATGTGGGCCCCGGAATCGATCCATCGGGTGTGGCGATGTAGCCTTTGGCCGGATCGAAATGAAAGAAGTAAAAGATCGCGGGGTTCTGCCCTGACGCAACGAGAATCCGATTGCCGCCGACACTGACGAGCTGGCCGAAGTGCTCGTTGCGTTGCGTGTCATTCACGTTGAGCCGAGGGTCATCCGGATAGCTGAACGGATCGACGGTATTCGCGACGAAAGTGCCGCCCGCCGTGCCCGTATAGACGTTGGTGCCGCTGTAGAAATAGGCGCCATCCGTCGCAGGGTCGGGCGCAGCGACGGCCTCGAAGTTGAGGGACTGGAGTTTCCATTGCAGGTTGCCGGCGCTGTCATATGCGTGAATGTCGATGCCGCCGTTGCGACCGAGATCCCATCCGCCACCCCACGGGTTATTGAGTACATAGAGATTGCCGGTTGAGTCCTTGCCGATACCGGCAATGCGCGTGAAGCGCTTGTCGCCCACCTGGCCTTTGATGCCCGATGTGGTGTCGAGATAGCCGCCCTGAACGCCGAACGTGCCGACTAGCGTCGGCGGGCCCGAAACGTCATAGAGCTTGATGTTCATATCGGGGCCTTCGTCGCCGACCATCAGCCTATTGGACGATGCATCGAAATACAACGCGGAAGGACGCGACGTCGCAGGCATCTGGATCGTATTGAGCGGCGCGCCCGCCGGACTGAATTCGGCGATTACGCCCGCGCTCTGACGGGCGACCCAGACGTTACCCGAGCTATCCAGCGCGAGTGCGCCGGGACTCATCACGCCGATGTCCTGCTGCCAGGCGCCGTCCGTCGTGAAGACGCGGACGCGGTTGCCGAAAAAGTCGCTCGCATACAGCAGCGAGCCGGCCGTTGCGAGGCCGGTGATTGCGTCGGCACGGCTTACCTTGTTCCACGTGCTGACGTTGATGACGAGATCGCGTTGACGCGTCGCCCGGTTGTATCGTCCGACGGCCCCGCCGCCGTAAGCGCTGCCGGACTGCATCGCCGCGAAGATCGAGGTGGCGTTGCCCGTAATCGCACCGCCCTGAAGCTCGTTGTGGATGCCGATGGAGCCGAGACTTTGCCCATTCTGATAGACCGCGATGCCGCCTTCGTTTTCGTCCCAGAAGGAAGCCGTATAGATGACGCCTTCGGGCGCGACCCACATCGAGCGCGCGGCATTGCCTACGTGCGATGCCAGCGTTCCGAACGTGTTCGCGAGCCAGTCAGTGGTGTACTGCGCATGACAAACCGTGGCGATCAGGGCGATCACTGCGCCAAAGAATGCATGCTGGATTCGCTTCGTGCTCATCTGCGTTGTTCTCCCGACAGCAGTTCTTTGGAAAGAGTGATCTCTGACTACGCGTAACTAATCGCTCGCAATGAAAGGCATTTTAGTTTGCCAATGTGTCGATATGAGCGCGATACCGCAACTAATGCTGCGTGCATCGTTGCAGGTGCAACGTGTGTAATTGCTTGTGGGGAGATGGGGACGGTGGCTTCAGCGTGGCCGGCGCTTATGATGCCGCTTGTCGCTTGTATGGAGCGGCGCGCGATCCAGCGCGTCGAGCAAGGCGTATGTTCTCCAATGATGTTGGGCATACGTCCTTGCTCGTGAGGGAATGTCGATGCGATCAGAACGTGTGACGCATGCCTACCGTGACGGCGACTTGCGTGTTGGTCGCCGATGGCGACAACGTGTTGATCATCGCATGCGAGAGCACTGAATCTGCTGGCGCGCCGTGTACATTCTGATAAACGCCTTCAAGATAGAAGTCGGTGCGCTTGCTCACCGCATAGTCGGTTTGAAGCATCGCCGTGTTTCATCCGGGTGTCGAGCCGTTGTACGCGCCATGCGTATACGTGTAAGCGCCGGATACGCTCAATGCTGGCGTGAGCGCGTATTTGGCGTTCACCTCATAGTTGTCCAGGCGCAGCGAACCGGCAAGAGAGCCCACGCTCGTATCGCTGGCGCCGAGGTAAGAACCCGTCCCGAACGAGAACACGTCCGATACGTTGTCGATCTGCGTATGGCTCCATACGAGTCCGACAGTAGCCGGTCCGTAGGTGTAGTTGCCGCCGAGCGACCAGATGCGCTGGCGTTGCGCGATGAAGTTGGCGCTGGTGTCGCCCGACGTGACCGCGCCGCTTCCGTTGCCGGCATTGTTCAGTTGCAGATAGCCCGCCGCGACATTGACGGGCCCTTGCGAATACGACAGGCCGAAACCGTATGAGCGGTTGTTCGCAAAGTCACCGGCCTTTTGCTGAATGCGTACATCGTTTCAAACGTGATGCCGCGATAGGTCGGGCTCGTGTACTTGACCGTGTTGTTGACCACGACGGAATTCGCGGCGAGGTTGTCGTTCTCGAACGGATGAGCCGCCATGCTGCCGCCCCGGGTGTTGAACTCCGCCGTGAGCGGGCCAACCAGGTCGTTCATCACGTCAAACTGGCGGCCGAATGTCAGCGTGCCGTATGGATCGCTTTGCAACCCAACCCATGCTTGAGAGCCGAAACCATCGCCGGTGAAAGCTTGTGCACCATTGTTGAGAATGAAGCCTTGTTCGAGTTTGAATAGCGCGTGCAAGCCACCGCCGAGATCTTCCGAGCCCTTGAGGCCAAACACGGTGTTTTGCGTCGAACTGCTGTTGAGTTGCCAGTTGCTATGGCCTAGCTGGTTGTTCGTGTAGACGAGGCCCGTATCGAGCAGACCGTAAAGCGTGACGCTGCTTTGCGCGTGCGCCGGGACGGATATGGCTCCGAGCAGTGCGAGGGCGAGCGAGGATTTTTTCATGTGTGGGCTTCTTGAAGGGCCGGCAATTAAAGGAATCATCTGGTTCAGATGTTGTCACTGTCGGCGCGCATGCAATACCGGTTCTAGCCCTGCGGCTTTGAATCGGTTCCATTGCGGTTATGCGGTAGATTGCTTCGCGATTATTGCGTGTCGTATATCCATGTAGTCGGCGCGACGCAATTTTGATCCTTCATACAAATAGATCACGTAGAAGCGATGCCCTTTCAATTCTCCGACGGCACAGCGAATGACAGAAATATGGGCTTACACTTTGGCTCTATTTGTTGAATGATTGGTCTGCTTTGCCCTTCATTGCGTCACGCAATTGCCATTACGATGGTCGGTCTCAACACCGCGTGAGCCGGAAGCGGGCTTTTCAGGCGCGCGCGATACCGGACAGACATCGACGACGAAATGGAGGAGTTGTACACAAAGAGCTCGCCCGACCGGCCGTTCAGGAACAAAAATGGCTAACGCGAAAGTACGGCAGCGGACGGGTTTGCGCTTAGCAGGCTAAGGTCGAGATTCAGTCGCAGTGCGCATCGGCGACGCGCATGAGCACCGGGATTTCCACTTTCTGCCTGTCTTTTTGCTATTGCTACGAATCCGGTGGTACTACAACAATGATTACCTTCGATACAACCATCGAGACATATCTCGCGCACCTGAATCTCGGCCCGCTGCCGAGCCTTGCGATGAGAGCCCTCACTGATATGTACACGTTCAGGGGGCTCGTACTCATCCCAATCTTATGGTGGATCTGGTTCAAGCCCGGTGAAAGACAGGAATGGCGGCGCGAAGTGGTCATCGCAACCGTTGTGAGCGGCTTACTGGCGCTCGCTGCTGGACGACTGCTCGCCGATTTTTTGCCGTTTCGTGTACGCCCTGTCTACGCTACCGAATTGCATTTGCAATTCGCGAAAGGTTCTTTACGTGACGCCATGCTCTCGAACTGGAGTTCGTTTCCGAGCGACCACGCGATGCTATGGATGGCGGTTGCGACAGGCGTTTTTATCGTCTCGCGCATCACCGGAGTACTCGTGTTTCTGTACACGGCCATTTTTATCTGCCTTCCACGCGCTTACCTCGGCTTTCACTATCCGACTGATCTGCTCGCAGGTGCGGCAATTGGAATTGCTATCACTTATCTGATGACGTGGGCACCCATCCGGACGCGTTTTGCCAGGCCATCGTTGCGATGGATGGAGCGGTATCCGGGGCCTTCCTCGATGTTGGCGTTCATTCTGTGCTTCGAACTCGTCACGCAGTTCGACGAACTCCGCAGAATTGCGAGCGTGGCTTCAAAGGCGCTCTGAGTGAGGCGAGCGCTGCACGCGAACAAGTCCGATTGGTAGCAAGGCGATTGCAGTCGTCGTGCAAGATAAAGAAAGAATTTGCACTCTCTACACGGCATTTTTTCAATTCGCCGTTCAATGACCGGTTCAAGCCTCGACGGCTGATCTGCGTTCGCTGCCGAGATTGACGGTCGTGACAAACGTCGCTGACCCGACGAGCAATCTGGACGGTCGCAATCGCCAGATACTGCTCAATCTGAATCCACGTGTCATCGTCGCATCGCGTTTGGCGCAGCCAATGCCGGTGATCTGCCTGGAGATCTACCGCGAGTGCCGTTCGCATCGTCAGGTCATGATCGCCTTCTCAATCGATGACGCGCGCCTCGACTTGGCGGAATGGGACCGTTGGTTCCCGCAATCTACGTCCAGGCGAGGTTGTGAGAGCAGTAAGAGATGCACTCGCACGACCGGTAGGCAGTACTATTTTCACGCTATAGCGCGTATTGCTGTTATTACGACAGTACCTTTTTACTCATCTCTGAAGGCGTAATTGCTGCGCTATTGCAGCGTCGCATTCCGTAATTCGATAAAAAAGAGCTCTCCATAACGTAATAGGTAGAGATTGCCGGCACCCGTTGGGCGACTTCCAGGGTCGATACCGAAAAAATATTCTCGACGCGGTGAAAATTGCATCACCGCTTAGTGCTATCGAGCAGGCTCTCGCACACCTCACAAAGCAAGGAAAACAGGCGTGCCATGGGCTGCGCGGCGTCAACCGAGCCAGTAGCTCCTCTGCGCCAGACAAAATCAAATACTCGAGCGAAGACATCTTCCGGTACGTATGCGCAAGAGTATCTCGCACGCGGTGAAAAAGGGCGGAATTCCTTTTCGACCGCAAACAATCGGAAGAATCGTGCTATTTTTCCATTCATTTCCGATTCGTATGTAAATGCCAGTCGTATCCGGGTATTATTTGCACCGATTCAAAAGGAATGCGCGCACAAATTGCCGGGCGATTTTTCCGCATCAGCGCGGCAAACGTTTGCGCATTGCAACAAAGACGGACGGTACCCCGTGGCAACGCATCGGGGAATCGTAGGAGTTCGCTAGTCAAGATCTTCTAAGGCTGAACAAATCTGCGTTCGGTTTTCGATTTTGAGCTCTAGCGTCACCGCTCGAGAGGTATTCGGAGCGGGCAGTTCAATCATTTTTCAATGTCACTCACCGAGAGCGCGAGTAGTTGTCCCTGTATTTAAGGATTACTGATTAAGTCGCGCGTAGCCGGGGCCGGACATCGCGTTCGAAGTTCGAGCATTCACCCACTTGGGACTTTTTATTCGAGAAATTTCTCGACAGGGGAAGTATTTGTCATGAATAAACGACGTCAATTTCTTGGTCAGCTAACGGCTCTCGGTGGCAGCTATCTTCTCGCTGCTTGTGGCGGTGGTTCGGGCGATGGCGCCGGCAGCGCTTCCGGCGCGGCTGTCGCGAACGTTGCGGCTCGCGCAAGCACGGCATCGGCAAACGGCACAACCATTCCCTCGGCAAGCTCGATCACGGACACGTCCGGTGCCGTATGGACGTTGTCGCAAGGTTCTGTCTATCGGAATGGCGTGAAGGCCGGCAATACGTACAACGTGACGCTGCTGATGATCTATGGCGCCGTTATTTATCACCAGGGCACAGGCGGGCAGTTCTACGCGTGGAACGGGTCCACGTGGACGGCGTGCAACGATCCGCGCCTGGGCGGAACGTCGCCTGACGGTACGACGATTCCTTCCGCTTCGTACATCATCGACAAGGCGGGCGCGATGTGGACGGTCGTCAACGGTGTCATCTATCGGAATGGCGGGACCGTTGGCAACACGTATAACGTGTCGCTGCTGCTGTGGTACGGCGGAAAGATCTGGCACATCGGCACGGGTGGACAGTTCTATGTTCTCACGGACCTCGATCGCTGGTTGCCGTGTAACGACCCTCGCAACGCTGCTGCGATCGCAGCCTCGACGGGCATGTTCTACGGTGTCAATGGGCACTTTGACTATACGTACACGCCGTCTCAGCTCGTGTCGATTCTGAGGAACATGGGTTGCACGAGCTACCGTGTAGGCTGTACCGACGATCCGAAGCAGCTGAATGCCGTCAGCAAGCTGGCTGCGGCCTTCCAGGCGGCCGGACTCCAATTGCTCGTGCTGATCAATCAGGGCGTTTACGATTCCAATGGCAATGTGTTCAGCAGCGAGTCGGCGGCCTATTCGCGTGGCCAACAGGTTGCAATGGCCGTCGCCAATGCACTCAAGCAGTATGGCGTGACCCTCTACGAGTGCGGTAATGAGCTGACGCGCCAGAACGCGACGATCCTGGACTTCACCAACGCTGGTACAAAAGCGGTCGATTTCAACAACAGGAATTGGCCGGCCATGCGTGGCGTGATGCGCGGGATGATCGACGGCGTGAAGTCGGTTCAATCCAATGCAAAATGCGGCATCAACTTCTGCGTCGCGGACATTGGTGCAGCCGACGCCTTGTGGGACGGCATGCAGCCGGATGGCACGGGCGGCTACCCGAAGGTGCGCTGGGATATCACGACGTGGCACAACTACGAAGTGTATGGCGACATCTTCAACATCGGCATCGACGGTTCCGGCCCGGGCTTCGATCTGCCGACGTACTGCAAGGCCCGCTACGGTGTGCCGTTCATCATCACGGAATGGAACACGGGTCCTGAGAAGGCACAGGATTATCGCGCCAGTTACATCTCGAACACGTTGAGCAAGTACTATCAGGCACGGAAGTCCCACAACATTCAGGCTGTGATGTACTACGTGCTCGATAGCGGAAACAACACCTATGGTGTTATGACCAACGGTACGACGCTCAATCCGCCGTACAGCGCGCTCACCAGCTTCATGACAGGCAATCCTGCAAACTGATTCTGCACGGGCCGTTATGAATCGCCTCTCCCTCGCTCGCTCGTCGAGCGGCCGAGAGGCGGTTTCACAGACCGCGTCGTCTGTTCAAAAGCTTTCCCCATTCATAGTCGATGTGGTCCGGCGTGAAAGGCAATACGCCCGCGCCGGGTGTGAAGGTCAATTCACCGAAATACACTTCGTCATCGGGTGCATAGAGATCGACACGCACATAGTCGAAGTCTTCGCATAGTCGCGTCGCCGCTTGCAATACCGCGTCGAAATGTTTAGGCCGCGGAGGAGGCACGGGGCTGCGAGTGTACGGTCCGATCATCACATCCATGACGTTCCAGTTTTCGTCGAACACATCGCCGTGCGTGTCGTTCCCGAAGCGGTCCGAGATCAGCAAGGTGTACATGATCGGGCGTCCCGTTCGTCCACCGAAGCAATGCAGCTTGAAATCGGCTGGAATCTGCCCCTGCTTGTCGAGCAGCAGCTTTTCAAAAAAGATGCGCGGCTCGATGCTCTGATAGTGTCGCTCGCGAGCAACGCGATAGAACGACGTCGACAACCAGCGATCGGCCAATTCTTTTAGCTTCTCGAACGAAGTCGTCGATTTATCCCTGACTATCTCGACAAAGGTACTGCCGTGATTCGCTTTCATGACGAAAGAAGACGGCAGTCTGTCGAAGACCTCGCGCGTGAATATCTCGGGTGCCGCGATCAGCGGAACGAGATGTTCCCGTCCGAGCTTCTTTTCGACGTACTCGCGAACCGCAATCTTGTCGGTCAGAGGCACATAGCGCGGGTCTGGATGGAGGTTGCGTTGGAGAATCTGCTCATTGAACGTGGTAGGGTGAATGAGCTTCGGATATCGGCCGATACACTTCTTGTGCAGCAGACTCAAAAAGAGCGCGTCAGGTAACACCTGTTTGGCGGCCTCTTTCATTCTTCTGAACGTGGATGGAAGCTCATTCGATCCACCGTGAGCCCCTTCCTGCTTCGTGTCTTGCGACGCACTCATTGCGTCGCTCGACCGCACACCTTCAATTGTTGGCATTCTTTGCGCTCCCCGTTGCGTCCGGTCAGTAGATCAGCTTTGCCGTCGGCGCAACTGCTGCGGCATGCGTGACCACGCTGGCCGTCGATGCTGCTGCTGGCGCTTGCGCACGTTCCTCGGCGGGAAGATGGCGCAGCGCCCGGAAATGGGTTGGCGATACTCCGTACCGCAGCTTGAATATTCTTCCCAGCCGATTGCCGTCGCCCATTCCACAACGCCGGGCGATCTTGTCAATGGGAAGGTCAGTTTCGATCAACATCGAACAAACGACTTCAAAGCGCGTGCGCAGCAAATATTCCAGTGGAGTCATGCCGAACTCGCTCTTGAACCGGCGCTGATAGTTCCGCTTGCTCATCGCGGCGGACTCGGCCGCAAGGCCCACGGAAATAGGCTTGCTGTAGTTTTCGCGAATCCAGCGTGCCGACTCCCGGATCTTTTCCGTTGTCGTCGCAATGTTCAGATCGTCAGCGTCAGGCCGTACCCGCTCGGGCACGTTTGTCTGCAACGCGCGAGCGACCCTGCGGGCGATCTCCGCGTTCAGGTCCCGTTCAATCTGCAAGAGCGCCATCTCCGACGGCGTCGGGCCGGCGGGACGCGTTTCGGACATGCCATCGTCCAGGACGAATACGGGCACGGATGACTGAGCCGGGGGCGTAAACGCTTCAAGCTTCGGCTGCATGCCGGTCGGCACGTTTGAGCCTTGACGCGACAGCCACGAAACGAGTGCCTCGTTATTTAATGCCGCGACATCAGAACCGCGAGCGACAAAGAGTGCGTGAAAGTCCGCAAGCCGGTATTGATCGAGCTTCTGCGTCCAGATCGAGAAGCAGGACCCGCCCGTAACAAAGCCGCCGGACTCCGACAGCACGGTGAACCGATAAGGAAGATGTTCGCCGTTACCGCGGTCGAACTCGTTGGCGAGGCGAAAAGCGTCTCCAATGGCGCCTACGGCTGCCATTGAGCAGTGGTGCGAGATGAGCACGCCAATGTGCCTCTCAAGCCTTGAATCAACCTGTCGTTCGTCAGTGTGCCACGGATGCGATCGAGCAAACCCATTCACGTTTAGCTCTCCAAATTAATGCGAAATACTTCGATGCGGCCCAGAATACCGTAGTGAATAGATCGATTGAATAGCTGTCCGATTTGTGCGAACGATGTGGCGAAATTGTCCGAAAATGGAAATTATTACCGCTTATCGGCTTTATGTTTATCGTCCATTTTTCCGGGCGAGGAAATTATTTCGCGTAAAAATTATCTGACATTTATGAAAGAAAAGCGGGTTCAATTGCCCGTGAGCCTTGCTGGACAAGCGTCAGAAAGACATATCCGGTTTCATTCCCCAAATATCGATTTGAGGTCCTGTCACTAAACTTCTGTTACCCGATTTCGGCCTGATCGTATCAATCTGTTACACCAATTTCAGATCGGCACAACTCTTTCTTTCCCTGGTAAACCCCGTTACACGCTCCACGTTATCGGCCATTTGTACCCGAATTTGAGCCGAAGTCGTTCAAATCCGGATTCTGCCCGTCTATGCTTCGCTGCAACTGCCTGAAGAGGCCATTGCCCGTTCCGCGATTTATTGGAATGTTGCTTGCAGGTCTTCATCAGGAAATCGCTTACGCCGAAAGCGCGCAAATGCAGTGACCCCGCGTGCTGATGTTTCCTTCGGTCGTGGGATAAAAGTACGCAATCACCGTATTGGACAGTACATCTCTATTGGCGCACTGACGTCATAGAGATGCGTCTACATATTTGGCAACCGCTTTGCTCCAGAGGAGGAAACGCATGAATGGAATGCACGCATGTTGATCTTCTCGTCCGGAGATTCCGGCACGGCACTAGCTAGTCAGAGAGACTGAGTGCCGACGCCGAAAGGGCGTTCGCATGTCCTGCCGGCTTCGCCCGGCTGAGTGGCATTCCGACGCGCCGAATCCGCGTCAACTAGCGGCAACAGCAGCTTCAGTTCGCGATCCGGTGCTGCACTTCTGCGTATCGCAGAGTGCTCCAGGGAAACGTACATGAAAGGATGATTCAGGTGGATTACTACCCCTACAACTCGCTTCCTGCTCCCCCCGCTCCCGTCAATAACGAGCGCACGCAGCTCAGTGGGCGCGAGATGCTCAACCTCATGCGCGATCATATCTGGGAGATTCTGGCAACCACGGCGGCCGTGTTCCTGCTTGCGCTTACCTATCAATTGGTCGCGAGTCCCGTCTATTCGGCGGACGTGCTCGTGCGTGTCGACCCGCCAGAGCCAAACGCACTCGGTATCGCGCTGCAGAATCAGGACTCGATGCTTCCGCCGCCCGCGCCGTCGCCCAGCACTGAAATGGGTGTGATGCAAAGCCGTTCGGTGCTCGATCCTGTGATCGAACGATATCGCTTCGACGTCACGGTCAAGCCGCGCACGATCCCCGTTCTGGGCGACATCGCCGATAAGTTCGCAACGCCCGGCGAGCCTAACGGTGCATGGCTCGGCTTGAAGTCGTTTGCGTGGGGCGGAGAGGTCGTGAAGGTCGGCTATCTGAACGTGCCGCAGAATCTCGAGGAAGAGAAGCTCAGGCTCGTTGCGCTCGACGGCGGTACATATGAATTGCTGGGTCCGTCGGGCGAGTTTCTGCTCAAGGGCGAAGTCGGCAAGCCTGCGACGGCCAACGGCGTCTCGGTCCTGATCAATCAACTGGCCGCGCGGCCCGGAACGCACTTCGAAGTGATCCGGTGGAATGGCGTCGATGCCGTCAAGCGTTTCATGGATGTCGTGAAGATCACCGACAAGGTGAAGGACTCCGGCCTCATCCAGATCGAGTATGCAAACAAGAGCGCGTCGATGGCTGCCGAGGTCGCCAATGCGCTTGGCCAGCAGTATCTGACTACGGCTGCTGCGAGCCGTCAATTGAACGACACGCAGACGCTCAACTTCATCAAGGGTGAACTGCCGCGTCTGCTTGCGGATTTGCGCAAGACGGAGCAGGCACTCAAGGACTTCCGCGCGAAATCCAATTCGATGCAGCCGACGGCCGAATCGCAGACTTACTTGCAGGGAGGCCTGGACCTCGATCGTCAGATCGCGAGCCTGCAATTGCAGCGTACCCAGCTGCTGGACAAGTACGCGCCGGGAAGCCGCTGGATTCAGAGCATCGACTCCCAGCTTGCCCAGTTGAACAAGACGAAGTCTGAGTTCGATAACCGCTTCCAGGGCATGCCTGCGTCGGAGCGCGAGAGCGTCGATCTGATTCGTGCGCAGAAGGTTGCCGAGACGATCTATATGGGCATGGTGCAGAAAGCGGAGCAATTGACCGTTCGTCGCGCGAGCACGACGGGCGGCGCGCACATCGTCGATGCGGCGATCCGGCCGCATCGCCCCGTGAAGCCGAATCCGCTGATCGTGCTGCCTGGCGGCGTCGTGCTCGGCCTCGTTTCGGGCATCTTCCTCGTCTTCATGCGTCGTCACGTGCTCGTGGGCGTGACCGATCCGCGATACGTCGAGCGTCGCCTGAGCGTGCCTGTTGTCGGCGAAGTGCTGTTCAGCCATCAGCAAACGATGCTTGACCGGAGTCTGCCCGCCGCAGCGCGAAAACCGCTGCCTGGCGTGAGCGCGAAGAACGGACCGCCGCAACGCAATGGCGGCGAACCGGGTGCCGGCGCAAACGACAGGATCGATCCTTCGTTTAGCGATTCGGGCACCAAGGTACTCGCAGCGCGTTTCCCGCATGACCCGTCTGTCGAGGCGCTGCGCGCGGTTCGCACGACGATGTCCCGCGATCTCGCGAATGCCCGCAACAACATCGTGATGGTGACGGGGCCGACGACGTCGGCGGGCAAGAGCTTCGTGGCCGCAAACCTCGCGACGCTGCACGCCGAAGCGGGCTCGCGTGTGGTGCTGATCGACGGCGACATGCGCCGCGGCCACCTCGCTGCGTTCTTTAGCCAGAGCAACCGCGGCGGCCTGTCGGAAGTTCTGTCCGACCGCATTCCGCTGCGTGATGCGCTGCGCGAAGTCGGCATCGACGGCGTCACGTTCATGTCGTGCGGCGCGCGTCCGGAGAATCCGGCCGCACTGCTGACTCGCCCACGCTTCAGGCAATTGCTCGAACGGCTCGGCAATCACTTCGACCTGGTGATCATCGATACGCCGCCGTTCCTCGCCGTCACCGACGCATCGATTATCGCGAACGAAGCGGGTGGCTCGTTGCTCGTGCTGCGCTCGGAAATGCAGTCGGAGGAAGAGATCGCCGACACGGTCAAGAAGATTGAGCGCGCAGGCGGCCGTATCGCTGGATGCGTCTTCAACGGCATACCCGTGCGCCGCAGCACGCGCAGCTACGGCTACGCGACGAACTACGCGAGCGATGTCGGGGATGTCGAGACGGCCAGTTGATGTCGGGCTATCCCACGCTTACGCGACAACAGCAAACGGTACAACTTCGTGAGGCGGAGAAACCCCATGGCATTCGCGATCAACGGAAAATTCACCTCGCAACCCATCACGGGTGTGCAAAGGGTCGCTTATGAGCTCACCAGGGCGATGCAGATGCGCGAAAACCCGGGTAGTGAACTCGAGGTCTTCGTGCCGCAAAACGCGATGGAGCCGGGTGCGTCCCTTAAGCGGCAGCGCCGGTTTCCGTGGTTGCGGGGCACGCTGTGGGAACAGATTACGTTGCCGATTGCCGCGCGTCGCATGACGCTCGTCAATCTGTGCAACACCAATCCTATTCTCAAGCGCCGGCAGGTCGTGATGGTTCACGACATGGCCGTCTACGACGTGCCGGACGGCTTCTCGAAGAAGTTCCGGCTTTGGTATCGGCTCTGTTTTTCGATGCTGCCGAAGCTGGACCCATTCGTGCTGACGGTGTCCTCTTTTTCGAAGCGCCGGATTAGCCACCATCTGAATATCGACGAGTCGCGCATTGCCGTGATCCCGCCCGGCGCAGACCATCTGGACCGCGTCGTGTCGGACCCGGGCGTCATCGGCCGTCTGCAACTTGCGGAGGACGCGTACTGCGTGATCGTCGGCAGTCTCGATCCGCGCAAGAACCTGCAACGCGTTCTCGATGCCATCGCGAAACTGGAGCATTTGCGTGACGTGAAATTCGTCATCGTCGGGGGCAGGAATCAACGGGTATTCAGCGGCGAAGGCGTGAGCGACAGGCCCGAGTCGAAGCAGGTGATCTGGGCGGGCTTCGTAACGGATGGTGAATTGAAGGCGCTTTACGAGCACGCGGGTTGCCTCGTGTTTCCATCGCTATACGAAGGATTCGGACTGCCGCCTCTCGAAGCAATGTACTGCGGATGCCCGGTGATCGCTTCGTCGCGCACGTCGATACCCGAAGCATGCGGAGATGCCGCGATGTATTGCGACGCGATGTCGGCAGATGACATCGCCGAAAAGATCTCGCTGATGATGAGTCACGGTGAGTTGCGCCAACGCTATCGGAGCAAGGGCATGGCGCATGCGCGCGAGTACCGTTGGGACCGGTCGGCGAAGAGGCTGCTGGAGCTCTTGTATGGGAAAGAAAGCGAGCCTATGTCGGAGCTGTTTCCGCGGGCGACGGTGGGTTGATCAGCGGCACTCGCCGGGACGGACCAATGTATCGGAACAGAAGCCGACAGGGTAGACGACGCGCGCTCAAGACGCTTGCTGCACTCGCGTGCGTGGGCCTGCCGGGCATGCGCACGACGCCGGTTGCATTCGCGGCGGACGCAGCGGGCAAGCAACGTGAGGCTCGCAGGATGACCGACATGATCGGAACGAACGGTTGGCCGGGATCGGACGCCGACATCAGCATGTGGCGCGCGATGGGCATCAGTTGGGGCCGCGGTTCAGTGGGCCCCGGACAGCCCGATTCCGCAAAACAGGCAATGCGGGTCAACGGCACGGGCAACGCGTACGACAGCGATTTGCCGTCGGCCATCTTGCGCAACAACGCGAATGGAATCAGGTCGCTGCTGTTTCTCGGCTATACGCCGAAGTGGAATGCAAGCGTACCTGGCGATTCGAAGTCGGCGCCCGTCAATGTCGACGCGTGGCAACGATATGTGGAAGCCGTCGTCAGCAAGTACTCGAAGGCGCCTTATAACGTGCGCCATTTCCAGATCTGGAACGAGGCTGCCGGTCGCTTGTCGGGCGGGCTGCCTCAGGCGACGTTCTGGCATGGACCCAAATTCGATCGCGACGAAAAGCGCTCGGGGCCATACGAACGCGCGATGCAGGACTACGTCGACAAGATTCACTTGCCGGCGGCACGCATTGTCCGCAAGTACGGCGCGTACATCGTCTACGGCGGATGGCCCGATCAGGGTGGAGTGGATACGTACGTCAAATGGCTCGAATACAAGAGCGCGCGCTCGAATGAACGGATGATCGATTGGGTCGACTATCTCGACACTCATTATTTGTCCGTCGGCGATCTCGACGGTCTGTATCAGCGCTATGTGAAGCAGGGTCCGGCTCGCGGGCTGTGGCAAACCGAAATCGGCGACAGGTACATGGAAGATCCGCATTACCTGCCGCGTTATTTCTTCCAGTTTGCGGTGTGGGCGCTGGATCGCAACTGGGACGACCCTGACAAGTACGTGACGATGATCTACCACTGGGACGGCTTCGAGCCGTACCGGCTGACGCATCGCGGGCCGCCCCGCACGTACAACCCTTCAGGGCGCAGCCTGGTTGTTCTGAACAAGACGGTTCCCGGCTTGCTTGCGCCGTTTTCAAAGCCGCTTCGTTTCGGGCCCGAAGCCAAAGGTTCGGCTTTGCTTTCGGACAGCGACATTGTCATTCAGGTGAGCGCCGCACCGGGCTGGCGCACCGTCGAAGCGGCAGGCGTCGAGCAGTCGTCACTGGACGGCGCAGAGGTGCTTTTCATCGATGCCGTGACGGGCGCCGTTGCACCGCATGAAGACGCCACGCTGACATCGGATAACGGGACGTTGAGCATCCGTTTTCGCGTGCCCGCAGCAGTCAATGGCGCCGATAGGAAGCCGCCCGTACATCTCGCCTATCTCGTCGTTCGACGACAGAAGACGACATGAGACGCGCAGTTTTTTATCGGTGAGGCAATAGTGCCGATTACCGAGAGAGAAGATTTGAGCATCGACGGATTCAACCTATCGCCGCGAGATCCCATGAAACAGATGGCCATCGTTATTTGCAACTATAACTACGAGCGCTTTATTGCCGAGGCGATCGACTCGTCGTTGAACCAGGACTATCCGGGCACGCGAGTGATCGTCATCGACGATGGCTCGACGGATGGTTCGCGCGCGATCATCGAGAGTTACGGCTCGCGCATATCCGCTGTCTTCAAGGAGAACGGCGGCCAGGTGTCCGCCTATAACCTCGGACTCGAACTCGCCGACACGGAGTATGTACTCTTCCTCGACTCGGACGATGTGCTCTACCCGGGCGCCGTGTCGGAAGTGATGCGCATGTTCGAGAGCAGCGACGTGGCGAAGGTGCAATTCCGCCTCGATGTGATCGACCTGGAGGGCAAGCAGACGGGCGCCTACGTTCCGCACTCCGTGCCGCCGACCGATTGCGGCACCTTGCTGATGGGCGGCTGGCTGTATCCGTCGCCGCCTGCATCGGGCAATGCCTACTGCGTGCGCGCGCTAAAAAAGCTGTTTCCGGTTCCCGAAACGGCCGTCAACCGCTATGGCGCCGACTTCTACGCGATCTATGGCGTCGCCCTGGTGGGACCCGTTGCGATGGTGCCCCGTTCGCTCGGCGCGTATCGCGTTCATCAACGTGCCAATGAATCGAGTGTGTCGTTTGCGAACTCTGAGCAATTGACGAAGGCGCCGAAGGCATTCAAGGCGCGGTGGGCGACATTGCGTGAGCTCGCCCGTGCGCGGCTTAATCGGGAACTGCCGATGTCATTTCACGATTTCGCACATGAGAAGGCCTATTTCTGCTCGAACCTCTATCAGGCGCCATTGACGACACGCTGGCGCTGGGCGATCAACGAGTCCTATGACTATCGGTACTCGATCGTCGCCAATCCTTTCTGGAGCCTGAAAAAGAAGGCGGGAACGCTTTTTCTGTCGAGCCTCTGCCTGTTGCCGTATTCACCGCTCTCCAACTACGTGGTCCGGTACATCACCAATCCGCTTGCGCGTCGTAGCGCCGCGGTCGAGCGTTAGGAGACCGCCATGCGGCATCGACGAAATCAAAGAGGTCGGTATGGACGGTAAGAAGAGCGCTAACGTCATCGCCTTTGTCTACGGCGGATACTTGATGAGATACGTGTATCTCATCATTGTCGTGCCGTTCTACGGCCGCGTGCTGGGTGTCGCGGAATATGGCCGCGTGCTCGCTGCCATGTCGCTGATGAACGTGATCTGGATGCTCGTCAGCTACGGGTTCACGTTCGTCGGCATGCGCGAAGTTTCCAAGGCGCAAGACACGAACGAATGCAACGCCATCTACTCGCTGCATGTCAGCGCGCGCCTCGCGTTGGGCGTGTTGGGTGGGGCCGTGGGGCTCATCGCGACGATGTGCTCGCCAGCGTTGGCGGAGCGGCCTTTGATCGGCGTGCTGGCGACGCTCCTCGGCATCGTGTCCGCATTGAATCTCGGCTGGCTCTACCAGGGCCGTCAGCACTTCAGAACGCCGATCATGATCGAGGTGTTCGGCTTCGCGCTGAGTCTCGCGCTCGTGCTGAGCCTCGTCAAAGGGCCTGCGGACTCGATATGGGTTGTCGCGAGCCTGTTCGTCGCGGGCATCGCGTCGGCCGCGATCTCCTATGGCCTCGCGACGTTTCAACTGGGCCGGCCGCACCTGTCGCTGTCGGGCATCGTTCCGCTGATCAAGAACTCGACGATGCTCTTCTGCTATTCATCGGGTTCTGTCGTGCTGACGGCGTCATCGACTTATCTGCTGACGCTGTTGTCGACTCCGGCACAGGTCGGCTATTTCGGCGCCGCTGAACGTTTCGCGACGATCGCACTGGCGCTGATGGGACCTGCGGGACAGGTGTTCATCCCCACGATCTCCCGCCAGCTTGCGCAGGGCGACAAGGCGGGTGCGCACGCCACCACGCGACGCGGTGCAATGTTGCTGCTCGGTTACGGGTTGCTGGTTTTCTGCGGCGCGCTGGCATTGTCGCCGTTGGTGCTGCCACTGATCCTTGGACAAGCGTTCACGCCTAGCGCACGGGTATTGCAGTGCTTTGCATGGATGTTCCCGTTTGCAGCGTTCAACGAATTCGCGGCCTTCTATGTATTTGTTCCACGAAGGAAAGATCGAGTGCTTGCAATCGCGGGTGCTGCGGCGGGCATCGCAAATCTTGGCTCGGCGCTGTGGCTCGCGCCGCGATTTGGGGCAGAAGGCATGGCGTTTGCCCGTGTAATTGGTGAACTATCGCTTTCGGTGATGCTGCTGACGATCATGGTGCGTCTGCAACTCGTCACGCTGCTGCCGGGAGCGGGCCGCGCGATGGAAATAATGGCACGGATGGCATGGGCCAAGCCGCATGCTGGAACGGGCAAAGACGAATGATATTGACGCGTCAGATGTTTTGCCGCGTCGGGGGTGAATTATCAATGGTGTTGCAACATGCGTCGGTGCTTATGAAGAGCGTAAGAACAGGCGGACCGAACGAGCACAGGAGGTCGAAGTGAAAGTTGCGATTGTTCACGATTGGTTGGTGGTATCGGGCGGTGCCGAAAAAGTATTGGAGAACATCATCGAGTGCTTTCCGAACGCGGACCTGTTTTCCATCGTCGATTTTCTGGAAGACCGCAAGTGCGTCAAAGGAAAATCCGTCGCGACGTCGTTCATTCAGCGAATGCCGTTTGCACGGAAGCGCTATCGCGCGTACTTGCCGTTGATGCCGATTGCGATCGAACAACTCGATCTCTCGGGCTACGATCTCGTCATCTCCAGCTCGCATGCCGTTGCTAAAGGCGTGTTGACGGGTCCGAACCAGCTGCACGTCAGCTACGTTCATTCGCCGATACGCTATGCGTGGGATCTTCAACATCAGTACTTGCGTGAGTCGCATCTGACGGCAGGCTTGAAGTCGGTTCTGGCTCGCATGCTGTTGCACTACATACGCGGCTGGGATTCGCGTTCGGCGAACGGCGTCGACTATCTGCTCGCGAATTCGCAGTTCATTGCGCGGCGAATCAGAAAAGCCTATCAACGCGATGCGACGGTGATCTATCCTCCCGTCGATCTGAGCAACATGCGGCTGCGCGAGCACAAGGACGATTTCTACGTGACGGCGTCCCGGATGGTGCCGTACAAGCGTATCGATCTGATCGTCAAGGCGTTTTCACAGACGCCCGAACGCCGCCTGGTCGTGATCGGCGATGGACCGGAGATGAAGAAGATCAAGGCGGCCGCGGGCGACAACGTGACGATCATGGGTCATCAGCCGTTCGATGTGCTGGTCGATCATCTGCAGCGTGCGCGTGCATTCGTGTTTGCGGCGGAAGAGGATTTCGGCATCTCCGTCGTAGAGGCGCAGGCTTGCGGCACGCCCGTCATTGCATATGGCAGAGGGGGCGCGCTCGAATCCGTGATGGGACTGCCGCTTGAGCGGCCCACGGGTGTCTTTTTCGGCGAGCAGACAGAGGAATCGCTACTCGAGGCCGTGACCCGTTTTGAAGAGAATGCGCACCTCTTTGACGCGCGCGTATGCCGGAAGAACGCCGAACGCTTCTCGTCAGAGAAGTTCAAGAGAGCGTTGATGTCGTTCGTCGACGCACGCCTGCCCGATGAATTCGTCGATCGCACAGCGCCGTATGCGATGAAGGAACACGCGCGCGACGACGAACACCATCACCAGTTGGCTTGATCCGCAAAGCTTGATCCGCAAAGCTGGCTTAATCGGAACGTAGGCGGGAGGATAGCCGTCCTCCCAGTGTGGACAGAGGACGCATACTGGACAGCGCGCATTTGACCGTGGGCGCATGTCCGCGAATCACCTCCGACTTCGCATCGATGATGTCCTGAAGCGGCGCCTTGTGCCCGTAGGCCACGGTTGACACGGCGAGCAGACTCAATGTCGCCCAGATCGGCCGAAACTTCTTGAACTCCACGTGCAACGCGGTTCGCAAGAACCACGCGGCAGCGATCACACCGACCACCCAGCCGACGATCACTTCCATCACCGAGTGCGAGTGATCGAATACGCGCGAGTAGCCCGTCAGGGCTCCGATCAGCAGACCCATCACAATGCCCGCCGAAGGCGGTTGGCGCCACCATTTCGCCAGCAAGGCGATGGTCACGATCCACACGGCAGTGGAGAGCATCGTGTGCCCGCTGATCACGCGGAAGTGGCCAAGCGGCAGCGCTATCCCCCACGTCGAATAGAGAACTTTGGTCGCGCCGACCAGCGCCATTCCGCAGGTCAGCGCGAGAATCCATCGGCATGCGAGCACCACGTCGACCCTCGCAAGCCATGCTGCGCACAGCATGGCTACGGGTACGGTTAGCGCTGCATCGCCGATATTGGTAAAGATCATCCACATATCGGTGCGATCAAATCCGCTCAGGTTGATTCCGTGTTCGAGCAACATGTCCTGGAATAGCCCGGGAGGGTGGAGTCGGCACGACGGGCCTCGGATTCAGCACCGGGCGATTTTGCTGAACCGGGGCGCGCTCGGAGCGCGCGGCAAGAAGAAGTGAAACGACGAGGGAGAGGATCAGAACGTTCGACGGCGTGACAAGCCGGTGTTCGGTGGCCGCCATCACGAGCAGGCATACCGAGGAAACTTCGACGAAGCGGAACCCCGCGAAGTTCCGCCCCGCATCCCTCAATGCGCTATAGGCGGCGCCATCCTGGCTCCACTTGATGAGCTTCCAGTAGAACGCCAGCAGCAGGAACAGCCCGACCAGGCCAAGTTCCGCGAGGAAGTTCAGATACGAGTTGTGCGCGTGCGAGTCGCTGTGCTCGACCACGATATCCGAAGGCACGCCCAGCAGGCCGAAATACGATACGACATTGCGGACCTGATCGTCGAACGAACCGAAGCCCATGCCCACGATCGGGCTCTGACGGAAGTACGTCAGCGCGCGTGGCCAGAGCCATTCGTACCGGATGTCGAGATTCGCGACCTTCGCATCCGAATTCTGGATGCTGAATGTGTAGCCCATGTAATTGACGTTCGGTCTTATGTGATACATCGCCATGGCAACCGACGCGATGACGAGGGCGCTCATCAACGTCGCGAGCATCCAGCGCTTGCGTCCGAAATACAGGTACGGCAAGACGGCCATCGCGCCGAGCAGCGAACCCCGGCTGTAAGTCGAGAACAGCATCAGGAAATTGAGGAGGAGCATCGACAGGAGCAGCTTGCTGCGTTCCTGAAGGTAGCAGGCGATGCCTAGGCAGAACAGCATCGCGAGAAAGCCGCCTGCCGCATTACGCGCGATGAAGAAACTGCCGAAGCTGTCGTCGGGATGCTTGAAGATGGCCAACAGTCCGTTTTGCGCGAGATAAACGAGGTACGGCGGAATATTGGCGACCACCGCGCAGATGAAGAACGAACGGAAGATCTTGTTCAGGTCGAAGCGGTGCGCGTACACGCAACCGGCAAAAAATGGCGCATAGGAGATGAAAAAGTTACCGTCGCGTCGATAGAACTCGAACTCGGTCAGCGAGTGCGGGTTATAGAGCAGCGTCGAGATGAGCGCGAACAGCGTAAGTGCCGTCAGCGGTGCGAAGAACGAGGGATAACTGCGTCCAAAGAAACGCCACGCGCAAAGAATGATCGGGACAAAGCCCACTGCGCTAATCGGTACCAGGTTAGTCACCGTCATAAATAGCGCAAGTAACGATATGTAAGCCATGTCGACTCTCGCGATTAAAAATGCACTTCCATTGACGACTGCCCGACCGTCATCAATCAACTTGTAAGAGGATGAAACTGCGAAGCGGCAGGTGATCGCATTACGATCGGCTTGCCGCAGAAGAATTGCGTACAGACTTGACGTGCAGTATTGATGCCAGCGTTCGGAGCACGTCTGCTGTGGCAGGATTTGCGCAGATATGTGAGGCGGCACAAGCTGTCATGCTCGCTTCACGGAGAAGACAATAGCGCCGCGCTCGCTGAAAAGTACCACGAACAGAGGTCGATTTCCACGCCGGACACAATTAGTAAAAAAGATAACTCGGGGAGCGGGTGGCCGATATTCGAAGCTTCAGCGGGCGGGGCCATAAGTTCAACTGTTCGCGCCAGCGGTGCTGATGCGCAGCGCAACCTGTCTATCATCGATACAGGTCGAATTGAATGTCGTGACCTCGGGTCGCTATCAAAACGTCCGCGGGATGGTGTTTTCGTTATCGGTCGAGAACATTTTCCGTTCACATTGCAAGATCGTGAAAGCAGGGCACCGTAACGAACGATCGTCCGTCGATCATTCGTACAACTCTGCTTGATGCGATCTTCGCCCATCAAGCTGTGGCGTCGCTGCCTGAATCAGGCACACGCCCACGATGTGTAGTTAAAGCGACGCTTGTCCGGTCCTGCGACGTTCTTTCGTGCGAACGATGAGAATGGACTTCAATGCCAGGGAGATTGAAGTGAACAAACAAACGATGAATGTAGAACAACACGCCGTTGCAACAGCTGTCGCTGAACCCGCTGCGGATTGCCGGCGGCTGGTGCAGGTCATTCTCGCGGGTGGATCGGGTACACGTTTGTGGCCTGTGTCACGCGAGCAGTATCCGAAGCAACTGATCGGTGTCGTCGGCGATCAGTCACTGCTGCAAGCGACGATGAAGCGAATGGATGGCTTCGCGAAAGCATGGGACGTGGCGGCCGAGCCCGTGATCGTGTGCGGCGCAGAGCATTCGTTTGCGACTCGCGAGCAGGCTCAGCAATGCGAAGTGAAGCCGCGCATCGTCGTCGAGCCCGCGCGTCGCGACACCGCGCCTGCATTGACGCTCGCTGCGTTGGCAGCCAGCACCGACGGCGACGACCCCATCCTCGTGGCGATGCCCGCAGACCATGCGATCGCCGACATAGCGGCTTTGCAGGCGGCGATCGAACAGGCTGCGCAGCTTGCGCAGGCAGAGGGCGTGATCGCAACCCTGGGCGTGCCGCCGACGCGTGCCGATACCGGCTTCGGCTATATCCGCCTTGGCGCGCCGCTCAAGAACGGCGCGCATCAAATCGACCGCTTTGTCGAAAAGCCCGCAGCAGAACTCGCCGCTGAATATGTTGCGTCGGGCAGTTACTGGTGGAACAGCGGCATGTTCGTCGTGCGCGCTTCCGTGTGGCTTGACGCGCTCAAGCGCTTTCAGCCCGAGATGCATGCGGCGTGTGTCGAGGCCCATGCGAACGCGAAGCGCGACGACGTGTACATCACGCCTGGTGTGGACGAGTTCGAGCGTTGCCCGTCTGATTCGATCGACTATGCGGTGATGGAGCAACTCGGCAAAGAGGGCTCGCCGTTCACGGGTGTCGTGGTGCCGCTCGAAGCAGGCTGGTCCGATCTCGGCTCGTGGGACGCAGTGTGGGAGGCCATGGACAAGGACGAGTTCGGCAACGTCGCGAACGGCCGCGTGATGATGGAAGGCGCGACGGCCACTTATGCGCGTTCCGAAGGCGGCCGGCTGGTGGCATGTGTCGGCACCAACGGTCTCGTCGTCGTCGAGACGGACGATGCCGTCCTCGTGGCGGATCGCTCCCACGTGCAGAACATCAAAGGACTTGTATCGCGTATCCGGCAGACGAAATCGCCGGAAGCGGAAAACCATAGAAAAGTACGCCGCCCCTGGGGCTTTTACGATTCGATCGATAACGGGGATCGCTTTCAGGTCAAGCGGATCGTCGTGAGTCCGGGCGCGCGTCTGTCGCTGCAAATGCATCATCACCGGGCAGAGCACTGGATCGTCGTGAGCGGAACCGCACTGGTCACGCGCGGCGAAGAACAGTTCTTGCTCACTGAAAATCAGTCAACCTTCATTCCCCTTGGCGTGCGGCATCGTCTGGAGAATCCCGGACATGTACCTCTTCAGATCATCGAGGTCCAGTCGGGCGCCTATCTCGGCGAAGACGACATCGTCAGGTTCGACGACCAGTACGGCCGTTGCAACTAATCGACGGGTGTTGCACATGGGTGATGAATAAGGGGGTAGTGATGCGTGCAATGACAGGTCTACTGGCGAGGGTGTTCGACGTCGCCTTGATCGTGGCAGGTGCGCTCGTGGCGTCGCAGATCCGGTTCGACGATGTCTCGCAGCGTGGGTTTTATCTCGCGTTTGTCGCTTTTGCAGCGGCATTTTCGCTCGCGATTTTTCCGGCGCTCGGTGTCTATGAGTCGTGGCGGGGGCGCTCGAAGCGCGTGCTCGCGGGCCAGGTGGCGTTGGGCTGGCTGATCGTGCAGGCGTGCGCGTTGGCGCTGATGTTCTCGCTCCACCGCATCGACTTCGTGTCGCGTCTGTGGTTTGCATACTGGACGGGTATTTCCGGCGGCTCGATGATCGTCTTCCGTCTCCTGATGCACAGGTTGCTTGGCCGTGCCCGCAATGCCGGTCTGGATTTGCAGCCGGTTGCGGTGGCCGCTTGCGGAGAGCACTGCAACGAGATCATTCACCGGATGGAGAGCGAGACGACATCGGGCTTCCGGCCGCGGGCAATCTACAATCTGCGCCCCGAGGCCGAGACGTTGCCGCACGTACCCGCATTCGACGATCACAAGTCATTTGCCAGCTACGTGCGCGAGCAGCAGATCAGCGAAGTATGGCTCGCGTTGCCGCTCGCCGAAGAGCGCACGATCCTGAAACTCGTGAACGAGTTTCGCAACGATCTGATCAACATCCGCTTCATGCCGGACGTGCGCACGCTCGCATTGTTCGAAGGCGGCGTGATGAGCCTGGTCGGTCTGCCGACGATCAATCTCGCAGCATCGCCGTTGCCGCCGAACGCAATGGTGAAGAAGGACATCTTCGATCGGCTGTTTGCATTCTGCGCACTCGTGGCGATCTCCCCGATTCTGCTTGGCTGCGCAATTGCAGTGAAGCTGAGTTCGCCGGGGCCCGTGTTCTTCAAGCAGCGTCGCAAGGGCGCGGATGGCCGGGTCTTCACGATCTACAAGTTCCGCACGATGCGTCTGCACAAGCAGAAGGCGGGCGTGCTCGAACAGGCCAAACGCGGCGATCCGCGCATCACGGCCGTCGGCGGCTTCCTGCGTCGCACGAGCCTCGATGAGTTGCCGCAATTCCTGAACGTGCTGCGCGGCGAGATGTCGGTCGTTGGCCCGCGTCCGCACGCACTCGAACATGACGACCTGTATCAGAACGTCGTGTCCGGCTACATCCATCGTTACCGCATCAAACCCGGCATCACGGGCTGGGCACAGGTGAATGGATATCGCGGCGAAACGGATCGCCTCGAAAAGATGGAAGGACGCGTCGAGCACGATCTCTACTATCTGCGCAACTGGTCTTTCGGACTGGACGTGCGCATCATCCTCGCGACGATTTTCAAAGGCATTGTTCATCCCAACGCGTACTGATCATAAGGCCAACAATAATGAACGTTCGACAGGGAGCGGATAGCGGGCTTACGTGGTTGAAGCGCGAAACCAGTACGATCGCGAGCGATCTCGAGAGCGCCGTGAGAAAGTCGCTGAAGACGATTGGGCGCCGCAAGTTCCATTGGGAGCACGCGCTGCAGGCGAAGAAAATTCTGGGGGTGCTCGAAAAGACATACGGCAGGGCGGACCCGATGAACCTCAGGCTCGCCGACACGTATGCACGCGACGTGTTCGGCGATGCCGTCTACGCCCCGTGGCTTCGCGCCTATACGGCATTCAATCGCAAGTTCAAGGAAGGCTGGATTCCCGACAACTTCTACGGAACCGTCGTCGTCCCGAGTATGAAAGGATGGCACGGGAAGATCTCGAACCTGAAGACGGTCTCGCGGCTGATCTTCGGGAGCGAGACGTTTCCCGACATCGCGTACTTTGCGAATGGCCTGTTCTTTTCGGCTCACAAGGTGGCGATTCCGCAGGCGCACGTCGAGGGATTCGTATTTCAGAACGCGGATCGGATCGTCTACAAGCTTGACGGGTCCGCGCGCGGTTCGGGCGTCTACATCTTCGACCGGAAGACATTCGATCCCGAAGCGATCCGGTCGTATGGCAATGGCGTAATCCAGAAGTACATCGAACAGCATCGGGTGTTCAGCGAATTCACGTCGAATTCGGTTGCGACATTGCGCTTTACCACTGTGGTCGATGACGTCGGCGACATTTCCGTTCGTTCATGCTTCCTGCGCTTAGGCAGAGCGGAGCACACGCACGTCACGGCGGAAGACGAGGTGTGTGTTCCCGTCGATCTTCTCAAGGGCGAATTGCGTCGCGAAGGTTATCTCGACAACTGGCTGGCCGTCGACGCGCATCCCGATTCCGGGTGCTCTTTCGAAGGCGTCAAGATTCCGGCCTTCTGGAAATGCATCGCGACCGTGCTCGAACTGCACGGCAAGATTCCTTTCGCGCGATGCGTCGGATGGGATCTGACCGTCGACGTCGATGAAAACGTCAAGGTGATGGAGTGGAACGCCGAGCATAACGACGTCAAGTTCAGCGAGGCTACCCAGGGTCCATGTTTCTCGGATCTGAAATGGGAACGCCTCACGGCATCGTTTGCGTAGGTGAGCCGATGCCTCGAGCAATCACATTGGAAAAATCCGCGCTCGGCGCGCAATACGACGAGCAGATAAGCGAGCAAACAGGCAAGCGGATCAGCGGACAGAAGAGTGGCGGGCAGCGAGTCGGCCTTGAGAAGGAGCGCGACTTGAGCGAACAGCTTTGGTGTGTGCACATCGAAGGGATCAACGATTACGTTGCGGCCATGTCGCGTGAGGCAGCCGAGCGGGAGGCATCGGCGATCAATGCATATATCGAGCACGCGGGCGACAAGGCGCCCGCGTCGATCGTGCGAGCCACCGCGATCGAATGGCCTTTTACCGCGGCCGGCCATGCACGGTCGCTTGAAGTCGACTGGGACGATTTGCAGCACATGCCGCACAGGCTCGCGGACGCCGACAGCGCCGAGGAGGCGCTGCTGCCTTCGATATGGCGGCGGCTCAAGGCGTTGATGCGCGGAGCGTGAAGCAAACGGGCATGCGGACACGTGGAGACACGATGACGCACGATAGGGTTTCTTCCGCTGAGCTTGCATGACTCAGCGCACGAGCCGACAAGATTGTTCATTGACTAAAGCGGAGTCCGACATGTGGTATGGCATCGGTGCAAGGGTGATGGTCGTTGGCGCTTTTCTTGCGCTAGCGGGTTGCGGCGGAGGTGGCGGAGGCGGATCGAATTCCGCGTCTTCGGGCAGCACGAGTTCGCCGCAACTCGCTGCCGCGACGAAGGTCGACGACGGTACAACGCTCGGTGATCCGAACTGGGCTGCGGGCTCGACAGCAACGGGTGGAACGGGACAACCCGTCAGCGGGCTGAACTGCGGCCCGCGCGGCAATGCGTACACGTACTCGCACCTGTCGATCTATCTGAACGGCAGGCTGCTGGCATTGCCTGAAAACATCGGTACCGTCGGGCCGACGATGGCCGTGCAGACGGGTTGCGCATATCCGCTGCACACCGACGATCAAACAGGCAAGATCCGCATGGACTCGAGTTCCGGCGCGTCCTATACGCTGGGCCAGTTCTTCGCGGTCTGGGGACAGCCGCTGTCGACGTCGAATGTCGCCGGATTGACGGGGCAGCCCGTCACGGTCTATGTGAACGATGGCGGCACGCTGACGAAATACACGGGCGATCTCGCGAGCCTTCCATTGCCCGTGCATGGTGAAGTGACGATCATGGTCGGCACGCCGCTCGCGCAGATTCCCACTTACACGTGGAACGATCCGCCGCCGTTCAATCAGCAGCAGCCGATCACCCTCGCCTTTGGCGGCACGATCGGCGCCCCTAACTGGCCGAGTGGCAGCACGCCGACGGGCGGCACCGGTGCGCCTGTCGACGGAATCGTCTGCGGCGTGGGCATGAGCGAGGCCTATCACGTGCATGCGCATGTGGCGATCGTCAGAGATGGTCAAGGGCTTGCGCTGCCTGCGCAAATTGGCATTCCGTCAGCGTGCAACTATGAGATGCATACGCACGATTCGACGGGGATCATTCACATCGAAACGCCCAATGCGAAGAGCTTTACGCTCGGCCAGTTCTTCGACATCTGGGGCGAGCCGCTGACGACCACCAACGTGGCGGGTGTGATGGGCAACGTGATCGTGTACATCAACGACAACGGTGACGTTCGGCGCTATCAAGGCGATCCGCGCAATATCGAGCTGATCTCGCACCGCGACATCACGTTGCAGATCGGGCAGCCCATCAGCACGCTGCCGACCTATACGTGGACGGATGAGCCGCAGTAAGTAGCAGGAGGAAGGGGCGGCGCCGTCAGGCCGCCGCTCCGACGCGCGTGCGCGCCTCGTCGTCTGTCGGGACGGACTGCAGCACGGCTTGCACGACGCGCTCCACGTCTGGCCAGTTCTTCGCGTGTTCTCCGGGCACATACTGCTGCGGAGACACGCTCACGTAAGGCGGCGGATAACCCCATATCGCGTCGTGCACGTCGGGCCGTGTCACGCTTCCGCCAATCACTGCGACGGTCGGGCGGCGGAACGCGGCCGCGACGTGCATCAGCATCGAAGAGTTCGTCAGTACGACATCGGCCTTTTCGGTCAGCGCAAACACGATCCGCATCGACACTTCGCCTGCCAGCGAGCGAACGGGCACGCCCGCTCTCGCTGCGGCTATTGCCTCGGCGGCGCGTGTACGGTCCGCCTCGCTTCCCACGATCACAATGTCGCAAGCGCTGCCGGCCTGTTCGAGTGCTTGAGCGATTTGCGCGAGCGCAGTGCCGACCTCTTGCGCGGGCCATGCCTTGGTCGGCACGCCGGCTCCGACGCCGACGATCATGCGCACAGTTCTGCGGCCGGGCACGTCGCAGGCGTTCCAATACTGTGCGGCCTGCACGCGCTCGTCACCCGTCAGGAAGAGTTGCGGGCGCACTTCGGGCAGCACCGTTGCGCCGAGCAGTTCGCCTTGCGCGAGCGCAGCGCGCCCGCATTGCCGTCTCGCGTATTCGACATAGGCCTGGCACGCGCTCCATCCGCCGCGATAACCGCTCACGCCGATCCGATAGCGCGCGCCCAGGCGCATCATGAGCAACGCGCCCATATAGCTGCCTAGCACGTCGATCGCCACATCGAAGCCGCCTCGCGCACGTAGCGCGGCAACCTGCGGCGACTTCCACAAAAAGCGCAACACGTTGCGATGCGAGCGGTCATCGACGAGCTTGTTGTTCCAGGGCGCGTCGAGGTCGACAATCTCGTCGATGAACGGATTGTTCTCGAGTATCGGCCGTCCCCAGCTGCCAATGCCGGCGATCAGGCGCGTCGTCGGAAAGCGCTTGCGCAGTGCTTCGAAGAGCGGCGTGGTAGTGAGCAGTTCGCCGAAATCGTTCGGGCGCAGCACGAGAATTTCACGCGGCGTGTCGCGCTGCGGGTCAAAACGCGGCGGGCAGAACCGGCCGGTCAGCCAGACCGGCGTTTCGATCAGCAGACTTCTCCAACCCATCGCTTCTCCATGCTGGCACGTGGTTGTCGCCGTCGGTGCGCATGATGAGTGCGCGTGCGCGGCTGGCTATGTGCGCATCGCGTCGATACGCGCGGAACCGGCCGGACATGGCTCTGATTGTGCATGCGCACGACCGCATCGAACCGCCGAGGTCGCTCTCTTTTCCGCCATCGTGTGTGGGTTGGAACACAAGCCGTCGCGTCGATTGCGGGCGTTTTTAAATCTTTCAGATTAACGCGATCTGTATTGCGGGAATATTTCAATTCGCTCAATGCGAGGCGTCGCATTGAGTGAATCCCGCTGTAATCAATCGAAATATAAAGACCGTAGAGCTTTAATGTTTTCTTCAGGTTGCATCACTACGATCGCCCTGCGTGTCCAATCGCGATCGTCGTTGTGCTGATCGGCCTCTTCCCTCTTCGCGAAGCGGTCATCGGAACGGCGGACGTCCCCAGCGTTTCCGCTTCGTGTCAGTTCCGCACTTCCGGGTTCTTCATGCGCGGCTATGCGGCCCATCGACTCTGGCGTCAGTAGAACGCCTGATCCACAGAACCTTCACATTGGGCACTCCAATGGCGATTAATGCGCTGGTTTCGAATGTCGGACTCGTACGCGAATTTCTGGCTTGCGTGTGTGGAGCGTGTGCGGCATTCGGCATTCTGTACACCGTCGCGGCCGCCGCGCTGGTCGGCGGGTTCTTCGGGCGAAGGTCGCCTCAACCCAAAAGCTTTCCGCCTGTCACGGTAATCAAGCCGCTGCGCGGAATGGAAACCGCGCTTCTGTCGAATCTGCGAACCTTCTGCGAACAGGATTACGAGGGGGAAGTACAGTACCTGTTCGGTGTCCACGATCCGAACGATCCCGCGCTCGATGTCGTGAAAGAGCTTCAGCGTCTCTATCCCGACGCGCACATCACCGTGGTCGCGAACAGCGAATTGCACGGCTGCAACCGGAAGGTCAGCAATCTTCTCAACATGCTTCCTTCGGCCGTCCACGAGCACTACGTGTTTGCGGATAGCGACGTCGCGGTCGGCCGCGATTATCTCAGCAGGGTGATGGGCGAACTTCAGGCGGAAGGCGTCGGCCTCGTCACGTGCGCGTACGTGGGCGCGCCCGACCCCGGATTCTGGCCGAAGCTCTCAGCAAGAGCCGTCGACTATCAGTTCCTTCCCGGCGTGCTGATCGCGCTTGCATTGGGCCTTGCACAACCCTGCTTTGGCCAGACGATTGCGATGCGTCGCGAAACGCTCGATAAAATCGGCGGGCTGCGCCAGTTTGCGGATCGGCTCGCCGAAGATCATGCGATCGGTATGGCGGTAAGAGCGGCAGGGCAGCGCGTGGTGGTCCCCGGCTTCGTGATCGGCCACGCATGCCCCGAGTCCACGCCCGCGCGGCTTGTCGAGCATGAGTTGCGGTGGAGCAGAACCATCCGGCGAATCGATCCGTATGGCCATCTTGGCTCGGCCGTGAGTTACCCGGTACCATGGGCGCTACTCGCGCTGCTGTTCGCAAGTGCGCCGCTGTGGACGTTATATCTGCTCGCAGCCGCCTTGTGCGCGAGGCTCGTGCTTCAGTGCCGCATGGATCTTGCGCTGAAGCGCTCCGTTCGTGAACCCTGGCTTCTGCCGTTGTGGGACGTGACGGCATTTGCCATTCTTTTCGCAAGCCTGCTTTCTTCGCGCGTTGTCTGGAGAGGCGTGAGTTTCGACGTAGACGACGATGGCCTGCTCAAAGTCGCGCCCGCCAGTTCGTCCACCGACTGAGCAACGGTAGCTTCCCACCTCATTCCAATTCGATGATCAGGCACGTCAGCAGATTCGCGGCTTTGGCAGGTCTCGTGATTGCGCTTTTCGTCGTATGGCGCAGTCATCCCGCAGAGGTACTGGGTCTCCTGCGCGATGCGGGCGCAGGGCTGCTCGTCGCCGGGCTTGCGCATGTCCTGCCGATGCTGGCGAACGCCCGCGACTGGCAAACGCTGATACGCGGCGCCAATCGGCCCACTCTGCTTTCGATGCTGAAGCTCGTGTGGATTCGCGAGTCGGTGAACTGCATGTTGCCCGTTGCGCGCGTCGGCGGCGAACTGGTCTCTTTCCAGCTGTTGCGGCGTTGGCGTGTGCGCGCATCGACGGCGGCGGCGAGTCTCGTCGTCGACATGCAATTGACGATCATCAGCCAGTTCGTCTTCACGATGGCAGGGATCGGATTTCTCGCGGCTCGCGGCGATTCCGCAACGGGACACGTGGTCGGCGGCCTCGCATGGAGCACGGCGCTGCTGGTGCCCGTACCCATCCTCTTCGCGCTCGTGCAACACGCGAATCCGTTCGCGCTGGTATCGCGAGGACTCGACCGGATGACGAGCGGCAAGCTCACCGCGCTGGTCGGCCACTCGGTGAAAACCGACCAGTCGATCAAGGTGATCTGGCGCCGTCGCGCCGTCGTCCTTCGCTATCTATTCTTCTGGCAGCCGCTGCAATGTCTGGCGACGGCGCTCGAAATCTGGCTCGCGCTCTATTTTCTCGGCGCAAACGTGAGCTTTCTCGCGGCGCTGACCATCGAAGTGCTGATCCAGGCCGTGAGCAGCGCGGCCTTCGTCGTGCCGGGCGCGTTGGGGATTCAGGAAGGCGCCTTCGTGCTGATCGGCGGATGGCTCGGCATCGAGCCTGCAACCAGTCTTGCGCTGGCTGGCGCCAGGCGCATCCGGGATCTGTTGATCTTCATTCCCGGCCTTTTTGCGTGGCAGTTTTCGCTGCGCAACGCGCGGTGACGGCGTATTCGGCGTCTTCGGCGTCGCGGTCAATTGGCCGGTTTTGCGAGGTCTGCACGGCATCATCTACATGCCCTTCGCCGATCGACTCCCTCTACGAAGTGCCCTCTGAATGCCTATGGGGCATGCTTCTTTCATAGCGTATCGCGCAGAACGTAGTAATGTATCGCGGGAGCCAGTTTTCGCCCGGCCCCTTTGATTCTTGAGGCGCTTATGTCCCTAGACGCAGACACCACTATCGACGAACAGGTTGCTGCAATCGCAGACCGCATGACCCAGGAAGGCCGTGATGTTTCCCCAGTGACGATCTGGTCGGAGGTCCACAGCCGATCGATCGTCGCCGTTGCCGTCGCCTTGCAACGCTGGCGCGACGCGCGACAGCCCCAGACGCCGCCCGCTCAGGTCCGGGCCGATGTGCCCGACGATCTCGCCGAGGCCCTGATGAACATCGCCCGCCGGCTCTGGACGGCATCGCACGAGGCCACGTCGAGGGTGCTCGGCGACCGTCTGGGCGCGGTGGATCAACAGCTCGCCGTCGCGCTGAAGGAGCGCGACGAGGCGCTGACCGAATACCAGAAGACGGAAAAGGAAGTCGAAACCGGCCGCGACCGGCTCGACGGACTGGCCGGCGAACTGCAGGCGCTGGACGATGCGGCGACACGCGCCCGCGCGGAGCTTGCCGAGGCGACCGCTCGCGCCGGGACGGCCGAGGCGAAGGCGGGAGAGCTCGCGCAGCACGCATCGGCGGAGCAGGCCAGGCGGGAGGCGGCGGAGGCGTCGCTGGTCGAGCAGCACAAGGCGAATGAATGGCTAGCCGCGACGGTTTCGGGCAAGAACAACGAAATAGCGCGCCTCACGCAGGAGCGCGACGACGCCCGGCACGAAATCGCGACGTTGAACGACGCGTGCCAGGCGAAGGCCGCCGACGTGGAGCGATGGACGCAGGAGGCGAGCGCCGCCGTGTCGCGTGCCGATGCCGCCATCGCGCAGGCAAGCGAGGGCCTCGCGCGGATCGCCGCGCTGGAGGCCGAGCTGGAGGCGCATCGCAGCCAATTGCAGGCGTCAGAGGAGACCGCGACGCGCGTTCAGGCCGAACTGGCCTCTGTGACCGCCCGCGCCGAAACGGCGGAGACCAAGGTCGAAGAGCTCACGCAACGGGCATCGACGGCGGAGACGACGCTCGAAGCCGTGCAGGCATCGCTCGACGAGCAGCGCAACGCGAATGAAGGGCTGGCCGCAACGGTGTCGAGCCAGAACGACGAGATCGCGCGGCTCACACAGGAGCGAGACGACGCGCGGCGCGAAGTGTCGACGTTGAACGACACGTGCCGGACGAAGACGGAAGAGGTGGCGCGATGGTCGCAGGAGGCGGGCGCGGCGACATCGCGTGCCGAAGCCGCCGAGGCGCAGGCGAGCGAGCGCCAGGCGCGGCTCGCGGCGCTGCAGGCCGAACTCGACGAAACGCGCAGCGCACTCGCAGCCGAGCGGCAGACGAGTGCGGCACGGGCGGATGAAGCGGCGGCGCGGCTCGAAGAACATCAGCGCGTCACGCGGGAACTGACGGAAGCCAAAGCGCAGATCGACGCGATGAGCGAGGCCAGGGCCGGCGCGGACGCCGAGCGCGAGCGCATCTCGCAGGAAGCATCCGCTGCGAAGGAACGCGCCGAAGCAGCCGAACAGCGCGCAACGCAGTTGGAGCAGAACCTCGCAGCGGAGCAGCAGGCAAACGCGGCACGAGCCGAAGTAGCAGCGTCAGAACATCAGCGCATCACACGGGAACTCGAAGAGGCCAAAGCGCAGATCGACGCGATGAGCGAGGCCAGGACCGCCGCAGACGCCGAGCGCGAGCGCATCTCGCAGGAAGCATGCGCTGCGAAGGAACGCGCCGAAGCAGCCGAACAGCGCGCGACTCAGTTGGAGCAAAGCCTCTCAGCGGAGCAGCAGGCAAACGCGGCACGAGCCGAAGAAGCAGCGGCGCGGCTCGAAGAGCTTCAGCGGGTCACGCGGAAACTCGAAGAAGAGGCCAAAGCGCAGATCGACGCGATGACCGAGGCCAGGACCGCCGCAGACGCCGAGCGCGAGCGCATCTCGCAGGAAGCATCCGCCGCAAAGCAACGCGCCGACGCAGCCGAACAGCGCGCGACGCAACTGGAGCAAAGTCTCGCAACAGAGCAGCACGCAAACGCAGTACGAGCCGAAGAAGCGGCGTCACAGCGTGAAGAGCATCAGCGCATCACGCGCGAACTTACGGAAGCCAAAGCGCAGATCGACGCGATGACCGAGGCCAGGACCGCCGCAGACACCGAGCGCGAGCGCATCTCGCAGGAAGCATCCGCCGCAAAGCAACGCGCCGATGCAGCCGAACAGCATGCCGCGCAACTGGAGCAGCGCCTCGCCGAACAGGAACGCGAAGCAACAGCCGCGAGAGACGCGCAACGCGAGCACCAGGCCGGCATCGAGGCGGGAGCAGCCACGACCGCGGACGAAATCGCCGCATTGCAACGTGAGATCGCGGCTCAGTCGAAAGCACACACGAAGGCCTATAACGAGTTGCGCGCCAATGCCGAGCAGTGGGTTACGTACGCGAAGGAAATCAAGCAGCGGCTCGAACAGGCGAACGAGAAGATCCTGTTCATCGACGCGCGCAGCACGGGCGAAGTAGCGCTGTTGCGCCGACTCTCGTTCGAGCTGGAGCGGCTCAAGCCCGATCACGAACTGGTCTTCCGCGAGGCGCAAAAGAAGCTGATCGGCACGACGATGGCGCAGCAGCTGGCCCAGAAAGGCTATCGGTACGACCCGGCCACGGCCGTCATGTCGAAGGCGGAGAGCTGATGCCCATCGCTCCGGCAGACGCTGCTCCGTGCTTGCTCAGATGATCGACCAGCATGCGCGCGGGCAGCGGCAGCGTATCGAAGTTGCGCGCGACGATCAACATCGGGCGCAACGACCACGGCTCGGCGAGTTCGATCACCCGATAGCTCGCCGCCTGCGCGTAGGGCATCACGCTGCCCTCGGGCAGCACGCCGATGCCGAGCCCCGCGCCGACCATATTGCGCACGCCTTCGAAGCTCGTCACTTCGATGCGCACGCGCAAGCGCCGGCCCTCGCGCTCCGCCGCCGCGCGGCACAGCTTCGAAATGGACGTGGCGTAGGGCATGATGATGAAGTCTTCATCGAGCGCATCGGCGAATTTAACTGCCGCGCGCTGCGCCAGCCGATGACCATCCGGCACGATCAGCACCAGCTTGTCGACGCTATAGGTGCGCCATTGCAGGTCTTGCAGCGAATCGCGAGGCGCGGAGCAGATGCCGAGGTCCGCCATGCCGCTCGCAATGCCCTGCACCACTTCGTCGCTGCTCTTCTCGACCATGTCGACGCGCACCTCGGGGTTCGCGCGCAAGAACGTATGCAACGCGCCCGGCAGATACTGGACCATCGCCGTGAAGTTCACGTAGATGCGCGCGTGTCCGCGCAGACCTTGTGAATACTCCGACAATTCATCCGATATCTGCTGCACGTGTTCGATTAGCCGCTTCGCGTGGTGATAGAGCGCTTCGCCCGCAGGCGTTGCCTGCACGCCCCGGCTATGGCGATAGAGCAGCGGCGTGCCCGCGTCGGTCTCCAGATCGGACACGCGCTTGCTGACAGCCGATGCGACGAGGTGCGTGCGCCCCGATGCCGCCGCAATGCTGCCCTCTTCCACGACGGCCACGAAGATACGCAGCGACTCCATATCGAAGCGCATTGGCCGGTCCGGTACAGCACGCATTGGCACTCCTTTCTCGGGTTTTCCCTGATCTGCTTGATCCGCCTGATCTGCGAGGCGGTTGGACATCGCGTTTCGCGATGGCTCCGTTGAAGATTGAGAAGTTTTCAAACAGGCCGGAAACGCCCATCCTGTCGGCGATACAAGGCATGTCACGCCACCCGCCGCGTCTCGATCGGCATACGCAAGCATCGCGATTCGTCATTCTAAGGCGCTCCGCCGATGCCGTCGTCGAGGCTGTTCGCGACGCGTCTGCGCGTGCGTGTGCTTGCCGATCATTCGCATCACTCGTTCAGGAATCGGATCAATGAGCGCTTCAGCTTCACTCTTTTCTCCTCTCGAACTCGGCTCGCTCAAGCTGCGAAACCGCATCGTCATCAGCCCGATGTGCCAGTACAGCGCCATCGACGGCTCGGCGAGCGCGTGGCATCGCACGCATATCGGCAACCTGTCGTTGTCGGGCGCGAGCCTGATGCTGCTGGAAGCGACGGCCGTCGAAGCCACGGGCCGCATCACGCCGTATTGCCTCGGCCTCTATTCCGATGCGAACGAGGAAGCGCTCGGCCGCGTGCTCGACGAAGTGAGGCAGTTCAGCGACATGCCGATCGGCATCCAGTTGTCGCACGCGGGACGCAAGGCATCGAGCGAACCGCCGTGGCGCGGCGGCGTGCAGATCGCGCCGCAGGACGGCGGCTGGCAGGCGACCGGTCCTTCCGCGATTGCGCAGGGCGACGGCGAGGTCTCGCCCGTCCCGCTCGATCACGCGGGGCTCGCGCGCATTCGCGATGCGTTCGCTGATAGTGCGAAGCGCGCGGCGCGGCTCGGCCTCGCTGCGATCGAACTGCACTTCGCGCATGGCTATCTGCTGCATCAGTTCCTGTCGCCGCTCGCGAATCAGCGTGACGACGAGTACGGCGGCTCGCTCGAAAACCGCATGCGCTTTCCGCTCGAAGTCTACGAAGCAGTGCGCGCCGTATGGCCCGAAGGCAAGCCGCTCGGCGTGCGCGTGTCGGCGACGGATTGGGTCGAAGGCGGCTGGGACCTCGAGCAGACTATCGAGCTTGCTAAGCGCTTGCGCGAACGGGGTTGTGACTGGATCGACGTGTCGACGGGCGGCCTGTCGCCGTTGCAGAAGATTCCCGTCGGGCCGCATTACCAGGTTCCGTTTGCGCGCGCGGTGCGCGAAGCGACGGGCATGCCGACCATCGGCGTCGGCCTCATCACCGATGCCATCGAAGCCGACCGCGTGATCCGCGAAGGCGAGGCCGATCTGATCGCGCTCGCGCGTGCAGTGCTGTGGGACCCGCGCTGGCCGTGGCACGCGGCTGCGCAACTCGGCTCGACGATCAAGGCGCCGCCGCAATACTGGCGATGCGAGCCGCGCGGCGCGGGACGCGTGTTCGAGGGCGCGTCGTTCGGCCAGCGCTAGCCGTCGCCCCCGCATTGAATGATGTCGAATGAGGTCGAATCACGTTGATCCATGAGCCGGCGCGCGAACGGCATGGGACATTCCAGAACGAATGCATGAAGGAGACACAGATGGAACACGGACAACTTGCCGTCGGCGTGCGTACCCGCTGGTACGACGGACTGACGTCGATGCACTGGAAGGTGCTCAAGGCGAGCTTTCTCGGCTGGATCTTCGACGGCTACGAGGCGCTCGCGCTCGTCGTCGTGCTCGGGCCGATGCTGCATTCGGTGCTCACGGCAGAACAGGCGGCGTCGCAGACGGTGTATGCGGGCCTCGTGATCGGCATCACGCTGCTCGGCTGGGGCATCGGCGGACTGGTCGGCGGCATTCTTGCCGACTATGTCGGCCGCAAGCGGATGATGCTCTGGTCCGTGTTTCTCTATGCGCTGTTCTCGGGCATCACCGCGTTTTCGCAGACGGTCTGGACGCTGTGCGCGTTGCGCTTCCTGACGGGCCTCGCGATGGGCAGCGAATGGAGCACGGGCATCGCGCTGTTGTCGGAGACATGGCCTGAGCAGGCACGCGCGAAAGGCGCGGGCTTCCTGCAGTCAGGCTTCGGCTGGGGCACGCTGGCAGCGGCCGTGATCTGGTATGCGCTTGCGTCGACGCATCCGCTCGGCGCCGAATCGTGGCGGCTGATGTTCGTGCTAGGTGCGGTGCCTGCGTTCTTCGTGCTGTATATCCGGCGTGGCGTGAGCGAATCGGAGAAGTGGCAGCGCGCCGTCCGCGAAAAGCGATGGGCGGCCACGAGCACGGCTGGCACCAATGCATCCGCCACCCGGGACGCGGCCAGCGATGCGCCGCAAGCCGGCAAGCGTCCGTTCACGCTCGCGCAACTGTTCGCTGAGCGCGTGGCGCTGCGCCGCACGCTGATCCTGCTCGCGCTGTCGATCATCACGACGGTCGGCTGGTGGGCGATCTCCAGCTGGCTGCCGACCTATACGGTGGCCATCGCCAAGGCCCAGGGCATCCAGGACGCCGTGTCGTGGGGCTCGAAAGTGTCGATCGTCTATACCGTCGGCGCGATTGTCGCGTATATGCTCGCGGGCTTCATCGTCGATGCGATCGGGCGGCGCACGTTCCTGTCGCTGACGTTCGTGGGCTCGCTCGTGACCACGTTCATCACATACAAGCTGACGTCGAGCGTCGAAGCGATGATGGTGATCGCGCCCATCAACGGTTTCTTCACGCTGGGCTGCGCGTACGTATGGATGGCCATCTATCCTTGCGAGCTCTTCACGAGCTCGGTCCGTTCGACGGCGATCAGCTTCGTGTTCAACGCGGCGCGGCTGATCGCGTGGGTGTTCCCGATTATCGCGGGCAGCATGATCAAGTCGTTCGGCGGCGTGTCGCATGCGGCGCTCGCGCTCGGTTCCGTGTACGTGCTCGGTATCGTGCTGCCGTGGTTCCTGCCCGAGACGCGCGGCGTGGGGATGCCGGACTGACTGTGCGCTGCGAATCAGCGCGTACGCATAGCTCGCGGAGCGGCGCCATCAGCTGTCAGGGTGCCCCGCGATGAAGCTGGTGAATGCGTCATACGTCTGACTCAATATGGCACCGTCGATCATCAGGCCGAAGGTCGAGTCTCCGCTATCGAGTTCGTAGTACATCACCGACTGGATGTTTTCCGTCTTTCTGGCCGTGAAGTAGTTGGCAAACTGAGCACTGATATAGCTGGCCCGGTATGCCTCTGTCTTCTCGGGCCCCGTGTTCCACTCGGTAAGCAGGAACGGCACACCGTAGCGCGATTTGCAGTACGCCGGCAGATTGAAGCCCGGACCTGATCCATCGGAACCGATATTGAAGATGTTGCCGTTGACCTCGAAGTTGTGCCATGTGGTCATGTCCCATCGCACCGTCGGATGACCGCCTGTTCCATCCGGCTGCATGCCGTCCCACAAAGCGTCCGATGCGCCGATGTCGGCCACGCAGAAATTGATGCCGCAACTCGCGCCGGGTTGCACCGACTTCACGCCCTGGATCATTCCCCGCATCACACCGCGCATGATCGGCCAGTTGGTGTTGTTGAAATCCACGGCCTTCGTGCCGGCGTTGGTGGCATCGAGAATGATGTCGCCTGCCCGTGTCAGCTCATTGCCGCACTCGTACATCGTCACGCCATAAGGCGCAAGCGCGCCGGCGACCGTTGCTGCGCACGACTGCCCACGGTCGTACGCGATCGACTCGCTCGCGAACATTTTGCGGTTGCTGTCGTAAATGCTGAGATCGATGAGCACGAACAAGGTCAGTCCCGCCGACTGGAATGCCTGAGCGAGTTTCGCCACGGCGTTCAGTTGCGTCGGATCGTCTGTGCAGCCGAGCCGATACGTCGAGCAGCCGATGCTCCTGATGATCGATACGATCTGGGCAGGCGTGTAGCGGTAGTCGTAGTGTCCGTTGATACCGTAAAACGTGCCCGCAGTCGCAGCATTGACGACCCGTGGATTGTTCGTGACAGCGCTTGGGCCGGAACCGCTGCCCCCGCATCCGCCAAGAACATAGCTGCCGCCGAGCGCCGTCAGGCAGCCGAGAATCTGGCGTCTTTTGAGCATATAAGTTTTCCGCAGCCGGAGTGCCGGAAGCAACCGCGGAGATTCCTGACGGCCAACGACACGAGCCGCGCTTGCCGGTAAGTCTCACGATCAGTAATTAGTGCAATCGCCGCATTTGTCGGTCATTTTTTCGGCAAGAATATGACGGAATCGAGGGAGCGTTATAGGGAAAACGAAATAGGAGTACGGGTGGGGAATCTGCTTGAACACATGTGACAGGTAATCGCGACCGAATACGGTGAGTGCAATGGGCGGAGGCGGATAAAAACGCTCGGACCTTGTTAAGCGAAGTGGTTGTTCCGGCGTGAGTCCTCCTCGCCAACTGGTTGCCCCTGTGCATGGTATTGGACCAAGGTCCAATATCCGCTGCCGCACGACCGGCTTATTCTTGACCTCGCGTATGTTTGTTCGGAGATTCGCATGACGACGTCAAGGAATCTGCTGATAGCCATCGTCCGTGCGGCGGTCGGTTGGCCGTACGTTTCGGCCATGACCCGATTTCGGGCGATGTTGCAGGCAGAATGTTCCGTTCAGGGCCCGTTCCACACAGCGCGTATGCCGGGCAGGCGAAACACGGGCCGCGCACGGCGAAGCCGGCCATGAAACGGATGCCCGACTGGGACATCCTCCAGACTCGCGAAACGATCAGGCAGGCTGCCTATGATCTCGCTCGCAGCGGAGTTTGCGATGGATGGCAGGACGTATGGCGTGCGCTCCGCGCGCGCTTCACCGTCGATCAACTGACGACGATCTTCGAGAACCCTCTTTGCCGGCTCGATGTCGATCGGCGTTGCTATTGCGCGCGCAATCCCGGGAGGCACGACAGCGAACTGACAGACCGTTCGCCGGTGATCAGGCGAGACATGTGTGAAAAAAACGGGACGTTGATTCCTCGGGCTGTGGATCGTCAGCCTCAAAGGACGGGACGGCTGGCTGGGCAAATCAAGGCGCTGCTGGCGGATGGCAACGAGCGCACCGCCATGCAGATCGCGCAGCAACTGGGCTCGAGCCGCAACGAGGTGCTTGTCGCCGTCCGCGCGATGTTGGCCGATGGGGCGTTGCAGGTAACACGCCACGTTTCCGCGAGTCATCGTGGGCGAGGGGCACGCGTGTTTGCGTGCGCCGGTAAGGTCGCGAGGAAAAAGCATGAAGAACGCGGGTTGTACGCGCCATGGCCGCAGGCGGACCCGGTGGTGACGACAGCTATCGACGCTATTGCGCGCCACAGATGACGATGCTTGCTGTCGCCTGCTAACGGGGGACCAGAAAGAGGAGACCAGAAAGAGGGGACCAGAAAAAGCGGGATCAAAAAGGCGAGGGCGGTGCCTTGACGAGGATTGCCCGACTGGCTCGTCGTCGGGCCGCCTTGGTGCAGGCAAGCTGCCTGGGACACGTTCAGAATGGCGCGCGCCGTGATTTGCCCGCGTTGTCGCGGCTCGCTACTCAGTACTTGATATCGCGGGCAGCCTGGCGGCCATGCTGCTTGGTCTGTCGCTTGTCCTGTCGACATTGCGCATTGTTCTTCTGATCGGCGGCGCGGCAGTCCTGCTTCGTATGGCGGGCCCCCTGGCGAGTTTCCTGCCGGACGTCCCGGCCAGCACGACGTTGTTGCGCCTGCTCTGTAGCAGAGGAATGACCAGAAGACATCGCCAGGACTATCGCAGCGATCGCAACGGTGAACCCACGATTCCAGGTGAACATGATGCTCCCTCCGATATCCCGATGGCTTGCAGCGATAAAAGAGTACGGCTGGAGTATGGCTCCGACAGACGACGAGTCAAGTAAAACGGCGGCATTGCCGCACTCGCATGCTGTGTGCGGAAGGACGCCGGTGAAGTTGCTGGAGCATAGGTCACGCGCGGTCGGTTCGCCACAGCGGGCAGGTCGTCATGGAAGTCTGCCGATGCCTTGTCCGTGCGCGTTGCTGTCGAACGCGACGATCACGACCTTGACCGTCGTCACGCAGCGGGGAACGCGCAACAGGGCCACGTAGGCGTCGGGATCGCATACTTCGCGCAGGCCTGGAGGCAGAATGCTGAATCAGTTTGCCGAGACCTTTCTTCTCGTCGTCGCGGGTCTCTTTCCCGTCATCAATCCTCCGGCGGCGGGATTCATCGTGCTTAGCCTGGTCCCTCAAGCGACGCCGGCTGAGCGAGCCTATCTTGCCAAAAGCATCTCGATCAACAGTCTGGTCATCCTGTTTCTGTCGCTTTCGATTGGCGCGTACGTGTTGTCCTTCTTTGGCATATCGCTGCCGGCGTTGCGGGTGGCCGGCGGAATGGTGATTGCGTTTGCCGGATGGAAGCTGCTGCACGCGCCTACGGATGCGGATCGCGAGCCGGAACAGAAGACGGCGTCGGACGCGACTCGCGAGGCCTCGCTGCGCGCGAGGGCCTTTTATCCGCTGACGCTTCCGATCACCGTCGGCCCAGGATCGATTGCCGTCGCGATTGCACTGGGCACAGGCAGGCCACGCGGCGGCATCGCGTTGATTCACCTCGCCGGCGTGCTTATGGCCTTGGCCGTTCTATGGTGCAGCATCTACTTGTGCATCCGGTTCACAGCGAACATCGAGAAGCTGCTCGGACCCGTCGGCACTGAAGTCGCCGAGCGGCTCTTCGCGTTCGTACTCTTTTGCATCGGAATTCAGATCTTGTGGTTCGGCATCGATGATCTGCTCGAATCGGTGCCCCTGTGGGTGCGCCTCAAATGACATATGCGCTTCACGCGTCGCGGCGATCCCATGCAAGGCAATGAGCGGCGGCAGAAGGAGGAGATTTTTATGTCGTTACGGAAACTCGGGCTGCTGCTGTCGACGCATTGCTTGCACGTGATGTTCGCGGCGCTGCTGTTGTGTAGCATGGCGTCTGCAGAGGCGAGCAACCTAAATTTCCTCAAGGACACGCCGATGTCATACATTAAAAAGCGCGACATGGACTCAATCAAAAGTGCGCTGGTCGAAGTGCTCAACACAAAGAATGACGGCGAGACGACTCGATGGATAAACGAAGGCACGGGGAATAGCGTAAAGATCGATGCGGCGATGACACCAGAGAGCACGAGCCACGAAGGCGAAAAGACCTGCCGTCGTGTTTCCGTCGTTCTATCCGCGAAAGGGCAGTCGATGATTCTCCGCCCTAACTTTTGCGGCACAGGCAAAACGGATTGGTCATTGCAGCAGCGTTGAATTTTCGGGTCCGTTAAATAACATGAGTAAGCGTGAGCAAATGATCTGGTAATCCCGCACGCTGCCGGGTCGATTGCCTTGTCTGCTCCAGGCGGGATCGAGATCATTGCAGGCTTTGCAGATATTTGCGTTCGTGTTTCGCCAGGATGAAGTTTCCCGTTTCGCCAGGGTTCCGCCAGCAGGTACGGATTTGCAGATGCCGGCCAGCCTGGCGGCGCGGTTGACTTCCCTCGTTCCTGAATCGACAGGGACGAAACTGATTCGTTAAAACGGCGGCTGCGCGGCAAGTATGTTGAGCGCATGCCAGTAGACGGCACGTCGGGACGGCTTCGTCCGTTTTGACGAACTTCTGCCAGCGGGTCGCGCGCACGATAGCGTCCTGTCCAGGCAGGCCCTGGCTCGCCAGGGCAGCGACAACTGTTTGCGGCAGCCTGTGAGGAGACACGTGATGATGCTCACGCCGATTACCCAACGGACGATATCGAGAGAATTGCTCGATGTCCTGATTCGCGCCGGACTGATCGCTGTTCTGGCCGTGTTCTGTTTCAGGATCTTCGTCCCGTTTCTCGACCTGATGGTTTGGGCGCTGATCCTCGCGATCACACTGTATCCGCTTCAGGTGAAGCTTCGCAGTCCGCTGGCCGGCAAGGACGGCCTGATTGCCACGCTGATCATTCTCGTCGCGTTTGCGGTCATTCTGGTGCCGACCTATCTGCTGGGCGTCGCGGTGGCCAGTTCGATCGAGCGCTCGATGGCCGTTTTCAGGAGCGGCAATCTTCAGATTCCGCCGCCTGCCGAATCCGTCGCTGCGTGGCCGATAGTGGGCCAGCGGGTGTACGACTTCTGGGCGCAGGCCTCGACCGACATGACCGGTCTTGCACAAAAGTTTGCGCCGCAACTGAAGGAAGCTGGCCTCGCGCTACTGGGCACGGTCACGGGTCTTGGCGCAGGGCTGCTCGTCTTCTTCTTCGCGCTGATCGTCGCGGGCATTTTCATGGCTCACGGCGAGAAGGGCTATCAAAGTGCAGTGCAGATCGCGTCGCGCATCTCGGGACCCGAGAACGGCCGGCAGATCGCCGATCTGTGCACAGCCACCATCCGGGCCGTAGCCCAGGGCGTGGTCGGGATCGCGTTTATCCAGATGCTGCTGATCGGCATCGCGTTCATCGTCATGGGCATTCCGGGCGCGGGTCTGCTCGCGCTCGCCGTGCTGCTGATCGGCATCATGCAGTTGCCCGCGACATTGATCACGATTCCCGTCATCGTCTTCGTGATCGTGACGGAAGGCGTAAGCACCGCGACGATCATTTTCTCCGTCTATGTTTTCGTCGCGGGTCTCGCCGACAACGTGCTGAAGCCATTGCTGCTCGGGCGTGGTGTCGCGGTGCCGATGCCCGTCGTGCTGATCGGCGCGCTCGGCGGCATGGTGACGGGCGGGGTGATCGGGCTCTTCATCGGTCCCGTAATGCTGGCAGTGGCCTACCAGTTGTTCTGGCGTTGGGTGAGAGAGCAGCCGGAACGCGAGCCGTGGCAAAAGCAGAAACAGCCCTGAAAGATGCTGCGGAGATGGCGTCATCATGTTGCCCTCGATTCGTCGATACGGGACGGTACCGCTGCTCCGTCCAGGCGGCTTCATCGTATGCCTCGCCGGGTTGCTGACGGGCTGCATGCGCGTGGGACCCGACTTTCATCCGCAACATGAGGCATGGAGCGAGCACTGGAGCAGCGCGTCGATAGAACAGGTCACGCAGCAGGCGGCGCAGCCCGACGTGCGGCAGTGGTGGCAGGTATTCGGTGACGCGAATCTCGAACATCTGATTGCCGAAGCCGATGCCGGCAATGGCGATCTGAAGATCGCGGGCCTGCGCGTACTCGAAGCACGCGCCCAGCTCGGCATCGCGCTCGCAGGGCGCTACCCTCAGGTGCAACAGGCGAGTGCCGACGTCCTTGCCTCGGCGCGCAAGCGCTCGGATGGATTCAATACCCGCTCGGGCGTCTATTTGCAGTACGGCGCGGGCTTTACCCTCGGATGGGAGCTCGATTTCTGGGGGCGTTTCGCCCGCGCCATCGAGTCGGCCGACGCCGCGTTCTTCGCCGCGCAGGCCAACCGCGATGCGGCGCTGGTGCTATTGCACGCGCAGGTCGCCGATACCTATTTCGTGCTGCGCACGGCTGAGGCGCGTCTGCGCATCGCGCGGGAAAACGCGCAGTTGCAAAAGCGCAGCTACGACATCACGCAGAAGCTCTTCAAGGCCGGCGAGACGGACGAACTCGATCTCCAGCAGGCGAGAACTCAGTACTTGGGCACGCTGAGCAGCATCCCCGATCTCGAAAGCCAGATCGTGCTCGCGCGCCACGCGCTGTCCGTGCTGATGGGCCGGCCACCGGGCCCGCTCCCCGAGCTGAACGTGCAATCCGGAAAAGAAGGCGTGGTGCCGCTCGTGGATCGCGCCATACTGCAGGGTGTTCCCGCCGATCTGCTATTGCGCCGTCCGGACGTGCGCGCCGCCGAGTATCAAATGGCAGCGCAGTCGGCACTCATCGGCGTCGCCAAGGCCGATCTCTATCCGTCCGTTTCGTTGCTGGGCTCGCTCGTCTGGAGCGCGAGTTCGCTGACCGGCTCGCCGAACACGCTGGCCTTTGCCGCCGGCCCGAGCGTGACATGGAACGTGTTCGATCATGGAAGGATCACGAACAACGTGCGCGTGCAGGATGCCCGGTTGCAGCAGCTGATCGTCGCTTACCAGAACACCGTGCGCGAGGCGGCGCGCGAGGCCGACGATGCCGCCACCGCGCTGGGCGCCGCGTTGCAGCGGGACTCGATCCTGAACGACGCACAAGCGGCCGCGCGGCGCTCGCTCACGCTCGCCAACACGGTCTACCGCGAAGGGTATTCGGACTTCCAGCGCGTGCTCGATGCGCAGCGCGCGCTCTTCGCACAACAGGACGCGTACATCGTCAACCGCAGCAATGCGGTAGGCAGTCTGGTCGCGCTATACAAGGCGCTCGGCGGCGGCTGGACCAGCCAGCAGCCGCTCGTCGATGCCGCGACGCGCGAGCAGATGCAGCAACGCACCGACTGGGGCGACATGCTGAACGAAACGGCCGCGCCAGCGGCGACGGCTCCATCCGAAGGTATGTCGCCATGAGCGAAACGACCGAGACCTCCCGATCCACGACGGCGCCGTCGCCGGGCCCGCCGCCAGCGCCTCCCGCCGATCCGTCGCGCAAGGCGGTGAAGTGGATCGTCGGGCTGATCGTGGTGAGCCTGATCTGGTATCTGCTCGCCGACCGTTTTACGCCCTACACGCAGCAGGCGCGCGTGCAGGCCTTCGTCGTCCCTGTCGCCGCGGAAGTATCGGGACGGGTGACGCGCGTGTTCGTGCACGACAACCAGGAGGTCAACGCGGGCGACGTGCTCTTCGAAATCGATGGCGATCAATACCGCATCGCAGCCGATCGCGCGCGGGCCGACCTCGAAACGACACGACGCCAGGTCGGGGCGAGCACGGCCGGCATCGATTCGGCGCTCGCGTCGCTTCGCGCAGCGATCGCGAACGAGGTGAAGGCCCGGCAGGACAGCGAGCGGCTCGAAAGGCTGTATCGCGAGGACGAGGGAACAGTTTCGCTGCGGCGGCTCGAAGTGGCGCGAGCGACGCATGAGCAGGCACAGAGCCAGGTTGCGGCGGCGCGCGCCGAAGTCGAGCGCGCACGCGAGCAGCAGGGTGGCGAGGAGGCCGCAAACGCGCAGTTGCGCAGCGCGGCCGCCGCGCTGGAGAAAAGCGAACTCGATCTGGCCAATACGCGCATCAAGGCGCGCACGGGAGGCGTTATCACCGATCTCAGCACCGAGGTCGGCCAGTTCGCGTCGGCAGGCAAGCCGGTGATGACGCTGATCGCGATTCGCGATGTGTGGGTCAGCGCTGAGATGACCGAGAACAACCTGGGTCATCTGAAGCCGGGCACACCCGTCGCGATTGCGCTGGACGCATTGCCGGGCGAAGTCTTCGAAGGCCGCGTCCGCAGTATCGGCTATGGCGTGAGCGTGGGCCAGGATACGCCGCCCGGCAGTCTGCCCACCGTGCAGAATAGCCGTGACTGGTTGCGTCCCGCTCAGCGCTTCCCCGTGATCGTCGAGTTCGATCGCGACGAGCGCGCGCGTCTGCACGACATTCGCGTCGGCGGACAGGCCGAGGTCATGGCGTTTCCCAGTCAGGGCAATCCGCTCAATCCGCTAGGCCGCGTGTTTCTGCGTGTGATGAGCTGGGTCTCCTATCTCTACTGATGGCGGCTATGGAAAACACGCTCCTGCTTCCCGGTCGACGCGCGCTCCGCCTGGCTATCGGGACGGCGCTATGTCTCGCGCTCAGTTTCGCGCTGGACCTGTCGATTCCCGTCGTCGCCCCTGTGTTTGCCGTCTATCTGCTTGCGACGCGAAACCGGCCACTGCCGTTGAAGGCCGGCGTGGTTCTCGCGCTTGTCGTTGCATTGACGACGGGCAGCGGCCTTCTCCTCGTTCCGTTGCTTCGTTACTACGCGTTCGCTGGCGTGGCGCTCATTGGCCTCATGCTCTTCCTCGCCTTTCGCTACGGACTGCGCGGCGGCAACAATCTCGTCGCGACATTTCTGGTGGCCGGACTGACGATGATCTCCGCAGCCGGCACGGCAGACTTCGAACTGGCGATGACGGTCGTCGGCGCATTGGTGAAGGGGCTGCTGCTCGCCGTGCTGGTGTCCGCCCTGATGCACGGGCTCGTTCCCGAACCCGTGAGCGCGCGGGCACAGCCTGCCCCGCGTGCCATGTCCGACGATCAGACCGCGTACATTGCGCTTCGTGCCGCGCTCGTGGTGATGCCGGCATATCTGCTCGCCATGACCGATCCGGCGGGCTACATGCCGATCATCATGAAGTCCGTCAGCCTCGGAAGACAAAGCTGCACGACGACGGCCCGCAGTGCGGCGCGCGATCTGATCGGCTCCACGCTGCTCGGCGGCCTGCTCGCCATTGCGTTCTGGTTTTCACTCAGGCTCTTTGTAGATCTATGGATGTTCTTTCTGTGGATGCTGCTTTTCGGCCTGCTGGTGGGACGCAAGCTTCACGGCCTTAGCCAGACGCGCTACTCGCCGGGTTTCTGGCTGAACAGCCTTGTCACGATGATCATTTTGTTGGGGCAGTCGGTGCAGGACAGCGTTGCGGGGAAGGACGTGTACACCGCTTTCGCGGTGCGCATGGGGCTCTTTCTGGCTGTAACGGTCTACGCGTGTTTCATGCTTCTGCTTTTCGAGCAGCGCCGCGGGGTGGGATGAGTTGTGTTCAGTCCAGTCGTTTGCCGGCCAGCCAAATCCGGTTGGGCGCTTTCCCCAAGATGACTGGCCGGCATCGGCCCATCGTGTACTGAGAGGAGCCTGCAATGGAAAATGCGACAAGGGATACCGTCGTCCGCCTGCGTGCTCGTGAGATTCTGCGAGAAATGGGCAGGACCCTCTGGTACCTTCGCGCGATTCTGGCTGGCCTACTGGTCCTGTTCGTTTTGCTGACGCTCGGCATGTACCACTGGGGCGGCCCTGTAGAGACGTTGAACCGCACGCCCTCGCCGATGGATGAAACCGTGTACTTCTGCGCGATTACAGCGCTGACAATCGGGTACGGTGATGTCGTGCCCACTTCGATGTTTGGCCGGATCGATGCCGTATTGCTCGGGCTGATCGGCGTAGTGTTCACGGGGCTGATCGTTGCGGCGGCCGTCCGCGGGGTGCAGGAAGCCGCGCGCCTGTCGGGCGCGGAGCATTAGCCTGATAGAAAGCGGGAACAGTCGACGTGAAAATGCATGGAAGCAATCAGACGCAGCAAATCGACGGAGCACATATGCAGGCGCACACCAACAGATGGGCGTGCGGTCGACTCGACGGTCCGCAAGCTCGCATGAAAACGGGCGCTGTCCGGTGGAAATGGCCACGTTGCGCGCGATGGATGATCGGCGCGTATCTGCTCATCGCGCTGTTTTCCTCGCAGTCACATGCCCAGGGGACACCGAATCAACTGTCGAGCAGCACTGTGATAGGCGGTAACGTGAAGCAGCACGCCGACGCCGTGCTCGCCGTCATGACGTACACGACGGTGCCCGATGTCACGACCAGTTCGCTGTCGATCAATAGCGGCACCACGGGTAATCCCGGCTTTGGCCAGTCGCAACTCGGAGGCGGATTCACGCTCAGCCGATCTTTTCCGTTATATATGGAAGGAACAATCGCCTACAGCCGCTACGACCCGACGTTCGTCGCCACGGACGGCGCGGAGCAGCGCGCGGTGCCGACAAAATGGAATACCTTCAGCGGCACGGTGGGCCTCGGCTGGGATTTCCGGATCACCGATGAACTCGTGTTCCGTCCTATCCTGAACGGTACGCTTGGACGCGTGTCGAGCGATCTGAGGGTCGGACAGTCGATCTTCAACCGCGTCACCGACTCCAACCTTCAGTTTCTCAAGAACGGATACCTGGACGCATACGGCTATGGCGGCTCGCTGATGCTCGATTACGAGCACTACCGCGAGAACTACGAAATCGATGCCGAACTGCGGGCTACCGATATCTATCTGCGCAGCTTTGGCGGCTCCGACGCCGTTCAGGGTTCGGCGATGGCGCAGCAACTGAGCTTGTGGACGCGCTGGCGCGCGCCGACCGGCTGGCATGCGCTGGACCGGCCCGTCCGCTACGTGCTGGAGCTTGCGTACTCGCATTACTTCGGCGATAGCGCGGGTGTGCTGGGCTTTAACGATCTGACGTCGCTGGGCGTCGGACTGGAACTCGACAGCAGCAAGTATCCGATCGTGATCACTCGCACGCGCGCGCTCGTCAGATATGTGTTCGGACACAATGTGCACGGCGTGTCGTTCGGGCTGGCGGTGAGCTTCTGATTCCCCGGAACCGTCGGCGGTTCGTCACACGGAAGCAGCCGGTCGACCAATGATCATGGCCGCTGTCCATCGGTTCCAACGTAGTCATCCACTGCGCTGCCTAAGGTAGGATGGAATCGTTCATCGCCGAGAACGTCGAGCAGTTCGAAACGTTTGAGCTTGTCGCGCACGGGGTCTTTCATTTCGGCGAAGTGCAATGCGATTCCGCGCTCGCCCAGAATTTGCGTCAGCGCACGCAACATGTCGGCAGAGGTCACGTCGACACTGGTCACGGGTTCGGCGGCCACCACGACCCTGCGCACGGGCGTCGGCGATTCGTCTACCGCTTCGATCAGGCGTTCCTGAAAGAGCTCTGCATTCGCGAAGAACAACGGTGCATCCCAGCGGAACAGCAGCAGTCCCGGAAGCTGCGTAGCATGCGGATAGCGCTTGATGTCATGGTAGCCGCGCAAATCCTCGACGCGGCCGAGAACGGCGAAATGAGGCCGCCACCCGTCCCATAGAAATTCGATGACCGCGATCACCACCGCGATGCAAATGCCGGGAATCGCGCCGAAAACCGCGACTCCGGCAAAGCAGACGACGGAAAGCCAGAACTCCCATTGCTGAATGCGATAGATGCGCTTGAGGTCCGCAAATTCGAAGAGTCCGAGTGCTGCGGCAATGACGACGGCGGCCAGCGCGCTATTGGGCAGATAGCGCATCAGATTCGGCGCCACCATCAGAAGGAACGCTACGGCCACCGCGCCGACAACGCCCGTCAATTGCGTCCGAGCACCCGCCGCCTCTGCCACGGGCGTTCGCGACGAGCTGCTGCTGATCGGGAAACCCTGAAAGAAGCCGGCCGCCAGATTGGCCGCCCCGAGCCCCACCATTTCCTGGTTCGGATCGACGCGAGTGTGAAACCGCGCCGCGAAGGTGCGTGACAGCACGCTTGTATCCGCAAACGAAATCAGCGCGACCGCACAGCCGCCAAGCGCTATCCTGACGAGATCGGCATTGCTCGCCCACGGCAACGCGAATGACGGCAGGCCTTGCGGAATCTTGCCGAGTACTTTCACGCCGGCGCTGTCGAGGTCGAATACGGTGACGCTCAGCGTCGCCAGAACGACCGCGATCAGAATGCCCGGAACCTTCTCGAAGCGCTTTAGCGCGAGGATCAGCACAAGGCTTCCCGCGCCCACGGCGAAGCTGTACCAGTTGGCTTTGCCCGCGGCGATCGCGTTGCCGAGCGTCAGAAGATCGCGCAGCGGACCTTGATCGTCGAAGGAAATGGCAAAGAGCTTCGGCAACTGGCTGATCAGCACGGTCAACGCAATGCCGTTCATATAGCCGTATCGAATCGGCTTGGACAACAGTTCGGTGATGAAGCCGAGCCGCAACAGCCCCATCACGATACAGAACAGGCCGGAGACGACGGCCATCATGCTGGCCACCGCGATCGCGCGCGACGGATCGCTGCCCGCGACCGATATGACGACGGCAAGAATCGGTGCGGCCAGTGCGGAGTCCGGACCCAGGACGAGGATTCTGCTGGGCCCCCAAATGGCGTACGCAAGCAACGGAACGATCGTCGCGTAGAGGCCGTAGACGCCTGGCACGCCGGACGCCTCGGCATAAGCAATGCCGACGGGCACCAGCATGGTGGTCAATACGAGCCCGGCTGTCACATCGCTGGCCAGCCAGCTCGCCTGATACTCTTTCAGCGTCGTCAGGCCTGGCAGCCAGCGCAACCATCCTGGCGCTCTGGCCGCAACTTGCCCGGCTTCGGGAATGGGATGATCGGATTGCATGTGTCGATGCTCGTGATTGAAAGAGCCACTAACCGGATAGCGGACGCAATGCCGTTTCAAAAGAAGAATAGTCCAGTCACGCCAACGGCAATAGGTGAGCCGGGCTGCCCATCCAGGAAGAATGCGCGTTCCGGATGTCCGCAGTCCATAAGACCAAAGTCCAATACCGTCGATCAGACGTAGCGCCTAGACTGAATGCGCGCACACTGGCCACGCAGCGTCGAGCGGGTGTGCGCACATGAGCCATGCTGGATTCCTCAATTCAATCGCCATTGACCGTGGTCCGCACGTCTTCGCCCGTAGAACTTGTTCAGCGAATCGGACTACTGGCTAATTGCCGGGAGCGCAGAAATGAAAGCGAGTCACGTTTTTCTTGCGATGGCTGTCGTAATGACGGCGTGCCCGGCACTTGCCCAACCGCAAACCTCAGTGGACGTCACGAAAGGGGCGGGAAGCGCGACGGTTGTCGGAACGTCGAAGGTGACGGCCACGGTCGTCGCAATCGAGCCGGCTACGCGGACGGTCACGCTCAAGGACAAGAAAGGCAAGGTGATCCAGCTGGAGGTGGGAGAAGAGGCGCGCAATTTCGATCAACTGAAGGTCGGAGATATCGTCACGACCGAATACAGGGAAGCGATGTCGCTGAGCCTCTCGAAAACCAACGGTCCGCGTTCAGCGACGCAACGCCTGATTGAAGAGCGCGCGGCTCCCGGAGCCAAGCCAGGCGGCACGATCGGCCGGGAGGTCACCGTGATGGCGGATGTCGTCTCCGTCGATACAAAGGCGAAGACGGTCACGTTGAAGGGGCCGCAAGGCAATCTGGTCGACGTGCACGTGGAGGACCCGGAGCAGATGAAGAACGTCCACAAGGGCGATCAGGTGGAGATCGTCTACACGGAAGCCGTCGCGATCACGGTCACGCCCGGTGCCACGCAGTAAAAGCTGAACATCACGTATAGAGTGCGAGCGCTGGCAGCCGATGGTGCTCGGGGATGTCGTGTTCGATCCAGGTGAACAGCGATGATTCTTCGCGAAACAAGCCGGCTTCACGCAGGCATGGAGAAGGTTATGCGCGGCAAGCCCGGACCCGGCGGCGTCATCTTCAGGTGTCTGTTGCTGACGGGTGTTGTCGGCTCGCTGCTGGCACTGACGGGATGTCCCTATTATGCTGTGCCGCCGCCCGGCACCGTCATCACAACGCCGGCGAGCTTTGACCGCTCGTTCGCTGCGGCATCGGGCGCAATGCACGACGAGGGTTTGTCGATTACTGTGCAGGACCCCGCGAGCGGCACGATCGTCGGTGGACTCGACGGTGCTACTGTGACCTCGAGCGTACGACAGCAAGCCGATGGAAGCGTCGTCGTGCAGTTCAATTCGAAGGACGCGCGCGACCCTTCACTGCTCGATCGCATCTCGCGCAGCTATGACAGACGGATGGGACGGTGAGTGCATCGTCGGGCGGATATTGCCCCGAACCGTCCCATGCAATCGGACACTGCACACGTCACGGATTCGTATGATGCAAGCAACGCCCGATATCGCTTCATGTCCTCCTCATCTTAAGGACGCCCGATGGGTGGCGAGTACATTTCCGCGGTTTCGAATCATTGGCCCGCGAGCCGCTTGCCCGCCACGTTTTCGCCCGCGGTTGCGGGCCATTGCGCACGGATTTTCGCGAGGACCAACTCCGGAAGCTGTATGTAGTCCAGGGTATCGACCGTCTGTCCCCCGTGGTTGAATGCCCAATCGAAGAACTTCAACGTTGCTCCGTCGTGGCCCGGCTTGTCGGGCGTTTGATGCAGCAGCACGTAGGTGGCTCCCATCACCGGCCATGCATCCTTGCCCGGCTGGTTCGTCAGTAACTGATAGAGCGAACCGGACCAGTCGGCGCTGGCCACCGCTGCCTTGAACGTCGCGACGCCGGGCTGAACGACGTTGCCCGCAGCGTTGGTCATGGCCGTGTACGTCAAGTGATTCTGTTTCGTGAAGTCCCACGCGACATAGCCTATCGCGCCGGGCAAATACCCGACATAGGTGGCAACGCCTTCGTTTCCATTGCCGCCGATGCCGAGCGGCCAGCGCACGCTAGTGCCTTCTCCGACCCTGCGCTTCCATTCGGCGCTGACTTGCGCAAGATAGTGCGTCCAGATGAGCGTCGTGCCTGAGCCGTCCTGGCGGCGCACGACGGCAATCGGGTAGTTGGGCATCTTGATCTTCGGGTTCAGCCGCACGATCGCGGGGTCATCCCAATACAGGATCTTGCCGAGAAAGATATCGGCGAGTACCTGCCCCGTCAGGATGACCTCGCCCGCTTTAAGACCCGGCAGGTTCACGACGGGCACCACGCCGCCGATCGCCGTTGGAAATTGCCGCAACCCGTTCTTGGCCAATTGATCGTCGGTCAGCGGTGCGTCCGATCCGGCAAAGTCGACTTCGTGGGCGATGACCTGCTTGAGTCCATTCGACGAGCCCGTGCCGCGATAGATCACCTTGCTTCCGCCTGACTTCTGATAATCGGTGGCCCACCTGGTATAGAGAGGTGCGGCGAACGTACTGCCGGCTCCCGTAATGTCGGCGGAATAGGCCGCGGCTGCAAAAAGGCCGCAAAGCAGACCGGCCATCAAGGTGCGCAATGTTCTCATGAATGGGCTCCGGGTTGATCTTGTCGCGGGACTTGCTCCAGGCGATGTCGTTTGCGTGCGCACTACAGCGTTGGAATCACGCTCGGAAACTCCAGGTGGTACTCGACGCGCTTGACGCCGGGCACGCACTCGGCCGCAATGTGGATCGCGCGCTTTTCCTCTTCGGATTCGATGACGCCCCACAGGTGTGCAACACCGTCCTTGACGAGCACGCCCTGTTTCGGCAGCCTCCAGCGCTGCCCGCGCATCGCCCGAACGATCGCCTCGCGCAGGCTCGCATCGTCGTATGAAATAGCGTCAGCGGCCGGCACGACGCTCGCCAGTGCGCGGATCAGATTCGAGCGGCTCACGATTCCGACCAGCTTGCCGTCTTTGAGAACAGGCACGCGTTTGAGGTGCCGACGCTCCATCAGGTCCGCAATCTCTGCGAGCGGCATGTCATCCGAAATCGAAATCACCTGATTGCACATCACGTCGCCGACGACGTGACCGTGCTCCTTCACGTACCTTGCGGCCTGCTCGCGCGGCGATGACAACAGGAATTCGAGCCACCACCGACGCCTTCCGTGGCCCGTGCCGTTCTCTACACGATGCAACAGGTCCCCCTGGCTGACGATGCCGACGACCTTTCCATTCTCGTCGACGACAGGCATGCCGCTGATGTGGTTGTCGACGAACAGTCTTGCAGCATCGTGGATCGTCATGTCTGGTGTGGCGGTAACGACGGATGTAGTCATGATGTCGAGTGCGCGCATGATCGTTCCTTCAGCGTGTCGCGTCGGGTCCCCATTTGCTGCACCCGTCGCATGATTCCGGCAGACGCACCGGCAGAGAATCGCCCGGTGCTGAGGCGCCTTGGTTCAATGAGCTAATGTGATATCGGGCCGGGACTGCCTGTTGTGAAAGCCGCTGTGAGCCGAAATCTTCGTACCGTTAGTCGGATGCGATCGCGAAACGTCGAGTGTCATCGCGCCATTGGAGAACGATCAACACGGATATCGATTTCAGTCCGGCTTTGGTTGCGCATTCAGGATGGCCAGACATGTCGAGCCGCGCCCGGAAGTCGCCGGCTTCAAACGGGCGCCGCGCGGTTCTTGCAATCAGGCGTCAGTTTCCACCGTATGACTCGTTTATCCGATTTAGCGTCCCATCCTTCTCGGCGCGGATCAGTTCCTGATAGACCTGGGCGCGCGTCTTGCCGACACTCGCTCCGCTGGTGGTCGCGCCTGCCGTCATTCCGCCGACGGAGTCGGTGGTCATCGCGGTATTGCTTTCGGAAACAGTACTCGAAGTACTCGCGTCACTGGCGGCATAGACCTGCATCGCAGACAGTGACAATGCTGCGACGGGAATCAAAATCATGGCTTTCATCGCATTCTCCAGCATGGTGCATTGACATTGCCGACGCAGCACGCCGGCATCGTCGACTGTATGCGCTGGTCGCACGCACATGAATAAGGCCCCGGTCCTAAACGAGGATCGGGGATTGCCCTATTCGGCGGGCTGGCTTCGTTCGATTGGCTTCGATTAGCGTCTATTGGCTCTCGATCCACTGAATCGCGAACCGCATCAGTTCCTTGCCATTACGGATATTCAGCTTTTCCTTGATATTGGCCTGGTGCGCCTCGATGGTCTTCACGCTCCGGTTCAGCTTCTCTGCAATTTCGCGGGTGCTGAAGCCGAGGCCGATCAGGTGCAGTACCTCGAATTCCCGTTCCGAAAGGCTCGCAATTCGGCCCTCCGGTTTTTTATGGGGAGCCGTAAGGGCTCTCGCCAGCTTCTCGTGCATGGCGGCGCTCAAGTAGACATTGCCCGCCAGCACTTCGCGAATCGCGCTCATGACGTGCTCTGTGGCCTCGAGTTTCATCAGATACCCGTTTGCACCGGATCGCAGCGCGCGTTCTGCAAAGAGGCTTTCGTCATGCATGCTGAGGACGAGAATGATCAGATCGGGATAGCGATGACGAAGCGTCTTGACGAGTTCCAGGCCAGAGTCCGATTGCAGGCTGATGTCGACAATCGCCATGTCGGGCCGGCAGTCCATCGCCGCGAGAGCCTGTTCAGCGCTGCCGGCTGCACAGCAGACGTGCAGATCCTCTTGCAGATTCAGCAGATGTGTCATCCCTTCGCGGATGATGGGGTGGTCATCCACGATCAGGATCTGGGTCGTATGGCCAGGGCTAGCGGATTTCTCGTGCATGGCCAGCACCCTCCGGCAGCGGATAGCTGATGGCGACCGTGGTGCCGCCCAAATCATTGCGAGTCACAGTGCAAGAGCCGCCCAGCAGGCTTGCCCGGTGACGCAGATTGTGCAGTCCCAGTCCTGACGCGCGCTCCATTTCTTCCTGGCCGATGCCTACGCCGTCGTCGCTGATCGAAAGCGTCTGCAGACCGCCCGCCCGCTCCAGGTCGATCCAGATGCGGTGGCCGTGGCAATACTTCAGCGCGTTGTTCACTGCTTCCTGTGCTGCACGGTAGAGGTTGATCTGCATGAGCGGATCGAGCAAGTCCACGTCTGGCGCGATCCGCAGCGTGCAGTCCACGCCGTTGAGCGTGTGAGTCGTGTCCGCCAGCCCATGCAGTGCGGCCGCAAGGCCACCATATTCCATCGCGACCGGGTCCAGGCCATGAGCGATCCTGCGGGTCGTCAAGGACGCCTGCTTGACCAGGCCGACGACGGTAGCGGCATCGGCGGCGGCGGGGTGGTCTTGTGTCTGCAGCTTCTGATTCAGTGCGGTGCAGTACAGCCCCAGACTGGTTAGCTGTTGCCCGAGTCCGTCGTGCAGTTCACGGCCGATGAGCCTCTGCTGCTGATCGCCGATCTGGATCAGCTCTCCTTCCAGCAGACGGCGTCGCGCCATCTCCTCCTTTAGCTCATTGTTTGCTTTCTCCAGGTCTTCCGTTCGCTCCTGGACGCGTCGTTCCAGTTCGATATGCGCTGTCTGCAGCAGGCGATAGACGCGCTGCTCCTGGGCACGCGCCGCCACCAGCAGCAGTCCCGTTACCGCCACGACGTTCGCGAAGGTGCACCACCTCACGAGACTATCCACCGGAGATTCGGCGGCGAAGGGGCCCGTGCCGTGGGTGGTGCCCCAGATGGCCACGATTGAGACGATCAGCGTCGCGATGCTGGTGCCGAGGTGCTGAAAGCGCAGAGCCGCCCAGATGATGAACGGGAAGATCGCGAGAGCCGCAGGATAGTAGCCGTGCCCGGCAAGTTGCGGGGCGCCGAAGACGAGGTAGCTGACCCAGAACGTTGCAATGATCAGTCCGCACGCTTCTATAGCTTGCTCCGCAGAGCGGACAGGGTTCGAGTACGTGAGGAAGCTGAACAGCGGCGGTGCCACGACCAGAACGCCCATCATGTCACCGAGCCACCATTTCACAAATGCTGCGACGTACTGGGTGACGGGCACGAGGCCGCCTCCGAGCAGGGCAGTCGTGCCGACCAGCGCACTGACTGCCGTGCTCATCACGGCAGCGACGCCGATGAAGGCCAACACGTCGTTGATGCGGTCGAGGGTGATCTGGAATCGGGTAGCGCGGCTCAACACGATTGCGGCCGTCAAGGCGCCAACCATTGATCCCGTGCCGATCGCCGCGGCCACTGCAACTGGCACGCCCCCCGACACGTTGGCGAGGAATGAGCCAATGGCAATTCCCGGCGCAACTCTAAAGCCCAGAGCGAGCAGCGCAACAAGCGCGATACCGCTGGAAGGCCACACCAGGGAGATAGCACCGCCTACGACGGCGTAGGCAAGACCTATCTTTGCACCCGTGTAATACGCCAATGCAACGATCCCGGTGTGCAGGAAAAGGCCGAACCTGGAATTGCCCCGGATGGTACCCATTGTTCGCTTCTTCCTGAAGCCGAAGTGCTAGTACGCGCCGGCGCGCAGTTCAACGCAATGCGACGCTGCAACGACGAGAAGGATGTGCCTTTCGACTGATGTTTGAGATGTGTGCACTTCGCAGGCATTGACGGTGCGAAAGTCGCGCGCCGGTTAGTGAGTCACCCCGACGCTTCTTCCGCCTGAAGTCATGATTGTGGTAGTACCTACCGCGTTAATCAAATGCTACAGAGTGCTCTTTCGCGGAGGTCATCGTTGCGTTCGCCTCCACGATTCACACGACGCATCTGTCCATCATTGTGCGCACGGCGACAATAGTCGCAGTGGCGCAAACGATTGCGCGAAAGCATTTCTACAACACCGACGATCAACACAACAACAACCCCGAACGCACTGAGTTTCGAGCTAAAGATAGGCGGTGTGCCTGTCGATAACTAGTCACCATTTTGCGCAGCCGGAGATCTTCATTGCGGCTATCGGCGCGCATCATCAAGCGCTTTTCAGGGGGCGGAATTGCAACAGCAGAAATCGAGTTGGTCGCGAACGGCAGCACCGGGAGAAGTGATCTATTCAGAGGGATATGGTGGAGAAGCTGTCATTTACGTGATTGCCGACGGAAAGGTCGAGATCTCCACCCAGTGCGAGGATAAGAAAGTCATCGTCGCAACGCTCGGAAAAGGCGAATTCTTTGGAGAGACGGCGCTGCTTCCGTCCGAGCCGCGAGGGAATACGGCGAGAGCCTTGACATTCTGCCAACTGACGGTGATCAATGCGCGTGTGGTCGAAGAGGAACTCGAACGTGTGTCGCCACTGCTCAGACACATCGTCCGCACCATGGTGCGCCGTGTGAAAAAGAAAGACGATCTGCTCGCGACCTACACCCATGCCGACTTCATGCCGGGCGTGATCTCCTACGCCCATGTCCTTTCGCTGATGGCCGGCGCCGAAGCACCGGCCGAGCGCGGCTGGCGAAGCCAGACGGAAGAAGTGTCGGTGCCTTTGCGCGAGGTGATCAAGAAGTGCCGCGCCATCGCAGGGCACTCGCGTCTTCATGTGATGGTGATGCTCAGGCGCATGGAGAAACTCAACCTGATCTCGATGGAAGCCGGCCGCTCGGAATTCATCGGGGCTTCGGCAACAAGGCACACTGCATCGGAAGGCGCATCCGACCGCCAACTCGTCACTTTCGATCCGCAGCGGATCACCGAGCGTGCGCACAACGTCGCGGACCAGGATCTGGAAGTCTCGGTGGCGAGCGAACTCGAGCTGATCGAACTGACCGACCTCGAGGCACTGATTGGCGTCGAGAAGGAGATGATCCTCAACAAGCTTTCCCGGGCCGAAATTGCCGAAGACGTTTTTGCTTTCCGCAAGACAAAAGTACTGAACTACGTCGAAGAAAAAGGGATCACGTATTTTTCCCGGCCGGCGCGCCGCGCGCCGGGAGAGGTCGCTGCTCTCGAAGATCTCGAATTCGTCGACCAGCGCTCGCTGTTCGACGCGGTGAGCGCGTTTGACACCTACGATCTGGCCAAGATGCTCGTCGCGATGCCGGATCAGTCCATTGCAGACCGCCTGCTGGGCGTGATGACCGAGGCGCGAAAGAAAGAAGTGTCCTGGGTCATGCGGCGCGACATCAAGATCGACCCGGTGGAAGTCGGCGATATCGAACAGCGGTTCCTGGAGACCGTCCGGACGATCCGATCGTCTGCTTCGGGCGCGGGGCCAGTCCCGGGTCTGGGCGTCTGAGCGTACTGGCAAAAAGGGGCGACGAACGTGCGCCCCTGCCGGATGCGGCCACGGCTTCACAATTCATCAAGGATCTCATGGACCTTCTCACACTATTCGGCGCTCTGCTGGGGCTCGCCGCGATCGTCGTCGGCTTTTCGCTCGAAGGCGGGCACTTCGCTGCGCTATTGCAGCCACAGGCGCTCGTCATCGTTTTGGGCGGCACGCTGGCTGCGGTGATGATCCAGAACACGTGGGCGCGATTCTTCGACGGCGTGGGCCAGATTCGTCTTGCGTTCCTCAAGGCACGCCAGGTCGACAGGGAAAACCTGGCGCTGTTGCTCGAATGGGGCGATCAGGCCAAGCTCAACGGCATGCTCGCGCTCGAATCGATCGATACGGGCGGACTGAATCCGTTCGCGCAAAAAGGCCTGGAGCTTCTGGCCAATGGCGTGCCTACCGCCGTTCTCGAAGACGCGCTTCAGCGTGAACTGGATGCGTACGAACGCAACCACATGGCCGCAGCGCGCATCTGGCAGCAAGCGGGCGGCTACGCACCGACGTTCGGCATCCTCGGCGCGGTACTGGGCCTTATCCAGGTGACGGGGCACATACTCGAACCGGCCGGGCTTGGGCAGGGCATTGCTGTCGCCTTCGTGGCGACGCTGTATGGACTCGCCGCCGCGAATCTCGTCTTTCTGCCGCTGCACGGCAAGATCAAGGCGCAGATCGATAGCGAGTTGCGCTTCCGCCGCCTGTACCTCGATGGACTGCTGGCCATCTCGCGCAAGGAATCGCCGCACATGATCGAGACGCGGCTGGCAGGGGATGTTCGCAGACGGGCTGCGGAATTGCTCGCCTGACAGGTCGAACGACGCGACTATCGCATTCGGGCGATGCACTTCGAAGAAAGGTACCCAGTCAATGGACACCCAATACAGCTACCGGCGTCAAGCCGGCAAGACTTCCGGCCAGCACGAGGATGCCGACGCCGACGCAGGTTCCGATCGTTGGCTGCTCTCATACGCGGATCTGATCACGACGCTAATGGTGTTCTTCCTTGCGCTTTACGTGCTGCAGCTTGCGAAAACCAGAGAAGTCGAAATCAAGTCTTTGGAGGCGCACGCCGGTCACGAAGGGTACGCATCAGCGAAGCGTAGCGTCGGTGACGTAGTCGCGACCGGACGGGAGGCTGCGAGGAAGGACCTGCTGTTGCAGCTTGAAACAATCAAGGACAGGAGACAGATCACAGTCAAGAACGACGTGCAGGGAGTCGAGATCGCCATCGATGCACGCGTCCTGTTCAATTCCGGCGACGCGCGCCTGCTGCCTCAGTCATCCGGTGTGCTCGACGAGATAGCGACGGTCCTGCGCAAACAGACAGAGAACAACATACTCGTCGAAGGGCACACGGATAGCCTGCCCATTTCAAATGCGCAATACGCATCGAACTGGGAGTTATCGTCGGCGAGGGCGGGAGCCGTCGTGCGTTTTCTTGTCGACAAGGGTGTCGAACCGCGTCGCCTTGCCGCTGTCGGCCGGGCCGACAACTTTCCGCTGGTAGTGGGGGACGATCCCGTCGCGCGATCGATGAATCGTCGTGTGACGATCCTCGTGCAGTACTACTAGTACAAGGCAATGCCGCACCCGTTACTGCGAGCCGATGCATTCAATGAAACGCTCCCGGAAAATTTATCTGGCGGTGTAGATGTTGGCTCCACGCATTGCGGACGCGCCGCCGTGTTGGGTCGAATCCAACACGGCGGCGATCGTTCGCCAATCGCTTGCTGCACGCAACCCACGCAGAGCGGCGAAACACCACGATGCCGCGAAAGCGGGGCACACACTATCTCCATTGGCGCGGTTATTGCAAACCATCGCTGCGTCAAAACAGGAGATGGTCATGCTCATCTTGCGGAATGTTGTCGCATCCTTCGCAACCCGTCGTTCGCTCGTCATCGTTGCCGTTTTCTCTGTTGCGGTAATGTGCGCGACAGGTATTGCGGCGTTTGCCGGGCTTCTACCGGCATCGGATCACGTAGCCGCATCGATGACCGCGACACCGTTTGTCGACATGCAAGTTGAAGCTGCGACTTCGACACAATGATGCCGAACGCGAAGTCTCTTCCCGTCGCGACAGCTTGAGCCCGCTTCTTCGCACCGAACCTGGCCTTGATCTCCAGCAGATGGGACTCGATCTCGAGTTCCAATACGAAGCACTTTCGACGACGAGCTTGTTGTGGTGTCCGACATGATGGCACGCACAACCCGTCGGGTTCGCACGACATCAGCGCTTCGCACGACGGCGTTCGCTTGCTCGCCGAAGCCTCTTGCAAAACGGTAGCCTCGGGTGCGGTGCACACGCAGCAGATTTCCTTGACGAGAGTAAAGGTCTTACAGAGACTTTACGTGAGAAACGGCAATCTGCTAAAGCAGCGCTGAGCCCGCACCCAACCGGTTTCAACGAGCAATCGAGTCGATTGCCTGTTTCTGCCGTTGTTTGCTTGCATTTGACATCCGTGGGTCTTGCAATCGAAAGGAGCTTGTCATGAGCAATGGACAGACGCGCAGCGAGGCTGCTGCCGCGGCGACGGGAAGCGCGGGCACGGTCGACATGAAACTGGAGGTCGTCGTCATCCCCGTATCGGACGTCGACCGCGCGAAGCAGTTCTACGCTGGCTTGGGATGGAGATTCGACGTCGATATTGCGAAGGACGATCAGTTTCGGGTTGTACACTTCACGCCCCCGGGCTCGCAATGCTCGCTCCTGTTCGGCAAGGGCGTCACGACAGCAGAGCCCGGCTCAGTGCAGGGACTCCACCTGATTGTGTCCGACGTAGCCGCGGCGCGCGCAGCGCTTGTCGATCGCGGCGTCAACGTGAGCGAGATCTTCCACGACGTCGGCGGCGTATTCCACCATGCCGGTGAAGAAGGGCGCGTCAGCGGCCCTCATCCGGAACGGAAGAGCTACGGTTCATTCGCTTCGTTCAGCGATCCCGATGGAAATGGCTGGGTCTTTCAGGAGGTGACCACACGGCTCCCCGGAAGAGTGGAGACGCACGAAACGGCATTCGCTTCGTCGATGGAGCTCGCGGGCGCGCTGCGCCGTGCTGCCGCTGCGCACGGCGAGCACGAGAAACTAACCGGCCAGCACGACGAGAACTGGCCGGACTGGTATGCCGAATTCATCGTCCGTGAGCAGGCTGCCCCGAAGTGAGTCTTGCATCCGGGCCACCTTGGTGCGCAACCTCGACGCTCTCGCCGAAATCCGGAGCCCGGCGTGATGGCTTGTGCGCCGTTTCGCCGGGACGGGAATCAAACGACTACTGCAACCGGGTCTTGATTTCGTTCGCAAGTTGTTTCGTCGCAGCGTGCGTCGGCGCATCGGACGCGAGCGCGTTGAGCAGACCGAAATCGTGGATAGTGCCGTTGTAGCGCGTCGTCGTGACTTCGTTGCCCGCTGCACCGAGCTTGCGTCCGTATGCTTCGCCCTCGTCGCGCAGCACGTCGAATTGCGCAACCTGAATCAATGCGGGCGGCAGTCCCTGCAGTTCATCCTCGGAGGCACGCAGCGGAGATGCGTAGACCTGCGCCCGTTGCGCGGGGTTCGTGGTGTACGCGTCCCAGAACCACTGCATCATCGCTCGCGTCAGGAAATGGTTCTTCTGGTAGGCGAGGTACGAGCCGTCGTTGAAGTTTGCGTCCGTGACGGGCCACATCAGACCCTGGAAGCGGATTTGCGGACCGTGCCTGTCTTTCGCCATCAGGCTCACGACGGCCGCCATATTGCCGCCCACGCTGTTGCCGACCACGGCGAGACGACTGCCGTCCACACCGATCTCATTGCCGTGTTCCGCGACCCATCTGGTTGCGGCATAGGCCTGATTGATCGCGACAGGATAGCGAGCCTCGGGCGAGGGCGTGTAATTCACGAACACGGCAACCGCGCCGGATTGAACGACGAGGTCGCGCACGAGCCGTTCGTGGGTCTCGAAGTCGCCGAGTATCCAGCCGCCGCCGTGGAAGAACATGAACACGGGCAGCGTGCCCGTCGCACCTTGCGGACGGACGATGGTCAGCGGCACGCTGATGCCGTCCTGTTCGATCGTGCGGTTCGACACTTCGACGCCCGACAGATCGACCTTCACGCTGTTTTGCGCATCGATCAGCACCTGGCGCGCCTTGGCGGGCGGCAGGGTATTGATGGCGGGACCCGTGCCGCTGTTGAGCTGCGCCAGGAATGCTGTCGTGACGCGGTCCGGCGTTGCCTGCGCGGTGGGCGTTGCCGCCGTAGCAAGCACAGTGTTCGCGGCGAGAACGGCGGCGAGGATGAGGGGCTTCAGGGTCTTCATTTTGGGCTCCAGGGGGATTCGGTCAATGAGGCGAAGTCGATCAAACCAGCGTCAACGTGACATCGATGTTGCCGCGCGTTGCATTCGAGTACGGGCATACGATGTGGGCCCTGTCGATCAGCGACTGAGCGGCGTCGCGGGGCATGCCGGGCAGCGAGATCTTCAGTTCGACTTCGATGCCGAAGCCGTTCGGGATCGCGCCAATGCCGACGCTGCCGTCGATGGAGACGTCCGCGGGAATCGGCGTCTTGTCGCGCGCCGCGACGAACTTCATCGCGCCAAGAAAACATGCACTGTAGCCGGCGGCGAACAACTGCTCCGGATTGGCGCCTTCACCGCCCGCACCACCCAGTTCGCGCGGCGTGACCAGCCTGAAGTCGAGCTTGCCTTCGGGGACGACGGCGCGGCCGTCGCGGCCTCCCGTGGCATGAGCGTGGGCGCGGTACAGAACTTTTTCGATCGACATGATGTAACTCCTGACAAACAATGGTTGAAATGCGGAGAGATTCGCCGGAGGGTATCTATGTGTAGATAGATAACTGAGCAAACCTTGACCCCTTCTTCGACACAACGCAACAAGACATAAATCTACTAGAAGATAGATAACTTGGCCCAACAAAAGGCGGTGCCCGACCGCCTCGATACTTCTACTTCGAAAGCTTCCACGAAGTCTCGACTTCTTCAAGCCGTGCCTTCGTCCTGAACAGCCGGCTTGCAAGCACGCTGCCCTGATAGGCCGCGTACAGCGTTCGTGCGACATGCTCGGGCTTGCCGTTGACGTTCAACGTGCCCTCCTTTGCACCTTGCGCAAGCATCTTGGCGAGCCAGCTTTCGTTGGCCTTGAAAAACGCCTGCACCGCCGCACGCACGTTATCGGGCAACGCCTCGATATCGGCGGCGAGCATGCCGCACAGACAGATCTGATCGCCCTCGCCAAGGGTTCTGCCAAACAGCTTTGTGTATTTGCTGAGCTTCTGATCCGCCCGAAGCGAAGCGTCGATAGAACCGAGCGCGGCGAGAATGCCGCTGCTGTACTGGTTGACGGCTTCGAGCACCAGGTCATCTTTCGACGGGAAGTAATAGTGGATGCTCGAAGTTTTCACGCCAACCAGACCGGACAGGTCGCGATAGCTAAACCCGTTGTAGCCGCGCAGCATCATCAACGTGATGGCGTGGTCGAGAATCTGATCGCGAACTGTCGTTGTCGGTTCCATGGGGCGTACTTTATCTACTGCTAGATAGAGTGTCAAGCTACTTTGCTGCGTGAACGTCGACTGTCCTGTTCTAACGCTCCTGTGCGCACTTCGCCGTCGCGCTGGTAGCGCGCAATCAGCACACCGCCGGGCGTGCGGGTCGAGTGCGCCAGAGTGAATGCAGACGTCAGTGCGTTATCGCCGAACAAGCGCTTGCCGCGCCCAAGTACGACGGGGTAAGTCACAAGCCGGAGTTCGTCCACGAGACCGGCTGCGAGCAGTTGGCGCACCATGTCGCCGCTGCCAAATGTCAACAGATCGGCGCCGTCCTGACGTTGAAGCGCGCGCATAGCGTCTGGAAGATCGCCCTCCAGGGCATGACTGTTCTGCCAGTCGAGAGAACCGGGTCGATGCGTGGCCACATGCTTGGGCACGCTGTTGAAGAGATCAGCGATGGCACGGCTGCCTGAATCGGCGGGCACGCGCGGCCAATATGCCGCGAATATGTCGTAGGTGCTCCGGCCCAGCAGCAAGTCGAACGGCTGCGAGAGCAGGTCCTGCAAGTTCTGGGCGATGGCTTCGTCGGCATACGGAACGATCCAGCCGCCAAAGCGGAAATCGCCGCTGGGATCTTCTCCAGGCCCGCCAGGCGCTTGAATCACGCCGTCCAGGCTGATGAAAACGGAAACGATGAGCTTGCGCATTGATGTTCTCCATGTCTATGGACCCGACCGGTCCATAGATACGACGAACAATTCGCATGTGAATCGACAAGCAGTTCAGCGCTTTCACGTGCTGTGTGCATGCCTCAATCAGGCCGCACCTGCTGGCAATCCTGCTGGTACCAACGATCCACCTGACGTTGCGCCGCCTGCAGATCATCCGGATAGTACGGATCGAACCATCTTGACGGGTCGTACCCAGCTGCCTTGAGCGCGGCGAGTTCACTCCTGTTGCGCTGGGACGTGAGGGGCGCGTTGTGTCTGAGAGCGGTGAGGTCGCGGCATTGCGCTGCGCTCAGATGCGCCGCACCTTCCGGCGTGCCGTCTGTGGCGCAGCCGGCGAGCGAGAAGGCCAGTGTGAGAAGCACTGGCCAGACCATCGGCGAGTTCTTCATGCAACTTCTTCCTTCAGTGATCAGCGGTGAACGCGAGGGCTGAAATCAGTGACGTCGCGGCGGCTCGACGAAAACCCGTTGCGCGGTCCCGTTTGGAACATTTTACGTTTGCGGGCATCGCGTCACGATAGATCGTGCGAAGGAAAAATCGCAGCGGCCATTGAAAGATTGGCGTGTCGTGAATGTCCGCGATCGGTCGATGTGGGCAGTTCCGTATCCGCTAGAGGGCCAACGAAATGAGCTGCCTTGGTAAAGGAAGAGCCCGTTTGCCGGCAACGAGCGCACGCCTGGCAGAAGCATGGCGCCGGGCATTCCGTATGCTTGGTTGAATCGAACGCGCGAGATGCGTGCCGGTTCTTCTCGCCATCCTTAGCAGCAGTTGCGTTGCCGCCAGAAGGCGTTCGGTCGAACCGACGAGTAGAACCAGGAGTAGTCCGTGTTGCTCCAGAAGCGCGTTCGCAGCTCTGTGCGGACTATCGCGTTTGCCGTCGTCGTCGGTACTTTCTGCTCGCTGCGAGCGGCGTTCGCTGCCGATGTCATTCAACCTCCGCCGGGAAAAACCGACGCTGTGCCAGTCGGGTCGGGCGAAAGCGAGCCGGGCGGTTTTCCGTCTATCGTCGGCCGATACGGTCCCGCCGTGGTCAGCGTCATGGCGCAGTCCAAGCAGAAGCCACCCGCCGTAGAAGCCGTCGATCCCGCCGATCCACTCGTTGCCTTTTTCAATACTTCGGCGCCAAAGATGCGGCCGACCACGGGCCGTTTTCCGGGTGTGATGACGGGCGCTGGTTCGGGTTTCATCGCCAGTGCCGATGGCCTCATCGTGACGACGGCGCATGTCATCGATCATGCGCGCGATGTGACGGTTACTATGACCGACCGTCGCGCATACAAGGCGAAGGTGCTTTCGGTCGATACGGCAAGCGACGTAGCGATTCTCAAGATCGAGGCAACGAATCTCCCCGTCGTCAGGCTAGGTGACGCCTCGCACGTGCGCGTCGGCGAACCGGTACTCGCGATGGGAACGACGGCTGCGGGCGACAACGTGGTGACAGCGGGCATCGTGAGCGCTGCGCCGACCAACCTTGTCGATGGCAAGCGGTTTGCGTTCTTCCAGACCGAAGTGGCGACGAATCCGGACAATTCCGGCGGTCCGCTGTTTAACCGGGCCGGCCAGGTCATCGGCATTGGCGTGCAGTTGCACCCTGATGTCAGTCGGTATACGGGAATGACATTCGCCATTCCCGTCGACGCCGCAAGCGCGCTGTTGAAGACGTTGCAAAGCCAGCAGGAACATCCGATGGGACGGGCACCCGATGGTCTGGGTCTGGACGTGCAGGATGTCAGTACGGGCGTTGCCGCTGCGCTCGGCTTGCCTCAGCCGTCAGGGGTGCTGGTCAATGCAGTCAAGCCGGAATCACCGTTCGCAGCGGCTGGCATCGTGCCGGGGGACGTGATCGTCCGGATCGGCGACGGGGCGATTGGCAACGCGGCCGCATTCTCAGACGCTGCGGCAAACCTGCGCCCCGGGGTGACTACTGCAGTGCAACTGGTTCGTGCCCGTCAACCGATGAGCGTCGCCGTTACGATCTTCGACGCAGGCAATGTCGGAAGCCGGCAGGCGAATGCAAATGGCGGCGGTGATCGTTTGGGGCAGCTGATGCATCCACTCGATAGCGCCGAGAAAAACAGGGCTGAAAAACGCGCGCGCGACATGCATCCCGACCTGACTGCGAACGAGATGCAAGCGCCCGCCGCCCAGCTCGACCAGTACCAGGTCGCCGTCGCGCAACGCATTGAAAAGAGCAACCCGTCGGATGTGCTGCACGGCAATCCCCAGGCGATGCTGCGCTCGGTTGTGGTCCTGTCGTTCGTCGTCGACCGCGACGGACACGTGATCGAATCCTCGGTGTATCGGACGAACGGCGACGGTGACGCCGAGAGCATTGCGCTCGCCTCTCTTCGCCGCTCTTCGCCGTTGCCACAGCCGCCGGCGCAACTGCTCGATGGACGCGGGCAACTGGAACTGTTCGAGGACTGGCTGTTCAACGACAACCGCAAGTTCCATTTGCGCGAACTCACGCCGCCGCAAGCGCAGACACTAAACTGATTTGCGAAATGGACGGCCGATATCCAACCCAATTTGCCGCATCGATGCCGAAGTCCGCGATCGATAGTCCGATGATCAACGCGACTGCGTGGCTCGCGTATCCGCGCATCGATATGTCGATAGTGGCCGGCACACACGCGATCGCGACGTGAAGACAGCGTTCGTCCGTGGAATCCGAATTACGCGCCCACGGCACCAACGTGCAGACCGCGAACAGGTCTGGAATCGCTTTCTCTCTGGTTCTCGTCATTGAATTAGTTCGCATCACTATCGATATGAGCGAAAGCGGTTCATACGCTGTTGTCGAGCCGATCGGGCGCGCTCACGCGCCACAGCACTTCGACGGGACTGCACCCGAACGCAAGCGATTCCGCGCTTTGAACCGCGAAGCGGAGTGAACGGCGATCGCGCGTCGACTACGGGACAAATCCCGCCTGCCACAATCTGCGCGATCGCGGTGTAGCATTCCACGGTGTGCGCGTTACTTTCCGGAATCCACAGACAGGCAGACAAGTCGGGGTGCGGAATCCGGACGGACAGAAGGAAGCATGATGTCAATCGAGTGGAAGCGCCGTGTCCGGCTGTTCATCCAGCGTCTCTGGCAGCCGACCAGCGCGTGCATGACCTGCATGCCGGGTAGCTGGGGCAATATCTTGAGTCTTGCCCACTGGACGATTGCGTTGCAAACAGGTCTGCTCACCGGAATCCTCGCCGTACTTCTGACTTTCACGCCGTTGGCGAGGCTCTATACGCAGCGTTACGGCAATGCGCTGGTAGTCGGCCTACTGACGATGTTAGGCGACGCGTACTCGCACCCGAATCATTACGGTCTTCCTTTTGCCGAGGCAGTTATAACGGGCGTGATGTCGGGCCTGTTGACGCTGGCTGCTTCATATGTTTTTGAAGACCGCGCCCGGCGCCTTCGCGCGGCGTGCGCCTGGATTTCCCGATTGCTGGTTCACTGACTGAATGCGCGAGTTATGGACGCAACAATAAGAGTCATATACTGGCTCGGTGCGTTTGGGCTATGAGTCGGCATCGACGCTCATCGAACGCGCCTGGACACTCCGCGACCCGAAAACAAACGACACCGTATCGCTCAGACGTTTGCCCACGCATGCCCTTTCGTCGGATGTGACGACCGCGAGGCGTGGTGGTCCGGGCTTTACGGCACCTGCCAGAGCGACGAAGAGGACGAAGCCATGCTGACCATCGATGACATCCGGGCAGTTCCGCTTTTCTCGTCACTTCCCGACAATGAACTGGAGAGCCTCGCGCACACGTCCGCGGACCTGCATCTGTGCGCGGGCGAATTCGCCGTCCATGAAGGCGGCGAACTCGCGCTCTATGCGGTGCTGTCAGGCAAGATGGAAGTCATCAAGACGTTCGACGGCATCGAGCGCACTTTGGGCTGGCGTCTGCCGGGCACCATCTTCGGCGAAGTGCCGCTTGCGCTGAGTTCGCCGTTTCCCGGCGCGTATCGGGCCGCTGAGCCCTCGCGCGTGATGCGCGTGGATGCGCAGCGCTACTACGCGCTCGCTGCCGCGTCGCCGGAGGTTGCGCTCAAGATGGGGGCCCTCGCGCGCGAGCGCATCGGGGGTCTGCAGAACCTCTCGGCCGAACCGCCGAAGGCGCGCGTGACCATCGTCGGCAGCCGCTGGGACGATGCCTGTACCGCGCTGCGCCAGTTCCTCGCGCGCAATCAGATCAGCCATGACTGGCTGACGCCCGACGCGCCCGAACTGCCGGCGCGCTGGCCCGGCATCGTTCCGTCCGACGCGGAGTGCCCCGCGCTGCGGCTCGTCGACGGACCGGTGCTGAGCCGGCCCGCTACGCGCGAGCTTGCACGCTTGCTGGGTTTGCAGACCCAGCCTCGCTTCGCCGAATACGACACGGCGATCATCGGCGGCGGGCCGGCGGGCCTGGCCGCAGCGGTGTACGGCGCATCGGAGGGCCTGCGCACGCTGGTGCTGGAGCGCGAGGCGCCGGGCGGGCAGGCCGGCACGTCGTCGCGCATCGAGAACTATCTTGGCTTCCCGAACGGCGTTTCCGGTGACGAACTCGCAAGCCGCGCGCTACAGCAGGCGAGGCGGCTCGGCGCCGAAATTCTGGTCACGCGGTCGGTGGCGCGAATCGATGTCGAACGCCGCGAGATTCACCTCGACGGCGGCGATGTCGTCCGCTCGCAGACGATTATTCTCGCGACGGGGGTGACATGGCGGCGCCTCGCCATCGATGGCTTCGACCGGTTTATCGGCAAAGGAATCTACTACGGCGCGTCGCGCAGCGAAGCGGGCGCGACGCATGGACTGGATGTTCATCTGATTGGCGGTGGAAATTCGGCTGGACAGGCCGCGCTCTTTTTTGCCAATCACGCGCGCAGGGTGACGCTCGTCGTGCGAGGCGATTCGCTCGAGAAGGGCATGTCGCGCTATCTGATCGAGCAGCTCGCCGGCAAGGAGAATGTCACGGTGCAGTTGCGATCGGAAGTCGTCGGGGCACATGGCGATACGTGTCTGAGCGCGATCGACGTGCTCGATGGAACGAGCGCAGAGCTGCGCCGCTACGACTGTGGCGGCTTGTTTGTATTCATCGGCGCTGATGCTGAAACCGATTGGCTGCCGGCGGAAATCGCGCGCGACGCACGCGGCTATGTTCTGACAGGTGACGATGTCGTCAAGGCCGGCCGCTGGTCCCATAGGCGGGACCCGTACCTGCTCGAATCCAGCGTACCCGGCGTCTTCGCCTGCGGGGATGTGAGATTGAGTCCCGTCAAACGCGTGGCTTCGGCAGTCGGTGAGGGCAGCATGGCAATCGCTTTCGCGCACAAGTATCTGCAGTTTGATGCACGGTAGCGTTGGGGGCGGCGTTGCGGCCGCATCCCTAGCCTATCGGAGGCTCTCCAAAGCCGATAGCGCCGACAACGGCTGGGTCCGGGCCAGCTTTCCGCCGGGCCGATACATGGTGCAGTCAATCCCGTCTTTATTCTGCAATGCGCTTGAAACTGGCGTAGTAATCGTCGGTGTAGTAGCAGTCGCCTGTCTGCTTGCGCGGTCCACCACATACGATCCGGCGCTGCCCGCGATCCGTCGAGCCGGGCGTGCGAACCGTGTATGTGTGGTAGTAGCCGCGCGGATGCTTCGGCAGCAAGAGCGCACTGTTACGGAACAAGACGCCGTCCTCGCCGAAAGGGAAAGGGCCGCCCGCTTTAATCAGCCGCAGTGTTTCGGCGGCTTCGCCCGGTAACTGTGCTTTGGTGACGGTGCCCAGTGCGCCCGTCTCTTGCGCGCCTGATGCGGCGTGTGTATCGCTGGCGCCCTGCGCTGGCTGACCCGGCGCCTGGCTCGCGGAAGCGCCCGATGCCTCAGTGGCGTTTTGCGATCCCTCTTTGTTGCATCCACCGAGGATCGCGCTCAAGGCGACGATGCAGGAGAAAGCCCACGCTCTATTCACGAAACGGTTCTCCCTCGTTGAACAGAATTCGACGACCAGGATAAATGTAAAGGTATCGCTAATGGTGGAGCGAATCAATGTTCGACGGGAGATGGGCACTTTTTACACGGCAACGAGGCCGATATACCTTTTTACGCGCCCGGGACTGCATGCACCGAGGCTTGTCGAACACGTACTGTTTAACTGACTGCGCGATGGCAAAGTCAGCGCTCGTCTGCAACACGTACGAGCGATTGCTTCTCCGGTCCGGAGCGCGAATGACGTCGCCGGTAACGGCATGCGGTTCATTCGAGAACACGCTTGAGGACTCGCCGCCAACCTGTCTTTCGCATACATCGCATTACACCGACTTTGACACCGTACGGAAAGGGCCGTGCGGCGCTGCGGAGTGGGGCAATGGCGCGGGCAACTGCGCGGACAACTGCTCGACATAGGCCCATGGAAAAATGCCGCGCTCGTGTTTGTCGCTGAATACCAGTTGCATGCCGTAACCGGCCGGGCGAATTTCCAGAATGGCGATATCGGGCGGCACGACGGGTGCATTCCCATCGAGGCGAAGCCACCTGCATTCGGCGCAAGGGCACCGCATTCGCAGCACGCGCGATGCGATCCGTTGTGCCGGACCGTCGTCCCAATGCAGTGTCAATGCCCGCGCATTGAATTCGATCTGCCGTGGACTTTTCATCGCGTGGCTTGCTCGATCTGTTGCAGCGCAATCCTGGCGGCCTTGCGCACGTCGGGATCGGCATCGCCGGATGCTTCGCGCAGTGCGTCTGCCGTCGAGGGGTCGCGCAGTTCGCCGAGTGCAAGCGCCGCTTCCTTGCGCAGATTGCTGATCGCGTGTGACAGCAGCGAGACGAGCGGCCGTGCCGCGACACGGTCGCCCAATTGCCCCAACGCACGCGCTGCACGCAAACGCACCTGCCAGTAAGCGTCGTCGAGCGTGGCGATCAACGCATCGCGTGCGGATGCGGCGCGCAGCTTGCCGAGCGTGGTCGCGGCCTCTTCACGCACTTGCCAGACAGGATCATGCAGCGCTTGCAGCAACGCAACGGGCGTTGTCGAATCGTCTACGTGCGCGAAACCCAACGCGCCGATAGCAGCGCGGCGAATCTCGGCGCTGCTATCGCGCGCGGCGATATCGGCAAGCGGCGCGAGCGCGCGCGCATCCTTGAGCCACCCGAGCACGCCGACGGCTTCGATACGCACGCGGGCATCGTCGTGCGCGAGCGCACGCAAGGCGGGCGCGAATGCATCGGCGACGCGCAGTTCGCGCAACGCGCGCAGCACGGCGGCCTTCACGAACGGTTCGGGACGATCGACCCACGCGCAAAGCACCGCGCCCGATGCCGCATCCTTCAATGCCGACAAACTCGACGCAGCGGCTTCGCGCACTTCGCTATCCGCGTCGATCAACGCATGACAGAGCGCTTCGACGATTGCCGGTTCCTCCCATGCGCCTAACACGCGCGCCGCTTCGCCGCGCACGTCGGCGGAGTCGTCGTGTTTCAGCGCCGCGATGATGAGTTGCAGCGCGTCGGGGTCTTCGAGATCGGCGAGTTCGATCAGCGCGATGCGTCGGACAACGGCATCCGCATCCGACAGACGCGGCAACAATGCAGCGGCTTCCGGTGCGAGCGTTTGCGGATCGTAGGTCAGGAAGTTCGGGGCGGTCATGAACGGTCGAGGAGTGGAGTCGCGCGGCGTCACGCTGCGTCGCGCAGCAGCGAAAGACATTGACGCTTGATGTCGATGAAGGTGGGATCGAGCGTCGTGTCGTCGGAACGCGGGCGCGGCAGCGGCACGGCAATATCCGCGACCACGCGTGCAGGCCGCTTCGACAGCATCAGGATGCGATCCGCGAGAAACAGCGCTTCTTCGATATCGTGCGTGACGAACACCACTGTCGTGCGCACCTTCGCCCAGATATCGAGCAGCAGCGTCTGCATCATGCGACGCGTTTGTGCATCGAGCGCGCCGAACGGTTCGTCCATCAGCAGCACGCGCGGCCGGTTGATCAGCACACGCGCGATTTCGACGCGCTGCTGCATGCCGCCCGACAGTTGCGCGGGGTAATGCGCGTCGAACCCGCCGAGTCCGACGAGTTCGAGCAGCTCCGCTGCTTGCCTGCGCCGCTCGTGCGCGCCGATGCCCTTCATCTTGAGGCCGAAGGCGACGTTGTCGATCACGCGCTTCCATGGAAACAGCGTGTGTTGCTGAAAGACGAGGCCGCGCTCGGGATGCGGACAGTCGACGGTTTCGTCATCGACGGCGATCGTGCCTTGCGTCGTCGCGATGTGTCCGGCGATCGCGCCGAGCAAGGTGGACTTGCCACAGCCCGAAGGGCCCAGCACGCAGACGAACTGGCCGGGCTCGATATCGACGTCGAGACCGTCGAGCGTCGCGATGCGCGCATGCGGCGGCCCGACCTCGACGGAAAGCGCGCGCACGTTGATGCGTGCTGGCGCGTACGCGGTTTCGATGGCGACGCTGCTCATCGGCGTGGCTCCTGCAATCTGTACCAGGGCGTGAGCGCGACGCCCAGACGCTTGACGAGCACGCTGCTGCCCATGCCGAGCGCACCGATCAGCGCCATGCCGACGACGATATCCGGGTAGTTCTGCAACGTGTACGACTGCCACGTGAAATAGCCGATGCCATACTGGCCCGCGATCATCTCGGCCGTCACCAGACAGAACCACGCGGTCCCCATGCCGATCGCGAGGCCCGTGAAGATGGCGGGCGCGGCGCCCGGCAGCACGACTTCCTTGTACAGCGCGAGCGGTTTCGTGCCGAGACTGCGGGCGGTCGCGACAAGCCTTGGATCGACGCCTTCCACGCCGTGCACGGTGTTGAGCAGAATCGGAAACAGCGCGCCGATGAACGTGATGAACATCATGCTCAATTCCGACGAAGGAAACATCAGGATCGCGAGCGGTATCCACGCGACGGCGGGAATAGGGCGCAGCACTTCGAGCGCGGGCAGCGCCGTATCTTCGACCGCGCGATAGCGGCCGATCGCAAGTCCCAGACCGGTACCCACGACAGCCGCCGCGCAAAAACCCGCGAGCACGCGCCATATGCTCGCGGCCAGATGCATCGGCAGTTTCGGCGAATGCAGCAGCGACCACAGCGCGGGCAGTGCATCGGAAGGCGCAGGCACGTTTGCGAACGTGATGAAGCCCACCGACAGCCGGAAGTGCACGGCGAGCTGCCACAGCGCGACACATACCGCGAGCGATGCCGCGCGCCACGCACGGCGCGTGGTCGTTGATGCAAAGAGAGGGGCACGCCGGCGCGTCGATGCGTGGCTGTCGCGGAGTTCGAAGGTGGCGGCCATAGGCGTGTTCCCTATATGCGTGACGATGAAATGCGCTTAGCGCGACGCGACGGCTTGCGCGGCGCCCGTTTTCGCGGCCGCGTAATCGACGACCGATCCCGACACCTGTTGCGCGTAACGGTCGGCGCCCGTCTTCAGCAGGAAGGCCGTGATCGCGCCGTGCGAATCGTTCACGTACCACGCCTGGTTCGCGAACAGCTTCAGGCCGCTCGCATGGTCGTGAACGAATACGGCACGCGGTTTCCCGCCCGACTGCTCGATCTTGCCGAGCGCCGCGAATGCTTCAGCCGGCGACGCGTAATTGCGGACCTTCGCCTCGTTGTCGAGCCACACCTGCGTCACGTCGTTGAAGTCGCGAATCGGCTTGCCCGTGAGGGCATCGTTGGCGATGAGCGGCTGCTTCGCGTAGTTCTTCAACGCGGCTTCGTAATCGAGGCCGGATTCCTTGAATGCTTCGCGGATATAGCGGTCGTCGATAAACGTATTCACGTCCAGATCGACATCCGTTTTCTTCAGCAGCTTGAGCGTTTCGATCGCGGTCGCCGTGGCCTTGCGATATTCGGGCTTCCACGTGAGATCGCGTGTCTGGATGCCGAGCGGGCCGTGATACAGATAGTCGACGGGCGCTTCGATGCCCGTCGTCTTCTGGATCAGCAGGCTGTATTTCTCGGGGTCTTGCGCGATGAGGCTGTTTGCTTCGATGGCCGCGCGCAGATAAGCGACGACGACTTCGGGGTACTTCTGCGCATAGGCTGCATCGACGAGCGCGCCGTGATAGGTCGGCGCGTGGCTTTGCGCGCCGTCGTATATCTTGCGCGCGATGCCGCGATAGGGGAACAGGTCCGCGAACGGCACGAAGTCCGCGTGCGCGTCGATCTTGTTCGCCTTCAACGCGCTGCCTGCAACCTCCGGCGCCTGCGTGATGATGTTCACGTCGGTGTCGGGATTCCAGCCTTGCGCCTTGATCGCGCGCAGCAGCATGCCGTGCGACGTCGAGGCGAACGGCACGGAGATCGTCTTGCCTTTCAGGTCAGCGATCGAATGCAACGGCGAGCCTTCGGGCACGACGATGCCGTTGCCGCTGCCATCCACGCTGCCTGACAGCACGGTGATGAAGATGCTCTTGCGGCCCGCCTTCTGGAACGCCGCACCATTCAGCGAGCCGGGAAAGTCAGCCATCGCGCCGAAATCCAGCTTGCCCGCGACCATCTCGTTGGTCATCGGCGCACCGGATGTGAAGTCTTTCCATTGCACGTCGTATGTCGCGTCCTTGTACTTGCCCGTGTGCGGCAGATACTTGTCGAGCAGATGCAGTTCGCGGATCAGCAGGCCGCCTGTCGCACAGTTGATGGTGGTGTCCTGCGTGCCGATGGCGACACGGATCGTTTCCGCGTCGGCGGTACTTGTGACAAGCGCAAGCGCGGCGATGGCAATGAAGCGGGGCACGGCGTAGCGAATGGTCATGATGTCGGCTCTTCGTTGGTATCGGTGCAGGGGCGCTAACGACGCGCAATGAATCGCTAGCGCAGCAGATAGGGAATATCGACTTTCACTGCGCCAGTCGGGCAATCCTGCTCGCACGGCATGCAGTACCAGCATTCGTCGAACTGCATATAAGCCTTGCCTTTGCTGACGTCGATTGCGAGCAGATCGAGCGGGCACACGTCGACGCAGACCGTGCAGCCCTTGTCGGCGATGCATTTGCTTTCGTCGATCGTGACGGGCGCCGAGCTTCGATGAAGGATGTTGTGCGGGGTATAAGACATTGGCTTTTCTCCGTTCAGACTGTGGCGTCGGCGAGCGTGCCCGTAGGTGTCCGTTGGCGGGATTCATCCACGTGAATGCGAAGGTTGCTGTACGAGCCGAGTTCCCGATCGTCGAGCGGCACGATGTACGGCTCGACAGCGCGCTTCTCGCTCACCATGCGGCCCGCTGCGTCCTTGCGCAGATGCGTATGGCAGAACCAGTCGGCGTCGTTGCGCTGCGGGTAGTCGACCCGATGGTGATACAGACCCCAGCGGCTTTCCGTGCGAAACAGCGACGCTCGCGCGGCCATTTCGGCGCAATCGCGTATCGCACGAACTTCGGCGGCGCGCATTAGTTCATGCGGATGCGTGGCCTTGATCGACGCGATGTCTTCGGCGATTTCTTCGAAGCGTTGCAGGCCGATTTCCATCTTGCGCGTGACCTTGGGCGGCTGCAGATAATCGTTGACCATGCGGCGCAGCTTGTACTCGACTTGCGCAGGCGCGAGCCCGTGTTCGCATTCAAGAGGCGCATAGACGCGTGCGCGTTCCGCATCGATCTGTTCCTGATCGAGCGGTGCATGCTCGCGGCCCGCGACAAACGCCGCCGCGTTCTGCCCGGCGAACCAGCCATACGTGAACGCGCCGAGCATGTAGTTGTGCGGCACGGCGGCCATATCGCCAGCAGCGTAAAGCCCGCCAACCGTGGTTTCCGCGCGCTCGTTCACATACACGCCCGAGGCGCTGTGTCCGCTGCAAAAGCCGATCTCGGAGATATGCATCTCCACCATCTGATGCCGGTAGTCGGTGCCGCGTCCCTTATGAAAGCGTCCACGGCTCGGGCGTTCGTTGGTATGAAGGATCTGCTCGATGGTCTGGATCGTTTCCTCGGCGAGGTGATCGAGCTTGAGAAACACAGGGCCGTTGCCGCTTTGAAGTTCCTGATAGAACTCCCACATCATCTGCCCGCTCCAGTAATCGCATTCGATGAAGCGTTCGCCCTTGCCGTTCGCCGTGAAGCCGCCGAGCGGTCCCGTCACGTACGCGCAAGCGGGGCCGTTATAGTCCTTGATCAGCGGATTGATCTGGAAGCATTCGAGGTTCGCGAGCGCGGCGCCCGCGTGAAAGGCCATTGCGTAGCCATCGCCCGCGTTGGTCGGGTTCTCGTACGTGCCCATCAGGTAGCCGGATGCGGGCAGGCCGAGTCTTCCCGCTGCGCCGCACGACAGGATCACGGCCTTGGCGCGAACGACATAGAAGTCGGCCGTGCGGCAATCGAAGCCCAATACGCCGCTGACGTTACCGTGCGCATCCGTCAAAAGACGTGTGGCGACGATACGGTTCGTGATCGCGATGCGCGCGCGTTTCAACTGCCGGTACAGCACTTTCTTGATGTCATGGCCTTCCGGCATCGGCAGCACGTATGAGCCCATGTGATGCACTTTCTTCACTGCGTAGTCGCCCGTGCCGTCCTTTTCGAACTTCACGCCCCAACGGTCGAGTTCTTCGATCGTCTTGAAGCTGTGCTTTGCGTACGCATAGACGGCCGACTGGTCAACGATGCCGTCGTTCGCGATTGTGATCTCGCGCGTGTATTGCTCGGGTGTCGCGTGGCCCGGGATGACGGCGTTGTTCAGTCCGTCCATGCCCATCGAAATCGCACCGCTGCGCTTGACGTTGGCCTTTTCGAGCAGGAGCACCTTGAGGCCCGGATCGCTTTCCTTTGCCTTGATGGCCGCCATCGGGCCCGCCGTTCCGCCGCCGACCACGACGATGTCGTATTCGAGTACATGCGTATTCATCATGCTTTCCTTGTGGCCTTGCTTTTTGCGCGTTTGCCCGCTTTTTCGCGGTCGATCCGGAAGCGGTACTGGAACGCATCGCCGCGAAAGTACAGATGCTCGTAGTCGATCGGCGTACCGCTCGCGTCGTGCGTGAGACGATCGATGCGCAGCACAGGACTGCCTTCCTCGATATGCAGCGCATCGACGATTTCATCGTCGGCGAGAATCGCGTCGATCGCGATGTCGGCGTGGCCGAGCGGCACGCCGCAGTCGTTTTCGAGAATCAGGAAGATGTCGCGCGTGACGAGGTCGGCGTTGGCGAGACGTTGGCCGAGCGCTTCGGGGAGCCATGTCAGTTCGAGCGAAACCGGCTCGCGATTGAGCAGACGCACGCGGTGGATTTCGGTGACGGGCGCGCCTTCATCGATGTGAAGCCGCTCAGCGACTTGCCGATTGGCTTTCACCGTGCGGAAGCTGCGCAACTGGTTGACGATTTCATAGCCCATCGACGACATCGCTTCCGCGAAGCCCTGCAACGAACTGACGTTCTGAAACGCCTTCGGCTTCGATACGAACGTGCCTTTGCCATGCAGCTTGAAGAGCAGGCCTTCTTTCTGCAGATCGCCCAAAGCCTGGCGCACGGTGATGCGGCTTACGCCGAACATCGCGCAGAGTTCATGCTCGGAAGGCATCTGCGAATGCGATGCGTAAGTGCCGTCGAGGATGCGCGCGCGCAAGGTGTCCTTGATCTGCGCGTAGAGCGGCACCGACGTGACGGGGACGAGATTGCGGGCGGGCTTCGACATGACTCGACTTGTTATGACAAGATGAGTCGCAGTCTAGTGACCGTCCATGCGTGATCCAACCAACAAATTCTGCTTTGCATTTTCCGCTGCGACCGGGCATCGGGCGGATGGCAATGTCCCGCACGCAGCACTAACCAGCCGACCAGGGACAACACGAAGATAACGAGAAGTTATCGGCCTCGCAGCAGCTTTCATTATTCAACGGTCTCCCGTTTCCCTACATTGTGCGGCAGATGCGATATGGCTCTGTGAACGGGAACGAGGACACACAATGAAACTGCTGCGATATGGCGCCGCTGGCCGCGAAAGGCCCGGCATTCTTGACCGCAATCACGCGATACGCGATCTGTCCGGTGTGATCGACGATATCTCCGGCTCGACGCTGCTGCCCGAATCGCTGGAACGGCTGCGCCAGATCGACATCGAGTCGTTGCCCGTCGTTTCCGCCGATGAACGGATCGGCGCGTGCGTGGGCCGCATCGGCAAGTTCGTCTGCATCGGGCTCAACTATGCAGACCATGCCGCCGAATCGAATCTGCCCGTCCCCAGCGAGCCCGTCGTGTTCAACAAGTGGACTTCGGCTGTCGTGGGCCCGAACGACGACGTGCGCCTTCCGCGCGGTTCGCGGAAGACCGACTGGGAAGTGGAACTGGGCATCGTGATCGGCAAGGGCGGCACGTACATCGAAGAGGCCGACGCGCTCAGCCACGTCGCCGGCTATTGCGTCGTCAACGATGTATCCGAGCGCGAATATCAGATCGAACGCGGCGGTACCTGGGACAAGGGCAAAGGCTGCGATACGTTCGGCCCGATCGGCCCGTGGCTCGTCACCGCCGACGAAGTGCCCGACCCGCAGCGCCTGGGTCTCTGGCTCGAAGTCGATGGCAAGCGCTATCAAAACGGCAACACGAGCACGATGATCTTCAACGTCGCGCACATCGTTTCGTACCTGAGCCGCTTCATGAGCCTGCAACCGGGCGATGTGATCGCGACGGGCACGCCGCCCGGCGTCGGCATGGGCCTGAAGCCCGAGCCGATCTATCTGCGCGCCGGGCAGACGATGCGGCTCGGCATCGAAGGGCTCGGCGAGCAGCAGCAACGCACTGTCGCCGCATAAGGAGCGCGCGCTCATGAACCATTACGACTTCACGCAGCGCGCGGCCGTCGTCACGGGCGGCGCGCAGGGCATCGGGTATGCGGTCGCCGAGCGGCTGTTGCAGGGCAACGCGCGCGTCGCGCTATGGGACCGCGACGAAGCCGCACTCGCCGATGCGAAAGCGAGTCTCTCGCACCACGGCGATGTCGAGACCGTCGTCGTCGATCTCACGCAGCGCGACGCCGTGCAGGCCGCGACCGACCACACCGTCGCGCGACTGGGCGCCATCGACATTCTCGTTCACAGCGCGGGCATCGCGGGCGCGAATGCGCCGCTGGCGGACTACGCGCCGGACGAATGGGCGCGCGTGATCGACGTCGATCTGAACGCGGCCTTTCATGTCAACCAGTCTGTCGTGAAGACGATGATCGCGCGCGGCTATGGGCGCATCGTCAATATCGCGTCGATCGCGGGCAAGGAAGGCAATCCGAACGCGAGCGCCTACAGCGTGGCAAAAGCAGGTGTCATTGCGTTGACGAAGAGCCTCGGCAAGGAAACGGCAACCATCATCATCGTGTGCTCGTCGCTGGGCGCGGCGGCTTGCGCAATTGCGCTGCCGTTCACGCAATCGATCACGACGACGCTCGTGCTGATGACGGTCGGTCTCGTGTTCATCGCAGCGACGATCGGCAATGCGTGGGCGCTTGCTGCGGATATCGCGCCTTCGTCGATGGTCGCCTCTGTCAGCGCGATCCAGAACTTCGGCGGTTATTTTGGCGGCGCGTTTTCGCCTGTTGTCGCAGGTTTCATCGTCGATCGCACGGGGTCTTACTCGCTTGCGTTCGTGATCGGCGGGGCGATTGCCGGATGTGCCGCGCTGTTCTACTGGTTCATGGCGCGGCGGACCGTGGCGGATGGGGTGATGGAGCGAAGCGCTGGTTGATTTTATGGTTCGAACGACGAGTGCTCTTTAGTATTCGGCCTCACTCGTCGTTCGGTCTGCCGCATGCGTGACGGCAGACGATGCACAACGTCCGCGACATCACTCGGACGGCACCCGCACCCAACCCTCCATCAACACGCGCGCGCTGCGGCTCATCACGGCCTTCTTCACCGTCCACTCGCCATTGGCCTGAGTTGCCTGGGCGCCGACCCGCAGCGTCCCCGACGGATGACCGAAACGCACGGCGTTGCGCTCACCGCCGCCCGCCGCGAGATTCACGAGCGTTCCGGGAATCGCCGCTGCCGTGGCGATCGCGACGGCAGCCGTGCCCATCATCGCGTGATGCAGCTTGCCCATCGACATCGCGCGCACGAGCAGATCGACGTCGCCCGCTTCCACGCGCTTGCCGCTCGACGCCGTATAACCCGCGGGCTGCGCAACGAAGGCGACTTTCGGCGTGTGCTGGCGCTTCGCGATTTCATCGAGGTTCTTGATGAGGCCCATGCGCAGCGCGCCATGCGCGCGAATGGTCTCGAACTTCTTGAGCGCTGCATCGTCGCTGTTGATCGCGTCCTGTAGTTCCGTGCCCGTGTAGCCGATCGCGTCCGCGTTCACGAAGATCGTCGGAATGCCCGCGTTGATCATCGTTGCTTTGAGCGTGCCGACGCCGGGCACGTCCAGATCGTCGACGACATTGCCCGTCGGGAACATCGCGCCTTCCGCGCCTTCTTCCTCGGCGGCGGGGTCCATGAATTCGAGCTGCACTTCGGCGGCGGGGAACGTCACGCCGTCGAGCTCGAAGTCGCCTGTTTCCTGCACGGAGCCATGGGTCACCGGCACGTGCGCGATGATCGTCTTGCCGATGTTCGCCTGCCAGATGCGCACGATCGCGACGCCGTTGTCCGGCACGCGGTCCGGATCGATGAGGCCGCCGCTGATCGCAAACGGTCCCACAGCCGCCGACAGGTTGCCGCAATTGCCGCTCCAGTCGACGAACGCCTTGTCGATCGACACCTGGCCGAAGAGATAGTCGATGTCGTGATCCGGCCTGCTGCTCTTCGCGACGATCACCGTCTTGCTCGTGCTCGACGTCGCGCCGCCCATGCCGTCGATCTGCTTGCCATACGGATCGGGGCTGCCGATCACGCGCATCAGCAATGCGTCCCGCGCCGCGCCGGGCGCCTGTGCTGCTTCGGGCAAGTCCTTCAGGCGAAAGAACACGCCTTTGCTGGTGCCGCCGCGCATATACGTTGCAGGAATCCTGATCTGGGGTGCGTGTGCCATGTGTTGTGATCCTGATGAGACGAGGGCGGTGCAACGCGCACCGCCCATGCATGAATGAACAATGCGTGTCAGGCCGCTGCCTTCGACGATTCCAGGAAGTCTTGCGCGAAGCGTTGCAGCACGCCGCCCGCTTCGTAGATCGACACTTCTTCCGCCGTGTCGAGACGGCAGGTGACGGGCACTTCGACGCGCTCGCCGTTCGCGCGATGAATCACGAGCGTGAGGTCCGCGCGCGGCTTGCGTTCGCCGATCACGTCATACGTTTCCGTACCGTCGATGCCCAGCGCGAGACGGTTGACGCCCGGCTTGAATTCGAGCGGCAGCACGCCCATGCCGATCAGGTTCGTCCGGTGAATGCGCTCGAAGCCTTCCGCGACGATCGCTTCGACGCCCGCGAGCCGCACGCCCTTCGCGGCCCAGTCGCGCGACGAGCCCTGGCCATAGTCCGCGCCCGCGACGATGATCAGCGGCTGCTTGCGGTCCATGTAGGTTTCGATCGCTTCCCACATGCGCGTGACCTTGCCTTCGGGCTCGATGCGCGCGAGCGATCCCTTCTTCACCTGACCATCGACGACGGCCATTTCGTTGATCAGCGTCGGGTTCGCGAAGGTCGCGCGCTGCGCCGTCAAGTGATCGCCGCGATGCGTCGCGTACGAGTTGAAGTCCTCTTCGGGCAGGCCCATCTTCGCGAGGTATTCGCCTGCTGCGCTGTTCGCGAGAATCGCATTAGACGGCGACAGGTGATCGGTCGTGATGTTGTCGCCGAGCACGGCGAGCGGGCGCATGCCCTTCAACGTGCGCTCGCCAGCGAGCGCGCCTTCCCAGTACGGCGGACGGCGAATGTACGTGCTTTGCGCGCGCCAGTCGTACAGTGGGCTGATCGGCTCGCCGCTCGCGGCCGTCACCGCGAACATCGGCTCATAGACCTTGCGGAACTGCTCGGGCTTGACGCTCTCTTTGACGATCGCGTCGATCTCTTCGTCGCTCGGCCAGATGTCCCTGAGATAAACGGGCTTGCCGTCCTTATCGGTGCCCAGCGAATCGCGTTCGATGTCGAAGCGGATCGTGCCCGCAATCGCATACGCGACGACGAGCGGCGGCGACGCGAGAAACGCCTGCTTCGCATACGGATGAATGCGGCCATCGAAGTTGCGGTTGCCCGATAGCACGGCCGTTGCGTACAGATCGCGGTCGACGATCTCCTGCTGGATCTTCGGATCGAGCGCGCCCGACATGCCGTTGCAGGTCGTGCACGCAAACGCGACGATGCCGAAGCCGAGTTTCTCCAGATCGGGCAGCAGATCGGCTTCCTGCAAATACAGCTCGACGGCCTTCGATCCCGGTGCAAGAGACGACTTGACCCACGGCTTGCGCGTGAGGCCGCGCGCATTCGCATTGCGCGCGAGGAGGGCCGCTGCGATCACGTTGCGCGGATTGCTCGTGTTCGTGCAGCTCGTGATCGCGGCGATGATGACGGCGCCATCGGGCATCTGGCCCGGCACGTCTTCCCACTTGCCCGCGATGCCGCGTTCGGCGAGATCCGAAGTGGGCAGGCGCTTGTGCGGATTCGACGGGCCCGCCATGTTGCGCACGACCGTCGACAGATCGAATCTGAGCACACGCTCATATTCGGCGTCTTTCAGCGAATCGGCCCACAGGCCCGCCGTTTTCGCATACGTTTCGACCAGCTTCACTTGCGCGTCGTCGCGGCCCGTCAGGCGCAGATAGTCGATCGTCTGCTCGTCGATGAAGAACATCGCGGCCGTCGCGCCATATTCGGGTGCCATGTTGGAGATCGTCGCGCGGTCGCCGAGCGTGAGGCTCGACGCGCCAGCGCCACGAAACTCCAGATACGCGCCGACCACTTTTTCCTTGCGCAGGAATTCCGTCAGCGCAAGCACGATGTCGGTCGCGGTGATGCCCGGCTGACGCTTGCCCGACAGTTCGACGCCGACGATATCGGGCAGACGCATCCACGAGGCGCGGCCCAGCATCACGTTCTCCGCCTCCAGCCCGCCTACGCCGACGGCGATCACGCCGAGCGCATCGACATGCGGCGTGTGGCTGTCGGTGCCTACGAGCGTGTCGGGATACGCGACGCCATCGACGGCATGAATCACGGGTGACATCCGCTCCAGGTTGATCTGGTGCATGATGCCGTTGCCCGGCGGAATCACGTCGACGTTCTTGAACGCCTTCTTGGTCCAGTTGATGAAATCGAAGCGGTCTTCATTGCGCCGGTCTTCGATCGCGCGGTTCTTTGCGAACGCTTCGGGGTCGAAGCCGCCGCATTCGACGGCCAGCGAGTGATCGACGATCAGCTGAACGGGGACGACAGGGTTCACTTTCGCGGGGTCGCCGCCCTGATCGGCGATGGCATCGCGCAGGCCCGCGAGATCGACGAGCGCCGTCTGCCCCAGAATGTCATGGCATACGACGCGCGCCGGAAACCACGGAAAATCGAGTTCGCGCTTGCGTTCGACGATCTGCTTGAGCGAAGCGGTGAGCGTTGCCGGATCGCAGCGTCGCACGAGATTTTCGGCGTGCACACGCGACGTGTACGGCAGCTTGTCGTAGGCGCCCGGCTGGATCGCGTCGATGGCGTCGCGCGTGTCGAAGTAATCCAGCGAGGTGCCGGGCAGCGGTTTGCGGTATTGGGTATTCATGACGTAGGGACAATGCGGTAGTAATCGGAAGCGTCTGGCGCTCAACGCTCCTTTGAGGTCTTCTCGCGCAGTTTAGCGCGTCAGTGGACGGCTCGCGCACTAAAGCACGCTGCGTAAAAAGCAGCCTTGGCTCACGGGTATGACGAGCCAAGGCCAAAGTGCATCGCAGCTCTCGCGCAGCGATACAGAAGTCAGCTCATCTATCAGGCGCGCTTCGCGAGCGGCACGAACGCGAGATCATCCGGACCCGTGTAGTTCGCGCTCGGCCGAATGATCTTGTTGTCGATGCGCTGCTCGATGATGTGCGCGGCCCAGCCGGACGTGCGCGAAATCACGAACAGCGGCGTGAACATCGCGGTCGGCACGCCCATCATGTGATACGACACCGCGCTGAACCAGTCGAGGTTCGGGAACATCTTCTTGACGTCCCACATCACCGTCTCGAGCCGCTCGGCGATGTCGAACATCTTCATGTTCGACGCTTCCTTCGACAGCTTCTTCGCCACGTCCTTGATCACCTTGTTGCGCGGATCGGAGATCGTGTACACGGGGTGCCCGAAGCCGATCACCACTTCCCTGTTCTCGACGCGGCGGCGAATGTCCGCTTCCGCTTCATCCGGCGTCTGGTAGCGCGACTGGATCTCGAACGCGGCCTCATTGGCGCCGCCGTGCTTCGGCCCGCGCAGCGCGCCGATCGCGCCCGTGATGGCCGAATAGATGTCCGAGCCCGTGCCCGCGATCACGCGGCCCGTGAACGTCGACGCGTTGAATTCGTGCTCCGCGTACAGGTTCAGCGACACGTGCATCGCGTCGACCCACGACTTCGACGGCTCCACGCCGTGCAGCAGATGCAGGAAGTGGCCGCCGATCGAATCGTCGTCGGTTTCGACTTCGATCCGCTTGCCGTTGTGCGAATAGTGATACCAGTACAGCAGCATCGAGCCGAGCGAGGCCATCAGCCGGTCGGCGATGTCGCGCGCGCCCGCGAGGTTGTGATCGTCCTTCTCCGGCAGCACCGTGCCCAGTGCCGAGACGCCCGTGCGCATCACGTCCATCGGGTGCGCGGCGGCGGGAATCCATTCGAGCACCGCTTTCACGTTCGCGGGCAGGCCGCGCAACGCCTTGAGCTTCGTCTTGTATGCAGCGAGTTCGGCGACGTTCGGCAGCTTGCCGTGCACGAGCAGATACGCAACCTCTTCGAATTCGCAGGCGCCCGCGATGTCGAGGATA
>NZ_FNYE01000077.1 GCF_900108945.1 Paraburkholderia diazotrophica | reverse complement strand
GGCAGGATAGTCATGCCTGTCTCACCGGGCTTACACCGATCATCATTGCAAGGAGTGTCGCATGGCCCTGAAGATCATTGCGTCAACGTGTACCGGCTGCTCGGCCTGCGAGCCGCAGTGCGCCAATATCGCCATCAGTGAGAAAAACGGTGTCTTTGCAATCGATCCGAAGAAATGCATGGAGTGCGACGGCCAGTTCGATACTCCGCAATGCGTGGCGGTGTGCCCCGTGGACGGATGCATCGTTCCGGCCTAGCCCCGTTTCCCCGCGCATCGCGCCACTTGCGTCTAACGACTGCTCACTTTGACAGGACCGACACCATGCTGCCCAACCTTACCGTGACACCCGCTGCCGAAAAGTTCATGCGCCGTATTGTGCGCTTTTCCGGCTTGCCATCTGGTGCGGGTTTTCGTCTGCTTGTGAACTCTGGCGGCTGCTCTGGATACGATGCCGGATTCAGTGCCGTAACCGGGGCGCAGCCAGGCGACGAGGCGATGGAGATCAATGGTCTGCGTCTTTTCCTGCCCGCAGAAAGCCGCCTGCTGCTGGACGGTGTGACGATCGACTTCGTCGACACACCTGATCGGTCGGGTTTCGCGTTCATGAAGGACAATCAGGGACCTGGTGTTGCCGCCAGCGAAGGCGAACCCGGTGTCAGGCGCATTGAAGTGGGTGCGATCGGACACGGGCGCCCCTTGTTGCCGCCACCAGCATCGTGAAGTGCACACCTTGGCCTTTCGCAGGAGCAAATGATGGGTGACTTCCAAAACGAGGACGCCATCGAGGTCGCGTGTGCGCCATCGTTCAGCATTGGCGAGCGTGTGATCGCGCGCTCGGTAATTCGCAACGATGGCACCTACACCGGCAAGAATATGGGCGAGCTTCTCGTGAACAAGGGCGACGCAGGCTATGTCACCCGGATCGACATGTTCCTGCAGCGGTTTTACATCTATGCGGTTCATTTCGTTGAAACAGATCGCAAGGTCGGCATGCGCGCGAAGGAACTGTGCACGCTCGATTATCTTCCCGATGACGTGCTCGCGTGTCTGGGCGAGCGGGCCACGGCTATTCGTCCGATCGGTGTCCCTACGAGAGATGAGGTAGCTATGGCGCGACGGTAACATTGGTGCGTCGACACAGCGGAGATGTATTTGGTGGACGTTACATTCGTTGCTGGCGTATCGGTGGGGAATGTACGTCGCTGCTCTGGACGACCCCGCAACGATGGCGGATATCCCGACCGGGGCGAAGATGGGTGTCCGTGAAAGAAATCGCGCTTGCACCAATGGCTGTTATCCGATAAAGGATAGCTAGGTCCATGACTGTCGACGAGTTGCCGCGCGGCACGGCACACGCGCCCGAGAGCTGCGACGTCCGCTCTCCTTGTTACTCAAAGACGATGGGGCCTGCGGCATAAGTTTCCCACACAGACTGAGGAGCTTCAGACGTGAAAGTGACGATTCGCAAGGATAGACGAGGAGCATTGACCGCTTATGTCCCGAAGAAAGATCTTGAGGAGCCGATCGTTTCCGTTGCACGCGCACATATGTGGGGCGGGCTCATTACGCTGGCCAACGGCTGGCAGCTGGAGCTGCCCGAAATGGCACCTGATACCGCGCTTCCCGTCACTGTAGAAGCCCGGCGCGTGACGGGTAAGACGGAATGATATGGCGCTCGCCTCTGATTGGTAAATGTCACAACGACTTTGATATTGCCGATCTGCGGTATTAACAAATGCGATGCGGCAAAACTTTGCCGAATTTTCTTCGATAGAGCGAAACGCGCAGCAAGTGCCGGATGAGCGAGAAGTACCGCCAGTGCTTTTAGGTAAAGCGTGCCCGCGCTTGAGGTCTCGAAATCTGCGGAATGCGCCTCTTTCTTAGTTGACTGACGGCCTATTCCCGGACCGGGAGAGCAGATAATTCGACCAATTCCTCGGCGATCGCTTCAGCGCGGACACGCTACCAGCTCCCGACATCTTCGCTGATTATCGACGGTCGCACTGCGTGTTCTCTACCCATCAATGCGACCACGAGCGAAGGATGAGGAAGTGGGCATGCAATGTGTTAGAGAAAATTTTATCTGTCCGGTTAGTCCAGCAATATGCATTGAAACGCAAAAACTGTCCAGTGATGCTGGAGTTTGGTACCGAAAAAGCTCACTCAATGCGTGCATCATCATGTTGATAAAAAATCGACTTAAGGTTGGTGGTTTCTTATTTCAAATCGTAGTTAATTTTTGTGTAACGGTAACAACCAATCGATGATTGACGATGCACGTGGCTATTAAAAATCGTTAGATACGCATCAGAAAGATTCATGCTAACAACATGTCTCACTGTGGCAAGATGAGCAACAACGGACTTGGGGCGGTAGGCGATGGCGACGCTTGCGGGTGCTGTGCGCGTTTCGTCTGCATGCCGTTTGCCTCAACTGCTGACAAGTAGTTTGGGTTGGTTCGGATGAACTCATCGCAGGTCGTGGCGAAAATTGCATTTCGCCTCGTGTGGCGGAACGCTAATCTTCGCGCAAGTGAACGACATTTGAAGCACTTGCAATACACAGGTTCGGCGATGACCGTAAGTGAGCGTAAAAGCGAATGATCTGGGGCGGGGTAAGGTGAGAAGGAAGGGGCATATCGAAAAATCGAACGGTTTCGTGAAGGCTCAGACAAGGCAAAAATGATAAGAAATGCAATGGAATATATGTCACGTGGCGCGTATTCAAGAACGCCAGAATATACCGTTCACGCTTTCACATAATCATCTTCGATCGTGGAGTGTTATACATGACTGTACCGCATCATTTCTTACTGACGCCGGGGCCATTGACGTTGAGCGATGAGGTTAGGGCGCAGATGCAATATGACGTCGGCTCGCGCGACGCGTGTTTCAAGACGATAACGGCTCAGGTAAGAAATATAATAGTTGATTTAGTTGACGGTAGAGACGCCTACTCGGTGATCCCGATGCAAGGCGGTGGATCCTACGGCATAGAAGCCGCGTTGGCTTCCTTTGTTGCGCCTTCCGATCGTCCTCTCGTCTGCATCAATGGAATTTATGGTGAGCGGATGTTAAAGATGCTGCAACTCCGTGGTGTCCATGTTGTCAGCATGACCGCTCCATGTGACGAGCCACTTTCAACATCCAAAATCGCTGAATATCTGAGAAGAAATCCCGCGGTTACACATCTCTGCTTCGTGCATTGCGAAACCACCACTGGCGTTATTAATCCGCTTAGACCGATAGTAGAACTAGCAAAGAAGCATGGTGTAAGAACGATCATAGATGCAATGAGTTCTTTCGGTGCGGTGGAGATTAGCGCCAAGCAAGTGCAATTTGACGTCCTTGTCACTTCTAGCAATAAATGCATTGAAGGTCCGCCGGGTGTGTCGTTTGTAATCGCTTCACTGGAGATGCTTAATAGCAGAGTTAAACATATGAATTCCTTCGTGCTGGATGTTCGAGACCAATGGAACAGTTTTGAGAAATCCGGTGAATGGCGCTCCACTCCTCCAACGCATGTCATTCAGGCTTGCGCCAAAGCACTTGAGCGACTGACCATCGAGGGCGTCTTTCGCCGCGGTGAGCGTTACCGATCTGTACGCGACGCGATTATAGAAGCAACCGCGCCGTATGCTTCTCCTCTTTTAAACGCGAGAATACGGTCGCCGGTATGCCTTGCCCTTACTGCACCCAATGTCATTCGTACGCAAAAAGATCTCGACGCGCTATACGCCCATCTGGTGGACTACAACCTCTACATCTATACAAAGTTGCATTCTCAGACTCGCAGCTTCAGGATTGGTTGTATGGGGCGCATCGATTTGATGTGGATTCGACTGTTGGAAATTGCGTTTCAAGATTTTTTCGACGCCAATCGAGGCGTTAGGAAATACTTATCGGCGTCCAAAAACCGATCTGTGGAAAAGGTCTTGTGATATGTCAAGAAACAACGCCAACGTACCGATGTCCAGAGAAACAGCACTTCTTTATGCTGGCTATCGCCATGACCCGGTGACAAAGGCCGTGTCGGTGCCTATTTACCAATCAACAGCCTATGAGCTTGAAGGTGATCTGGAAAAGATTGCCGGAATTTACAACGCCAAGGAAGACGGGTTTACGTATAGCAGGATCATCAACCCGACGACGCGTATTCTCGAAAAGCGATTTGCCGCAGTGGAGAGTGCAAGCGACTCTCTTGCGGTAGCTTCGGGACAGGCCGCAACCTTTCTTGCCATCGCTAACCTGTGCAGCGGAACGCCAGGCGATAACGTAGTTGCATCGAAGTATTTGTATGGAAATTCGTGGAATCTCCTCTTCAATACATTTAAACGGCTGGGCATCGAGGCGCGATGCGCAGATCCCAAGAACATATCGTCTTTCGAATTGCTGACCGATGACAGAACCATTGCAATATTCGGAGAGGCGTTTTCCAACCCATGTCTTGTCCCTTTGCCAATCGCGGCGCTCGCGGAGATCGGGAAAAGGCATGGGGTTCCTGTCATCGTTGACAATACCACAACTCCTTTGGTCTGCCGTCCCGCCTCTTTGGGCGCGAGCATCTCCACATATTCCGCGACGAAGTATCTATGCGGCCATGGAACGACGCTCGGCGGATTGATTGTAGATAACGGGCGCTTCGCGTTCGATGACACAGTCCGGTTCCCGTTGTTTCACGAACCGGACGAAGCCCATGGTGGCATCCTCTGGAAAGAGGCTGTTCTTAAACTTGACGACCTAGGAGCAAGTCCCTATTTGCTGAAGGCGCGGATGACGTGGCTTCGTGACACCGGTGCCGCGATTAGTCCGTTCTCCAGCTTTCAGTTGATTCAAGGGCTCGAAACACTTCATCTTCGCATGCAACGGCATTGTGAGAATGCCTTGGCCGTTGCCGAGTTCTTGATAAAGCATCCGAAGGTCAAGCGTGTGTCATATCCCTCGCTGTCCTATGGATACGAACGCGAACTTGTTGACGAGTTGGTTGACACGAGTGTCGGTTATGGCGCGATCATCATGTTCGAACTGGCCGATGAAGCAGCCGGACGCAGATTCATCACCAACATCGACCTCATGTACCACGTATCAAACGTGGGTGATGCGCGAACATTGGTCACACATCCAGTGTCTACAACTCACACGACTGTTCCAAAAGAACAGCGTGAGGCCGCCGGTATTTTTGATGGTTCCATTCGCCTGTGTGTCGGCATCGAGAACGTAGACGATATCGTCGCGGATATTCAACAAGGACTGGACGCCGTCTGACGTCGATCTTTCATGGAGGATGTTTCATCATGGAAATTTGTGAAGCGTGGCAACTGCGAGGCAAACGATTCAGGACCTCCCGCTTCTCGCGCGACATTACCCGTGAGTTGTCGGAATTGAAGCCTGATAACATCACCGGCGCACTTTATATTGTGAAGGACTATCTGGTGATTCTGGCGTGTGCTTACGCAACTATGCGAATATCGTGGTGGCTGTACCCTATTGCAGCGCTAATCATTGGCGCCCAACAACGGGGGCTGACCACGATCGCCCATGACGCGGCACATCGGACACTTGCAAAAAACACCCGATGGAACTATTTTCTCGGGATTGTTTTTGCAGCATATCCTCTTCTGCAGCGTCATTGGGCTTATCGCTACTCTCATGTTCATCTGCATCATCCTCATCTCGGCGACCCGGAGAAAGATCCTGACCTGAAGTTCTTCATATCGTCGGGCGTATATGACATTCGTCATCCACGTGAATACGCGTTCTCCGTCGTCTGGAAGGCGATGCTGGGCGGTGCAACGTTGCGCTACCTCAAATATCTATGGAACAACCGGTTTCTCATTTCACGCGAAGGTCGGAAGGACATCGATAGGCTGGGATCTGCCATCGATACTTACGGATTCGCAGTATTCTGGCTGATCGTTGTCCTCGGTTTCATTCAGGCAAAATCGCTTGATATGCTCGTGTTGTTCTGGCTGGTTCCTTATCTGACGACCTTTCAGGCATTGGGCTGGTTCATTGAACTTGCGGAACATTCTCCAATGTGCGAGACGGAAACCGACGATGTCTATCTGACGCGCAATCGCAAAGGTAATCTGATCGAGCGGCTGCTGTTCGGCGCCAATCTTGACGAATATCATCTGGAACATCACCTCTCGCCTGGCGTCCCCTTCTGGCACCTGAAGCGGGCACAAAAGATCAGGCTACGCGATCCGCAATATGCCGAGATTGCCGATTCATGGGGAGGACTCTTCGCTCGCGGGCCCAAAGGGCAGCCAAGTGTCATCAGCCAACTTCTTGAACGGAACCGGCGGCTGTACGAGGCTCAGCTTGAGCGCCTGCCGGGCGAGGAGCGAGCGTAATGATGGACAAGGATCGTCCTATGGGTTGCGCCGTTGTTGGGGTTACCGCAAATCGCCATCTTGGCGACGGCGTCCACCGCGACTGGTTGCGGCGGCGCTATATCGAGGCACTGATGAAGTACGCTTCGGTCGAGTGCGTCATTTTACCGACGATAGACGGAGATCACCCATCGGACGCGACTATCCGCACATTTCGTGAAGTGATGCGCCGTCTCGACGGACTTGTGCTGACGGGCGACGAATCCGATCTTGATCCCGATATCTTGTGCATGAACGAGCGCGTATGGGCACGCACCGAAGACGATGTTGTCCCCGGTGAGACTGATCGTCCGCGAGACCGGTTGTCGTGGGCCGCACTGACGGCAGCCGGAGAGCTTCAGATGCCCGTATTGGGGATCTGCCGCGGCTTGCAGGAGATGAACGTTTATAGAAACGGCACGCTGCACGAAGATTTGTCATTGTCGCAAAAAGGAATTACGCATTCAGAAAACGCAAATCTGCCTCGCGACGAGCAGTATCTACCTGTTCACTCGGTGAAAGTCGCTTCTGGTGGATTGCTGTCGTCGGTTGTCAAGAGCGGAGAGCTACAAGTCAATTCGTTGCATAAGCAAGGCGTTGCCACGCTGGGTGGAGGTATTCAAGTGGAAGCAGTTGCAGATGATGATATTGTAGAAGCGCTTTCATATAGGAATTCACCAACATTTCAGCTCGGGCTTCAGTGGCATCCTGAATGGCACGCTACCAAGGATAACGCGAGCCAAAATATTTTTAAGGCATTTGGGCGCGCCTGCGACGCCTATATGGCGCAGCGGTGGAAAAAGTAGCGATCGAGGTCGGATTCTCAGGTCGCTGTTCCTTCCATTCTGCAATATTTAAACAGAATTGGCGGAGTCAATGGATTTTCATTTGTTTGCTTTGTTCCTCGTTGCCTTTACTGCCGCAGTAGTTTTGCCGGGACCGAACGTCGCGTTTGCCGTCGCGCAAACACTTAAACACGGACTCAAAATTGCAATTCCAGGCGCCGTCGGATTCGGAATCGGTGCTGCAATTCATGCAGCAGTCGTGTTATCGGGTGTGGGCTTGTTCATCCGTGGTAACCAATGGATATTGAGCTATTTACGGTGGACGGGGGCGATATATCTTATATATCTCGCCATTACTACTTTCTGTGGAAAATCGGCGTCGAGCGATGAAGAAACGGCGAATTGGAGCTCGAAGCAGACGTTTGTCGATTCACTCTTAGTCTCTTTGGCCAACCCTAAAGGGTGGATAGCCACACTGCTTACATATCCGAGCTTTATCAGCCCGTATGGTTCGTACTCTACTCAAGCAGTTTCAATGGGTGTTGCCGCAACCGCCATCTCTGTCGCGGTCTATAGTACCTATATGTTTATTGCGCATCGAGCGAGCATCGCTTTCAAGAACAAATCCTTGTTGGAAAGAATAACAGGCGCACTGTACGCATGCATCGCACTTGGCTTGCTCCTTTAATCTTGCTGAAGATTCCGCATGCCTCTGTCTGAATGCCATTTGCAATTCTACGCACCGTCTAGATTGAAAGGGAGACTGTAGATCTATGCCTATTAAAGTGCCGAAAGGATTGCCCGCTGTGACCGTGCTGCAGACAGAAGGCATCACAGTGATGGCGGACGACAGTGTATTGTGTCCGCGCGACCGGCCTTTACACGTTGGTTTGCTTAATCTCATGCCCAACAAAATCGAGACGGAGATTCAGATTGCACGCCTGCTCGGCGCAACACCTATATTGGTCGACCTTACGCTTATAAAAATCGCAAGCCACTCGCCAAAAAATACACCGGTGAGTCATCTGACGACCTTTTATAGAGATTGGATCGACGTAATGGAGCAGGTCTTTGATGGTTTCATCATCACGGGCGCGCCGGTTGAGTCGATTCCGTTCGAACAAGTCGCATACTGGAAGGAATTTGTCGAAATCCTAAACTGGACACAAACCAACGCTCGAAGTTGCTTCAACATTTGCTGGGCAGCGCAAGCTGCGATGCATCATTTCCACGGTTTGCCCAAGTACGCTCTGACGGAGAAGGCTTTCGGTATTTTCAGGCATCGTAGCCTAGAGTCCACGTCGCCTTATCTGCAGGGTTTTTCGGATGATTTTTTTATTCCAGTTTCTCGGTGGACAGAAATGAGAAGCACGGATATTCCGTCTAGCAGTGGTATATCCGTGCTCATGGAATCGCCAGAGACGGGTCTGTGCCTTCTTGATGACCCGAAGCATCATTCTCTACACATCTTCAATCATATCGAGTATGACTCACAGACGCTAGCGGATGAATATTTTCGTGATCGGTCAATCGGTCGGCGCACAAGTTTACCTAAAAATTATTTTTCGGACGATTGTGAAACCCTGCGCCCCAGAAATTGCTGGCGAAGTCATGCGCATCTGTTATTCGGAAACTGGGTTGGCCAGATATACAAGACCGTTTTTAATACGCTTCGTTGAGATTTTTTGATGATCAAGGTTCTATTTTGAAGAAATTGAATTTGCGTGGAAAGTTTATTAGGGATGTGAGTGATGAGTCTTAGATTCGACGCATTGAAACAAGCGGTTGCTTCTGGTGTTATTGATACTGTGCTCGTCTGCATGGTTGACATGCAAGGGCGTCTTATAGGGAAGCGATTTCACGGCGACTTTTTTGTTAAAAGCGGCTATCTGGAAACGCACGCCTGCAATTACTTGCTGGCAAACGATATGGAGATGGAACCGGTCGCCGGCTACGCCAGCGCCAGCTGGGCAGAAGGGTATGGCGATTTCGTGCTCAAGCCTGATCTTTCGACGTTACGGCGACTTCCATGGCTGGAAGGGACTGCATTGGTAATTTGCGATGTTCTGGATCAGAGCGGCCAGCCGGTTGCGCATTCGCCGAGGCAGATCCTGCAGAAACAGCTTAGCCGCCTGACGGAGAGGGGAATGAGTGCCTGTTTCGCGTCGGAGCTTGAGTTCTATCTGTTCAATGAGACCTACGAGGAAACGTCGGTAAAGAAATACCGCGACCTGACGACATGTGGAACATACAGTCATGATTACCATATCTTGTCGACGACGCGCCAAGAATCTGTCATGCGTCCAATAAGGAATGGATTGCATGAAGCAGGAATTGCAATCGAATGCTCAAAAGGAGAATGGGGTGCTGGTCAAGGAGAAATTAACGTACATTATGCCGATCCTTTGATGATGGCAGATCAACATACGATGATCAAGCATGGCAGCAAGGAGATTGCTTCGCAGCAAAAGAAAGCGATTACGTATATGGCGAAATGGAACTACGGGCTTCCGGGATCGTCGTGCCATATTCACTCTTCCCTATGGACACTGGATGGAACCCCGCTTTTTTTGGAGAAGAGTTCGCCTTATGGCATGTCGAATCTTATGCGTTCCTATCTCGCGGGACTTTTGAGGTATTCAAGAGACATTACGCTGTTCCTGGCGCCGTACGTTAACTCGTATAAGCGATTTCAGAAAGGGAGCTTCGCCCCAACGAGAACGGTGTGGAGTCTTGATAACCGAACCGCTGGTTTTCGCGTTTGCGGCGAGGGCTCTCATGCCGTGCGGGTCGAATGTCGAATTGGCGGCGCGGATCTCAATCCATATCTCGCTTTCGCCGGACTAATCGCGGCTGGCCTTGCGGGCATCGATCACAAACTTGAACTACCGGGTCCACTGATCGGCGACGCGTATCTCGATGGCGAGCTACCTGAAATTCCAAAAACGTTACGAGAAGCGATCACTGCCGCGTCAGATTCGACCTTGCTACGCGAGGTTTTTGGCGACACAGTCACCAATCATTACGTGCATGCGGCTCAGTGGGAGCAGCTCGAATATGATCGCCGTATAACGGATTGGGAGTTGACCAGAGGATTCGAGAGAAGCTAACCGCGCCGAGTCGCCCTCTTTGAGATTCGCAGCGGTGGAATGCACGCTTCCCTCATAGCTTCGATTGGAAAGACGGGAGTGGGTAGCATGGCGGGATTTTGCTTGCGGCGCGCAAGGAGATTCGACGTCGGCCGGGCCAGACATGGGACGTGATCGGGAGGTTCGTTGCACGGTGTGGTGAACGTTCTCTGCTGTGGCGAGCGGTCGCCGAATGGCGCTGTGCTCGATATTCTGCTGCAAAAACGACCCGACAAAGCGGCCGCCAAGGGCTTATTCATGCGTGTTATACGTTCGGACCGCGTCAGGAATTCATGGGTTTGCTCGAACGACCACTGCCCCGCCGTTCCGCCGGCTGCGGCTGTCAGGCCGCACACAGCGTCGCGTCGCTGACTCTGTTGCCACTTTGCGGACAATGCAACGATGTCACTTTTCCTGTACGGCGGTTGGATCTGTAAAGGAACGTCTGCAAAAGTCCTGGCATTGACGCCCCGTTCAGCTATCCTGGAAGCAGCGCGAATTAGTTGAGGAGAAGAGAAATGTCGCAGTTGGGTCTTGGCCTGGATCTGTCAACCAAGCGCACGCGCAAGCGGGAATTTCTCGATGAGATGCGGCGTGTTGTGCCTTGGTCGAAGCTGATTGCGCTGATCGAGCCGCACTATCCGGCAGGCAAAACCGGACGGCCGCCTTTTCCGATCGCGACGATGCTGCAAATTCATTTTATGCAGCAGTGGTTCGGTCTGTCGGATCCTGCAATGGAAGAGGCGCTGTACGACGTGCCGCTGTATCGCGAGTTCGCGGGTCTCGACGGCGGCATGGTGCGTTTGCCGGATGAAAGCACGATTCTCCGGTTCCGCCATCTGCTTGAAACACATGGACTGGCCGCGCAAATGCTCGCACTGGTCAATGAGATCCTGACGGAGAAGGGCTTGATGCTAAAGGCTGGATCCGCGGTCGACGCCACCCTTGATTGCCGCACCCAGTTCGACAAAGAACGGTTCCGGCACCCGGGATCCCGAAATGCACTCGACGCAGAAAGGCGGCAACTGGTACTTCGGAATGAAATCCCACATTGGCGTCGACGCAGACTCCGGACTGGTTCATACAGTCATTGGAACGGCGGCCAATGTGCACGACATCACCGTTGGCCACGCGTTACTGCATGGCAAGGAGACGGATGTCTACGCCGACGCCGGGTATCAGGGAATCGAAAAGCATTGTGAGGCGGACGCAGCTCATTGGCATGTTGCGATGAGACCGGGCAAGCGCAGACTACTGGACCTGACTGATCCTCTGGACGCGATACACGATCAGATCGAACGGCTCAAGGCCGGCATCCGTGAAGGTTGAGCACCCGTTTCGCGTCATCAAGCGGCAGTTCTGCTATGCAAAGACCCGCTATCGTGGTTTGATGAAAAATACTGCCCAGATCACGACGTTGTTCGCTTTGAGCAATTTGTGGATGGCGCGCAGAGCTTTGCGAAACGCTTAAGATCGGTCGGTGTGGCCATGTGTTTCACCGGCACAGCCCTGACAGGTGACCGTACCGGGCGATTTCCGCACAAGGAATGTCGTCGCCGTTCAGACCGCGATCAGTTTGAAAGATCACCGCTACGAAAACGACTTCTGCAGACCTTCTTAAACTAATTTTGTGACGCGAATCGATGATCCGGTAATAAGGTATGGCCTCTTTTGGGCTGGACAGGCCGCGGTACCATTGCTGCTGCCGCTTCAACCGCGGCGCAGGAGGTTACTGCGTTCTGTAGCCGTGTAGTTGCTGAAATGGCCTTCGCGCGCGGCCTGACGGCGTGCCGCCGCGATGATCGCTTTGCTGCGGGGGATGCTCCTTATCTGATTCGTCAAGTACAGGCGCGGATTTTGGTTGGTAGGGGGTGCCGTCGCGAAGCATGGCGAACAGCACGTAGCAGGGTCGTCGGGCGAGAGCGATGAGCGCCTGATTGTGGCGCTTACACTGCTGGAACTTGCGCGCGTAATAGTCCCTTGAGATTGGGTTATGCGGGAAGCAAAGGCCGAAAGACGGAGCGCTCTCTTGAGCACCTTGTTACCGTGTCGGGACTGATGTTCGCCCCGAATGGATGAACTCGAGCGTCGGGTGACCGGGGCAAGGCCGGCATAGGCAGCCAGATGTGCGGCTGTGTGGCGCGACAATCCGGATGAGAGACGCGCGACAATCAAGTTGAGAATGTCGCGGCAGAAATGATGATGCCGATGTTGATTGACGCTGGCAAGCGTTTATTGATTGACGCGCGGCGTTGATTGACGCGGGCGAGTGGGTGTCGCGCGACAATCAAGGTGAAGCCACCAGTCGTTGAGGATTGCTGTGTAATGGTGACGCCGCAGGTATTCTGGCTGCGCGACAATCAGGATGAGAATGTGGTGGCGTGGAAGGTGATGCCGGGTTGATTGACGCCGGCTAGCTTTGCGTGCGAGCCGCGCGTCAATCAGGATGAGAACAGCGGGTCATTCGGTGAGGTCGATGCCGTGCTGATCCTCCTGTGTCGGTGGCACGCCAACGTTCTTTGGTGTCGCTCTACTGGCCGGGCGTCCCGGTCCCTGCTGCTTGCGCTGCAGGGCAGTACGGCGACGGTAGCTTTCGACGTTCAGCTCAAAGATGGTCGAGTGATGGACCAGCCGGTCGACGGCGGCCACCGTCATGGCCCGGTCGGGGAAAACCTTGTCCCATTCGCCAAACGGCTGGTTGGCCGTTATGCAAAGGGAACGGCGCTCATACCTGGCGCTGATGAGCTCGAACAGCACCGACGTCTCTGCCTGATCCTTGCTGACATATGCGAAATCGTCCAGGATGACCAGATCGAAGCGATCCAGCCGGTTGATTGCGGACTCCAGCGCGAGCTCGCGGCGCGCGACCTGCAACCGTTGCACGAGGTCGGTAGTGCGAGCGAAAAGGACCTTCCAGCCCTTCTCCAGCAGGCTCAGTCCGATGGCCGACGACAAGTGCGATTTGCCCCCTCCGCTCGGCCCCAGAAGAATCAGGTTGGTGCCGTTACGCAACCAGCCATCGCCAGCGCAAAGCGCCGAGACGTGCGCGCGCGACACCATTGGCACCGCGTCGAAATCGAAGTTCTCCAGTGTCTTGCCCGGCAGCAGCTTTGCGTCCCTGAGGTGACGTTCGACCCGGCGTCGATCGCGCTCGGCGATCTCGTGTTCGGCCAGCGCCATCAGCAGACGCGCTGCCGGCCAGCCTTCCGTGTCGGAGCGTTCAGCAAAGCTGGACCAGATCTGCTTGATGGCGGGCAGCCGCAAATCGTTGAGCAGCAGCGACAGGCGGGTGGCGTCGATGTCGAGACTCATGCCGTCACCTCCCTTGTCATGTCGTCAAGCAGGGCTTCGTAGTCGCTCAGCGGTGCTAGCTGGACGTTCACCTCCGGCATGCTGTTCGTGCGCTTCGCTTCGAAACGCGAGCACAGTGCGTCCAGGTCGGGTAACTGTCCATCGTCCAGGCACTGCTGCAGCGCCTGGGCCAGTTGCGCTTCGCAGTTGTGCTCGTGGGCCAGGCTGAGCAGTTCAACCATGGTCCTGCATGCCTGACGCTCCGGGAGCTGCTCGAGCAGGCGATCGAAGCTCAGGCGAAAGGCCTCGCGTGGAAAGATCTGATCGCGGTAGACCAGGTTGAGCAGTGCCATGGGCTTGCGGCGCAGCGCGTGGATGACGTGCCGGTAGTTGATGACGTGGCCGTGCTTGCCCTTGGGACCCGCACGGCCGCGCTGCAGTGTCATCAGGGCCGTACTGCCCAGAAACAGCTCCAGCCGGTCGTCGTACAG
>NZ_FNYE01000076.1 GCF_900108945.1 Paraburkholderia diazotrophica | reverse complement strand
ATGGAAACACCCGTCAAGCCCGAAGCCGAGACCGCCACACCTGTGGGTGACAGTTCGGACACTTCAGGCGCCACCTTCAGGCTGATCCGCCCTCCAGACAGCACGGTCGGCGTGAACTTGAGCCCGACGCCGAACTCTTCTTCCTGCAGCGTGATGCTCGATACGCCGTTGCCGCTGCTTTGCGGAATCGGAATGAAGATCTTGCCGCCCGAGAGGAACGTGGCTTCCTGACCGCTGATCGTCACGAGGTTCGGTTCGGCGAGGATCTTGATCAGGTTGTCGGTCTTCTGCGCATCGACGGCGAGATTGAACGGGCGGTTGTTGGCCTTGCTGACGGCCAGTGCGCTCGTGACGCCCGCGAGCAGATTGCTCACGAGCGCCCCCGTCCACGAGCCAAAGCCGCCCTGAATATTCAAGGCCGATCCCAGCTGGTTCATCAGCGTCTTCGACACTTCCGCTACCTTGACTTCCAGCATCACCTGCTGTGGCGTGTCGACGGCCATCATGTTGATCACGGTGGCCGCCTTGCTGGTGCTCGAACTCTGCTGGCTCGTGCTCGACGTGCCGTTGCCGGACGTTGCCGAGGCTGCCTGCTGTTGCTGCGTGGGTTGCGAGTCTGCGAAGGCCTGCGCGATCTGCATTGCCTGTTGCGCGGCGGGTGCGCTCGACACGTGACCACCGAGCACGAGGTTGCCGGCCGCCGTCGATACGCGGATGCCCCGCTCTTCGGGCATCAGCTGTCCGAGTGCCTGCTGCAACCCGTTGGCGTCGATATTGACGATGACATTGATCATCTGGCAGCCGCCGCTCTTGCCTTGCACGATCATGTTGGTCGTGCCGACCGTCATGCCGACGACATAGAGCGTACGCGGCGACACCAACGCGGCCTGTGCGACCGTCGGATTGCCGAGTGTGCGGTTGCGCGCGGGCTCCATAAGGGGCACGAGAACCGATTTTCCGACGGACACGTTGACCGTCGTTTCATCGCGGATTTCGCCCGTGCAGCTTGGCCCGCGCAAAGGCAGAGGTCCGTTTGCCACACCTGCGGCGCCTGCAACGCCAGCAGGCCCGCCCATCGCGAGCGTCATCGGCGTCGCGCCGCGGCCTGCCGGCAACGGCGGTGTCGCGCCGCGCTTCGCCATCATCGGAAATTCGAACACCTCTTGTGCCTGGACAGTCTGCGCACCGACCAGTCCAAAGCAAACCATCGCAGCGATCGCCTTGCTGCCCAGCGAGCAGCGTTGCTTGGTGCTGCAGGATGAGAATCCTGGTTTCGTTTTCATTTGGTCATGCCCCCGTTACCCGATATCTGCAAGTCGAGACTTGCGTTCCTGCCTTGTTGTTGCCAGCCGCGGCGATCCGGTCAGAACGGCCGCAACCGGTCTAGAAACATTCGACACTGCCCAGTACGCCCGACAGCACGCCGATGCAGTCACGTGGCGCAGCCGGACGTGCCGCGTAGTGCGTCCGCACGGGGCGTACGGGCGCCGAGGCCGGCACCGGAGCGGAAGCACCAAGCAGCGTGAACTTGGTTGCGCCTTCCGTCGCAAGCGTTGCGGTATCGACCTGGTTACGCAACACCAGCGAAAGCGTGCCGACACTGCGCGCCAGATCAAGCTTCTCCGCCTGTTCCGGCGTGACTTCGAGCGTCACGGCGTTGACGACCTTCGGCTTGGTCTCGTCGCGACCCACCTCCTGCGCGACGGCCAGCACGAGAATCTTCTCCAGCACGATCTTCGAAATGCTCTCGTCCTTGTTCGAGCCCTTGTCAGTGCCCTTGTCCTGCTGCGTGCTGACGATGATGTCGACGTAGTTGCCCGGCAGCGCGAAGCCCGCCACGCCGATCACGTCGTTCACACGCACGGTGATGGCTCGGCGCCCCTCCGCGATCACAGCCGAAAGACCGCCCATGGTGCCCACCGGGCTCAGTTTGCCTTCGAGGATCGGCTCGCCCCGCAGCACGCTGTTTTTCATCACGCGCCCGTCGAGCGTCTGCCCATCGGTGAACGCGCCGGGAGGCACGCTGCCCGATGGCCAGTCGACCATCTTGATGAATTCGGGATTCAGCCGTTGTCCGAGGTTGATGTCGACGGCCGCAACGGCAACCTTGGCCGTCATGCCCGTCGACTTGTCCATCAGCCAGCGCGACGCCATCGCTACCGCGCCGAGCCCGGCAACTCCGGCAACCAGCAACATCACCAACGCACGTATGTTCTTCATGACAACTCTCCCTGATGCCTGACCTGTTTCCTGACTAGAATTTCCGGCCGTTTAACCGGTCCATTAACCGGCCGCTGATTTTTTTGCGCTTCGCTCAGCGGCGCCTTGCTGTTGCGGCGGCGGCGTATCGTGCTCGCCGACCACAGCGAAATAGCTGTTCCAGGCGCGCATCAGATTCAGCGCGTCCACGACGGCGGGCTGACCCTGGTACTTCGCATTGGCCAGCACGATGCGCAGCAGGTCGCCCGGATAACAGGCGAGCAAAGGCCGGCCCGATGTCATGTGCAGGTGATGCACGAGGTATTCGAAGGCGTCTTCGTCCGAGGCCATGCGCAATTCTTCGCAGCGGCGCTCGTACACGGCCCGATACTCGGCGACGTCGAGCGCGCCGACATACAGCTTGCAGCCGAGACGCCGGAAGAAAGCCTCGTCGCCCAGATCGGCCGGCGAGAAGTTGCTCGAAAACGCCACCCAGACGTCGAACGGCAGCGAGAAGCGCAAGCCCGTGTGCAAGGTGAGCATGTCGCGGCCGCGGTCGAACGGCACGATCCAGCGGTTGAGCAGTTCGGCCGGCTCGACACGCTGACGGCCCAGATCGTCGACCACGTAGAGGCCGCCGTTGGCCTTCACGTGCGGCGGAGCCTGATAGAAACCGCTGGACGCGTCGTAACGCAGCTCGAGCATGTCGAGCGTGAGCTCGCCGCCCGACAGCACCGTGGGCCGCCGGCAGATCTGCCAGCGCGCATCGGCGGGCGCACCCGGCACGCCGTCGCGCGCGGCGAGGTCGACGGGCTCGTGGATCAGCGCGTCGAAAATCTGGATCACTTCGTTTTCGACGGCAATCGCATAGGGCACCGCGACGCGGCCAGGCAGCAGATGGCCCAATCGTTCGGCAAGCGAAGTTTTTCCGCTTCCCGGCGGTCCGAAGAAAATCACCGGCTTGCCGCTATTGACCGCACCCCCGATGTCGTCTAGCAGCGAGGTTCTGACCGTCAGCCCTGCGAAGGCCGCGCGCACCTGAGCGGACGTCACGTGCATGCTGCGCACGGACTGGCGTTTGAGCGCCGCTTCATAAGCGGCGAGCGACACGGGCGCCGGACCGACGTAACGGCAGCGGTTCATGAATTCGGACGCACGTTGACGACCGCCTTCCGTCAGTTGCAGTTCGACATCGAGGTCGCTGGCGCCGCGCCGGACGATTTCGAGAATCCGCTCCCGCACGCCGAACGACACGACGCTGTCGAGGACGCTGGCGCCGAGCTTGAGCCGCTGCACCAGTTGCGAGAGTGACACCTTGCCCATCACGAATGCGGACTTGGCGACGAGTTCGAGCAGGAAGGTCTGGTCGAGGCCGGTGTCCGCGATGGTCCGCGGCGCGCGTGCCAGCAGGCCCGTGCCGGCCTGGTCTGCATCCGACCGTGCGCGGCTCGCGTCATGGAGGCGCGTCACGTCGGCCGACGCCTGCGGCGCCGTTGGTTGTTCGTCTTTCACGTTGTACCCCCGAATTGTCCCGCGCATGGCGCGAAATCTTCTCTGCCTGCTACCTGTTCTGCTGTCTTTTCTTCTCTTGCCCCTCGACGTGGGCTCTCTTTCTGAATCCGGCTGCGCGTCAACCGATGCCCTGCCCCGAATGCAGGACCATAATGCTCAACGTGCCCAGCGCAATGGCAACGCCATAGGGCAGCGACCCGACAGAAGGCAATGCGGCGTCCTTTCCGGTTTCAGACAGCCTGCCGCTCAGCCCTCTATCCGAAAGCACGATGGCCAGCATGTTGGTGCCCGTCGACTTCAACGCGCGCTTGAAGATCACCACCGTCAGCCCCAAGACGCCGCCAATGACGCAGGTCACCAGCACGGTCTCGAACGCCAGTTCTGGCCCGACGAACGCACCGACCATTGCCATCAGTTTCACGTCACCCGCGCCCATGCCCCGCAACGCATAGAGCGGAAGAAACAGGCCTCCGCCCGTCAACAAACCGAGCCCCCAGGACGCGTACCCCTGAGCTGCACCGTGCTGCCACCACTGCACCGCAAGCGCCAGCGTCAGCCCCGCCAGCACCAGCCAGTTAGGAATGCGGCGCGAATGCAGGTCTGTACCTGCAGCCGTTGCCACCAGAGCCAGCAGACACACGCCGACCGGAAATTCGAAAGCGTTCATTGCGTTCCCCCGTTTCCATTTCGGCATTGGTTAAGAAAGAGCAGCCCTGAATCAGCAGGGACTGCTCTTTGAATGTGCTACCACTGCTGTGACTTCTCGACGACCAAATCGAGCGGCGCTTACGCCGGATTGGCCGCGAGCAACTTGCCGGCGACGTAGTCGAACGTGGAGCTAAGTTGAGTTCCCAGACCCGTGGCAGCCACAATGATGCCGCACGCAACCAGTGAAGCCAGGAGACCATATTCAATTGCCGTCACGCCATCTTCCTCACGTGCAAAGGCAAGGATCAGATCGAGAGTTTTTTGCATTTTGATGCCCCCAGATCGAGCGGCGCTTACGCCGGATTGGCCGCGAGCAACTTGCCGCTGATGTAGTTGAACGTGGAACTGATTTGAGCTCCCAGAGCCGTGGCAGCCACAATGATGCCGCACGCAACCAGTGAAGCCAGGAGACCATATTCAATTGCCGTCACGCCATCTTCTTCACGTGCAAAGGCAAGGATCAGGTCGAGAGTTTTTTTCATTTGATGCTCCTAGAAAAGAAGTTTTTTTACTCAGATACATGCCCGCTGCGGGAACCGGGCATTGGTGAAGGCTGCAAACTGCACAGCCGGTTTTGGCTTGGCTGACCGGTTCGGTGCTGGAGCACATCGCCTCGACAATGCACCCCAGCCTCCCCTTCCCCAATGCCACTTTCTTCGCCACCATCGGCAAACGAAACCGGAAGTGCCGAAGTTTTCCGGTGCCGCAGAACCAAACTCCCCCGTCAGCTGTCCTTGGCAACCTGAAATCGAGACGCTGTTATTGTCGGAACCATGCGCGTCATCGGTGCGGGACATATAGCCAGAACGGTGCCAACTGTGCCGAAAGGCTTGCTGGGATTAGTTCATTTGGCCAAATGAAAGACCTCTTGATGAGTCCGTGACTTGGAATGTTTCACAACTGAAAAACTGGTAAATCGGGATGTTCGAGGGTCGCGCGGATGCTAATGTGAGGAGGCGAACAGAAAAAGTCTGAGGAAAAATCCAGGGGAAAGTGGGCGTGATGGCGCGTCTCACCGTATTGCAAGGCTTCACCCGTTATCGCGAGCGCAGGTTCGTCCCAACAATATTCGCGTACGGGGAAGATCATGAGGCTGCCCGAACGTCACAATTTGTTACATGCGGGAAACGGGCATTTACGGGTAAAACGTTCGCCAAAAAATGGCGCTCGTTATGACTGACGGACGAAAGTGCTCGCCTCGGTCTATGAGAGCGCTTCCATATGGCCGATTTAGCCTAGTTCAGGCTGATGAATACCCTGGTTTTTTGGGCTTGCCGGACCACTTGGCCGCCTACGTCACATTTCGTTACAGTGTTGATACACGAGCGGTAATCATTGCTCGTCGAGGGGCGCCACTCGACGGAAGACATGACGCCACACCCAGAGCCCATCCCGGCTTGATGCTGATTCGCGGCTTTCAGCCAGTCCGCCACTCCCTCGGGATGGCGAAGAGCTCAACATGGCGGGGCTCAGTAGCCAGGCAAGGGGAGAAAGGCGCCACGGCCTTCCCACCATGCTGGTTCCGAAACGTCAGTCGGCTTTTCGCCGTAACTCGATTCCTTCGGCGATTCCGTTCAGAATCCGCACGGACTGCCCGCGGGCGGGCTGCAGATGGCGACCGGCAGCGCGCAGGTCGTTTGCGACTGCGTGGTCGACGCCGATAACGTCTGCGTCTGCAACTCGATCCACGCGGCCACGTGCAGTGACTGCACGGCGATGATTGACGTGACCCCCGCCTGAGTGCACCACGCGAGGAAATCGCCGGCCGCGCGCGCGTACGCGCGGCGCGTGTGCGGATTGCGGATTGCCGGCGCGAAGAACTCCAGAAAGCGCACGCCGGCGTCTCGCCAGCCGAGACGACCAGCGCCGGCATGGCGACGCCGGCAGACAGGGCGAGGTCAGTGCGGGCCATGCAACAGCTCCGTGAACTTCTGCTGCACATGGGCCCTGGCCGTCGCGACCAGGATGTCGACGGTGTATCCCCGACCTGCGCAGCGGCCGTCCTGGTCCTGTCCCAGATGATTTTCGTGAGCTGAACAGCCGCGCATGGATATGAACGGTCTACTGCTTCCAGGCGCCGCCGCGCCGGATGGAAAGAGCCTTGACGGTACAAACCGTGCGACGCCTGACGACGAATCAGACGGCGCTCAACTGCTCAACTGGATGACCGGAACGGATCGACCACCGTCAGCCCGCCGAAGATGACCTGGCCGTGTTGCATGTCTTCGCTGTAGAGAACTTCGCAATCTTCAAGCAACGCGAAGGCGATGATGCACGAATCGTAGAACCTGAATCCGTAATGTTCGGCGATGCGGCGTGCTTCCTTGTGGACTTCAAGCGTCAGTGGCACGATCTCGCAGAACTCCTCCACATCGCCCAGGAGGACGTTGATTTCCGGCCACGAGAGGCCCATTTTCCGGCTCATGACGAGCGTCACTTCGTTCATTACCTGCGTGCTGATGACGGGCTTCGGCGTCCCCTGCACCACCAGCGCCTCGGCCCTGTCAGCCTTCGCGGCGTCACCAGAGAACAGATAGGCAATGACGTTGCTATCGACGGCAAATCGCGTCGGTACCTCAACGGTCATTCAGCGCTTCCCCTTTCGCTGAGCGATTCCCGATCAAACCTGAAATCGGCAGGCAGTCGTCCGCGGTACTTGCGCAGGCGCTCAACCCGCTCAGCGACTGTCGGCTTTTTGCTGACCGAGAACGCACCGGCCTGGTCGGCATAGATCTCGATGTCGTCGCCCTCCTTCAAACCGAGTGCATCGACGACGCTCGCGGGCAGCCGGACGGCAAGGCTGTTGCCCCATTTTGCGACTTGCATGATCACCTCCGATGGATACACACAAATCATATTGTATATCCACCCCGTTGCTTTTCAAGTCCGACGTCGGTTCTGATGACTGACGCGCGGGCGACTATCCGTGCACGTCGCTCGCAAGTCCAGGCTGCGGGGATAATCGTCCGAGCCCCCACGGCGCGACGCTGCCCGACGCTCCGGGAAAGGTCGCCGGGTATTAGCCCTGTCGGCATTTTTGTTGGAGACGGATGGGATGCCGGGTAAGCGGCTCCCCGACAAGGTGTCCGCGGTGCTCCTAGCACGGCTTGCCGTAGACAGGAGCCAGAAAGGTAAAGGTCTCGGCGAATACTTCTCAGGCACGCACTTGACACCGTTGTGGCTACATCCGAAGCCATACGCCTGCAGTGCATTGTGGTCGATGCGATCGACGAGAACGCTGTGGGGTTTTACCGGAAGTACAGCTTCTTGCCGATCGCCGGCCCGCCAAGCCGCCTCTTCCTGCCGGCTGCGACGATTAAACAGGCCTGACTGCGGCTTTGGCAGTTGTCCTGGTCCTTATTTTGTCCGCACGCTCGACGCCTCGGTCGCGCCGTCGCATCAGCACAAGACCACGCAGCCGTGCGGCGGTAGGAGTTGCGGCCATCGCAAGGGCCGTATGCGTACTCCCATGTACGGTACCACATAGTACTACTATCCAATGTTTCAACGTGCGCGGGTTCATATCGAACTTCGTTTTTCAATGCGTTAGGCATTGACCTGGACAACGGCCTTTTTTCGCCTAGAATCGACCCGGTGTTGTTCGACGTTCCGCCATTCGTGGAACGTCAGACGACGCTCCCGGATGGCCTTTTTCTGGAGGCCATATGTTCTCGGTAACGACCGTTGCAACTGGTGAATTGTTCGTTCTTCCTGAAGCCCGGAAAACGATCGACGAATGGCGTGGTCCGGTCAGCAGGCCGCTCATGATGGGATCTGTCCGGACGGCTGAAGCCGTGATGCCCGTCATTGCTTCGCTTGGGGTTGGCATAGACGGCGAGCATCTGCTCTGTCTTGCCTTTGGATCGACAGACGTTCACTACGTCGGCGAGCTTCGGGTTTGCGCATATGCGAAGGACGTTTCAGGACCGGAATACAGCGGCTGGTTGTCGCTGTTGCCGATGTTCAGGGACGAACCACCTTCCGACGAAGCTGCGATGGCTGCTGGCGAGTTGCGATTGAGAGGCCAGCGTACCCGGAACGCTGACGGTTCGATGCGAATCATGTTGTCGGTCGGCCCCGCACGTGAAGATCAAGACCGGTTGCGTGGTTGGGTTCCGGTGTAACGCGGGAAGGCTGCATAGCCGTCGCAAGGGGAAGACCTCGGTCTTCCCCTTTTCTGTTGGGAAAATAATCGGTCGAGCACGACGGCGGTTCAAGGTCGGACCGGGTCCGGCCACAACCAGTCATTCGACATCGCTGGCTGGATCGTTGACAATGCCGCTGTGGACGACGTCGAGATCGGAAAAATGGATAAGAATCGAGCGTTTTTGCTGCCGTTCGGAATCGACCTCAGGGTTGAAGACGGAATCGCAAGTATCGAATCCAACTTGCCGGAAGCACTACCTAGCTTTAGCGATCCCGTGGAAAACGGGCGCATCGTCGGGGTTGTCGAAGGCATCGAGCAATTGTTGCTTTCGCTCGCGCGTGTCGGTATCGATTTGTCCAATCCGCAGTTCGCGCAGGCAATCCACGATTGCGTAGCCAACCTTCATTCAGCCTGATCGGCAAACTGCCGTGTCCGGCCAGTTCCGGCCGTTCGACATCTAGCTTCGAATCGTCGTCAATCGCCCTTGCCTCAAGCACCTATTTTTAAGAAGACGTAGCTACTGCTGCGAGACTCCTAATGAGCTTTCATACACAAGTTTGGGTCTATCCATTCGACGGCGAGCCGTTGAATGTCGCCGGATCGAGAGATCGAATCGTCAGTTTCATCGATGAGCATGCGCTGAGCCACGATGTCTTGAAGGATTTGACGGAGGCATGTCAATCAGCTCTTCCGACGTCAACCTTGTTCTACCTGGATAGCTGGTCGATCATCGCCCTGTTCACCAAGCTGGCGCAATGCCTACCGAATGCGTCTTTCGCCGTGAAAGGGGCAGGTGAAGAACCCCGCGACATATGGAGCCGAGAGTACGAGAATGGAGCGGTGACGTTCGAAGCTGGCCCATTCCAAGGCTAGCCGGCCGTGTGCGGCCAATTCCAGACATTGGGTCGGCGGCACTGAATTGGTGACAATCTGGCAAACTACGCGAAGCAGCGATACGTGGAGGGCGGTGGTGTCCATCGATGTAAAAGGCACGGAAGGCTACGCGGAGAATGCAAAATCGCTCATCCGGCAATGGCGAGACGTCTCGTTTGCGGAACACCATGAGCCCATCATGCATCTGGTTCCGACGCACCCGGCCTGCATTCTCGACGTTGGAGCTGGTATGGGAACCGACGCCGCTGCTTTTGCGGCGATGGGGCATACAGTCGTAGCGGTCGAACCGGTGGACGCGTTGCGCGCTGCCGGAATGAGGCTGCAGCCGTCTCCCCGGATCGAATGGCTGGACGATAGCCTGCCGGATCTCGCGACCCTGCGTTCGAGACGAAAGGAATTTGACTTCGTGATGCTGTCCGCCGTTTGGATGCACCTTAACGAAGACGAGCGTCGTTGGGCGATACCGAACGTGAGCGCTCTTCTGTGCGACGGCGCCGCGCTGGTCATGTCCTTGCGTCATGGCCCGGTTCCGGAAGGACGACGGATGTTCGACGTTTCGGCGGAAGAGACCATTCGACTCGCAAGTGCTTATGGTTTGCGAACCGTGCTGAACGTCCGGACCGAATCCATCCAACATGGAAATCGGCGCATTGGCGTGACGTGGACCCGACTGGCATTCGTCAAAGACCGCCCACTTGGCTAAGCCTCGGCTGTCAACATCAGGCGATAGACGGCCAGGATCGGTCATCCGAAGCTTGCGGATGAATTGTCGGCAATCGGTCTTGTAACCGAGAGGACTTTCCGGCGGTCTGCGACAACCGTACGCCGCTTGCTACGGCTGTCAATTCAGCCATATTTCAGAACTTTGCCGTTATCTAACGAGCGAAGATATCGGTCACTAACTTCATTGCTGCAGCGTCTATATCGCGAAAATTTGCGTCCAATTTCTTGCTAAAAAAGCAATCTACGACATATAGCCGTTTAACACCGTGAGTTAATTGATAGCGAACGGAATAACTTCCCAAGTCCTGAATGGCGACATTGTTTCCGTTTTGGTCAAGAAATGCCCAAACTTTTTTTGGCGCTGAATGTCCTAGCGGCTGTCTATAAACCGAGAAGCCTTGCTCGTTACCGATCATCTTGGCTCCTATTGAGCCGCTAACTATCGAATCAGCCATGGTTCCGTTCTTGGGATATGCCTTGACTACGATATCCAAAGTATCGTCTTCCAACTTCTTAAAATTCGACGTGGCGTGCATCGATGGGTAACTTACCCTGATTCTAAAAAAGTTGTCGTGAATCTCAGGACGAAGTGCTCCCGGGATCGCGAATGAAACGGGCGCTTCAAATGGTGGGTCGCCCAATGTGACGTGAATAATGCTAGCGTCGTGCGGCTCTACCGCTTGACAAGGCACGATGAGACCGATTAGTAAAGCGCAAACAAACAACACAAGGAATTCTACTTTTCCTGAAAACCGACGGTCAAGACGATCACCCAAACGCATTTCAAGAATTCCTCCATTAACATTATCAGGTTAGCTCAAAATCGTTGTCTCGCTTCTCTTTCCAACGGGCCCTTCAGCCGTCTACTAGCAGACTGGCTCTGTTATATGGCGGCTGCACTCAAGTCACGGATTGAGACGCACGATCTCACAGCCGACCATCGCCGAATGTCTGCTGTCGATCATACTGGGTGACCGTTGAGGGTCGTCTGTGATCCTCTGCGGCGTTGGGGAAGACGATGGCATGTCGCGTCGAAAGGCCGAAATCGGTGTCGACGCGAACATTCGCCGTTGCAATGATATGAGACATTGGCAACGATGGTACTTCTACGATTTCAGCGGACCTCCGCCTCAAAATCGAACCACATACAGGAGGGAAGATGCCAAATGAGCTCGTAGTCCCGTGCTGGACGCGAGGTCGAATTTGGCCGACGCTCGCCTATTTTATCGCTGTCTCGGCGAGCAGTTTGAGACTGTATAAGGACAGCCATGTGGCTGGTCCCTGGATACTGGCATTGTATTCAATCCTGATCGCCGTGCCCGTTTGCCGAATGCTGTTCAAAAAAAGATTCATCTTCTCGGCCCAGCCAAAATCTATTCAGTGCGAATCGCGTTTCGCTGGAATACTGATAAAGAGCAGAGCGCTGGATCCAGCAGCATTTAAATGGGTTCGTTCGCGCATGGGCTCGTTCGAACCAAGGGACGCCATAATTGAAATTGGAATGGTGCACGCCTACGATGCCGTAACGGTGCAAACCGTTAAATATGCGATGAGCGAGACACCTGAGGTAGTAAGGACGCGCACCGAAATTGCCAACATCCTCACCATTGACGATCGCGGACACGAGCGTTTGCCCCCTCAGAGGATCATTTCTTAGCTATCGGAACTTCAACAAGTGAGCGTTGCGTTGGCTCATCGTGTCGGATCAGGTTTCCTCCAATTCCGGCCGATCGCCGACAATCAATGTGGAAAGCGCACGGCAGACAACAAACAAGCGTGGAACAAATCAAAGTCGCTGCCGTGAGGGAGGAGCACGAAGATGCGATCGAGTCCAAGATCACACATTTCAATTACCGCGACACTTACGCTTGGCTTGATGCTTAGCGCTTACGCGCAGGCACCAAACGAACTGCCTACCTTGTTGCGAGACGTCACAGCGCATGGTGGTTACTGGGGCGCATGCCCGCCGACCTCAGGAGCACTTGCAATTTCACCGGAGCTTGATTCCCGATTGAAGAACAATTTCCCTCCGGGATCGGATGGTCAGAAACTCGAAGGTACCCTCGTGAAAGAAGGATTCCACATTGATGGCGTCTGCAACACAGACGGATCGATCCATATTGCCGGCTTTTTCAGGAAAGGAGTGGGCCTCCTGCGCTACGATGTGTCCGCACAAGTCTATTGGAAAGTGGATCAAGAAGGCCGCGTTGTGTGGACGAAGGGATTCGTTATGTATATCGGTTTGTAGAAGTTGTCGAGAACCAAATTAGTCAACAAAATCTCCGGTTCTGAGCCGATCGAATGGCCGCTTACAGTGTCGTCGACGGGCAGAAATGGGGTCGGCTGCTGACGGACATGGGCTTTAGCGACGGTGTAATCACATGGTGCTGCGCCGGACTGCCGCCAATAGTTGCCGTTCGCGTAGCACAGAAGGCCATCATTTCAATGGCCGGTTCACTTCGGGAGATGCAGGATGCCCGGCGGAAGCAGGACCTTGTTATTTGCCAAGACACAGTCCAGTATGAATCGACCGGTTCGTGGCGCCCCACCGACGTCTGCTGGCAAATTGATCTGTCTAGCGAACGATACGGGTGACTGCGATTTCCGAAGTACGCCGATCGTGACAGGAGGGAGATCCCATGTCCAATGACGAGGTAACCGTTTCCTTCAACGGTTTGACATCGCTCGACGTAGCAGAGTTGAGAGCTTCGCTCGCTGAAGCAGGCGCGGACCCTGCTGTCGTGCTTAAAGCAACCAAAGAACCCAGTGATGTCACGGGGCCACGCAAGGGGGAGCCGGCTACCATGCTGGTGATAGTCGCCCTTACTCAACTCACAGTTACCGGTTTGTCGATTTACCTCGCCAAAGCTAGATCGAGGAGTCATTCGGAAGATACGTTCAAATTCGAGACGCCCGACGGCCAAAAGTTCGAGTACACGCGGAAGGTTGGTGTGGAAAAGCAGGACGAAATCCACGCGGATCTGATGAAGCAAATACGCACGTTCAACTTGCCGGGATTTCGTGGCGACGACAGGTGAACTCATGGCGACAGCGACGAGAAGCTGGACCGACGCGATTACCAATGCGGCCTTGCTTGCCGGGTTCGACACCGCCGAGTATTTGAGATGGCTGGATACGAGAGCCGTGAAGATCAATAGCATCGTTCCGCAGTTCATGCATGAATGCACCCATCACTGGTGCTTCCACTCGATTGTGGGAAACGCGATCTCACTGCTGACCATGAGGGCACGAAGAAATAGTCTGGTTGACGGACCTGTAACGCGGTTTGGCGAGATCAAGAGCGACCTTCTTCGTGCCCAAGCCGCAGAGATCATGTTGCAACCGTATGCAGAAGGTCTCGCGCTCTTCGCCGAGTTCGATCTTACGCCCGGCAAGGGCAGGATCTCGTCTGAGGTGATGCGGTCTTGTTTAATGTGCTTTGGATTCCGAGGAAAAACGTTGGAGGACATTGAGACTCCGGCGATTGCGTTGTTGCAAGGCACCCGACGAAGTTCAGAGTTTATTCGCCGCAAAGCCGGGATTTACGCGGTAATGCCGTTCAGTTAATGTCCTTGTTGAGGTATCGAACGGTGTAACGTTTGGGACGGGATTTGACGACCCGGTCGCATGCGCGGCCGGGTCGTTTTTCATTGGGAAGAGACTTGAGCCGGTCCCGCAAACGCTGAAGGCATGCGGGCAATTTCGCGTAGGCCGGCGTGAGGGCGGCCCACATCATTTCGTGCTGGATCGTATGGAGCGCTCGCACGAAGCTGATATCGGTCGGCGCGAGTTTCGCTTCCCATGCGGCGCTGGCGATCTCACGGCGAATCAGGTTGTAGGCGATCAACGCGCCCCAGATCTCCTGATACACCCCTTCGACGGTGCGGCTGCGCAAGGTCAACTCCGAACCCAGCATCGATTGCTTGAGCTCCCCGTAACTGGTTTCGATTTGCCAGCGGCGCTCGTAGCAGGCAACGATATCGACGGGTCTGAAGCGTCGGCGATCCGCCAGCGAAGTCAGTAGCACGCGTTCGCGGCCGCGCGCGTCGATGGCCCGAATCGCTCGCGCATTCCAGAATTCGGGCAAGGCCGGACACTTCTTGCGCGCCTGTGGCGAGACGCGCATGCGCACCATCGCATCGTCCGCGGTGCCGCCGATGACTTCCCAGCAGGTGTTGGACTTGGCCGGAATCAGGAAGTGACGGTTGTGGCCATTCATCGTCAGGCCGCACAGGATCTCGGCGGCCAGAAAGCCCTTGTCGAACACCGTCTGTCTGGCGACAATTGCCTCTGCCGGTAGCGAC
>NZ_FNYE01000074.1 GCF_900108945.1 Paraburkholderia diazotrophica | reverse complement strand
CAGCAGTTCAACCTGTCCGAGTACTACTCGCTGTCCAAGCGCACGGGCCTGTACGCGTTGCAGGCGTATCAGCGCGCGAACGGCCAGACGCTCGGCAACAACGGCGCGGGCAACATCATCAACGCGACGGCGACGCTCGGCGACGGCTTCAACTCGACGCCTTCGTCATCGCGCAGCATGGTCGGCGTCGGCGTGGGTATGGTGCATCGGTTCTAACGCCGCTCGTCGTATTTGAAGTGGCACAAGGAAAGTAGTACAGAGCGCCGCGCATGCGGCGCTTTGCATTTCGCGCATGCATCATTCGATGTGAGGAGCGAGGACGCATGCCGTTGAACACGCTCGTCAACGATGCTCCGGACGCCCGGCGCCGAGCGATTCGAGAAGCGGCCTGAGCGCATCGAGCTCCGAGCCGAAGCCGCTCCAGTCTCCTGCTTTAAGTCGTTCGAGCGCGCGGTTATAGTGCGCGAGCGCTTCGCGGGCGCGCTCGTCCGCTGTGCCCGGAGGCCGCGCTGCCGCTGGCGAGGTTTGTTCGAATAGCGCTGCGAGGGCTTGCGCGAGGGTCTCTTGCATCACGACACGGTCCCCGTATGCGGCGATGACCCGCTTCAGTTCCGGCAACTGCCCCGACGCTGCGCGCAGATAGAGCGGCGACACATAGAGTATCGAATTCTCGATCGGTACGACGACGAGATGCCCGCGAATGACGCGCGAACCCATCTGGTTCCACAGTGAGATCTGCTGCGAGATCTCGGTGTTCTGCTGGATGCGCGCCTCGATCTGGAACGGCCCGTACACCAGCTTGTCTTTCGGGAACGTGTAGACGATGAGCTTGCCGTACTCGGGTGGATCGCAACGCGCCGCGAGCCAGGCAATCATGTTTTCGCGCTGACTGGGCACCATCGGCAGCAGCAGGACGAACTCGGCGCGCGCCTCGCCGGGCAGCCGCATGATCATGTAGTACGGCGCCATCCGTGCGCCCTGTGCGTTGCCCGCATCGATGCCGCCCGGCTCGCGCGGGAATTGCCACAGGTCCTCGCGGTTGTAGAAGACTTCCGGCGCTTCCATGTGATAAGTGCGATAAAGCTGCGCCTGAATCAGAAAGAGATCTTCCGGGTAGCGGATGTGCTGCCGCAGGTCTGGCGGCATCGTATCGAGTGGCTTGAAGAGTCCGGGAAAGATGCGCTCCCAGGTCCGCAAGATGGGATCGGCGGGATCGCTGACATAGAAATCGACCGTGCCGTTATAGGCGTCCACGATCACCTTGACCGCATTGCGGATGTAGTTGGTGCCGTCGCCAGTGGCGGGCTGCGAGTACGGATACCAGCGGCTGACTGTGTACGCATCCAGTATCCAGAAGAGCCGCCCGCCGCTCACGACGATATACGGATCGTGATCGAAGCTCAGGAACGGCGCGATCGTGCGCACTCTGTCCAGAATGTTGCGATGGAAAAGAATCCGGCTTCTGTCCGTGATATAGCTGGTCAGCAGAATGTTGGGATCGGCGAACTGCCACGCAAAGAGGAAGCGTCGCGCGCTGCTGCCGATACCGACTCCGTCACGCCCGCTATAAGCCGCGTACATGTTTTCCTTCCCGTGAGGGAAGTCGAATTCCGGCACGCTGCCTTGGACGATCACGTAGTCCTGCTCGCCTTGACCGAAATAGAGGCGCGGCTCGCGAACGGCCGGGCCGCCATTGGCAACGGGCGGAATGTCCTGCAGATAGAACGACGGCAAGCCTTCGGCCGATTTCTCTGTGACGGGCGACATCACGACGCCATTGCCATGCGTGAACAGCAGATGCAGGTTCACCCAGGTCTGCGCATTGGCGGGAAGCATCGACGTTTCGAGTTCGCGCGCGGACAGCATCACCTGTCTGTAGCCGGCGTCGAGCGCGTAGCGGTCGATGTCCACGGAGAGAAACCGGTAGTACGTCCTGATCTCCTGCAACTGCGCATAGGTATCCATCAACGGCTGCACATCCCACAGGCGGATGTTGTCGATGGTTGCGCGATTCGCCTGCAGTTCGGCGAGATTCAAGCCCTGTTCCGCGGCAAAGGGCCTCGCCGTGATGCGTGTGAGCGCGTAGGCCTGTCGGGTCAGCGCGATATTATGTTTGATGTAGGGCGTCTCCAGCCTGAGTTCGCTTGGCTTCACATAGAACCGTTGATAGAGCGCCGGATAGATCGCGGCGAACACGAACGAGCCGCCGAACACCAGCAGCGCCGATGCAATGGCAATGCGATAGCTGCGCAGGCGCATGTTGGCCCACGAAGCGATGGATGCGGCGGCGGCAAGACCCATCAGCAGCCACAGCACGGGCAACCCGACGTGAATGTCCGTATAGCCCGCGCCGACGACGACGCCGTTATCGTCATAGAGCAGCAGAAACCGGTCGAGCCAATACGACCCGGCCTTTACCGCGAAGAACAGCGCGAGCAGCGCCGAGCCATGCATCGCGGCGGCGCGCGACAGGCCGCGCGGCGGCTGTTCGACGGCGATATCGCCGCGCACGCCATAGATCACGCCCGCAACGATGGCGCTGCAAAAGAGCACGCGCAGCAGCCAGTTCTTGAACGCCACATAGACTGGCAGCGAGAACACATAGAAGCCGATGTCATAGCCAAAGATGGGATCGCGTTCGCCGAACGGCACCTGATGAAGATAGCGAAGTGCGAGGTCCCAGTTCGACGCTTCGAAGGCTGCAAGCAGCAGCCCGAGCAGCGCGGCGGCGCCGGCGATGGCCCAGCGCCAGCCGATGCGCGGCATGACGCGGCCCGTGCGCTCGTCGACGATTTCGAGCGTGGCCGACGACGGATCGAAGCGCCTTGCATGACGATGCGCGAGCAGCCCGGACAGTGCGATCGTTGCTGTCGAGACGACGAACACGGCGGCGAACAGGAGCACTCTGGCGTCGAGGACTGTCCAGAAGACGCGTGCGTAGCCGATCGAAGCAAACCACATCCAGTCGACCAGAATACGCGTGATGCGCCCGATCACGATCAGGCCGACGATGACAGCGGCAACGGTGATCGCGGTGCGTCGGATACGCACGCGTGGAGTCACTTGCGAGGGCATCGTCCCTCCTTTGCCGGGCGCAGTGCGCGCGGCCAGTGCACGAGCAGTGCACGACCCAGCGCGATCGGGCTGCGCGTCGCGCACGGTCAGATTGTAGAACGCCCGCCACGCAGCCGCTGCGCGCGATGCGAACCGGTTGCAGAGCAGTGCAGCATGCGCGGCGGCGTCTGTCCCGTTGTTCCGGACATGCGCAACTGTTCTTGCGTTGCGGCAGCAATCTTGACAGCGCTGACGTGAATGCGGGCCGCGCTTTTTTCGCTTTGCACCATCGCAGCCGCAACGCCGCCCTAATCGTAACTACCGATGTAGTGCATCGAATGCCGATGGTACTGTTGTGTGCGCACCCTTAATAGCTGCAACGTGTCTGGCAGATGTCGCTCCCCGATCGTAAAGAATTGGAGAAGAGAACATGTCCAAGAACAAGATGTGGCGGGACCTGTATCGCGTCGTCGCGACGGGTACGGTGGTAGCAGGACTTGGCCTCGCGGCCACGGCGTATGCAGCAGCAGACCCGATCAGGATCGGGGTCATCAGCGAAGAGTCCGCGGTCGCGGGCGCTTCGATCAGCAAGTCCGCGCAACTCGCTGCGGATGAGATCAACGCCCACGGCGGCGTCGACGGCAGGCCCATCCAGATCATCGCTTACGACGACCATTCGTCGGCTTCCGACGGCGTGCGCGCGTTCCAGCGCGCCGCGAACCAGGACAAGGTGGTGGCCGTGATCGGGAGCTATATCAGCGAGGTGGCACTCGCGATGGAGCCCTGGTCCGCGCGTCTGAAAATGCCGTTCATCACGCCGGGCGCGGCGAGCAACGACATCTCGAAGCAGGTCCACAACGACTACGACCACTACAAGTACACGTTCCACGGCTGGATGACGTCGGCGTTCATCGCGCAGTCCATCTGCGATTTCTCGCACGACATACTGGTCGGCCAGTTCAAGATGAAGACGACGGTCGTGATGAGCGAGGACGCCGCGTGGACCAAGCCGCTCGACGATCGCTACCTCGAATGCCTGCCGAAGGCGGGACTCCAGGTGCTCGATCATATCCGCTTCAATCCTGACACGTCCGACTTCACGCCGATCTTCAACCAGATCGAGAGCAAGCATCCCGACACGATCACGACGGGCATCAGTCACGTCGGCGTGCAGCCGACCGTGCAATGGCACGACCAGCAGGTGCCCATTCCGATGACGGGACAAAGCTCGCAGGCCACGACCACGAGTTTCTGGAAGGACACCAACGGCGCGACGGAAGGGGTCATCACGGCATCGGCGGCGGCGCCCGGCGTCGCGGTGACGCCGAAAACGGTGCCGTTCGTCGATGCGTATCAGAAGAAGTTCGGTGTGTCGCCTGCGTATTGCGGCTTCACGAGTTATGACCTCGTCTACATCCTCGCGGATGCGATCAAGCGCAACAAGGGCTCGACCGATCCCGACAAGATGGTCGATGCGCTCGAGAAAACGGACTACGTGGGCACGATCGGCCGCTGGCAGTTCTACGGCAAGGGCGATCAGTTCACGCACGCGCTGAAGTACGGGCCGGGCTACATCACGGGCATCAACCTGCAATGGCAGGACGGCAAGCAGGTGGCGATCTGGCCGAAGTCGGTGGCGAACGGCACGGTCAAATTCCCGGCCTTCGTCAAGGTGCAGCAGGCGTCCGCCAACTAGCCGCGCGACGGTCGTGCAAGCTGCGGTGCTCCCACACCGCAGCGACGGTTGATGCGTTCGGCGACGCAAGCGTGATCCGTCTCGACAGATAGTGCATCCGCACCTTATCGACAATCAAAGTCATCGACAATCGAAGGCCGGGCATGCTGCCACTGCAGATTCTTATCGACGGCTTTGCAATCAGTTCGCTCTACGCGTTGGGCGCAATCGGTTTTACGCTGATCTTCGGCGTGTCCGGCGTGCTCAATCTCGCGCATGGCGGCGTGATGCTGGTGGCCGCGCTGATGGGTTGGGTGCTCGCGGGCGAAGCGGGACTCGGCACCTATCTCGGTACGCTGCTCGGCGTGCTGTCGGGCATGGTCGCTGCGTACATCACGTATCTGATGGTCGTGCGGCCGATCCAGCGATCGGAGGCGATTCCGCGCGAGGAGAAAGAGATTTTCGTGCTGACGGGCACGCTGCTGTGGGGCATCATGATCCAGCAGGGCATGGCGTGGCTCTTCACCGACAACCCCGTGACGATGCGCCCGCTCATCAGCGGCGTGGCGAACATCGCGGGCGTGCGCACGCCGTTCAACGAGATCATGATCGCCGTCGTGTGCTGGGTCGTGATCGGCTTGCTCTGGCTGTTCGTGAACCGCACGCGGATGGGCAAGGCGCTGCTCGCGGCGTCGATGAATCCGCGCGGCCTGACGCTGCTCGGCTTCGAGCTTTCGCGCATCTACCTGCTCGCGTGGACCATCTACGGCGTGCTCGCGGGCATCGCAGGCGTGCTGCTCGCGTCGTTTCTCGGCGTGAGCACGAACAACACGGGACAACTGACGGCGAGCGCGTTTTCGATCGTCGTGCTCGGCGGACTCGGCAGCGTGTCGGGCTCGCTGATGGCCGCGTATGTCGTCGGCTATCTGGAGACGATCACCGCCTATCTCGTCGCGCCGACGCTGCGGCCGTTGCCCGCGCTGATCCTGCTGGTGCTCGTCGTGTACGTCAGACCGCAAGGCTTTCTCGGACGGCGCTAACCGCACAGATGCAGACCATCATGACCGCTCCTTTCCGTTCGCGTGCAGTGTGGGCCATCGTGCTCGTCGCCATCGCGGCGACGCTGCCCTGGTGGCTCTCGGGCTACATACTCGGCGTGCTCACCGTCGGGTTCTACTTCGGTGTGTTCGCGATGTCGTGGGACCTGCTGTTCGGATTCGCAGGCGAAGTGAACTTTGGCCCCACGTTCCTGATTGGCCTGGGCGCCTACACGGCCGCGATACTCGACGCGAAGTGGGGCGCGCCCATCGCCGTCTGCGTCGCGGCGGGCGGGCTCGTCGCGCTGATCGGCGGGTTGCTGCTCGCGGTGCCCGCGCTGCGATTGCGCGGACCGTACTTCGGCCTCGTCACCTTGGTCGCGGTGCTCCTGCTGCAAAACTCGATCGTGATTTTCGCGGGCGTGACGGGCGGCGAGATCGGCATGATGGTGCCCGACGTGATGTCGGTGGACGCGTCGCATAACTACTGGATCGCGCTCGCCTTCCTGATCGTCTGCGCGATCATGCTGTTCGGCCTGTCGCGTTCCGCGATCGGCCTGATCCTGCAGGCGAGCGGCCAGGACACGATCGGCGCGCAGGCGCTCGGCTTCAACGTGACGAAGCACAAGCTCGCGGCGTTCTGCATCAGCGCGGTGTTCTCCGGCGTCGCGGGCGCGATGCTCGTGTTCTATCAAGGCACGGCGTCCGTCAGCACGGTGGTGGATATCGGCATCGGCGTGCAGATCATCATCGCAGCCGTGCTCGGCGGCCGCCGCACGATCCTCGGCGCCGTGCTCGGCTCGATCTTCCTGATCGTCGCGGGCGAATTCCTGCGTCCGCTCGGCCAGATCAACACCTTCGTGGTCGCGGCCGTCGCGCTCGCCGTGATTCTGTTCTTTCCGGACGGGCTGCTCGGCAACGTGCTGCGCGTGAGGGAGCGAGAATGAGCGATTCACCCCGTCTCGCTGTACGCGGGCTCACCAAGCGCTTTGGCGGGCTCGTCGCGGTGAAGGACATCGGCTTCGACATCCGGCCCGGCGAAATTCTCGGCCTGATTGGCCCGAACGGCTCGGGCAAGTCGACGGTGATGAAACTGATCATGGGCATCGAGCGGCCCAACGCGGGATCGGTGAAGATCGACGGCGTGGAGATGGCGGGCTGGGCGCCGCACCGGATTGCGCGCGCGGGCGTGGGCATCGTGTTCCAGCACTCGCGGCCGCTGCACCGGCAGACGGTGCTGGAGCACATCAAGCTCGCGCTGTTGCCCGATTCGCTGATGAAGCTCGCCGCCGATCCGCACGTCAACCGGCGCGCGCGGGAGATTGCCGAGCGCGTCGGCCTCGGCGCCGTGATGCAGCGTCATCCGGCGACGCTGCCTTTCGCCGATCTGCGCCGTATGGAGATGGCGAAGGCGATTGCGCGCGATCCGAAAGTCGTGCTCGTCGACGAGCCGTTCGCCGGCCTGACGGCGGCGGAATCGGTGGCGTTTTCCGAGCTGATTCGCGGCTTTCGCGCCGAGGGGCGCGCGGTGCTGCTCGTCGATCACAACGTGAAGAGCCTTGCGGCGCTCGCCGATCGCGTGCTTGCGATGTATCTCGGCGAGCACGTCGCCGAGGGCACGGCCGACGAGGTCATGCGAAACGAAACGGTGCGCCGCGTCTATCTGGGCGGCAAGATCGAGACGCGCGAGAGGCCGCCCGGCGACATGAGCGCGAGGCCGCGGGTGCTTCAGGTCGATGACGTCGGCGTGCTGTACGGCAAGGCGCGCGCGCTCGACGGCGTGAGCCTTCATGTGCACGAGGGTGAGTTCGTGTCGGTCGTGGGTCTCAATGGCGCGGGCAAGACCACGCTCTTTAACGCGATCTCGGGGCTCGTGCCTTATCAGGGGACGATCCGTTTCGGCGGACAGGATCGGAAAGGGATGAGCGGCGCGGCGATCGCACGCGCGGGCGTCGTGCAATGCCCGGAGACGCGCGAGCTGTTCGGCGACATGACGGTGCGCGAGAACCTCGATCTGGGCGGCTACCATCTCGCCGACGCAGTACGCGCGGAACAGCTCGCGTGGCTTTTCGAGCTGTTCCCGATCCTCGGGTCGCGCCAGGGACAAACGGCGCGCACGCTGTCGGGCGGCGAGCAGCAGATGCTCGCCATCGCGCGTGCGTTGATGATGCAGCCGAAGCTGCTGATCCTCGACGAGCCGACGCTCGGCCTCGCGCCCGTGATTCTGGAGCAGTTGTCGCGTGCGATGGAGAAGCTCCAGAAGACGACGCCCATCACCGTTCTGCTTGGCGAACAGAACGTCACGTTCGCGCTGCCTCACGCGGACCGCGTGTATGTGCTGGAGCACGCGCGCATCGTCTGGGAAGGCACGCCGTCGCGCTTCGAGCGCGAAATGGGGCGCGGCTTTCTCGAAGCGGTTCCCGCCGAAGCTCCGCAGATGGGCGCATGCGGCGCAGGGGTGAAGATCAGCGGGTGAAGATCAGCGGATGATTTGGCCCTTGGGTTCTTCGGCTATTCGAGCGCGTCGATGGGCATTCGTATCGAGATCCGGAAGCCGCTGCCCGGCGCACTGAAGAACGCGACGCTGCCATGCAATTGCCGCACGCGCTCGCGGTTCCTCGCTTCGTCTTTGAGTCCTTGAAACCCCTCGAAACAGCGCATTGGCCTCGTTGACGTGGATCAATCGTGCGATCGCGTGTCCGGCTACGCTGAGATGACGGACGCAACGGTCACCCTGTCGTCTCTACCGTCCGGTGACGCGCTTTGCGTTGGACCCGTCGGCGACACTCCCGTCGCGGAGATGATGCGCCGACATCTGCACACGTGCCGCACACGGCATCGATCATTCTGGAGAACAAGCCATGAGTAACCTGACTCGTTACGATCCGTTCACCGACCCGATCCCGGATCTGTTTCATGGTCTCTTTCGTCCGTTCCGCGGACTGTCGATCGCGGAAGGCCCCGATCTATCGTCGATCAAGATCGACGTCACCGAGTCCGAGGCCGGCTACTGCGTGAAAGCGGAACTGCCGGGCGTCGAGAAGAATGACATCGACGTGCAGATCGACGGCCCGTCTGTCACGATCAACGCGAAAGTCGAACGCAGCAAGGAGCAGAAGGACGGCGAACGGGTGATCCGGCGCGAGCGCTATTCGGGCGCGTTCAGCCGTTCGTTCACGCTGGCCAGCGCGGTCGACGAAAGCAAGGCGACGGCGGAATACAAGGACGGCGTGTTGTCGCTGACGCTGCCGAAGAAAGCGTCGCCCGATCGCAAGCGCATTGAAATCGGCTGAAGGCCGCGCGGTCAAACCTGAGAGAACTGGGCCGCCGTCACGCTGGCGCGAACGAAGCGCGGCGGTCGGCCCACTTCCCTGTGAGGAGTCGCCATGTCATTGACAGGCAAGATCGATGAAGACGGCTGGTCGGTGCGGGTCGAAACAAAGCCGGCACCCGATGGAAAATTTTGCAGCGACATTCACGTGTGCCACCGAACCCGCAACGGGAGATTCGCGCACGTCTTCGCGAATCACGAGACGTTTTCCACCGAGCGCGAAGCGATGCTCGCGGGCCTGCGGGAGGGAATGATCTGGATCGAACTCAAGCGTTCGCGGACTTTCCATGTCGAAGCGTCCGGGACGGATGGAACGGACCTTCGCACATCGGAGTAGAGCGTCGAAGTAGAGCGTCGAAGTAGAGCGTCGAGACGGGCGATCGGCGCGTGCTGTAACGGAAATGCGCGTTGCGATCGAATCACATCGGCCGGTCATGCGTATCCGGCCAATGCTGAAACGACTGGCTCAAACCTCGTCATTGGCGAAGACGCTGTTCTCGGGTTCCGGGTTGGTTTCGTCGACGCACTGCACATGCCATTGGCCGACGACGGGCGCATGATGCGCATGCCGATACCACAGCGCGTGGCCCGATTCGCCTTCGAACGGACCATCCGGCGACGTCAGATCGAGCCCCGACAACTCGCAAAACGGATGTACGCCCGCAGCGTCGTAGACCCGCGTGCTGCCCTTCGAAGAGATGAGCGTCCCCCATTGCGGAACATCGATCACAGCATGTCCCTCGCGCGACCATTTACGCGTTTCGCGGTCCAGCCAGAGAATCGCATAGACGGCGGGATCGGGGCATTCGAACGTATCGAGGTGGATGGTGATTCTCATCGATGGCTCCTTCACAGGCTGGACTCTGGACTCTTGCAACGCGCGCATCATTGGGACATGACCCATTCGATCAGCGTATGTGCGTCTTGCGCGGAAAGCGGCCCGCCGCGCTCGGCAGGCAACGGCATCGCCATATCGCCCCAGTGCGCGCGACCGCCCATCCGCAGCTTGTGTTCGAGCATGGCCGTTGCGTTCGGCACGCCGCGATAGCGGTCGGCGATCTGATGAAACGACGGCGCGAGGAACGGCGCATCCGACGTATGGCAGAACATGCAATGCTGCTGATCGACCAGTTCCGTCGGTTCGTTGCGCTGCGCGAGCGCGGTTTGCGATGCCGCCAGCAACATGCTGAACGCGCAAACGAGCAACACGGATAAACGCGCACGGATCACGTTGAAGCCTCCTGGTTGGCTGACAGCTTCAATCTATCGCGCGACGCTTCGGGGCCATTGAGCCAGGTCAACGGATGCCGCGAGAGCAGCGCGATCGCTGGCGATCACGGGCGTGTCAAAACATCACGTCGACAGGTCAACGTTCCAGACGGGCTCGCCGAGCGGAGATGCACGGGCGCTGTCGCGCGACGCTAGATGTCGTTTTCGTCGTCGAACAGCTTGTGGCGGATTGCGTAGCGCACGAGTCCGTTCTCGTTCGGCATCTGCATCTTTTCGAGCACGCGCGTCTTGTGCGTGCTGACGGTCTTGACGCTCACGCACAGCTCATGGGCGATTTCGGTGAGACTCTGTCCCGCGACGATGCGCCGGAACACGTCGAACTCGCGGTCGGACAGGCGCTGATGAGGCAGCGCTTCAGCGGGTTCGTTGAGATTCTGCGCGAAGCGCTCGGCCATCGCGAGGCTCACGTAGACGCCGCCCGATGCCACTTTCGTCACTGCGCCGACCAGCTCCGCGCTCGCGCTTTCCTTCGTCAGATAGCCGGATGCGCCCGCCTTGAACGCGCGCACCGCGTATTGCTGCTCGGCGTGCATCGTCAGCACGAGGATGCGCAGCGCGGGCTTCTCGTCCTTGATCTGCTTGATGAGCTCGATGCCGTTTCGTCCCGGCATCGACAGATCGAGCACAAGCACCTGCGCATCCGTCGAGCGCACCAGCGCGATCGTCGTGACGCTGTCCCAGGCTTCGCCCGCGACTTCGAATCCGCTGGCTTGCTGGAGGATATGGCGCAGCCCGTCTCGTACGAGCGTGTGGTCATCGGCGAGCAATACTTTGATCATGAGTGGGTCTCTTCCTGTTGCACGGACTGCAAGGGAAAAGTGACGGTGATGGCGAAGCCTTCGTTTTGTGCCGTGTCGATCTGCACCGAGCCGCCCAGCATGTGCGCCCGTTCCCTCACGCCGATCAGGCCAAACGAGCGGTCGTGACGGTTGTCGGCGGCGGCTTTCCAGTCGGTGCCCCGGCCGTTGTCCGCGATCCGCAGCATGCAGTGCGAGCCCGTCGTATGCAGCGTGATCTCGACGGCGGTTGCATCCGCATGACGGGCGACGTTGTTGAGCGCTTCCTGCACGATACGGAAGAGGGCCGTCGCGCCGTCCTTCGAAAACGCTGCATTGCCGGGCTCGATCTTGTGCGCGATGTCGATGCCATAGCGGTTCGTGAAATCGTTCGCGAGCCACTCTATTGCGGGCACGAGGCCCAGATCGTCGAGCATGACGGGCCGCAGATCGGCTGCGATCCGCCGCACCGACGCCACCGTCGAATCGATCACCCGGCGCATGCGGCGCAACTGGTCCGATACGTTCGCGTCGAGCGAGCCCGTCTCGCTGTCGACGGACAAGACCTGTTCGAGCGCCGAGAGGTCCATTTTCAACGCCGTCAATTGCTGTCCGAGATCGTCGTGCAGTTCGCGCGCGATCCGCGTCTTTTCCTCTTCCCGCACGTTCTGCAGATTGGCCGATAGCTGGCGCAGCTCTTCCCTTGACTGCTTCAGCGCGTTTTCCGATTTGACCCGCTCGGTGACGTCCCGCAGCATCACTGTGTAGAGCTTGCCCGACTCTTCTTCGATCTGCGAAATCGACGCTTCGAGCGGGAATTCCTCGCCGTTCGCGCGCAAGCCGTACAGCACACGCTGCTGGCCCATCTTGCGCTCGGAGATGCCCGTTGCGCCGAACTTCGCGACATGCTGCGCGTGCGCGCCGCGAAAGCGCTGCGGAATGAAACGCGAGAGGGGCGTGCCGATCGCATCCATCGCGGTCACGCCGAAGACCCGTTCCGCAGTCGGATTGAAGATCACGATGTTCTGCGCGTCGTCGATCGTGATGATCGCCTCCATCGACGAGCGGATGATGCCCATCATTCTGGCTTCGTTGCGGCGCGCTTCGTCGGACAGCGGCGAGGCCGTGGTGCGCGAGGCCGCGATCAGCCACACGAGGACGGCAAAAAGCGCCGAAGCCGCCATGCCGGCGACCAGCACGACGGTTGCCGCGCGGGCCGCGACGGCGGGGTTCGTCTCGACCCATTGCTGCATGACGAAATGCGATACCGCAAGCGTAATGGCGGCTGCCACCGCGAACGTCACGAGGCTCAGCGCGGCCGGCCCGACGAACCACGGCGTTCGGGACGGCCCGCGCGATCCGGCGGCGCGGTTGGCATACGGTTCTTTTTTCATGTGAGCCTTCAGGCAGGAACGGGCGTTCGCGCGGAAAGCGAATTTCGCGGCCGGAATGCAGCCGACACCCGACACGTATCGTAGTGCCGCCATTTTGCGCGATTTGTCAGGCTCAGCCAATGTTCGCGACGACTGGATCGCGGGAGCCGGGGTTCCCGCTGGTGAACCGCCGGTGAATTCTACGGTTCGCTGTCTCTGTCCCGACCCGATGGAGCGCGCCGGCTGCTTGTCCTTGCGACGCAAGGACGGCGCCGTCTGCGCGGCGCCGTTCATCCGTTGCGCTCGCCTGTCGATGCGCGTCGATGTCCGTCAATGCGCCATCAGCACGGGCACGGTCATCGATTCGAGCATCGTCCGCGTGACGCCGCCGAACACGCGCTCACGCGTGCGCGAGTGCCCGTATGCGCCCATCACGAGCAGATCGACGTGAAGGTCCGATACGCGATTGAGCAGCGTCGCGCCCGTGCCGACGCTGACGTGCTTCGGCGTCGTCGAAAACGACGCGCGCACGCCGTGCGCGTCGAGCCACGCGGCGACGTCGATGCCCTCGGGCACATACGCGTGCTGCCCGGCGGGCTGCACGATGTCGACGCCGACAAAGCGCGCGCGTTTCAGCAGCGGCAGCGCGTCGGCCATCGCGCGGGCAGCTTCGCGGCTGCCGTCCCATGCGATCAGGATGTTCTCGCCGAGCGTGCGGACGGCACCCGCATACGGAATCACGAGCGCTGGGCGGCCAGCGCCCAGCACGAGATTGCCGACGAAATTCCGCTCGATATACGCGGCGGGGTCCTTCGGGTCTTCCTGGCCGAGCACCAGCAGATCGGCGTGGCGCGCGTGAAGCGTCGCCGCGTCGAGCGCCGGCCCCGACGGCGTCCGCCATTCGATGCTGCGTCCCGCCCGTTCCGCAGCAGCGAGAAAGGCGTCCCTGGCCGTTCGCTGGCGTTCGACGGCCTGCGCCTCGGCCTGCGCGAGGCGCAGGCTTTCGTCTTCGTTGAAGAGCGGACGGAACATGTCCTGGCACACGACATAGAGTCCGATCAGATGCGCATCCCAACGCTGCGCGAGTTCCACGGCGATTTCGACGCGCGCGCTGCTGCGACGGCTGTCGTCGATATGAACGAGCAGGGTCTTGTAGTTCATGACAGTTCCTTTTCGGCAGAAGCGGTGACGGCGGGATCGGCGGAATCGGCGGACGTGCACTTCGTGCCTTTCGTGCCGTTCACGCGGGCGGGAATCATCAGCACGGGGCAGGCGGCGTTGCGCAGCACGCGCTCGGCGACGCTGCCGAGCATCAGGCGCCGGAATCCGCGGCGGCCGTGCGTGCCCATCACGATCACGTCGGCATGCCAGTCGGTTGCAATCGCGACGATCCGGTGCGCCACGTCTTCCCCCGGCGACACGACTTCGACGGTACGCGCCGTGCCCGTCACGCCGCGTTCGTTCATCTCGCTTTGCGCATCGGATGTGATGCGCTGGCCTTCCTCGACAAAGGCATCGCGGACGATGGACGGATCGAAGCCCGGCACGTCGTACGCGATGACGGGCACGTCGATCACATAGAGCGGCAGCAGTTGCGCGCCGAAGTCGGCGGCGAGCGTCAGCGCGGCATCGAGTGCCACGGAGGCGGTGTCGCTGCCGTCGAGCGCGACGAGTATGCGGTGGTACATGGCGATCCTCTCGACAGGGCGTTCAATGCGACAGCAGCACGGGGACGGTCATCGACTTGAGGATCGTGCGCGTGGCGCCGCCGAGCACGACTTCATGCAGGCGCGAGTGCGCGTATGCGCCCATCACGATCATGTCGCAGCTCGACTCGGCTGCTTGCGACAGCAGCACGTCGCCGATGGACGTATCGCTGTCGGCGGTCATCTCGCGCACATCGACCTTCACGCCGTGACGCGCGACCGTCAGCGCGATGTCGGCGCCGGGAATCCGATAGCGCGGAGGTTCGGCGCGCGTCGCGTTGACCGTCAGCAGCGTCACGTTCGACGCCAGCGACAGGAACGGCATCGCGTCGTGTATCGCGCGCGTGGCTTCGCGGCTGCCGTCCCACGCGATCAGCACGTGCTTGCCGGGCTTCGCGAACGAGCCCGCAGCCGGCAGGATCAGAGCAGGCCGTCCCGCCGACAGCACGATGTGTTCGACGAACTGCTCGGAGACAAACGATTCGGGATCTTTCGGGTCCGTCTGCCCGAGGACGATCAGATCGGCGAGGCGGGCATACGGAGGCACGACATCGTTCGCATAGCCGTTCGCCGCGATCCATTGGCCCGCGACCTTCGCGCGCGCAAGCTCCGCATGAACCAGACGCTCCAGCGCGGCGCAATGCTCATGACGCTGAGGCTCATGTTCCTCGTAGTACCCGGCCGTGCCGGCCATCACGAAGAACGCGTGTGGCGCGGGAATGTACGTCGAGAAAACGCCCATCAGCCGCGCGTGAAACTGATACGCGAGCTGCAGCGCCAATTCGAGGCGCGGATGCGCGCGAGCGCTCGTATCGAGGTGAACGAGGATGCTTTTGTAGCTCATCGCCATAGCTCCGTGACAGAACGAGATGTACGGGCGAGCGCCCGATTCTGAAATCGAGTCTATGAGCCGGACACGCGCCGCCGTTGACGCAGATCAACCGTGCCCGCGTTGCGGGGCCGATTGATGCAGGTCAACGGGCAGCCGCTGCGCGCCAATACGGTGGGGCCAGCGAAGGACGCCATGCAGCCTGTTTCGACAGTCGATCGTCTCGTGCTCCGGAGGGCACCCATCATGAATCGTGAACCCAATGCTCCATTCGAGCT
>NZ_FNYE01000079.1 GCF_900108945.1 Paraburkholderia diazotrophica | reverse complement strand
AGTGGACGAGGTAGCGCGCGGCAAGAATCGCAACAAATCGAAGATCCGTGCTCGGGTTGAGCACGTGTTTGCTGTGGTCAAGCGCCTGTGGGGCTTCACGAAGGTGCGCTATCGCGGTCTGGCGAAGAACGCCAATCGCGCCTTCGTCGCGCTGGCGTTGACCAACGTCTATCTCTCGCGCAGACGATTGATGGCACAGGTCCGCCCGTAATGGGCGAAATGCGGGCCGAAGGCCCGTACGCAACGCCCTGGTGGGCAGGAAAAAACAAGCGGAAAGCTTCTCTCACGATCAATCTGCCTCTGTTTGCGCCCGAATGGATGAAAACAACGGCTTGTTCAGCGTTGCCCTAAGGGCGTTGAGGGTGGCGACTGCACTCTTACCCGTCGAATCGACGCCCGACGCGAATTCGGTGCTGCCGATCACATAGACGTCGGTACGTTTTGACAGGTAATAATCGAGCGACAATGATAGATTGTGATAGTGCGAACTACCGATCGGACCCACACCCGAACCTAGCGTATAGAAATAGACGAATTGACTTATCAGTGAAGGGGTCCAATACTGCGTCAGATTGATTTCGCCAGTGTCAAATTTTGCACTTCCATGCAACCGTAACGGATTTGATCCGGACGATGTGTCACCCAGTCCATCGAATGACACGTGGCTGTACACCAGACCGATCTGGGTCGAGGAAAACGAATATCGCCCGGTGGCAGCGAACGCCTGGTAGGTATGGGACGACGCATACCCGCTGTACACCGGGCTCCCGCTCATGTTATTGACGGTCGCCCCGTTTACGTTTGTCGGCGTGCTGGTGAAATAGGACTGGTTCGGGTTTCGCGCATTTGCATACGCTGCTGCCAGCGAGAGACTCTTGTAATCGTAACTTGCTCCCACAGACCAGATCTGATTGCGTGTGAAATCGCCAGCCTGACCTCCTACGCCATAGACGGCTCCGACCTGCAAGCCGTTGAAGACCGGGCTCGTGTACTTTAGCGAGTTATTCACCCGTTTGCTGTTGTTGAGGTTGTCGAGGTCACCCGGGTGCGCAGTTGTTCCTCCACCGTAGACCGAAGAATTTATCCGGGATTCGACGAAGGACACCAGTGAATCATATTGTCGGCCGAAGGTGGCGGTACCGTATCGTGTCGAGTCGAGGCCGACGTATGCCTGCCGACCAAACAACAACCCACCTTGCAAAGCGGTACCTTTTCCCAAATCTAACCCGTTTTCAAGCTGAAAGATGGCTGCAAGACCGCCACCAAGGTCTTCCGAACCCTTAAAACCCCATCTGGAACCCTGCATAATCCCGCTCGAACCAGCGAAGACCCTGCCACCACCGCTGTTACTCTGGTAGTTGACCCCGTAGTCCAACAAGCCATACATAGTCACCGAGTTCGAGCCCGCCTGCGCAACGCTTGCGGAAATCATCAACGCGGTAACAGCCATAAATGTGCGCACCATCATCATTATGGATTCCTTATCGTAACTAGTGTTATCAATCGCTTTTTTCATGTGCCGGATACCTCCGGGCCTAAGCGCGGACCGTCACAGAAAACGCTCCACGCTGAAAGGTCGCGGGTCAATGAATGTATGGTCGCTCGTCATCATCTCCGCCAGCAGGCGGCCGGTGACCGGGCCTAAAGTAAGTCCGTGATGTCCGTGGCCGAACGCGAAGTAGAGTCCGTCGTGCCGGTTCGCCGGACCAATAATGGGTAACATGTCGGGAGTACAAGGCCTGGAACCCATCCACGGCTGAGGATCGAGCCGCTCGCCGAGCGGCAGCAGGCGCCTGGCATAGGGTTCGACCGCCCACAATTGCGCGGGAGTCTTCTCAGCATCCCTGTCTGCCAACTCGACGCCCGTAGTTAGACGGATGCCCCGCGACATCGGTGTCACCAGATAGCCAATTTCAGCATCGAGCACTGGATGATTGAGCTTGACACCTTCGGGAACGGCGTAGTGCATGTGGTACCCACGCTTGACGGCCAGTGGCAGGTGATAGCCCAGCTTGCGACTCAGCTCGTCAGACCACGGCCCCATTGCAACCACCACCGAGGAACTCCGGATCGATCCATGTAAAGTCTGTACGGTCCAGCCCGGCGCCAGGCTGTTACCGTCTCCGACGAAGATTTCCCCCCCGAGCTCTTCAAAGTAGCGCGCATACCCAGACACTAGCGCCCCCGGATCGTTTATGAAATAGGCTTCGTTGAACCGCACTCCGCCGCACAACGACTCCGTCAGACTTGGCTCTAGTATGCGCAGTTGCTTCTCGTCCAGGACGTCGTACTCAAAGCCAAATTCATCATGGAGCTGCTCGGCCTCGAGGGCCTGCTGATCCCATCTCGCGCGGTCTCTAAACACGCCGATCCAGCCTCGTTTACTGATCAGATCGCTCGTGCGCGCGGCCTCAGAAAGTAGACGATGCTCATCGACGGAATGTTCGATGAGCGTCGCGTACGCCTGTGCAATCGCCGCATGACGAGTCGGCTCCGAGTGGTACCAATACTGCAACAGGAACGGTGCTATGCGTACAAGCGTAAGCGGGTGATAGCGGACATCGTTCGCGCGATTTCGGGCATAGTGCAGGATCTTCCGTAATTCCCTGGGGAATGCATACGGGTACACGCCGTCCCGATGGATCATTCCGGCGTTGCCGAACGATGTTTGAGAGCCAGGTGAAGTTCGCTCGACAAGCGCAACGGACCGCCCTCGCCGCTGCAAGTGCGCCGCAACCGAAACCCCGACAATGCCTGCACCGAGTACGATGACGTCAAATTTTCCTGTCATGTTCGCAATATCTCGTATGTTCACCTGGCTCTTCGCGATTGCGCTACGCGCTATCTCATGTGGAGAGTGCCGTCACTGATACTTCGACGTCGTAGCCGGGAGCCATCAGTAGGGACTGCACACACGCGCGCGTTGGCGAGTGACCTTTTGCGACCCAGCTATCCCACACTGCGTTGAACTCGTCGAAGTACTCTCGATCACTTAGCCAGACGTTTGCGGTGAGAAGTCTCGTCTTATCGACTCCCGCCAGCGACAGCAACTCGTCAATGCGCGCAAGGATCTTTTGCGTTTGGATTGCGACAGCGTCGCCAGGACCGTCGGATACTTGACCTGCCAGATGAACGACTCCATTGGCGACCACGACCTGACTCAGGCGACCGGTATCAAGAAAGCGCTTGGTTTCGTTGGACATATTTAGACAATTGATGTGCCGGTTTGATAGTCGCCGGCGGGGTTGAAAATCGGTGGGGCAGTCACGATGGAGGTGAGCGAAAGCGTGGGCTCACCCAGGCGCGAAAGGTCGGGCTTGGGGCGACGAAGTGAGGGTCTCTGTTCGAATGCCCGCTCGAACGCGAGCGCGATCGTAAGCAGCCGTCTATCGTTACGAAACGGACCAACAACCTGGATGCCAAACGGCATGCCGAATTCGTCCACGCCGCACGGCATAGAAATGGCGGGGTTTGTAGTGAGTGTTACGACGTAGGTGAGAGCAAGCCAGCGGTAGTAGTTTTCTTGCTGCCGACCACTGATCGTCATTGCATACGCTTGGCGCCAAGGAAATGGCGAGACTGGCGTCGTCGGCGCCAGTATGACGTCACAGTCACTGAAGGTGGCCTGAAAGCGCCGCATCAGTCGCGTCTGCTCTGCGTGAGCCCATGCACAATCAGCGAGCGACATCTGCGCACCCAACTCGTAGTTCACGCGCGCGTTAGCTCCGAGGTCTTCCGGATTTCGTGAATAGGCATCGTGCAATCCCGCGACGAACCCCTCGGCCCGGATAACGTCGAAGCAGCGATGCGCGTCGCCCAGGACGAAAGAGACTTCCTGGCAAGAATGAACCAATCCGGAAATGGCCGCTATGCGTGAGCGGAAGGTCTGCCGGATGGTTTCATCGACATCGCAGACGCCAAAATCTTCCGTCCATCCCACTCTCAGAGTGGATAGATCGAACTCGTCCAAAGATGCGAAACCAAGCGGGTCGACCTCGTAGCTCAACGGATCGACGGCCGAAAGTCCACTGGTGGCGGCGAGTTGGAGGGCGGTATCCGCCACGGTGCGTCCCATCGGTCCTACAACGGAGATGGGCGTCCAGCCCAAAGGTCGGCGCGAATTGGGTACAAGTCCAGGTGTCGGCCGAAAACCCACGACTCCGCACTTCGACGCGGGGATGCGTAAGGATCCGCCCGTGTCCGAGCCCGTGCATACGGGGAGCATGTCACACGCAAGGGCAGCCGCAGACCCGCCCGAAGAACCGCCTGCGTTGAGTTCCGGGTTGAACGGGTTGCCGGTGGCACCCCATACCGGATTACGCGTGTTCGCGCCCGCCCCCATCTCGGGAACGTTCGTCTTGGCGGCTAGTATGGCTCCGGATGCACGTAGCCGTTCCACGATCAGCCCATCCTTATCAGGAACGTGTGAACGGTAGATCGGCGACCCATATGTGGTCAGCAATCCCGCCGTGTCCTCCAGGTCCTTTACACCCAATGGCAGGCCATGCAGGAGTCCTAGCCGCTCTCCCTTCAAAACGGCACGTTCCGCTTGCCTGGCCTCCTCGCGCGCTTCCGCGAAGCACGTTGCGGCGATAGCGTTCACAGCCGGGTTGACAGTCTCGATGCGTTCGATACATGCGTCCATCAATTCGACGGGGGAAATCTCCCGTCGACCGATCATTCGACGAAGCTCCACCGCGGAATGTTCAACAAGCGCTGCTCTGGTATTCATGTCGGTCTTTGGGTTTATCTTTGGGTTTATCTTTGCCTTTGTCAGTCCAGCTTCGCACCGGTCCTGTCACGCAGCCAGATGATGGGTATGAGGGAAATCAGGCACGCACCGGCTACATACCACGCAGGCGCAACGGGATTCCCGGTCGCAGCCACAAGCCAGGTAGCAATGAACGGAGAGAATCCACCAAAGAAGGAGGCACTGACGACGTAGGTCAGCGCGATGCCCGTCGCACGTACCTCTTTGGGAAACAACTCCGGAATCATCACAAGCACGGGAACGATCTGTGACGATACGAGAATCCCAAGGTATGCCGAGACAGCGCCGAGCGTGAGTGCCGTGGGCTTTGCACCCAGCAACAGGAACGCTGGGTACACGGAGAGCATCAAGGTAACCCGCGCCGTCACGAGCACCGTTTTGCGACTGAACCGATCTGCAAGATACCCAGCCGCAGGAGCTGCGATGAACATGACCACCCCAGCCAGGACGCTTGATAGCATGGCCGAGGTGGGCGAGAGGTGCAGTGTCCGGACTGCATGACTCGGGAGAAAAAACGATGTGACAAATACGGAAATCGAGCCGCCGAGTTCAGCCAGGGTGCCCAGGATCGTCAGGCGGAGATGCGTGGTCAGTGCGGCCTTCACCGCGCCACCACCTGACTTCGAACGCCGCATATCCGTTGAGGTCAGGGTTTCCTCAAGTCGGCGGCGAATGAGGACGCCCGCCGGGGCAACGACGATGCCAGCCAGGAAAGGAATTCGCCAGCCCCAGGCGAGTACATCGTCGTGCGACAGCGTGGCATTGATCAGCGTCGCTACCCCGGCGGCCAGAATGAAGCCGAGAGCACCAGCGGCAAAGTTCCAACTTGCAAAGAATGCGCGCGTCTTGTCGGTCGAGTACTCGACAAGGAGGGTTGTGCCTGGGCCAAATTCCCCGCCCGCGGCAAATCCCTGAAGCATCCGCGCAGCCAGTACAAGTAGAGGCGCTGCCGTACCGATCATGGCGTAGGTGGGAGCGCAGGCGATAACCGCGCAGCTGAGCGCCATCATCATGATCGTGAGCACCATCGCTCTCTTTCGCCCCGCCCGATCTGCATATGCACCGATGACGACACCACCCAACGGACGCATCACGAAACCTACTCCGAACACGGCAATCGAGAGCAGAAACTGATTTAGTTGCGCGGCGCCGGGGAAAAACAGCGTGCCGATCTGAATCGAGAAGAAACCGTAGATGGTGAAGTCGTAGAACTCGAGCGCGCTGCCCAAGGTCGTCGCAAAAATCACCTTACTTTTTGGAATGCTTCGAGCGTTGACGGCAAGTGTAGACATCGCGGAGTTCCTCTTCTCGGGTCATCTTCGATTACCATATACGGGAATCTAACCTGAAAACAAATTCCCGAATACGGGAAATCGTGCTTTTTTGTGTCAGGTTTACCCTCATGGAGCCGTGGATGGCCGACGTCGTTACCCAAAACAACCCGATTGCCCAGAGTCAAACCGAGATCGATCACAAGGTCGTAGGGTCTCGCATGCGAGAAGCCAGGAAGGCGCGAGGCCTCACTCTCATGCAGCTTTCAGCCCAATCCGGTGTCGGGCTGACGACGATTTCAAAGGCCGAGCGCGGAGAGATCGCGCTAACGTATGACAAATTCGCTGCACTTGCGCGCGCTCTGAGCCTGGACCTTGACGAGATCTTCGGCTTTCCGCAACAGGCCGGTATGCCTCCGAAGGCAGTTTCTTTCACACCGTCAGGCGGACAGATGATTTACCAGACGCCAAATGTTGAGTGCGGAATGCTTGCGAACGACCTTACGGGCAAGCGCATGATTCCAATGCGTGGTCATGTGAGGGCACGTGCAATGTCAGACTTCACCGACTACGTTCGACATTCGGGGGAAGAGTTCGTGTTTTTACTGGAGGGGCTCCTGGAGCTTCGTTTCGAAGACGGGAGGTCTTTCATCCTTAAGCCCGGAGATAGTCTTTACTTCGATAGCTCTCTCGGACATGTGTACCTAAGCATCGGTGAGAACGATGCCGACGTTCTTGTTTGTTGTGCCGATGCAGACGGCCATCAATTGGACGGCATCGCGCGGCAGAGCGTGGACCGACTGTAAGTATCTTCGCACGGCCCACAATCATCGCCACTCGAGACGAGGCGTCAGCATGTAGTCTTTCGGATCAGCCCGCTCTTGCCTGTCGACGGGAGCAGATTGCGGCTCGGATTGGCGGGGTGTAACAAGGCGACGACTGCGCCGCCGCCACGTGGTCGCCCCTCGCACCGTTCAACCGCGAACCGGCGGTGTTCTTCGTGATGATCTGTGCGCCAGACCATCGCCACGAAGTGATAGCAACGCTTGGAGCATCCATTATCCTTGCGCTTTTCGGCGTGTATCGGCAGGGGCGTCGAAAATACTAAGGCTGATCATTGTCCGCATCCGAAGCACGCCAACTTATCTCTCGAATATGAATAGTGTTGCGGTGGTGTCACCTGATTCGTCGTGACCACGGAGATCCGCGAGGAACTCGACATCAGCGACACAGGCGCTAATCAAGCGATGGTTGGCGTAGAAGGGATCCTGCCTTGCTGTTTTCTCCGCGCGCGCCGACGGCCGGTACTCGTAATCGCAGCGTGTAAGCGCACGCCTTTTATAGACCGAGATGGGATGAACTTCGCCCTTCCCTCGGGACTGCGGGACCTGACAGAAGGAAATGCCCTCCAGTACCGGCGGCGTGCCTGATTCGGCACACGACGGAAGGCCCGCAGATATCCCTGAGCTGTCGACCAGTCTCAAGAACTCGAACGGGCTCATCCTCTGGAAAGAGTCTCACGGTGTGCCTCGACCAGATCGGCCATGCTATCGAAGCGAAAGTCGATACGCGGCTGCATACCCGGGTCCATCGTCGCACCGAAGCCCTGCTTTGCATGGCGCCGATAAATCCAGCACGACGCGAGTCCCGCCTCATTGGCAGGCTTGTGATCGTGAAAGAGGCTTTCGGCCGTGTGAAGGATCTTTTCCTTGCGCACACCGCAGCCCGCGAGCTTGTCGAGCATGTACTGGAAGTTGCGCGGCGACGGCTTGTACGATCCGATATCCTCCGCCGTAATGACTGCGTCGAACCGGACCCGCAACTTGCTGTTGCTATAGGTGAAGCTTTCGTTGTCCACATTCGACAGGATAACCAGCCTGTAATGCCGCGCGAGATATTCCAACGCGTCGGCCGAGTCCGGAAACGCGGGCCAGTTGCGGATCGACCCGCCGTATGTCACGCACTCTTCATGCGAGTAAGGAACGCTCCACTCTTCCGCGAGCCGTTTATACACGACAGCCAGCAGTTCCTGATAACGCTTGCCCGGCGTGTATAACTGTTGCGACGACTCGTGCCGTGCATGGGCTTCGAGAACGTGGTCGCGTGTCAGCGCAGGCTCAACGCGATCCAGCAGCGGACGAAGGCCTTCGAAAATGCCAGTTTCCCAATCGATCAGCGTGCCGTAGCAGTCGAATGTCAGGGTATCGAAGTCGGTCAGTTGCACGGCGATCCTCTTTGTCAAATGGGTCAGGGAGATCGCAGTGTACTGCTTGCCAGTGGATCCGAGCCTGCGTCCGCGTTTTTGCGCACTGGTGAAAGTCCGGCCGGTGCGAGTCGCGTCAGGCCGCGCACGATCAGTCCCGGGACGCGTCCCTCGTCAGCCGCGAGGTCCGACTGCGCGACCGCCTGGCGCACGACCCGCGCGCCGATATAGCGGAACGGCTCGGGTGGAAACGCGCGACGCAACGGTTGAACGAGGCCGCATCGGGCCCATTCGTCATCGAGAGAAAGCGCGAGCGAACGGAGGATCTTTCCGCCGAGCATCGAAGGGCCGACACCGTTTCCCGAATAGCCGATGCCGTAGAAGATGTGCGGGCTGCCGGGCAATGCACCGAACGAAGGCAAGCCATTGATCGAGCGGTCAATCGGTCCCGTCCAGCTTTGCACGACATCGCTTTGTGTGACGTCGGGATAGATGCGCGACAACCAGTCAGCTACCGTCGATTCGATCGGCGATCGGCCATCGAATTTTCCTTCGATTCGTGATCCGAAGGCCATCTTTCCGCTGCCGCCTCCTTTGCCGAATACGATGCGTCCATCGGGCGTCGTTCGATAGTAGTGGACCAGCATCCGGCAGTCGGAGATGGTCATCCCGTCCGTCCAGTGAATTGCGTCGAGCAGTTTGGGCAAAGGTCGAGTGATGACGATATCGCTCGAAACAACCGCAATCGCTTTTCGAATCTCCGCGAAGACGGAACCCCATGCGTTCATCGCGAGAATCACGCTTTGCGCCGTGACGCTTCCATGTTGACAGCAGACTTGCGCCGGCACGCCTCGATCGAGGGCGAGCATCGGCGATCGTTCGAATACTCTGACGCCAAGCCGCACGGCATGTCGCTTGAGACCGCGCGCGAGCTTCGCTGGTTGAACCGACGCAGAAATCCGTTCAAAGACGCCCGCGAGATGTGCGGCCGATCCTCCGGGCAGCGCGGCTTCGTTGCGTGGTGTCTCGAATGGTGCCTGCCCCAACCGCGCCGCTGCGGCAACGGTGGCGTCCCAGGTGCCGATTTGCGCCTGGGACGTCGCAGTCCAGAGCCATCCGTCGAGGCGCAATTCCGCATCGATGTCATGCTTCTCGCAGAACGCCCGCAAGTCGAGGATCGCTTGCGACGACAGATTGCAAAGCCGCTCGGCCTCGATCTCGTCGCACACTTTTGCAAGCGACACGAACTTTGCCCACAGGCTAAGAACGAAGCCTCCGTTTCGCCCGCTGGCTCCGCTGCCGCACAGGTCTCGCTCGACGACTACGACTTCTGTTTCAGGCCGCGCCTGCTTGATCTCGATTGCGCTCCATAAGCCCGTGAATCCGCCGCCTACGATACAGACATCGGCTGCCCTATCGCGGTCGAGCGCGACGAGCGGCTCGTGCGCTTCGCTGTCAAGCGCATCCTTTAACCAGAAGCTGAGATCGCGGGTAGATCGGATTGTCTGGTTCATATTGGCAGCGTCGAAAATCAGGCTCAAATCGCAACCGCCCGCGCCGCATTCCGGCCGCGCAGCCATTCGAGCAATAGCAGCAGGCAAGTGGAGAAGGCGACAAGAATCGTCGCGAGTGCAGCAATGGTCGGGCTGATGTTCTCACGGATTCCCGTGAACATCTGGCGCGGCAGTGTCGTGTGATCCGCGCCCGCAACGAACAACGTCACAAGACGAGGATCGCCATCAGCAGACCTTTGCCGCGGAAGTTCGCCTTCGTCAGCCCAATCGCGCCCAACGTGCCGAGTATTGTCGCCACGACGGTCGCGGACGGCGCGACAATGAAGCTATTCTTTGCGGCCATGCCCCACTCGTCCGACGAAATCAGGTTCTCATACTAGCGTAACGACCATCTGGGAATGGGATACATCAAAAATGTGCTCGACGAAAACGACAGCGGTACGATCGCCAGCACCGGGAATATCAGGTACAGCAACGTTCATCACAGCAAGGCCGAGAAGCACGAAAAACCAGACACGCTCAGTAAGCGATACGTGCGGTGCAAACATCGTCCGACCTCGCTTACTTTTCCGCACCGATGGTTGTCACCGGTTGCCATTTCATCGACTTGACCTGATAAAGCGTTGACGTCGGATTGTTCAGATCTCCGTATTTATCGAATGAGATGTGTCCAGTGATGCCGTTGTATTGCATTGTCCGGAGCGTCTGCATGAATACAGCAGGCTTCACGGAATTCGCCTGTTTCATCGCGGTGATGGCGAGCCACGCGCAGTCATAGGCGAACGGTGCATAGGTCAGCGTATCCGCGCCAAAGCGCTTCTTGAATTTATCCGCAAACGCGCGGCCTTCGGGCAATGAATCGACCGGCCGGCCGTATTCCCACGCCATCGCCCCTTCGGCCGCGTTGCCCGCCGAGCCGATGAACACGCTATCGGCAATCCCGCCGCTTCCGACGAACTGCGCGCGCAGGCCGAGCTGCTTCATGCGCTTGACGATCAGGCCCGCCTGGCCATCGAGCCCGCCGAAGTAGAGAAGATCTGCGTTGGCCGCCTTGATGTTCGTCAGTTGCGCATTGAACTCGACGGCTTTGTCGTTGGTATATTCCTCGGCCGCGATCTGGCCGCCGGCTGCTTGCACGGCCTTCTTGAATTCTTCGACCGCTCCCTGTCCGAAGGCTGTCCGGTCGTCCATCACCGCGATCCGCTTCGCTTTCGTGACCTTCAC
>NZ_FNYE01000072.1 GCF_900108945.1 Paraburkholderia diazotrophica | reverse complement strand
AGCGTGGGGACGTTGAGAGCCCGTGGGTAAAGGTCAAGCACTGGCGGTGTGAGCCCGCTTTCTTTGCTTACTTTCTTTGCGGCGGCAAAGAAAGTAAGTGCCGCCCCGCACAGGGGCAACCCCCGCGCCGCGAGGCGCATCGCGGATGCCAGCGGCAGGCTAAAAAAACCAAAACCAAAACCGTCGCAGACAAAAGCAAAAAACAAAAAGCAAAACCGGCACCCAAAGGCACCGGTCCATTAAAAAAGCAGAAAAGGGGATAAAAACGGGGAACCCCCTTAAATACCTGCAAACGCCGGAACCCGCCCATCCGGCCCATAAAGCGCGCCGCGCTCCGGCCCGACGGCCACGTTCAACGCAGCAAGCGCCCGCCGGTTATATTCCATGCGAGTCCGGATCAACGCGCCATTCGTCGTGTTGAACCGCTTGGCGCGTTCAACTGCCTTCTGCAGCAAAGACCACTGCGTAGCAAGCCGCGAATCGTTGGCGACAGCCATCTCCATGCCCTTCCATCCCGTCGGATAGCCGAGCTGCACGAGCTGCGAATCGCGGACCTTTTCGAGAGTCGAGAGCCTCTCCACCAGCTCCATTTTCTTTTCGACGATGGGCGGCAGCGTCTCGATGGGATGCACCGTGGTCAGCGCCTTTTCCTCTGCGGCGAGGACGGAGGCAAACAGCTCCACAGCGGAATATTCGTCGATGACAGTGGCAAGCAGGGCGTCTTTCATCACTAACAACTCGCTAGGCAGCGGCTCGCGCCGCGCGCAAAACCGGATTGGTCAAACATGCCGCCCGGCTCCCGGCGCACCGCATCGGTACGCCCGTCAGTTGCCGGCCGACTGGCTCGTCTGTTGCAGCAGTTCGCGCGCCGTCGCCAGCACGCCATCGGCGATCTTGCCGGAGTCGATCGTCAACGTGCCGTCCTTGATCGCCTGCTTGATCGATTCGACATGCGCCGTATCGATGTCCGATGCGCCCGCGCTCGCGAGGCTCTGCAGATGCGACGACAGTCCCGACAGATTCACATTGGCGTCGCCCGACGCGCCCGTGGCCGTCGATGCACTCGACGTCGCCGTGCTCGCACCGCCCGTCGCGGCGGTATCGCCTTGCTGCGTGCGCTGCAGCCCGTCTTTCAACGTCTGCAAGCCAGATTGGGTAGTGGAATCAACTTTCACGATTGGCTTCCTGAACGATTTGAATGTGATATCGGCAATCACACCATCGAACTTTAGCGCAATCGATCGGACACGTTTTTCAAGTTGTAACCGCGCGCGGCACGTCGTCAGAGCTGGATTTCGACGGTTCCGCCGTCTTTCACGATGCCCTGCACGATCTGCCCGCTCGCCATCTTCACCTTCACCGGCTGGCCCGGCGACGCGTTGTTCATCACGCTGCCTTCCGCCGAAATCGAAAAACCCTGGCCCTGCGCGACCACCTTGACCGACTGGCCGATCGTCACCGACTCGGCGCTCTTCAGCATGTCACGTCGCAACGGCAGGCCCGCCGACACGCGCATCAGCGCGACCGAGCCGACCGCCTGCGCGGGATCGGTGATCACGGCTTGCGGCAGGAGCGTCAGATCGCCGTCGCGCGCGACGAGATCGGCGGCCGTCAACAGTTCGCCCGGACCGATCGCGCGCGACGCCAGATAGTAAGTCGCGTGCACCGACACTTTCGCCTGCAGATAAAGCGTCCACGGACGCTCGCCCGCGCAGCGCACGCCGACCGTCGTGCGGCCCCACAGGCGCGCGCCCGTCGGCATGAACGGCTCGAGCGTCGTGCACGCCGCAAGACCGCGCGGAAATACCGTCGCCACGCTGATATCGACTTTGCCCGGCAATCCCGCCGATTGCTGCTGAAGATAGGCAAGCGCGGCGCGGCGGATCGATTCGCCGTCCTGCTGTCCAGCGGGCACGGGCGCTGCCGCGGTCGCTTGAGCCTGAGCCTGAGCCTGAGCTTGAGCCTTAACTTGAGCCTTAACTTGAGCCTTAACTTGAGCCTGAACTTGCGCCGACGCAGCGACAGCCGGCGCGGACGCAGCCGCGTTATTGCGCGCGACGCCGCCGCGAGGCTGTGCAGCTGTGGCATTCGGGAATGCATTGCCAACTGGCGGATTCACGGCGACCGGTTGCACGCCCGCTGTCTGACGGGAGGCTGGCTGGGCCGGCGCAACCACGACGGGCATCACCTGATGCGTGGCCGGTTGCAGGCTCACGCGCATCATGCCCGGCGCCTTTGCTGCGACGGCGGGTTCCCTCTGAGCCGCAGCTTCGGCAGCGCCGGGAATCACGATCGCGCCATCGGCGTGCGCGGCTTGCGCGAAGCGGTCGGCGTCGTTGCGCGGATTCGGGCCGAGCATGGGTGGCACAGCGGCGGGCGCATGCATGGCGGCCATGCCAGGCACTGCAGCCACGCCGGGCGCGGCAACACCAGGCGCAGTGCCACGCGGCGCAGACGCATTCATGCGCTCGGCCATCGCCTGCAGTTCGGCGGGATTTTTCTCTGCCGGTCCCGCGATCACGATCGGACCGCCGTTCTCCTGCGCCTGCGCATGCGAGACGACGGCACAAGCGCCGACCAGCATCATCGCCGACAGCGTGCGGACAGCGCGCGCACCCGCGCGGCGAGCGTGGCGCGAAGCGGTGGCGGCAGGCGAGGGCATGGTCGTTCTCCATCTGATGCATCGGTACGAATCGCATTCTAGAGATAGGCCACCTCGCAGAAACGGTGAATAGAGGCATCCTTCCCCGGCTATTCGTCCGATTAAGTCTTGCGCACCGCCCATAAGATGCACCACATGCGAAAAGGCCATCCCGGCCCGCGCGGACGAAACGACTGCTGCGAAACGGCGCGTATCGACGAGCGAGCGGGAAGCCTCGGACCGCTCAACGGAGAACTCAATGCTCGACAAACTCGATGCCGAATTTGCCTTTGGCCGCCAGGCGCTCGACGTGCGCGCCTATCGGCAGGAGCTGCTGTCGTCGAACGTCGCGAATGCCGACACGCCCGGCTACAAGGCGCGCGACGTCGACTTCGCATCGGCGCTCGCTGGCTCGCTGAAGAAAAGCGGCGGCACGACGGCGGGCGCGTCGAACAACGCAACGCTCGCGATGACCCAGCCGGCGGGCGTGACCCAGGGCATGTCGATGGCGTCGACGGAAGCCGGCCACATGACAGGCAAGGCGCGTCTCATCGCGACGGGCGGCCCGACCGACGACTTCGGCAAGGTCGCCTACCGCATTCCGACGCAGCCCGCGCTCGACGGCAACACCGTCGATCTCGATGCCGAGCGCGTGCAGTTCGCCGACAACTCGCTGCACTTCGAGGCGGGCATGACGGTGCTGTCGCAACAGATCAAGTCAATGCTGGCGGCGATCACGTCGAACAGCTGATGGAATTGCGCAGCCGCCGGCACAGGCGGCGGCGCGCTGGAACAACGCTAAAAACCAGAACGCTACGGGATTAGACGCCGGTGCGCCGGCAAGAGAGGTCGAAAAGCCATGCCATCCCTGATGAACATTTTCAATGTCGCCGGCTCGGCGATGTCCGCGGAGTCGCAGCGCCTGAACGTGACGGCGTCGAACCTCGCGAACGCCGACAGTACGACGGGCCCCGACGGCAAGCCGTACAAGGCGAAGCAGGTCGTGTTCGCCGTCAACCCGATCGGCGGCGCGCGCACGGGCTCGGGCCAGCAGATCGGCGGCGTGCAGGTGAAGGGCGTCATCGACGATCCGACGCCGATGAAAACGTCGTATGACCCCGGCAATCCGGCCGCCGACGCAAACGGTTACGTGACGCTGCCCAACGTGGACCCCGTGCAGGAAATGGTCAACATGATTTCGGCTTCGCGCTCCTACCAGGCCAACGTCGAAACGCTCAACACCGCGAAACAGCTGATGCTGAAGACGCTCACGATCGGAACCTGAGGAGAGCCTTCTTGACTACGCAAACCACGATCGGCAACAACGGCACGACGGTGTCGCAGACGTTGCTCGACACGATGAACGGCACGAACAGCGCGTCGTCGTCGAGCAGTGCGGCTGGCACGACGTCGGGCAGCGATCTGCAGAACACGTTCCTGCAACTGCTCATCGCGCAGATGAAGAACCAGGACCCGACGAATCCGATGGACAGCTCGCAGATGACCTCGCAGCTCGCCGAGATCAACACGGTGACGGGCATCCAGCAGCTGAACACGTCGCTGACCTCGCTCGCGTCGCAGCTCACGACGAACCAGCAGACGCAGGCCGCGAATCTCATCAGCTCGACGGTGCTCGCGCCGGGCGACAACTTCTCGGTGGCGTCGGGCAAGGCGACGGGCTTCGGCGTCACGCTCGCGTCCGACGCGACGGACGTGCAGATCACGGTGAAGAACTCGGCGGGCCAGGTCGTCAACACGATCGATCTCGGCAAGCAGTCGGCGGGCACGATTCCCATCGGCTGGACGCCCGTCGACAAGAGCGGCAACGCGCTGCCCGACGGCACGTACACGTTCACGGCCACCAGCACGTCGGCAAGCGGCACGGGTTCGCCCGCCACGCTGTCGGCGGCCACGGTGCAAGGGGTTATCAAGCAGACGGACGGCACGCCCGGCCTCGTCCTTTCGAACGGCAAGACGGTCGGCCTGTCGACGGTCGCCGCCATCATCTAAACGCATTCGGCATCACGGGATACGGAGACCTTCATGGGTTATCAGCAAGGGTTGAGCGGACTGGCGGGCGCGTCGAGCGACCTCGACGTCATCGGCAACAACATCGCGAACGCGAACACCGTCGGCTTCAAGCAAGGCCAGGCGCAGTTCGCCGACATGTACGCGAACTCGATCGCGACGGCCGTCAACAACCAGATCGGCATCGGTACGCGCATGTCGGAAGTCGAGCAGAACTTTTCGCAGGGCACGATTTCGAGCGACGACATCGCGCTGCACGTCGCGATCAACGGCAACGGCTTCTTCCAGATGTCGAACAACGGCTCGGTGACGTACTCGCGCAACGGCGTGTTCCAGCTCGACAAGAACGGCTACATCGTCAACGCCGACGGCCTGAAGCTGATGGGCTACGCGGCGAACAAGAACGGCATCATCAACACGGCGGGCACGGTGCCGCTGCAGGTGCCGACGACCAATATCGCGCCGACGGCCACGCAGACCGTCACGGCGGGCCTGAACCTGAACGCGCAGGATGCGCTCGTGCTCGGCACGCCGAGCGTTGGCGGCACGAACGCGAATGTCCAGAGCAACGGCGTGACCATCACCGACGCGACGCAGGGTACGAACGCGGACACATACACGATCACGTTCGACGGTGCGGGCGGCTACACGGTCACGTCGTCGGCGGCTGGCTCGACGCCCGTGACGGGCACGTTCAGCAGCAACTCGCCGATCAAGCTCGGCAACGGCGAAACGATCACGCTGACGGGCACGCCGACGGCGACGGATAGCATCACCGTCACGCCGACGGCCAAGAACTTCGATCCGACCGACAACACGACGTACAGCTACACGACTTCCGTGCCCGTCTACGATTCGCTCGGCGGCGAGCAGCAGGTGGACATGTACTTCGTGAAGACGGCGGCCGGCTCGTGGACCGTCTATGCAGGCAAGGACGGCAACGTGCCCACGACCCCGATCGGCACGATGAGCTTCGATACGTCGGGCAACCTGGTCAGCACGAACTCGGTGATGGCGACCACGTCGAATCTCGCCTTCGCGTTCCAGATTCCGAACAACGACGGTTCGTCGACGCCGCAAACGCTGACGCTGAAGGTCGGCGGCACGACGCAGTTCGGCAGCAAGGACGGCGTGAACTCGCTGACGCAGGACGGCTTCGCCGCCGGCCAGCTGACCAACTTCACGATCGGCACCGACGGCATCATCACGGGCAACTACTCGAACGGCCAGACGGCGGCGCTCGGCCAGGTCGCGCTCGCGACCTTCGCGAACCAGAACGGCCTCATCAACCTCGGCAACAACCAGTTCCAGGCGACGGCCGCTTCGGGCGTTGCGGTGGTCGCGGTGCCGGGCTCGACGAATCACGGCTCGCTGCAAGGCGGCGCAACCGAAAATTCGAACGTCGACCTGACGAGCGAGCTGGTGAACCTGATCACCGCGCAGCGCAATTACCAGGCGAACGCGCAGACGATCAAGACCCAGCAGGCCGTCGACCAGACGCTCATCAACCTGTAACGCTGACGCACCGACACCATCATGGACCGGCTCATCTACACCGCGATGTCGGGCGCGACGCAGGCGCTCGAACAGCAGGCCGTGGTCGCGAACAACCTCGCGAACACCTCGACGACGGGCTTTCGCGCGCAGCTCGCGACGTTCCGCGCCGTGCCGATGGCGTTCGGCGACGGCAGCACGATTCAGGACGACACCACGCGCACTTTCGTGCTGTCGTCGACGCCGGGCGCGGACTACACGCCCGGCCCGATCCAGCAGACGGGCAACCCGCTCGACGTCGCCGTTCAGGGGCCTGGCTGGCTGTCCGTGCTGACGCAGGACGGCTCGGAAGCGTACACGCGTGCGGGCAACCTGCACGTCGACGAAAACGGCCAGCTCGTGACGGCCAGCAACATGCCCGTCGTGGGCGGAGGCGGCCCGCTGTCGGTGCCGCCCGGCTCGCAGGTGACGATTGGCCGCGACGGCACCGTGTCGGCGCTGATCCCGGGCGATCCGCCGACGTCGATCGCCATCGTCGATCAGCTGAAACTGGTGAACCCCGATCCCGCTTCGCTTACGCGCGGCGACGACGGACTCTTCCGCACCGCTGACGGCAATCCGGCGGAAGCCGATCCGAATGTCGTGGTCGCGGCAGGGGCGCTCGAAGGCAGCAACGTGAATCCTGTGGCGGCGATGGTCTCGATGATCACCAACGCGCGCCAGTTCCAGATGCAGACCAAGATGATCGAGTCCGCCGACCAGAATGAACAGTCGGCGAACAAGCTGCTCGACTTCAGCTAACCCGATACGGATTCAACGGAACGCGCGACGACGCTGCGTCCACAACCAGTTGCATGGGACGGGAGTAAGGCTCTAAAGCGCCAGCTCCTGTCGATAAAGGAGAGAAGAACAGTGAACCGCTCACTCTATATCGCCGCCACGGGCATGAACGCGCAACAGGCGCAGATGGACGTGATCTCCAACAACCTCGCGAACGTCAGCACGAATGGCTTCAAGGGCTCGCGTGCCGTGTTCGAAGACCTGCTGTATCAGACGATCCGCCAGCCCGGCGCGAACTCGACGCAGCAGACGGAACTGCCGTCGGGCATCCAGCTCGGCACGGGCGTCCAGCAGGTCGCGACCGAGCGCCTGTACACGCAGGGCAACCTGCAGCAGACAGGTAACTCGAAGGACGTCGCGATCAACGGCCAGGGCTTCTTCCAGGTGCTGATGCCGGACGGCACGAACGCGTACACGCGCGACGGCTCGTTCCAGACCAATGCGCAGGGCCAGCTCGTCACGTCGAGCGGCTATCAGGTGCTGCCCGCGATCACGATTCCGCAGAACGCGACGTCGCTGACCATCGGCAGCGACGGCGCCGTGTCCATCACGGTCGCGGGTTCGAGCAACACCCAGCAGATCGGCGCGCTGCAACTGGCGACCTTCATCAACCCGGTCGGCCTCGACGCGAAGGGCGAAAACCTGTTCGCCGAAACGTCGTCGTCGGGTGCGCCGAACGTCACGACGCCGGGCCTGAACGGCGCGGGCACGCTGAATCAGGGCTACGTCGAATCGTCGAACGTGAACGTCGTGCAGGAGCTGGTCAACATGATCCAGACCCAGCGCGCGTATGAAATCAACAGCAAGGCCGTGACGACGTCGGACCAGATGCTGCAGACGCTCGGCCAGATGCCGGTTTGAGCAGGCTGAGCTGTTGAAGGCAGGAATCAAACAGGCGGTAATCAAGATGTCGTACTTCACCCGTACCCCGGTCCTTTTGCGCAGCGCTCGGGCAGCCTCGATGCTCGCGTGCGCCGGCGCGCTCGCAGCCGCGCTCGGCGGCTGCGGGCTCGCGCCGAAGCAGCCGATCACCCAGCAGCCGATGTCGGCGCTTCCGCCGACGCCGCCGTCGCTGCAGACACCCGGCTCGATCTACAACCCGGGGTACGCTGGCCGGCCGCTGTTCGAAGACCAGCGTCCGCGCAATGTCGGCGACATCCTGACCATCGTCATCGCCGAAAACATCAACGCGACGAAGTCCTCGGGCGCCAACGCGAACCGCGATACCGCGACGAAATTCGGCGTGCCGACGTCGGGCTTTCTCGGCGGGCTGTTCGGCAAGATGAACCTCGACGCGAGCGGCAACAACGCGTTCAAGGCGCAGGGCGGCGCGAGCGCGGCGAACACGTTCAACGGCACGATCACCGTCACGGTGACGAACGTGCTGCCGAACGGCAACCTCGTCGTGAGCGGCGAAAAGCAGATGCTGATCAATCAGGGCAACGAGTTCGTGCGCTTCTCGGGCGTTGTCAATCCGAACACGATCAACGGCCTGAACGCCGTCTACTCGACGCAGGTCGCGGACGCGAAGATCGAATACTCTGCGAAGGGCTATATCGACGAAGCCGAGAACATGGGCTGGCTGCAACGCTTCTTCCTCAACGTCGCGCCGTGGTGATCATGCGTACCGTTTCTCTCTTCGGCCCGGTTTTCAGTTTCGCGACGCGCGCACTGGCCGTGATCGCGCTCGCCTGCGCGGCGCTGCCCGTCACGACGCACGTCGCGCACGCGGAGCGCCTGAAAGACCTCGCGCAGATTCAGGGCGTGCGCGACAACCCGCTGATCGGCTATGGCCTCGTCGTCGGTCTCGACGGCACGGGCGACCAGACGATGCAGACGCCGTTCACGACGCAGACGCTCGCGAACATGCTCGCGAACCTCGGCATCTCGATCAACAACCAGCAGGCGGGCGCGAGCAACTCGGGCGCGAATGCGCTGTCCAGCATGCAGCTGAAGAACGTCGCCGCCGTGATGGTGACGGCATCGCTGCCCGCGTTCGCGCGTCCCGGCGAAGCGATCGACGTGACGGTATCGTCGCTCGGCAACGCGAAGAGCCTGCGCGGCGGCACGCTGCTGCTCACGCCGCTCAAGGGCGCGGACGGGCAGGTGTACGCGCTCGCGCAGGGCAACATGGCCGTCGGCGGCGCGGGCGCGAGCGCGAACGGCAGCCGCGTGCAGGTGAACCAGCTTGCGGCGGGGCGCATCGCGGGCGGCGCGATCGTCGAGCGCTCGGTGCCGACGACGATCTCGCAGGCAGGCACGATGCAGCTCGAACTCAACGACATGGACTACGACACGACGCAGCGCGTGACGTCCGCGATCAACAACGCGTTCGGCTTCGGCACGGCCGTCGCGCTCGACGGCCGCACGATCCAGTTGCGCGCGCCCGCCGATCCGGCGCAGCAGGTGTCGTTCATGGCGCAGTTGCAGAACCTCGACGTGAAGCCCGCGCAGGCCGCCGCGAAGGTGATCCTGAACGCGCGCACGGGCTCGATCGTGATGAACCAGATGGTCACGCTGCAAAACTGCGCGGTCGCGCACGGCAATCTGTCCGTGATCGTCAATACGCAGCCCGTCGTGAGCCAGCCGGGCGCGTTCTCGAACGGCCAGACGGTGGTTGCGCAACAGTCGCAGATTTCGATGAAGCAGGACAACGGCGCGCTCAAGTTCGTCACAGCGGGCGCGAATCTCGCGGAAGTGGTGAAGGCGCTGAACGCGCTCGGCGCGACGCCCGCCGATCTGATGTCGATTCTCCAGGCCATGAAGGCAGCGGGTGCACTGCGCGCCGACCTTGAGATTATCTAAGGAATAGTAAGAATGAACTCCGACACGACACGCAACGCAGCGAATGACCTGACGAACCGCTTTGCGCTCGACGTGCAGGGCTTCGACGCGATGCGCGCCCAGGCGGCCGCGAATCCGCGCGAGGCGATGAAGTCGGCGGCGAAGCAGTTCGATGCCGTCTTCACGCAGATGATGTTGAAGAGCATGCGCGACGCAACGCCGTCCGACGGCCCGTTCGATTCGCACGACATGGCGACCTACACGTCGATGATGGATCAGCAGCTTTCGCAGCAGATGTCGTCGAAAGGAATCGGCGTCGCCGATGCGATGCTCAAGCAGTTGATGCGCAACTCGGGCATGTCCGCCGACGATGCGAACGCCGGCAACAATGCCGCGCTGAACGCGCTCGCAAAGGCGTACTCGAATCCCGCGAGCAACGGCGCGCTGCGCATGGGCCGCGGCTATACGGCAAACAGCGCGCTGACGCCGCCCGTGCACGGCGACGGCTCGTCGGGAAAGGTCGATGCATTCGTCGACAAGCTCGCGGCACCCGCGCAGGCGGCCAGCGCGGCGACGGGCATTCCGGCGCGCTTCATCATCGGTCAGGCCGCGCTCGAATCGGGCTGGGGCAAGCGCGAGATCAAGAAAGCGGACGGCACGACGACCTACAACGTCTTCGGCATCAAGGCCACCGACGACTGGACGGGGAAGACGGTCGCGACGGTCACGACCGAGTACATCAACGGCCGCCCGCAGCGCGTGGTCGAGAAATTCCGCGCATACGACTCGTACGAGGAAGCGATGACCGATTACGCGAGCTTCCTGAAGTCGAACCCGCGCTATGCGCAGGTCATCAATTCGTCGCGCGATGTGAACGGCTTTGCGCAGGGCATGCAGCGCGCGGGCTACGCGACCGATCCGCACTACGCGAAAAAACTCATCTCCATCATGCAGAAGATGGTGTGACGATGTTCCCGGACGCGGCGCTCGCCGCGTTCATGCTGCCTTTCCACTTCGGGATTCACGCGCAAATTGGCGTATCCTTTCTTCGTTGCGGTGTCAAACGTTTGCGAAAAATATTTCGCAAAACCGGTCTAAACTTTGACCTGACGCTGCCGCTAAACAGTCAGACCCGATACCGGAATGCCTATATGAGATCCGGTCCAACGCGCGTTTCGCGACTCCAGCAGGCCGGCTAGAACCGGCCGCCGTGTTAGCGTGGCGTGCCCGCAAGAACGAAGAGAAATTGGCAAGGCCATGAATACCACCCAGTCGAATGGTGATGACCGCGAGACGGAAGGCGTCGATTTCGGCCGCCGCAATCCGCTTGAGATCGGCGTGCAATTGCGCAACCTGCTCAACCGCGGCGATTTTCTGACCGTGCAGTACAAGGGCGGCCAGCTGGTGACGAAGATTCTCGAAGTGGACGTGCGGGAGCGTACTTTTACGTTCGACTGGGGCGCGCTCGCGGATCAGAACCGGGGGCTGCTGTCTTCGCCGGAAGGGCATTTTCACGCAACGCCCGACGGCGTGCGCGTGCACTTCGTCACGCAGACGCCGCGCGAAACGAAGTTCGAAGGCCGGCCTTCGTTCGAGGCCGATTTTCCCGACGTGCTCTATTACGTGCAACGCCGCGAGTATTTCCGCGTCGATGCGCCGTTGCTCGATCCGTACATCTGCCGCGGCCGCCTGCCTGATGGCGACGGTTTCCGCTTCGAGGTGCAGGACCTGTCGCTGGGCGGCATCGCGATGCGCACCAGCGACGAGCGCGTGACGTCGCTCGAACACGGCGTGCGGCTGCTCGACACGGAAGTGTCGTTGGGCTCGCTCGGCACGCTGCAACTCGATCTCGAACTGATGTCGAACCGCGCCATCGCGCTGCCCAACGGCTCGCGGCGCTATACGCTCGGCTTCCGCTTCCTGTCGCTGCCGGGTAATGCCGAAAACACGCTGCAACGCCTCATCACGCAACTCGAAATGAAGCGCCGCTCGCTTGTGCGTGCCTGAATTCGAACACGCCTGACCCTCACCTGATTCGATACGCATGCGCTGACGCGGCCTTGTTGGCCGCAAGCGCATGCATGTCCACACGCAGCAATCCGGAGCTGCACGGACTGCATCGAGACATGCCGCAAGCGACTCGGCAAAAGGCGCGCAAAAAGCGCAGCAGAAGCCCGGCAAAAAAGCGCATAAGAGACACGGCAAAAAATGATGCGGCGCTATCAATTGGCCCTCAATGTTCGCGCGCCGAGGCCGATATACAAAGTGTTCGGTCAACCTGGCGGCGCCGCATGCGCCGTCTCTTACGCCGTCTTTCAGGATGACGCATGTCCAGCAACCTCTTTAGCATCGGCCTCAGCGGACTCAATGCAGCCCAGTGGGGGCTGACGACGACGGGTCAGAACATCAGCAACCAGGCGACGCCCGGCTATTCGGTCGAGCGCCCCGTCTACGCGGAATCGAGCGGACAGTACACGGGCTCCGGCTACATCGGCAGCGGCGTATCGACAACGACCATCCAGCGCCAGTACAGCCAGTACCTCACGACCGAGCTGAACAACGCGCAGTCGCAGTCCGGTTCGCTGACCGTGTACTACAACATGATCGCGCAGCTCAACAACATGGTCGGCAGTCCGACCTCGGGCATTTCGAGCGCGATCACGAGCTACTTCACGGGCCTGCAGGACGTCGCGAACGATGCGTCGAATCCCGCAATGCGCCAAAGCGCCGTCAGCAATGCGCAATCGTTGGCGGACCAGATCAACGCGGCGGGCGACCAGTACGACCAGCTGCGCGCGAGCGTCAATACGCAGCTCGGCGACACCGTCAAGCAGATCAACAGCTACACCGCGCAGATCGCGCAACTGAATTCGCAGATCCAGGCGCTGAGCGCGCAAGGCCAGCCGCCGAACCAGCTGCTCGACCAGCGCGATCTCGCCGTGTCGAACCTGTCGCAAATGGTCGGCGTGCAGGTCGTGCAGGGCGACAGCGGCTACAGCGTGTTCATGAGCAACGGCCAGCCGCTCGTCGTCGCCGACAAGAGCTTCAATCTCACGACGGTCACGTCGCCGTCGGACCCGACGGAAACGGCCGTTGCGTACGCGGGTCTTGCGAGCCAGGCCGCAACGTCGACGCCGCAGATCCTGCCCGACAGCACGGCGCTGGGCGGACAGCTCGGCGGGCTGATGACGTTCCGCAGTCAAACGCTCGACCCCGCCGAAGCGCAACTCGGTGCAATCGCGACGAGCTTCGCGGCCCAGGTGAACGCACAGAATGCGCTCGGCATCGACCTGAACGGCAACAAGGGCGGCGCGCTTTTCACCGTCGGCAATCCGACCGTCTATGCGAACGCGAACAACACGGGCAACGGCAACCTCGGCGTCACGCTGACGAACCCGGCCCAGCCGCCGTCGAGTGACTACACGCTGTCGTACGACGGCACCAACTACACGCTGACCGATCGCGAGACGGGCCAGGTCGTCGGCCAGGCGCCGAATCTGACCAACCCGATCGGCGGCATGCAGTTCTCGCTCGGAACGACCACGATGAACGCGGGCGATTCGTTCACGATCGAGCCGACGCGCGGCGCGCTGCATGGCTTCGCGCTGACGACGACCAGCGGCACGGCGATCGCCGCTTCGTCGCCCGTTCTGGTGACGGCGGGCAGCGCGAACACGGGCACGGCGACGGTGACCCAAGGCACGGTGACGGCGGGCTACTCGGTGCCCTCGACGGCAACGAACATCAAATACAACGTGACCACGACCACGCCGCCGGCGGGTGTGCTGTCGGGCTTTCCGGTTGGCTCGATCGTGACGGTTCCGGGATCGGCGCCGGTCACGATCAACGCAACGACGGATCAGGTGCCCTACGACCCGAGCAAGGGCCTGTCGCTGACCATTACGTCGAACACGGCGGCGGCGACGCCGGGCCCGATCAACAACGTCTCTTTGCAGATCACGGGCACGCCATCGGATGGCGACACGTTCACGATCGCGGCGAATCCGTCGGGCGGCAAAGACGGCCGCAACGCGCAGCTGATGTCGAATCTCGTGACGACGAAGACGATGGGCAACGGCACGCTCACGCTGACCGACTCGTATGCGAACTACGTGAACGACATCGGCAACCAGACGAACCAGGTACAGACGTCGAGCAAGGCTCAGGCATCGCTCGTGACGCAGATCACGACGGCGCAGCAGGCGGTGTCCGGCGTGAACATCAACGAGGAAGCGGCAAACCTGCTGCAATACCAGCAGCTGTATCAGGCGAACAGCAAGGTCATCCAGACGGCCTCGACGCTGTTCCAGACGATCCTCGGCATCTTCCAGTGAGGCGTTGAACGCACATGCGCATCTCTACTACGCAATATTTCGGCATGAACGTCCAGACGATGGACGATCAGCAGGCGACGCTCGCGCAGTTGTATCAGCAGCTGTCGAGCGGCGTGAGCCTCGCGACGCCGTCGGACAATCCCGTCGGCGCGGCGCAGGCGGTGCAGCTCAGCATGCAGGGCACGACGCTGTCGCAGTACGCGAGCAACCAGAATACGGCGCTGTCGTCGCTGCAGGCCGAGGACAGCTCGCTCTCCAGCATCAGCAGCGTGCTGACATCGATCAACACGCAGATCGTGCACGCGGGCGATGGGTCGCTCAACGATGCCAACCGGTCGGCAATCGCGACCGAGCTGCAAGCCTTGCGCAACCAGCTGATGGGCTTCGCGAACGGGACCGATGCATCCGGCAACTACCTCTATGGCGGCTATCAGGCATCGACACCGCCTTTTTCGGTCGGTACGAGCGGCGCCGTGCAATACAGCGGCGATAACGGCGTCCAGTATGTGCAGGTGACGAGCTCGCGCAGCATTGCTGTTGCCGATACAGGCAAGGCGGTATTCCTCAGCAGCTCGCAACCCGGAAGCTCGAGCGTGGCGGCGGGTACATTGAGCAATACGGGAACGGGCGCGATCGGCGGAGTGACGGTCAACAACTCGACCGATCCGACGAACAATCACCAGTTCACGATCAACTTCACGTCGGGGACGACGTTCACGGTCACGGATGTCGCCACGAGCACGACGAGCGCGCCGCAGACGTATACGGCCGGCCAGCCGATCGTGCTTGGAGGCGGCGGTCAGAGCGTCACGATTTCGGGTGCGCCGAGCGGCGGCGACAGTTTTTCGGTGACGCCTGCCGGACAGACAAGCGATGTGTTCGCCAATCTGGACAGCGTGATTGCCGCTTTGCAGACGCCGGCGACGGGCGCGACCGGGCAGGCGAATCTGACGAACGCGTTGGGGACGGCGTTGACCCAGCTGCAGAACACGCTGAACAACGTGACGACGATCCAGACGTCGGTGGGCGGGCGCGAGCAGGAGATCGAGGCATTGCAGGCCGTCACGCAATCGAATTCGCTGCAGACGCAAAGCAACCTCGCCGATCTGACGCAGACGAATCTGACCAAGGTCATCAGCCAGTACACGATGACGCAGTACTCGCTGCAGGCGGCGCAGCAGGGCTTCTCGATGATCCAGAAGCTGTCGTTGTTCGATTACATCGGGAATTGATTTGCGGGCTGTTGTTGCCCGCTGGTTTTGAAGGCTGGGCGCCTGGCTCTGTGAAGGGGCTGGGTGTTTTTATTTGGTTTGCCTGGCTTGCCGCTGGCATCCGCGATGCGTCGATTTGCTTTGCCCTTCGCTGGCATCCGCGATGCGCCTCGCGGCGCGGGGTTGCCCCTGTGCGGGGCGGCACTCACTTTCTTTGCCGCCGCAAAGAAAGTAAGCAAAGAAAGCGGGCTCACACCGCCAATCCTTGACGTTTACCCACGGGCTCTCAACGTCCCCATCCTTCATGCGGCAGCGTGCTAGCTAATGTTCGTCGCCAACGTCCTGGCTAAACGCCTCACCCGCTTCATGCACCATTGGCATCGCCAAGTGTATCGGACGTTTCAGCGCCGCATGTCGGTAGTGAATGAGGTCGCTGCGTCGTACATGGCAACGCCCGCACTTGAGCCGCATCGCGTAGCGAGGGTGTCCTGTGCGGTGCGAATGCCTACACACAGTTTGCCGCAAAGGGGCCGAGAATATT
>NZ_FNYE01000071.1 GCF_900108945.1 Paraburkholderia diazotrophica | reverse complement strand
CATACAAAGCCTCTTCGCAAGCGAAGTCGGCCAGATTGAACCAGTGTTGCACGAAGTGAATCCGCAGCATGCGCTCCAAACCAATCGGCGGTCGACCGTTACCGCGTTTCGGATAGTACGGCTCGATTACCGCGCACAGTTCGGTCCACGGAACGATCGTGTTCATCGTGTCAAGAAACTCGTCGCGTCGCGTGCGTTTGCGTCGGGTCTCAAACCCCGCGCCTTGATCCGCGGCCATTGCGAGCGTCTGCTGCTTCATTGCCTTTTGCCTTTCTCGTTGCTTGTGCACTCTATAACGCTTGATGCGCACAAGCGGTGGACTTAATCAGCATTGCCTTAGGTCAGAGGAATCCACTAGAGCGTGGACGAACATGTGTGATGCATGCACCGATCCATCAGGCGCTGGAAGCTCCTCACCGAACCCACGCTCGTAATTTTCGGTTAGACGGTTTGTTAGGGGTTTGACAAATGTTCTAATAGTGGCCAAACTGCCCGGCATGTCAAAGAAAACTACTGGAGCCAACATGCCGAAGAAGACTCCCGAACAGCAGCTATTGCTGGGGCAGATCAAGCAGGTCGCCGAAGGGCTGGCACAGACCTTCGCCCCATTTACCGAGGTCGTCGTCCATGACCTCCTCGACCCGGAGCACGCGGTGCTTGCAATCCACAACAATCTGTCAGGTCGAGAAGTCGGACAGCCTGCGACCGAACTCGGGCTTGCGCGGATCATGGACCCTACCTACGAGCAGATCATCGCCAACTATCCGAACCAGTTCTCGGATGGCCGACAGGTGAAAAGCACTTCTATCGGCATCAAGGACTCAAAGGGCAACTACATCGCCGCGCTGTGCATGAACGTCGACCTCACGCTGTTCCGAGGGTTTCAGAACATGCTGAGCAGGTTCATGGCGGTCGAGGGCACCACGCCTGCCAGGGAATCGCTGGATCCTGCCAGCGCCGACCTCATTCGCAGCCGAATCGACGAGTTCGCCGCACGCATGGCGTCGACACCGCGCTCGCTCAAGCCGGACGACCGCCGCTCGCTCCTGAAGGAGCTCAAGGCGGCCGGCCTGCTCGAGGTCCGTCGCGCGATGGACACCATTGCCGTCCACCTGGGAGTCTCTCGCGCAACGGTGTACAGCGATGCCAAGTGACGCCACTCTCCTTCTCGTCGACAAGCATGTCGTCGAGCAATTGCTCATACCGGACGACGTGATCGCGGCTGTGCGCGAGGCTTTCGAACTGCACGGACAGCGTGCGGGCCGGGTGTTCCCGGTAGTGCGGGAAAAGCTGACCACAGGCGGCATCTTCGGTATCAAGTCCGGGGACGTCGGTAGCCAGGAGCTGCTAGGGTTCAAGGCGGCCGGCTTCTGGCCCATGAACCGGACACTCGGCGGCGAAGCGCATCAGGCCACCGTGCTGCTGTTCGATCCGGCCACCGGGCGACCCATGTGCGTGATCGACGGCAACGCCATTACCACGGCCCGCACCGCCGCGGCTGGCGCCTTGGGGCTTTCCCTGCTGGCGCGCAAGGACAGCGCAGTGGCCACGGTCTTCGGCACAGGCATTCAGGCGAAGGCACAGCTCGCGTTTGCGCTCAGAACGCTACCTTCGCTGACGCGTGTGAATTACGTCTCGTTGGATCGGGAACCGCAGGCAGACTTTGAATCTTTGTTTGCGGACCAATGCATGTTGAGATGCGCCGCGAATGCGGAGGAGGCGGTCGCCCAAAGTGACGTCGTTATCACCGCGACGACCGGTAGCGGCCCACTTTTCGATGAAGCAGCCCTCCGCGCCGGGACGCATTTGAACTGCGTCGGCGCGGACACCCGAGGCAAGCGCGAGCTTCCCGTGGGCGTCCTCGATCGAGCCCGGATCGTCGTTGATGACCTCGAGCAGGCCCGCGAGCTTGGAGAACTGCAATGGGCACCGCAGACGCCTTCCGTCGAGATGGGACACCTGGTCACGGGCCGTGCCCAATGGCGGCGCGACCCGACGGATATCAGCGTTTTCGACATGACCGGCCTGGCCTTGCAGGACTTGACCGTCGCTCGACTGATCCACCGCCGCGCCACCAAGCTTGGCCTCGGAGTCACCGTGGCGTGGCCCTGGTGATCGCTGTCCTGGCCTGAACCCAGAATCCGGATGATCCGCGATGATGACTCGCAGCGTGCATGCTCCTCGCCTTCATCGCACGTCGCTGCGGGAGCACCCGGCAGGCCGTCGATGGCGGCCTCAGCCGATCAATCGCTGACGCTAAGGGCGCCCGGCGTTCGGCTCCGCAAGGGCCTCTTTTCATCGACCGATGGCCTTGCCTAACATCCCGCAACGTCACAGCCATCATCGTCTTGCTCTTGCAGCGATCCGGTATGCGCCAAAGAGGAGTAGGAAAAATTGAAATCGCACTATGTTGAGCCGCTCAGCGGCACCACCTATCCTTTAGGCACGCCTCGCTGGTGTTCGGACGACGGCAGACCGCTCCTGATCTCCCCGCTGGCTGGAATTTCCCGGGATGACATCGACCGACACCTTCGCTCCCAATGGCGCTATCGCGCATCGCTCCCAGTCGAGATCGCGGCCCCCATCTCCATGGGCGAAGGTTGCACCCCCCTGATCCAGAAGACATGGGACGAACATCGGCCGCATTTCAAGCTGGAGTGGTTCAGCCCCACAAGCAGCTTCAAGGATCGCGGCACCACGGTGATGCTCTCGATGTTACGGCAACAAGGTATCACGTCCGTTCTGGAGGACAGTTCGGGCAACGGCGGAGCGTCGGTAGCGGCTTATGGCGCAGCAGGCGCTATGCGCGTGAAGATTCTGGCGCCCGCCTATGCGTCGCCCGCGAAGATTGCCCAGATGCGAGCCTACGGGGCGGAGGTACAACTCGTCGACGGGCCTCGACAGGCGTGTGAGGATGAGGCGGTCCGGCAGTCCGCGAGCATCTTCTACGCCAGCCACAACTGGCAGCCATTTTTTCTCGAAGGGACCAAGTCGGCCGGCTACGAGATCTGGGAGGACCTCAACTTCCAGGCGCCGGACAACATCGTCATGCCTGCAGGCGCGGGCAGCAATGCACTCGGCTGTTATCTGGCGTTCTCGGAACTGATGCGGGCGGGTCAGATTCACAAAATGCCCAAGCTCTTCGTTTGCCAGCCATTGAACTGCTCCCCCATCGATGCCAGCTTCCAGGCCGGCGTCACGACTCCCGTTCCGCGCGAGGTTCGAAAGACAGTCTCCGAGGGGACGGCCATCGCCCATCCTCTACGGCTCGCGCAAGTGGTCAACGCTGTTAGAGGGACGGGCGGCACGACTGTGGCTGTGGAAGAAGAGGCCATCATCGAAGCCCTCAGGCGAATTGCGCGACTAGGCCTTCTGCCGGAGCTGACTTCGGCGACTGCAGTTGCAGGATTTGATCGGCTTGCACAGGTCGGGGCGATTCGGGCGCGAGAGGAGACGGTTGTCCTGTTGACAGGCACAGGTATCAAGAACGCCGGAGCCATCGCGGATATGTACTCGGTTAATGAGCCCAAGGCCGCCGTGTTCGGCCACTAAGGGCCATCCGGCAAAAAGCGGCGCCCTTCGTAGATGACAGACAGCAAAGTCGCCAGATCGGCGCGGCAGTGGGGTGACATGAAAGACGAAATTGAAACCGGCCGTATCCTGGCGGGCGAAATCGCAACATCACGCAGCCGGAAGACCTTATCCAATTCGTTATGACGGTACTGGCATTGATATTCCGGCGGGAAACTCTCGACACTCTTGTCTAAAAGCCAACTCTAATGAAAATCGGACTCCTGAATTGCGGCGGCACCATCACGGAAAGCTATCAGGTCGACGGGACGATCAAGCGTTTATTGGCACGCGATCTGATCACATTGAGCGGTCAGGCAGACTGGATTGGACGTGACATCGATCCTGTCGATAGCTGCGATCTGACCTTCGCCTCACTATGCCGGGCTCGTGATGTCATGCGGCAGGATCGAGAGAGCGAAGCTTTCGTGATGTGCTGCGGCACCGACGCAATGGAAGATGTCGCCTATGCCGCCGCTCTGCTTTTTGATCGCGACCGGCCTGTCGTTTTGACCGGTGCTGCGATCCCCGGTGGCAATGCCAATGCAGATGGTCCGCGCAATCTGGCAGATTCTGCAAATCTGGCACGGGCCATGCCGCAGGGCGCGAGCGCGCTCGTTGCCTTCGCGGGACGGATTTTCGATCCGGTCTCGATCGTCAAGGTATGGCCCCAGGCCATTCAGCCCTTCGGACCGGAAACAGCGATCCGCGGCTCCATCGAGGCCGATATCGTCACGCTCACAGGATCGGGACTAGTTGACGAGAGTTACGCGGATCTCGATGTATCCGATCTCGGCGCCCGCGTTGCGATCGTCATGGAGACCTTCGGGTTACTCGTTGGCTTCCCGGATATCTCCAATCTCGACGGTATCGTCGTGGCAGGCAAGGGCGCAGGGGGCTTCTCCGCGCAGTCAGAGAGACTTCTGAGCGAAGCCGCACGGCATATCCCTGTGGTGCTATCGACGCGCTGCGCCCATGGTTTCCGGGTCAATCCAGCCGTAACCAAATATGCCTATGGCCACGCCCACAACCTCGGCCTGACTACGGCAGGTTATGACGGGTTGAACGCATCAAAGGCACGAATTCGGCTCATAGCCGAGCTTGGTCGTGCCAATCGCAGCGAAAAGGCTTAGCGCTGACCGGGGCCTCGTCCAGGTGAGGCCTGTTTGAGCGCCGTACTATGTGCGTAGGCGTAGACCGTCGAGCTATACCCCAATATGAGCCGCGATAACTCCCATTGCGTCGCGGATATTCAAACGGCTCAATCTCCCTAAGGTCAACCGCCAGCGTTACGCGTGTGCGATAGCGGCTGACAGGACCCGTTACTCGACGACTAGCAGCGGCGGTTGCGCGATCGCGTCTCGACTCTCTCGCTGCAAGTCGAAACGGCGAAAGCAATCAGTTACTTCCTCAACCAGTGGCAGGTACTCATCGATTACTGCGACGACGGCGTGGCGGAGATCGACAATAACATTTATAAAACGCACTTCGAACCGTTAACTGCACCACTTGCAGTGCCCCTGCCGAGCGCACGGGAGAAACGCCGCCCGGGTACGGCGGCCATTCAAAGATTTCAGCAAAGATCGACCGGGTGCGGTGCGGGCGCGGGGGCTTGGAGACTCCCGCGTCAGGCCTGCTTCGATCACATCTTCTCGACCTCCAGCAGGGTTCGCTTGCCTTTGACGTACTTGTAGAGAGAGATGGAGCTGTCCTTCAGGTCGCCGTGCTCGTCGAAGCGGATATTGCCAATCAGGGTGTTCAGATTGGTCTCGGGCATGGCGGACAGGATGCCGGCGCGCGTGATCGAGTTGGAGCGTTTCATGGCATCGACGATCACGTAGACGGCGCTGTACGCAACCGGCGAGTAGACCACCGGATCGTGGCCGTACACGGCCTTTAGTTCCTTGCCGAACGCGGCGCTGCCGTCCATCGCGGACAGATCGCCGCCCGCGACCGAGCAGACCAGATTGTCGGCGGCGTCGCCGGCCAGCCTGGCCAGGTCGGTAGTGCAGACGCCGTCGCCCGCCAGAATCCTGGCGCGAATTGCCAGCTGCATGGCCTGCCTGGCGAAGGGACCGCCGGTGGCGTCCTCGCCGCCATACATGATGGCGTCGGGGCGTTCGGCTTTGATCTTGGTCAGGATCGCCTTGAAGTCAGTAGCCTTGTCATTGGTAGCGTCGCGCGAGAGCACCTGGATGCCTTCGGCCTTGGCGGTCTTCTCGAACTGGTCCGCGAGGCCCTGGCCGTACGCCGTGGCGTCGTCGACGATGGCGACCGTCTTAACCTTCTGATTTTGGGCGTACTTGGCCAGGGCGGGGCCCTGCTGGGCGTCGGTGCCGATCACGCGGAAGGCGGTCTTGTAGCCTTGCAGCGTGTACTGCGGGTTGGTAGAGCCCGGGGTGATCTGTGTGACGCCGTTATCGCGGTAGATTTTGGAAGCGGGGATGGACACGCCGGAGTTCAGGTGGCCGATCACGGCCACGACGCCGTCGTCGACCAGCTTCTGCGCGACATTCGTACCGGTCCTGGGATCGGCCTGGTCATCCAGCGAATCGACCTCCAAGACGACCCTCTGGCCGCCGATGACCAGATTGCCGGCCTTGTTGATTTGCTGGACGGCGAGCTTGACGCCATCGGCGGCATCCTGGCCCATGTGGGCAATGTTGCCGGTCAGCGGGGCGGCGCTGCCGATCTTCACGGTCACGTCGGCGAGAGCGGCTTGACCGTAGACCATGACGATGCAGGCGAGAGTCAGCGCGGCGTTGAGGGGTTTAAGTTGAAATTTCATATGCTTGAGCCTCTTGTTGAACTGCGTTGCGGTTGAAAAATGCGTGCGGCGTCTCTTATGGAAGTGATCGACACTGGGGACATTTCGAATGTCAGTATTCGTCAGAGCAGCCGATCAACCGATGACAGGCTGATTAGTACTCCATAGCGTGTCGATCGGCGACCTGGCCGCTCGTCAGCGGTCCATCTGTTCCGTGGGTCCTTTTCTAGAAAGATTATCTAGAATTAAATAAAATGTATTGTAGGGGTAAACCCTTGCACCCGGCCGACTTCCGACCAGGGGATGAACTACTGATAGATGGAAAGGAGGCCGGGAGTCGAAAGGGACTCGCCGCATCTCCGTCCAGTCAGTCGACTTGAACGCAACATCGATCGTCGGATCGACTGGTGGTACGTGGCCCTGCGTATCCAGCAGATACACACCGCTCTCGGCGCCTCGAGGCTGAATGCGGTCGGGGACTACGCGAAGTCTCGAAGACCTCCGAAGCAGCCACCCATTCCGTCAGCAGGAGCGGCCGATGTGGGTCCGGCTCCTGCCGAACGACTGCGGCTCAACAGCAGCGAGCCGTGGGCGCTGACGACCCGACAACCATGCGCAGGGCGAAGTTAGAGTTCTCCTCAAACGGGTGCGAGCAGTAATATGATTGCTCCCTCCCTCTATCGGAAACACCTCGATGCAAGTGCTGGTCGACGCAGACGCCTGCCCAGTTGTCGTTAAAGAGATATTGTTTCGGGCAGCGCGGCGTGTCGAAGTGTACGTCACGCTGGTCGCGAATCAGTATTTGCGAACGCCACCTTCCCGATTTATCAGGGCACTACAAGTGCCGGTGGGCTTTGATGCTGCCGATAACCGTATCGTTGACCTGGTCCGGGACGGCGACCTCGTGATTTCGGCGGACATACCTCTTGCCGCAGCCGCCCTCGACAAGGGCGCTCACGTGCTCGATCCGCGCGGAACCTGGTTTAGCCGTGAGAATATCCGGGAGCGTCTTACGATGCGCGAGGTAATGGATCAGTTGCGCAGCTCAGGCGTCGAGACGGGCGGCCCAACACCTTACGCCGCAAACGACAGCAAAGCGTTTGCGGGACAATTGGACCGCTTCCTCGCACGTCATCGTGCCACGCCACGTTGAGTCGCTTGACGAGCGTGAGACGGAGCAAGAAATGTTGCGCCGGGTCTGTTAGCTTAGGTAGCTTCCTGCGCTCTCAAAAAATCGACCGCCCGGTAAGCGTGGTCAACCGTTCCAGTGCCTGGACGCCTGCAAGCGAGTTGCCATTCGCATCGAGTCCGGGCGACCAGACGCACACGGCCATCTCCCCCGGCAGCACCGCGACAATGCCACCGCCCACGCCGCTTTTCGCCGGCAGCCCAACGCGATACACGAAGTCACCGGCAGCGTCGTACGTGCCGCATGTCAGCATGAGGGCAGACAGGCGTTTGGCCGAACTCGCGTCGAGGATGTGTTCGCCCGAGACCGGCGCGACGCCGCGGTTGGCGAGAAAGAGGGAAGCAGTCGCCAGCTCGACGCAGTTCATCTCGATCGCGCATTGGCGGCAGTAGGCGTCGATCACGGTCTCAGGCGGCATCTGCAAGTTGCCGAAGCTCGCCATGAAGTGCGCCATCGCGCGGTTGCGTTCAGCGTGCGCAAGCTCGGAGTTGGCGACGCGGAGGTCGTAGTCGAGATCGGCGACGCCGGTCAGGCGCCGCATGAACTGGATGAGCGCCGTCTCGGCGCGGACGAAGCGGCGGCACAGGACGTCGGTGACGACGAGCGCACCCGCGTTGATGAACGGATTACGCGGCACGCCGCGCTCGGCTTCGAGCTGGACGAGTGAATTGAACGCGTTGCCCGACGGCTCGCGGCCGACGCGCGTCCAAAGTGCGTCGCCGATCAACTGGAAAGCGAGCGTGCAGGCAAAGAGCTTCGAGATGCTCTGGATGGAAAATCGCGCGTGCGCGTCGCCGACCGAAAAGACGCGGCCGTCGAGCGTAACGACCGCCATGCCGAAGCGCCCGGCGGGCACTCTGGCGAGTTCGGGAATGTAGTCCGCGACACGGCCGGCGGTGCGCCACGGTTCGATATCGCGATGAATTCGTTCGAGGATTTCCTGATAGTTCGGTTCGGTCATTTGCAGGTGCGTCCGAGAGCACTTGAGCACGGCAGCGATGATACCGCAGCCCGTCAGCGCTCGGTCACCTGCCCCCCAGCGCCATGCACGTCTGTGTCCGAATCGACTATGATCGTCCCGCTAGCGGAAACCCAGCACTGTAAGCGGCCCGCGATGTAATGAGTTTCCAAGCCGGAGCATCGCGTCGATGGGACGGGGGCGAGCTTCCGGATGCGGCCAATCGCGGTCACTGAGAGGAGCCGCGGCGTAGGCATTCGAACGTCGCTTCTACCTTCAGGATCGGTCATTCGAGACACAATTCAGCTCGTGAAACCGCCAGTAATGTAATGTGCTCCAGGTCCAGCGAGTACGGCGAGTTTTGCCACTTCACAACAACGGCGTCCGTTGGCATCTCTTGTTGCGTGGCCGATCAACTCGATCTCCTTACAGAGTGATGCGAGGGATCGCTCGCGCGACGGCGCGTGCTGCATCTGATCATGATGTGGCTGGAATGCCCCGTTGAAGAAACCAATGACCGAGGCCGGAAGAAACGCACGACGCCACCAACAACAGAGCAAACTGCCGCCTAAAGTGGGACCAAGGGAGTGTCTGGCGCCGTGGTCCAGAAGCTGTTCCGTCTGGCCTTTGAGCCGAACCGCTACGCCCAGGAACAATTGCAAAAGGCGTACGAGCAGATCAGTCCGATCGAAGCACGCTCAACGGCGCAGCCGTCCGTGACACGGGTTGTAGCGGCCAGGCAAGCGATCATCAAGAGAGGTAAGCGATGCGCAAATCTGCGATGGGCCCGTCACCGGACCGGCTGGCGCGCAAATATGCCCACCAGGCGCTGCTGATGGGAAGAGTTCTCGGCCCGCGGCGTGCAGGTCGTGTTCCCCTCTATCCGAATGTGGTGCACCGGAACCGGAGCAGGCCCGGTGCAAAAGCCAACAAACCGCGACGGTGCCGGTGGCTTAAAGATGATGTTGAGCTGGAGTTCGAGCGCGCGCGGCGCATGCATCATATTTGTATGAAAATACCAATACCCGCATCTTCATTGCGCGAGTGGGTACACTGGGGCATCAGATCGATAGCATGCTGAAGGCAATCCGGTGAGCAAGCGCTGCACCGGATACCGAAGGCACAAGAGGTGACGCATGGCCGCGAACCATCTGCGGAGATTCTCCGACGTGGCGGAATTTCGGGTGGGCGACGTGACGCTCTCTGCAGGCGATGACCTCCAGACACAGCGGAATAAGTTAGCGCGCATCATGTTTGACGCGATGTATCAGTTCGTAGGTCTACTGGATACGGACGGGACAATGCTCGAGATCAATCATGCTGCGCTTGAAGCCGCCGGGATACGATTGGATGACATTCGTGGTAAACCGTTCTGGGAGGCGCGTTGGTGGGTGGTTTCGGGGCCGACACAGGCCTTGCTCCGGGAACTGATCCACCGCGCTGGTGAAGGCGAGTTCGTCCGCTGCGATTTCGAAGTCTACGGTCAGTTAGCGGGTGCGGAAACGATCGTCGTTGATTTTTCGATTTTGCCGATCAAAGATTCAAACGGTGATGTCGTATTTCTCCTTCCTGAGGGCCGCAATATCACTGAGAAAAAACGCGCCGAAGCCGAGATCAGGCGTAAGAACGAGGAATTGCAGGCGAGCTGGGAGTTAATTCAGCGCCAGCGCGACGAGCTCCAGTGCCTCTATGACAAGCTCGCTGTCGAGCAAAAAATGTCGGAGCGGCTATTGCTCAATCTGCTGCCCTATCCGATCGCTGAACGGCTCAAAGCGCGCCCAGACCTCATCGCCGACAGTATTCCTGAAATCATCGCCGATAGTTTTACGGATGTCACAGTTCTATTCGCTGATATTGTGGCGTTTACGCAGTTTTCCGCGCTCATGGATCCGGAGCAACTCGTCGCTTTACTCAACGAGATTTTCGCCGAATTCGATAACATCGCCGACCACTGGGGCCTTGAAAAGATCAAGACGATTGGTGATTCGTACATGGCAGCATGTGGGCTGCCAGGCCCAACTCCTGACCATGCAGGGAGGGCAGCTCATATGTCACTGGATATGATCGATGCGCTTGCGCGATTCAATCGGCGCCACGGCTACAGCCTCCAAATGCGTATTGGCATCAATAGCGGACCTGTGGTCGCGGGTGTCATCGGCAGGCGAAAGTTCATCTATGACTTGTGGGGCGCTGCAGTCATCACCGCCAGTCGAATGGAGTCCCACAGCGTGGCGGGGCGTGTGCAGGTTACCGACGCCACGCGGAGCCTTCTCGGTGATCGTTTTCTGTTTGAGGAGCGAGGCGAGATTGAAGCGAAAGGCATAGGTACGCTGCACACCTGGTTCCTGACGGGCACAAACCCGCTATACACGGAACCGGGCGACGCGGCAGCGCAATAGCCGTTTCATCTTTTGATGCCGCTGGATTAAACGCATGATTTGTGGGCGTTGCGCATACTCCTCAGCGCTTCTGGACAGCTAGCCACACATCCGGCATTTAGCCGATCCCACACCTTCTACGGTCGACTTTCGTACGTCGGCTTATCAGCTAGCCGCGTCTCGCGGGTAGCAGCGGCCAATTCGCTACACTGACCGGCGGCAGCGTTGCGGCGCCGCCGCCGGCTCGGCCAATTACGCTGTGGCTGAAGCGCGAAGGCGATTGACGATCTGGTTATCCTTGCCCTGGACCAGCGGGGTCAGGGAAATGTTGAATTCGATGTCCTTGTACGTGTCGGCCTTCAGGCCCAACGCCGTACCGCCGGACCTTTCCGCGACATGAGGAATCAGGTCTTCACGCGTGGCATAGGCGAAATCGTCCCAGATCAGCGGATCGCCTTCGATGTTGAATTGCGTCGTCAGCTTGCGCTGGCTGTCGCTTGTGACAAAGAAATGCACGTGTGCAGGACGGTTGCCGTGACGGGCGATTTCGTCCAGCAGTTGCTGCGTCGCGCCGTGGGGAGGACAGCCATAGCCGACCGGCATCAGGGTGCGGAATTCGTACTTGCCATCCGCGCCGGTTCTGACCGCGCCGCGCAGGTTGAAGTCGCTTTGCGCGCCCGTCGGGTCGAAGTGCGAGTAGAAACCCTTCGAATTCGCGTGCCAGCATTCGACCACGGCGCCAGCGACCTGCTGGCCATCCGGACCGGTGACGGTGCCGTGGATGACGAGCGGACCCGCATCGACGTCGGGATCGATGTCGATCTTCGAAACGCCATCGCGTAGCGGCGCGCCCGCTACATACAACGGGCCTTCGATGGTGCGCGGTGTACCGCCGTCAATGCCGATCGCCTTGTCCGATGCGTCCATGCGGATGTCGAGATACTTTTCCAGACCAAGGCCTGCGGCCAGCAGTGCCGCTTCACCGTCCTGGCCGAGCTTGTTCAGATAATTGATGCCGGTCCAGACTTCGTCCGGCGTAATGTCGAGATCGTCAATGGCCTTGAAGAGATCGCCCAGCAGGCGGTGGACGATCTGCTTGAAACGTGCATTACCGTCGTTGCTATCAATATTTGTGGCTGCTCTCAGCAGTTCCTGTACTTCCTTGGTTTCGAATACTCTTACGCTCATGATTACTGTCTCCAGTTGGTATTGGGGGGGAATGACGCGGGTGGGTGCATCCTTTAAAACGCCAGCAGTTCCGGTTCACGCGTCGCCGTCACGCACCGACGACGGATGGCGACACAACGGGGTTACTTCAATCTCCATGTACGGGAACAGCGGTAGAGCGCTCAGGAGGTCGTGCAGCTCCGCGTTGCTCCCAACGTCGAAGATGCTGTAGTTCGCGTACTCGCCGACAAGACGCCAGATATGGCGCCACTTTCCGCTGCACTGTAGCTGCTGCGAGTACGTTTTCTCGCGCGCCTTGATTTCGTTAGCGACATCGGCCGGCATGTTGGCAGGAAGCTTCACATCCATTCGTACGTGGAAAAGCATGGTCCAGCGTCCTCTTGTCAGGGGTAGGGACTATCGGGTGACTTTCATGAGGCCATCGCGCGTGAAGCGTTTGACTCTCGCTTCGTCCAGTTCGATGCCGAGGCCGGGCCCATTGGGCACGGTCAGGGCGAAGTCTCTATAGTCCAGCGGCTCGGTCAGGATCTCTTCGGTAATCAGCAGAGGGCCGAACAGTTCGGTGCCCCACTGCAGGTTGGCGAAGCTCGCGAACAGATGCGCCGAGGCGACCGTGCTGAACGCGCCTTCGAGCATGGTGCCGCCATAGAGCTCGATACCGGCCGCATCGGCAATCGCGGCTACGCGCTGGGCGGCGAACAGTCCACCACTTTGTTCGATCTTGATGGCGAACACGTCGGCGCCCTCGTTCTTCGCGATCTCGAACGCGCTTTCCGGGCTCTGCAGGATTTCGTCGGCCATCAACGCCACCGGGAAGCGGCGCATCAGGCGCGTGAGCGCCGCGGCAGAGGCCACTGGCTGCTCGATCAGTTCGCAGCCCGCGTCAGCCAGCGCAGGGATGGCCGATGCCGCCTGCGTCTCGCTCCAGGCCATGTTGACGTCCACCCGTACTGCCGCGCGCTCACCCATCGCCTTCTTGATCTCGGCGACGTGACGGATATCGGTCCTCGGCTCCCTTGCGCCGATCTTCAGCTTGAACACGTTATGCCTGCGTAGTTCGAGCATCGATTCAGCTTCGGCGATGTCTTTCGCCGTGTCGCCGGACGCCAGCGTCCACGCAACCGGTAGCCGTTCGCGGCGGCGCCCGCCCAGCAATTCGCTCACGGGCACGCCAAGGCGCTTGCCTTGCGCGTCGAGCAACGCAGTTTCGAGTGCGCTCTTCGCGAAGTGATTGCCCTTGACGAGCTTGCCGAGGTGGGCCATCAACGCCTGAACGCGCGTGGGATCCTGGCCGATCATCGCCGGCGCGAAGTAAGCATCGATTGCCAGCTTCATGGCCTCCGGGCTTTCCGGGCCGTAAGCCATCCCGGCAATCGTGGTGCCTTCGCCGATACCGACCACGCCATCGCCGCAATACACCTTCACCAGCATCAACGTCTGCCCGTGCATGGTCGCGACCGAGAGCTTGTGCGGGCGAATCGTCGGCAGATCGACGAGGCGGGTTTCGATACGTTCAATCGTCGTTGCGGTCATGGAAGAAGCTCAATGATGTACGTGGAATCCGGTGGACATGAGCTTGTAGGCGCTAGAGCTCGGTGTCGGTCGCCCCGATGGGCATGTTTGGGCGTTGACGGCATTAGATACGCGGGCCCGCGCGGGCGCTATCCGTCTATTGGACACTCACTATCCGTTTTTTTCGGCGCGGCCGCGAAACGCCGCGCGCAAGGCCAGTTGCGCGGCATCGCGCTGGCGCTTCCAGCAAAGCAAAAAAAGGCGGCAAAAAAAGCGGATAGCGAACGGCGACCAGGTGGATAGCGCCCGCACCGCATCGGGTATTCAATCCAGCTCATCAAGAACCCGGTCGCAAGACCGCTCAACGGCAGGAGGAGAACCCATCGTGAGTGCAGAGAAAAACACGTCGCAATGGCAAGAATTCATTGGCGGATGCCTCGATTTCCGTCCGGCAGAGGGCGTCTATCGTATTGCGCGGGAGATGTTCACGGAGCCGCAACTGTTCAACCTGGAGATGGAGTTCATCTTCGAGAAGACCTGGATCTACGCGTGCCATGAGAGCGAGATCCCCAAGCCCCACGACTTTATGACGATGCGCGCGGGCCGTCAGCCCATGATCATCTCGCGCGACGGCAACGGTCAGCTCAACGCGATGATCAACGCGTGCCAGCATCGCGGGGCGACCCTCACGCGTATGGGCAAGGGCAATCAGTCGACCTTCACCTGCCCCTTTCATGCGTGGTGCTACAAGAGCGACGGACGTCTGGTCAAGGTCAAGGCGCCAGGCGAATACTGCGATGACTTCGACAAATCCACGCGCGGCCTGAAAAAAGCGCGCATCGCAAGCTACAAGGGCTTCGTGTTCATCAGCCTGGACGCCGATGCGACTGACACGCTCGAGGACTACCTCGGCGATGCGCGCATCTTCTTCGACATGATGGTCGCGCAATCGCCCACGGGTGAGGTTGACCCGGTTCAGCGGACAGATCTGCAGTCAGAGATTGAATGTGATTTAGCCTCCATTGGGCGTTGAGCAGCGGGTTGTCCACGGACGGGCAGCGGGGCGCCTCTCTCGCCCATGACGCTGCCCGGCGGTGGGCAACCCGCGATGCGATGTCGGTTGATGTGGCGCATGCAGGTTTTCAAATTCGAGCGGCGAGCAATAACCGATGCTGCTGTGCAGGCGGCGTACGTTGTACCAGCCTTCCAGGAATGAGAACACACTTCGACGCGCCTGTTCATGAGTTGCGAAGTGCTCGCACGACAGCAACTCTGCTTCAAGTGTGCCGAAGAACGACTCACACATCGCGTTGTCATAGGCGTCGCCGGCCGTCCCCATTGACGGTTGCACGCCGGCCTCGCGACAACGTCGGCCGAAGGCAATGGACGTGTACTGGCAGCCTTGGTCCGAATGCAGAATCACACCCTCGTGGTGTCGCTGCAGCAGTGCCATGTCGAGCGCACGCAGCATCAGTTCCGTGTACAGATGGTTCGACATCGCCCAGCCCACAATGCGCCGGCTAAACACATCGAGCACCACAGCGAGATACAGAAACCCCTCGCCGGTTGGAATGTAGGTGGCATCTGCCACCCACAGCACGTTCGGCGCGTCGGCGCTAAAGTGCCGGCGTACCAGATCGGGTGCACGTCGTGCCCCCGCACGCGGCCGTGTGGTACGTGGCCAACGCCGGCGGCTGGCGCCACACAGGCCGGCCATGCGCATCAGACGCGCTATCCGCTTGCGCCCAACGTGCATGCCTTCGCGCGCCAGTTGCGCATGGATGCGTGGCGCGCCATACGTGCCGCGCGAACTCGCATGCAGCGTACGGATGCGTGCCAGCAGTTGTGCATCACTGCCAGCATGCTGCGATGGCTCGCGTATCAGCCACGCGTAATAGCCGCTCGTCGAGACCCCGAGCAGCCGCGCCATCGTGGCTATGGGCCAGCGGGCCCGGTTCGCTTTCATGAATCCGTACCCTTCGGTGGCACGGTTCCCGTCTCCCGCGCGAACCAGGCCGCCGCGTGAGAGAGGATGTCGCGCTCCATTTTTAACTGGCGATTCTCACGGCGCAGCCGCGTAAGTTCCTGCCGCTCGGCCGTGGTCAGCCCGTCATGACGCACCCCCGCATCACGATCGGCTTGCGCAACCCAGTTGGTGATGGTCTGCGCCGTCGGTTCGAACTCGCGCGCGAGTTCCTGCGGTGTACGCCCGGCCTTGACCAGTTCCACCATCTGCGCCCGGAATTCCGCCGGGTACGGTGTGCGAGTCTTGCCCATTTCGGCACCTCCTGTAAAAGGATAGGTGTCCGTTTTTGCGGGTCAACTTCAC
>NZ_FNYE01000069.1 GCF_900108945.1 Paraburkholderia diazotrophica | reverse complement strand
TGGGCGAACCCGATACCGATCTCCCTGAGTGCATCACGTTGTTCGGCCTCCTCGACGCCTTCTGCGACCACCGTGAGATGAAGCTTGCCTGCGAGGTAAGCAATCCCCTCGACCAGTTGGCGGCCCTGACTGGCCGCGCCGAGCGTGAACTGCCGGTCGATCTTGATGTAGTCGAACGGAAACCGTTGCAGGAGTGCGAGATTGCTGTTGTCGGTGCCGAAATCGTCTACCGCGTATTTCACGCCGTGCGTCTTGAGGCTCATCAGATTCCCGTAGCTGGCAGCCAGACCTTCAAGCAATCCGCGCTCCGTGATCTCGAGTACGACCTGAAAGCGGGTCTGTTTCTGTTTCAGCGTTGCACTGATGTCATGTGGAAAACAGTGCATCCCGATATGCTTTGGGCGAGATTCACGTTCACGCGAAAGCCATCCGGAAATGCACAGGACTCAAGTTCAGCCAGCGCCGTGGCGAGTACGAAGTCGGTCAGGGGAGCAATGACAGAAGTTGTCTCTATCTCACTGATGAATGTGCCCGGCATGATTACGCCCAGTCGCGGATGCCGCCAGCGCAGGAGCGCCTCGGCACCCACCCACTGACCCGTCTGCAGATCGGCCGCAGTTACGGCAATGACCCTCGCAATGGTAAAGCGGGAGGTGGAAAGGGGGTGTTGACCAAAGCTGATGAAACAGGGCGAGCGCCAGACTCGCCCTGTGTGGTATTCCGGTAGCAATGTATCGGTGTACGCGATGTTCCTTTATTGCGTCTTGACGGTTGTTGCATCGGTGTTCGCAGCCGTCATCGACGGGACGAGCAGTGCGCCAGCTGCCTCATCGGTCGATGCTCCAGCTATCGATGGCAGCCAGGTTCTCCACGGGCGAGATATACGATCCGGCGAGCTTCAATGATCGACTCCTGCTTGGGCCAAGGGAACAACGAGTGAAACCGAACTGCACGTTCTGAAAGCACGACTACGCAGCGAAATCCTGGCCAAGCGTGGCGAGTATCACTGCCTGCAGTATTGTTTGCGACAAACAAGCATTGCTTTGTCGCGAATCCGACCTCCGTAGAGTCCGTCCGAGTGATCTGGAAACGGTGCCTTAAGCTAGGTGCGCGTAAGATCTCGGCGCATTCAGGCGGACATGGCCCGAAAAATGCATCGAATTAATACACATGGGTCAGTGCGATATGTATCACGTGGCGCACGTGGCCGCTTTGCATGCTTCGCGCGCAAAGCCTTCTATGCTTTTTTTTGATCTGGAGAACGGCAATGTGTCAACTTCGGGAGATCGCGTTCTGCGGTGCAGGCCGTATAGACAAATCGACCACGTCACTAGAATATGCAGGAATCCGGAGTAGGTTAGTTAGGTTCGGGGCATAGGCTCTGCATCGTTATCGACGGATCTTGGAAGCTCCGTTGGCGCTATTCGATGAAGTTTTCGAGGCCCTTGATTCGAGCGTGATCGACATTTCGAAGACTACTGACTGCAGCTATGACATCGCTCGATGGCGGCGATGCAGGTTCCCGATCGGTTCGAGTCCCGAACGGTCTCACCCGTAGACACCCACGATTGGAATCGGAACAGGAAAATTCGGATATGAAAGAAGGATCTGGTGAAGCCATTGGGCATCACGGTGAACTTATACAGGGAGTATTTGAGGGTGAGGGGGGGCGACTGCACCGCGGCCTAGTTTCGTTGCCCTGTCGCAAGTTAACCTCAAAAGCGAAATTTTCTGACAATGGCGAGTTAGACGTCTCTGTTAGTCCACGACGTTGTACAAAGGCGAAACGGGCTGCTGAGCTTACGCTCAAGACGTTCGGACAAGCAATAAGTGGCGGGCATCTAGCGATTAGTAGCAACATCGCGGTTGGACGTGGCATGGGGTCGTCTACTGCAGATGTTGTGGCCACGATACTAGCCGTCATGGACTACTTGAACGTTGAAACATCAATCAATCGGGTGATGCAGATTGCCGTGGATGCCGAGACAGCATGTGACTCCACGCTGTTTTCTCAGCAGGCCGTTCTTTTCGCCCAACGTGAGGGATTCGTAATTGAAGCCTTCAAGAATTCACTGCCCTACATCGACCTTATCAGTGTCGATGCAGCAGCGGCAAAGGCGATCGACACTCTTACATTCAAACCGGCTGAGTATAGCCATGTAGAGATTGAAAAGTTTCGTTCACTGCGGGCGCTTCTACGTCAAGCTATCAACAATTCCGACCTTAACTTGCTCGGCCGCGTCGCCACCGCGAGCGCTCGCATCAACGAGCGATTCTTGCCAAAACTGTACTTGGATCGCATTGAAGAAATAGGTGGTAGACATGGCGCAATCGGTGTGCAGGTTGCTCATAGTGGAACTGTGGTTGGCTTGATGTTTAACCCTGCGGACGATAGAACCGCTGAACGTATCGAGTTGGCCGCCCGCGATCTCGAAGGTGCGGGTTTTGAACCGCCCATCGCATACACTCAACCAGTTCGTGGAAAAGAAAAATGTTCGATCGTGTCCTAATGCGAAATTTAGAGGATTTCGAAAATCCTCGAATCATTGAACTGAGCAACGATTTCTATGGCGCCAGCTTCTTTCTTATGAAGCTACTGCCAGCGCGATACATGTTGGAACGCGCGTCGGAACAGGGGCAGTTAAACCCCGGGTGCACCATCTGCGAGTCGTCATCAGGTACTTTCGGTCTTGCCCTGGCCATGCTTGCAGTGCAGTATGGATACAAGCTAATACTCGTTAGCGACTGGGGGCTTGACCGGCATCTTCACGGAAGACTCCTGGAGCTTGGAGTACATGTGGAAATTGTCGACAGCCCCGCACGCTGCGGCGGCCTTCAGCAAGCTCGGTTGAATCGCCTAGCCAAATATCTGGAGGAAATCCCTGGCAGCTATTGGCCTTCGCAGTACTCCAATCCAGATAATCCCCACTCGTATGGAAAATTTGCGGAAACCTTAATCGAGAGAATAGGAAGGATCGACTGTTTGGTCGGCCCTGTTGGATCAGGCGGGTCGATGTGCGGCACAACAAGGTTTCTACGTGCACTGTTTCCCGAATTGCGGGCAATTGGTGTCGATACCCCAAATTCTGTTCTGTTCGGCCAATCCAGCGGAAAACCGATCGGCCTGAGCGGTCTCGGTGGCGCGTTTGTACCTTCCAATGTCGACCACACGCAGTTCGACGAGATACATTGGATTACGCCGACCGAGGCGTACCAAGCCACTCATCGATTGCATCGAGACCACGGTCTATTTATGGGTCCCACTAGCGGTGCGGCATATCAAGTAGCCGAGTGGTGGTCGCACAATAACCCAGACAATAAGGTCGTGGCGATTTTTCCAGACGAGGGACATCGCTATGCGGAGACGGTCTATAACGAGGACTGGCTCTCATCCATACCTGATTGGCCCGCGTCAGTGCCGCTGCAACCGGTAGTTATCGAAGCGCCTACTCAGGAACTGACCGTCTGGTCGACTTATGCTTGGAACAGGCGAACGCTCGACGAAGTCCTTTCTGAGCACGTCGAAGGAAGGGGCACGAAATCGCTGGCGTTTCCGCGGGAGATGGCAGCAGCCCTATCTTCGTCTGAACTTGAATCGGACGGGCAACGCAAGGCCTCTAACGTCTTTCAAGTAACGCAAGGTGCAACGCTAATGGCCTTGTCACGCTTTGACGGCGCGAGCGTCGCGCACCTTGAGTTGAAGCCGGAGCAAAGGCAGTTTGTGGAGCCGTTGTACGCGGTGTTCCAAGAACTCCAATGCGGTGCTCATCCCGAAAATGAGCACCCGTTCTCGGTGACGGTCGGGGAAGAAGTCGTTGGTTTTTTTGTCCTCCGCGAAAATGCCGCATTGCCGGAGTGGGCACCATCGGACGCCATCACTTTGCACAGTTTTCGCATTGACCGAGCATATCAGGGCAATGGGTATGGTAAGGCCGCCGTCGGGTTGATGGTTCATTGGATTCGATTAAATAAGCCATATGCACCTCGTCTCATGCTAGCTGTCAATGAGCGCAACGCGATAGGGAGGCAAGTTTACATCAACTCGGGTTTTCACGATACAGGTATCAATTATTGCGGACCTACTGGTCTTCAAGATGTTTTCGAGTACATATTAAAGTAAGGCAGTTATGTGATATTCAGAACCGAAGTTTTGGGTAGTCTCAGTTGTCGCCGTAGCTAAGCGAGATCGGACGTAATTCATCGTGCAGAACTCTTATGCGATCGGCGCCCGCTGCAGGCTCGCAGAGCACGTTGCTGAGCTTACGATTCATGTCTCCAGTCGTGATGGCATTCGTGATTGTGGGACCAGAATACACACTGCAACGGGGCACGGGGACGATGGAGTCTGGCTAAGGCCATGCGAAGGATCGAGCCACTCGATGCAGCAGGCACACGAACGGATGCGGCAGCACATCCGCGCGGTACGCCATCTCAATACTAAAGGGAGTTGGCATTACGAGGATTCACACGACGCCATACGCATCGACGCTTCAGTCAGCGAACTAAGAACTGTACATCAGCAAATCGAAAGACACTTCGCGAATTTGCATCTCATTGATGAATTGAAGAGGCTTGGCGATATGTTTGTGAGCGACAACCGTTTTTCCAGTGTAGCTTTACGCGCAATTGCATTTATGTCATGCGGGACGTTTCTTTTTGCGGTGAGTGATGCGCTTGCGAGGCTTCTTTCGACCCGGTACCCACCAAATGAAATGACATTCTTTCGGATGTTGTTCGGATTACTTCCCGCTGCGTACATGCTTGGACGTCTAGGTGTTTTTGAAAGAAAATTGAGAATGCGTCGTCTTTTGGGGCATTTTCTTAGAGCGATCACCGCGTTGAGCGCGCGCCTCCTTTTTTTTGCTGGCTTAGTTCGTCTGCCGCTGTCAACCGCTGTGGCACTGCAGTACACGGAAGTGATCTTCATTTACTTACTTGCCGTCGTTTTCCTGTCAGAGCGTTTTCGATTTTCGATAGCATTAGCTTCGATTGCTGGGTTTATCGGAGTTTTCATGGTTTCATTGCCTCTCACCGAAATTAAGGGGTCGATTTCTGGAGTGAGTCTAGTCCTGCTTAGCTCTCTATTTGGCGCGGCTTCGATTATTCAGGTCAAGAACCTTTCGAGAACCGAAAGTCCGGTAACAATCGTTTTCTATTCCAATGTAATTTCTACAATTCTTAGCGGGATGTCACTTCTTTTCGCTTGGGTGATGCCTAATGAGAGGGATCTGGGATACATGGTGCTGATAGGGCTGACTGGTGGAGTAGGACAATTGTTGCTAACCGTCGCGCTTTCAAACGCAGCCGCGTCACTTTTGGCTCCCTTCGGCTACTTCGGCGTCGTATGGGCAATCGTTTTCGAGTATCTGATCTGGGGCGAAGCGATTTCTGCAAAAACCGCGGTTGGATTCGTGGTAATCATCGGAACCGCACTCTATCTTTGTATGTCGGACAAGCGGTCCGATGCGAGTTGAGCCATCCGATCGGCAGCAGCGCGGAGTCGCGTGAAACGGATGATTAAGCAGTAGTAGTCCGAAGGTACGGCAAGTTGTAGTACTCTAACGACTATCGAAGACTTTGAGAAGGATGCCGAGTGAAGTGACGAGGGTAGGCGCAAGGTCCGCAAGTGATATACGCCGACGATAGCGTCCGAATTTGTAGTCGGGGAATTCGGCACTCTGGGAGCCGAATGGTCTGAACCAGTAGAGTCATAGTGACGGAGATTGCTACTTGCGAGAATGCTAAATGATTGTCGCGTCGAATTGGCGCTTGAGTTATGGTGCACTAGAAAGAATCTGCTACAAGCATAGGTCTTCATGGGAAACTCTGATACCGATGAATAAAATTTCATTGCCAAATAATGGATCGAGTCTTCACGAGATAGTACGCGAAGAGATATCGAGACGTATCGCTGCCGGGGTATACAAGCCGGGTGATGCGATCACGTCGACCGCGCAACTTGTCGCGGAATTCGGCGTGAGTTCTACCACGGTCAAACGAGCCTTGCGCGATCTCCGATGTGCCGGTCTGTTGACATCGATGCCGGGGAAAGGGACATTTGTGAAACATCGGTGTCGCTTTATCCAAGAATTGGATGTTTGTATGTCATCATCCTTAGACAATGCACGGTGGCTTGACTTTCAGACGAAGATAGAATTAGTTTCAATATCAAGGGAGAGGGTCAGTAACTCGACGCTAAGCATTTTCGATCCGCAGGATAAAGTTCTCGTCTGCATTCGCAAGGTGATATACGCTGACGAGGTGCCTATTATGTACGACTCGTCATTTCTTCCCGTGAACATTTCGGATGAGATAATCGACGAGTTTAGTGAATGCTTCATCATTGATGCGCTCCGGCGACACAACGTCGATGTCAAGGATATCTCGCTTATCATCGATTCGGCGCCTGCCTCTCGGGAAGCTCAGCAGGTATTCCAAGCTCCAAATGGCTATCCAACGTTGCGACGACTCTACAAATCTAACAATTCGACTTTGTCGGTTTTTGGCGTAGTTGAATCGCCGTTCGATCGGTTAGCCTGCCGGATTGGTTTCGTCAGTTCGCAATTTTCGAAAATCGATAAAAAAAAATGAGCTTTTGCAAACGATACGCGCATTCATCGTTACCATATCGCTTACAGCTATCTCCCGTTGGCCAGCGCGATGAATAACCTGCCTATTTGAATTTATGGAACGCGCTATATCAAGTGAGCGTTTTACCGGCGAGAGGCCGGGTGTCTTAACTCCGGAAAGTTTACCTGATCGGGTCGTATCCACCGGCACTAGTCCGCTGCGTCATTGAATTGGCACCGCTCGAATGCGACGCGAAGGATCGTCATATTTCCACTTGATCGGCTTCGGGTTCTTGTTGTGCTCGCGAATGTAATGCATCAGTTTGCGATCCAGATCCTTCACCGAAATGAAGATGCCGCGCGCGATAACATCGCGCTGGATGCGCGAGAACCAGTTCTCCACCTGGTTGAGCCCATCTCGTTATACAGAAGTGGTGCAGTAGCAGACGTTTATCCGAAAACGCATTGAGCGATGCACCGGCGTGACGGGGATTGTTAACGGCCGGAATTTCGCGTTTACTCTCGACTTTTCGAATGCAGATTCGTAATGAGCCGGGAGCGTGGGTGGACGAGGAATTTGAAACACGGGATCTGGGCGACCCGAGGCGGGATCGTCGCGCGAAGGAATTACTAAAGCGGTTTGCCGCGCGTCCCACGGCCAGTATTCCGGGTGCCTGTGAGGGCTGGGCCGAGACCATGGCGGCGTACCGCTTTCTGGGCAATGAGCACATCGACTGGCGCGACATGATGCAGCCGCACTGGGAGCGCACCGCTGCGCGCATGGGTGAGTAACCGGTAGTCCTGTGCGTGGCTGACACGACCGAGCTGACCTTCAACGGCCAGGACATCGAGGGAGGCGGCCCGCTCAGTTATGAAGCGCAGGTGGGCATGTATCTTCACGCGACCTATGCGGTCACACTGGATCGCGAGGCGCTGGGTGTCATGAACGCCTGGATGTGGGCACGCGAGCCGCGCGACGACGTCGCGCAGGATCAACTGAAACCGGTAGTACCAGCGCACGGCGCAACTGATGACGATCGCGGGGAAGCGATGGCCGCGATAAAGCGATTTGGTGTTCTGCATCGCCAGATCTTACCCGACTCAGTTAGCAACGTGACAATGCCGTGACGCCGTACCGCCGCCAACGCCAGGTCGGAACTCTTGGACATCGAGCCGCGTGTATCCGCATGGGCAACTTTATTCGGTTGGAAAGGTCACCTGAGTATGTGATGCCCTTTAAGGCAACAGCAGGCGCGGGCTGATCGAACGAGCGTCAAGTGTATATCGTAAGGCCCCAGAAGTGCGGTGCGCTGTAGGGCATGCAGACGCAAGGTGAACATTGAATATATTAGGCAACTGAACAAGGAGAAAGATGTGGCTGGAACAAACGTGGCGTTCACGACCGAGGAGTACCGACATCGACTGGCAAGGGTTCAAACGGAGGTCCAGAATCGTAACCTGGTTGGGCTTTTGGTGCATTCACCCCACAACATCTGCTACTTGGCTGGCTATCACACGTCGGGGTATTTCGCATATCAAGTGTTGTTCATTCCTGCGGAAGGCGAGCCTTTGCTGCTAGTGAGGGAATCGGAGCGTCTACATGCAGATGTGTTTTCGTGGCTCGAAATCGACCATCAAGCGGTATACCTCGATATCGAAGATCCAGCCGTGGTCACAGGAAAATGGTTAAATAAATTGGGCTGGACGAATGCCGACCGGGCTATTGGCCTCGAAAAGAGTTGCTTCAATCTGCCAGTTCGAGACTATGAAAAAATTAGCGCGGCCGCGCAACCAAATACGCTAATCGACGCGTCGGGTCTGGTCAATCGACTGCGACTCATCAAATCCCCACAAGAGGTCGAATACGCTCGTCGTGCCGCGAGGACGGTCGATATTGGAATGAAGGCTGGCCTGGAAGCGCTCGCTGTCGGGAAAACAGAACTTGAGATCGCCGCAGCTATTCAAGAACAGCAGATCTTGGCCGGTACAGAGTACCAAAGCTTACCGAACTACGTGTCGTCGGGCGAGCGGATTCGTAGAGGTCATTCCACGCCAACGGAGAAGGTTATCGAGCGTGGCGACCTTCTAAAATTCGAGATAACCGGATCAGTAAACCGATATCACGCCGCACTGATGCGAACGGCGATCATGGGCAAGCCTTCGGACGAAGTTCTGAGGGTGTCTGAACTGCTAATTACCTGCCAACATCGAGCCTTTCAGTTGATGAAACCCGGTGCCGTCTCGGGCGACGTTGATGCCGCAGTGCGGGAGCCCGTGCTAGAGGCTGGGTTGAGAAAGACGTATCTGCCGCGGATCGGTTATTCGTTGGGGATCGGCTTTCCTCCCGTATCGGGTGAGTGGGAAGTGTGTGACTTCATGGCAAATGATACATGGATTCTCCAGCCTGGAATGATTTTTCATATGGTCGTTAATGCCAACGGTATATCTTTTAGTGAAACCATGCTGGTCACCGAATCTGGTCCGGAACGGCTTACAACACTACCGCGCGAGCTCTACGTGGTGGAGTAATCCCGCAGGCCACAGTAAGGAGGTATTTGCCTCCCGAATCGGAAGATGCTACGCCAGCGACGAGTGCGGGGGCGCGGGAGTCACTTGCGTACGATCGTCCGGAGCGTTAGGCCATTTTATGGCCGGGGCGACGTCTTCACATTCGAAAATCGATTAGACTCGCGCATCCACGACGAAACAACTGGGCACGGCTGTCGGCGCTCGAGCTTCGGCCTGATCCGGCAGCACTTCGCGCTCAAGCGACACTTGCTGCGTGCCTCGCTCTATCGCAAACAACTCGCATCTCGATTCGCTGCGTGGCGCGAATTCACCGGCATGGCTCAAAATCCGTCCGCTGTCTCCTGAGCGATTGACTCTTCGCCGTAGTCCGTGCCACTGGCCGACAGGGCGCTTGTCTCGCTCGGTACCGGTTCCGTCTTGCGTCGCACCATAGCATGCCCGCGTAATGCAGACTGGTTAACAACGGAATAGAGCGCAATTCTCCGATGGACCATGCATCAAACTCGTGTCGCCCCCGACACAAAAGGTGAGCTGAGTGCTTTTGATACACGATCGTGGATGCTCTATCGTAACGATGACACGACGATATTTGATGTGTACACAACGAATGCAGGGGATAAATAGAAATGAAAAGCGCTGTGTAGAATGCGGGCGTGCATGGCACGACACCTGCAGGAAAGCTGTTTGCACGGGCACGCTCCGGACAATGAGGACTCGACAGCACGCGACAACTCGTTGTCCGCGCTGATCAACCGCGTCGACGACGCTGATGTCAGCTAGCGGCGGATGGGAGGTCAACCCTAAGGACCGGATTCCCTGGCTCGAACGAAAGCGTTGCCGGACGACTAACGGTGTATGGAGTTCTCGGATATCTGCTGAAGACGCGACCGCGCAAAGCCTAAATCGCTGTTCCTGGGTGTTATAACAAAAGAGTTGAAGAACATGCATTGTGATCGACCGAACCCATCACCGCCGATGCGTAGCCTCGCTGATATGAGTACCGGTACCATACACTTCCGTCTCCCACGCGGTCTGCCATTACCGGCCGGATTGTCATGCACGATAGTCTCATTTGAGCCCAGTGCCCGAACACTGGCATATTCACCCGTTAGGCCAACGATTGTTCGCGACCGCGTGTCGAATGGCGGTCTAAATCCGCACAAATCTGGCGGCGTTACATAGAGGCGGCGTGACGCGAGCGAAAAAAGAACTCGCGGAAGTGATCAACACATCGTGACCGGGATGTTGATGCAGGGCACGGCGAAGGGAGCCAGTAGGGCGACTGCAGACGTGCCCTGCATCGGGGCGTGCCGTCCTCATGGTAGAAAGGCGTTTGCCAAAGAAGAACAACAGGCGCAGCGCCGGCCTCAACCGCCAAGTCCAGTCCGGCGCCGCACCTCCACAAGGGATTCTACTGCGGTCGCGACTGCTCTTTGGCTTCGCGTCGGGCCAGTCAGCGGGAGGCTGGCCGCCGCTACCAGCGCGGCCGGCGCGGACGTTTTGCGCATGCCGACAAGCGATGTCGATGTCGATGTCAAAGCCAGTAGAGCCATCGACATCGACATCGACGACGTCGGCATCGCGGCACAGTGCAGCGTGTGCTTGCCCAGGCAGGCTTGCCACGGCTGGGCGCAGTGCAGGGGCCCTCGCGAAGAGACCCCAATCTGCCCTTCATCCATGAGACGCTGAGCAAGTTCCCTTCGCTCGGCGAGCCGCCTGTATGCGATGGTGGGCGAGCGTGGTTACCGGGGCAACATCCAATTCCTTTGTTTGCACCGTTGACGAGTGCGATGGAAGTGCTGTGCCTGGTTGCTCCACTCGAAATGATGGGCCGGAGCGATCCGCTTACGTTAGAATAAAAGCGGAACGCCGCTCCGGTTGCGGGTTATGCGGAACATTGCTCCACATAACAAGGGGTAAGTGAATTGAGCAGCAAGACCAACAGGTCACCGAATGATGGAACTGCATCGCGTTCCGTGCGCGCTGACGTGCGGCGGAACATAGACACGCTCCTGCGAACGGCACTCGCTGTTTCCGAATCTTCCGGCGTCGATGCGAAGGCCCATACGCGCGGAATCGGCCGATGCGGCGAGCGCGTACGATTTCCGATGATGCCCCGCGCCGCTACATCGATGTATTCACGCCCACGATCATCCTCGCGTCGAGGAGCACGACACCGGATCAAGCCGCGACTCAGCTTACGAAGGGCACGCGTCTGCTCGGCGTGCAGACTGTCATCGCGCACAGCTTTGAGCGGACTCATCGCAGCAATCTCGCGTGCCTCGGCGTCCTGCTGCCGTTATCGGCGACGACAGCGCGCAATGGCCCGGACTCGATGGCAGCGTCTTTCGGGTTCAACCGATTGATACGCTTTGTTGCCAGCGAGCGTATTCAAAGATCCAAAACGCCACCGCACGACAAACTTTCCGCCCGTCATACAACAACAATCTCATCATCGAGTACGAATTCCTAACCAGAACGTTCGCGGAATGGCGGCAGGCATCCGAGTAAGAGCCCGACAGTCGTACCGGCCTCGTCACTTCCTCGCACTTCAGAATTCCCCACCGGACGAAGCGACCGCCTACTTATCGTTGGGGCTTCGGCCGAAGGGGCCGAAGTTCAACTCATCCCTAGGCTTCAAAACGAGCGATGCAAGGCATTGAAGTGCTATTATACCTGGTCTTACCGGTATCGGGCATGACAACACTGTTGTTGGGCGAGAGCGATCCGGGCCCGGTCTTCAGCAACGAACAGAGTTTCTAGATGAACACACGTGTTTTGACCCAAAACGGTTCGCCTCTTCACGAAGTCGTGCGCGCTGAGATTTCGCGACGGATCGCCGATGGAATATATAAACCGGGCGATGCGATCATGTCGACCGCGCAACTTGGCGAAGAGTTCGGCGTCAGTTCGATCACGGTAAAGCGCGCGCTGCGGGATCTCCAGTCCGCGGGGGTGCTGACTTCGATCCCTGGTAAGGGAACCTTCGTCAAGGATCGCCGCCGTTTTATTCGAGAGGTCGATGTATGTATGTCGTCCCAGGACGATGCACGGCGGCATGGTTTCGATACAAAGATCGAACTGGTGTCAATCACGAAAGAAAGGATCACTGACCCAGCCTTGGGCGTCTTCAACGTTCCGAGCAAGGTCTTACTTTGCGTTCGCAAGGTGATCTATGCAGACGGGGTGCCAATCATGTATGACTCGTCGTACGTGCCCACCCATATCGCAGACGAAATCGTTGATGAGTTCGGCGAACTCTACATAGTTGATGCACTCCGGCGGCATAACGTTGACATCGAGGACGTCTCGATAATCATCGATGCGTCGCCCGCCTCGGCGGACGCCCAACGGATATTCTCGGTCCCGAATGGCTACCCGACCCTGCGCCGACTTTACGACATCAAGAGCAAAGATCCGGCGATGTTTGTCATTGGCATTGTCGAGTCACCCTTCGACCGGCTGGCTTGCTCGGTCAAGCTCAATTCCTTGCAGCTTTCGAAGATGACGAAGGCAAGGAAGTAAATCACCCGCGTACGGTCGTTCTTTGTAGATACGGCCAATCGCAACCGGCCCGCTGGTCCGGCGCACCGACGTGAGCGTGAACCCTTGTTGGGCGACGCTCTGTGACTTCCAGCGCCCCCTTATCTGATTCGACAGGCCATGCCATAGTTCAGCTCGCCTGAGCTCCGCCAACATCTTCCCAAAGCTCGCAGAACATCGCCGCACGTCGCACTCGCGCTTACCGTGCGATGGGTCGCGCGCCATCTTTGATTTGGAGCAAGTGGTCTGGCTGCGCAGCAACTGTGCTGATATGTGAGCGTACTCTAACCGGAAGCAATTTCTGTCGTTTGCTAAATCTCGAGCCGCACCGGCGGAGCGTAGCCTTCGCCACTGGCCGATCAGAACGGCGGTCTCTCGGCGGTTCTCGCCGTCGATTCGCGTCCGCTAGTGACGGTCCTAGGTTGACACGCTTGATCGCGATGATATAGTTGGTATATCTGGAATATCTAATCCGTCTTCCAATTCTCCCTACCGGAACTAACGAAATGAACCGCCTTTCGGACTCAACAGTCGGTTTGCTTGCACGCTACGTGTGCAGTCTGAAATCCTCCGACATTCCCGGCAAAACCAAAAAGCACGCGGGCATGTGTGTGCTTGATACGCTCGCGGCCGCCGTAGCCGGGCTGCATGCGCCGAGCGTCGTAGCGGCCCGCGAGGCCAGTATGACGTTGTTCGGGAATGGGGAAATCCCTCTCTGGTTTGATGGGAGACGGACAACAACGGCCGGCGCAATCTTCGCCAACAGTTCTGCAGCGGCTGTGCTCGATATGGATGATGGACACAGCGAGGCCCGTGGACATCCGGCCGCTGCAGTCGTCCCTGCGGTGCTCAATCTCGCCGTAGAAATCGGGGCTTCCGCCGATGACGTTCTGAGCGCGATCGCCATAGGCTACGAGGTGGGGATCAGGATTAAAGCCGCGCGAGGCGACCACGGACAAAAAGGATGGAATGGCCAGTCCGGGGTGTGGACTGGGTTTTGTGTTGCAGCGGCAACGGGTTGGCTACTCAAGGCTTCGCAAGACCAAATCGCCAATAGCATAGCCTTGGCCGCCGTGTACAGTCCCAATCTCGTCGCAACGTCGTACACAAAGGAGCTTGGGGCAGATGTGAAGGAAGGCATTCCTTTGAGTGCCGTCGTCGGCTATAGCTCAATGATCCTCGCCAGGCTTGGTCATGCGGGCTTCACTGATACGCTCGATCACCCGCCATTCTATGACGCGGCGCTCATTCTTCGCGGGTTGGGCGAGGAGGAAATGAAGATCAATGGGAATTATTTCAAACCGTACGCGACATGTCGACATTTTCACGCAGCACTGAGCGCGCTTGAAACGATGATGGCAGACCATAACATCAACGCGAGCGATATTACTGCGATCAAGGTCCATATCTATGACTACGCGCTGAGGCTGTCCAATAAGACCCGGCCTGAAAATCTGACTGACATCCAATACAGCATTCCCTATTGCATGGCGATCGTTGCAATTTTGGGCGCTGATCCATTGATGCCGATCGATGACTCATTGCTTGGACGTCCGGAGCTTGTCGCCCTTGCCGAAAAGGTTGAGATCATTCCAGATCCGGAATACAGCGCGAAGTATCCGCGGATTGCGCTTAACCGTGTGGAAGTCGTTACCGCAGGCGAAACGTATTCGTCACCGACGATGCGGCCGCCCTGTGACCCCGACGCGCCGATGTCGATGGAGCAACTGGAACGCAAGTTTCGAACGGCATCGCGCGAGGTGCTGCACGCGAGGCAGCAGGAAGACTTGCTTCATGCGTTCACTTGTCTACTGAATGGAGAAATCGCGCCATTGCTCGAAACAATCGCGAAACCAGCGAGGATCGACGCGTAATGCAGAAAGGGGGAGCCCTCGAATCTACCGTTGGCCAGCGCGCCAATGGTCCGCTCGTGCTGCGAGCATTATCGTGTTGAATCAGCGAATCGAATCCATGAAAGTTACAGAAACGGAGCAAAAGGAAACGGCCGTGCCGCGGGCAAATTCATCCGCAAAGCGGCCGTTGTTGGGCGTCATCAAACTGGACGACGGCGACGCATCCGAGGCGGCCAACGAGGGGCCAGTGATGCCCTTTGCGGTAGATGATCCAGCATACTGGACGGTGCCGTTGTGCAAGACGATTGCCAAGGGCGCCGACGCAGCTGCGAACAAGGTCCCGACGCCAGAGGCCGCCCGCGGCATCCTTGAAGCGGCACAACGGCTCGACGGCCATACCGACATGATTATCGGCGGGTGCGGATATATGTGGGCCTCGCGCAAGCATCTTTACGAGCAAACCTCGACCCCCGTGCTGACCAGCGCACTCGAGTTCCTCGATCTCGCTCTGCGCATGACCAAACTGCCCGTCGGAATCATCACTTGGGACGCTGTGCCCCTTATGCCTTTGCTGAAAGAGTACCCCGGCATCGAGCGGCTCCGTTTCGTGACCATTCGCGATTTGCCTGACTTTCAAAAATGGGTCTTGGATCCATGCGGTGAACAAGCGCCATGCGGATGGAGCAAGGAGCGCATTGCGCAACAATTGAGCGACCGATTGTCGGGGGCATTCGGCAGGGATGGCGTCTTCAATGATGTGGGCGTACTGGTGCTCGAATGCACGTTAATGCCCGACTTCCGAGACACCATCCGTGCGCTGACGGCTATTCCAATACTCGACCTCCTGAGTTTTGCTAAGGCAGCGCTTCAATAGTCGCCGCGCGACCTGCCGCCCTCCACGGCGGTCAGGTCTTCCCTCTTTTGATCGATAGTTAGCTTGATACGGCCGACATTTGCGAATCGGCATCTACTATAAGTAACGGAGACATCAACATGAGAAGCACCAGAGAAGCGCTGGCGCGCATCACATTGGGCGCGGTAGTTGTCACAGCAGTGCTCGCCTCTCAGCTCAGCTTCGCGCAGACCACCAGGGACGACGTCATTACAGACGCGATCATCGGTGAACCACCCGGACTGGACCCGCTGCTGACGACGACTGACGTGGTCGCCAGCCCGAGCGAGCACATCTTTGAGACGCTCTTCACCTTCGATTCGCACTGGAAAGTCCGCCCGCTGCTGGCCGAAAACATGCCGACGACCAGCGCGGATGGTCTGACTTACACAATCTCAATCCGCAAGGGGGTGACCTTCCAAGACGGTACAAAGATGACGGTAGAGGACGTGGTCGCCTCACTCAAGCGATGGGAGAGAGCAGCTACGCTTGGCAAAGGTTCGGCCAATTTTGGTATAGAGAAGATCGACGCCACCGACGATCATACCATCTCGATCAAGCTGAAGGAGCCTTATGCACCGCTCTTGGCGCTCCTCGCTTACCCGGAGTCGGCCGCCATCATCGTGCCGCAGAAGAACATCAAGGGTGATCAGCTCACTGCGCTGGTTGGCACCGGCCCTTATAGTCTCGCGGAACACAAAGCTGATCAATACATCAAGCTTGTCCGCTTCAAGGGGTATGTCTCGCGCAAGGAACCTGCCGATGGGACGTTCGGCGAGCGTAAACAGCTCCCGAGCGAGATCGATTTCATTCCGGTCCCCGACAACAATACGCGCGTCGAGGGTGCCGTTGCTGGACAGTACGACTATGCCGACGGTCTTCCGATCGAAGCATACGATCGGCTTCAAAAAAGCGGCAAATCCGCGCCAGTCCTTCTCCCGGATCTCGGCTGGCCATTTTTTGCGTTCAACCTGCGAGCCGGCCCGATGAGCCATCTGAAGCTTCGCCAGGCTGTTGCCGCGGCGTTGTGCCCGGCAGATATGCTGCAGGCGGCTTTCGGCGACAAAAAATTCTACAACCTGGATGCCGCGCTCTACCCGAAGAGTTACGGCTGGCACAACGAGGAAGGCGCGCAGGTCTACAACCAGCACGATCCACAGAAAGCGGCCAAGCTCCTCAAGGAGGGAGGCTACGATGGCGCGCCGCTGCGCATTCTGACCTCGCACCAGTACGAGTTCCACTACCAGATGGCGGAAGTGGCGAAGGCGTGCCTCGAAGAGGCCGGCTTCAAGGTTCAACTCGACGTGGTCGATTGGGCGACGCTCACACAGCGTCGCGGGAACCCGAAGCTCTGGGACATCT
>NZ_FNYE01000068.1 GCF_900108945.1 Paraburkholderia diazotrophica | reverse complement strand
TTGGCGGTCAGCACCGTCGTGATCGCTGCCGTCAGCGTGGTCTTGCCGTGGTCAACGTGACCGATCGTGCCGACGTTCACGTGCGGCTTCGTCCGTTCGAATTTACCTTTAGCCATGTTTCTCTTCTTTCAAAAGTTGTTCGATGAATGACTGTGCGAGGTCTTACTTCGACTTCGCGTTGATGATCGCTTCCGACACGTTACGCGGAGCTTCTGCGTAGTGCTTGAATTCCATCGTGTACGTTGCGCGGCCTTGCGTCAGCGAGCGCAGCGACGTCGAGTAGCCAAACATCTCCGACAGCGGCACTTCGGCGCGGACGATCTTGCCACCGCCCACCATGTCTTCCATGCCCTGGACAATACCGCGACGGCCCGACAGGTCGCCCATCACGTTGCCCATGTAGTCTTCAGGCGTTTCGACTTCCACGGCCATCATCGGCTCGAGGATGACCGGGCTCGCCTTGCGCATTGCTTCCTTGAACGCCATCGAACCGGCCATGCGGAACGCATTTTCGTTCGAGTCAACGTCGTGGTACGAACCGAACGTCAGGTGAACCTTCACGTCGACGACCGGGAAGCCGGCGAGCACGCCGCTCTTCAGCGTTTCCTGGATACCCTTGTCGACCGCCGGGATGTATTCGCGCGGAATCACACCGCCCTTGATCTCGTCCAGGAACTCGTAGCCCTTGCCCTGCTCGTTCGGCTCAAGCGTGATGACAGCGTGACCGTACTGGCCGCGGCCGCCCGACTGCTTGACGAACTTGCCTTCCACGTCCGTCGCCGTCGCGCGGATCGTTTCGCGGTACGCAACCTGCGGCTTGCCGACGGTCGCTTCGACGTTGAACTCACGCTTCATACGGTCGACCAGAATTTCGAGGTGCAGTTCGCCCATGCCCGAAATGATGGTCTGGCCCGATTCCTCGTCCGTTTGCACGCGGAACGACGGGTCTTCCTGAGCCAGACGGTTCAGCGCCAGGCCCATCTTTTCCTGGTCAGCCTTCGTCTTCGGCTCGACTGCCTGCGAAATCACCGGCTCCGGGAAAATCATGCGCTCGAGAACGATCGGGTGCGCCGGGTCGCACAGCGTGTCACCCGTGGTCGCTTCCTTCAGGCCGACGGCCGCGGCGATGTCGCCTGCGCGCACTTCCTTGATTTCTTCGCGCTGGTTTGCGTGCATCTGCAGAATACGACCGAGACGTTCCTTCTTGTCCTTGGTCGAGTTCAGCACGGTGTCGCCCGAATTCACGATACCCGAGTACACGCGGAAGAAGATCAGCTGGCCGACGAACGGGTCGGTCATGATCTTGAATGCCAGTGCCGAGAACTTCTCGTCGTCCGACGCCTTGCGCTCAGCAGCCTCACCGCTTTCGAGCTCGCCCTTGACAGGGGGAATGTCGACCGGCGACGGCAGGAAGTCGATCACGGCGTCGAGCATGCGCTGCACGCCCTTGTTCTTGAACGCGGTGCCGCACAGCATCGGCTGGATTTCGCAAGCGATCGTACGGTCGCGCAGCGCCTTGACGATTTCCGCTTCGGTCAGCGTGTCGCCGCCGAGGTACTTTTCCATCAGCTCTTCGCTGGCTTCAGCCGCCGATTCGATCATCTTTTCGCGCCACTCGTTGCACGTGTCAACGAGCTCGGCCGGGATGTCGACGTAGTCGAACTTCGTGCCTTGCGACGCTTCGTCCCAAATGATCGCCTTCATCTTCAGCAGATCGACGACGCCCTTGAAGTTCTCTTCCGAGCCGATCGGCACCACGACGGGAACCGGGTTGGCCTTCAGACGGGTCTTCAGCTGATCGTAGACCTTGAAGAAGTTCGCGCCGGTACGGTCCATCTTGTTGACGAATGCGAGACGGGGCACCTTGTACTTGTTAGCCTGACGCCACACCGTTTCCGACTGCGGCTGCACGCCGCCCACTGCGCAGTACACCATGCATGCGCCATCGAGCACGCGCATCGAGCGCTCGACTTCGATCGTGAAGTCGACGTGACCCGGGGTGTCGATGATGTTGATGCGGTGTTCCGGGTAGTTGTTACCCATGCCCTTCCAGAACGCCGTGGTAGCAGCGGACGTGATCGTGATACCACGTTCCTGTTCCTGCTCCATCCAGTCCATGGTGGCGGCGCCGTCGTGCACTTCACCGATCTTGTGGTTCACGCCGGTATAGAACAGGATGCGCTCGGTCGTCGTCGTCTTGCCGGCGTCGATGTGAGCGCTAATACCGATGTTGCGGTAGCGCTCGATAGGAGTCTTGCGAGCCACTTTGATCCTCTATTGGGATGACGCGATGGAACAGAGAGTCCATCGCGCCCTAACACAAACGGGCGAGGCGCCTGTAAGCGCACCCGCCCGGAATTTCTTTCCGCTTTACTGCTAACCCGGGGACGGGATGCTTAGAAACGGAAATGCGAGAACGCCTTGTTGGCTTCTGCCATCCGGTGAACTTCGTCGCGCTTCTTCATTGCGCCACCACGGCCTTCAGCCGCTTCGGAGAGTTCACCTGCCAGGCGCAGGGCCATCGACTTTTCGCTGCGCTTCTTCGCGGCTTCACGCAACCAACGCATCGCCAATGCCATACGACGCGATGGACGCACTTCGACCGGAACCTGATAGTTCGCACCACCAACGCGGCGGCTCTTCACTTCGACCACCGGCTTGACGTTGTTGAGCGCTACCGTGAACACTTCCAGCGGGTCCTTGCCACCCTTGGTCTGGATCTGCTCGAAAGCGCCGTACACGATGCGCTCGGCAACCGACTTCTTGCCGGAGAGCATCAGCACGTTCATGAATTTTGCTACATCAACGTTACCGAACTTCGGATCCGGCAACACTTCCCGCTTGGGGACTTCGCGACGACGCGGCATGTTTCTTCCTTTGACTTTTCAGTTGGAGCAGTGCCTCTGCACCACCCCGCGGCCACCAACTAACCCGATTCATCCATTACGACTTACCAGCCTGGTCGGGTGACCACTTACTCGACAGCACCGGCTATCCGGCACCACCGCTATTACCGCCTTTGCAGGCGACCTGTTACTGCTGCATTGACCGGCTGATTACTTGCCGGCCTTGGCGCGCTTCGCACCGTACTTCGAGCGAGCCTGCTTACGATCCTTGACGCCCTGCGTATCCAGCGAGCCGCGAACCATGTGGTAACGCACACCCGGCAAGTCCTTCACACGGCCGCCGCGAATCAGCACGACCGAGTGTTCTTGCAGGTTGTGGCCTTCACCACCGATGTACGAAATGACTTCGAAGCCGTTCGTCAAACGAACCTTGGCGACTTTACGGAGTGCCGAGTTCGGCTTCTTCGGCGTCGTGGTGTACACGCGAGTGCACACGCCGCGACGCTGGGGGCAGTCCTGCAGGGCCGGGCTCTTGCTCTTCGTCGTTTCCGACGTGCGGCCTTTGCGAACCAGTTGATTGATGGTTGGCATTGTTTATTCCTGAAATTGAACAAAATCGACGCATCCATTTCTGGGCAAAGCAAAAACGAATGCGCTTCTGACTTCCTGCCTTGACGGACTCGAAGGGCTTACGCCGCGCGCAATCCTGCCAAGAACCGGAACCTAGCATCATATTCCGAAAATCCTAAACGAGTCAACAGGTTGCGTCGATTCGAACGGGTTTATCGTTGATTCGAGGTCAGTCCGCCGCGACGACTTCAAGCAATTCGTCGCCGAAACGGTCGAGCTTGCGTGCGCCCATCCCCGGAATGTGGCGCAAATCGTCCAGCGATTCGGGGGCATTGCGCGCAATCTCCGCCAGCGTGGCATCGTGGAAAATGACGTAGGCGGGCACGCCGTCGCTCTTTGCCATTTCGGTGCGCCACGCGCGCAACCGGTCCCAGCGCGCGCGCTCGCGTGCGCTCATGCCCGCCGTCGGATCTGCGCGCTCGCTCGTGCGTCCGGACGATTGACGCGTACGCACCGGCTTCACATACCGGCGCATCGTCACCTGCTGCTCGCCCTTCAGTACGGGCTTGCTCGCCTCCGTCAACACGAGCGCGCCAAAGCCTTCATGATCGACAGTGAGAAATCCGAAGGCGACCAACTGGCGAAAGACCGCACGCCATTCATGCTCGGATAAAGCCGCACCGATTCCGAACGTACTGAGCCGATCGTGACCGCGCTGCAGAATCTTCTCGTTGCGATTACCGCGCAAAATGTCGATCAGATGGCCGGCGCCGAAATTAAACCCGCTCGCGCGCTGCGCCCGAAACACACACGACAGCGCCATCTGCGATTCACGCGTCGCGTCCCACGACGCCGGCGGCTCGATGCACGTATCGCAGTTACCGCACGGCTTGCCCTCCTCGCCGAAGTAGGCGAGCAGGCGGACGCGGCGGCAGGCCGCGGTTTCGCACAGCCCGAGCAGCGCATCGAGCTTGCCAGTCTGCACCCGCTTATGCGCGTCGTCGGCTTCCGATTCGTCGATCATCTTGCGTTGCTGCACGACGTCGCCGAGGCCATAAGCCATCCACGCGTTTGCCGGCAGACCGTCGCGTCCGGCGCGTCCCGTTTCCTGGTAGTAGCCTTCGACGCTTTTCGGCAGATCCAGGTGCGCAACGAAGCGCACGTCCGGCTTGTCGATGCCCATGCCGAACGCAATCGTCGCGCACATCACGATGCCTTCCTCGCGCTGGAAGATTTCCTGATGCTGCTGACGCACTTCGAACTCCATGCCCGCGTGATAGGGCAGCGCGCGGATGCCCTGCCCTTTTAGCCACTCGGCCGTTTCCTCGACCTTGCGACGGGACAGGCAATACACGACGCCCGCATCGCTGGCGCCGTCAGCGCGCATGTGTTCCGCGCGGATGAAGTCGAGCAGTTGCGCGCGCGCGTTATCTTTCTCGACGATCCGATAGCGGATATTCGGCCTGTCGAAGCTCGACACAAAAACACGCGCATCGTCGAGCGCGAGCCGATGGATGATTTCATCGCGCGTAATCGCGTCGGCGGTCGCGGTGAGCGCGATGCGCGGCACGGACGGAAACCGCTCGTGCAGCACCGAGAGCTGAATGTACTCGGGCCGGAAGTCGTGCCCCCATTGCGACACGCAATGCGCTTCATCGATGGCGAACAGGCCGATGCGCGCGCGCTCGAGCAGATCGAGAAAGCGCGGCGTCATCAGCCGTTCCGGCGCGACGTACAGCAGATCAATCTCCCCATCGCGCAGCGCGCGTTCAGTCGCGGCGGCATCGGCGCCCGACAGCGTCGAGTTCAGATAGGCCGCTCGCACGCCGACTTCCCTCAGCGCCGCCACCTGATCCTGCATCAACGCGATCAGCGGCGACACGACGATGCCCGCGCCCAAACCGGCCTCGCGCCGCACCAGCGATGGAATCTGATAGCACAGCGATTTGCCGCCCCCCGTCGGCATCAGCACCAGACAGTCGCCGCCCGCTGCGACATGCTCGACAATTTCGCTCTGCTGCCCTCGAAACGCGGGATAACCGAAAACTTCGTTGAGGATCTGGAGCGGACGGGACATGAAGGAAAGAGTGAAGAGCGCGGAAACGGTGACACGAATTTTACCAACGCAATCGCGTTTCGCCTGGGCTTTGTCGCGCCACCATCCATCCAGCAGAGTCCGAATGGCATAGGCCAAACGCACGGATTGGCGGACGAAAAAAAACCGCCCGGTCGAAACCGGGCGGTTTTGTCAACTTCGCTGGACATAGCGGCTTGCGCCGCCGGTCAGCTTACTCGTTGGTGTGCGGCGTTTGCTCGGCGGCCGGGTTTTCCGGCGTACCGAACTCGAAGGCCTCTTCGGCAGCGATCTGGTCGAAACGCTCGCGATCCGCCATTTCCTTGGTCTTGCGCGCCTTGTGGAACGCGAGACCCGTACCGGCCGGAATCAGACGGCCGACGATCACGTTTTCCTTCAGGCCACGCAGATCGTCGCGCTTGCCCATGATGGCCGCTTCCGTCAGCACGCGGGTCGTTTCCTGGAACGATGCCGCGGAGATGAACGAGTCGGTCGACAGCGACGCCTTCGTAATACCCAGCAGAATGTTCTCGTACGTTGCCGGACGCTTGTCTTCCGCGATCATGCGGTCGTTTTCGTCCAGCATGTCCGAACGCTCGACCTGCTCGCCCGGGATGAAGCGCGTATCGCCGTTGTCGCTGATCTGCACACGACGCAGCATCTGACGCACGATCACTTCAATGTGCTTGTCGTTGATCTTCACGCCCTGCAGACGGTACACGTCCTGCACTTCGTCCACGATGTAGCGCGACAGCGCTTCGATACCCTGCAGACGCAGGATGTCGTGCGGATCGGCCGGCCCGTCGACGATCATTTCGCCCTTGTTGACGACCTGACCGTCGTGCACCAGAACCTGCTTTTCCTTCGCGATCAGGAACTCGTGCTGGTTGCCCTCGAGGTCCGTGATAACGAGACGCTGCTTGCCCTTCGTGTCCTTACCGAACGACGTCGTACCCGTGACTTCCGCCAGGATACCTGCGTCCTTCGGCGAACGTGCTTCGAACAGTTCCGCCACACGCGGCAGACCACCCGTAATGTCACGCGTCTTCTGCGATTCCGTCGGGATACGTGCGAGCACTTCACCCACCTGAACCTGCTGACCGTCCTTCACTGTGATCAGTGCGCCGACCTGGAAGCCGATCTGAACCGAGTGCTCCGAGTTCGGGATCTTCACTTCTTCGCCGTTCGAGTCGAGCAGCTTCACCTGCGGACGCACGCTCTTCGACGCCTGCGAACCGCGGCGCTTCACGTCGATCACGACGAGCGTAGAAAGACCCGTCACGTCGTCGATCTGCTTCGCGACCGTCACGCCTTCCTCGACGTTTTCGAACTTCACCGTACCGCCGTACTCGGTGATGATCGGACGCGTCATCGGGTCCCACGTGGCCAGCTGCGTGCCTGCCTTGATCTGCGCGCCGTCGAGTTGCAGCAGCGTCGCGCCGTACGGCACCTTGTGACGCTCGCGCTCGCGGCCGTGATCGTCGGTGATCATCGCTTCGCCCGAACGCGAGATGACGATCTGCTCGCCCTTCGCATTCGTGACGTAACGCATCGTCGACGTGAAACGCACCGTACCGTTCGACTTCGCCTCGATCGACGACGCCACTGCCGCACGCGATGCCGCGCCACCGATGTGGAACGTACGCATCGTCAGCTGCGTGCCCGGCTCGCCGATCGACTGCGCAGCGATCACGCCGACTGCTTCGCCGACGTTCACGAGCGAGCCACGGCCCAGGTCGCGGCCATAGCACGACGCGCACAGACCGTAACGCGTTTCGCAGGTGAGCGGCGTGCGCACGCGCACTTCGTCGATGCCCAGACGCTCGATATCTTCGACGGCCGTTTCGTCGAGCAGCGTGCCCGATTCGTACAGCGTCTCTTGCGTTTCCGGATTGACGACGTCAGCCACCGCAACGCGGCCGAGAATGCGGTCGCGCAGCGCTTCGACGACTTCACCGCCTTCGACCAGCGCCTTCATCGCCACGCCGTTCGACGTACCGCAATCGTCTTCGACCACGACGAGGTCTTGCGTGACGTCCACCAGACGACGCGTCAGATAACCGGAGTTTGCCGTCTTCAGTGCCGTATCAGCCAGACCCTTACGTGCGCCGTGGGTCGAGATGAAGTACTGCAACACGTTCAGGCCTTCGCGGAAGTTCGCCGTAATCGGCGTCTCGATGATCGAGCCGTCCGGCTTCGCCATCAGGCCGCGCATACCGGCCAGCTGACGAATCTGCACTGCCGAACCACGCGCACCCGAGTCAGCCATCATGTAGATGGAGTTGAACGACTCCTGACGCGTTTCGTTGCCGTCGCGGTCCACGACGGGCTCCGTCGACAGCTGCTCCATCATCGCCTTGCCGACCGCTTCCGACGTCGCCGACCAGATGTCGACCACGTTGTTGTAGCGTTCCTGCGCGGTGACGAGACCCGACATGTACTGACGGTCGTATTCCTTCACCTTCTTCGCTGCGTCGCCGACGATCTGTTCCTTCTGCGGCGGCACGAGCATGTCGTCGACGCAGATCGAAATGCCGGCGCGCGTCGCGAGGCGGAAACCCGACTGCATCAGTTGGTCGGCGAAGATCACCGTTTCGCGCAGACCGCAGCGGCGGAACGCCGTGTTGATCAGACGCGAGATTTCCTTCTTCTTCAGCGGCTTGTTCAGCACCGAGAACGGCAGACCCGGCGGCAGGATTTCCGACAGGATCGCGCGGCCGACGGTCGTCGCATACAGCGAAATCTTCGGCACGAATGCCGGCGCGCCTTCCGACTTGTCTTCGTTGTGGACCATTTCGGTGATCCGCACGTTGACGCGCGAGGCCAGCTCGACTTCCTTGTTCTCATAGGCGCGCAGCACTTCCGACACGCCCGTGAACGACATGCCTTCGCCCTTGCCGTTGATCGCTTCACGCGTCGCGTAGTACAGGCCGAGCACGATGTCCTGCGACGGCACGATCGACGGATCGCCGTTGGCCGGGAACAGCACGTTGTTCGACGCCAGCATCAGCGTGCGCGCTTCCATCTGCGCTTCGAGCGACAGCGGAACGTGAACAGCCATCTGGTCACCGTCGAAGTCGGCGTTGAACGCCGCGCAAACGAGCGGGTGCAGCTGGATTGCCTTGCCTTCGATCAGCACCGGCTCGAAAGCCTGAATGCCGAGACGGTGAAGAGTAGGCGCACGGTTCAGCATCACCGGATGCTCGCGGATCACCTCTTCGAGGATGTCCCACACGACGGGCGTCTGGTTCTCGACTTCCTTCTTCGCCGCCTTGATGGTCGTCGCGACGCCCATCACTTCCAGCTTGTTGAAGATGAACGGCTTGAAGAGCTCGAGCGCCATCAGCTTCGGCAGACCGCACTGGTGCAGCTTCAGCGTCGGGCCGACCACGATGACCGAACGGCCCGAGTAGTCGACGCGCTTGCCCAGCAGGTTCTGACGGAAGCGACCGCCCTTACCCTTGATCATGTCGGCGAGCGACTTCAGCGGACGCTTGTTCGCGCCCGTCATCGCCTTGCCGCGACGGCCGTTGTCGAGCAGCGAATCGACGGCTTCCTGCAGCATCCGCTTTTCGTTGCGGACGATGATTTCAGGCGCCTTCAGTTCGAGCAGACGCTTCAACCGGTTGTTACGGTTGATCACGCGGCGATACAGGTCGTTCAGATCGGACGTCGCGAAACGGCCGCCGTCCAGCGGAACCAGCGGACGCAGTTCCGGCGGCAGCACGGGCAGCACTTCGAGAATCATCCACTCGGGCTTGATGCCCGAACGCTGGAAGGCCTCGAGCACCTTCAGGCGCTTCGCGTACTTCTTGATCTTCGCTTCCGAACCCGTGTTCTTCAGCTCCGAGCGCAGCGTTTCGACCTGCTCGTCGATGTTGATCGCGCGCAGCAGTTCGCGCACGCCTTCCGCGCCCATTTCAGCGCGGAATTCGTCGCCGTACTCTTCAACCTTGTTGTAGTAATCCTCTTCCGTCATGATCTGGCGCGCCTTCAGCGGCGTCATGCCCGGATCGATCACCACATATGCTTCAAAGTACAGCACGCGCTCGATGTCGCGCAGCGTCATGTCGAGCACCATGCCCAAACGCGACGGCAGCGACTTCAGGAACCAGATGTGCGCGACAGGCGAGGCCAGTTCGATGTGGCCCATGCGTTCGCGACGCACCTTCGCGAGCGTCACTTCGACGCCGCACTTCTCGCAGATCACGCCACGGTGCTTCAGGCGCTTGTACTTGCCGCAAAGGCATTCGTAGTCCTTGATCGGACCAAAAATCTTCGCGCAAAACAGACCATCCCGCTCCGGCTTGAACGTGCGGTAGTTGATGGTTTCCGGCTTCTTCACTTCGCCGAACGACCACGAACGGATCTTGTCGGGCGAGGCCAGACCGATCTTGATCGCGTCAAAGACTTCTTCCTGTTGGACTTGCTTGAATAGATCGAGCAGAGCTTTCATTGCTTTCTCTCCGTAGTCCGATTAGTTGCGATCGAGGTCGATGTCGATACCGAGCGAGCGGATTTCCTTCACCAGCACGTTGAAGGATTCCGGCATACCCGCGTCGATCACGTGATCGCCCTTGACCAGGTTCTCGTAAACCTTGGTCCGGCCTGTCACGTCGTCCGACTTGACCGTCAACATTTCCTGCAGCACATACGATGCGCCATAGGCCTCGAGCGCCCACACTTCCATCTCACCGAAGCGCTGACCACCGAACTGCGCCTTGCCGCCCAACGGCTGCTGGGTCACGAGCGAGTACGGGCCCGTCGAACGCGCGTGCATCTTGTCGTCGACCAGGTGATGCAGCTTCAGGTAGTGCATGTAACCGACCGTCACCGTCCGTTCGAAGGCTTCACCCGTGCGGCCGTCGTACAGACGCACCTGGTTCTTCGACTTCGTCATGCCGAGGTTCTGCGCGATGTCATCCGGGAAGGCCAGGTCCAGCATGTTGGACATTTCGTCTTCCGTCGCACCGTCGAACACCGGCGTCGCGAACGGCACGCCTTCACGCAGGTTCCTCGCCAGTTCGAGGATCTCGTCGTCGGAGAAGCTTTCCAGCTCTTCCGCGCGGCCCGACTCGTTGTAGATCTTGGTCAGGAACGTGCGCACTTCTTCGATCTTCGACTGACGCTGCAGCATTTCGCCGATACGCCAGCCCAGCCCCTTCGCGGCCCAGCCCAGATGCACTTCGAGAACCTGACCCACGTTCATCCGTGACGGAACGCCGAGCGGGTTCAGCACGACGTCTGCGGGACGGCCATCGGCCATGTACGGCATGTCTTCGATCGGCACGATCTTCGACACGACACCCTTGTTACCGTGACGGCCTGCCATCTTGTCGCCAGGCTGCAGACGACGCTTCACGGCGAGGTAGACCTTGACCATCTTCAGCACGCCCGGCGGCAGTTCGTCGCCTTGCGTGAGCTTCTTGCGCTTCTCTTCGAACGCGAGATCGAACTGGTGACGCTTCTGTTCGATCGAGTCCTTGATCGCTTCGAGCTGAGCCGCTGCTTCTTCGTCCGCGAGGCGGATATCGAACCAGTGGTAGTGATCGAGATCCTCCAGGTAGGCCTGTTCGATCTTCGTACCCTTCGCGAGCTTCTTCGGACCGCCGTTCGCGACCTTGCCGACGAGCATACGTGCAAGACGCTGGAACGCGTCGCCTTCCACGATACGCAGCTGGTCGTTCAGGTCGAGACGATAGCGCTTCAGTTCATCATCGATGATCTGTTGCGCGCGCTTGTCGCGCTGGATGCCTTCACGCGTGAACACCTGCACGTCGATCACCGTGCCGCTCATGCCCGACGGCACGCGCAGCGACGTGTCCTTCACGTCCGATGCCTTCTCGCCGAAGATCGCGCGCAACAGCTTTTCTTCCGGCGTCAGCTGGGTTTCGCCCTTCGGCGTGACCTTGCCGACCAGCACGTCGCCCGCTTCGACTTCTGCGCCGATGTACACGATGCCCGACTCGTCGAGACGGCCAAGCTGCACTTCTGCGAGGTTCGAAATATCGCGCGTGATTTCTTCCGGTCCGAGCTTCGTGTCGCGAGCCACGACGTTCAGTTCTTCGATGTGGATCGACGTGTAGCGATCGTCCGCAACGACCTTCTCCGAGATCAGGATCGAGTCTTCGAAGTTGTAGCCGTTCCACGGCATGAACGCGACCAGCATGTTCTGGCCGAGAGCCAGTTCGCCGAGGTCCGTCGAAGCGCCGTCAGCCAGCACGTCGCCGCGCGCAACCTTGTCGCCGACCTTCACGATCGGACGCTGGTTGATGTTCGTGTTCTGGTTCGAACGCGTGTACTTGATCAGGTTGTAGATGTCGACACCGACATCGCCTGCAACCGCTTCGTCGTCGTTCACACGAATCACGATACGGCCCGCGTCGACGTAATCGACCACACCGCCGCGCAGTGCCTGCACGGTCGTGCCCGAGTCAACAGCGACCGTACGCTCGATGCCCGTACCGACGACCGGCTTTTCCGGACGCAGACACGGCACAGCCTGACGCTGCATGTTCGAGCCCATCAGTGCACGGTTCGCGTCGTCGTGCTCGAGGAACGGAATCAGCGATGCTGCCACCGACACGATCTGCGACGGCGCCACGTCCATGTACTGGATGCGGTCCGGCGTGACCATCATCGTTTCGCCCGCTTCACGCGACGACACCAGTTCGTCGGTCAGCGCGCCGTCTTCGGCCACTGCCGCGTTCGCCTGAGCGATCACGTAACGGCCTTCTTCGATCGCCGACAGATAGTCGATCTGATCCGTGACCTTGCCGTCCGTAACCTTGCGATACGGCGTTTCGAGGAAGCCGTATTCGTTCAGGTGCGCGTACAGAGCCAGCGAGTTGATCAGACCGATGTTCGGGCCTTCCGGCGTTTCAATCGGGCAGACGCGGCCGTAGTGAGTCGGGTGCACGTCGCGGACTTCGAAGCCAGCGCGCTCGCGCGTCAGACCGCCCGGGCCAAGTGCCGACACGCGGCGCTTGTGGGTGATCTCCGACAGCGGGTTGGTCTGGTCCATGAACTGCGACAGCTGCGACGAACCGAAGAACTCGCGAATTGCCGACGAAATCGGCTTCGAGTTGATCAGGTCGTGCGGCATCAGGTTTTCGCTTTCGGCCTGGCCGAGGCGCTCCTTCACTGCGCGTTCGACACGCACGAGACCCGCACGGAACTGGTTCTCCGCCAGTTCGCCGACGCAACGCACGCGACGGTTGCCGAGGTGGTCGATGTCGTCCACTTCGCCCTTGCCGTTACGCAGCTCGACGAGGATCTTGATGGTCGCGAGGATGTCGTCGTCCTGCAGCGTCATCGGGCCGATGATTTCATCGCGGCCGACGCGACGATTGAACTTCATACGACCCACCTTCGACAGGTCGTACGCTTCTTCGCTGTAGAACAGACGGTTGAACAGCGCCTCGACGGCTTCTTCCGTCGGCGGCTCGCCCGGACGCATCATGCGGTAGATCGCGATACGCGCGGCCATTTTGTCGGCCGTTTCGTCGATACGCAGCGTCGACGAGATGTACGGACCCTGGTCCAGATCGTTCGTATAGAGCGTCTGGATGTCCTTGATCTTCGCTTCGCGCAGCTTCTCGAGCACGCTTTCCGTGATCTCGTCGTTCGCGTTCGCGATCACTTCGCCCGTGTCGCCGTCGACGACGTTCTTCGCCAGCACGCGGCCGAGCAGATAGTCTTCGGGAACCGAAATGAACTTGGTCTTTGCGTTATCGAGGTCGCGAATGTGCTTCGCGTTGATACGCTTGTCCTTCTGGACGATGACGTTGCCATCGCGATCCGTAATGTCGAAGCGCGCGACTTCGCCACGCAGACGCTCCGGCACGAACTCCATCTGCGCGCCTTCCGGCATCAGCGTGAAGTTGTCGAACACGAAGAAGTTCGCGAGGATCTGTTCCGGCGTCAGGCCGATTGCCTTCAGCAGGATCGTAACGGGCATCTTGCGGCGACGGTCGACGCGGAAGTACAGCACGTCCTTCGGATCGAATTCGAAGTCGAGCCACGAGCCGCGGTAGGGGATGATACGTGCCGAGAACAGCAGCTTGCCGGAGCTGTGCGTCTTGCCCTTGTCGTGTTCGAAGAACACGCCAGGCGAGCGGTGCAGCTGCGACACGATCACGCGTTCCGTGCCGTTGATGACGAACGAGCCGGTCGGCGTCATGAGCGGAATTTCGCCCATGTACACTTCCTGCTCTTTCACTTCCTTGACGACGGGCTTGCTCGGCGATTCCTTGTCGAGCAGAACCAGACGCACCTTGGCACGCAGCGCCGAGCAGTAGGTCAGGCCGCGCTGCTGACATTCCTTGATGTTGAATGCCGGCGACGACAGCATGTAGCTGACGAACTCTAGACGAGCGAAGCCGTTGTGCGAAACAATGGGGAAAACCGAGGTGAACGCAGCCTGCAGACCTTCCGGTTTGCGCTGCGCCGTTGGCACTTCTGCTTGCAGAAACGTGCTGAATGATTCAAGCTGGGTAGCCAGCAGGAAAGGTACTTGGTGAACGATGGGGCGCTTCGCGAAACTCTTGCGAATGCGCTTCTTCTCGGTGAAGGAATATTGCATACGATCTCCGAATCACGGCGGGCATTGTTGTCGAGGCGGGATACCTTGATGTGACAACCCGAGTGTTCACCGACTGAGACCCGTTGGCCGTCCGATGGCTTGAACGAGCCTAGAAGCTTGGTGGTTGGCCGCTACCAACCGCTGGCTGACGGCAGCGGATGCCTGTGTTGCCCGCTACCCGACCAAACTTGCCTTCTGCAGTCGCTTCAGAAGACAAAGAGAAGCGCCAGTCGAACTTGCCGAACGACGATTCTCTTTGGCTTCTAGGTGGACATTTTTGCCGATACAAACACGCAAAAACGTCGCTCCCACAAAGCACAAAAAGGCCGGCGGTGGAAAACCGCCAGCCTTCGCACAGCGCGCTGAAAATTACTTGATTTCAGCCTTCGCGCCTGCGTCTTCCAGCTTCTTCTTGGCTTCGTCAGCAGCAGCCTTGGGCACCGCTTCCTTCACGGGCTTCGGTGCGCCGTCGACCAGGTCCTTCGCTTCCTTCAGGCCCAAGCCCGTCAGTTCGCGAACAGCCTTAATCACTGCAACCTTGTTGCCGCCTGCTTCCGTCAGAACAACCGTGAATTCGGTTTGCTCTTCAGCAGCAGCAGCGCCGCCGCCTGCGCCTGCAGGGCCCGCAACTGCAACAGCAGCAGCCGACACGCCAAACTTCTCTTCGAACGCCTTAACCAGTTCGTTCAGTTCCAGAACCGACATCGCGCCTACGGCTTCGAGGATGTCTTCTTTTGCGATTGCCATTTGAAATACTCCTAAATTGAATTCGGATACAGCCAGCGATCAATTACGCCCGACTGAAGTGCGTCGATGCACTGCTTACGCAGCCTCGCCTTGCTTCTTTTCTGCCAGCGCGGCCATAGCGCGCGCAAAGCCAGAAACAGGCGCTTGCATGACGAACAACAGCTTGGAGAGCAGTTCTTCGCGGCTCGGGATGTTGGCCAGCGCTTGCACGCCTGCCTTGTCCATCACCTTGCCTTCGTACGAACCAGCCTTGATGATCAACTTGTCATTGCTCTTGCCGAAGTCGTTGACGACCTTGGCAGCAGCAATTGCATCTTCCGAGATGCCGTAGATCAGAGGACCGGTCATCTGCTCAGCCAGAGGAGCAAACGGGGTACCTTCGACAGCGCGACGCGCCAGCGTGTTCTTCAACACGCGCAGATACACCTGTTGCTCGCGCGCTTTCGCGCGCAGCTTGGTCAGATCGCCAACCGTGATCCCACGATACTCGGCCAGAACCATGGTCTGAGCTTTCGCGACTTGCGCGGAAACCTCAGCCACTACGGCCTGCTTACCTTCTTTGTTCAGTGGCACGGTTAACCTCCAGATTCGACGCATTCGGCATATGCTTCGTGCGTCGCGTTCAACAACGGCGTCCGACCAGTCAGGAGTATTTCAACCATTCAAGGTCCGCATGGCTGCGGGAATCAAACGGCTTCATCACTTCAAACTTTTTCGGGTTCGCCATCTGCGTTGGCTTGAATTAAGGAGACGCCCGACTACTGCGCTTCCACCAACGGTCTTTGACAACCGGCCGCTCGATTCAGACTGCAATCTTGCGACCGCCCAAAGCCCTTAAATCCGCCCCGACCTCTCGGACGGGACGGTCAAAACTTTACTGTGCTGCCAGCGTAGCCTGGTCGACACGCACGCCCACGCCCATCGTGCTGGACAGTGCGATCTTGCGCAGGTACACGCCCTTGCTCGTAGCCGGCTTCGCCTTTTGCAGCGCTTCGACCAGCGCGCTCAGGTTCGAACGCAGAGCCGTCGGCTCGAACGATGCGCGGCCGATCGTTGCATGGATGATACCGGCCTTGTCGACGCGGAACTGAACCTGACCGGCCTTTGCATTCTTCACTGCCGTCGCGACGTCCGGCGTGACCGTGCCGACCTTCGGGTTCGGCATCAGGCCGCGCGGGCCGAGGATCTGACCCAGCGTACCGACGACACGCATCGTGTCCGGCGAAGCGATCACGACGTCGAAGTTCAGGTTACCAGCCTTGACCTGCTCAGCCAGATCTTCCATGCCGACGATATCCGCGCCAGCTGCGCGAGCCTGTTCGGCCTTTTCGCCTTGGGCGAACACAGCAACGCGAACCGACTTACCCGTACCAGCCGGCAGAACGACCGAACCGCGGACCACCTGATCCGACTTCTTCGCATCGATGCCCAGCTGCACCGCGACGTCGATCGACTCGTCGAACTTCGCGCTTGCGCATTCCTTCACGAGCGACAGGGCTTCATCGATCGCGTACAGCTTCTGACGATCGACCTTGTTTGCAAATGCTTGCAGACGCTTCGAAAGCTTAGCCATTTACACGCCCTCCACGGTGATGCCCATCGAGCGGGCGCTACCAGCGATCGTGCGGACCGCTGCATCCAGATCAGCTGCCGTAAGGTCTGGCATCTTGGTCTTGGCGATTTCTTCAGCCTGAGCGCGCGTGATCTTGCCGACCTTGTCGGTGTGCGGCTTGCTCGAGCCCTTGTCGATCTTCGCTGCCTTTTTGATCAGAACCGTAGCCGGCGGCGTCTTCAGGACGAACGTGAAGCTTTTGTCTGCGAATGCAGTAATAACGACCGGGATCGGCAGACCCGGTTCCATCGCTTGAGTCTGCGCGTTGAACGCCTTGCAGAACTCCATGATGTTCAGGCCGCGTTGACCCAGTGCCGGACCAACCGGCGGCGACGGATTGGCTTTACCTGCAGGAATCTGCAGCTTGATAAAGCCGACAATTTTCTTTGCCATGTTGATGAACCTCTTTAGAACGCGACTGCGTTCGGTGAGTAGTAGCGCGCCTTCGTCCTGTTTCTGACTACCGACGCTCCTCAACGGCCGTTACGCGGACCGTAAGCGCGAAAGACGAATCGCGCCGTCAGGCGCGATCCGCAAAAACCGATTTACAGCTTTTCCACCTGGCCGAATTCCAGTTCGACCGGTGTAGCTCGACCGAAAATCGTGACAGATACACGGACGCGCGACTTTTCGTAATTCACTTCTTCGACGCTGCCGTTGAAGTCCGTAAAAGGACCATCCTTCACCCGAACCATCTCGCCGACTTCGAACAGGGTCTTCGGGCGCGGCTTTTCCACGCCTTCCTGCATCTGCGACATAATCTTCTCCACTTCCCGCGGAGAAATCGGGCTCGGACGATTGCGCGCACCGCCCACGAAACCCGTCACCTTTGCCGTGTTTTTCACAAGGTGCCAGGTTTCGTCCGTCATTTCCATCTCGACGAGCACATAGCCCGGAAAGAAACGACGCTCAGTCACCGATTTGTGACCACCCTTCACCTCGACGACTTCTTCAGTCGGGACGAGGATCTGGCCGAACTTGTCCTGCATGCCAGCACGCTCGATACGCTCTTGAAGCGCACGTTGCACGCTCTTCTCCATACCGGAGTAGGCGTGCACGACGTACCAGCGTTTTCCGCTCGGGGATGCCGGAATATCACTCATATCATTTCCAACCCAGAATCGCCGAGAAAATCGCCCACTCGATGGATTTGTCACAAATCCAGAGGAACACCGCCATAATCAGCACGAAGCCAAAAACCACCAAGGTCGTTTGGCTGGCTTCTTTGCGCGTCGGCCAGACAACCTTGCGGACTTCCTTGTACGAATCTTTGGCGAATGCGATAAAACCCTTGCCGGGCGCTGAGAGAAGACCGACTGCGACGCCTGCGATCAGCCCGACAGCCAGAGCTGCTCCGCGGACGTACCACTCTTGGCCATTCAGCCAGAAGAACCCCACGAACCCGGCCAAGACCAACAATACGCCGGCAACGAGCATCAGCTTGTCGCTGGAAGTATTAACAGTTTCGACGGAAGGATTCGCCATAACACCTTAACGAGCGTCGCATGCGACGCGAGAGTTGGCAGGGGCAGAGGGAATCGAACCCCCAACCTTCGGTTTTGGAGACCGACGCTCTGCCAGTTGAGCTATACCCCTAAACCATTGGGGTCGGCAACAATGCCAACCCCGAAACAACCGATCAACGAGAACTAACTGGCTTACTCGATGATCTTGGCAACGACACCGGCGCCGACGGTACGGCCACCTTCGCGGATGGCGAAGCGCAGACCTTCTTCCATCGCGATCGGCGCGA
>NZ_FNYE01000067.1 GCF_900108945.1 Paraburkholderia diazotrophica | reverse complement strand
CTCCCGACTCCCGACTCCCGACTCCCGACTCCCGACTCCCGACTCCCGACTCCCGACTCCCGACTCCCGGCTCCCGGCTCCCGGCTCTCGGGTCGGCGCGCCAAGCGTAGCGTGTTCCGGTTATCGGCGATAAACGCTGACGGGCCCGGCAAATTGATTCGAGACGTCACACATACGGCGGGACGCTTTAACATGGTGGCGCGAGGCCCCATTCTGGAGGGAATGTGTTGTTGGACCACAAGCGCTCGAATTCATCCCAAGTGGCTCAGCGGCTATAGACGGTCATTCGCTCGACGAGTTATTTACGGTAAATAGCCCTTCGAATCGCACGACCCTCGGCTCGTCGCGCCTTACCTATTTACCGTAAATAGCCGCAAGCCGCTTTCTCAAGGAAGTGTGCCCAGGTCCTACACCCCGCACTTCAGCCCGGCTGTCACGTCGCGACGTGGAGCTGGGACCACCATCCTATTTACCGTAAATAGCCGCGATGCTCGTGTGAACATGGGGAATCGAAATACCAATCGGAGAGCAGCGCCCCGCGCAACCTCAAGTCGACGAGCCAGGCGTGCCGCGAAATGAGACAGAAAAATAGCAGTGGTGGGCAGGCAGGAAACTGCGATTGCAGCAACTCCCACGAACGCGGGAAGAAATGGGGAGATGTAATACGAGGGGTTGGTTGGTATCGACCGAGACAAGGAATGTTACGAGACGACCTAGGATTAGAGCAGCGTCAGACCACCCATCGCCACCCTTAAACCTCTTCAAAGAATCCAACAGCACCTGCCGCGCGGGCGACGACGGCAGGCGCCTGTACGCCGTCAAGCTCCCGACGACTGCACATCTTCGAGAAACCCGGCAATCAGCTGTCGAAGCTCCTCGATCCGATCTTGCGGAACGCCACTCGCCCGCAGCCGGATCACGAGCAAATCACCCTTCCGCTCGATGCCGACTTCCTCTTCCTTTCGCGCGGGCGCCGCAGGACGAGCTGCGCCCAACAGCGCAGTCAACACTTCCGATGCCGTTCTCGCCGGATCCTCCGCAAGCTCGGTCGCGCGCTGCACGATCTCATCGCGAGCCTTCTTGAGCGCGCCAGCCAATTTTCGGGCACCCTGAAACTGAATATCGTGCGGCGAAGGAAATGCGGCGATGACTTCATCAGGCAGTTCAGCCACCAGCAGCGCACTTGAGATATTCCCTTGCGACAGACCGCACGCCTTCGCCATCGCGTTTTGCGACGGCCACAATTTGTCATCCAGCGCGCGCTTGTACCAGACGCCTTGTTCCCACGGGCTCAGGTTCTTGCGAGCCCGATTTTCCTGATCCATCTGGACGAACTGATTCTGTTCAGTGATTTCACGATCGACGATCGCATTCACCGGCAGCCCCAGTTCGAGACACGCGCGATGGCGCCGATGACCGAACACGATCTCGTATCCTTCGCCCTCGGCGTCCGGCCGAACCTTGATCGGTTGAGTGTTGCCACCCGCTTCCGAGATAAGCGACTTCAATTCGGCAAAACTCTCATCGCCGAAATCCTGGCGATTCGCCCATTTCGACGCGTGAATGGTCGCGGGATCAAGCGCGCGAATCGGCACGGTTCCGTCGTAGTCTTTCAGCTGCGCCTCCAGTTGCGAGACGCGATCAGAACTCTCGCGCATCGCGCTCCGGAACGCGAGCATCTGCCCGGGCGCCGTGCGAGGAGAAGCGCCGCGCCCCCCTTCAGGAGACGCCGGCGCGGGCACCATCAGATCACCAGTCTTCTTTGCCAGCCGGTCCTTGATCGACATTTAACCCTCCCTTATTTGGACTTTGCCCAAAAGGCCACAATGGATTGCTCGACGATTTCGGTCACGCGGTCGTACGCCTCACGCGCCCGGCGATACGTCTTCGCATTGCCGTCGTATCGCGAGATGTCGTACACGGTCCCGAACTCCGCCGAACTCGCCGCCGTCACAGCCGTCTTCGGAATCTCGACGGGCAGGACTTTTTCCGCATAGGTCGCGGAAATCCACTCGCGCACGACGCCTGCGGCCGCATCTGCAGGATCGACGCGTGAGAGCAGCACATGAATGAACTCGAATGACTTGTCGGTGTTGGTCTCCGCAGTCAGATTCGAGGCGAGATCGCTGAACAGCGTCCAGAACTGAGCCGAGCTGGCGAAGTCGAGCGCATTCGGCGGTGTCGGAACTATCAGGCCGTCCGCGGCCATAAACGCGTTGACAGTGCCGTAGCTCAGCGCGGGCGGCGTATCGATGATGATGACGTCGTAGTTGCTGCGCGCCTGCTCGAGACTGGTGTTGAGCACGTTCCAGAACTCGAAGTCCGGCTCCTTCATCTGGCGACTCGGCAAAATGAATTCCACGTTGAACAGCGACGACGAAGCAGGAACGAGATCGATCCCATCCCAGTACGTCTCGCGGATCGCATACTCGATGCTGCTTTGATCGCCCGTCGCGAGGGCGGTGATCGTCGAATCTTCTTCGACCTCTGTGTCCGGCAGAATTCCGAACAACGTGGTCAGCGACCCTTGTGGGTCGGTGTCGATCACCAGCACACGGTGTCCGCGCAAGCTCAGGCCCTGTGCCAGCGTCATCGCTGTGGTCGTCTTGCTCACACCGCCTTTGAAGTTGCCGATCGCGACGGTCATCGCGGGCGCGCTGTCCGGACGCAGCGCATTGTTGCGATAGGCGCGTACCCACTCGCGCGCTTCCGGCAATGAGAATTCGCGCCGCGAACCCGTGGCATTCACCGTACCGGGCGGAAGATCGCCCTTCGACGCGCGATATGTGATTTGACTCTTGTCGACTTCACACAGTACGGCCAGTTGTGAAGCGTTGAAAACGGGCGGGATTTTGCGGGCGTTCGGTGCCAGCATGCGGCCCCGAACCTGCGAGACGATGTCAGTCGCGCGAGCGGCCTGATCGACGATGTCTTGAATGGTAATGTTCATTAGCTGATCCGCAGGAGACGATGCAGTCAGCTTATATCAGATGGCTCCACAGAAAGCCATTAATTCAACGGAAAAACGCGATTTTCAGGAATTGCGTTGCAACGCGATGTCCTGGTGATTTTGAGAAAGCCATACATCGAACTTGTCAACGTCGAATTCCGGGCGCACGCGATTTCTCAGCCAAGACGCAAAATTCACGCGGCCAACAGAACCCGAAAAGAGTCCGGGACTATCGGGCCGAAACTCGCGCGCGTATTTGGCGCCATCACCCTCGACGAACTGTCGCGCGAACGCACGCTTCTCATCCTGGGTCAGCGCCTTGACGGCCGCCGCGCACTGGAGGCGATCGAAATCGATACGCAATTCCTGGAGGCGCGCGTCCAGCGTCCGGGAGCGGGCGGCAGCAGCCTGCTTCTGCGCTTTTTCGCGCTTTTCCTTTTCGTATTCTGGCTCGGAGACGTCTGCCTTGTTTTCGATCAGCGTGCGAATAAAGCCAGCCGTCGACCGCTTGATCTGCCCTTTGCGGTCCTTGTCTTCAGCGAGTTGAACGACGAGACGGGCGCGCTCTTCGTCCTCGATGACAAAACTGAGCGCAAGCTTGTCGCCAATTCCGTGTGCGCGAAGTTTCCGATAAATCTCGGTATCGCGCACGTGCGCGAACTCGTCTTCTGTCTCCGGCGTCAGAAGCGACTGCTGAGCGCCTTGGTGAATGAGAAATTTCACCCCCGTCACCGAGCGGCCAAGCCGCTGATATTCGACGTCGACGTTGATGTCCGAAACGTCGTTGATTTCCTTCACGGCCTTCTGAATGACCTTGCTGTTTAGCCGGCGAAAATCGTCGTAGTACTCCTGGGTCGCGCCGAGCAGCTTCCGCAGCACCGGCAGTTCGATCCACCCAGTCGAGCCAACCTTCTGAAAACGAAGGCAATTCTCATAGAGCGTCAACGCATGCGATTTCGAAAACTTGCGCTGCACGCCGAGATTGACGGTAGCGTAAATCGACGGATCATAGAGTTTCTCGGCCAGCGCCTCGTCATAACGATACGAACACACGCCTGCCCGGATTTCGGCGAAAGACAAAATGGGCATCACGCTCCAGCGCTCCCGCCCGTCGTCCATGACGTTGAACTCGACAGCCGTAGTGGCGAGCTGCCGCAACGCTTCGCGCAACTTCTCGGTGTTTTCGCTTTCCGTCCAGCCGAGCACGAGCATCAGCGTCCGCACAGGAAGGCGGTGCGTTCTCGTGGTCAGCAGGTTGTCGTACGAGTGCAGCAGCAGCACGTTGGAAAGCTTTCGCTCCAGCAGCGAAAGCTCGCCGCTCGTATGAATTGCGGCGACATGCTTTTTTACGCTCTCGCCACGAACCTCACTCGGCAAAGTTTTGGGCATGGCGGGATTGTGCGCCAAATGACCCCAGCTTGCAATCACCGTCTGGGACATCTGAATTACGCGTCCCATCGATTCTCCCGTTTTGTCGGCACGTTCTGGGCAGGTCGACCTCGTTTTCCACGAATTCACCACAGACGGGGACAATTCCACCACGATTGGGGGCGCAAGACGCCCCGGACGGGGACGTTTAGCTGGAAATGGCACCCCTACGGGGGACGCCAGCCACCCCAAATGGAGACATGAAGTCCCGGGAACCCTTGTCTAGCAAGAGGTTGAGCTGTGTAAACGCTGTAAACGTTGTTTACCAAACGGTATACAAACCTCAAGACACCCTAGACGGGGACAACTCGCCAGAATATGTTGCTGCTTCAATCGAGAAATTATCTACCTCAAGCACACCGAGGGACATTAGCGTCCAGTTCCCGAAGCTCGAAACATTGCCAGAGATCAGCGCTAACTCTCTGAAGCGAAAAAGCTAATTCTTCTTTTTTGCATCGAGCGTAGTTTGTGCACGTACGTATTTATCGTAAATAGCCACTCGGTAGTCGCACTAGACTGCTGACTTAGATCACCCTAATTGGGGACAATCGTCCTCTGGCACCGCGAGACGATTTCGCACACCCCAACCGGGGACATTCGACAATCCCTTCCTAGAAATGACAAGGAATCAGGCAGTTGCAGCACGCACTACTGCGGTATCGTGTCGCACATTGGGCAAATTCGCACCCACTGTCACCCCAGCTGGGGACCATAGCGATGTCGCGAGCTTTCCGGAAACCGCAGCTGGAAAATCCGCCGCCCCAAATGGGGACATTGGACCCGCGCACCGTATTTACCGTAAATATCCTGCGAACCCAACCTCAATCGTCGCCGGCCTGTGTAGCATTCGGCTCGCGTCCGATCTCAGTGCGAACACCACATACACTGTGGCAAACAGTCGCTGCTCACTTGCTACCTGCTTACACAAAGGCAGCCGACTCTTGAAAGGCTCAATCATGCCAATAGTAAGGATCACCAGGAAAGCGGCCAACAGCCGGCTCCAACCCAACCCCCACCGTTACTCACTTCAGAATTGGTAATTAATCGACACGTCGCACACGCCGTTGGTCTTTGACTGCGTGATCGGGCTGCCCGCTGCGCTGCCGAGCAGCCGCTTGATCGCGCCGTCAGCGGTGACGAACCAATGTTTGTCGACGAACCAGATCAACGTCACGCCGAATCCGGCCGACTTCAATCCCGCGCTCGCGTCGTAACGTGCGTATTGAGACGCGGCCGCCTGCGCGGCATTCACGCCGAACCAGCTATTCATGTACTTGGAATCGGCGAACGTGACGGATGGCCCTGCAAACCAAAAGAAATTTTCTGAACTGCCCGGCAGCGGCATGTACGCGCCCAGATCGGCGACCCATCCGTTCGAACCACCAAAACTGCGCGTCACGGTGCCGCGAAAAACGAGAGGGAATTCCTTGGAGATCACGTATTCGCCGGCCAGCTTGACTTCAGGCGCAGGATTGATGTTGCCGAGTCCATCGAGCCGAGACGGATCATCGTGTGCGCGCCGGCCCAGGTCGTAGACGGCCGCGATGCTGACACGCCAGTTGTTTCCTTGCAGCACGTTGACGCCGACGCCTTCTCCCGTCGACAGGAAGGCGAGGTCCTTATACCGGATGTCGACGCTCGGGCCGACCAGCGTGTGATAGCGGTCCGATCCGTCATATCGAGGCTCGAGAGTAGAACCGATACCGAGCCTCACCTCCCAGTTCGGGCGGCTTGGCTGGTACATCTTTTCGAGCGGAATGCCTGCGGAATATTGCCACTCGCCAAGCGGCGACGGCGTTTGCGCGTATGTGGCGGGCGCGCCGCAGATCATACAGGCGAGGCTGGCGTAGACGGGTAGCTTTGTCATGTCGGCGAACATCACGGGTTGCGAGTTCGGGGATGCGACTCATTGTTGCTACACACAACGCCCCCAATTTACGACATCTGGAGGTTACGCGAAAGCAGCAAGCCTCGTGCCCGTCTGCGAAAGCGTCGCGCCATTCATGGCCTGATTTGCTTCATCGGCGCGCGCTCGTCCTGGAAACGAAGTCAGCCCGCCATTCGACAGGTCATTCGACGACGCTCTGCGGCTTATCTATATAGTTGTCTTGCTAATCAAATCATGATCGAATGATGACATGTTCGATCAATGCCTCTATTTCAATGCATCCGCGCTGGCCCGCCTCGTCGAGCGGGAATGGGCGCCCGTCTACGCGGAATTTGGACTGACGCCGGCGCAGGGTTTTGCTTTGCGTGTCGTGCTGGCGTCGCCGGGATGTCTGGGCAGCGAAATCGCCGACAAACTAGGCATCGCGCGTCCCACGGCGACACGGCTCGTCGACAGCCTTTCCGAAAAGAAGCTGGTCGAGCGCCGGCAGGGCATATCCGATGGGCGCGAATGGGGCGTCTATCCGACGCGCCTGGGCAAGGCGCTAGAAAAATCGATCGCCGACGCAAGCGCGCATCTCGCGAGGCGCCTGCGCGCACGGATCGGATCGGACATCGTCGAAACCACGGTGACGGGCATGCGCAAAATACGCAAGGCCCTCAGATGACGAAGCGCTTTCGCCGACAATCAGTTGTCTTGCTAATCAAACATCATTCACCGCTGACGAGCTTCAGCGTCCCGCCGACATCTCGGCGCATGAAATTGTAGGAGTGGCCTGAACAGTCAATTCAATGGCAGGCGCTTTATCCGCGCGCCGTACCTTTGTACAGTCCAGCATCGGATGTCTGACTCTCGTTTGCCTCAGGGCAAACGACTTCACAGAAGCGGCAACGATGGACTATCTGCAGTCACTCAGGATGTTTGTAAAAGTCGCGGAGCTTGGCAGCTTTACGGGCGCGGCGGACCAAATGAACGTATCCAGCGCGGTCGCGACGCGCAGCGTGGCGTCGCTCGAAGACCGTCTGGACGCGCGCCTGCTGCAACGGACGACGCGTAGCGTCACGCTCACGGAAGCGGGCCGGCTGTTTCTGGACCGCGTGCGTTCGATCGTCGCGGATATCGACGACGTCGAAGGCGGGCTCCTGGCCGCGACAGGCGTGCCGTCGGGCACGCTGCGCCTCGCGGTGCAGGGCACGGTCGGCGCCGGGTATCTTGCGAAACTGTTGGGCGCCTACACAGCCCGCTATCCGCTCGTCGTGCCGCAGGTGATCTATGCAGACGGCCCCATCAGTCTGGTGGAAGGGCGCTTCGACGCGGCCCTGACGAGCGACTACTATCCGCATCCCGGATCAGTCGTGGTGCGCGCGGTCGCGCGTTCGCAGACGATGCTGGTCGCGTCGCCGCGCTACCTCGCGAGCGTTGGCCGCATCGGACAACTGGCGGATCTCGACCGCCTCGTGATGCTTTCGCATGAAGACGGCGCATCGGCGACCGAACACGATTCCACGCGCCGATGGCTCGACGCAAACGCGCCGCACGCCACGCACATCCGCGCGAACAGCAGCGACATGCTGCGACGCATGGCGCTCGAGGGCATGGGCATTGCGCTGCTACCAGCGTCGATCGTTGCGGAGGACATCGACGACCGTACGCTCATGCAGGTGTTGCCGGATACGAAATTGCCTTCGACGGGGCTGTCGATTGCATATGGTAGCCGCCGCAATCTCGCGCCGAACGTGCGCGCGCTTGTCGATTTTCTTGCCGCGCAGTCCGCATATGATTCGCTTGCGGCGCCCGTCAATCACGACGACATCGCGCTGGAAGAGGGCGCGTGAAGCAACGGCCATGAAGCACGGTCCGACCCGCTTCGACGACGAACACGGAAGTTCGCTTTCCCGACGCACGAAGCGCTACTCGCTGGACCGCGCCGAGACGAGACGTGGCTTGGTCAAAAACGCGAAGCCCAATGGACTCCGTGCAAACGTATCGCCGCATGCAATGTCGAAGCGCAGCGCGCCGATATCGGCCACTGCTGACAAATCGCCGTGACACAATCCGGACGCGTCGATCGTATCGGCATGCCGCTCATGCGCGGAAATTTCAATCGCAAATGGCGCCCATCTGCAACACGCGCCCCGTTCGATGACAGGCAGTTCATTCCGACGCTTGTGCATCCGTCAACGTCGCGCGATCCCATCCGCCGCCGAGCGCCTTCAACAACTGCACGCTTGCGTCGACTCGGCGCGCGTCGATCTGATCCGCCGTGCGCTCGTTGGTGAGCGCGATGGTCTGCGCGCTGACGACGTCGAGATAGCTGACGGCGCCTGCCTGATAGCGGTTGGTCGTGAGCCTCAGTGAAAGCGCCGCCGCCGAAATCGCGCGTTGCTGGCTGTCAGCTTCGCTCGCGAGCGTATTGAGCGCGGCCAGATTGTCCTCGACCTGCTGGAACGCGACCAGCACCGTTTGCCGGTAATCGGCGACGGCACCGTCATATTGCGCGGTCGCATTCTTCAGAACAGCCGTGCGGCGGCTACCGTCGAAGAGCGTCCCGGCGATCTGCGCGCCGAGCGACCAGAACAGACTCGGCGCGGTGAACCACGGCGTGAAGTACGTGCTTTCGAGCCCGGCCGCCGCCGACAGCGTCAAATCCGGATAGAACGCCGCATGGGCTTCGCCGATTTGCGCATTCGCCGCGGCGACGCGCCGCTCGGCGGCGGCGATATCGGGGCGGCGTTCGAGCAATTGCGACGGCACGCCCGTTGGAATTTGCGGCAACACGACCTTCTCTACACTCGGCGGCAGCGCAAACGACGAAGCGGGCTTCCCGATCAGCGTCGCAATCGCGTGCTGAAACTGCGCGCGCTGCACATCGATATCGCTGTCCTGCGTACGCGTGCTTTCGAGCTGCGTTTGCGCCTGCGCGACGGCGGACGCATCGATTGCGCCGTACTTCAGTTGCTGCTGCACGATCTGCAGCGCGGCGGCGTAGGCCGTCACGGTATCGTCGAGCAGCTTCTTCTGGCGGTCGAGCGAGCGCAGGTCGAAATAGTCGATTGCGAGATCGGTGGCGACCGACAGCCGCACCGATTGCAGATCCGCTTCGCTCGCCTGCGCGTTGTCGCGCGCATTGACGGTCGCGTCCTTCACGCGGCCGAACAAATCGGGCTCCCAGCTTGCCGCGACGCCGACCGAGTAGTCGGGCACCGTCTTGCCCGCGAGCGACTTGCCTACCACGTTCTGCGACGTGCGCGCCCGCGATTGCGCCGCGCCCGCCGTGACGACAGGCGCGTAGCCCGCGCGCTGATAGTCGACCATCGCGCGCGCCGCTTGCAGTTGCGCGACGGCCTTGCGCACGGTCTGATTCGACACGTCGACCTGTGCTTCGAGGCGATTCAGTTCGTCATCGCCATAGAGCGTCCACCATGGGCCGCGCGGCTGCGCGTCGGCGGGCGTAGCAACGGTCCAGCCGGACGCCGCCTGCGGCGCGCCTGCATAATGATCGGGCACAGCCGTTTGCGGCTGCGAATAGTGCGGCAACGTCGAGCACGCGCTCAACGCGCATGCGATGCCGATGACGAGCGCTTTGTGGAAAAACGATGCGCGGACATTGAACATGATCAGCCTCGCCTCACGCTCAACCGTGCTGCGCGGACGTTGCAGCCGCCGCCGGCGTGGTCGGCGCCGTCGAGACATGCACGCTTTCGCCGCTGCTGATCGCATCGCCGGGATTGTCGATCACGCGGTCGCTCGCTTCGAGCCCCGTCGCGACTTCGACGTACGTGCCGAAGTCCCGGCCGATCGTCACCGTCCTCAACTGCACCTTGTCGTCGTTGCCGACCACCGCGACGGTGACGCCATCGGGCCGGAAGAGCAGGGCGCTCACGGGCAGTTCGAGCGCCGGATGTGCCGTTTGCAGTGCGAGATGAACCTGCGCGTACGCACCCGGAAGCAACGCGCCATCGCGGTTGTCGACGTCCACTTCGACGCGCAACGTGCGGCTCACGGGATCGATCGAATCGGCGCTGCGTGCGACGAGCGCGTCGAAGCGGCGGCCGGGATATTGCTGCGTCGTCAGATAGACCTTCGTTCCCGGCGACACACTGCTCGCGTCGTTTTGCGGCACGTCGATATAGACGCGCAAGCGGTCCGTCTGCTCGATGTGAAAGAGCTCGCCCGCGTTGGCCGCAAGTCCCGGCGATCCGCCCGCCGTCACCAGCGCGCCGACGTTCACGTTGCGCGCGGTGATCACGCCGTCGAACGGCGCTGTCACTTTCTCGTACGACACCAGTTCCGAAAGCCGCGCGACATTCGCCTGCGCAGCCTGCCACGCAGCGAGCTTCGCCGCGCTGTCGCTCGTCTTCGCGTCGGCGTCCTGCTGCGAGACAGATTGCGTTTGCAGCATCGTCTGCCAGCGCTGCGCGGTGCTGCTCGCAAAGCGGTAGTTCGCCTTCGCGTTCGCCTCGTCGGCGCGCGCCTGTTGAAGCTGCGCGTCGAGCTCCGGCGTCTGGATGTCCGCGAGCGTTTGCCCCGCCTTCACCTTCGCGCCGATGTCCGCGTCCCAGTGCTGGATATAGCCGCTCGTGCGCGCGTAGATCGACGCATCGGCGTACGGCATCACGGAGCCCGGCAACAGCAGTTCTTGCGACGCGGGCGCGCTCGTCGGCGTCACCGCATCGACGGTCAAATAGCGCTGCGCGTTCACCTGATCCGTGAGCGCCGTGCTCGCGTGCAGGCGCGGCACGATGCCGATCGCGAGCAGCGCGGCGGCGACGGCCGCGAGCGCAATGGGCAAGACGAAGCGCATGCGCTTGCTGGCGATGGCAGATTGCTGCCTGCCGGCAGAATCGGCGAGCGTGAGGTCCGTGCCGGTGGACGGTTCGCGCTGCGTCGGCAGGTTGGGCGTGGTCATGGTGTGTCCTTATTGAGCGTGTGTGGTCACGTCGGCGCGCTTCGCGTCGGCATGGGCGCGGCGCTTCGCGAGCCACGCATGCACCATCCCGAAGACGACGGGCACGAACATCAGCGTCGACAGCGTGCCGATCGCGAGGCCGCCGATCACCGCGCGGCCGAGCGGCGCATTCTGTTCCCCGCCATCGCCGAGGCCGAGCGCCATCGGCAGCATGCCGATCAGCATCGCAAGCGCCGTCATGAGCACGGGGCGAAAGCGGTTGAAGCCCGCATCAAGCGCGGCAGCGAGCGGCTCCATGCCGGCAGCCAGTGATTCGCGCGCGGTGTTGATGACGAGAATGCTGTTGGCCGTCGCAATGCCGATGCACAGGATCGTGCCCGTCAGCGCGGGAACGCTGAGCGTCGTATGCGTGGCGAACAGCATCCACGCGATGCCCGCGAGCGACCCCGGCAAGCCGCTGACGATGATGAGCGGATCGAGCCACGACTGAAAATTCACGACCATCAGCAGATAGACGAGCGCGATCGCGAACACGAGACCCGCGCCTAGGCCGGCAAACGACTCGTTCATCGACTGCACCTGTCCGCGAATCACGATCGACGAACCGGGAGGCAACTGCGCGCGCGCTGCATCGACGAGCTTCGTCACGTCCGCGGCGACGCCGCCCAGATCGCGCCCTTGCGTCGACGCGAAAATGTCGAGCACGGGCTGCACGTTGTAGTGCGATACGACAGCCTGTTGCGAGCTGCGCGACATCGTGCCGAGCGTGCCCAGCTGATTCTGCGGATTCACGCTGACACGGTTCGTCGTCAGCGGAATGTTGGCGAGCGTTTGCAGCGAATGAATGTCGTACTGCGGGACTTCCGCCATCAACGGATAACTGACGCCGTTCTTCGGATCGAGCCAGAAATTCGGCGTCGTCTGCGAGCTGCCGGACAGCGCGATCAGCAGATTCTGCGCGACGTCCTTTTGCGTGAGCCCCGCTTGCATGGCTTTCGTTCGATCGACGTCGACGTCGATGGTCGGTTCGTCGTCGGGCTGCTGGATGCGCGCGTCGACGAGGCCGCGCACACTGCGCATCTGCGCGAGCAGCTTGTCAGCGACGACGCGATTCTGCGCGAGCTTGTTGCCGACAATCTGCACGTCGATGGGCGCGGGCAGACCGAAGTTCAGGATCTGGCTGACGATGTCGGCGGGCAGGAACGCGAAGGTGACGCCCGGAAACGATGCCGCCAGTACGTTGCGCAACTGCGCGACGTATTGTGCCGTCGGCTTGTGATCGGGCTTGAGCGTCACCATGATGTCGGCGTCTTCGGGGCCGATCGGGTCCGACGAGTCGTAGGTCAGATTGATGCCGCTCACGGGCACGCCGATGTTGTCGAGCACGGCCGCCTGTTCCGACTGCGGGATCACCGTGCGTATCTTCGTTTCGACTTCATCGGTGATGCGCGCCGTCTGTTCGATGCGCGTGCCCGTCGGCGCGCGCAGATGCAGACGGATTTCGCCCGTGTCGACGGCAGGAAAGAAGTCGCGGCCCGCGAACGGAACCAGCGCGAGCGATCCCACGCACAACGCCAGATAGACGGGGATGAAGCGGCGGCGACTCCCAATCGCGCATTGCAAGGCGCGACGATAGCCGTTGCGCAACGCTTCGAAGCGCTGTTCGAAGCGGGCCTGAAAGCGCGCGAAGATCGCGAGGCGGCCGCGCGCGGCACTACTGTTCTTTGCAGGCGCGCGCATCAGGTACATCGCGAGCGTCGGAATGAGCGTGCGCGAGAAAAAGTACGACGCGCACATCGCGAACACGACGGCTTCCGCCATCGGCACGAACAGATAGCGCGCGACGCCCGAGAGCAGAAACATCGGCACGAACACGATGCAGATCGCGAGCGTCGACACGAACGTCGGCACGGCAATTTCGCCGGAACCGTTTAGTATCGCGTCGTGCAGCGGCTCGCCTTTTTCAAGGTGATGCGTGATGTTTTCGATTGCCACGGTCGCGTCGTCGACGAGAATGCCGACCGCGAGCGCGAGGCCGCCGAGCGTCATGATGTTGATCGTTTGCCCAAGCGCCGACAGTGCGATCAGCGACGTGAGCACGGCAAGCGGAATCGAGACGGCGATGATCAGCGTCGCGCGCCAGCTGCCGAGAAAGAGCAGGATCATCGCGGCCGTCAGGCACGCGGCGATCAGCGCTTCGCGCACGACGCCCGAGATCGCGGACTTCACGAACACGGACTGATCGGAAAGCGGCGTGATGTGCAGCGCATTCGGCAGGCCGGCCGCGATCTTCGGCAGCATCGACTTGACCTGCTGGATGATCGTGAGCGTGGATGCGCTGCCCGTCTTTTCGACCTGCAAGAGCGCTGCGCGCTTGCCGTCGCTGCGCACGATATTCGTTTGCGGCGCGTAGCCGTCGATCACATGCGCGACGTCGCGCACATAGACCACGCTGCCGTTCACCGTCTTGATGGGCAGATCGTTGAGCGCGGCGACCGTGTCGGTGCTGCCGTTCATCTCGACGTTGTATTCGCGCGAGCCGATCTTCGCGGTGCCGCCTGGCAGGATCAGGTTCTGTGCGTTGACGGCATTGACGACATCGCTGGGTGCAAGGCCTTTCGCCTGCAGCGCCTTCGGATCAAGTTGCACCATGATCTGCCGGATCTTGCCGCCGTACGGCAACGGCACGGCAGCGCCCTGAACGGTCGCGAGTTGCGTGCGGATGAAGCTGTTGCCCAGATCGTAGAGCGTCTGTTCGGGCAGCGTCGGGCTCGAAAGGCCCAGTTGCAGCACGGGCACCGTCGACGCGTTATACGTGATGATGTTCGGCGGCAGCGTGCCCGGCGGCAGGACGCGCAGGATCGACGCGGAGTTCGACGCGGCTTCAGCGATCGCGCGATTGATGTCGGCACCCGGATGAAAGAACACCTTCACGACGGACACGCCATTCAGCGATTGCGACTCGATGTGCTCGATGTCGTCGACGTCGCTCGTTAGCGCGCGTTCGTAATTCGACGTGATCCGATGCGCCATGTCTTCGGCGGAAAAGCCGTTGTACGACCAGACGATGCTGACGACGGGAATGTCGATGTTCGGGAAGATATCCGTCGGCGTGCGCAGGATCGCGAGCGGCCCGACGATAAAGAGCAGTACAGCCAGCACGACAAAAGTGTAGGGCCGCCGCAGGGCCAGCTTGACGATCCACATGACGTTTCCTTGGACGATGAACTGTCGGCATGCGCATGCGCGGTTCACGCGAGGGCATGCAATGGGGTCGCAGTGTGGCGGCGGCGCACTTACCCATTGGTGACTGGTACATTACAAATCCGACATCTCGCGCGGCGATTGATGGGCCCTGATGCATGCCCATTGAGTAGATGACGCATTTGTCATGTGAGAGACAGGCTTAGGTCAGCACTCATTGCACACAATGACGTTAACCCTTTGCGAACCGAAACCGACAAGCGTCGAACCACGCGAATCTGCGGCGAAGGGCATTGGGGCCGCCTTCGCGACGAAGGTGGCGCTGGTCAACGACTCACATGCAGGTGAACCATCATGAAAGCACTGATTCAGGCTGTAATCGTTTCGTGCGCGCTGGCTGCGCCGGCACTTTCCTTTGCTCAGGCCGATCAAGGGCCCGTCACGCGCGCCCAGGTGCGTGAAGATCTGCAACGCGTCGAACAGGCGGGCTATCGTCCGGGTGGTGACGAAGCAACGTACCCTTCCGATATCCAGGCAGCCGAAGCGAAGGCATCGACAGGCGAGCAGCAGTCGATGGAGAGGACGGCCGTCGGCGGCGTAGCACCGAATGGCTCGATGCAGATGGGCGCGCCCAACACGACGGACGGACATCCGAAGTCGATTTTCTTCGGCGGACAATGAGCGCGATGCGGCGAGCGCGATACGCTCGCCGCGTGTCTTGAGAAGAGAAGTCCGCGCAGGAATTCCGCTGCGAGGGACCGAGAGGAAAACAAAGAGCGAGGCGGACGCTCGTAGCCGATCGTCAGCGCCCCAGCACGTTCATTGATTGTCGCCGCTGTGCGCGGGTTCGCCCGTCGCGCCATCCGATCCTTGCGAGCCGGTGTGCGCGGGCTTCATGTGCTCACTTGTTCGCTCGGCTCCCGTACTGATCTGCTCGGCGGCCGCCGTCGCGGGTGTCTCGACCGTTTCGCCGAGAATGGGTGGCGAGTCGCGAATCGGCATCGTGTCATCGGGCGTCGTTGCGGGATCCGCTCGCGGCGTCTTTGGGCGATGGCGATGCGGGGCAGCCGCCGTCTTCTTTGCGGCCTTTACGCTGATCTGGGCGGCAGGCTGTGCATCCGTCACGACCGCGACGGCTTTATTGTTATCAGCGGGCGCGGCATCGTGCGACTGCAGTTCACGCTGAAGCGCCAGTGCCTGCGGATTGCTCCTGTCCAGCATCAGGATCGCATCGACCAGTACTTTCGCGGACGCGCGGTCGTGACGGTCCAGGCTGTCGCGCGCCGCTTGCAGTGTGGACGCAAAGCGCGGATCGAGCGGGCGTTCGAGCGAGATTGCGTCTGTGTCAGCTGTTGTATCTTGAAGCGGCAGATAAGCGCTGTCGCGCGCGCTGGCGGCAGCCGCCGTTTTCATGTCAGACGGATGATGTCTGTCGGGATCGATCAGCCACGCCGCCACGACGGCGCCGCCGATCAGCAGTCCCGTTAGGGCAAGGCTTTTTGTCTGACTGATCATGCCGACCATCCCGTGAGAATGTGAGCATTGATCTGATCTACGCGCCGCGCTTTCCCTCAATGGTAAGTGCGAGTGTGCGGCGCTTGCGGTGTCAGGTCCGACAATGATTAGTCGCGGTCGGACACCAATGCAGCGATAAGCGCGGATCGACTTCTCGATGAAGTGCGCACGCTTTCTTCTGTTGGATGCGCGCGTACGGCCGATCGACAAATGTTGGCAATCGTCAGACACCACACCGTCATCGCCAGGGCATGAAAGCGGCGCCAACCGCGTGCGAAGTCCTTTAATTTCAGGCGCTAACGATTGTTTAGACCCGTACACATCCCGTCATTGGCATAAGCCGTGCAATGGTGGATGCGGGCGCAACGACGACCGGTTTCGTGCTGCCGCTGCGGCGTCGGCAATATCGATTGGATTCCGAAAAGCGAGTTGTTCGTTCGAGCCTCTTTGCTGGCGCGCGGCCTGGCCGATCGTTCCATCAACGTTGAACATGGCGCGCGCAATGGACCTGAACCAGGTGCATCCGGATGTTCGACATGCTTATTGGAGTCGTCATGAAAGCGAAATCCCTCGCTGCGCTGCTGGTCGCGTGTGCTTCGATGCTGGCCGTTCCGTGCTTCGCGGGCGGTTATAGCTCAGCATCTTCCTCCTCCGATTACCCCGCGGCCCATGCGTCCGTATCTCATCACGCTCAAACTGTTCGCACCGGGACGATGAGGCACGAGCAGGGCAGCATGGACGATCAGAACCAGGGCGACGTCGGCGGCGACGAATTCATCCGGTCGCAGTCGGGCCATCGCGAACCGTCCGACACCCTCGATCCGATGTATCACGGCGGTTGACGGGCGAGGTCACGGAGCGCCATGAATCGCGCTCTGTGACCCGAACGTTCCTTGAACAGATCGGGCTTTATTCATATGATTGAATCTTTCCGTGTTCGCGGAGCCTGCTGCGATGGAACGCGCCCTTCTCGTCGACGACGAGCCGTCTACGCTCGATGCATGGGCGAACGCGTTTCTGCAGGCGGGCTATGAGGTACTGACGGCCGCCGACGGCTTCGAGGCGCTCGAATTGCTGCACTCGTCGGCCGTCGATTACGTCATTGCGGATCTGCGCATGCCTCGCATGTCGGGCGGCGTGTTGTGCGAGCGCATGCGCGACGATGCCTCGATCGCCGACGCCATTTTCATTCTCGTATCGGGAGAGCTGACGCCGCCCGCGTTCGTCCGCTACGACGGCTACTTTCGCAAGCCGCTGGATCTCGCGGCCCTGTTCGAAACGATGCGTCGTCTGCGTTTCAGTACCGAGCGCGTGTATCGTGGTTTGGGTGAAGCACGCCTTCACCGCAATGCGCCTGTGGAAAGATCGATACGCAAATCAGACGGCTGATTGAAACAGCCTACGTGTCGCTTTCGTCAGCAAAGGCGCTTACAGTACTTTTCCCGGATTGAGTATCCCTTTGGGATCGAGCGCGTTCTTGAGCATGCGCATCAGTGCGAGTTCTGCCGGTGAGCGCGAATAGCCGAGAAACGGCTTTTTGTGCGTACCGATTCCGTGCTCCGCAGAGACCGACCCTCCCATCGCGCGCACGACCTCATACACGACGACATCCACTGCATGCGCGCCTTCGGCCGGCAGTTCTTCGATGGATACGCCGATGTGCACGTTGCTGTCGCCGAGATGTCCAAAGAAAAGACTGATAACCTGCGGCCAGCGCGAGATTAGCGCCTTCTCGCAGCGCTCGGCAAATTCGCCGATAAGCCCTATCGGCAGGCTCACATCGTAGTTGATCAGATTCGGTAGTTCATCGATCGCGAGGCCTTCGCGGATCAGCCATAGCGCTTGCGCCTGCTGCAACGAAGCCGCGAGGACAGCATCGCTGACGAGACCCGCTTCGAGCCAGGCGCCGAGGCAGCCTTCGAGGCGCGCGGCGCTCGCTTTCGCATCGTGGGCGGCCGTCGCGCATTCGATCAGCACGTAAAAGGACTGCTCGGCTGGCAAAGGCGCTTGTACACCAGGTGTATTCGCCGACACATAGCGATAGAAGTTCGGCCACATCACTTCGAAGCTGCCGGCATCGGGCAATTGCGCGCGGACCTGCCGCCAGAGCGCGACCACCGACTGATAGTCCGGCACCACGCACAGGCACGTCGTAGCCGCAGGAAGCTCCGGATAGAGCTTGAGCACCGCGCGGGTGATCACGCCGAGGGTGCCTTCGCTGCCGATCAACAGGTGCTTCCAGTCGTAGCCGGTGTTGTTCTTGAGCGTCTTGTTGAGCGAGCTGACGATCGTTCCGTCGGCAAGTACTGCTTCGAGTCCGAGAACCTGATCGCGCACGACGCCGAAGCGGACTGCACGATTGCCGCCGGCGTTAGTCGCGAGATTGCCGCCGATCTGGCACGAGCCGCGCGCGCCGAGGTCGTACCCCAACTCGAAGCCGGCGGTGCGTACCGCTTCCTGGACCGTCTGCAGCACGGTTCCGGCCTTCACGGTGACCGTGCTGGCCGCAGCGTCGATTTCTTCGATTCCGCTGCAACGCTCCATCGACAGCACGATCTCGCCGCCCAGCGGGACTGCACCGCCCGCGAGACCGGTCATGCCCCCTTGCGGCACCACCGATACACCGAGGCGATGACAGAGCCGCATGATGCGCGACACTTCTTCGACCGAGCGTGGACGCGCGAGCGCCAGAGGGCGTCTGCCGGGCGCCTCGCCGAAGCCTGTGAAGTAGCGAGGCGCGACGTCGATGCCCTGCGTCACGATGTCGGTTCCCAATTCCTTTATCAATGTGGCGAGGATGTCGGCTTGGTTCCGCGATTCCACTTGAACGCTCCAGAGGCAGCAGGGTAAGGCCAGATGCTGACGCGCGAACGCGCGCGTCGACGGCAGAGGCTCACTATTGCCGACTGGCTGATTCCGCGCAATCGATTAATCCGCATGCAATACATGATAAAAAATGATGCGGCATGGCGCGTGGCCGGCGCGCATGCGTGCGTGCAGCCGGGCAATCGCAAATCAGATTCTGTTCCTGAATTTGGGGATGCTCTGCAATGTCGAACGGAACCGCGCGGCAATCTTGCCGAATCCATCCGGAGTGGGATGAAGTTCATTTGCCCAGTCACTGGATGACAGCGTACCTTGCGTTTCGACGAGTACGACGTTTTGGTTGGCCGCGCACAGATCTTTCAGCCTGCTTTTAAAGGCTTCGAGAATGGCCTTCACAATGTGCCGGCCTTGCACGATATCGGGCCAACCTTGCTCCACTAGCGAAGGCCGAAGCCAGGGGCCTGCGAATGGACACGCACCAATGCCCGTGGGGATCGCGAAATCGTACGCGTGAAGCAGTATGGTCGCGTTGCTCGCATACCGGTTTCGTATTCGGATCAACTCGAGATAGGCGCCATTGACGATGCCCAATATGTCGCGCAAGAGTTCTTTATTGACGCCTTGGGTCGGGTCGCCATTCACGTCCGCTGCATTCTCCAGCCAGAAGCGAAACTGGTCGCCAACCAGATCATTGCCTCCGCCTGAGAACATGAGGACGTCGATTGGACCGTGTACCGGCTCGCTGATGTAGTCGATCAATCGCTGACGTTTCGTCACGCCCATCAGAATGGTCGTTGCATTGCCGTAGTGGGCGAGTTTCATCATCGCGGGTGTCAGTGTTGCCTGGCTTTTCAAGCTATCCGCAACGTCTGTATGGCCGATCAATGGAAGCGGATAGTCGAACCACGAGTCGCCATCGGCCACGATGATCAACGGAGTGGTGCCTCCCGAAAGATGTCTGCGCTGTTGCCTTATTTCGTCGACGCGCGCCTGATTTTCCTCTGCGCGTCGTTTTAGATCTTCTTCGATCCTGCGCTGTGTTTCGCTGTAGACGTTGTACTCTGCGGTGGCGTCATATGTGCTCACGATGGCCCTCGACATCTCGTCATATCGACAGTGACAGATACCCGACATCCCGTTTGCAGATTGCGCAGCTTGTGCGCTTCTGTTCATCGAGTATGTGCCAAAAGACTAGTCAACGGGGGGTCGTTAAACAACCGCGTGATAAGCGAGCCCTAATAGTCGGATGTGTGTGCGTCTCGGCGAACCGATGTGCCAATTGTGCGATGAAGTCGAACGCGCGAAGAGTACAAAGAAGGAATTCGCGAGTGGCATCTTGACAGATGCAATTACTCTATGCGCGCGACTGCTTATTCCGGCCCGGGAAAATTAATTTGCAGAAGTGCTTGACGCGGTGAATGGCGATCCGCATAATTCGGCCTCTCCAAACGACGGGGACGCGAAAAAGCAGCAGCTTTTAGCGGTGTTCTTTAAAAACTAACAGCCGACAGATGTGGGTGCTCGATGGCGAGCGCACGGTGGTTCTCCGGAATCACCGATAGCGAAAGTAATCGAGTCTCACACAGAAAGAAATTGAGGAAGGTCCGATGGGGTTGAGAAACCCGGTCGGACCATCTGTCAGTGATTTTGAGTGAGCGACCGGTTCGTAACAGAACCGAAAACAGTAACAGGTTTGAACTGAAGAGTTTGATCCTGGCTCAGATTGAACGCTGGCGGCATGCCTTACACATGCAAGTCGGACGGCAGCGCGGGCTTCGGCCTGGCGGCGAGTGGCGAACGGGTGAGTAAGACATCGGAACGTGTCCTGGAGTGGGGGATAGCCCGGCGAAAGCCGGATTAATACCGCATACGCTCTGTGGAGGAAAGCGGGGGATCGAAAGACCTCGCGCTCAAGGGGCGGCCGATGGCAGATTAGCTAGTTGGTGGGGTAAAGGCCTACCAAGGCGACGATCTGTAG
>NZ_FNYE01000066.1 GCF_900108945.1 Paraburkholderia diazotrophica | reverse complement strand
AGTGTCTGATTCTGGACGACATCGGCTACGTCCAGCACGACCGCGATGAGATGGAAGTGTTGTTCACCTTGCTCGCTGAGCGCTATGAACGCAAAAGCATCGTCATCACCACAAACCTCGTATTCTCGGAATGGGAACGAATCTTTAAGGACCCGATGACCACGCTTGCGGCAATCGATCGAGTGGTGCATCACAGCGTCGTGCTCGACTTGATGGGAGTCGAAAGTTACCGGGCAAAAGCGGCCGGCGCGAAGCCGACGGCGCCGGCCGCAGTAGCATCATAGGGCGGCAATTTTAGTTGTCGCCGGTGGCAGTTCTAGTTGACGCCAGACACGCGGCGATCGAGCTGCGTGAGCGCATCCTCCACGTGGCGGGCAAGGCGGTGAAGACGCGCCTTGTCGCGGGCACGTTCCATTCACTCGCCTACAAACAGCTTCAGCGTCCCGGTGGACGGCCGCCCGACATCGCAAGCGACGGTGACCGCCTCGGGCTGCTCATCCGCGTCATGCAGGATCTCGGGCTCGACGGAAAGGCCGAGGACGTCATCCCGACGATCGAAAAGATCAAGACTAATTTCGGCCGGTGCGACGTCAACAGCGCCGACGGCCAGTTGTACAACGCCTACCAGGAGGCGCTGGCCCGCAACGGGAAGATCGATTTCCAGGACATGCTGCGGCTCGCCGTTGAAGGCATGCAGAACGGCACGATCCTGCCGTATCCGTTCACTTACCTGCTCGTTGACGAGTTTCAGGATACTGACCCGCTGCAGTATCGGTGGATCGAGCTTCACGCAAAAGCAGGCTCGGTCGTAACAGTGGTAGGCGATGACGATCAGAGCATCTACGCTTTTCGCGAGGCACTCGGCTATCGAGGCATGGAATCCTTCATCAAGGAATTCGAAGCCAAGCCGGTCGTGCTCGGGAGCAACTATCGGTGCCGCGCCGAGATCCTCGCGGCCGCTGACCGGGTGATCCGCAACAATCCGGACCGAATCCCGAAAGTGCTCCGCGCTGAAAAGGGCGCCGGCGGTCGGGTCGAGGCATCCCGCCATGCCGACGAGTACGTGGAAGCGGAAGCGGCTATCGAGGCACTTGCACCGTTACTGCAAAACGGCAAGACGTGCGCGGTCCTCGCCCGGACTAACCGCAACCTTGATCCGCTCGAGGCCGTCTGCCGTTCGTATGGCGTGAAGTATCACCGCGCGTCGGGGGCATCGGTTCTCAATCGTCCTGAGGGTGCGTTGCTCTGCAATCTGCTGGAGATCATTGAAGGCGTGAAGGCGACGGGGCTTGACGCCGTGCTGGCGCATTCGGGACTGCATGCCGACCATTTGCGTGCGCTGCACGCGAACATGGGCGCGGAGCTTGTTCAGAAGCCCCGGGCCGAACTGGTCGAGCTGGGCATGCCGGAAGACGTCGCAACGAACTACCGCGAGTTCATGAAGCGGCTCGCCGAATGGCGGGGACTATGCGAGCGGAAATTCTATTCGTTGGTGCTGTCGGGTGTGAACGAGTGGATGCTCAAGTACACGAAGAAGGAAAACGGAGTCCGCACCATCCAGGCGACGTATGACGTGCTGTCGCGTCTGACTGGATCGTTCGCCGAGCGGCTGCTGTTCCTCCGGCAGGATAACAACGAGCCCGCAACAGACGCGCTTGTCCTGACGACGATGCATAGCTCGAAAGGGCTTGAGTGGGATCATGTCTGGATCGCGCGATCCGAAGACACCATCGTCCCTGATGCCAAATCAACTGAGCCAGAAGAGCGGCGGCTGTTTTACGTCGCGATGACGCGCGCGCGGGAAACGCTAATGATTTCCGGGACATCGAAGAACTTCGCGTCGCGGTTTGTCACTGAGGCGCAGATCGAAACCGCGGCGCGACCGGCTTAGCGCGAGAGCCGGCTTCATTGAACCTGTCGGTGCATCCAATCGGGCAGCCGCGGGTGCGCCAGCCTCGCGACAGAGCGCCGACAGTTCCCTTGGTAGAACTCCCTGCAGGTCCGCGTTCCCGAGGCCGTCGAGCATCAAGTTCATCGGGTCAGCCGCCCTGATACGCAGTCGCATCTGGAACTGCTGCAGCCAGATAATCCATGGCCCAATTTCCATGGCTCGGCGCCGGCTATAAGATTGGGCATTTATTCGCAGCGGGAGAGCGGAACATAGTATTCGGCAGGACACGTTCGCTTTGGCAGGGCCGGGTCGCAAGCGCCGTTTATCGTGCTGTAACGTTGTATATGCCGTTCTTCTACCTGTCCCGGCTTAACTACGAAGTTGCTTGTCCCCAATCTACCGTCTTCCCCATTGCACACCCAATAGTTTTGGTTGTGACTGCCGCAATTAGCGTTGTGTGCGATATACCGTGCAGTTCGCGAAGCCAACCTCCTTTCCGCCTTGTTGCAGGTACGGTTTCAGGCTAGTGCCGTCGTTCACGATATGTTGCGCTTTGTTGATCACCTTTCCGTCCTTATACCCATTTGATTACACACAACTCATTCGTCAAGTTCTCGTGCGTACCTGAGTCCGGCGGCGAAATCCATCACGCGCTGCAGACCTTGCCAGATGGTCTTGACTCCGGGTTCGCCATCGCCTTTGCGCGCCATGAAGCCGCCAAGCATGGCGACCAGACGCACAGCCTCATTCAGTCGCGGTGACGTCCTGGGTGGTTTCTTTTTATTGAGTATGAATGCCGCGCGCCACTCATCGCGCTCGAACAGAAGTTCTGCATCCAGGTCCGGGCAAGTTCGGCCCAGTCGCATCAGCCGCGCAACGCGCCACGCGACCACCATGAACAGTGCCAGGGCGCGCTCAAGCCGTTCCTTCGATGTGAGCTGCAACGCCTCGACCCGGCAGCCGTTCTTGAGTACGTGAAAGAATAGTTCCACCTCCCAACGCGCCCGGTACCAGTCAATAAGCTGCGCCGCCGCATCAAGGTCGTTCGCCTGGCGATTACTCAGCAGCCGCCATTCAACCGGCTTGACGCCTGCCGGTGGGTCGACCTCCCGGGCGACGATACACGTGACGCTCACCACGTCGCCTGCGGCATCAGGCAACGCGACACGCTGCGCCCACACCTGCTGCCGGATCGTGCGCGCCGGCTGAGCCTGACGGGCTGCCAGCGTAAAGTGAATTCTGCCCAATGGCTTGCCCGCAGTAACCTTGTTCCACAATTTGCCGCTTTCAGGCAGGGTGCGATTGTGCTGCGAGCGCAGCAGCCAATCGGCCGGGTTGTCCAACTCGCGTGCCTTGACCATCAACGCCATGATGTCCGACTCCCGGTCAGCCACGTAGACGAGCCGCGTGGCAGGCAGCACCGCAGCCTGTTCGGCAACCCGTTCATATCCTTCGATCCAGCGAATGCTTTCCTTGAGGCCCGGGCGTACTCCATCCGCGCCTTTGGGTTCGCGTGCCCACATGAAGGCGTCAAGCACGCCCAGCGGCTCGCGCGATGGCGTTACCGCATAAGTCGGGTGCAGATACATCCCGCGTTGGGCCTCATACGACAGCGGCCCCAGGCCCGTAATCGCCTGGCCGCTAAAGTCCAACTCCGTTGTGTCCTGGATGCATAGCACCACTTCGCAAGCTCGCATCCGCTCCGCTGAGCTTTGCCAGTGGGGCGCCAGAATATCGCGCCAGTCCAGTTCATCCTGAGCAAGAAAGCGGTACGCTGCGGCCGTTTCCGCCCAGCCGCCGCAGGCGTTGGGTATGCTTGCCGTCGGCTTCTCTGCGAGCCGCTGCGCGAGCAGTACGGCGCGCTTGTTCAGACGCTGGTCGCCCAGGTCGATGTCCTTGAATTCTGTCGCTGCCCATCCCGCTGCCTCTTGCTTCATGCGCTGCGCCGGGTAGCCGGACGCGGTTACCCGCGCCCGGCCCCCTAAGAACCGTGCATGCTTCTTTCGACGCACACGGCTCAAGCCTCTACGAAGGCACCTCCCGGCACCCGGTGTCACAACTCTATTTCTGGCGTACTACGGATTTCTGCGGCAATTGGGATGGTGTAGTTCGAGGTTGCTCGCTGAGTCCGATCCGCCTTCGGTTCTTTTCACAATGTGCCGGACATCCCAGGGGGTGCCCTGTGTGATAGGTTCCTGACAGGTAGGACACAGGCCGTCCTGCCTGAGCCAGACGCGGTAAAGCTTCGCACGGCCTCTCGACGATTTCAGCATTTTCTTGCCCCACCGGGACTCGAAGTACTGTTCCCATTCTGGGTCGTGCGGATTCGCGTTGGCTTTGATCTTGACATGCCGCTGTATTGGCGTGTCCGACTCTTGCAGCAGGGTAAGCTCCCGAGTTGTTCCATCTTCTCGTTTTTCTGTGGCGGTAAATACCCAGTTCCGGGTACCGCAGGTCTTGAAGTATTTCTCTTTGACCCATCTGGCTCCTTTATTGGGGTGCCGTCGTACCGCCCATCTCCATAGCATTGACCAAATTCGGCTGTCATTGCGAGCAAAGGTTGCCTTGGCGACTACATGGCTGTGGTAATTCGCCCATCCACGCAATATCGGGTTGAGCAGCCTTATCAGGTTGGCCTGTTTAGCCGTCTGGTTGGCCTTGATGACTTCGCGGATTTTGTCAAGGTGCGCTTTGACGTTCGCTTTGGACGGCTTCATCAGCAGCTTGCCGTTGTACTTGCGGATGTTCCATCCGAGGAAGTCAAATCCCTCACCGATGTGCGTTATTCTGGTCTTCTCTGGGGACAGGACTAATCCACGTTCCGCCAGAAATTCAACCACTGCGGGCTTGACCTGCTGTTCCAGCCACTCTTTCGAATGGCCAGTAATGACGAAGTCGTCCGCGTAACGCACCATGTTCATTTTCAGGCCTGTTCGTCTCGCCTTTGGAAACTTCTCCGCCAGTCTGGCTTCGAGACCATCCAGTGTCATGTTGGCTAAGACAGGGCTGATAATTCCCCCTTGCGGGGCACCTGCCTCAGTCGGGAAGAGCTCGTTCTGATACACGAATCCCGCCTTGAGCCACTTCTCGAGGATCGCCTTGTCCGTCGGGACATGGGCGAGCATCCAATCGTGACTGATTTTGTCGAAACAGCCTTGAATGTCGGCCTCTAGCACCCATTCTGCGTTTGCCTTTTTTGCTAGCGAGACGAAACACTGTCCCCCGGCATCCGCCGTTGAGCGCTCCGGCCTGAACCCATAGGAGTTCAGATCGGCGGTGGTTTCCGCAATCGGTTCCAGCGCTAGCAAATGCAGCGCCTGCATCGCGCGGCACTTCATCACGGGAATACCGAGCGGCCTCGTCTTGCCGTTTTTCTTCGGAATCAGTACTCTCCGAAGCGGAAGTGGCGAGTAGCCCCGCCTCTCCAACGACGCAATCGCGTTGGTCTTTGCCCCCGATGTTTTCCAGGTTACCTTGTCCATCCCGGGGGTGTTCCTGCCTTGATTTTCAGTCACTCGTTTCACAGCTAATGCCTTGCCGCTAAACGAGTGGGTCAGCAGCCATTGCAAGGCTTTCACCTTGTTATGGCGGCCAGCCTGTGACGCCTTCACCATACGCGTCTGCAGCTCTCTTACGTGCCGTTGGACTTTGGCCCAATTGATGCCGTCCCACGTCACGCCAGAGGGTGCACGCGCCTGTGTTGCAGCGCTCATTTGCTTTCCCTCCGCTAAGATGGTTCTGGAAACTCTCTGGTGAGGAGAGACCATGAGGAAGTCTGCCCGCTTTCGCGTGAGGTGATGTTGCAACCTCTATCCGTCCCATTACAGGCCGGCGTTCGCTTTTTCCCCGTTCCTGTGCCCGCACCGCCATGGGCAGACTTTGCAGCCTGCTGTCCCCGAGGGGAGCGATACGGGGTTTCCACGTTCCACTTGCAAAAGTACGTCGGGTTAGGTGCCTGCTGTTGACCGGGAGGCATGTGGGTCACGAAAGCGTATTTTGAAGACACTGTTCCCACCTCCGTTACCGTTTTGGTGCAAGCGTAGTAGCCACTTCCGCTTGTTTCTCGTCACGATCTTTATCACAGATTCAAATGTTTTCACCCTACCGACTATCTGGCACTTCACCGGCGCGTGGCTGCCAGAAGGGTACGCCTCTCGCGATTGATACCCCGCACCTTACGATGCTTCGTTACGTTGTCGGAGCCGCTCTTGATTCAGGCTCCTAGATTCCACCGGTGACACGGCAGGTTCCCTCCGTTTCCGTGGGAACAACTTCTACAAGCGACATCGTGTCGCAACCAAAAAGCAAGAGTAAACGCCACTCCGAAGAAGTTTACAACCCGCCCCGCTATGTCATTGACCGTAAACGACTTTCTCGGCGCCTACGCACTTGTGTGTAATGAAATGCCTTATACCAGGTGATGTCCAGCGTTTGAATCGTCGCGGCCGCTTGAGCGTTGGCGATGAATCCTGCGGCAATAGCCGTTGCGAAAAGTGCTTTGCGAATCGGTTGCATGTGGTTCTCCGTATCGATTGTGAATCAGGTGTTGACCGTCATGGCCGCGAGGCATGCGGCTCGGGAATCAGTGAAGCAATGTGCTGCTCGAAGAACTGGGCAGTCAGAGTGAAGCGGCTCCGGTGCGGCGTGTCATCGGGCATCGCCTGCCGGTTGATGAAGCGGCCGTCGCTGAGCATGCAGAAACAGAGCCCATCGAAAGCGGCTTCCTGTGCTGCGGCTTCCCAGTCGACGGCGTGGTGAGTCACGTCGGTTCTGAGGCGGTCGTTACGCTGCGGCGGCGAAGTCGTCTGGGCGTTTGCGCGGCAGCACGTTAGCCAGGGTCACAGCGAGCCAGCTGGTGATCGCTACGCAAAAAAACCAATTGCCGTGTCGCGCCAGACGCGGCGCGATGTGTTTTCCACGTCGGCACGCGTTTGCGCAAAGCTGGCTTGCGCGACCTCTATCTTCGTCTGAAGTGCTTCGGGTGAGTTCAGGCCGTGTCTGGCCAGAAGCGCCGATGCATCCGCGGGTGGGAGAATGCGTATGTCGCCGGCGAGCAGGGCGAGCCGCACAACATCGGTTTGAATGAGTGAGGCTCGGGCCATAGCTGAGCCGTTATCGACATAGGCCGAGACCATGTTGACCACGGTCAAAGGCATTGCAATGGAAACGGCTACCGCGGCCCATTTGATTACTTTCCTTATCTTCATCTTTTCGTACCTTTGTGGCGATCTTCTCAACCTGGCGCTTGTGGTAAAGGGTTCGCTGGACTGGTAGCTGCCAGCAGTCGGTTTGGTTTAGGCCTTGGCGCGCGATAACTCGGTCACGTTCGACTCGGTGCGCTCCTGCGTGGCCGCAGCGGTGGACGTGGCTGCAAGCTCGGGCTTTGCGCTCTCGCTCGCTTCCGGTTCGACCGTCAGCATGCGGGCCACGCGCTTGAGCGTGCCGTTGAGCACGGCGCGCGGTCCTAGGCGGATGGTGCCGCAGTACATGATGTCGCCCGAGACGTGCCCGTTGATTTCAAGAGTGCCGCGCGCATGGACGTTGCCGTCGACGCGACCGTCGATACGAACGTGGTCGCCCTGGACGTTGCCCTTTATCAGACCTCCGTCGCCGACGTGCAGAAGGCCTTGCGTCGAGATAAGGCCCCCGTCGAGCAGGCCGAAATAGCTGATGCCGTGATCGACGATCATGTCGCCGCTGATGGTGCAGCCGGCGGAAACAAGGGTGATCGAAAGTTCGTTTTTCATGTCGGGGGGCTTCCTAGAACATCTTCACTTCGGCAGACCCGGCGCGGTTTTCGGCCGAGGGTCTGGCGTCTGTATTGGACTCTGCGCTCTGCTCCGCGCGAGGGCGCGAGATGTGATGGCGAGCGGCGCGCGCCGGTTTGGCTGCTTCGGCAGGCTGCTGCGCCGGCTGCAACGCCGGTGCCGTCTGAGCAGCGGTGGCTGGCGCTTGTGCTGTTGTGGCCGCCGCCTGCGCTGGCTGCGTCGCGCTCTGCACGGGCACGACCGGCCTCGCGACCGCTACGGGCTGGGCAGGTGCGGCCGGTGAAGGGCTCGCCGGTTGCTGCGCGGCCGCGGTTGCCTCTCTGCTCGACCCCGCACGATGGATTGGCGAAACCGCTGCGAGCTGCGCTTCGCTCGTCAGCGCGGGCGTGGTGCCTACCGTGGCGGCCTGCGCGCTGCGCGCCGGTGCTTTCAGCGAATCGCGGAACTGGTCGGCTGTCAGGCCAAGTGAGCGTGCTGAAGCAAAGTCGCTCGCGCTTAGTGCGGGCGCGGCACTAACAGGGTGAGGGGGTGTCGCATTGACCTCCCGGTAAGCCGGGGCTTCCTGATTCGCCGGAGCCGCGTTAAGAGCATCGCCTTTTCGGCTGGCGACCTCCGCTGTCGTCGGAGCTGTCGTTGCCGTGCCGTGGCTCGCTTCCAGATTTTTGTAGAGCGACGCTGCGCCCATGCCCGCCATCGCGACCATAGCCGCAATGGCCAGGGCGATCGTGGCCTGCCGTGCGCGCGGCGCGATCCCCGCAATACGTTGGTGCAGTGCGCGGGACGACTCTGGTGCTGATACGTCGCCAGGGCCGGGCAAGGCGGCAATCTGGCGGGGAAGGTCGATGACCATCGAGTCCGGGGCGAACTGAGCGTGCAGTCGCTGGATTTCGCGAATGTCCATGAAGATGCCTCTTCTCGTTGTCTGGGTTACAGCCTGCCCGAGGCTGCTTGAAGTCAAGAAACCTGGTCCGGCAGAGCGGAGTTAGCGGGGTTCAGTGGGTGTCGTCGGAGTCGGGAAGCAGGACGCCTTCGGGGGCATACCGGTCGTTGTCCGGAATACACAACTGGGGAATCTGCTTGAGGCGCGCGGCTGCGGCGTCAAGCGCAGCCTTGCGTTCGTGCGCCATGACCGAGCGGCCAGCGAGGGCTTCCATCGTCTTGAGGAAAAGCCGGTCATAAATCGTGAGCAGGCGAACGAGGCGTCCCGACAAGGGGTGCTTGATTTCGAGTGTGACGCGCTCGGGCTCAAGACCGGTGCGCCGACCGTGCAGCCGGTTCGCCCAGGCGAGTGCCTTGCGGAAGAAGGTTTCCGCCGTGTGGAACTCCGCTTCCAGTGCGAGGAGCTTGCCGCCGCGCGCAACCGTCATCTTTGCCGCGCAGAAGTTGTAGTCGGAGCGGACAAAGGTGCGGGCAAAATCGGAGTAGTACAGCAACTCGGTTTTTGCCAGCGTCTCAGGATGGATGCGTGCGAGGCGGTCATCGCTGGTGAGGCGCTTGATGGGGCGCAGGACGCCGGAGACCGGCTCAGTCGCAGTGGAAGGGGAAATCAGCCGTTCTGGATCAACCGCCTCGGGCTTTTCCGTATCGAAGCCAGACATAACGTGTTCTCGGTGTATGTGTTCTCTCTCACATAAATTCTCACTGAACACCGATGAGTCAAGCGGGCAAAAGCTATATCAATTTCGCGAGCTTTCAGACGCCTACGCCTGTCATTTGCCCGGATACTTCAATCCATTCCCCGCGTCTCTGACGCATCGACTCGACTCCAAGCCCGGAGTCCATCTTCTTTCTCCAAGTCGTGCCTTTGGGCATGCTCCGACCGGATAGCTACCGGTGTGGATATCTTCTTGTGCTGAATCTGCCCGCTACAGATTCCCCTATTTCAGCTGTGATACTCGTACCCTGGCCTGCATTCATTTGCGCCGGTACATCGTTCGAGCCCAGGTTTTCGGGTGTTCTCTCTCCAGAGCCTGATCTGGGTAGAACGATCGAAGTTGGCTGATCCGTGATTCCTGCGGCGGAATGTATTTTCCGAAAATGGGCTGTTGCGCAGCGTGACCATGCTGCGCGAGGACGACTTTACGTCCTCTGACAGAGCGCTCCGGCTTTCCGGTGCCGCTCCCTGCACGCCACGTCCCCAGAAGGGACGTGGCGCGTAGGTCACATCTATCCCCTATTCACGAAGCTCGCTCCCTGACCGGAGCGGGCTTTTTTTTCGTCCATCCATTCCGGATGGGCCTTTCTCAACTGGAGATGTTTATGTTGTTGCCCGACCGCCTCAACGAGCGTATTGCCGAGGCTATCAAGCATCAGATCGATAACGAGCGTGCCGCTTCGGATACGTCATCCGACGCCTGGCGCAGCCGCTGTGAAATTGCGCAGGTTGCGATGTACAGCGACGCCCAGCGCTTTGTCTTTATCCACCATGTCAGCGAACGACGCGGTAGCGCCGCAGCCCGGGAGATCGAATCTCAGGCCAGCACGCTACGCACGAACGCCATCTTTTTTCTCGCAAGGAAACCATCATGAATGCAGTCGTCCAGATGTTCGACAACGCGCCTCGCAGTCTGGTCGAAGAGCGCGCAATCCGACCGCCGATCATTGGCAAGATCCGGCCCGGTATCAAGGTTCTTACACGCAACGCGCAGGGCAATCCGGCTGCCGTGAAGCTGTACGACGAAATGGTGGCCGCCGGCGACTCGTACGAGACGATCGGAAAGGTGATCGAATCGAAGCTGAATCTTCGCAATGCGCTGATTCCGAGAAACGTCGCGCATTTCACCTGCAGACGGTCGGACTTCTCGAATCCTGACACCGCCGATGAAATTCTGAAGCTCTACGGAGAGGATCGTGGCGACGGCCTCAAGCTGCACCGCTTCCCGGTGATGTTCGCCTTCGACGACTGGCTGCGTAATGTGCCTAATCAGATGGCGGCCTATACGGCGACAGGACGGCAGTATTTCTCGGAGTATGGCCGTGACGGCGAGCGGTACTGCAAGACGTATGCACCGGTCGAGCGCGATGAGCGTGCGAAGCGGGCGCGGCGGACGTTCGGTGGTCGCCTTGTCATCCAGCGTCAGGATGACGACATTCCCGACGGAATCTGCGATCCGCACGTGTGTCCGCAGTATCAGGAACGCAAGTGCAACCTGAGCGCCAACTTCGTGTTTGCAATTCCCGACGTGAAAGGCTTGGGACTCATCGAACTTCCAACGAATTCGATTTATGTCCTGCAGAAAGCGTATTCCGCCATGCAGACGGTCTCGCTCGCGCGAGGCAGGCTGACCGGCACGCGCTTCTGGCTGTCAAAGAAGGAGTTCGACATCACGCGAATCGACGACAACGGGCAGCCGGTGCGTCAGAAGCAGATGCTAACCGTGCTCGATGCGGATATCGATCTCGGGGCATTGCTGGATGCAGGCGATGAGCCGCAGCCAGCGCTCGAAGCGGCGAGCCGTGCAGTTGCCCTGATCGAAGCCGGTGGCAATGTCGAGGTCCTGTCGCAGGCCATGACAGAGGCAGGCTCCGGGACCGTTGCGCAGATGCAGGGCGAAACGGTCGGCGCAAGCAGCGCAGGTGCCGATGGCGGTGGCGAGCCCGAAGAGGGCGAGTCGCTTGAAGACAAGCGTCACCGCATGTCCGACCTGCTTAACCGCCTGGGGCTCAGCCAGCCGGATCGTCAGCAGGATTTCCGCCGCTTCGCGCACGTCAGATTCGGGCGCGGCTGGGCGGAAAGACCGGCAGACGTTGATCAGATGAACGCACGCCTCACGGCAGCGCTCGACGATCGCGCTGCGCTTGATGACGAGATCTTGCAGGCAAAGACCTACGTCTAACCTTGGACCGGCCCCTTCGGGGCTGGTCGTTCCTTTCTTCACTTTCGCGTATCGAGAACCCTTCAGCAAGCGACACTTGCTCAAGTGTTTTCGACCGCGCATCCCTGCGCATCGAATCCTTCCGCCTGACGGCGGATCATTTTCCTGTCTTGATGGAGTATCAACGTTATGTCGAACGATCTGAGCGCCCTGACGGGTCTGCAGGAGATGCGTTGCGGTGGCTGTGGTGGAGACCTGTTCAAGGTCTTCACTGCGGATCGAACGCAGCGGATCGTTGTCCAATGTCAGCAGTGCATGAGCACGTCGTTTATCGAACCCGTACCTGCGAAGCTGCAGATCAACTGGGGAGAGGGTGACGGCCGCATCACAGTCTTCTAGGAGCATTCAGCGATGCGCAAGGTAGACAACTTCACGCTGTTTTTCGGCGCTGATGACGCGCTGAGCAACTGGCATCCGTGCCGGTTCAGTTATCACGGCGTGGACTTCACCTCGGTAGAACACTTCATGATGTTTTCCAAAGCCAAGCTGTTTGGCGATGAGAACGCAGCGGCAGAAATCCTCGCGGCGCGTCATCCCAAAGATCAGAAGGCGATCGGACGGGGCGTGAAAGGTTTCGACCTTGCGACGTGGGAAGGCAAGCGCGAGTCGATCGTTTATGTCGGGTGCCGGGAGAAGTTTGCCCAGAACCCGGGATTGCGCTCGCTGCTTCTGGCGACGGCACCGACCGAGCTCGTCGAAGCCAGTCCTTACGACCGTATCTGGGGCGTGGGACTGGGCGAGCGCGACCCGCTGATTCTCGACAAGGCGTACTGGCGTGGAACGAACCTGCTCGGCATAACGCTGATGAAGGTGCGTGACACCCTGTCCCGCTGACTTTTTCAACTGCGCCACTTGGCGCACCACCATCCATTGAGGCTGCCCACGGGCGGCCTTTTTCTTTTTCAGGAGGCGACGTGAAAATCGCTCACATCTCTGACCTGCATTACTCGCCGGAAAACCTCGATGAGGCCGACCGGTGTTTCTCGTACGCGGTCGATGACGCGCTCAATCGCTGCATGGATGTCGCAGTGATCTCCGGCGACTCGACAGACCATAGGCTCGATGCACATGCGCCGGCGCTAAACCGGTTGGCGACAAACATCAACCGTCTGTCGCTCGGTATGCCGGTTCTTATGCTGCAAGGCACGTTTTCGCATGAGCCGCCCGGCACGCTGCGTAACTTCGCGCTGATGGGAACCACTCACCCGGTTTTCATTGCGGAGCGCGTGCAGCAGGTCAGCCTATTCGAGGGGCGTTTCTTCGAATCCGCAGGCCCTGTCTTCAACGACGAGGAGCTTGCGAGCGTGCTGAAGCTTGGCGCCGACGTTGTGTTCACCTGTTTGCCCTCCATCAACAAGGGGCAACTGGCGGCCGCGGTCGGCGCGAAGAATGCAGCAACCGGGCTTGAGGCGGTGCTGGGTGACTATCTGGCAGCGGCTGGGCGCATCAATGCACGGCTTCGGGCAGCAGGCATTCGAACGGTCGGTGTGTCGCACGGCACGGTCAACGGTTGCACGACTGAGCACGGCGTCACGATGGCGGGCTTCGATCATGAGTTTTCACTCGGTGCATTGTTCGAGGCCGAATGCGATGCCTTCATGCTGGGCCACATTCACAAGTCGCAGCAGTGGGAGCGCGGTGGCCGTGTTGTTGCCTATGCGGGTTCCCCTGGCCGGTTTCACTACGGCGAGGAAGGTGACAAAGGCTATCTGGCGTGGGACGTTGAGACGGGGAACGCGAGAGCGTTGCTTGTTCCAACGCCGGCGCGGGAGACGGTCTGCGTTGACTTCGACGGCCCTCCGGACATGGAGCGACTCGCTGCCATTGCTGCTGAGGCGGGCGACAAGTTCGTTCGTGTTCGTTGGCAGGTGGACGAGGAGCATCGTCAATCGGTAGACCGGGACGCAATCGAAGCGCTGTTCGCTGGCGCGTCGGCTCTCAAGCTCGAGCCGCGCATCCTGCCGGTCGTTCGCTCGCGATCGCAGGGCATCAGTATCGAGCCGACGGTCGACCGCAAGATCGAACGGTGGGCCGAGCATGCGAACGTTGAAGCTGCGCCGATCGTTGAGCGGTTCCGGTTGCTCGAGTCCGGCTATCCGGAGGCGATTGCTGCCGCGGTGCTTGCCGGCCTGACAGACGATGATGTAGGCAGTGCTGCTATTGGCGACGGTGCTGTGGCGTCGCTGCCTGAGCCAGTCTCTTCATCGGAAAGCGATACGGTGCCTGATGCGACGGTCGAGGTCGTGCCCGCAGCGCAGAAGTCGTGGCTCGAAGATGATCTGTTTGCAGCGTAGTTTGCTGCCCGAATGCGGGAGAGGCCGGTATGGCTCTCCTGCAGTGGAACAGTAGCCCTGTTCCGATAGCTATCGCAGCTATCGAAACGAGGTTTCACCGCGTCCTACGACGCATCGATGTAGTCGTTGCTTCACCTTTCTCAGCAGTTTCATTTTTTTTACCCTGGCGGGGAGCGATCCCTAACGGGGCGCACTCCGCCCGTTACTTACGGAGTGCAATCATGTTTGGTCTATATCCTGCTGGCTCTGAGTGGGTTCGCGTGTTCGCCCTGGACGATCAGGACGAACGCGACATCCAGAAGTCACTCGTCGACCATGCCGGCTTCACGCCCGCAATTCTTCACCAACCCTTTGGGAAGGATCGCGGAGCAGTGCTTGCGCAGTCCGGCCCGATGCTCGTCCTTCGTGCGACGACGCCTGGATGGAATCAGGTCGTTGTCACGGCTGCCGTCGAAATGCAGCATCTGCTCTGGTCTTATCACATGGGCATGGCGACGCAATGGTCCCCGATGGAGATTCGCACCCTGACCGGCTATGTCGGGTGGGACGAACTTCTCACGTGTGCCCGCCGCGAATTTGCCCGGGCCTGTGAAAAAGTCGAGGCAGCAATCGCAGGCAAGCTTCATGCGCCTGTGGCGGTTGCAGAGAGAGTCGACCCGATGGTCGAGCCTTTTCCCGACGATGACGATGTCGCCTTCTATTCGCGCATGGCAGCAATGTCCGAACCGATGGAGGTGTCGTCATGCGGCCTCTGAAACTGACGCTCGAAGGCTTTTACGGCGTTCGTGACGGGATGAGGCGCGAGAGCGTCACACTCGATCTGGAGTCGTTGCCGGAAGGCCTGCTCGCGCTTGTCGGCCCTAACGGGGCGGGCAAGACAACGATCATGGATAACCTGCATCCGTATCCGATCATGCCGTCGCATGCCTCGATGCTTTCGGTCGATGCCTTTTCGTATTGGGACCACATCTGTGGCACCAGTGCGCTTAAGGAACTTGAGTGGGAGCACGACGGTATCCGTTACCGTTCGACGTTTTCGTTCAGGAAGCCCGGCAAGACAGGCAAGGCGGAGTACTACCTTGCATGGCGTGGATCGGACGGCGCGTGGCATCCCGTTACTTTGCCCGACGGCACAGTGTCGGACGGCAAGGCGGCGACATATAACCGCTGTGTCGAAGCCATCAACGGCTCGCTTCAAAGCTTTTTCACCAGTGTCTTCTCCGCGCAGAACCGACGGCCGCTCGCGTCGTATGGCGCGGGAGAGATCAAGACGCTGCTCGCGGAGATGCTCGGCATTGAACACCTGAAGGCGCTGTCGGCGAAAGCCGGCGACGTCGCGAAGATTCTTGGCCGTGCGCTCGATGAAATCCAGACGGACCTGACTGCACTCGCGGGCAAGCGGCAGCGTAAGGCGGATGTCGAACGCTCCGTGCTTGCACAGGGCGAACTTCTACGCGATACGCGTGCACAACGCGATCTGAAGCTCGAGGAAGCTGCGAAGCTGACTCAGGAGCGTGCGACGCTGGCCGCGAAGGCGGGCGAATCGGCAACTGCCGAAGCTCGTCTGCGCGAACTGTCGGTCCGCGCGCAAGAACTGGTCAAGGGCGTGCAAACGCTCGATGGCGATGAGCGGGCAGCAGCCGCTCGGACCCAGCAGCGCGTGAATGTCGTGAAGCAGACGGTGACGACTCATCAGGCGACGCTTGCCCGCAAGGAAGCGATTCTGGGAGCGGCGGCGAAGCGCGATGCAGCGCAACTGTTAATCGGTCGCGAGGAGGCAAAGCTGGAGCCTCTGCAGCGTGTGATCGCCGATCTGGAAGCGAAGCAGGTCAGTCATGCGACGCTTCAGACCGCGCTTTCGGGCCTCATGACGCAGGGTCAGACGAAAGCCGCCCACTTCGAGACGTTGACGAAGCAGGCTGCAGTCGTCGACCAGGTGCCGTGCGTGGGGCATGCGATGCATGCCACGTGTCCGTTGCTCAGTCAGGCGCTGCAGGCTAGATCGCAGGCAGAAGAGCAACGCGTGTCGGTGGCCGAACTTCGTGCGCAGTACCGCGAAAAGAAAGCGCAGGCCGACCTGCTGGCTCCTGTTGTCGCGGAGCTTGCGGCAAAACGCGGCGAACTTGCTGTGTTGACCCGCACCCTGAGCGACGCTCGACGTGATCTGCAGGCGGCGACTGAACTCGCTGCCAGCAAGCCACTCCTTGATGCTGCTGCGACGGGCCTCGAATCTGCGAACGTGGAACTTAGGGACGTCACGGAAGAAGCGGCTGCGCGAGCTGCCCGATACGAGTCTGAAAAGGCGCGTATGACGGCGGAGATGGCCAGAATCCAGCAGGAATCGAAGCAGCTTGCAGCCGTCGATGTGACGGCCGCAATTGCAGAGACCGACCGGAAGCTGTCCGCAAATCGCGAAGCAGTCGCTGCGCTCGAGGGCAGGATCGAAGGTGCGATCCGCGCCCAGACAGTGCTACAGGCTGAGGCCAACGGACTGGATGCAGACCTGAACGGGTTCTCTGCTACGCAGCGGCGCGCCGACCGGCTCTCCGATGAAATTGCGCAGTGGAAGCTGCTTGCGAAAGGGCTCGGCAACGACGGCGTCATTGCGTTGACGATCGACGACGCGGGTCCCGCACTGGCTGACACCGTCAACAGGCTGCTGCTTGCCTGTTACGGCACACGCTTCACGGTCGAGATCCGCACGCAGCGCGCGCTAGCAAATGGCGAACTGCGGGAGGGTTTCGAGATTCTTGTGCATGACGCCGAAGCCGATAGCACCAAGTCGGTGTCGGTGATGTCCGGTGGCCAGAAGGTCTGGATCAACGAGTGTCTGACACGTGGCATTGCGCTCTATCAGGCGCAGAACACTGGTCAGCCTTACCAGACGCTTTTCAGTGACGAGTCCGATGGTCCGCTCGATCCGCAGCGCAAGCTGCAGTTCATGCGGATGAAGCGGGAGGTGCTGAAGCAGGGCGGGTATGAGCGGGAGTTTTTCATCTCGCAAACGCCCGACCTCGTCAGCGAGGCCGACGCCGTGATCGACGTTCAGGCACTGGCCGCGTGACGCAACTTTTTTTAACCCTGTGGGGAACGCCCCCACAGGGCGTTTCTCGCCTTTTCCCTAACGAGAAACGCCATGTCAATCAATCGAAATTCCCGAACCCGTACCGAAACGGTGACGGTGTCGGTTCGTCCTGCCGTGCCTCGGTCTGGAAACACTCACCTCTATGTCCTGAACGGCTCGCTGTTGCGTGACGTTCTTGTCGATGAGTGGGTCACTGTCCAGACGGCCGACCCTTCTGATCTGCGCACCGCGTAAGCGGAGCACCTTCCCCTTTCTCGAGAAACCACGATGAATAATTACTTTTGCTGCTGGTGGCAGCAGGCTCTTCGTCGCTCTGCGCCTGTACTACGCAGCCACAGGCGCACGCAGTAAGCGCGCGTCCCGCGATTGTCGTTCATGCCCCGCGAGGCGAGCCTGGTGACTTTCGCGTTTGTCCGGACGGCAGGCTGATCACATATCCGGTCAGCCATCCCAAAACCTGCACCTGAGCGGGCATTGAAACGCCTCGGCGCCCCTTACAGGGGGCGGGGCTTTTTCCGGTAAACCAACGGAGCTTCCCATGAAAAAGCAGATTGTCATTGCGACGGTGGCCGGCGCGCTGGTAGCGGGCGCTGGCCTGCTATGGACGCAACCCGCTTTCAGCGCGACAAATGATGTACAGGTCCCCTTTTCGCCGGACGGAGGTGCGGAGCAGCTCGTGCTGCAAACCATCCACGGCGCACGGCAGTCGATACGAATGATGGCCTACTCGTTCACTGCGCCGCCAGTCGTTAGAGCATTGCTCGATGCGAAGCGGCGCGGTGTGGACGTGGCAGTCACTGTCGACTACCGCAGCAACGTCGACGAAGACCGTAGTGGAAGAGCTGCGGCCGCAATGGGCGCACTCGCGTATGCAGGCGTGCCGGTCATTGTCGTTCGCGCATTTCCAATCCAGCACAGCAAGTTCCTGGTAGTGGACAACGCGACGGTCGAGACCGGTTCGTATAACTACAGCCAGGCGGCCGCGCGCGTGAATTCTGAAAACGTGCTGGTGCTGTCGAACCATCCAGAGATTGCGAAAGCGTATCTGGATGACTGGAAGGCAGTGACGTCGCAGGGCGAGCCGTACCGCGCCCGCTAACGGCGACACAGCCTCGCTATTTTTCTATGACCTCGCGGGAAGCGATCCCGCCGGGGTCGCTCCGCATTCACTTGTGGAGTTTGTATGGTTGATGCAGCACCACCGTCCGCGGCGGCCGCAATACCTCGCTGGCTGGCGCCGTATGCAAGTGGCGAGAAGCAGGGCTGGTCGCAAGCGGTAATGGCGTACGCCGATTACTACTGCGTCGATGGCAGCGCTGACGATGATCCCGAGGTTGATGAGCGTCTGATCATGCACCGCCCACCGATGGTGGGCTATGCGAGTCGTACTGGCACGCGCCGCAACCTTGATGCGCTGGCGCTTGCCGGCTGGCATCTCCTCGTCTCGGCGAAGGGCGAACACCGTACCGAAGGCATGCGCTACGCGATCGACAACGGCGCGTGGACCGCCTACCAGCGAGGCGAACCGTTTGACGAGTCCGCGTTCCTAGCGGTCGTCGACAAGCTCGGTGAGCGCGCTGACTGGATCGTCCTTCCCGATGTCGTGCAGGGCGGCCTCGCTTCTCTCGACTTCTCATTGCGGTGGATGGAGCGTCTGCGAGGCATGCCCTCGCAACTGCTCATCGCCGTGCAGAACGGGATGCAACTGGAGGACGTCGCGCCATACCTCTCGCCCGTCGTTGGAATCTTCATCGGCGGATCAACCGAGTGGAAGGAATCGACAGCCGAAGCGTGGGGGCTACTCGCGCGTCGACGCAATTGCCATCTGCATGTCGGGCGGGTCAACTCGGCCCGCCGTATTCACATCTGTGCGGCCGCCGGCGCTGACAGTTTCGACGGCAGCGGGCCAAGCCGCTTTTCCAACGCGTTACCACGGCTAGACCGGGCGACCCGGCAGCCTGACCTTTTCGCAGCGGCCGATCAGTCGCTTGAAGAGGCGCAGGCAGCGAGTCTGGGTCTGACCTTGTAACGAACGCATGACTTTTTAACCCTTTCGGGAGCCGATCCCCGAAAGGGTCGCTCCCATCTTTTCCGGAGCGAACGATGGACCGTGACATTCATACCTTGATGGAAAACGCCATTGCGTCGATGCAGTCTTATATCGAGCAGGGCCACGTGCTGGCCGCAGGCGTAAGCGGCGGCAAAGACAGCACGTGTGCGATGGTGCTGATGCTTGAGGCAGTCAGGCGCGCAAAGCAGGTCGCGCCCGACGTCAGACACTACATAACGTCGTCAGATACGACCATTGAGAACCTTAGCACTGCGAACTTCCTGCATGCGATGCTGGATGAGGTCGCGATGTTTGTGGAGGATAGTGGACTGCCGGTCGAGATCCACATCACAAAGCCTTCACTCGCCTCTCAGTTCGTTGTCTCCACCATAGGGCGAGGCACGCTGGTCCGAACGCCTGAAAACGGCGTGCGGGACGGCAAGCGGATGAGGGCGTGCGCAGATTCCTGGAAGTTGCAGCCACAAGGCAGGCTTCGTGCGCGTCTTGAAAAAGAGGCGTCATCTGCCCGCGTGAAGGAAATCATTAACGTCGTGGGTACCAGGCTCGCCGAAAGCGCGGCCCGCGGCGCGGCCATGATCAAACGCGGTGAAAGTGCAAACGCGGCTGTACGCGATACACGCGGCGCGCTCGCCGTGTCACCGCTGTGTGACTGGACCACTGACGACGTCTGGACGATGCTCACACTCTTCGCTGATGAAGCGAAGCGGCCTTTCCCATGTGCCTTCTCGCAACGGACCATCGAACGCCTCTCGGATCTGTACCGTGCGGCCAACGATGGGATGTGCGGTGTCGTGCTCGGCGAGGACGGTCAGCGTGCTGCGTGCGGGAGTCGGTTTGGCTGCGTTTTCTGCTGCGTGGCGGGCGAGCGAGATCGCTCGCTCGAATCGATGGTCCGCGAGCCGGAGTACGCGTATATGTCCGGCCTGAACGATTTCCGGAACTATCTGCTCGCGACGCAATGGGATCTCGACCGGCGCGAGCTGGTGGGGCGCTCGTTGAGCGACAACGGCTATATCCGGGTTCAGCCTGATGTGCTTTCGTACAAGGAGCGGATCAATCTGCTGCGGTACCTGCTGACGCTCGACGCACTCGAAGTGGAGCGCGCCGAGCAGCACGATGCGGATCTCGCGAGCGGTCGCATCCCTGACACACCTGAAAATCGCGAGCTGTGCGAGATACAGTTTGAAATGATCACACCCGCCCAACTGGTGGCGATCGATTTCATGCTGTCGATGCATCACTACGCGCCGCACGCGTTTCCAGCAATATCCATCTGGTTTGAAGTGCATCGCCTCGGGTTTCGCTATCGCGTCCCACAGGTAGAGGTATTCCCGAAAGTCCCGATTCCATTGCATGGCTGGTATCGGGTCGGCGGCTTTGATGCAGAAGCACCGACCGACGGGTTGCGCGACTATGCGGCCGAACAGTGGAATCCGTATCGACATCCGGAACGGCTATCCGCGTATGCGCAGACGACGAGCGGCGAACGCACCGTCTACTTCGAGGAGAGCGATCAACTCGACGTGGATGCTTCGCGGGCGTGTGAGTTCGTAACCTGCGCATTTGATCACGCGTGGTATGCGCGAGTTCAAGGGTATGCGGCAATCGAATCAGCACGTTTCTGGCTCAACGAGACGATGCTGACGCTTCCTGTTGGCGCGTCACAACGCTATCAGGACATTGCCACGCGCGGGCAGTATTTCGCGCGTCTCGCTGAGCGGCTGAATCTCACACCGGCCGAGCTCGATCGGCACCTTGTCGACAACGCCATCAGTGACGCGCAGATGCGCGGCATCGAAGGGCAACAGATGCATCTCTTTCCGTTGGCCGCGTAAGCGGTCTTCTTTCTCACCCATGCGGGGCGGCCCGCATGGGCTGCTCCGCGCTTGTACTGGAGCACGTTTATGCAACGTGAATCACACGTCAGCCGAATGCCCATGTCGCAACTCAATGCGCACGTCGATGACGGCCTGTTGATCCGCGGCGGGATTCCGCATAGTGGCGGCAAGCTGGCGTTTCATGCCTTCAATGAGGGATTCGCCGGTATGGTGTCCGCGTCTGCCTTCTGGAACCCGAAGGCAGGACGCTTCCGAATTCCTCAAGCAACCGATCTGACGGAGGTCGATTTTGCGCTGGACAGCGCGGGCTTTACCGCAATGAAGCTGTTCCAGTCGAAGGGTCAGCAGTCCGGAATTGCCGGCGTCTATCCGTGGACGATGGAACAGTTTGTTGAACTGGCCTCGTTCTCCGGGGCGGCATGGGTCGCGCAACCCGACCTTTGCTGTGAGCCGGAGCTGGCCGTCGATCAGCAGGCGATCGACTATCGGGTGAACGCGACGGCGACGCTGCTCGAAGGCATGCTTCGCGTCGTGTATGCGTGGCAGGAGCAGCTGGCCCGGACAATGAATGCGAATGCCGTACAGAACATGGTTCGTATCCCCGTACCAGTGGCGCAGGGCTGGTCGGTTGGCGATTACCGCCGGAGCATCGACCTGATGATGCACGTGTGGGAGCGTTGGATGCCGTGGGTTTCACCGCCAGCGCTTATCGGACTCGGTTCGGTCTGTCGGCGGCATCTTACTGATCCGCATCACGGCCTGCTCGCGATTCTCGAAGGCCTGGAAGGTCATCTTCCGCTCGGCGCAAAGCTTCATCTGTTCGGTGTGAAGGGACAAGCGCTGGAGCGCGTGAAGATGTATGACTGGGTGGCCAGTGTGGACTCGATGGCGGCCGACTTCGCTGCGTGAATGAAAGCACGACAGGCGGGAGTCTCCAATACGATTGCGAACTGTACGGCTGAAATGAACCGCTGGATGGCGTCGGCGACTCTGCGCGCAACGCTTGCTAGCGGCGATCAGTTCCGCCTCGCTTTTCACGTTGATTCAGTTTCCTGGTAACGAGCCCGTGCGTCGATAGACGCGCGGGCTTTTTTGTGTGCCGAGCATGCGCAACAGCTTCGGGGTGAAAGTCCCCTGCCCAGCCTGATGGTGGCGAAGGGCTAGCGAAACGCAAGGGCGTCGTCGCGAGGCGGGGTCTGAAGGAAGCGTGTAGCAAAGCCACGACCTGACGAACAGAAACCAGATACGAGGCCTACCCAGCCGGACGAGCGAGCAAATGATCGGGAAGTCCACAACCATCAAGGGCTGGTTGGTAGATCTGGCAGGTGTGTGGTGAAGGCGGTTGGGCTTACCTCGGCCTGCGCGGCGTCTCGCACTGCCAAACCGGTATCTACGCTCTCTTGGACTTCCCTCGGTCGGTCCAGTCTGCCGCGCGTCAAACAAGATGAGAGCAGCGCGTCAATCAGGATGAGAGTACTGGCGTTGCGGCAGCGGTGGAGGGCGTAGCCCGGAACCGCTGCC
>NZ_FNYE01000004.1 GCF_900108945.1 Paraburkholderia diazotrophica | reverse complement strand
CTGCTCAACGAAGCCAATGCAAAGATCCTCGAGTTGAGTGATCGCGTCGCTGAACTGGAAGCTAAACTTCCCTCAAATCTGACGCCAATCCCACGTCGTTGACGGGACAGGCATGGACAAATTATGCATGGAGTCCCTCGAAGGGAGGATTGCACTATGGACGTCGATGATTCACCTTACGGCCGCTTCGACACTGGACGTCGCCGACTGTCCATACCACGACAACTAACCGGTACCTGCGGAACCGGACACAGTTGCAGATTCTTCCCATCAGCGCGTCAGTCATCGCAACGGATAGAAGACGCACGCGTCCGGCAGCGCGGTATAACGGGCGTTGCCTGCGATCAGTAGTGCAGCCCCAGTTTGCGGGCGTTGTCAGCCATGCGTTCGAGCGCAGCAGCCTGTTTCTCGCGCATGGCATTGGCGTACTTCACCAGATCGTCAAAAGCGATCCGCCGGTGAGTCCCCACCATCCGGTGCGGCAGCCGGCCTTCCCAATTTCCTTGATTGCGAACGGCCGCGAGACGGGAAACCGCAGCCTCGACGGGCGAGAATCATCGATCCGGATGCGCGATTCGAACCGGGGGCGCGGCCTGCGCGCGCAGGCCATGCGCGACGGCATCGGCGCTTCGTAAGCGGCTCACGTGGGCCAGCGCCGACCGTCAAGCAGCGACTTGCCGCTATCCGTCACCTGTACGATGCGGCCGAGGCGCGCCAGCTGCTCGACATCGTCGATGTAAGCGCGCAGGTGGGGCTCGCGCTGATCGCACTGATGGTGTTTTCGTTCGCGCGGGTGGCGCGGTGCTCGCGATGCGCGCGGAGCATGTCTATGTGCAGCAGCGGCGCCTGTGGGTGAGTCTGCGCGAAAAGGGCGGCAAGGCCCACGCGATGCCGTGTCGCCACACGCTCGAGGTGTATCTGCCTGGAGCACCTGGACGGCACCGGCGTCGCCCGTGTGATCCGAAGGGGCCGCTGTCCCGCACGATCGCGAGCGGTACCGGACAGCTGAGCACGACGCCGGTGCCATCAGGCGAACGCCTACGCGATGGTACGCCGGCCCCCGCTCGCGGCCAGCATCGGCATGACGATCGGTAACCATACGTTCTGCGCCAGGGCATCACCGCGTACCTAAAACGGTGGCACGCTCAGAATGCCGCGGCCAATCACGCATCGACGCGCGCGGCGCAGCCTACGACCGGCGCCGTGACGACACTAGTCTCGACGACGTCGAACGAAGGCTCTTTTTTCTTGCACGCCCTAAAGGAAAGTCGCAAGGAGAGGCTCTGCAATATGCGCAATGGCATATAGCGCTCAAAGCGCTTCATCGTTGCGGCTGGATCGCCGCAAACAGAGAGCGTGATAACTTTAAAAAGTTGATCAAAAAGGCCTCCAAACCCTTTTGATCGCTACCTCCCTGGCGGGTAGGTGGGTCGGGTGGGCAGTCGGGAGTTGCTATAGCAACCCCTGGGTGCTCATCCGGGCGGGAGCACGCAGCCACCCCCAGCCCGCAGGAGGTACAGATGCACCAGAAGCGGAAAAGTAAAGGCGGGTCGTTTCTGAAAGCAGAAGCGGTTTTTCGGACCATTTTGAAGGTCCTGAGGGTGATAGTCTGGATTTTGACTATCCTCTCTGTGATTGCTACGGCGGTCGTGAAGGCGGACACGCTCCTGGGAAAGGCGAACACCATCTGGCACGACATGCACCATGATGCGATCACCAGTACTGGTTCCAACGAGCCGGTACCGCATGTGACGATTGATGCTCATGTGAGGATTACCCGATAGGGATGTTCCTCCCCGAACCCAAGCAATCGGCAAGCTTGGCACCGGCTGTTCAAGTAGACAGGATGCGCACCTGTCTGCGCAGCGCCCCAACGCAGTAGCGAGACTGTCCGCCCTGAGGAGACGGCGGACAGTCTTCGACTAACCTCCTTACGGCAGCGCTTCCCCTTGGCCAAAATGCTCCAGCCACAGAGCGTCGACACGCTCTGTCGTTGCACCGCATGGCTATGTGTTGGGCGGCAACCCGACGACTTCGTTGGCGCGATTTACTTCTGGATCGGCTTGACGACGATCTGCATGCCCAGGTGCCGCAGCGCTTCCATGAACTGCTGCAGACCTAAAGTCGGTGCGTCAGTCTCTTGAAGAGTTGACGTGGTGCCAGTGCGACAGAGTCGGCTGGTTCCCGTGCATGCCTTGAGGGCGAGCGGGTTTCGAAGTTTCCCGAAATCTTCCTGAAATCAGGAGTCGCTTATGCCCTCGTCAATCGCGCAACACCGCGCTCGCGCTTTCAATCGTCAATCCGGTCTCTGCTTCTATTGCGGATGTCCAATGTGGAACGGCAACGCAGGGCCGTTCATTGAAATGTACAAACTTTCGCGCCGTCAAGCGTTGCAACTGCAATGCACAGCCGAGCATCTTTGTGCTCGGGCTGATGGTGGGACGGATTGCCAGCGGAACATCGTTGCAGCCTGCCGGGTTTGTAATGCAGGGCGACACCATAGGAAGGTCGCACGAAATCCGAGCGAACACAGGATGCATGTTCAGCGTTGCATGAACCGGGGAAAGTGGCACGCCAACTGGGTCTTCGACAATCCTGCATTGGCTACGGCATGTCAACATTCAGCGCGGGCAGGGATGGCCAAACTCCAAGCGACCTGAACGTTTCTGCCAATCACCCGCCAGTCGGCTCCGATCTGCAGTCCCAAATCTGGAACCTCGTGACATGCGAATGGCGAACCGGGGACGCTAGCCGAAGTCCGAAGCTGGCGAACCCGCTCCGACGAGAGCCGACAGAGCGCCGCCGTTGATGTTCCCACGTCCGACGGAAGTCGCTCCTCCGTCGTTGAACTCATTCAAGATGCGCGTGCAAGGCTCAACATGGCAAAGGCTCACGTACTGCCTGCCATATGCTATGACCCTTCTCCTTTTTGCTGCTGAGAACCGGATTCATCGCACACGAGCACGATTTTGCCTGTCACACCTCCATCGCCCAACAGTTCGTGCGCGCGCCGTGCCTCGACAAGGGGAATGCGTTGTGCGATTAGTGGCTTTATCTTCCTCTGTTGCAGAAGTTCAAGCAGGGCAATCAGATCCTGCCGGAATTGTTCCGGTTTCAGCCGTTTAAGCCACTGGATGCTGTAGGGAATCACCCGTTTCCGGCCTGGAAAAAGCCAGCCGCCCGCAATGTACAAACCGAAAATGGCGATCGCACGAAAGCGATGACGACCGCCCGGACGACCTGAAGCCAATCGCCCTCCGCGTAGGGACGTAGTCAGCCCAAATGCGACGACTGTTCCGCCATGACGAAGAGCCTCGCGGGAACGCCAGATGTGGTAACCGCCAAGCCCATCAAAGACGACGTCTACGCCGTCTTTTGTGAGCCGGTGGATTTCGTCGACAAAATCGGACTGTCGATAGTCAATCGGGATACCGCCCAGGTCGGACACGACAGACGCTCCGTGCGATGAGCAGGTACCGTACATCTCCAGTCCGGCGAGGCGTCCAAGTTCCAGAAGGGCCGAGCCGACACCGCCCGCCGCGCCGTGGATCAATACACGCTGGCCAGCTTTGACCTTTGCAGAACGATGCAGCATCTGGTAAGCCGTGACATAGTTCAGTACGAGGCTGACAGCTTCGGCAGCATCCAACCCAGGGGGCAAGGGAATCAGTTCGCGATAAGGCAGGCACATATACTGCGCGTATGCACCACTGATCGGCAGCGCGGCGATGATCTGGCCGGATTCGATTCCCCAGACGCCGTTGCCGATCCGATCCACTACGCCAACCAGGTCCCACCCCGGCGTAAAAGGCACCCGCGGCGTTTCGGGATGGATGCCCTCGCGCATCATGAGGTCGGGCAAGCTGACGCCGGCAGTCAGGACTTTGACCCGCACCTCGCCATCCTTCGGCTCAGGGCACTCCTCCTCAATCACCCTGAGTGCATCGGGTCCACCGTAGTGAGTCACGATCATACGCATGTGCCTCATAAGCTCTTCCTGGCACGACAGCAAGCTCACAACCTCCCCGACTTTCCCCGTAGTGTGTGCACTAACGGGACCTCCCCTGGCAGGTCGCCTGCGCATATAGAGCGATCTGCCTGCAAAGTGCCTCGAAGTGATCCGGAGGGCCGTGCTGGCGATAAGACTTCATTGTGACTGCGCTTCGACCGCACAATTTGACCAACGTCAATTGGAGCCCCGAGCAAGACGTCGATATTAAACATGTGGCGGTATCGGTTGGCGCTCGAGAGCAGAGGTGCGCATTGCCTCCACGGCCGGGCTACGGGCGCGCGGAGGTAACGTCGCCAGACACCGGCGGCGCGAAGCACGCCTGAGGCACTTTAATGCGACTTTATGGAGGCGGTAGATGGACGAAAAGATCAGGCGCAAGATCTTAACGCTTCTGGACCAGCACCGGATCATGACGATTGCCACCCTTAGGCCAGACGGTTGGCCGCAGGCGACGACGGTGGGATATGCGAACGACGGCCTCACGCTTTATTTCCTCTGTGGCCCAGACAGCCAGAAGGCGGCGAATCTGTTGCGCGACGATCGGGTGTCGCTGACAATCGATCACGACACGGCACAGGTAATGGACATTACGGGACTGTCGATGGCAGCGCACGCAGAAGCTGTGGTCGATCAGGCCGAAGCGGAGAAGGCGTTACGCCTGCTCATGGCGAAGTATCCGAAGCAGATATCAATGCCAGTGCCAATGCCGACATCGGCGGACGTGTGCGTATTTCGTGTAACTCCGGCCGTGATTTCTGTGCTCGACTACTCCAAGGGCTTTGCTCACGCCGATCTGGTCAGTTGCTAGTTAGATCAGACGAACCAGGCGAGTGCGCTAGCCAGGGTGGGAGGCATTCGGGTATTCATGAGTAACCGCGCGGATCAACGGACCTTGAGTAAAAGAGGGCCGTTGATCCGCCTTGCAGTGACTTCGTTACCAGGCGGCCGTATTAAAGAGCACTTAGTCGAGCGCCACTGTCCTCGCGCGCTTACGGTTCGTACCGGGCGCGCATTCGGCACGCCATTCATCCTGCGAAATGCACGGCAGTCCCAATGTGCCAGCGACGCGTTTGAACGTATCGGCGGTGCCCAGCAGATCGCGCTGGGCAATTACCTTATGAGCGAGCGCATACATGATCTTCTCAGGCGCACCATTGACCCGCGCCGAGGTCAGTTCCGTTTCGAAATCGACCGCGCGGTTCAGGACAGCGGCGATCGGCATCTTGAATTGTTGAGCCTTCGCGAAAGATGTTGATACCGGGAGCACAGCATCAGGCGTTACCGCAATCTGGGCTTCACGGGCGTATTCAACAATTGACGGGTAGGCGTCGTCAACCTGGGCATCTGCCGGGACGTCGGTAGCGAGAATCCGGATGCAGGCCGGCGCCACGCCTGCAGCGCAAATCGCCGTCAGCGTTTCTACGGCGGCCTGCTGTGACGCAGTATCCGGGGACACCGAGACAATGATCGTTTTCAGTTCGGTAAGAACGTGACGCCTCAACTGGATAAACGCGATCATGGCATTCAGATGCTCGATCGAGACGTCGATGATGCCTCCGCGCGGGGAAGTCATCATCGTGCAGTAGTGATCCTGAAGCGCATTTTCGTTTTCTGTCAGACGCTGGCTGTTGTTCACGTGTTCTCCCTGTCCGTCAAGCGTGCCCGGTTTCAGGAGTAGGCCTCCCGTCTGTGCGTGAAGGATTTGTGCGGCCGATGCTTGCGCCGCGCTGTTTGAGCTTTGAAAGTGAGCCACAATCAGATGGGTCATTGTCGTTCCTGAAAGAGTGATTAGTTAGTGAAGTATCGAATGGTCAAGCGCGTTGCTTCTTACGTGACGGCGTCTTCGTTGCGAGCTGCATCGCTGGCACACGCCTCGTGCCTGGCCCGACGTCTGCGACTTCGGGCGAGTTGCGAGTATTCGAGCGGTTGATACGTTCGTAAGCGGAATGCATCCCATTGGCGATTCTGGACGGGGCGACGAATGCGCGGGATCACGATGGAGCGCAAGATCCTGGCGTTGTAGTTCGCGTGCAGGCACACGAGAAGGACGGCGCTCAGGGCGATCAGAGCGTCATCGACATGCCGATCCCCGTAGTCGAGAAACGTCGCGTAGGCGCGAAGCGATTCCTCCGGAATGCCGGGGATGGAAGATGGCAACGTGCCGCGCGATTGCAAAAAAGCTTCGAACTGGAGCCATAAAGGCACCAGTGTCCGGGCTGCTTTGTCGCTGCTGTACCGGGATAGCGCAATGCGCGCTTCCTCTGAGAGTCTGGATTCCAACACTTCTTGATTACCTCCTTTAGACAGATGGAACGTAGTGGGCGGGGTTAGTCGATTTGTAATGCTAATTATTGAAAATTGCGCTCACGCTGAAACCTCGCATGATTCGCCTGAGCACGGCCTCCGCGCGCCGGCCGTCGACGCGTATGTTCGGCGCCGTTGTCCAGCTGGAGGTCGCCGGCGCTGGCCATTGCGGGCAACGAGCGGTTTCTTTTGTTTGTTTTCTTTAAAGGTACGAAGTCGCTGGGTAACTGGATCTTTTCGGGAAACCGGTGCCGGATCTGCCAACAGTAAACATCGAGGATCATCTTCCCGCGTGACGGACCGTGCCCAAGGCGGTCCGACAGTTCGGTCAGTACCTCGACGGGCGGCATTCCGCGATCGAGTGCGGCATTGGCAAAATCGACCGCATAGGTAAATCTCAGGCTGTGACTTCCGAGCTCCTTGCGCATCGGCAACTGGTCGAAGCGAGACTTCAGGCGGGCCTTTGCGCTTTTGAGGTCATCGTTGCAGCCGGTGATCAGTTCAAAGTCGCGACTGCGGCAGAACGCCAGCGCTGCGTTGATCGCATCGAGCGTTTCCTCGATGTGATCCACAAGCACTTCCGTGCGACGCGGACGTCCGTTCTTGGCGCCGCGTTCGATGGGCAGGCGTCGATTTCCCTGCAGGATCAGATCTCGCCAGGTTTCCAGCGACTTGCCGCACATGAGTGCTTCGCGCATACGAAGTCCCAGCCAACGCATCAGGCGAATCACGTGCACGACACCGTCATCGAGCTTTTGTGCCGCTGCGAGCAGTTCGCTGAACTCCTGCGGCGTGCGAGCACGGTGCTTGCCATGCCGGTCCCGTCGCTCAAGTTGGAGAGTCCGGCTGCGGATTGAGCGGGACATATCCTGTCCGGCCGTATCCTGTATCACTGAGAGCGACGCCCGATAGTTTGCGAGCGTGCCAGGCTTCATCGCCCCCGCAACCAGAAACTGGACAAAAAACTCGAGCATCCAGTCTTCCGCTTCGTTGACTGCTTCCAGCGTGTGACCAATCCGGGCCGCGAAACGCGAAAACTCGCTCCAGTGCAAGCGACGATGTTTCTGCGAATCTTTGCTTCCGCCGGCTTCGCGGCTCATCTGTGCGGCATGGTTAACGCCTCTTGATCGCCGACCCATAGCACTCCTTTCCTGTGGCTGGTTGTTCCGCCTGTACCTTGACCTCATGCGCGGGCGGGGAGCGCGAATGAGGGCACCCAGTTGCCATCGGTTGCGATGGCCGTATGTCCAAAGAGGACACGTGAGTGAAACGGGCAGGTTCAACGAGGGTGCGACGTTGATCTGCTGGCATGCGGGAGTACAAGAAGATGGGCAGAGGCGGTTTAGCTGAGGGTCCCCGGCTGGCACCGGTGGAAAGGTCTGCGCACTTGGAAGAGAGAGCCCGGAGCGGATTGAAGACCGCGCGTCGCATGGCGGCGCGTTCGATGTTCAACCGTATTCGCGTGCATGCAGCACGTGGGCAATGACGGCTCGCGTGAGGGCGGGCACGAGGTGGGCGGATTCTCGGGTGAGTACGTCACACCGGGACCGCGCTTGATGGCGTGAAAGGATTGATGTCGCCAGAGCGGCGCGTCGCAGACCGAAGCGATCGATGAGGTCGATCGTTTCAAGAGGCAACCGAAGCCTATTGTCCGCAAGCGGACAATCGGGGCATGCGGATGATCCCGGTCGCACCGGGAAGCAACGCATGCCTTCGGATAGGCCCCTTCTCACAGGCAGAAGTGACGTGTGCTGCTCTCGCGCGAAAGTGCATCCGCGCGAAAAACCGCACGACCGTTGAGCAGATGAAGAGAATGTGCGTGAAGGATCCGCGCTCGTTGCGAGCGCAAGCAGGGAGCACGCGCAGATCAAGCCGCGTGCGTTTCATGGTGGTGTGCTGCGAGTGCAGCCAGGAAGATGTTTTCGCCAGACGGACTACGGGAGCCGTGCCCGAGGCGTTCTTTCGATGCGTCAGCGACGCTATAACAGGCGCTACGTTAGCACAGTGTTTTGTAGTTGCAAATCAAATCACGCATTCACGCATCGTGCCTCGAAAAGCTACCCAAAAACACGTCTCTTTTCACATGTTGAATCGGTTTAGTCCCTCTCGACGCGTTGCTGACCCACGTTGTCGGGCTGGATCTACAGCGAGGGGCTGCATGAAGCTGCCGAGCTCCTGGGTACTGTCTCGGGCATCGGCTGCTTCTTTGCCGTTGGCGGCTGCATCTATTTCAGTGGGTGCGTGCTAATTCCCATTCCGGTCGAGGGATCCAAACGGAAGGCAGGCACAACAAAAATGAAGGCTTGAAGAGAACCAGGCAAGAGTGAATGCCGACTTCCTTGAGCAGCATTTCACCTTTTTGGGCAAAAACGCCCCCAAACCCCCAAAAAGAGGCTGGATAGGTCGATGCTCGTGACGTGAGCGAACGGTGCGCTGATTAAATGTCAATCGCATCGGGCACGTCAAGCGCTTTTTTCGGGCGGCGCGACCCACCGTGTGCGACCTCGTAGCGAAGAACGTCGACTTCCAGTGCAAGGTCGGATGACAGATGTATTTGGCTAGCAGGATGCACGTGATTTGTCCGCGCCCAAACACAGAAGCGGATCACCACAGGCCGATAGGCGGTGACGCTTGCCTCGCGCGTGCAGACCCACCTGAAAAGAGGCTCGCGTCAGCGCGTCTGACGTCGGAATCCGCAAAACGCTTAAGCACTGACATCGTCATGGCGTCCGTCTGCGGGCTCGAATGGTGCGAATTGTCGGTATTTTGGCGTCCCCAGTCGACCGTGCGATGCGGCAATCAGGTGAGCGCGGCGCATCCAGGCATTAGAATGGAGCAGTGACGCGTCGCTGAAAAGCGCAATTATAAGTTGTATCCGGACCGCTTCCGGCAAGGCACAGCGCCATGACCACGCCGTGTCGAACATATTTCCATTGCACGTAAGTGAGCCAATCCATGATCTCGCAATCCATATTCAAGGCATATGACATCCGCGGAGTGATCGGCAAGACGCTGGATGCCGAGACCGCCCGTTCGATTGGCCGTGCCTTCGGCAGCGAAGTGCGCGCGCAGGGCGGCGATGCCGTCGTCGTCGCGCGTGATGGCCGTCTCTCGGGCCCCGAATTGATTCAGGCGCTGTCCGATGGCCTGCGCGCGGCGGGTGTCGATGTGGTCAACATCGGCATGGTGCCCACGCCCGTCGGTTACTTCGCGGCGAGTGTTCCGCTCAGCCTCGCGGGCGGCGAACGCCGTGTCGATTCCTGCATCGTCGTGACGGGCAGCCACAATCCGCCCGACTACAACGGCTTCAAGATGGTGTTGCGCGGCGCGGCCATCTACGGCGACCAGATCCAGGCGCTCTATAAGCGCATCACCGATAACCGCTTCGAGAGCGGGAGCGGCAGCTATCAGGACTACGACATCGCCGATGCGTACGTCGAACGCATCGTCAGCGACATCGAGCTCGCGCGGCCGCTGAAGATCGTCGTCGATACGGGCAACGGCGTAGCGGGCGGTCTCGCGCCGCGCCTCTTCAAGGCGCTCGGCTGCGAACTGGTCGAGCTGTTCACGGACATCGACGGCAACTTCCCGAATCATCATCCGGACCCGGCACACCCGGAGAATCTGCAGGACGTGATCCGTGCGCTGAAGGAAACGGATGCCGAAATCGGCTTCGCATTCGACGGCGACGGCGACCGCCTGGGCGTCGTCACGAAGGACGGCCAGATCATCTATCCGGACCGCCAGCTGATGCTCTTCGCCGAAGAAGTGCTGTCGCGCAACAAGGGCGCGCAGATCATCTATGACGTGAAGTGCACGCGCAATCTCGCGAAGTGGGTGAAGGACAAGGGCGGCGAGCCGCTGATGTGGAAGACGGGCCACTCGCTCGTGAAGGCCAAGCTGCGCGAAACGGGCGCGCCGCTCGCGGGCGAAATGAGCGGCCACGTGTTCTTCAAGGACCGCTGGTATGGCTTCGACGACGGCCTGTACACGGGCGCGCGTCTGCTCGAAATCCTCGCGCGCGTGCAGGACCCGAGCAAGCTGCTCAACGGCCTGCCGAACTCGCACTCGACGCCGGAACTGCAACTGAAGCTGCAGGAAGGCGAGAACTTCGAGCTGATCGCGCGTCTGCAGAAGAGCGCGACGTTCCCGCAAGCCGATCAGGTCGTGACGATCGACGGTCTGCGTGTGGAGTACCCGGACGGCTTCGGCCTCGCGCGTTCGTCGAACACGACGCCCGTCGTCGTGATGCGCTTCGAGGCCGACAACGATGCGGCGCTCAAACGCATCCAGGAAGACTTCCGCCGCGTGATCCTCGCGGAGAAAGCGGACGCGAAACTGCCGTTCTGATCCTCGGCGAATGGCGGGTGCGGCTATGTGCCGTGCCCGCGCATAGCCGGCCAGAGCGACAAAACCCGACGCGGCGCAAGGTATGCTTACCGCGCCGCGTTTTTTCATGCCATTTACGTCGGGCGCGCTAAAATTGCGTCCTTTCCACGCACCCTGACGCCGGATCAGCCGGCGTTTTCCCTTTCTTGAGCGCGCAAAAGATACTGATCGTGAGAGTGTCGTCGCTGGGCGACGTCGTTCACAACATGCCCGTCATCGCCGACATTCGCCGTCGCCATCCCGACGCGCAGATCGACTGGCTCGTCGAAGAGAGCTTCGTCAAGCTGGTGGAACTGGTGCACGGCGTGCGGCGCGCGATCCCGGTATCGCTGCGGCGGTGGCGCAAGCGCATTCTCTCCATCGACAACTGGCGCGAGATCGGCGCATTCCGCCGCGCGCTCGCCGCCGGGAATTACGATCTCGTGATCGACTGCCAGGGGCTCATCAAGACCGCGTGGGTCGCGAAGATGGCGCGCGGGCCGCTCGTCGGCCTCGGCAATCGCACGGACGGCGCGGGCTTCGAGTGGCCCGTGCGTTTTTTCTACGACCGGCGCGTGCCGATCGAGCCGCGCACGCATGTCGTCGAACGCACGCGGCAACTGGTGGCCGCAGCGCTCGATGACCCCGCGCCGCGGGCCACCGACGACATCGACTTCGGCCTCGACACGCGCCGTGCGGCGCTCGCGCTCTCCGAAGCGCAACTGAATCTGCCCGTGCCGTATGTGGTGTTCGTGCATGCGACGTCACGCGCCGACAAGCAATGGCCCGATAACGCGTGGATCGAGCTCGGGCAATCGTTGGTGCGGCGCGGCGCCTCGATCGTTTTGCCGTGGGGCAGCGACGACGAGCGCGCGACGAGCGAGCGTCTCGCGAAAGAGTTCGGCGCGGCCGCGATCGTGCCACCGAAACTGTCGCTGCCGGCCGTGGTCGGTCTGATCGAGGGCGCCGCCGCGACAGTCGGGGTTGATACAGGTCTCGTTCACATCGCAGCCGCGCTGAAGCGGCCGACGGTCGAGTTGTACAATTTCGCCACTTCATGGCGTACGGGCGGCTACTGGTCGCCGAACGTCGTGAATCTCGGTACGGCGGGCCAACCGCCGACGCTGCAGCAGGTGAAATCCGCGCTGGCCGGGTTCGGCCTGCTCTGATGCGGCGCGGCGATGCGTGATGGCCGCGTGCCGTTTCCGTTGATGTGTCCTGCGTTCCATGCGTGTATCCCGCATGGCAGCCGGATGCCGCGATGCGCAGCAGGAAGGGCGTGGGCACACGGCGCGGCCCCGGTGCCTAGTCGTTGCGCCCGCCCGGTTCCATCCGCTTTGAAAAGGCGATCATGAGCGAATCCCAGATCATCGAAGTAGCAAGCGCCGACTGGCATGGCAAGAACCTGTCCGTGCCGCGCGAGACGCTGCTCGCCGGCGTCGAGCGCGGCAAGGTGTTGTATTTCCCGAACCTCGCTTTTGCGATCGACGGCGGCGAGCGCGCGTTGCTCGATCCCGCGCTCGCCGATCCGAAGCGCAAGAACATCAGCCTCGAACCGAACGGCGGCGCGCTGCATGGCGTGCTCGGTGACGCCGTCACGCAGTCGGCCGTGCGCGCGCTGATTGCGCGCTACCAGTCGAATGCGCGAACGCTCGTCGACGGACTCTTTCCCGAGTACATCGGCAAGCTGCGCGTCGCGCCGACGAGCCTGCGTTTGCATCAGGTGGAAACGCGTCAGACGTCGTGGCGCAAGGACGACAGCCGCCTGCACGTCGATGCTTTCCCGTCCCGTCCCAACTATGGCGAGCGCATCCTGCGCGTGTTCACGAACGTCAATCCGAACGGCACGCCGCGCGTGTGGCGCGTGGGCGAGCCCTTCGAGGACATGGCGAAACGCTTCCTGCCGCGCATCAGGCCGCAGATGCCGGGCTCCGCGTGGCTGCTGAATCTGGTGCACGTGACGAAGTCGCCGCGCAGCGAGTACGACCATCTGATGCTGAATCTGCACGACGGGATGAAAGCCGATCTCGATTATCAGAAGTCGTCGCGGCAAGAGACGATGCCGTTTCCGCCAGGCAGCGTGTGGGTGTGCTTCTCGGACCAGACATCGCATGCGGTGATGTCCGGCCAGTTCATGATGGAGCAGACATTCTTCCTGCCCGTCAAGTCGATGGCGCAGCCGGAATGCGCGCCGCTCGGCATCCTCGAACGCCTGAAGGGCAGGGCGCTGGTTTGAACGACGCGCTTGCTCTCGTTCACCCGATGCCGGGCGCCACGTGCACGGCGATGCTCATGACGCCCGCGACGCCGCGCGTGGAAGCCCGATGCTGAGGGTCGTCTATAACGCGCTGTGGTGGCTGATCGCGCCGCTGGCGGTGTTGCGGCTCTTGATCCGGTCGCGCAAGGAGCGCGGCTATCGCGAGCATATCGGCGAGCGCTTCGGCTATGCGCGCGGTCGCGTGCCCGAAGACGATACACCGCTGATCTGGGTCCATGCCGTGTCCGTGGGCGAGACGCGCGCGGCGCAGCCGCTGATCGACGCGCTCATCAAGGCGCGGCCCGACGCGCGCATCCTGCTCACGCACATGACGCCGAGCGGCCGCGCGACGGGCGTGCAGATCTTCGGCGACCGCGTGCTGCGCTGCTATCTGCCGTATGACATGCCGCATGCCGTGCGGCGTTTTCTGAAGGCCTGGCGGCCCTCCGTCGGTCTCGTGATGGAAACGGAAGTCTGGCCGACGCTGATCGACGAATGCCGTCGCGCGGACGTGCCGCTCGTGCTGACGAACGCGCGGATGTCGGAGCGGTCGTACCGTCGCGCGGCGAAGTTCGGCAACGCGACGCGCGGCGTGTTCGGCGGCTTTGCGCGCGTGCTCGCGCAGAGTCCGTCGGATGCGACGCGGCTCTCCGCTCTGGGCGCGCGCAACGTGGCCGTGCTCGGCAATCTGAAGTTCGACATGAACACGCCGCCCGAACTCGCGGCGCGCGGACATGCGTGGCGCGCGGCCATCGGCACGCGTCCCGTGTGGGTCGCGGCGAGCACGCGCGAGGGTGAAGAGGAACTGGTGTTGCAGGCGCTCGACGCGCTCGCTATCGACGATGCGCTGCTGGTTCTCGTGCCGCGTCATCCGCAGCGTTTCAATGAAGTGGCGGCGCTCGTCGAGAAGAAAGGCTTGCGTTGCGTGCGCCGTTCGGAGTGGGCGCCTGCGGGCGCAGTGGCTGCGGGTCAGGGCGCCGCGAAAAACTTGCCGCGCGACGTCAAGGTGCTGCTCGGTGATTCGATGGGCGAGCTGGGCGCTTACTATGCGGCGTCGGATGTGGCGTTCATCGGCGGCAGCCTGTTGCCGCTGGGCGGGCAGAATCTGATCGAGGCTTGCGGCGTCGGCGTGCCCGTGCTGATCGGGCCGCACGTGTTCAACTTCACGCAGGCGACAGCCGATGCCGTCGCGGCGGGCGCATGCGTGCAGGTCGACGATCCCGCCGGTCTCGCACGCGTGCTGCGCGAGCTGTTCGAGGACAAGCCGCGCCGTGCGGCGATGGGCGCGGCGGCATCGGCGTTCGCTGCGCGCCATCGCGGGGCGACGGCGCGGACGGTTAAGGTGTTGACTACGTTGTTGCCGGAATGAGTGAGGTCAGGCGCGCAATTGCGGTTCGGACGTGGCACTAATTCGTATATTCTGCAGCTACTCTTGTATGGAAAGCGTGTTTGCTGAACTCGACGCGCTTCATTCGACATCACCGACATGACGCTTTTTACAGACCTTGGATTCCAGTGGGATAGGGCCGCCGTTCCTCGCGATCTGCCGACGCACTCGATCAAGCGCGTCTGCTTCCGCTTTCATCGAATGCTGCCGGAATTCGTGTGGGATGCGAGCGTACTGGAGGGAAATCCGTTCACGTACCCGGAAGTCAAGACATTGCTCGACGGCGTGACGGTAGGTGGCCGCAAGGTTTCGGATCAGGAGCAGGTGTTGAATCTGGCCGAAAGTTCGAAGCATCTGCTTTCGCTTGTCCAGAATGGGCGCTTCGCACTGGACAAACTCACGTTTTGTAACTTGCATCGCATCGTCGCGCGTAACGAAGCGCTCGAATGGGGCGTGTTTCGTGGCGAAGGAGAAGAGGTGCACTATACGCCTGACGTCGGCCTCGGCGAGAAGGGGCGTTATACGCCGCTGCCGACGGTTCCAGGCGCGCCCGAGTTGAATCGTGTATTCGCCGCGGGAACGCGAGCTCTTGTCGAACAGGTACCCGACGCTTACGAACGCGGCTGCGCGTTCTTTCTGTTCGGCGCATTGCAGCAGTTTTTCTTCGATGGCAACAAGCGTACTTCGCGCTTCATGATGAACGGCGTGCTGATGTCAAATGGTCTGGACGCGATCAGCGTGCCGGCGCAGCGCGCGAATGACTTCAACGAAAAGATGGTGCGCTTTTATGTGTCGAAAGACGCTGCGGAGATGATGGCCTTTTTGACTGACTGCTATCCAGATTCTTGAGCTGCTGCGAGTGGACGCGAGGATATGTATCACGACTTTGTTGGTATCGCTTTCCCAATTGCTCATGCGGCATTCGCGAGCGATACGAGGCTGCTAAAGAAGGTGGGACAGATCGAGGCGCTGACCGAGATTCGACACGACTATCGTGGATTGCGGAAAGGGCTGGAATTGCATCATCGGATCACTTTGAAAGCCTTCGAATAACCAGTGACGAGATAGGCAAGAACCGCATCGCTGACCGCCCATGGCGGCAATCGAGTGAATCTGACGAGCTGGAAGGCAACGTCATGCCGGGAGTCATTTCGCCGGCAATTGATTACGGCGAATTTGACAAGTGCATAGAGAAAGTCGCTGCGTGGCTCTCCGTGAAATAGAAGGTTTGAGATTAAACATCGAATCCTCGCTAACCGATGAGCAAACGACAATAATCAACGGCGTTGCAAGCTCCGTGTCACGCCACGAATTCGGACGAGACGTTTCCGATCAACGTAATAATCCTTTCTCAGACCGCTGACGAAGGGGTCACTGAGTGTGTGATGCCATAACGCCGCGCCCATGATGCGTTCGGCGGGCAGTGCGCCCGCTACCGTCAGCCGACGCTGGTCTTCCTTCGTGTAGATATCGTTCGTAATCGCCACGAGGTCGTACTTGTCGCACATCGCCTTGCAGAGCATTTCGAGCAGAGTCGTCTTGCCCGACCGACCCGGCGTGCCTGTTGGTCCGGCTTGCCGTGCCAAAGTTGAACAGTTGACGATGACGCGCGCTAGTTCACGCCTTCGCGGTCACTGGAGCGGCCCCTGAATCACCGGCAACAAGCGCGTCTTGCGCGCGTTCTGCGGGCTCTTTATCCGATATCCTGCGTCCCTGTCGAGCGAAAAGCCCGGGACCACAACGATGCCCACGACAAGGAAAGCGCATGGCGAAAGGAAGATCCCGGAACCCACGTCTTCGACATGGAGTCCGTGGGTCCACGGATATCTCTTCTCGTACTTGCAAAGCCGATGTCGGCGGTAACCCTAGCCGCGGATGATGGACCGGTGCAGCTCTTGTGCGGGCGTACAAAAGCCGTCGAAGCGCCGCCCGTTGGCGTGAGGTTAATCGTGTCAGGCGAGCAATGAGTCAGGTCTACGTCTCTGCGCCCAAATCAGCCAGAAAGTCCCGAGCACGCTCTGACAGGTTGGGTACAAGAGTTAGGATTTGGGCGGCCGCCGCCCTGACTCGTGTTCGTGCAGCCTTCTCCAGTTCATCGGCAGCAGCCGTCAACCAGTCTGGAAACCGCTCCGTCAGTGCATCAATCAGCGTTGCGGCTTGCCGTTGGTCCTTCTCTGCCTTAACGGCGCGCGACGGGTCGCGAAGTGTGCTCACGACAAGCTTGTGGAGAGCAAACCTCGCGGGGTCCGGCAGCATTACCGGGACGACATGTTCCTTCCCGAGGACGAAGCCGCGCGCCGGATTCGAGACCAGATATCCGAAGTACGGGAGCCCAGTCGCGTGTGCGCGCAGCTGCGGCAGGGGTTTCGTCTCATAAGCTTCGGTGCCCGGCACGAGCAAGTCGACCTTTAGGGGCTGGCCTCGCGCCTTGAACGAGGTTGATGGCTTTCGCGAATCCAGTTCCGGCACCTCGAGAAAGGGAATGCCTATGTCACACAGGATATCGAGAAAGCTGCGGTCTTCCGGGATCGCCACCGTAATAGAACCCGTGCTTCCGATGTCGATGTCCTCGGTCCTGTAGTTCGCGGGCAGGCGAACGCCGAGACCGTTCAGGAGCGCGCCAAAGGCGTGAGAGCCGACAAGCACCCCGCCGTGGCTGAAGATGCCGGCATTAAAGAGCGTTGCGATGGTTAGCGCTGCTGAGTTGTCGGCAGCAGCGAAGCCTGCCTTACGCAAAATCTGGGCGTCTGCCGCGAGCGAGCGCATTTCCGCGCTCTCAAGCATTTTCGCCTCAAGCGCCGCGTCGGTGGCCGGTTCGCCAGTACGGCCCAGTGAGGTTTCCCTGTGCTTTCCCGAAGCGAGATACACCCTCCAGTAGGTGTAGGTTTTTCCGTCGACGGTCTTTTGAGCTGCCGAACCGGGAGAATGCAACGGAACAATCGGTTGTGCACTGGCCCGTTCGGTGACAGAGGCATACAGGGTTTGCAGAGCTTCGTTATGGAAGCTGGCCATATCGCCGTTCCTCCTTATACCTGAGTATTTCATCGTAGGGTATAAGTAGCGACGCGTCAAAGCCTTATACCCTGTTATATGATTACAAGGTATAAATCGATCCCGTGCGTTTCGACACGATCATAAGACGCCCCAGTGCAACGAAATGAGAAATCTTTCACATAATGGGTGCTAGATGATAGTTTTCCGCGCCGACAATCGGCCCGGAAGCATTCGCATAATTGCCCCGGGAACCGTAGTGGACGAGTTTTCGAGAAGACGGATATGAAGGACCTGCCGTGCAATCTGGCACCAGGTTTTGTTCGCGAATCAGCCGAACAAACACTGCCTGGCATGCGCGGCCCGGCTCATTTGCAAGCCCACTTTATGGGCTGCCAGCGATGTTCAATGGCTGTCAATCGCTCTCCGCGCCGGCTTCGTGTACACGTCCTTTCGGAAGGGTATGGATACGCGCTCCACCTGAGTTTTCCCAGTACCCGCGAACTACTGATGCGTAATTCGGCGAATGGTGCTCGTGACCAGATCCACGTAAAACAGATCGCCATTCGGACCGGCCTTCAAGTCCACCGCTCCGCCCTGAAGGCCTTTGGCAAACGACTGTGGCTGTGGCAGGGACGTATTGTTCGGCGGCGGCATCTGAATCATCCAGATGCATTTGCGCAGGTAATCGCCGAAGTACAGTGCGTTTTTATAGATGGCCGGATAGGTCGTGCTGCTGTTATCCGTGAACCCGACGGCCGATATGACACTGCCGTTCTGATCCGGGCCGCCGCCCGACGGCCTGCCGCCACACGTCTTCGCCTTGCTGTCGGCCGGAGTGACGTAACTTCCATGCGCATACGCGAAAAACGGTGCAGACGCGCTCATGCCCGCACAGTAGTTTGTGTTCCCCGTTTTCATCGGGTTTCGATAATCCAGCTGTGATGCCGCCGCGCCGGTTGCCGGATCCCATCCTTCGAAGCACGGCCAGCCAAAGTTTTGCCCGGCATTGCTCAGATGATCGATAGACTCCCACGCGTTCCAGCCTACATTGCCGATGTACAAATCGTGGTTGACGGGATTGACCGCAAAGCGGAAAGGATTGCGCAACCCTGTTGCCACGACTGCTATGCCCGGAGTGGCAGCGCTCAAGTTCGTGACGGCGAGAACGACTCCATCAATGTAAGGTGGCGAATTCAGTTGCAGGCTGCGAAATGCACCCTGCGGGAGGTTCATGCCGTCACCGCAAGCCGTATCCAACTGACCGTAGTCGACCGTATCGAAGCTGGCGCCATCGCCCGCGCTGACGTACAACGTTGTATTGTCCGAGCCGAAAGCCAACCCGCCGATGCTATGAGACGTGTAGTAAAAGCACCAGGGCTGACTCGACGCCGTGCTGGCGGGAAGGATTTTGGTCTCGGTCACCGTCCCATTTACCGGCGACAAGCGGGACAGTTGCCCGCCTGTAACAACGTTTCCGGTACATGGCACCCCAGCGGAAGGCGTCGTATAAAGCACGTAGACGTTTTGTGCGTTCAGCGGGTCGACCGCGAGCCCGAGAAGCCCTCGGTCCGCGTCGTTGCAGACTTCACTGCCGAGGTCGGCCAATTGCGTGCACGTTGACGCCGATAGATCGCATTTCCAGACCTTGCCCCCCTTTTCCGCAACGAACGCGAGCGTCATGTCTGCACTGAAGCTTAGCGCGGTCGGCTGATTGAGGCAGCCGCTGAAGAGAATCTGTTCGGTAAAGCCTTTGGGAAGCGTTGGCTGCGGTCGAGTGATAAAAGGAGGCTTGCATGATACCGTCGGACCGGGACCGGACACGACCTGCGCCTCCGGTTTCCCGGGCGTAGTCGCAAGCGCTACATCGAAGATCAAGGACACCAGCAATATTGTGAGGCCCAGCAGGCGCTGGATTTGATCGGCCGAATTTCTTGTGAGGCGCACCATATCGTCCTCCCGCTGTCGACTGAATGACGAGTCGACTCATTGAAGGACCTGCGTTCGCAGGCAACCCACCACGGGTAGGAAGCGCGCTATGAGGGAAACCAGCGTTGGTCTACCGGAACCCATAATAGGTCTTGCCTCTTACTTGATCAAATTTTTGCAGCACCCGCACGTCAGACCTGGCGTGGCAAGTAGTCGAGCCATGAAAGCGAAGACATACGTCGAAAGCGCAGAGCGCGAAGCGCGCCCGATGGATGTGCCGCCGCCCGAATTGGAAAGCATCGACGCACCGTTACAGGAGGTCGGGATGGATATGATGCAGCCGATACACTGCCCGAGCAGAAGGCGTGAGGACGACGAATGACAAAGTGGCCAGGCGTCCTGATAAGCGCCTGGCCTCTGAAGCAGTTCGGCGCTGTCCGTGCCGGCTGGCAGTTCCGGTCAGCCCCCAAGCGGATTCAGAACTGCGTCCGATTGTCAGCATCCCGCATGCCCGCAGGCGCGGCCTGTGATGTAGCGCAGGTCGAATGTGCGCCACATCACGCGGATTTGTTGCTTTCCCGCACGGTCACAATTCTCTGTCCGCGCTGCGCAGACTCGCACGTCAAACACCCAACAACCCTTTCTTTTCTACAAACCCAATCACCTGATCCAACCCCTCGCGCGCCTTCAGATTGCACATCACGAATGGCCGCTCGCCGCGCATCTTCTTCGCATCCGATGCCATCACATCGAGATTCGCGCCCACCATCGGCGCGAGGTCCGTCTTGTTGATCACGAGCAGATCCGACTTCGTGATACCCGGACCGCCCTTGCGCGGAATCTTCTCGCCGCCCGCGACGTCGATCACGTAGATCGTCAGGTCCGACAGCTCGGGGCTGAACGTCGCGGCCAGATTGTCGCCGCCCGATTCGATGAACACGATGTCCGCGTCAGGAAAACGCGTCAGCATGCGGTCGACGGCTTCGAGATTGATCGACGCGTCCTCCCGGATGGCCGTATGCGGACAGCCGCCCGTCTCCACGCCCATGATGCGCTCGGCGGGCAGCGCGCCCGCCACCGTCAGCAGACGCTGGTCTTCCTTCGTGTAGATATCGTTCGTGATCGCGACGAGGTCGTACTTGTCGCGCATCGCCTTGCAGAGCATTTCGAGCAACGTCGTCTTGCCCGAACCAACAGGGCCGCCGACGCCCACACGCAGCGGCGGCAGTTTCTTCGTGCGATGCATCGGATGGGGTGTGTTCATGTTTCTGATCACGAAAAAGCGAAAGGCTATGAGCGGAAAAGCCGCGAATACTGCGACTCGTGACGCGCCGACAGAATGCCGAGCTGCGGCGCGAACGTGTTGATATCGTCGGGCGAAGTGGCGAGCGCGTGTTTGACGGCTGCGTCGATCGGCTCGCGAAGCGCGACGATGATGCGCTGTCCCGCGAGCTGTCCGAGCGGCACGGCCTTCAGCGCCGCCGCTGCCTGGTTCTCGACCCAGCTGAATGCATAGGCGGCGAGCGCGGCATCCGTTGCGGCATCGTGCGCGAAGGCGGCGAACGCAAATGCCGTCGGCTGCACGATGGGGGTGATCGATGCGAGCGTCGTGCGGCGTTCGTCGTCGCCCCATTCGAGCGACGCGCACAACTGCCGCAGCGACCAGCCCATCTGTTCCGTCTCGCGACGCAATTCCATCGATTCGCGGCTCGCGAAAAATTCGTGATTGCCCGCCGTCAAGGCATCGGCATCATGCGCACGCCAGCGTTCGATCTGATGCGCGAGAAACGGCAGCTCGCCGTGCGCGAGCACGTTCGAAAGGCCGCTTTCGATCCACGCGCGTGCGCTGTCGGCGTCCGTGACCAGTTGCGCTTCGATCGCGGCTTCGAGCCCTTGCGAATAGCTGAACGCGCCGATCGGCAATGCTGGCGACGCGAGATGCAATAGCGCGGTCAGTTCAGCGATGCGCATGATGATGACCATGATCGTGACCGCACGACGACGAACCGCAATCGCCGTGATCATGGTCATGACCGTGATCGTGACCGTGCGCATGCGCATGCCCGTGATGCTCGTCATAAACCTGCTGCGCGATCGCATAGTCTTCGGCGAACGTCTCGTCGTGACCGTGCCGATGCCCGCCGCCATACGCGCCCGTTTCCGGCTGGAACGGCATCTCGACATGATCGACGGATGCGCCCAGACGCTTCAGCATATCGGCGAGCACGGGATCGTATTCGAGCTTCAGATAACCCGCGCCCACTTCCACGGGCGTATGCCGGTTGCCGAGGTGATACGCGGCCCGTGTCAGCGTCAGCGCATCGGGGGCGCGCACGACCAGCACCGATTCGGCGGCCGCGACGATGCGCACGAGAGCGCCATCGTCGGCGACGAGCACATCGCCGTCGCGCAGCACCGTGCCACGCGGCAGCAGCAGCGCGACTTCTTCGCCATCGTCGAGCGTGGCGGCGAGACGGCTCCTGCAGCGCGCATCGAACGCGAGCGTCAGCGTCGGCGCGCGCTTGATCAGAACGGGCGCGAGTTTGATATGGGCGCCCAGCAGTTTGTCGATCGTCCGCATTTGACATCCTCACCTGCCTGAAGGCAGGAGATTCTACTGCGTCTGAAACGATGATGCGTGTCTCAGATCGCCTCGGTGGGTTCCTGCTTCACGGAGCGGTCCGACTGCACCGGCTCTCCACAGGCTGCAACGCGATGTCCTCGCGCCAGAATATTGATCGCGCCGACCAGATCGGCGTTTTCCTCGAAACCGCACTCGATGCAGACGAATCTCGCTTGGGTCTGCCGGTTTTCCGCACTCACGTAACCGCAGACCGGACACGTCCGGCTCGTGTTCGCAGGTGGTACGGCGATAAGCCAGCCACCATTCCACGCCAGCTTGTAATCCAGTTGGCGGCGGAACTCGAACCAGCCCTGATCAAGAATGGCTTTGTTCAGGCCTGACTTGGCCCGGACGTTCTTGCCCGGAGCGTCGTTACTGCCTGCAGCCGAACGGGACATGTTGCGCACCTGCAAGTTCTCGATATACACCATCGCGTGGTTTTTGCTGATCGTTGTCGTGGCCTTGTGCAGGTAATCGCGGCGAGCGTGGCCGATCCGGGAATGGATGCGCTGGACGCGGGCTTTCGCCTTCTTCCAGTTGCTGCTGAACTTTGTCTTGCGGCTCATGGTCCGCTGTGCGCGGCGCAGTCGGGCCTCGTGCCGCCTGAAGCTGTTGAGCGGCGCGAGGTAATTGCCGTCGCTCATCGTGGCAAAGCGGGTAATGCCCATATCGATACCGACTGCGCTGGTGACTTACGGAAACGGCTGATCGACATCGCGCTCGGTCTGGATGCTCACGTACCATTTGCCGCCGCTTGCGGACACCGTGACCTGCTTGACCGCGCCGAGCACTTCACGGCTGTTCCGATAGCGCAGCCAGCCAAGCTTGGGTAGGAAGATGCGGCTGTTATCCTGATCGAGCTTGACCTGTTTCGGATCGGGATAGCGGAAGCTGTTGCCTTGGCCCTTCTTCTTGAACCGCGGGAAGTCGGTCCGCCTGGCAAAGAAGTTGGTGTAGGCGCGCTCCAGATCCTTGAGCGACTGCTGAAGCGGGTGCGTTGGCGCATCCCTGAGCCAAGGCGTCCCTGCGCAATTACGCCATTCAGTGAGCAACCTGCACAGACCGGCATAACCCAGCTTCTTCTCGCCCCGTTCGTGACGTTCCTTGTGCAACGCCAGCGCCTTGTTGTACACGAAGCGACACGACCCTGCGAAGCGGCGCATGTTGCGCTGCTGTTCGCCGGTTGGCATAACTTCGTATTTGAAGGCTTGGAGGCGTTGCATGCGGGAAGTATAGTTTGGTCTCGGCCTGAAGTGCCGAGCACCGGGTCAGAACAGGAAATAGCGTTGCGCCATCGGCAGGACTTTTGCGGGCTCGCAGGTCAGCAACTGTCCGTCTGCGATCACCTGATACGTCTCGGGATCGACGCTGATCGACGGCTGCCACGCGTTGTGAATCATGTGTGCCTTCGTCACGTTGCGGCAGTTCCTCACTGCAACAATACGCTTGCTGAGGCCATAGCGCCCGGCGATGTCCGCATCGAGCGCCATCTGCGATACGAACGTCAGCGACGTGCGCGCCAATGCGCCGCCGCGCGTGCCGAACATCTCGCGATAATGCACGGGCTGCGGCGTCGGAATCGACGCGTTGGGGTCGCCCATCTGCGCCATTGCGATCATGCCGCCCTTCAGGATCAGCGCGGGCTTGATGCCGAAGAACGCGGGCTCCCACAAGACGATGTCGGCCCATTTGCCCGGCTCGATCGAACCGACTTCATGCGCGATGCCATGCGTGAGCGCCGGGTTGATCGTGTACTTCGCGACATAGCGCTTCGCGCGAAAGTTGTCGTTGCGCGCGTTGTCCTCGGGCAGCGCGCCGCGCTGCACTTTCATCTTGTGCGCGGTCTGCCACGTGCGGATGATCACTTCGCCGACGCGTCCCATCGCCTGCGAATCGGAAGAGAGCATCGACAGCGCGCCGAGATCGTGAAGGATGTCCTCCGCTGCAATCGTCTCGCGCCGGATGCGCGATTCGGCGAACGCGATGTCTTCCGCAATCGACGGATCGAGGTGGTGGCAGACCATCAGCATGTCGAGATGTTCGTCGAGCGTGTTGATGGTGTACGGGCGCGTCGGATTCGTCGACGACGGCAGCACGTTTGCCTCGCCGCAGACCTTGATGATGTCGGGCGCGTGGCCGCCGCCCGCGCCTTCCGTGTGATACGTATGGATCGTGCGGCCCTTGAACGCGGCGACCGTCGCTTCGACGAAGCCCGCTTCGTTCAGTGTGTCGGTATGGATCGCAACCTGCGTGTCGGTGTCGTCGGCTACCGACAGGCAGTTGTCGATCGCGGCGGGCGTCGTGCCCCAGTCCTCGTGCAGCTTCAGGCCGAGCGCGCCCGCTGAGATCTGTTCGAGCGCGGGCGCAGGCGTGCTCACGTTGCCCTTGCCGAGAAAGCCGAGGTTCATCGGATAGCCGTCGGCGGCCTGCAGCATGCGCTCGATGTGCCACGGTCCCGGCGTGCAGGTCGTCGCGTTGGTGCCCGTCGCCGGCCCCGTGCCGCCGCCGAGCATCGTCGTTACGCCGCTCGCGAGCGCTTCATCGATCTGTTGCGGGCTGATGAAGTGAATGTGCGTATCGATGCCGCCCGCCGTCACGATCATCCCTTCGCCCGCGATCACTTCCGTCGCCGCGCCGATCGCGATCGTCACGCCCGGTTGAATGTCGGGATTGCCCGCCTTGCCGATCGCAACGATGCGGCCGCCCTTGATGCCGATATCGGCCTTCACGATGCCCCAGTGATCGAGAATCAGCGCATTCGTGACGACGGTATCGACGACGTCGGCAGCGACGCGCTGAGACTGGCCCATGCCGTCGCGAATCACCTTGCCGCCGCCGAACTTCACTTCTTCGCCGTAGATCGTGTAGTCGCGTTCGACTTCGATCAACAGGTCCGTATCCGCGAGACGCACGCGGTCGCCCGTCGTGGGGCCGAACATTTCCGCGTATGCGCGGCGGCCAATGCGTAGTGTCATGTTATGAGGTTCCGGAATGTTCCCGCCGTGCCCCCAAAAGCGGGACACGGACAGGAGATCAAAGCTTGCCCATCACCTTGCCGTTGAAGCCATAGACGATGCGATCGCCCGCCAGCGCGACGAGTTCGACGGTGCGCTCCTGGCCCGGCTCGAAGCGAACGGCGGTGCCCGCCGCGATGTTCAGACGAAAACCGCGCGCGGCTTCCCGGTCGAACGACAGCGCCGCGTTCACCTCGTAGAAGTGATAGTGCGAGCCGACTTGCACGGGGCGGTCGCCCGTGTTCGACACCGTGAGCGTAATGGTTGCGCGGCCCGCGTTGAGTTCGTGTTCGCCGTCGTCGGTAATCAGTTCGCCTGGGATCATGAGCGCACCTCGTCACGCGATCGGGTGATGGACGGTCACGAGCTTCGTGCCGTCGGGAAAGGTGGCTTCGACCTGGATGTCGGGGATCATCTCGGGCACGCCCTCCATCACGTCGTCGCGCGTGAGGAGCGTGGTGCCGTAGTGCATCACTTCCGCGACCGTCTTGCCGTCGCGCGCAGCTTCCATCAGCGCGGCCGTGATGAACGCGACGGTCTCCGGATAGTTGAGCTTGAGGCCGCGTGCGCGTCGCCGCTCGGCGAGCAATGCGGCCGTGAAGATCAGGAGTTTGTCTCTTTCGCGTGGAGTCAGCTTCATCGCATTCGTTGTGTCTCGTTGTATCGCTTCATACCGCTGGGGCCGCTTGACGATACCAGCTTCAACCGACGCCGCGCTTACAGATCGGCGGGCAACGCCGTGCCGAACCACTTCTTCGACATCGCATTGAGCGTGCCGTCGTGCCTCGCCTGCGCGATGGCCGCATCGACTTTTTGCTGCAGGCGCGGCTCGTTTTTGTTGAGGCCCACGAAGCACGGCGAGTTCTTGATCACGAACTTCGGCTCCGGGCGGCGCGGCGGATTCTTCGCGAGAATCGTCGCGGCGACGATGTTGCCTGCCGCGATCAGCTGGACCTGGCCGGACAGGAATGCGGAGATGGTTGCATTGTTGTCTTCGAAGCGCTTGATCGTCGCGTTCGGCGCCATCTGTGTGAGCGCGATCTCTTCGAGCGCGCCGCGCGTCGCGCCGACCGTCTTGCCCGTCAGATCGGCGGGGCCGCTCGCCTTGATGTCGGCGGGACCGAACACGCCCTGATAGTAAGGCGCGTAGGCCGTCGAAAAGTCGATGACTTTCTCGCGCTCGGGCGTCTTGCCCAGCGACGAGATCACGAGATCGACCTTGTTGGTCTGCAGATACGGAATGCGGTTCGCGCTGTTGACGGGCACGAGTTCGAGCTTCACGTTCATCGACTTCGCGAGCAGCGCGGCCGTGTCGATGTCATAGCCTTGCGGCTTCAGATCGGGGCCGACAGAGCCGAACGGCGGATAGTCCTCGGGGACCGCGACCTTCAGCACGCCGGCCTTCGTGATGTTGTCGAGCGCATCGGCATGAGCGACGGGCGCGGCGAGCGCGAGGAGCGGCGAAAGCAGCAGGGCGGCGAGCCACGCGCGGCGCGGGCGATGGGCGGTCGTTTGGATCATGATGGCGAGGGTCTTTTGCGTGTGGTTTTGGCGGGCTCGTTTGGCGTGCTTGCGTGCTCGTGCGTGTCGGCGGATATGCGGCATCGCGCGGCGCCAATAGCAGCAAGGGCTATGCCATGCGAGTGCAAGGCAGGTGCCATATGGATGCCGCAACGGTTTGCCGTCACTTTGCACATGGGTCTGCACCACAAGAAAGCACATCGACGCTCGAAGTTGGTGCGCTGGAGAGATTCGCTCAGGTCGTCCAGAGACGCAGCGGTACGGCTTCGACGCGATGGACGATGGGACGCAACTGCATCCAGCATTGAATCAACGCGTGCTGGAGCGTTTCCATCGATCTCGCGACGCCACGCACGATCATCACGCCAGGGCGCACGCACGAAGCGGCTGCGCGGATCGTGTCGTCGAAGGGCAGTTGGGCCGTGAGCGATTCGGCGAGCGCGTCATCGCATTGCGGGCTGATCGCCCACAGCGTGCCGAACGCTGGAAAACGCGCGAGCCCTTGCGGCGCATCGCGCAACGGATCGCCGGCGGCGAGCCTCGCGCGTTCGAACCACAGCAGTTCACCACCCGGCCCGACGATGCGCGACACCGCACGCACATGGCCTGCCGACCACGTTTCGCCCGCTGCCTGCCTGCCGAGTTGCGTCGCATCCCAGCCGAGCGCGGTCGCGCTTTCGTCGAGCGTCAGCGAGAAGTCGAGCGAAGCGTTGGCATCGTCAAACACGATGTTGTTCTGCGGCAGCCAGTCGAGCTTTGCATTTGCGCCGACGTGTATCGCGGTGCGCTGTTGCGCGGCGCGTCCGTTGGACTTGTACCACTTCGTTGCGCCGGGCGTCGCGAGCACGGCGTGCGCGTCGGCGTCGAGTCGTATGTCGATATCGAGCCGATCGCCGCCCGCGACGCCGCCAGGGGGATGCACGATCACCGCGTGACAGACGGACGGCCCTTCGGGATAGAGCGGACGTTGCAGCCGCAGCGGCCCTTCGTGCCGACGATGGGCGAGCGTCGTGCGGCTGCCGTGTTTGACGAAGCCGAGTTCGAGCCGCGCATGCCATTGGGCGTGCGAAGGGTCGACGGTGGCGAGCGTGGCGTGATGTTCGTGCAGCGACATGCGGCGAGAATAGCAGCTAAGCGGTCTTTGCCGTTATACCGCGATGAGGCTGCGCACGCCGTCGCGATCCATGTCGACGCCTTCGCCGCCCGCGACGATTTCGCCTCGACTCATGACCCAGTAGCGGTCGGCGATTGCTTTGGCGAAGTCGTAGTACTGCTCGACGAGCAGTACCGCGAGGCCCATTTCCTCGACGAGTTGCCGCAATGTTCTTCCGATGTCCTGGATGATCGACGGTTGAATGCCTTCTGTTGGTTCGTCGAGGATCAGCAGTTGTGGTTCGCTCATCAACGCGCGGCCGATGGCGAGTTGTTGTTGCTGGCCGCCGGACAGGTCGCCGCCTCGTCGTGCTCTCATGTCTTTGAGCACCGGGAAGAGGCTATAGATTCTGTCCGGGATTTTCTTTGGGGCTTTTCTGCTGGCTGCGCCGACCAGCAGGTTTTCTTCGACTGTCAGTCGCGGGAAGATGTCTCTGCCTTGCGGGACGTAGGCGAGTCCTTGCGCGACGCGCGCGTGCGGGGCGAGCTTCGTGATTGGCGCGCCGCGCCATGTGATTTCGCCTGTTTTTGTTGGGACGACGCCCATCAGGCATCGCAGCAGGGTGGTCTTGCCGACGCCGTTTCGGCCTAGCAGGACGGTGAGCTTGCCGTCGGGGACTGTGAGCTTTATGTCTCTCAGGATGTGGCTGCCGCCGTAGTACTGGTTCAGGTTTTCTACTTCTAGCATTTGGGGTTTCCTTTTTGCCTTCGGCTTTTGTTTACGTCTGCGACGGCTTTTGGTTTTTATGGCCTGCCGCTGGCATCCGCGATTTCGCCTCGCGGCGCGGGCGTTGCCCCTGTGCGGGGCGGCACCTACTTTTCTTTGCAGCGGCAAAGAAAAGTAGGCAAAAGAAAGCCGCTTACACCGCCAGTGCTCTGTATTACCCACGGGCTCTCAACGTCCCCATCTTTCGCGCGGCAGCGTGCTATCTCATGCGCGTTGCCAGCGCACTTTCTGGACGTCTCACCTGCTTCATGCACCCGCGTTGCGGCTCGCGACGTCGAATTTCCTCGGCCCCTTTGCGGCAAACTGTGTGTAGGCTTTCGCACCGCACAGGACACCCTCGCTACGCAATGCTGCTGCTGGTGAGAACGTCGCCCTGTACGACACTGCAACCTGCATTCACTACCGACATGCGGCGCTAAAACTTTCGATATCCTTCGTAGTGCCACACGTGCATGAAGTGGGTGAGGCGTTTAGCCAGCACGTTGGCAACGAACACAAGCCAGCACGCAGTTGCAAGAAACATCGGGACGTTGAGAGCCCGTGGGTAAAGGTCAAGTGCGGGCGGTGTTAGCCCGCTTTCTTTTGCCTACTTTTCTTTGCGGCGGCAAAGAAAAGCAGGTGCCGCCCCGCACAGGGGCAACGCCCGCGCCGCGAGGCGCAATCGCGGATGCCGGCAGCAAGCCATAAAAAGCAAAACAAAAAGCGTCGCAGACAATCAGCGTCCGAGATAACTCTCAACCACATTCGAATCCCGCTTGACCTCATCAAGCGTCCCATCCGAGAGTACACGTCCCTCGGCCATCACCGTAACCTTGCCGGTTTCACCCGCCAAAGCGGCAACAAATTCCATGTCATGCTCGACGACCATCATCGAACAAGTCCCACGCAAGTGATTGAGCAAAGAAGCCAACTCCATGGTCTCATCATCGGTCATGCCAGCCGCAGGTTCATCGAGCAAAAGAAGTGCCGGTTGCTGCATCAACAGCATGCCGATCTCCAGACGCTGCTTCTGCCCATGCGATAGTTCGCCCGCTGGCCGCAACGCTTCGCCTTCGAGCCGAATCAGCGACAACGTCTCCTCGATGCGCGCCTGCGCACTCCCGTCCAGACGCGCGCGCAGCGAAGCGAGCCAGCGCTTGTCGGTCTTCATCGCCAGTTCGAGGTTCTCCCACACGGGATGCTGCTCGAACACAGTCGGCTTCTGAAACTTCCGCCCAATCCCCGCGCGCGCAATCGACGGCTCGTTCATACGCGTGAGGTCGATCGTCTGGCCGAGAAACACCTTGCCCGAATCGGGCGCAGTCTTCCCCGTGATGACGTCCATCATCGTCGTCTTGCCCGCGCCGTTCGGGCCGATGATGCAGCGCAATTCGCCGACGTCGATCGACAGCGACAGTTCATTCAAGGCCCGGAAGCCGTCGAACGAAACAGTCACGTCTTCCAGATAGAGAATCGCGCCGTGCGATACGTCGATCGCATCGGGCGTCACCGCGCGGCTCATCGACGCCACGCCGGATAACGCGCGGCCGCCGTGCTCTTCGGGTAGCGACAGGTCGGGCACCATCGGGTTTTCGCTCATCGGCGGGTCCTCGTGCGCGTCGCGAGTTCGATCAGTCCCATGATCCCGTTCGGCAGCAGCAGCGGCACCAGCACGAAAATCAGACCGAGAAAGAACAGCCAGTACTCCGCGAAATAAGCCGTGAAAAAGCTCTTCGCACCATTCACCGCGAACGCACCGACGATCGGTCCGATCAGCGTGCCGCGTCCGCCGACGGCGACCCAGATCGCCATTTCGATCGAGTTGCCCGGCGACATCTCGCCGGGATTGATGATGCCGACCTGCGGCACGTACAGCGCGCCCGCGATGCCGCACAGCACGGCCGATACCGTCCACACGAACAGCTTGTACGCGAGCGGGCTGTAGCCGAGAAACATCAGCCGCGTTTCGCCGTCGCGCACGGCCGTCACGACACGTCCGAGCTTCGACGTGACGATCGCCCGCGCACCGATGAACGACAGCACGAGCACCGCGAATGTCAGCAGAAAGAGCACCGTGCGCGTGCCGGGATGGGTGATCGGAAAGCCTGCGATGCGCTTGAAATCGGTGAAGCCGTTGTTGCCGCCGAAGCCCGTTTCGTTGCGGTAGAAAAGCAGCATCGCGGCGAAGGTCATCGCTTGCGTGATGATGGAGAGATACACGCCCTTCACGCGCGAGCGGAACGTGAAGAAGCCGAACACCCACGCGAGCACGGCGGGCACCAGCACGACCAGCAGCAGCGCGTACCCGAGATGCTGCGTGCCTTCCCAGTACCACGGCAGCCGATGCCAGTCGAGAAACACCATGAAGTCGGGCAGATCGCTGCCGTACTTGCCGTCGCGGCCGATCGCGCGCATCAGGTACATTCCCATCGCGTAGCCGCCGAGCGCGAAGAAGAGCCCGTGTCCGAGGCTCAGGATGCCGCAGTAGCCCCACACGAGATCGAGCGCGAGCGCGGCGATCGCATAGCACATCAGCTTGCCGACGAGTGTCATCGCATACGCGGACAGATGGAACGCGCTCGCCTCGGGCAGCACCAGCGCGCTGAACGGCACGCCGAAGCCGACTGCGACGATCAACGCGATCAGCAGTTGCCACGCGCGCCGCGACAGAAGAGCAGGGCGCGGCGGCAAGCCGAGCGCGAAGCCGGACAGACGTCCGCGTTCGTTCGCGTGAGCGCCGCTGCGCGAATCGACGGAAGTGGAAGCGGATGAAGTCGCGGATGTCATGTCACGCCTCCGCGCTGCGGCCCTTCAGGGCGAACATGCCCTGCGGACGCTTCTGGATGAACAGCACGATCAGCACGAGCACCGCGATCTTCGCGAGCACCGCGCCCCAGAACGGCTCGATCGCCTTGCTCACGAGTCCGAGCCCGAAGCCGCCGATCACCGTGCCCGCCAACTGGCCCACGCCGCCCAGCACGACGGCCATAAACGAATCGATGATGTAGCTTTGCCCAAGGTCCGGGCCGACATTGCCGATCTGCGACAGCGCGCAGCCGCCGAGTCCCGCAATGCCCGCGCCGAACGCGAACGCGCACGAATCGACATACGCGGTTTTCACGCCGACGCACGCGGCCATCCGGCGGTTCTGCGTGACGGCGCGCACGAAGAGGCCGAGGCGCGTCTTCGTCAGCACCGCCCATGCAATCGCGACGACGATCAGCGAGAACGCGAGGATCGCGAGCCGGTTGTACGGCAGGATCAGGCTCTGCATCACCGTGACGCCGCCGCTCATCCACGACGGATTTTGCACCTGCACGTTCTGCGCGCCGAACAGCATGCGTGTCGCCTGAATCAGGATCAGGCTGATGCCAAAAGTAGTGAGCAGCGTTTCGAGCGGACGCCCGTACAGATGCTTCAGCACGAGCCGTTCGAGCACGATGCCGATGAGCGCCGCGACCACGAACGAAGCGGGCACGGCGATCAGCGGATACCAGTCGAATGCGCCGGGCGCATAACGTTGCACGAGATTTTGCACGACGTACGTTGCATACGCGCCGATCATCAGGAACTCGCCGTGCGCCATGTTGATCACGCCGATCAGGCCATATGTGATCGCGAGCCCGAGCGCCGCGAGCAGCAACACGCTGCCGAGCGACAGACCCGCGAACAGCGTCCCTGCGATCTCGTTGCGGCGCTGGATCGAATCGAGCGCATCGATGCCTTGCTGCGCCGCTTCGCGCACGCGCGCGTCGCTTTCGGCGAAGGTGCCGTCCGGCTTCTTCGCGACGAGCGGGCGCAGCAGCTCGTACATGTCCAGATCGTGCCGCGCGGCGACGAGCTTCACCGCTTCGAGACGCTTCGCGGCATCGCTGTCGTGCAGCGCCGTCATTGCCCAGAGCGTGTCGAGGCGCTTCTTCAGCTTCGGGTCCGTTTCCTTTGCGCGGGCTGCGTCGATTTGCGGCTTCATCGATGGATCGGGATTTTGCAGAAGCGCGGCTATCGCGGCGGCGCGCTTCGCGGGATCGGTCGAATCGAGTTGTAGGCCCGACAGCGCGCCCGATACTTTCGAGCGCAACAGATTGTTCAACGTGACCGATTGCGCGTCGCCTGCGGCCACGGTTTTGCCGGTGACGGCGTCGCGCGCGGTATCGCCGTCCTGAATCAGCACTTCGCCGGAATCGGTTGCGAGCACGCCGTCTTCGGCGAGCGCCTTGAGCAGCGCAAGCGACGGCGCGTCGTGATTCGCGATCAGCTTGTCGATGGCAGCGGACTTCGCGTCGAAATCGTCGCCGGCCAGCGGCGCGACGTCGGCGGCCGTCAATGCATGGGCGCTCGCCGGCGCGAACGCGATGAGCGCTGCGCCCAGCGCGCACGACGCGCCAAGCAGGCTTATGCGCTTGCGCGCGTTGCGCAGCCGATCAGCGCTGCGAGCGGCGAGCGAGGAAAGTGAATGCGCCATGATGGTCTTGAGAATGAAGCCAGCAATCAGCCCAGCAATCAGGCCAGCGATCAGCCCAGCAATCAGGCGCGCGATGCCATCGCATGCGAAAAGCGGCAAGCGAGACATCGCGCGATTGTGCCGTGCATTTGCTTCGATACGTGCGTCAAAAAACGGCGTTGCGCGCGCCGGTGCGTTCGTGAAGGCTGAACGCACCGGCATGCCGCGTCACACGACGCGCGAACGGCGGCGCAGGAACGCGGGAATCGACGTGACGATATCCGGCTTGCCCTGATTGCCCGCGATGTACGGGCTCCACGGTTGCGCGCGAATGGCCGTCTTCGTTTTCCACACGACGTTGAACTGGCCGTCCGCGCGCACTTCGCCAATCATCACCGGCTTGTGCAGATGATGATTGCCGTCCATTTCGAGCGTGAAACCCGACGGCGCCGCGAACTTCTGGCCGATCATCGCGACGCGCACCTTGTCGACATCGGTGCTCTTCGCCTTTTCGACGGCCTGCTTCCACATGTGGATGCCGACATAGGTCGCTTCCATCGGATCGTTCGTCACGCGCTTCGAACCGCCCGGCAGGTTCTGCGACTTGACCCATCCGGCCCATTGCTCCTTGAACTTCGAGTTGCCCGGGCCTTTCACCGACATGAAGTAGTTCCATGCAGCGAGGTTGCCGACGAGCGGCTTCGTATCGATGCCGCGCAGCTCCTCCTCGCCGACCGAGAACGCGACGACGGGCACGTCAGTCGCCTTCAGCCCCTGGTTGCCGAGCTCCTTGTAGAAGGGCACGTTCGAGTCGCCGTTGACGGTCGAGATCACGCATGTCTTGCCGCCCTGCGCGAACGTCTTGATGCTCGCGACGATCGTCTGATAGTCGCTGTGACCGAAGGGCGTGTAGACCTCCTGGATGTCGGCCTCCTGAACGCCCTTCGACTTGAGGAAGGCGCGCAGGATCTTGTTCGTCGTGCGTGGATACACATAGTCGGTGCCGAGCAGGAAGAAGCGTTTGGCGCCGCCGCCTTCGGCGCTCATCAGGTATTCGGTGGCGGGGATCGCCTGTTGATTCGGCGCCGCGCCCGTATAGAACACGTTGCGCGACATCTCCTCGCCTTCGTACTGCACGGGGTAGAACAGCAGGCCGTTCAGTTCCTCGAACACGGGCAGCACAGACTTGCGCGATACGGAGGTCCAGCAGCCGAACACGCAGGCGACCTTGTCCTGCGTCAGCAGTTGACGGGCCTTTTCGGCAAAGAGCGGCCAGTTCGAAGCGGGATCGACGACGACGGGCTCGATCTTGCGGCCCATCACGCCGCCGCTTGCGTTGATCTCGGCGATCGTCATCAGCGCGGTATCTTTCAGCGACGTCTCCGAGATCGCCATCGTGCCCGACAGGGAGTGCAGGATGCCGACCTTGATCGGGCCGCTGCCCGACGACTGCGCGCGCGCGAAAGGTACCTTGCCCGCGAGCGCGAGCGCGCCCGACATCGAGCCGAGCTTCAGCAGACTGCGACGTTTCATATGCTTCCCCTTGCCATGAATGGTGGTGAGTGGCGGACGGGTAGTGCGTGTCCGATCCCTGTTTGCGTTATGTGTGCAGAGTCATGTGTACCGAGTCGTGCAGGGCCGGATACTGCAAGGCATATGCCAACTTGCGGCATCGCTCTTCAACGGACGCTGAGCGTGCTGCAATGCGGCTCGCTGACGGCGCGGCGTCGTATGGCGCTATGCGCTTTGGGCGCGAAAGCGGTGCAACGCAAGGCACTTCGCCTCGTCGAGGTGCGCGCCGCGCTGCAACGGAGCGCGGGCGGCGATTCGTCATATCGGCGGGCGCGCCGCCGGTGCACCGGCGCTGTCCGGTTGTGCACGGCCGTGTGCCTGCCTACACTGAAAACCCGACTGACCTCATTTGAGAGGAGACAGCAGATGAAAGAACGCGCTGCACCTTCGGCCACGGCCGCCACGCCTACCGACGCGCCCGACATGTCGGCGTTCTGGATGCCGTTCACCGCGAACCGGCAATTCAAGAGCGCGCCGAGGCTGCTGTCGAGCGCGAAGGGGATGTATTACACGTCGTACGATGGCCGGCGCATCCTCGATGGCACGGCGGGGCTATGGTGCGTGAACGCCGGACACTGCCGCGACGAGATCGTCGCTGCCGTGCAGGCGCAGGCCGCCGAGATGGACTTCGCGCCGACGTTCCAGATGGGCCACCCGAAGGCATTCGAAGCGGCGACCCGAATTGCGAAGCACACGCCCGGCGACCTGAAGCACATCTTCTTCACGAACTCGGGTTCGGAGGCCGTCGATACCGCGCTGAAGATCGCGCTCGCGTATCACCGCGCGCGTGGCGAAGGGCAGCGCACGCGGCTGATCGGACGCGAACGCGGCTATCACGGCGTCGGCTTCGGCGGCATTTCCGTAGGCGGCATTTCGCCGAACCGCAAGGCTTACTCAGGCGCGCTGCTGCCCGCCGTCGATCATCTGCCGCATACGCTCAACATCAATGAAGCGGCGTTCTCGAAAGGCCAGCCCGCGTGGGGCGCGCATCTCGCCGACGAACTGGAGCGGCTCGTCACGCTGCACGACGCATCGACGATCGCGGCTGTGATCGTCGAGCCGGTGGCGGGATCGACGGGCGTGCTGATTCCGCCGCGAGGCTATTTGCAGCGTCTGCGCGAGATCTGCGACAAGTACGGCATCTTGCTGATCTTCGATGAAGTGATTACGGGCTGGGGACGCCTCGGTGCGCCGTTCGCCGCGCAGTACTTCAACGTGACGCCCGATCTGCTGACGATGGCCAAGGGCACGAACAACGCCGCCGCGCCGATGGGCGCCGTCGCCGCGAGCGCGCGGATTCACGATGCGATCGTCAACGGCGCGCCGGCGGGCATCGAGCTTTTCCATGGCTATACGTACTCGGGGCATCCGATCGCGGCGGCCGCTGCGTGCGCAACGATCGATCTGTACGAGCGCGAAGGGCTGTTCGAGCGAGCAGCAAAGATGGCGCCTGTGTTCGAAGCGGCGATTCACAAGCTTAAGGGCGAGCGGCATGTGATCGACGTGCGGAATCTGGGGCTCGTCGGCGGCGTCGAATTGCAGCCGCGAGACGGCGCGCCGGGCGCGCGCGCTTACGACGTGTTCGTGCGCTGCTTCCAGAAGGGCGTGTTGACGCGCTATACGGGCGACATTCTGGCGTTCTCGCCGCCGCTCATCATCGATGAAGCGCAGATCGACGAGTTGTTCCGCACCGTCGCGGAGATCTTGAAGGAGGTGGATTGAGCGTGGTTCGAGTGTGATCTCGGCGCGCGAAACGGCGGACGGGTTGGCTTGACTGTCCGCCGTTTCTTTTGCTGTGGCTGCGGGTGAGTCTGTGCGCGAAGCCAGTTGCCGATCAGAACGCCACGTAAGGTCCCGTCTGCGTGCCGGCCTGCATTCCGCTCAACGCCGTGTACATGCTGCGCCCGAAGAAGAACGGCAAGCCCCAGATGAACATGCCCGACGCGGGCGCGCCGAGCGCGTCATATGCGGCCAACGCGTTATCGAAGAGATTCGGCGCATTGGCGATCGAGAACGGTACCGTCGATTGCGCATTGCCCGTATTCGACAGCATCGTTCCACTCAGGCTCTGCGTGATGGCGGGCGCAAACCAGCCGCGCTGCACGGGCAGTGTCGCGTCGGGAAAGAACAGGCCGTTCGATCCGCTGTCGACGACGCTCGTCATCGTTCTGCCTTTGTATGTCGTCGTGAATGCGCCGCGATCGGTCACGGCGACGAACGTCGGCGTGGCGGGCAACGCGTTGTTGTCGCGCGTGCCGATGCCGAACACGAGTTCTCCTGTGACGCTCGCCTGGCCTGTCGGCGGCAGCGCGGGCAGACGGACGATCGTGCCGTTGTTGTCGGTTGCGAAGGCGGCGACGGGGTTGGCCGTCTGCCTGTCGAGCGGCACGCGCGCAGGCATGCAGGACGAAGGCGTTGCGCAGTAGTAGTAAGTCGCCGCGAGCGCCGTTTGTGCCGCCTGCGGGAAGTCGCGCGCGAGATGCCCGATGCCTACGATCCCGTTCGCGCCGAGCGTCGCGGCCGTGTTCATGCTTGCGCCGCCGCGCGCGAGGCAGTCGGATGGCGCGGACGGATACGCGCTGTCGCCGATCAGCTGAACAGGGATGCCGCTCGCCGTTTCGCCGCCGATCATCACGTCGGCGCGGCGTATCGAACCCCACGTGTAGCCCGATGCGAAGATCGCGCATTGTGCAATAGGCGCGTGGCCCGTCGTGTCGTTGCTGGCGCCCGTCTGCGCGGGCAATTGCGCGGCAAGCGCGGCGCCGAGCGCGGCCTGCGTCACGCGCACGCCCGACGAGCCGGTGTCGAGCAGCATGTGATCGACGGTCGCGCACTGCGCTGCGCCGTGCGTGCCCGGCGCGCAGAGCGTCACGCTGACGTAAGGCATGTTCACGACCGAGCCGATCGCATTGTCGACGACGATGGGCACGCTGTTGATGGCGACGGGCGAGGGCGGCGGTGTGTCGTTGGTGTTGTCCTTCGGCGGTTGGCCGTTGTCGGGCGTGGTGGGTGGCGTGGGAGGTGTCGTAGGTGGTGTCGGTATGACGGGCGTCGTTGGCGGTTGCGCGGGCGTGGCCGGCTGCGTCGATCCGCTCGCAGGAACGGGTGCCGACGCGGCGCTTGCAGCCGATGCCGGAGCCGCCGCTGCCGCTGCGCTGCCCGGAACGGCGGGCGTCGTCGTCGGTGCGGCAGGTGAAACGTTGGCGACAGGCGGGCTGCTGCCCTTGTCATCGTCGCCGCCGCCACCGCATGCCGAGAGCGCGACACTCGCCGCCAGCATCGCGGCGAGAACGGTGAGATGTGGAAAGCCGCGCTTCATGGCAAGACCTCCACGTCGACGCTGGCAGGCACGAGCCGCGGCACCCATGCCTTGCCCGCGAAGGCGCCCTGATGTCCGACCGATTCGATCCGCAGATCGCCGTCGCGCCCGATCAGCGGACCGGTGCCGCGCGCGGTGCGATGTGCTGCCGCAACGAAGCTTGGAAAATAGCTGCCGAGCAGCGCCTGCATGTCGGGCCGCGTCGGCCCTTGCCACGTGAGCGCGAAGACGACGTTCGCGGGCGAAGCGTATTCGCGCACCGTGACGCCGTCGGCCGTTTGCGATTCGTGGACGGAATAGGGCGAAGCGACTGCCGGAGCGCCGAGCGGTGCTGCGCGCAGGCTGCGTGACGCCTGATGCGCATCCGCCGATGGCGCAGCGCCGAGCGTCGCATGACAAACGACGGGCAACAGCAACGTTGCCGTCGACACGATCCTGATCAGGTTCATTCAGGCCTCTGCTTTCGAGAAGGAAACGAGGCATGTTGATCGATCGATGATCAGGATGGCGTACGAAGCTTCCGAATCGTCAAAGGGAAATGGCCTCACCGTGAGCCGGCAAGACCGAGGCGACAAATAAAAAACGCGCCGGAGAATTTCGACGCGTTTCGACTACATCAACGGCAAGACGGCTCAGTTCAATACGTGGGAACGGACGGATCGACCTGGCGCGACCACGCGTCGATGCCGCCTTGCAGATTGAACACGTCCTTATAGCCGCGCGATTCGAGGAACATCGCGACCTGCGCGCTGCGCGCGCCGTGATGGCACACGCAGACGATCTGCACATCGTCGTCCAGTTCTTCGCTGCGCGCGGGGATTTCGCGCATCGGAATCGACACGCTGCCAGCGATTTTCGCCGTTTCGATTTCCCACGGCTCGCGCACGTCCAGCAGCACGGGCGCCGGGCGCGACTTGTCGGCGAGCCATTCGGCGAGAGCGGGAGCGGTCAGGTTTTGCATGATTCAAATCTCGCTACGGTGTCGGTGTCGTGCCAATGCTCAGAACCGGAAGCGCGGTGCGTGCACCGCGTTTTGCAGCGGCTCGACATAGGTTTCGAACACGTCGGCGATACGGAACTGCTTTTCGTCGACGCGCGTGATGATCTGCGCCTTCATCACAGGAGCCGTGCCGACGAAGGCGGCCAGACGTCCGCCGACCTTCAGCTGCTCCAGCATTTCCTGCGGCAGCACGGGCAGGCCGCCCGACACGCAGATCACGTCGTACGGCGCGGCGGCCGTCCAGCCGCGCGCGGCGTCGCCCGTCGCGACTTCGGCGTTCAGCACGCCGTTGGCGGCGAGGTTCGCTTTCGCGAGCTCGGCCAGTTCCGGCTCGATGTCGACCGTCAGCACATGCTGTGCACGGTGCGCGAGGAGCGCGGCCATGTAGCCGGAACCCGCGCCGATTTCCAGCACGGTTTCATGCTTCTTCACCGCCAGTTCTTGCAACACGCGTGCCTCGATGCGCGGCGCGAGCATGTGCTGGCCGGCGGGCAGCGGAATTTCGAAATCGACGAACGCCAGCTCGCGATAGGCGGCGGGCACGAAGTTCTCACGCTTGACGATCGACAGCAGATTCAGCACGTCCTGGTCGAGCACTTCCCAGGGACGGATCTGCTGTTCAATCATGTTGAAACGCGCTTGTTCGATGTTCATGATCAATTCGGCGGTGTGGGTTTGGATGCGGGCAGCGGGACGACAGCGGATGTAGTGGAGAGCCCCTCCCGCTGTTCCGCTGTTCTGTTCGTTAACTGCGAAATTGTACCAAACCGCGCGCCGTTGCCGCCCTGTAACGGGCATGGGCGCTGTCGGCCGGAGCCGACCCGCGTGCCGTCCGGCCTCCGTGTAAATCCCTACGCGAAGGGGCTTGCGATTCGCCGCCACGTCGACCAAGAATGTAATCGATTACATTTTCGGAGCCAGTGGTGGACAGACCCGTGGACAAGCCGTCCCGGCCTGACCCGCAATCGCCGCCGCCCGACGCGGCCGAGCCCGATGCGCGCGGCGGTTCGCGTGGCACGGCGGAGGGCCTGTCGATCGCGGGCGTCGCGGAGCAGGCGGGCGTGTCGGTGGCGACGGTTTCGCGGGTGCTCAACGGCCACGCGAACGTGCGCCCGGCCACGCGCGACAAGGTGCTGGCCGCCGTCGCGACGAGCGGCTATCGCGTGAACGAACTGGCGCGCAACCTGCGCACGGCGGAAAGCCGCCTGCTGCTGACAATGGTGCCCGACGTCGGCAACCCGTTCTACGCGGAGGTGATTCGCGGCATCGATTCCGTCGCGCGCCAGCACGGCTATTTCATGCTGTTGTGCGACACGGGCGCCGATCCGGGCCGCGAGCGCAGCTATTTCGATCTGCTGCGCCGCCGCCGCGCGGACGGCGCGATCTGCCTCGATCCCGCGACAGTGCAACAGGCGCTCGCCGAGGAATCGAACGCGCTGCCATGGGTCGCGTGCTGCGAGTTCGACTCGTCGGTGGGCGTGCCGTATGTCGGCATCGACAACTACCGCGCGGCGGGCGACGCCGTGCGCCATCTGCTCGCGTGCGGCCACCGGCGCATCGCGCTGATCAACTCCGACGATCACTACCTGTACGCGCAGCAGCGTCAGCGCGGCTATCTCGACGCGTTGCGCGACGCGGGCATCGCGCCCGACGAACGCTGGCGCGTGAACGTGAACAGCCTCGACTACGAAGCGGGCGCGCAGGCAGCGGCGCGCCTGATGACGCACGCCGATGCGCCGACGGCGGTGTTCGCCGTATCGGACACGCTCGCGATCGGCGTGATCGCCGGTTTGCGCAGCGTCGGCAAGCGCGTGCCGGACGATGTGGCCGTCGTGGGCTTCGACGATATCTCGCTTGCCGCGCAGATCGAGCCGCCCCTCACGACGATCGCGCAGCCGATGCGTGAGCTGGGCGAAACGGCCGCGCGTCTGCTGCTGCGCAGGCTCGCGAATCCGACGGAGAGCGTGCCTGGCGTGCTGTTGCCGCATCGGCTCGTCGTCAGAAAGAGTGCATGAGAGGGCCGCCGCGATGAGTCTCGCCGTCCGCTTCGACGACATCCGCAAGGACTTCGGCCCCGTGCGCGTGTTGCACGGCGTGAGCTTCGACATCGCGCCGGGCCGCATCTACGGACTGCTCGGCGAGAACGGCGCGGGCAAGTCGACGCTGATGAAGATACTCGCAGGCTACGAGACGGCGACGGAAGGCACCGTGCTGGTCGACGGCCACGCGCAGCGCTTCGCGGGCTCGCGCGATGCGGAAGCGGCGGGCATCGTGCTGATCCACCAGGAGTTCAATCTCGCCGAGCATCTGACGATCGCGCAGAACATGTACCTCGGGCACGAGAAGCGCAAGGGCCTGTTCGTCGACGATACGGCGATGCGCAACGAAGCCAGGCGCTATCTCGATCAGGTCGGTTTGCACAAGCATCCGGATACGAAGGTGCGCGATCTGATCGTCGCGGAAAAGCAGATGGTGGAGATCGCGAAGGCGCTGTCGCGGCGCGCGCGCCTTCTGATCATGGACGAGCCCACGGCGACGCTGACGCCTTCGGAGACCGAGCGCCTCTTCGCGCTGATGACGAAGCTGAAGGCCGATGGCGTGACGATCGTCTACATCTCGCACAAGCTCGACGAGGTCGAGCACATCACCGACGAAGTGATCGTGATGCGCGACGGCCGCTTCGTCGCGCGCAGCGAGACGGCATTGCTCGGGCGTCATCAGATGGCGAACCTGATGGTTGGGCGTGAGCTGTCCGACATGTTCCCCGCGAAGTCGCCGCCCGCCGCCGATGCGCCCATCGCGTTGAAAGTCGACAAGCTCAGCGTGCCCGATTGGGTCGACGATCTGAGCTTCGAAGTACGCGCGGGCGAAGTGTTCGGTTTTGCGGGACTCGTCGGCGCGGGCCGCACGGAGGCATTCGAAGCGATCATCGGCTTGCGCAAACGCACGGCGGGCGCGATCGAAATCGCGGGACGCAAAGCCGATCTGCACAGTCCGCGCGATGCGATGCGCCGCGGCCTCACGTATCTGAGCGAGGACCGCAAGGGCAAGGGACTGCATGTGAACCTCAGCCTGCAGGACAACGTGACGCTGATGACGCTCGAACACTTCGCGCATCCGCTGCTCGACCTGAAAGCGGGACGCGAGGCGCTGACGCGGGCCGTGCGCGAGTTCGGCATTCGCACGGGCGATATGTCGAGCCGCGCGCGCATGCTCTCGGGCGGCAACCAGCAGAAGCTGGCGCTCGCCAAGTTCCTGCAGCCCAATCCCGATGTGATCGTGCTCGACGAGCCGACGCGCGGCGTCGACATCGGCGCGAAACGCGACATCTATTTCCTGATTCACCGGCTCGCCGCCGAAGGGCGCGCCGTGATCGTCATCTCATCCGAACTGATCGAGCTGATCGGGCTGTGCCATCGCGTCGCCGTGATGCGCGTGGGCCGCCTGCAAGCGACGCTCGGTCTCGACCATCTGACCGAAGAGGAGTTGATCGCTCATGCGACCGGCACACACTGACACCGCGCCGACCGGGCGCGCGATGCGCATCGCGCATCGTCTGCATGGTCTTGGGCCGCTCGCGGGCCTGATCGTGCTGTGCATCGCGGGCACGCTGCTCAATCGCGATTTCGCCACCATTGACAACATGATGAACGTGCTCACGCGCACGTCGTTCATCGGCATCATTGCCGTCGGCATGACGTTCGTGATCATCTCGGGCGGCATCGATCTGTCCGTCGGCTCGATGGCCGCACTGATCGCGGGCAGCATGATCTGGCTGATGAACGCGCTCGCCTTGTCGCCGGGCGGCCATGCGTTCGCGCCGCTGACCATCGTGATCATCGGCATTCTCTGCGCGTTCGTGCTGGGCGGCGTGTTCGGCTGTGCGCACGGCCTGCTGATCACGAAAGGGCGAATCGAGCCGTTCATCGTGACGCTCGGCACGCTCGGCATCTTTCGCGCGGTGCTCACCTGGCTCGCCGACGGCGGCGCGCTCACGCTCGACAACAACCTCTCCGATCTGTACGGCCCCGTCTATTATGCGAGCCTCTTCGGCGTGCCCGTGCCGATCTGGGTGTTTCTCGTCGTTGCGGCGGGCGGCGCGCTGATCCTCAACCGCACTGCGTTCGGGCGCCACGTGCAGGCGATCGGCTCGAACGAACAGGTCGCGCGCTACGCGGCGATTCGCGTCGATACCGTGAAGATCGTCACGTATGTGCTGCTCGGCATCTGCGTCGGCGTGGCGACGGTGCTGTACGTGCCGCGCCTCGGTTCGGCGACGCCGACGACGGGCCTCCTGTGGGAACTCGAAGCGATCGCGGCCGTGGTGGTCGGCGGGACGGCGCTCAAAGGCGGCGAAGGGCGCGTCGCGGGTACGGTGATCGGCGCGATCCTGTTGTCGGTCATCGCGAACATCCTCAATCTCACGAGCATCATCAGCGTGTATCTGAACGCGGCCGTGCAGGGCGTCGTGATCATCGTCGTCGCGTTCCTTCAGCGAGGGCGGCGGTAGCAGGGCAGCGCGTGTGTGGTCAAGGGTATTGAAGGTCAAGGGCGTCGACGCCAAGGGCATCGAAGGTTAAAGGCAGCAACGCAAGCGGCAAAGGAGAGCAGCACAGAAGCGGTTCATCGACGAAGAAACCAGTCAAAGGAAAGTCAAAGGAGACACAGCCATGAAGCAGATCATTCGAGCGGTTGGCGCCGGGGTGCTGGCACTGGGGATATTGGGGCTCACTAGCGCTGCGCGCGCTGACGACAAGGTCACACTGGGCGTCGCGATACCAACGGCCGATCACGGCTTCACGGGCGGCATCGTCTGGTGGGCGAACAAGGCGAAGGCCGATCTGGAGAAAGCGCATCCCGATCTGAAGGTGATCGTGAAGACGGCCGCGAACGCGCCCGAGCAGGCGAACCAGTTGCAGGACCTCGTGACCGTGAACAAGATCAACGCGCTCGTGATCTTCCCGTATGAATCGGCTTCGCTCACGCAGCCCGTCGCGCAGGTGAAGAAGAAAGGCGTCTACGTGACGGTCGTCGATCGCGGCCTCACCGACACCAGCGCGCAGGACGCGTACGTCGCGGGCGACAACACCGCGTTCGGCAAGATCCCCGCCGAGTACCTGGCGAAGGCGCTCGATGGAAAGGGCGACGTCGTCGCGCTGCGCGGCATTCCGACGACGCTCGACAACGAACGCTGGACGGCCTTCACGGGCGTGCTGAAGAACTATCCGAACATCAAGATTCTCGATGCGAAGTACGCGAACTGGAACCGCGACGATGCGTTCAAGGTGATGCAGGACTATCTGACGCGCTTCAAGCATATCGACGCCGTCTGGGCCGCCGACGACGACATGGCCGTGGGCGTGCTGAAGGCGATCGATCAGGCCAAGCGCAACGACATCAAGATCGTGTTCGGCGGCGCGGGCTCGAAGGGCATGGTCAAGAACGTGATGGACGGCGCGCCGCTCATCAAGGCCGACGTGTCGTATTCGCCGAAGTTCATCTATGACGCGATCAAGCTGACGGCGGAAGCGCGCCTCAAAGGCGACAAGCTGCCGCCGACGACGATCATTCCGTCGGTGCTCATCACGAAGGACAACGCGAAGGACTTCTATTTCCCGGATTCGCCGTTCTGATCGCAAGCATGCGTGAGCAGGGCGCTGCCCTTCGTCATCCGATGCGAAGGGCAGCGCCATTTCAATCCATCGAGGGGAGCAGCACGATGAAAACGATCAAAGGGCCGGCGATCTTTCTCGCGCAGTTCATGGGAGCGCAGTTGGATACTCGGGCACCGTTCGACAATCTCGCGCATCTCGCCGAATGGGCCGCGAATCTCGGCTACAAGGGCATCCAGGTGCCCGCCGATCCGCGCCTCGTCGATCTCGAGCAGGCGGCGTCGAGCCAGGCGTATTGCGACGACCTGCTAGGCATCGTCACCGATGCGGGCGTCCAGATCACGGAGCTGTCGACGCATCTGCAAGGCCAGCTCGTCGCGGTGCATCCGGCGTATGACGTCCTGTTCGACGGCTTCGCCGCGCCGCATGTTCGTGGCAATCCGGCTGCGCGCACCGAGTGGGCGATTCAGCAGATGAAGTGGGCCGCGACGGCCTCGCAGCGTCTCGGGCTCACGTCGCATGTGTCGTTTTCGGGCGCGCTCGCGTGGCCGTATTTCTACCCGTGGCCGCAGCGTCCCGTTGGTCTTGTCGAAGCCGCGTTCGACGAACTCGCGCGCCGCTGGACGCCGATTCTCGATGCGTTCGAAGAAGCGGGCGTCGACGTCTGCTATGAACTGCATCCGGGCGAGGATCTGCACGATGGCGTGACGTTCGAACGCTTTCTCGCGGCCGTGAACGGTCACAGGCGCGCGAACATCCTGTTCGATCCGAGCCACTTCGTGCTGCAGCAGCTCGACTACCTCGCGTTCATCGATATCTATCACGAGCGCATCAAGGCCTTTCACGTGAAGGACGCCGAGTTTCGTCCGAACGGGCGGCAAGGCGTGTATGGCGGCTATAGCGGCTGGGTCGAGCGCGCGGGACGTTTCCGTTCGCTCGGCGACGGACAGATCGACTTCGGCGCGATCTTCTCGAAGATGGCGCAATACGATTTTCCCGGCTGGGCGGTGCTCGAATGGGAATGCGCATTGAAGCATCCCGAAGACGGCGCGCGCGAAGGCGCGGAGTTCATCAAGCGGCACATCATCCGCGTGGCCGAGCATGCATTCGACGACTTCGCGGGCAGCGGCGCGGATGCCGCGCAACTGAAGCGCGTGCTGGGCCTTTAAACCCGGGATGGCCCGCGTGATGTTCACGTGGCAGCACCGCATCGAAGAGGAGCGTAAGACGATGGCACGAAGACTCAGACTGGGCATGGTCGGCGGCGGGCAGGGCGCGTTCATCGGCGCGGTGCATCGGATCGCCGCGCGCATCGACGACCGCTTCGAGCTGGTGGCGGGCGCGCTGTCGTCGGACCCGCAGCGCGCGCAGGCGAGCGCCGACGAAGCCGGCATCGTGCGCAGCTACGCGAGCTGGCAAGAGATGGCGCGCGCCGAAGCAGCGCGCGACGATGGCATCGATGCCGTCGCGATCGTCACGCCGAACCATCTGCATGCGCCCGTGGCAACGGCGTTTCTGAATGCGGGCATCCACGTGATTTGCGACAAGCCGCTCGCGATGACGCTCGACGAAGGTGAAGCGCTCGCGAAACTGGCGCGCGAGAAGAACCGTCTGTTCGCGCTGACGCACACGTACTCCGGCTATCCGATGGTGCGCCACGCGCGCGAACTCGTCGATGCGGACGAGATCGGCGAGGTGCGCGTCGTTCAGGTCGAATACGCGCAGGACTGGCTCGCGAAGCCGGTCGAGCTCACGGGCGAGAACCGCCAGGCCGTCTGGCGCACCAACCCGAAGCAGGCGGGACGCGCGGGCTGTCTCGGCGATATCGGCACGCACGCGTATCACCTTGCGGCGTTTGCGACGGGCATGCTGCCGAAGCAGATCGTCGCGGAGCTGCATACGTTCGTCGAAGGCCGCCAGGTCGACGATCATATCGAGGCGCTGCTGCGCTACGAGAACGGTGCGCGCGGCATGCTGTGGGCAAGTCAGGTGGCGAGCGGCGCGGAAAACGCGCTGCGTTTGCGTGTGTACGGCACGAAGGCTCAGATCGCGTTCGATCAGGAGAACCCGAACGAACTGCTGTTCACGCCGCTGGGCGGCGCGATGCAACGGCTCACACGCGGACGCGTCGATAGTGCGATCGCGCGGCATGCGACGCGCGTGCCGCCGGGCCATCCCGAAGGCTATCTGGAAGCGTTCGCGCAACTGTACAAGGATGCCGCGTTACAGATCGAAGCGATCGACGCGGGCTTGCCGCTACCCGAAGAAAGCCGACTGCTGACGACCGTCGACGATGGCGTCGCGGGCCTGCGCTTTATCGACGCCGTGTTCGACAGCCACGCGAAGTTGCAGTGGCACGACGTGCGGAACGGCGGCTGACGTTCAGCTCTTGCTGCGCTTGATCTGCTCTTCGAACGCGAGATCGAGCTTGCTGACCTTGCGCGGTTTCCTGGGTCCGTATGCGTCGACGAACTTCACGAACTCGTCGAGCGGCAGCGGATCGGAGATTTTCTGCTCCGTGCCGCCCGATTTGTCGACGAGATAGAACACTCCCCCCGACAGGCTGATGGCCGCGAAACGTGGGTTGCCGCTGCGGGTCTTCAGCCGTTCGACGGCATGGATGGCTCGGGTCGTGCGCATGATCGGACGATGCAGTGAAGTTTTGAGATTGCAGCCCGATTCTACGACGTATACTCGCGCGCCGTCGGCGGTCCCGCCGATACGTCAGTCCTGCCGAACAAAGAAAGACGCGACCCACGCCATGTCGAACCTTCAGGATGCGCTCGATGCGCTCGCCCACGCCCCCGACGATATCGACAAGCTGCGCGCCGTCTGTATCGCGTTGATCGAAGACAAGCGCGACGACGAATTGCTGCCGTACGCCGACCGCGCGCTCGCGATCGAGCCGCGCGACGTGCATTTCGTCAACTGGCGCGCCCATGCGTTGACGCTGCTGGGCCGGCATTTCGATGCCGTCGCGACCTGGCGCAACCATGCGGCGCTCGCGTGGAAACCTGCGTACTACGAGATGAGCCTGGGGCAGAGCCTCGTGATGTCGGGCGACGTCGAGTGCGGCATTCCGACGCTGGAGCGCGCGTGGCGAACGGCCGCCGCCGAAGGCGAGTGGTTCGCACGGCAAGCGGAGCATCTGTACGGCGAGGCGCTGCTGCGCACGGCGCGACCGGCGGGCTTCGGGCCGTGGCTCGCGCGCAATCATAGCGACACCGGCAATTACCGGCCCGCCGATGTGCCTTCTTGGTCGGGCGAACAGGATCTGCGCGGCAAGCGTGTGCTGATCACGCATCAGATGGGTTACGGCGATCAGTTCCTGCTGTTCGCCAACGTGCCGCAGTGGCAGGCTGCGGGCGCGCACCTGATGATCACCTGCGATCCGCCGTTGCATGCGCTGTTGCAGGCTTCGTTGCCGGAGTGCGTCGTCGTGAGCGCGCCGCGTCCGCTGCATCATCAGGAAGGCATGCCCGAAGCGCTGGCTGCCGAGGTGCGCAAGTTCGCGCCCGATCTCCACGCGACACTGCTTCATCTGCCGTTGCTGGCCGCGCAGCAGACGCCGCCGCCTTCGCCGTTCTTTCCCCGGTATCTGCGCGCGCCCGATGCGGAGCGCGACGCCGCCACCGGATGGGCGCGCGAGATGCGCGCGGCGCATCCTGGCAAGTCGCTGGTCGGCATCTTCTGGGACTGCAATCAGCGGCACGCACATGAAGTCGGCGCGGTGATGCGCTGCTCGGCGATCCGGCGCAGCCTGCCGCTGACGGAAGTCGAACTTCTCGTCACGCATCCGCACGTCGCGGCGAAGCGGCACTTCGTGAGTCTGCATCATCCCGCCGCACAGAGCTTCGCGGGAATGCCGTCGGCGAACATCAGCGTGTACGGGCCGGGCATCGCAACGTTCGCGCAGACGGCCGCGTGCATCGAGCAACTGGACGCCGTCGTCGCCGTCGATTCGGGCGTCGCGAATCTGAGCGCGATGCTCGGCAAGACGACCATCGTGCCGCTCAATCTGGCGAGCGAATGGCGGTGGGGCGTGGAAGGCGATGCGTCGCCGTGGATGGCGAATCTGAAGCCGCTGCGCCAGACGTTGATGGGCGACTGGCGCAGCGTGATCGATGAGGCGGTGGCGTTTTTGGCGTAGCGGTTAGCAGTTATGCGGCAGCGACTGGGTCGCGTCGGGCGATGGCCGCTGCATCGAGCACAGGGGCTTCAGAAAGCTCACTGGCTCACGTCATTGGCTCAGGTACGTAAACTTCCCACCCTTGACGATCCCCATCACGCTCGCGCGCTGATCGAGGCCGACGTGATCCTTCGCGCTCGTATTCACGACGCCGTTCGGCACGACCAGTTCATGCGCGCGCTCAAGCTCCGTGCGCAGCGCAACGCGAAACTCCGGCGTGCCCGGCTGCGCCGTTTTCAACGCGCGTGCGACGGCATCCTGCAAGCGCGGATAGACACCCGCCGCATCGCCCGCGAACTGCGTAACCGTGTTCGGACCATACTGCGCTTCGTACGCGCCGACGAACGCGAGCGCGGCCTTCTTCGCCGGATGATCGGCGGGCAGCGTGCGCGCGACGACGACAGGCTGCGTCGGAAAGAGCGTGCCGTCGACATCCTTGCCGCCGAGCTTGATGAACTCCGGCGTCGCGATGCCGTGCGTCTGATAGATCGCGCCCTTGTAGCCGCGCTCGACGAGCGTGCGCTGCGGCAGCACCGTCGGCGTGCCGGCGCCCGCGATCAGCACCGCGTCGGGCTTCGCGGCCATCAGCTTCAGCACCTGGCCCGTGACGCTCGCGTCGGTGCGATTGAAGCGCTCGGTCGCGACGACCTGGATATGGCGCAGCGCCGCGAATTTCGTGAACTCGTTGAGCCAGCTGTCGCCGTAGCTGTCCGCAAAGCCGATGAAGCCGACCGTCTTCACGTTGTGATTCGACATGTAGCGCGTCATCACGTCGGCCATCGCGCCGTCCGTCTGCGCCATCTTGAACGCCCAGACCTTCTTGCCCTCCTGCGGCTCGACGACGCTCGCCGAACCGATCAGCGTGATCATCGGCGTCTGGCTTTCGGCGACGGGATCGAGCGCGGCCATCGCGGCAGGCGTGATGTTCGGCCCGACGATCACATCGACGTGGTCCTCGTTGATCAGCTTGCGGATATTGCGCACAGCCGCGCCCGGATCGGAGCCGTCGTCGAGCACGATGTACTGCGCCGGCTGGCCGGCAATCGTCTTCGGCCACATCAGCATCGCGTTCTTGCTCGTGATGCCGATGGCAGCCGCAGGTCCCGTGCTCGACAGATCGATGCCGACCTTGACGTCCGCATGCGCGGCGGCGGCGAAGAGCAACGCGCCTAGAGCGGCGGCGCGTGTCAGATGGCGCAAGGTGTTTTTCAGCTTGTTCTTGTGCAGCGTCATGCGAAAAGGTCTCCGATAGGTGTGGCAGTCGTCAGTTGTTATAGCGGAACAAAAATCAAAGCTCGTACGTCTCGTGATCGCCCTTGAGCGCCTGTTCGATCAGCTTGCGGTTCAGGTTCGGCGACAGCAGCTCGACGAGCGTATACACATAGCTGCGCAGATACGCGCCCTGCTTGAGCGCGACGCGCGTCACGTTGCTGCCGAACAGATGGCCGACGGGCAACGCGCGCAGATGACGGTCGCGCTCGGCGTTGAACGCGATGTCGGCCATGATGCCGACGCCCAGCCCCAGCTCGACATAAGTCTTGATCACGTCCGCGTCGATCGCCTCGAGCACGATGTCCGGGTGCAGGCCGCGCAGGCGGAACGCGTCGTTGATCTTCGTGCGGCCCGCGAACGCGTTGTCATAGGTGATCAGCGGAAACTGCGTCAGGTCGTCGAGCGAAAGCTGCTTGCGTTCGAGCAGCGGGTGATCGGCGGGCATCACGGCCAGGTGATGCCACGAAAAGCAGGGCAGCGACACCAGCTCCTTGTAGCTGGACACGGCTTCCGTCGCGATCGCGAGATCCGCCTGATCGTGGATCACCATTTCCGCGACCTGCGTCGGGCTGCCTTGCAGGATCGACAGATGCACCTTCGGGAAGCGCTTCTTGAATTCGGCGATCGCGGCGGGCAGCGAGTAGCGCGCCTGGGTGTGCGTCGCGGCGATCACGAGATTGCCCTGGTCCTGCGCCGCGTAATCCTTACCGACGCGCTTCAGGCTCTCGACCTCCTGCAAAATCCGCTCGACGGAGGCCAGAATGATCCGCCCCGGCTCGGTCAGCGAGCGCACGCGCTTGCCGTGCCGTGTGAAGATTTCGACGCCCAGTTCGTCTTCCAGCTCGATGATCGCCTTCGACACGCCAGGCTGGCTCGTATACAGCGCCTTAGCGGCTTCCGTCAGGTTGAAGTTCTGCCGGACAGCCTCCCGTACGAAGCGGAACTGATGCAGGTTCATATATAACCTCGCCGCATATCAAAAGAATTTTTTAGTCGTTTGAAATATAAGGCGAGTTTATTACGATTTCTCCAGTTTTTCCAATATGGATATCTGTATTTGTCATTAGCAAATGAGCGATGCATCTAAACGGCCCATGGCCGCGACGCTCAAAGCTGACTGGCAATGACGAATACGAGGCGCGGCGTAACCGGAACGCCGTGTTGTGCGAGACGAACACAAACCCTGGGGTCCCCGAATGTACCAATACGATCAGTACGACCAGACCATCGTCGATGAACGCGTCGCGCAGTACGCCGATCAGGTTCGTCGCCGTCTGTCGGGCGAATTGAGCGAAGAAGAGTTCCGCCCGCTGCGCCTGCAAAACGGCCTCTACATGCAGCGCCATGCGTACATGCACCGTATCGCGATTCCGTACGGCAACTTGCGCAGCGACCAGCTGCGCATGCTCGCGACCATCGCGCGCGAGCACGATCGCGGCTACGGCCACTTCTCGACGCGCACGAACATCCAGTACAACTGGATCAAGCTCGAAGAGACGCCGGAAATCCTGCGCAAGCTCGCGTCCGTGCAGATGCACGCGATCCAGACGTCGGGCAACTGCATCCGCAATATCACGGCCGATCAGTTCGCGGGCGTCGCGTCCGATGAAATCATCGATCCGCGTCCGTGGGCCGAAATTCTGCGCCAGTGGTCGACGTTCCACCCGGAATTCGCGTGGCTGCCGCGCAAGTTCAAGATCGCCGTATCGGGCTCGAAGGAAGATCGCGCGGCCGTGCAGATTCACGACCTGGGCGTCTATCTGACGAAGAACGCAGCAGGCGAAGTGGTCGCGAGCATCCTCGCGGGCGGCGGTCTGGGCCGCACGCCGATCGTCGGCGCGATCATCAGGAAAGACCTGCCCTGGCAGCATCTGCTCACGTATTGCGAAGCCGTGCTGCGCGTCTACAACCGCTACGGTCGCCGCGACAACCTGTTCAAGGCGCGCATCAAGATTCTCGTGAAGTCGCTGTCGGCGGAGAAGTTCTCGCAGCAGGTGGAGGAAGAGTGGCAGCACCTGAAGGACGGCCCGTCGACGCTCACGCAAGCCGAGCTGGACCGCGTGTCGCAATACTTTCAGCCGCCCGTCTACGAGAAGCTGCCGGACACGGACACGTCGTTCGAAAAGCATCTGCTCGAAAGCCGTGCGTTTGCGCGCTGGGTCGAGCGCAACGTGCGTCCGCACCGCGTGTCGGGCTATGCGTCCGTCACGATATCGCTGAAGAAGACGGGCGTTGCGCCCGGCGACGCCACCGACAAGCAGATGGAAGCCGTCGCCGACTGGGCCGATGAATACTCGTTCGGCAAGATCCGCGTATCGCACGAACAGAACCTGATTCTCGCCGACGTCAAGAAGCGCGACCTGTACGCGCTGTGGGAAAAGGCCAAGGCGCAAGGCTTCGCGACGCCGAACATCGGCCTCCTGACCGACATCATCGCGTGCCCGGGTGGCGACTTCTGCTCGCTCGCGAACGCGAAGTCGATTCCGATTGCGCAAGCGATCCAGGAGCGCTTCGACGACCTCGACTTCGTGTACGACCTCGGCGACGTGTCGCTGAACATCTCGGGCTGCATGAACTCGTGCGGTCACCATCACGTCGGCAACATCGGCGTGCTGGGCGTCGACAAGGACGGCTCCGAGTGGTACCAGGTGTCGCTCGGCGGCGAGCAGGGCTCGGGCCAGGACGGCGCGAAGCTCGGCCGCGTGATCGGCCCGTCGTTCTCCGCGGAAGAAATGCCGGACGTGGTGTCGAAGGTCATCGACACGTTCGTCGAGAACCGCATCGACGGCGAACGCTTCATCGACACCTACAACCGCATCGGGATCGCACCGTTCAAGGAACGCGTGTATGCATCGCGTCAACCGGCTCACGCGTAACAAGGACTAGCAGATGGCATCGATTATCAAGGACCGCACGATCGTCAACGACGACTTCACGGTTATCCGCGCAGCCGAGGACGGCACGCTGCCCGCAGTGAGCGCATTGCCCGCCGGCAAGGTGATCGTTCCCCTCGCGTTGTGGCAGGCATCGCGTGATGAATTGACGGCTTCGCGCAGCGCCGACCAGATCGGCGTGTGGCTTGCGCCCGATAGCGAGCCCGCCGACATCGTTGGCGACTTCGACAAGCTCGGCCTGATCGCGGTCGACTTCCCGGTGTTCCGCGATGGCCGCGGCTACAGCATTGCGCGTCTGCTGCGCGAGCGCTATGGCTACAAGGGCGAGATCCGCGCGATCGGCGACGTGCTGCGCGACCAGTTGCGCTTTTACGAGCGCTGCGGCTTCAACGCGTATGCGCTGCGCGCGGACAAGGACATCGACGATGCGCTGAAGGCGTTCACTGAATTCACCGTGCAGTACCAAGGCGCATTCGACGAACCTTCGCCGCTCTTTCGCCGTCGCGAAGCGGCTGCAACGCAAAAGGCCACCGTATGACGAGCGCAACGGACCTCACGCCCGAACTTGAGGCGAAGATCGAACGTCTCGATGCGCTGCTCGATTCGATCGCGCAGCGTCACGAGAAGGTGAAGCTCGCGAGCAGCCTCGCAGCGGAAGACATGCTGCTCACGCACGCGATCCTGTCGCGCGGCGTGAAGATCGGCATCTTCTCGCTGAACACGGGCCGCCTGCATGCGGAAACGCTCGGCATGATCGACCGCGTGCGCGAGCGCTATGGCTACGACATCGAGCAGTTTCATCCGCAAGCGGCCGCCGTCGACGAGTATGTCGCGCAGCACGGCCTGAACGCGTTTTACGAAAGCATCGATCTGCGCAAGCGTTGCTGCGAAATCCGCAAGGTCGAGCCGCTCAATCGCGCGCTCGGCGACGTCGGCGCATGGGTGACGGGCCAGCGCCGCGAGCAGTCTGTCACGCGCGCGGAGCTGCACGAGGAAGAGCACGACGGTGCACGCGGCATCGCCAAGTACAACCCGCTCGCTGACTGGACGGAATCCGATGTATGGGCCTACCTGAAGGCCTTCGACGTGCCCGTGAACCCGCTGCATGCGCGCGGCTATCCGAGCATCGGCTGCGAGCCGTGTACGCGGGCCGTGCGTCCCGGCGAAGACAGCCGGGCAGGGCGCTGGTGGTGGGAGTCGCGCGATACGAAGGAATGCGGGCTGCACATCACGACGATCCCTGTCACGGTTGTCCCGGAGAACGCCTCGGCCTGATGTGAGCTGCGCGGGCGCCGGCGTAAGATGACCCAAACGCCGTGCGCCGCCGATTACCGGTTTCGATTGAATCCCTTACGTGCCGCACGCATCAGGTGAGCACCCGAACATGCGACACGAACCAATGAAGGACCAGAAAATGAGCACGACGCTCGATTCCACTGTCAACGCACCGCTGCCCGTCACGGCGAACCGGATGGATCACCTCGACTGGCTCGAGGCCGAATCGATTCACATCCTGCGCGAACTGGTCGCCGAGTGCAGCAAGCCTGCGCTGTTGTTCTCGGGCGGCAAGGATTCCGTCGTCGTGCTGGCGCTTGCGTTGAAGGCGTTCGGCCTCGGCGCGAACCGCAAGACGCAGCTGCCGTTCCCGCTCGTGCACATCGACACGGGTCACAACTACGACGAAGTGATCGACTTCCGCGACCGGCGTGCGCAAGAGATCGGCGCCGAACTGGTGGTCGGTCACGTCGAAGACTCGATCAAGCGCGGCACCGTGCGCCTGCGCCGCGAAACGGATTCGCGCAATGCCGCGCAAGCCGTCACGCTGCTCGAAACCATCGAGCAATACGGCTATACGGCGATGATCGGCGGCGCGCGCCGCGACGAAGAAAAGGCGCGCGCGAAAGAGCGCATCTTCTCGTTCCGTGACGAGTTCGGCCAATGGGACCCGAAAGCGCAGCGCCCCGAGCTGTGGAGCCTGTACAACGCGCGCCTGCATCAGGGCGAGCACCTGCGCGTGTTCCCGATCTCGAACTGGACGGAACTCGACGTGTGGCAATACATCGCCCGCGAAAACCTCGAACTGCCGTCGATCTACTACGCGCACAAGCGCGAGATCGTGCGCCGCAACGGCCTGCTCGTACCCGTGACGCCGCTCACGCCGATCCGCGAAGGCGAGTCGAGCGAAGAAGCGCTGGTGCGCTTCCGCACGGTGGGCGACATCAGCTGCACATGCCCCGTCGAAAGCGATGCAGACGATGTCGAGAAGATCATCGCCGAAACGGCCGTGACGGAAATCACGGAACGCGGCGCGACGCGGATGGACGACCAGACGTCGGAAGCCGCGATGGAACAGCGCAAGAAGCAAGGTTATTTCTAAGGCACACGAGAGCGACACAACCATGAGCATTCATCAACCTGAAGACCTCGGCGTGCTTCGTTTCATCACGGCGGGCAGCGTCGACGACGGCAAGAGCACGCTGATCGGCCGCCTGCTGTACGACAGCAAGGCTGTGCTGTCGGACCAGTTGTCCGCGTTGTCGCGCGCGAAGAACAAGCGCACGGTCGGCGACGAAATCGATCTGTCGCTGCTGACGGACGGCCTCGAAGCCGAGCGCGAGCAGGGCATCACGATCGACGTCGCGTACCGCTACTTCGCGACCGCGAAGCGCAAATTCATCATCGCCGACACGCCGGGCCACGAGCAGTACACGCGCAACATGGTGACGGGCGCATCGACGGCGCACGCCGCGATTATTCTCGTCGACGCGACGCGCGTCACGTTCGAGAACGGCGTCGCGCAACTGCTGCCGCAGACCAAGCGCCACAGCGCGATCGTCAAGCTGCTGGGCCTGCAGCATGTGATCGTCGCGATCAACAAGATGGACCTCGTCGACTACAGCGAAACGCGTTTCAACGAAATCCGCGACGCGTATGTCGCGCTCGCGCGCCAGCTCGGCTTGAGCGATGTGCGCTTCGTGCCCGTGTCGGCGCTGAAAGGCGACAACATCGTGACGGCGAGCGAGCGCATGCCGTGGTACGCGGGCGAGCCGCTGCTCGACGTGCTCGAAGCGCTGCCCGTCGATACGGCCACGCACGACGCACTGCGTTTCCCGGTGCAATGGGTCGCGCGCCAGGACGGCAGCCAGGCCGACGACTTCCGCGGCTATATGGGGCGTGTCGAATCGGGCGAAGTGAAGCTCGGCGATGCGATCGTCGTATTGCCGGTGAACCGCCAGGCGACGGTCGCTGAAATCATCGCGCCCGTGCCGGGCGGCACCGCGCAAGTGGACCGCGCGTTCGCGGGCCAGACGGTGACGATCCGTCTCACGGAAGACGTCGACGTGTCGCGCGGCGATACGTTCGTGCATGCGTCCGCGACGGTTCAGCCGGCGAAGAAGCTCGAAGCGGACCTGTGCTGGTTCGACGACGCGCCGCTGTCGACGGCGCGCAAGTATCTGCTGAAGCAGACGACGAACACGGTGTTCGCGCGTGTCGGCGGCATCAAGCAGGTGCTGGACGTGCATACGCTGTCGCACGCGACGGACCGCCACGAGCTGTCGATGAACGACATCGGCCGCGTGTCGCTGACGCTGCAAAAGCCGATCGTCGCCGACGAGTACGATGCGCATCCGGGCACGGGCGCGTTCGTGCTGATCGACGAAGCGACGCATCACACGGTGGCGGCCGGCATGATTCGTTCTGTCTCTGCATAATGGAAGAGAGCAGGTAACGAAGCGGAACGGAGCAGCAAATGGGCAAGGTTTATCTGATCGGCGCGGGGCCTGGCGCAGCGGACCTGATCACGGTTCGCGGCGCGCGGCTGCTGGCCGTTGCCGATGTCGTGCTGCACGATGCGCTCGTCGAGCCGGCGATGCTCGACTACGCGCCGAAAGCACGCAAGATCGCGGTGGGCAAGCGCTGCGGCAAGCGCTCGACCGCGCAGCACTTCATCAACAAGCAGATCGTCGATGCGGCGCGCGAGCATGGCGTCGTCGTGCGGTTGAAGGGCGGCGATCCGATGCTGTTCGGCCGCGCCGATGAAGAGATGCGCGCGCTCGAAGCAGCGGGAATCGAATATGAAGTCGTGCCGGGCATCACGGCGGCACTGGCGAGCGCGGCATCGCTGCGCCGTTCGCTGACGCTGCGTGGCGTATCGCGCAGCGTCGCGCTGGCGACGCACAGCCGCGCGGCGGATTCCGCCGAGATTCGCGAGCAGGTGAACGCCGATTCGCTCGTGTTCTACATGGGCCGCGACAGCGCGCCCGAGATCGCGCAACAGCTGATCGACGCGGGCCGCGCAGGCTCGACACCCGTGGCGATCGTCGAGGCATGCTCGACGCCGCGCGAGCGGACGTTGACGCTGACGCTCGAAGGACTCGCGGCAGGCGATGCGCAACTGTGGCTCGATCCCGCGCAGCCTTCGCTGCTGATGATCGGCGATGCGTTCGCCGAGCGCGTGCTGACGAGCGAGCCGCATTCGGACGATTCGTCTTCTGCCGAGTCAGGCGAGCCTGCATTGCGGGTCGCGTAGCGCGAGAGCTTTTGCTGTTTCTTTCTTCGGCCGCATTCGCGCGAGTGAATGCGGCCGATTGTCTTTGGTTCGTCGCTTTCGGTTCGTCGCGTCGGTTCGCTGTTATCGGACAGTCGAGCAGACACGCAAAGGCAGGCACATGCGTTGCGATAACATTCGCTTTCGCTCTGCATTCACCACATGCCTCATGTCCCATTCTTCGTTGCGTCGTGCACTGCTGATTGCGCTTGCTGCTGGTCCCGTCATAGGCGTGCGCGCGCAGCCGGCTTCGTCTGTGGCGATCAATCTGGCCGCGCATGAGCGCTTCGAGCAACTCGAAGCGAGGAGCGGTGGACGTCTCGGTGTCGCCGCGCTCAACACGGCCGATGGGTCGTATGTCGGTTATCGCGAGTCGGAGCGCTTTCCGATGTGCAGCACGTTCAAGCTGCTGGCCGTCGCCGCGATCCTGAAGCGCAGCATCGCCGAGCGTGCTTTGCTCGACACGCATATTCGTTATGGCGAGATGGATCTCGTCGCGAATTCGCCCGTGACGAAGCGGCACGTGAGCGAGGGCATGTCGATGGGCGAGATCTGCGCAGCGGCGCTCCAGTACAGCGACAACACGGCGGCCAACCTGCTGTTGACCGCGCTGGGCGGATCAGAAGTGTTGAACGAGTTTGCGCGCTCGATCGGCGATACGTGGTTCGATCTCGTGCGACGGGAGCCGGAACTGAACGACGCCGTGCCGGGCGACATGCGCGACACCACGACGCCGCGCGCGATGATGCGCGATATGCAGAAGATCCTGCTGTCGGACGATGTGCTGGAGCCGCCGCAGCGCGAAAAGCTGAAGGCGTGGCTGCTGGGCAATGCGACGGGAGAAAGACGCATCAGGGCGGCCGTCCGTTCTTCCGGCTGGCCCGTGGCCGACAAGACGGGAAGCGGCGACTACGGCACGGCCAATGATGTCGCCGTTGTGTATTCGCCTGCGGCCGCGTTCGTTGTTGCCGTCTATTTCACTGGCGTAACGCCCAAGGAAACGCCGCCCCAGGACGAGGTCGTCGATGAGGCTGCGCGGATCGTGTTCGATGCGATGAAGTGAAGCGTGCTTCCTGTTCGCGGCGTAAAGCCGTGTAAAGCCGGTCAGGAAGAAGCCTGCCGTAGGCAATAGCCGGCAATCGCCTCGATCACATCGGCGTCCTCGCCGACGGCAACGGAGCAGCGGATCTCGACACTCGGATTGGCCGCGCGGCACTGATCGAGGATAAGAGGCAAGTCGCGCCGGATATGCCCGCCCTGGCCGAAGAACACAGGCACGACGGTCACGACGCACGCCCCCGCAGACACCTGATCGGCGACAGCGGACGGCAGATCGGGCGTCATCAATTCGAGAAACGCGAGCGAAACGGGCCCTGCATCGGCGCCGCGCAACTCGCGCAAGCGGGTGGCAAGACGCTCGAACGGCTCGGCCCAGCGGGCATCTCTCGCGCCATGCGCAAACAGCACAATGCCATGCGATCCCATAGCCGGGCGTCCGTAAAAGGCAGCTAGTGCCGGTCGACCCACTTGAGCCCCACGAGCCCAAGCACGAGATACAACAACGCCGGCGTCGCGGCCGTCAAAGGCGCCGGCCAGGTGTTCAGATTACCGATGTGCGAGAAGAGCGTGTTGAAGAGCTGAAAGCTCATCCCCAGCATGATCCCACCGAACACCTTCATGCCCACGACGCCTGCTCGCGTGTGCAAGTAGGCGAACGGCAACGACAGCACGAGCATCACGAACACAGCGAACGGATACAGCAGCTTGCGCCACAACGCGATCTCATAACGCTGCGTGTCCTGATGATTCTCGGTCAGATGCTGGATATAGCGGAACAGATTGAACATCGACATCCGCTCCGGTGCGACCAGCAGCACCGACAGAATCTGCGGCGTCAGTTCCGAGCGCAACGAGTATTCGGGCAGCGTCACCTGCTTCGCGCGATAGACGGGGTTCAATGCATCGGCGGGCTTGCCCGCGTCGGGCGCGACATCGATCAGTTGCGTATCCGTGACGTCCGTCAGCGCCCAGTGTCCCGGCGGCTGATACTTGCCCGACTTCGCGATGCGCACGTTCGACAGACGGAACTTCGAATCGAACTCGTAGATGCGCACGTTCGTGATCGTCGCATCGGGCTGCAACTGGCCGACGTTCACGAAGCGCGTCACCTGCTCGCCGTCGGCGCGCGACGTCAGCGTGTCCTTCACCCAGACGCCCGACTGGAAATTGCTCGACACCGACGAGCCCAATGCCTCCAGACGCACGCGCTCCGACAACTGGTCCGTGTACGGGCCGACCACTTCGCCGATGATGTACGTGAGGATCACGAGCGGAATGCCGATCTTCAGCAGCGAGCGCAGCGCCTGGTTCGTCGCGAGACCGGACACGCGGAAAATCGTGTATTCGGAATTCGCCGCCATCTGCGCGAACACATAGATCGCGCTGATCAGCGCGGCGACGGGAATGATTTCGTAGAAGCGCGACGGCGTCTGCAACGCGACGCGCAGCACCGCGTACTGAAACTTGTAGTTGCCGTGGCCGACCGAGTTCAGTTCGTTGATCAGGTCGAAGAAGAAGAAGAGACCAGAGAATGCGAACAGGATGAAGATGAACGTGAGGTAGACCTGCCGCGCGAAATACTTTTCATAGATGCGCATCGGTCACGCTCCCTGCGCCGGTGTGTTTGCAACCCGGCTGAACATCGCTCGCGTGAACAACGGCCGGTTGCGCACCCGCAGCCAGAAGATGAACGCGACGACCAGCGCCACCACGATATGCAGCCCCACGAGCCCCACGCCGAACGACATCTTGCCCTGCTCGATCCACGACTGCACGACGTTCAGCAGATTCGAATACGTCAGATAGATCAGCACGGCCATCACAAGGTTGATCGTGCGGCTGCGGCGCGGATTCTGGTGTGCAAGCGGAATGGCGAGCAGCATCAGGTTGATCGCGATCAGCGGCAAGCCCGCGCGCCACGCGAATTCGGCGAGATTCTGGCGCGTCGGGTCGCGGAACAGATCAAGTGTCGGCGTGCCCGTCGTGGTCGGCGTATTGACGACGGGCTGGCTCTGGATCTTCACGCCATAACGCTCGAACTCCATGATGCGGAAATCCGGATGACCCGGCTCGCCGTCATAGCGGCGGCCGTTTTCGAGCACGACGAAGCGGTCGCCGTTCTTGTGCGTTTCCGTGTGGCCGTTCTTCGATACGACCACGTTCACCTTGCCGTTCTCCGTGCTCGTGACGAACACGTTTTCGACGTGGCCCTGGTCGGGCGACATCTTCTCGATGAAGAACACGCGATGGCTCGTGGCCGATTCGCGGAACTGGCCAGGCGCGAGCAGCGATACTTCGTCGCGCTGCTGGAAGCGCGCGCGAATCAGCTTGTTCTGCTGGTTCGACCACGGCCAGCCGACGAACACGAAGAACGCGATCAGAAGGATGATGGGCGTCGCGAACAGCCCGACCGGCTTGATGAAGCGCGTGAGACTCACGCCTGACGCGAGCCACACGACCATTTCGGAATCCTTGTACCAGCGCGTGAGCACGAACAGGATCGACACGAACAGCGTCGCGACCAGCATGATCGCGAGATAGCCGATGACCGTGAGGCCGATCAGTACGAGCACGTCGCGCGGATCGATTTCACCCGATGCCGCGAAGCCGACGATGCGGATCATCATCGTCGTCAGAACCAGCGTGAGCAGGACCATGAACACGGCGCCAGCCGTGTACGCCAGTTCGCGCTGGAGGGAGCGTTCAAAAATCATGGTTGATGAGGAGAGGGCGCGCCCCGGTGGACGGCGGGGTTGGGCCCCATCACGCCTTCCGTGCAGCCGCCGCGGGAAAAATAGCGGATAATTGCGGCTTTCATCCTAAGCCCAGATTTTATCCGAGGACAAGCGCGATGGACTTTAGCATAAAAGCCTGTGATTGGAGCAAAGGCTCGACCAACGGGTTCCTTACCGGGAAATCGGATTGCATCGTGATTGGCGTGTTCGAGTCGCAGACGCTGTCGGGCGCAGCGCTGGAAATCGACGCGGCCACCAAGGGGCTGCTCACGCGCATCGTCAAGGCCGGCGACATGGACGGCAAGATCGGCAGCACGGTGTTCCTGCATGAAGTGCAGGGCATCGGCGCGTCGCGCGTGCTGCTGGTCGGCCTCGGCAAGCAGGATGCCTTCACGCAGAAAGCCTACGGCGACGCCGTGCGCGCGGCATGGCGCGCAATCCTCGGCACGAAGGTCGCGCAGGTCACGTTCACGCTGGCGCAGGCGCCCGTCAAGGAGCGCTCGACGGATTGGGCGGTGCGCGCCGCGATCCTCGCGCTGCGCGAACTGACGTACAAGTTCACGCAGATGAAGAGCAAGCCGGACAACGGCGCGCGCGCGTTGAAGCGCATCGTGTTCAGCGTCGACGCCGCCGATGAAAAGCTCGCGAAGGTCGCCTCGAAGCAGGGCGTCGCGCTCGCGAACGGCATGGACCTGACGAAGGATCTCGGCAACCTGCCGGGCAACGTCTGCACGCCCAGCTATCTGGCGAACACCGCGAAGAAGCTCGCGAAAGACTGGAAGCTGAAGGTCGAGGTGCTCGGCCAGAAGCAGCTCGAAGCGTTGAAGATGGGCTCGTTCCTCTCGGTCACGAAAGGCTCCATCGAGCCGCCGCAATTCATCGTGCTCCAGCATCAGGGCGGTTCGGCGAAGGCTGCGCCCGTGGTGCTGGTCGGCAAGGGCATCACGTTCGACACGGGCGGCATCTCGCTGAAACCTGGCGACAGCATGGACGAGATGAAATACGACATGTGCGGCGCGGGCTCGGTGCTCGGCACGATGCGCGCCGTCGCCGAAATGGGCCTGAAGCTGAACGTCGTCGGCATCATTCCGACCTGCGAGAACATGCCCGCAGGCAACGCGACGAAGCCGGGCGACATCGTCACCAGCATGAAGGGGCTGACGATCGAAGTGCTGAACACGGACGCGGAAGGGCGTCTCATTCTGTGCGACGCGCTCACCTACGCGGAGCGTTTCAAGCCCGCCGCCGTGATCGACATCGCGACGCTGACGGGCGCGTGCATCATCGCGCTCGGCCATCACAACAGCGGCCTCTTCTCGAAGGACGACGTGCTGGCGGGCGAACTGCTCGACGCGTCGAAGGAAGCGGGCGACCCGGCATGGCGTCTGCCCCTAGACGACGAGTATCAGGAACAGCTCAAGTCGAATTTCGCGGATATCGCCAACATCGGCGGACGTCCGGCGGGCAGCGTGACGGCGGCGTGCTTTCTGTCGCGCTTCACGGACGCGTATCCGTGGGCTCACCTCGACATCGCGGGCACCGCATGGAAGAGCGGCGCGGCGAAGGGCGCAACGGGCCGTCCCGTGCCGTTGCTGTCGCAGTTCCTGATCGATCGCGCAGCACAATGATGCATCGCAGTTCCCGCACGCACCAAGCAGTGAAGCAGGCTCGCCGATGACCCGCATCGACTTTCATTCGAACGTCGGCGATTCGCTGCTCTATGCGTGCCGTCTCGTGCGCAAGGCGTATCAGGCCGGCCAGCCGCTCATCGTGCTGGCCGAGCCGCCACGGCTGCGCGCATTCGACGAGCAGCTCTGGACCTTCTCTGCGCTCGACTTCGTGCCGCACTGCATGGCGGCGAGTCCGCTCGCGGCGCAAACGCCCGTCGTGCTCACGTCGTCGCTCGACGACGTGCCCCATCATCAGATACTGTTGAATCTGAGCGCGACAGTGCCGCCGCAGTTCGCGCGCTTCGAACGCCTGCTGGAAATCGTCGGCAACGAGCCCGACGAACTGGCCGCGGGCCGGGAGCGCTACCGCTTCTATCGCGATCGCGGCTATGCTCTAAACAACTACAAGCAGGGCGCCTGACGGTTCATGTCCGCTCGATGCGCGGTCTTGTCCGATTCGCGCGGAACCGCATCGTCCGATCTTTAAAGGGAGGCTTTCGTGTCCCAATCTTCTGACTCTTCCGATCAAGACATTCCCGTTCTGACCGATGTGATGGTCACGGGCCACGATCCCCATGCGAAGACGAAGCGTTCGAAGCGGCATGGGCATGGCCACGATACTTCGCATGCGCAGCGGCATGAAGCGGCGCATGACGAGGATCATCACGAAGCGCATGAAGAGGGACATGAGGGGGTGCATGAAGCGGCGCATGAAGCGCCTCGCGAGCCGTCCACGCAAGAAGACGATGTGCCCGTGCTCGATTCGGTGTATGAGCCTGCGCTTGATGATCTGCCGGACGAGCCAGCCATGCATCCCGAACTCGAAGGAATGGACGCGCATGCGCCGCAAGCCGCGCATGAAGAAGCGCTTGTGCCCGCGCGCGAGCCCGCGCAGTTCGTGCCGGGCGAAGCGGAGTTCACATCGGGATCGGCGGCTGAACGCTATGTCGCGCCGCCTGGCCCCAGCGCAACGCCGGCGCCGACCGGGCACATCCCTACACCCGCCGACGCGCCCGAATATGATGCGGACGTGCTGGCCGAACGCTTGCGCGCACGCTTCGCGACCTATCTGAAAGGCGAGGGGCGCAACCTGATCGAGGCGCGCTGCCGCGACGCGTTTCAGGATCACACGACGTGGCTCGTCAACCAGATCACGCGCGAAGTCGCGCTCGCACTCGAAACGGAAATGCTGAGGTGGGTGCGCGAAGCGATCCGCGAAGAACTCGGCAACAGCGCGGACGGCAAGTAAGCGCCATTTGACGTTTTACGTCGCGCGCCTTCAACGCGCCGGGGCGCGATCCGCAAGCCCGTACCCGGCGCTGGCGTTATTTGAGCGTCATGATCCAGCTTGCGAGCGACGCTGCTTCGTCGGGCGTGACCTGCGTGTTCGCGGGCATCGGCACAGTGCCCCAGACACCCGCGCTGCCTTCGATGATCTTGCGCGCGAGGTAATGCGAGGCATCGCTGCGCGATGCGTACCGGGCGGCGACATCGTGCAGCGCCGGTCCCATGAACTGCCGCGTCACCGAATGGCAGCTCATGCAGTTCTCCTTCTGTGCGAGCGCGAGGCCTGGGGCCGATTCCGCGCGCGCCGCGCCGGCGAGCGTCAAAGCGCCTGCCAGCAAGACTGCCGCATACGACTTCGATTTCATTATGGTCTCCGCCGGCGACCTGGGCCCGGCCTGTGGTGGACGCATTATAAAAGCAAAGGGGCACACGGCGATCCGTGTGCCCCTTCGTTCGTCGAAGCCTCGCGCTGCATTCGTTCGCTGCGATCTCGCGTTGCTGCGTTGCGTCAGCGAAGGCAGCGCTTGCGGCGTCTGTGGCGTCGCGTCAGTGGCGTCCAGTGACGCGATCGGCGTTCGCGCCTCAGCCCGTGACGGCGCCCTTGTTCGCCGGCTTCGCGAGCGCCGCGAACTTGGCCAGCACGCCACGCGTGTAGCGCGGTGCCGGCTGCTTCCATGCTGCGCGGCGGCGGGCGAGTTCCGCGTCGTCGACGTTCAGTTGCAGCAGCAGCTTGTGCGCGTCGATCGTGATCGAGTCGCCTTCCTGCACGAGCGCGATCGTGCCGCCGACAAACGCTTCCGGCGCGACGTGACCGACGACCATGCCCCACGTGCCGCCCGAGAAGCGGCCGTCAGTGATGAGGCCGACGGATTCGCCGAGCCCCTTGCCGATGATCGCCGAAGTCGGCGCGAGCATTTCCGGCATGCCCGGACCGCCTTGCGGGCCGAGGTAGCGCAGCACGACGACATCGCCGGCCTTGATCTTGTCGGCGAGGATCGCTTCCATCGCGCTCTGCTCGTCGTCGAACACGCGCGCCGGGCCCGTGATGACGGGGTTCTTCAGGCCGGTGATCTTCGCGACGGCGCCGTCTTCCGCGAGGTTGCCCTTCAGGATCGCGAGGTGGCCTTCGCTGTAGAGCGCCTTGTCGATCGGATAGATCACGTTCTGATCCGCGCGCGGCTTGGCCGGCACGTCCTTCAGTTCTTCTGCGATCGTCTTGCCCGTGATCGTCATGCAGTCGCCGTGCAGGAGGCCCGCGTCGAGCAGGAGCTTCAGCACTTGCGGGATGCCGCCTGCCTTGTGCAGATCGGTCGCGACGTACTTGCCCGACGGCTTCAGGTCGCAGATCACGGGCACTTTCTTGCGCATGCGCTCGAAGTCCTCGATCGTCCACTCGACTTCCGCAGCGTGCGCGATCGCGAGATAGTGCAGCACGGCGTTGGTCGAGCCGCCCGTCGCCATGATCAGCGCGACGGCGTTTTCGATCGACTTCTTCGTGATGATGTCGCGCGGCTTGAGGTCCTTCTTGACGGCGTCGACCAGCACTCGCGCCGATTCGGCCGCCGAATCCACTTTCTCCTGATCCGGGTTCGCCATCGTCGACGAGTACATCAGCGACATGCCGAGCGCCTCGAACGACGAGCTCATCGTGTTCGCCGTGTACATGCCGCCGCACGAGCCCGTGGTCGGGCATGCGTTCTTTTCGACCCCTTCGAAATCTTCCTGCGACATGCGGCCCGCCGTGAATTCGCCGACGGCCTCGAACGACGACACAATGGTCAGATCGGTGCCCTTCCAGTTGCCCGGCTTGATCGTCCCGCCATACACGTAGATGCCGGGGACGTTCATGCGCGCGAGGCCGATCATGCCGCCCGGCATGTTCTTGTCGCAGCCGCCGATCACGACGACGCCATCCATCCACTGACCCTGCACGCAGGTCTCGATACAGTCGGCGATCACTTCCCGCGACACGAGCGAGTACTTCATGCCTTCCGTGCCCATCGACATGCCGTCCGAAATGGTCGGCGTACCGAAGGTCTGCGGGTTCGCGTCGGAGCGCCTGACGGCTTCGACGGCGGCGTCCGTGAGGCGTTGCAGGCCGGCGTTGCACGGCGTGATCGTCGAGTGGCCGTTGGCGACGCCGATCATCGGCTTGTCGAAGTCATCTTTCTGATAGCCGAGTGCGTAATACATCGAACGGTTCGGCGAACGCGCGACGCCTTGCGTGATGTTCTTCGAACGACGGTTGTACGGCATGGGGAGCTCCATCCAGTTGTTTTGATCCGTGCGCCCGTTGGCTTGCTCGCGGCCCAATGGCGGGCGGGCTGGCGCGGGTTCTTAAGTCTAGTTCGGGCGCGTCGCGCAAGAATGCAGTTTCTGCAAACGAATGTCCAATATATTATTCAGCGCCGATTAGGTCGTAAAATGTATCGATGAGCCTGCCCGCGATTCCCGATCTCCGCCAGTTGCGCTATTTCGTGACCGTCGCCGAAGAAAAGCACTTCGGGCGCGCGGCGGCGCGGCTGTCGATGACACAGCCGCCGCTGTCGCAGGCCATCCGCGCGCTCGAAGACACGCTGGGCGTCGAGCTGTTCGCGCGCACGAAGCGCTCCGTCGAGCTGACGCCCGTCGGCGCAGATCTGCTGCCCGAGGTGAGGCGCCTCCTTGCGGCCGCCGAAGGGCTGCGGCCGCTCGCGCAGAGTCTCGCGCGCGGCGAGGCGGGCGTGCTGTCGCTGGCGTTCGTGTCGACGGCCGACTACGGGCTCTTGCCGCCGCTGTTGCGCGAGTTCGGCGCGCGGCATCCGCGCGTGCGGCTCGAACTGCTCGAAGCGACGAGCGACGTGCAGATCGATGAACTGGTGGCGGCGCGCATCGACGCGGGTCTCGTGATCGGGCCGCTCCCGCCTCGCTACGCGGCGCAACTGTCGTGGTTGCCGCTTGCGCGCGAGCCGCTGGTGATCGCGATGTCGACGGAGATGGCGGCGCGCATCGAAGGCGATGCGCAAAGTGCCGCTGAATGGCGCGACAGGCCCTTGAGCCTCGCGCAAGCCGGCGACGCGCCACTCGTCGTTTTCCCAAGGCGTCTTGCGCCAGGCTTTTATGACATCATTATGGATTGCTACGGCGCGGCCGGTCTCACGCCGCGCATCGGCCAGGAAGCGATCCAGATGCAGACGATCGTAAGCCTCGTGTCGGCGGGGATGGGCGTCGCACTGGTGCCGCAATCGTTGCGTAACCTGCGGCGCACGGGCGTGGTGTATCGTCCGCTGCGCGAATCGGTGCCTGCCGTCGTCACGGGGCTCGTGTGGCGCACGGCGGAAGTGAGCCCCGTGCTGGCCGGTTTCATCGACATCGTGCGCGCGCATGCCGATGTACTCGCCGGCTAGCGGCTCGCATGTGCCGATGCGCTCGCCGGAGAGCACGGCGAAGCTGCTGCGAACCCTTTATCCCCGCGCGCGTCCAATGCGCTTGAATAACGACGAACCCCTATAACGATACGATGCACATCCACCCGAATTTCGACCCCATCGCCATCCATCTGGGGCCGCTGGCCGTCCGCTGGTACGGCCTGATGTATCTGGTCGCCTTCGTCATGGCGATCGTCGTGGGCCGCCTGCGGCTGCGTCTGCCGCATGTCGCCGCGCAAGGCTGGACTCCGAAGGATATCGACGACATGCTGTTCTACGGCGTGCTCGGCACGATCCTCGGCGGACGTCTCGGTTATGTGCTGTTCTACAAGGCGAGCTGGTACTTCGCGCATCCCCTCGACATCTTCAAGGTCTGGGAAGGCGGCATGTCGTTTCATGGCGGCTTTCTCGGCGTGACGCTCGCGATGGTGCTGTTCGCGTGGCAGCGCAAGCGCACGTGGCTTCAGGTGACGGACTTCGTCGCGCCGATGGTGCCGACGGGGCTGGCGGCAGGGCGCCTCGGCAATTTCATCAACGGCGAGTTGTGGGGCCGCGTGACGTCGCCGGATGCGCCTTGGGCGATGCTATTCCCGGGCGCGGCGAACGAAGACGCGGGCTGGATCGCCGCGCATCCGGCACAGGCCACGCAATGGCAACTCGCCGATGTGTTCGCGCAATATCACATGCTGCCGCGCCATCCGTCGCAGCTGTATGAGATCGCGCTCGAAGGCGTCGTGCTGTTCCTCGTGCTGTGGTTCTTCACGCGCAAGCCGCGTCCCGTCGGCGCGGCGTCGGCGGTGTTTCTGATCGGCTATGGTCTCGCGCGCTTCACGGTCGAGTTCGCGCGTGAGCCGGACGACTTCCTCGGGTTGCTAGCGCTCGGCCTGTCGATGGGCCAATGGCTGTCGCTGCCGATGATCATCGCCGGCATCCTGATGCTGCTGTGGGCGTATCGGCGCGACCGTCGCGACGCTGCGCAAGCCGTCAACGCGAGTTGAGCGTCGCGTCACGTTCGCGTCCGTTCAGGCGGACATGAAAAACGCCACGGCATGCCGTGGCGTTTTTCATATGCGCGGATCAAATGGCAAGTGCGCACGGTGCGCGTTACTTCATCTGCACCGATCCCGACACGTTGACCGTCACCGTCGACGTGCCGCCTTCGACGGGCACGGGCGCGGCGGCCTTCGCGCTGCCGCCATCCGCACGCATGCTCATCATCATCACCGGGCGCGGCGGCATGCCGCCGTGGCCGACGTTCACTTCGCGGATCGAATAGCCGCTGTAGCCGAACGCCTGCGCGGCAGCCGTGGCCTGCTGCCTGAACGATGCGATTGCCTGACCTGTCAACTTTTGCTCGGCGGCGCGCTGCGCTTCCGGCGACAGCGAGAACTGCACGTTGCCGACCTGCATGATCGACGACAGTTGCCCCGCGAGCTTCGACGCCGCCGCGAAGTCGTGCGACTCCAGCACGATCTCCGTGCGGCCGCGCCATGCGGAGATGCGCCCATCGCGGTCCGTCGACGGGTAGATCGAGAACGCCCCCGTGCGTGCCGTTACGCCCGCGACGCCTTTCGCCTTTTGCAGCGCCTGGTCGGCGTGCTGGTTCAGCGTGCCCGTCAAGGACGACGGATCGCTCGCTTCCTGTTCGTAAAACAGCGTGATATCGACGACGTCCTGCGGCACTTCGGCGCTTGATTGCGCGTTCAGTGACAGGACGCCCGCCGGCTGATATTGCTGCACGGCGGTTTGCGCGTTTGCGGCGGCGGGCGCGAGCACAAGTGCAAACGGTGCCGCGCATGCGCCGGCGAGCGCCCACACGAGCGCGGATTTTTTCGTCATTGTTCGACTCCTTCGTTGAGCAGGTTGTGCGCGCATGCATCGACGGCGCGGCTCACGTCGATCGTTCGACGCTCGCGCGTGGCATGGCGCTTGCGGGCGATTAGGCGTTTGAAAGGGCCATCTGGTTCCCCGAGTCCATTCGAGCATCGCTTCGAATGCGAGCGCGCCACCCGATGCCGCGCCGTTCAAACACAGACCCGGGTCCGGTGCCGACGAGCCTCACGCGGTTTGCTTCGCAAGCTGCTTCGTAATGAACGCCCACTCGGCTTCGGTGACGGGCGTGATCGACAGACGGTTGCCCTTCGCGAGCACGCGCATGTCGGCGAGTTCGGGATGCGCTCGCAACTCGGCAAGCGGAATCAACTGGATCTTCTTCTTGAACACGACGTCGACGAGCGTCCAGCGCGGCGTCTCTTGCGTCGATTTCGCGTCGTAATAATCGCTCTTCGGATCGAACTGGGTCGGATCGGGATAAGGCGTCGACGACACTTCGGCGATGCCCGCAATGCCGGGCTCCGGGCAGCTCGAATGATAGAAGAGCACGCCGTCGCCGATCTTCATGATGTCGCGCATGAAATTGCGCGCCTGATAGTTGCGGACGCCCGTCCAGGGCAGCGTGCGCTGCGGCGCCTTAGCGAGATCGTCGATGCTTGCTTCGTCCGGTTCGGACTTCATCAGCCAGTAGCGCATGAGTCGATTGAACGTGAAGAAGAGGGAAGGGTTTGCCGATCAGTTCCCGCACAGGCACGCGCACAAAGAAAAACGGCACCGGACAAAGTCCGATGCCGTTTGTTGGGTCCCCGCCATAGCCGCTAGGCCGGCATCCTGAACCTGAGGTTCAGAATTGGTCGCAGTTAGCAGCACTTCGGGTACATCAGACTGAGTGACGCGCACGCCCGTGCTACAAATTTCCGCAACCGTGCACATAGCATTGGTTCAAGGAATATATGACCTTGGCGAACCAGGCAGGGAAGCTGAAAAACGTTTGCTCTACAACATGGGCCTGATTGCCGATCAATCAAGCCCATCGCGATTCATTTACTGCACGCTGTACTGTTGAATAACAGTGCCCAGCTGCTCGTTCATCTGATGCATTGTACGCCGGATTTCCTCGGCGGGAAATGATTCTCCGTGACGCACGCTGGCTTGCAGCCTAAGCAGTTCCGATGCCAGCGACAACGCCGCCATCACGGCGATACGGTCCTGTCCGCGCACATTGCTGTTGGCACGGATCTTCGTCATCTCGGCGTCGACACGCGCCACCGCTTCGAGCAGTGCCGACTCCGTTTCCGGCGAGCAGGCGAGACGATAGGACTGGCCGAGGATCGACACTTCGATCTGCTTCGTGGTCATGCATTTTCTCCGTGGCGGGTCGCGTCGTTGTTCGCGTCGTGATTGGCCTGCGCCTGCTGTTCGGGCGCGAGGAGATCGAGTTGATTGTCGGGCTCGTTGTGACCACGCGCGCGCGGCAGCTTCTCGAGGATCGCGTTCAGACGCACCTGGGCGTCGTCGATCTTCGCGGACAGCGCATCGCGCTCCGCCTGCAGCGCGTTGCGTTCTTCACGGGCCTGTTCGAGTTCTGCGCGGGTGGATTCGCATTCGGCACGCGCTTGCGCGAGCTGTTCTTCTAGCGCGATGCGCGCCTCGTTATAGCGCTGGCTGATCTCGATCAGCCGGCCGATGTTCTGTGACAGTGTTTCGAGTTCGGTGAGCATGTGCTGCGTCCTCTAAAGACATGGCATTCTAGCGCGGAATGTCGCACGCTCGGACATTTGTCTCGTTTCGAGACGTAACAGTAACGCGTTAAAGCCGCATTATCCAGGTGTCCATCCGCATTTAACGCATTTTTACCCCTTTAAAAAGGGCTTTTTTAACGGTCCCCCTTTGGACATTCGTACGATGTCCCGCGTTTCTTGACGCGTTTGCTCACCACTTCTACACTTGCGGCACTTTGGTGCCCGCGCACGGTATCGCGCCGCGCGCAGTTAAACGGGAAGCAGGGAGCGAAGTCCTCCCGGACGAGCCAACCTGCGCTGTCCTCGCAACGGTACAACGACCGCAGTTCCTGCAGGTCGACCCATGCACGCGTCGAACCCTCTGTGTGTTCGAACGCCGTGCGAGAAGCCACTGCGCGTTGTGCGCGGGAAGGCGGGTCGGCACGTCGTCAGCCCGGATACCGGCCAGAGGCAAGAGGCGCGTCGCCCCTTGGACAGGCAACGGCCCACGAGGAGCGGGCCGCGCAATAGGCCCACAGGACTCTTTCGATGCTCACCCCGCTGTTCCCGCGCGTTGCGCGTGCGCCGTACGCTGCGCTTGCCGTACTTGCATACGCACTCTCATATGCGCCGTTCGCCGCTTGCGCGCAGACCGACGCGCAGTCTCAAACGCAGTCTCCAGATCATCATGCGGACTCATCCGCCATGACGACGGATCAACCGGACAGCGGCGCCGGGAAGCCTTCGTCGAAGCCCTCCGCAAAATCCTCTGCCTCGACCATTTCGACGGATGCTGGCGCCGATGCGCCGACGCTCTCGCCCATCGTGGTCACCGCGGAGCGCGGCGCGCAACGCCTCGCCGATGCCATTCCGCAGACCACGCTGTTCGACGCGCAGGACATCGCCGATACGACAGCACGCGATCTGCCCGGTCTGCTGCAGCTCGCGCCCGGCGCGCAGATCGTGCGCAACGGCGGTCCCGGCTCGACGTCGAGTCTCTTTCTGCGCGGCGCGTCGGCGACGCAATCGCTTGTGCTGATCGACGGCGTGCGCGTCGATTCGGTGAGCCAGGGCAGCGCGCAGCTCGAACAGATTCCGCTCGACCAGATCGATCATGTCGAAGTGGTTAACGGCAACGTGTCGGCGCTGTATGGCTCGGGCGCGATCGGCGGCGTCGTGCAGGTGTTCACGAAGGACGGCGGCAATCATCCGCCGCGCTTTCACTTCGAGCTCGAATACGGCAGCTATCACACACAGCGGCAAGCGGCAGGCGTGGACGGCGCGCTCGACAAGGACGGCAAGACCACCTTCAGCGTCACGCTCGCGCGCGCGAAGACGGATGGCTTCTCGTCGATCGATCCCACGCTCGCGCCCGTCAATCCGAACGCGAACGGCTACTTCAACGAGAGCGCGAGCGCGTCGCTGCGTCACCGGTTCAACGACCAATGGGACGTGGGTCTGCGCTATTTCCAGTCGAACGGCAACGACAGCTTCGACAATCCGTTCGGCCTGCCCACCGATCTGAACAATCTGCACAGCAAGGTGCAGACGGCGTCCGCGTTCGCGAACGGCAAGCTCACCGAGTGGTGGACGACGCACTTCATCGCCGCGACGGGCAACGATCGCAGCAACACGGCGCTCAACGGCGACTATCTGTACCGCTACGATTCGGACAACCGGCAGTACACATGGCAGAACGATTTGACGTTTGCGCGCGATCACAAGCTGCAGATCGGCTATGAGCATCTGGACCAGACGCTCGATTCGAATCAGTACACGGCGCCCGACCGTCACGTGAACTCGGTGTTCGCGGGCTACTCGGGGCGCCTGGGCAACAACCAGATACAGGCGAATGTGCGGCGCGACCAGTACTCGGATTTCGGCGGGGCCAACAGTTACTATCTCGGCTATGGCTACGACTTCGACGAGCACTGGAAGGCGACTGCAAGCTGGTCCGATGCGTTTCGCGCGCCGAGTTTCAACGACTTGTACTACCCGTTCAGCGGCAATCCGCTGATCCAGCCGGAGCGCAGTCATTCCGTCGAGGCGGCCTTGCAGTACGCATCGGATGCGTTGGGTCTGATGAAGCTCACCGCGTTCGAGACGCGCTACACGAACCTGATCGACTATGTGCAGACGACACCGGGCATCTACGTTGCAGAGAACGTCGGTCATGCGAAGGTGCAGGGCATCGAAGGATCGTGGGCGGGACATGTCGGCAGGACCGACGTGCGCGCGGCCGTGACGTTCCAGAATCCCGTCGACGAGGACACGCACACCGACCTGAACCGCCGCGCGCGTCACTTCGCATCGTTCGCCGCGAACCGCAATATCGGCAGCTGGCGCGTGGGCGGGGAATGGCTTCTGAGCGGCGAGCGCGTCGATGGCGGCACGCCGCTCGGCGGTTATGGCATCGTGAATCTGTCCGCGCGCTATCGGATCACGAAGGCATGGTATGTGGCTGCGCAGATCCAGAATCTCTTCGACAAGGACTATGAACTTGCCTACACGTACAACACGCCTCGGCGCGGCGCGTACATCACGCTTGGCTGGCAGCAGCAGTAACGCGCGATGAACGGCGCCGCGCAATCTCAGCGCATTCATGTCGCGCGAAGCATGAGCGCGAAGCGCGCGCTCGCGATCTGGACCGCGCTAGGCGTTGCCGCGATCGTCGTGTTCGTGGCGTCGCTCGCATTGGGCAGCGTGAGCGTCGCGCCGTTGCGCGTGTTCGCTGCATTGCTGCCGTCGCACGACGCAGCGGGCGATCTTGGTATCGAGATCGTTCGCACGCTGCGCCTGCCGCGCGCGCTCGCGGGCTTTGGATGCGGCGCGCTGCTCGCGCTCGCGGGCGCGTTGCTACAGGTGCTGTTACGCAATCCGCTCGCCGAGCCGTATGTGCTCGGCGTGTCGGGCGGCGCGGCGAGCTTCGCGCTCGTCGCGATGATCGCGGGCTGCGCATGGTGGATCGTCGATGTATCCGCTTTCGCCGGCGCGTTCGCGTCGATCCTGCTCGTGCTCGGCCTCGCGCGCGGCGCATTGTGGCGCGGCGAGCCGCAGGACGCGTCGCCGCGTCTTCTGCTGACGGGCGCCGTGATCGCAGCGGGGTGGGGCGCCATCATCACGCTGCTGCTGACCGTTGCACCCGACAATCGTTTGCGCGGCATGCTGTTCTGGCTCACCGGCGACCTGAACGGCGGCGGCATGCCGTGGCTCGCACTTGCCGCGTTGTGCGTGGCGTTGATCGCGATCGTGCCCGCCGCGCCGCAACTCAATGTGCTGCTGCGCGGCGATGCAGCGGCGCAGGCGCTCGGCGTGCCCGTGATGCGCGCGCGGCTGCGCGTGTATCTCGTCGCATCACTGGCGGCCGCGGCGGCCGTGACGACGGGTGGCACGATCGGCTTCGTCGGGCTCGTCGTGCCGCACATGCTGCGTCTCGCGTTCGGCAACGACCAGCGGATGCTGCTGCCCGCGTCCGCGCTCGGCGGCGGCGTCGCCGTGATGGGCGCCGATCTGGTCGCGCGCATCGTGATCGCGCCCGCGCAGTTGCCCGTCGGCGTGATTACGGCATTGACGGGCGTGCCCGTGTTTCTGTGGATGCTGCTGCGGCGGAGGCGCGCATGAACGCACGCGCCGCGATCGAACTCACGTTGTACGCCGACCGGCTGACGTTGCGCGCAGCCTCGCGCACGCTGCTCGACGATTTCACGCATACGTTCCATCCCGGCGAGGTCTGGTGCATCGCCGGGCCGAACGGCGCGGGCAAGACCACATTGATCTCGACGCTCGCCGGCCTGCTGCATCCGGCCAAAGGTCATGTCGAACTCGACGGCATGCGCGTGAACGAATGGCCGCTTGCGCGGCTCGCGCAGCGCCGCGCGCTGATGCCGCAAGCGTCGCACGATGCGTTCAGCGCGAGCGTGCTCGATATCGTGCTGCTGAACCGCTTTCCGCATCTGGCCGGCTGGGGCTGGGAGCGCGACGAAGACCACGCGGCTGCGCATGCGGCGCTCGATATACTCGGTCTCGCCGATTTCGCTTCGCGCGATGTGCTGTCGCTGTCGGGCGGCGAGCGCCAGCGCGTCGCACTCGCGGCCGTGCTGTGCCAGGACACGCCGTTGCTTCTGCTCGACGAGCCGCTCGCGCATCTGGACCTGCATCATCAGATCGATTGCCTCGAAGCATTGAATGCATGGACGCACGGCGCCGGGCGTACAGTGATGTTCTCGTGTCACGATCTGAATCTCGCGCGGCGTTTTGCGACGCATGCGCTGCTGCTCGAAGGCAATGGCGTCGCGCATGCGGGACCCGTGCGCGATGTGCTGACACCATCGCTCGCGAGCCGCGCATTCGGCTATCCACTCATGCTGATCCGCGACGGCGACGATGAAGCGCTGATACCGGCAACGCGTCCATCGGCTCGCACGGACCCTGCATGAACCGCGCTTTTACGCTGATACGTTATGCAGACACCTCATGCAGACACCTCATGCAGACACTTCACGCCGATACGAACATGACCACTTCACTGCCCGCTTTGTCCGACCTGCCAGTTATTGAGCCGCTTGATCAAACGCTGCGCGCCGGACTGCAACGCATCATCGATCTGAAGACCAAGCCGCCCGGCAGCCTCGGCCAGCTCGAAGCGCTCGCGTTGAAGATGGGCATGATCCAGCGCACGACACAGCCTGCGATCATGCGTCCCGCGATGATCGTCTTCGCCGCCGACCACGGCATCGCGAACGCGGGCGTGAGTCCCTACCCGCAAGCCGTGACGGCGCAGATGGTGCTGAACTTTCTCGCGGGCGGCGCGGCGATCAACGCGTTCAGCCGCGTCGCGGGCCTCGAACTCGAAGTGGTGAACGCAGGCGTCGCGTACGACTTCGCGCCGCATGAAAGACTCGTCGACATACCCATCGGCAAGGGCACGCGCAACTTCGCGCAAGAACCGGCGATGACGCGCGACGAAGCCCTCGCCGCGATGCACGCGGGCGCGGAGCGCGTGCGTCATCATGCGGCGCTCGGCACCAACGTGATCGGCTTCGGCGAGATGGGGATCGCGAACACGTCGTCGGCTGCGTGTTTGATGAGCCGGTTGTGCGGCATCGCCATCGACGAATGTGTCGGACGTGGCACGGGCCTCGACGATGCCGGCCTCGTGAAAAAGCGCAACGTGCTGGCGGCGGCGCTCGCGCATCACGCGGCGTCGAACGATCCGCTCGACGTGCTCGCGACGTTCGGCGGCTTCGAGATCGCGATGATGGCGGGCGCCTATCTCGCGGCGGCGCAAGCGCGCATGACGATCGTCGTCGACGGCTTTATCGCGTCGTCGGCGTTGCTGGTCGCCGATGCCTTCGCGCCCGCCGTGCGCGACTACTGCGTGTTCGCGCATGCGTCGAACGAGGCGGGGCACCGGCGCATGCTCGATCACTTCGGCGCCGCGCCGCTGCTCGCGCTCGATCTGCGTCTTGGCGAAGGCACGGGCGCGGCGCTGGCGATGCCGCTGCTGCGCGCGGCCGTCGCGTTCATCAACGAAATGGCGAGCTTCGAATCGGCGGGTGTCGCGCAACGCGACGCGTGATGCGTGATGCCGTGCGCGCTCATGCACAAGGGCGTCCGAATGAACCGTTACCGCGAAGGATGAACCGTGAAGAGCGAACCGCGAGCGACGACCAGCGATGAATGAACTGCGCTATTTCTTCACGGCGCTCGGCTACTTCACGCGCGTCCCCGTGCCGCGCTGGGTCGGCTACGAGCCGCATTATCTGAACGCGGCGGCGCGATACTTTCCGCTCGTCGGCGCGTTGGTCGGCGCGGCGGGCGCGGTCGTGTACATGGCTGCGCTGCGCATCTTTCCGGCGGGCGTGGCCGTACTGCTTTCAATGGCGACGACGCTGCTCGTCACAGGTGCATTTCACGAAGACGGACTGGCCGATTGTGTCGATGCGTTCGGCGGCGCTTATACGCGCGAAGATACGCTGCGCATCATGCACGACTCGCGCATCGGCGCATTCGGCGCGATTGCGCTCACGATCGCGCTCGCGCTGAAGTGGCAAACGCTCGCGTCATTGCCGCCGCTGCGCGCAGCGTGGCTGATGATCGCGGCGCATGCGGCAAGCCGCGCATGCGCGATCAGCTATCTTGTCACGCTCGATTACGTGCGCGCGGAAGGCAAGGCGAAACCCGTCGCGCAGCGCATGTCCCGCAATGCTTTTTGCTGCGCTATCGTAGTAGGAATGCCGTGGCTCTTCTGGCCGCAATGGCAGGCCGGTTGCATCACGCTGCTCGTGCTGGTCGTGTTGCGTCTTGCATTGGGCCGTTATTTTGTCAGGCGCATCGGCGGATATACGGGTGACTGTCTGGGCTTCGCCCAGCAGGTCTTCGAACTGGCCATCTACCTGGTGGGGCTCGCATGGATATCGTTCTGATCCGTCACCCGGCTGTCGACGTCGAAGAAGGCGTCTGCTACGGCCATAGCGACGTGGCGCTCGCCGATGCGCCGGAAGCATCGGCCGCTGCGCTGGCCGTGCGTCTCGCGACCTTGCAGGTGCCCGCGCCGCGCGTGCTGCTGTCGAGTCCGCTTACGCGCTGTGCATCGGTAGCCGCCGCGCTCGCCGCGAACTTCGGCTGTACGTATAGCCGCGACGACAGCCTGAAGGAAATGGACTTCGGCACGTGGGAGCTACAGCGCTGGAACGATATCGATCGCGCGTTGATCGACGCATGGGCGAACGACTTCGAAGGCGCGCGTGCGCACGGCGGCGAAAGCGTCGATCAGTTCGTGAGCCGCGTGCGCGCATGGTTCGACGCGCTCCAGCAGACGCGCGAACTGTCGCCTGCCTATGTCGTCACGCATGCGGGCGTGATGCGCGTGATCGCGGCGACGGTGCTCGGGCTGACCGTAGAGCGCTGCCTGAAATGGTCGCTCGACATGTCAGGCTGCGTCTGGCTGCGTCGCGACGACGTCACACACGACTGGTCGATGGTGCGCTGGAACGCCTGACGTTCTGCTTTGGGTTTTGCTTCAGTGATTCGGCCGGCGCGAGCGCGCGATATCGAGGTCTTTGCACAGTTGCGCCGCGCCTTGCGCGAGACGCGGGGCAGGCCGGTTGATCAGATCGCCGTCGATTGCAAAGAGGTTGTTGCGCGCGACGGCCGTCATGCCCCGCCACGCTTTCCATCTGTCGAGCGAAGGCAGCGGCCGATCGGGTTTCGTCTCGCCCGGCGCGGCCGTGACGATGACTTCCGGATTTGCGGCCAGCACGGCTTCCGTCGAGACCGTCGGCACCAGCGGTTCGAGCTTCGCGAATACATTGCGGCCGCCGCATAGCGCGATCACGTCGCTGATCATGTGCTCGCCGTTGAGCGTCATCAGCGGCTCGTCCCATACCTGATAGAACACGCTGACACCCGGCTGCGTCGAATAGCGTGCGCGCAGGCTGGCGATGTCGTCGCGCCAGGTGCGCGCTGCCGTATCGGCGGCTTGCGATGTGCCGAGCAACTGGCCGAGCTTCGTCAACGTAACGGCGATATCGTCGAGACGATGCGGCTCGCTGAAATAGAGGGGGATATGCATTTCGCGCAGGCGGTCGATCTGACGCTGCGCATTGCCATGCCGCCATACGACGATCAGATCCGGCTTCAATGCGACGATGCGTTCGAGATCGAGCGACTTGTTGTCGCCGACGCGGGGCAGTTGCTTCGCTTCAGGCGGATAGTCGCTATAGCTCACCGCGCCGACGAGCTTTGCGCCGCCGCCCGCTGCGTAGATCATCTCGGTCACATGCGGCGCGAGGCTGATCACGCGTTGCGCGGGTTGCACAAGCGTGACGGGCGCGCCGGTGTCGTCGGTGACGGTGACCGGTGTGCTTGCGTTCGCGTTCCCATATAGCAGCATTGAAGCGAGCGCGGATGCTGCGCTGAGGGCGCGGAATCGTCGGGCTGGTTGCATCGATTTGATCGTTTTTATAGCGCTGCCATGCTCGTCCGAAGGCTCGCTTCGAAGCGCTGCCATTGCGCTTCCGTTGCGGGCAATCCAAAGCGCACGCTCGCGGGATCAGCAAAGAACCGCGTCCATACGCCTTGTTGCGCGAGCGCATGATGCAATTGAGCGGCGCGCGGATCGGCGATCCATGCGAAGAGCAGTGTCGCATGCACGTCGAACCCGTTTGCGTCGAGAAGCGCAACGAGACGCGCGCTGTCTTGCGCGAGCCGTTCGCGCATCGCGTGTTGCCATGCCGTATCGGCGAATGCGGCGCTCACGGCATGTCGCGCAGGACCGCTGACGGTCCATGCACCCAACGCTTCGTCGAGCGCTTCGAGCAGGTGAGGGCAGCCGAGCACGAAACCCGCGCGCACGCCGGCAAGACCGAAGAACTTGCCCGGCGAGCGCAGCACGACAAGTCCTTCGCGATCGGTGCAAGCAGCAAGCGATTGCGCGGGCATCGAATCGGCAAAGGCTTCATCGACGATCAGCGTGCCGCCGCGTGCACGCAACGCTTCATGCCATTGCAACAGCAGCGAAGCGCTCAGATGCTCGGCTGTCGGGTTGTTCGGATTCACGACGACGGCATGCGTGATGTCATCGGGCAACGTCGAACGCGCGATGTCGAGCGTCGTCACGTGATGCCCCGCGCGCGCGAACGCGGGCGCGTATTCGCCGTACGTCAACGGCGCAATGCCGACAGTGCCGCGCTCGAGCACGAGCGGCAGCATGCGGATCGCCGCCTGACTTCCCGCGACGGGCAGCACATGCGATGCATCGGGCGCGCCGTAGTAATGCGCCGCGCGCTCGGCGAAGCCATCGCCGCTATCGGGCAGACGCCGCCATGCATCGGCGGGAACGGGCGGCACCGGGTAGCCATGCGGATTGATGCCCGTCGACAGATCGAGCCAGGCGTCATAGGGGATTGCGTAACGGCGTGCCGCTTCGTGCAGGTTGCCGCCGTGCTGAACGGATCGCGTCATTGTCTAGCCCTGAAACGGCACGCTCAAAAGCGCGAGCGCGATGAAGACGGCGAGCCAGAGAATGACGGTCCGCTCGACCAGCATCAGCGCCGCCTCGACATGCCGTGCGCTCGCCGTAGCTCCCGCGCCGAGCAAGGGCCGCTGTTCTATCACGCCGTGATACACGGCCGCGCCGCCCAGCAGCACGTTGAGGCTGCCGGCGCCGGAGGCCATCACGGGCCCCGCGTTCGGACTGTCCCAGCGCGGCGCCTGTTCGCGCCAGCATTGCAGCGCGGTGCGCGTGTCGCCGAGCAACGCGTAACTGAATGCGGTGAGGCGCGCGGGCAGCCAGTTCAGCACATCGTCGAAACGCGCGGCCGCCCAGCCGAAGCGCAGATAGCGCGGCGTCCGATAACCCCACATCGCATCGAGCGTGTTCGCGAGACGAAACGCGAGCGCGCCCGGTCCGCCGAAAATCGCGAACCAGAAGAGCGCGCCGAAGATCGCGTCGTTGCCGTTTTCCAGCGCCGATTCGACGGCTGCGCGCGACAGCGCGCCTTCGTCCGCGTGCGACGTTTCGCGAGAGACGATGCGCGATGTCAGCACGCGCGCCTGCGCGAGATCGCGTTGCGCGAGTGCCCGGCCGATGGGCGCGATGTGATCGTGCAGGCTGCGCGCGCCGAGCGCGAAGTAAAGCAGCGCGACGTGCACCGCGCACGCCAATGCAAATGGCAGCGCGAGCACGAGCCACGTCGCGACGAGAACGGGCGGCACGACGGCCAGCAGCCACGCGAGAATGCCGAGCAGCCGGCCGCGCCGCCCCGTGTTGAGCGCGGCTTCGAGTTTCGCCGCGAGCTTGCCGAAGCCGACGAGCGGATGCGCGCGGCGCGGTTCGCCGAACCATCGGTCGATGGCCACGGATGCCATCGCCAGCGTCGCGACGAGAGGCAATGACAGCAGCATCATGAGCGGTCCACCGTTTTCAGATGCAGAGGCAGGCCCGCGACCATCATCGTGACCTGCGTGCTGATCGCGGCGACGCGCTGATTGAGCCGTCCCAGCTCGTCGACGTAAAGACGCGTCGCCGCGCCGAGCGGCACGACGCCGAGCCCGATCTCGTTGCTGACGACGATGACCTTCGCGCGCGCCTGCGTGAGCGCTTCTTCGAGCATCGCGAACCGCGCGAGGTAATCGTCGAGCGGCGGCGAGCCGTCGGCGGGGCACAGCAGGTTCGCGAGCCACAGCGTCAGACAGTCGATCAGCACGCACTGTCCCTGCTCATCGACGGACGCGAGCGCTTGCGGCAAGTCGAGCGGCGCTTCGAGCAGCGCCCAGTGCGCAGGCCGCCGCTCGCGATGGCGCGCGACGCGCGCGGCGAACTCGTCGTCGCCGATCCGCGCGGTCGCGACGTAGGTGACGGGCAGCGTGCTCGCGGTCGCGAGCCGTTCGGCGTGCAGGCTCTTGCCCGAGCGCGCGCCGCCGAGGACGAAGGTGAGGTCGCGGGAAATCATCGCGTGATTGTACCGACAGTGCCCGCATGTGCTGTGACGCAAGCCCGCGCTCGCAAGCACGATGGGATAATGCGGGCTTTCCTTCTTCCGACTGCGCACATGGCCACCGTGTCCGCTTTTTCTTCCGCTTCGACTGAAGCGTCCGATGTGCACCTCGATGAGCAATTGAGCGTGCCGCGTGGCACGCTGATGATCCAGGGCACGACGTCCGACGCGGGCAAGAGCACGCTCGTCGCCGGCCTGTGTCGTCTCGCGCGGCGCGCGGGCGTGCGGGTCGCGCCGTTCAAGCCGCAGAACATGGCGCTCAATAGCGCAGTGACCGTCGACGGCGGCGAGATCGGCCGTGCGCAGGCGTTGCAGGCCGTGGCCGCGGGCATCGACGCGCACACCGATCTGAACCCGGTGCTGCTCAAGCCGACGAGCGACCGCGGCGCGCAGGTGATCATCCACGGCAAGGCGCGCATGAATCTCGATGCGCGCGCATATCACGACTACAAGCCCGTCGCGTTCGAAGCGGTGCTGGAGTCGTATGCGCGGCTGAAGGCGTCGTATGACACGATCTTCGTCGAAGGCGCGGGCAGTCCCGCCGAAATCAATCTGCGTGAGCGCGACATCGCGAACATGGGCTTTGCGGAAACCGTCGATTGTCCCGTCGTGCTCGTCGCCGACATCGATCGCGGCGGCGTGTTCGCCCATCTGACGGGCACGCTCGCCTGCCTGTCCGGCAGTGAGCAGGCGCGCGTGCGCGGCTTCGTCATCAACCGCTTTCGCGGTGATGTCGGCTTGCTGAAGCCGGGGCTCGAATGGCTCGAAGCGAAGACGGGCAAGCCCGTGCTCGGCGTCGTGCCGTATCTGCACGGCCTCACGCTCGATGCCGAAGACATGCTTCCGCGCGAGCTGCGCGCGACGCACACAGGCGACGCCGCGCAGACCTTGCGCGTCGTCGTGCCCGCGCTGCCGCACATCAGCAATCACACCGATTTCGATGCGCTGCGCGCGCATCCGCAAATCGACTTTCACTACGTGCGCGCGGGCAGCGCGCCGCCGCCCGCCGATCTGATCATCTTGCCGGGCTCGAAGAACGTGCAGGGCGATCTGGGGTTTCTGCGCGCGCAGGGCTGGGATGCCGTGTTGGAGCGCCATCTGCGTTACGGCGGGCGCGTGATCGGCATTTGCGGCGGCATGCAGATGCTCGGGCGCGAAGTCGCGGACCCGCATGGCGTCGAAGGGCCCCCCGCGACGGTCGCCGGACTCGGCTGGCTCGACTTTTCGACGACGCTCACGCGCGACAAGACGCTCAGGAACGTGACGGGACGCCTCGCCGCGTTCGATGTCACCGATGCCGCCGACATCGCCGGCTACGAGATTCACATGGGCGAGACGCAAGGCCCCGCGCTCGACGCGCCCGCGCTGCTGCTCGACGATGTGGACGGCCGCTCGCGTCCCGACGGCGCCCGTTCCGCCGACAGCCAGATTCTCGCGACTTACGTGCACGGTCTCTTCGACACGCCCGCCGCGTGCGCGTCGCTGCTCGCCTGGGCGGGGCTTGCGAACGCCGAACCCATCGACTATCCGGCGTTGCGCGAGGCGTCGCTGGAGCGGCTCGCCGACACGCTCGCTGCGCACCTCGACCTGAAACGTCTGTGGGCGGCTGTCGGTTGATTCGTTCTCGACGCGAATTAATCTAAGCCGGAAAGACGGTTTTTCCGATGCATCGGTTCGAATAAAGTCCGTTCCAGCGACGGCGCAACCTGCGCCGTCAAACCATCATCACAAGGAACCGATATGAACCCGACCGCGAGCAATAAAGCCGATCTCGCCGCCACGATCCTGCGCGTCGCGCTGGGCGTGCTGTATCTCGCGCACAGCCTGCAGAAGATCTTTGTTTTCACGCTGCCGGGCGCGGCGCAATTCTTCGTGTCGATCGGTTTTCCGGGCTGGCTCGCCTACGTGACGACGTTCGTCGAACTGTTCGGCGGGATCGCATTGCTGCTCGGCGTGCAGGTCCGCTGGGTCGCGCTCGTGCTGCTGCCGTTCATGCTCGGTGCGCTGTCCGTCCATCTGCCGAACGGCTGGGGCTTCGCGTCGCCGCACGGCGGCTGGGAGTATCCGGCGTTCTGGGCCGTCACGCTCGTCGTGCAGTCGCTGCTCGGCAATGGTCTTTTTGCTGTCGGCGGCGCGAAGGCGGAGTCGCTCGGGCAGGCGCGCAAGCCCGCCTGATGCGGTGATCCGGGGCCGGCGCGCTGCCGGCTTCCCAACGAAAAACGGCACGCGGGCGTGAGCCTCGTGCCGTTTTTGTCGTTGATGGCTGGTGGCGCTCAGTAGAGCACCATTTGCGTACACCGGAACAGAGCCATTGTCCTGCCGTTCGGATCAGTCACCGTCGCGTCCCATACCTGGGTGCTGCGTCCCAGATGCACGCCTTTCGCGACCGCGCGGATCGTCCCCTCCGTCGATGTGCCGAGGAAGTTGCTCTTTAGTTCGATCGTCGTGAAATTGCGCGCATTGTCGGGCAGATGCGCGAGGCACGCGTAGCCGCACGCGGTATCGGCGAGACCGATCACGGTCGCCGCGTGAAGGAAGCCGTTCGGCGCGAGAAGCTCGCTGTGCACGGTCAGCTCGGCCGTCAACGTGCCTTCGGCGAGGTCGATCACGCGCACGCCCAGCAAGCCAGGCAACGAGCCTTTCTGGCGTTCGTGAAGCCCGTCGATCGTGTAATCGCTGCGCAGTTTGCTCATAATCCTGGTACTCTCGAAAAAAAGGGAGGGAAGCGTCCCTCAGGTGCGTAGGGACTTCGACGCGACGGATTTTGCCGATATTATCAACGGCTGGAATAATCGGCCCACGCCATGCCGAAACGCCCAAGCCGTATCAAAGGGCCGTGGCGCGGGGGCGGGCCGGAAGTCGAGCGGCAAACCGGCTGGCAGCGCCAGCCATCTTCCCGGGAGAATTCATGACGGTGATCGTGGTGGCGAATCCAAAAGGCGGTGTGGGCAAGAGCACACTGTCGACCAATCTGGCTGGCTATTTCGCGGCTGAGGGCCAATGGGTCGCGCTCGCGGATCTCGACCGGCAGCAGTCCGCGCATGCGTGGCTCGATCTGCGCCCTGAAGCGCTGCCCGCCATCGAGACGTGGCACGTCGATCCGGACTCGCCTGCCAAGCCGCCCAAGGGTCTGGAGCAGGCCGTCGTCGATACGCCCGCCGGGCTGCACGGCAACCGGCTGAACGTGGCGCTGTCGCTCGCGGACAAGGTGATCGTGCCGCTGCAGCCGTCGATCTTCGACATTCTCGCGACCAAAGAATTTCTCGAGCGGCTCGCGAAGGAAAAGGCGGTGCGCAAAGGCGCGATCGAAATCGGCGTGGTCGGCATGCGCGTGGATGCGCGCACGAAGTCGGCGGACCAGCTGCATCGCTTCGTCGAGGGACTGGACCTGCCCGTGCTCGGCTATCTGCGCGATACACAGAACTACGTGCAACTGGCGGCGCACGGCCTGACGCTGTGGGATGTCGCGAAAAGCCGCGTCGAGAAGGACCTGGAGCAGTGGGAGTCGATCACCGCGTGGCTCAACGGCAAGGGCTCGGGCGGAAAGGGGAGCGGGAAGAAAGGCTGAAGGCGGCTTTTCGATCCGATAGCCGCTTCGGCCTTCGTTGCCACCTTTGTTGCCAGCGACCGTCGCTGGCGATCAGATCAGGTCCAGCTTTGCGTCGGCACGTGATCGCGGCTGCCCTTGATCACGTTGTTTTCGTCGACGAACACGAGATTGGGCTTCCAGCCCGCCTTCAGCTCTTCTTCGTCGACGTTCGCGAACGCCGCGATGATCACGAGATCGCCCAGTTGCGCGCGCCGCGCGGCCGAGCCGTTCAGCGAAATCATCCCGCTGCCGCGCTCGCCCTTGATCGCATACGTCGAAAAGCGCTCGCCGTTGTTGATGTTCCAGATGTCGATGCGCTCGTTCTCGACGATGTTCGCGGCTTCCAGCAGGTTTTCGTCGATCGCGCACGAGCCTTCGTAGTGCAGCTCGCAGTGCGTGACCACCGCGCGGTGAATCTTCGACTTCAGCATGTTGCGTTGCATGGCTAATCCTTTGGCGTTGCTACTGCTTTGGCAGCGTCGGGCCGCGTTTGGCCCGCGTTGGGCCTCGTCCAGGCGCGAATTGGCGCCGTGCCGGCGCCGCGGTTGAGTTCAGATTTCGAGGTTATCGATCAGTCGCGTCACGCCGAGCTTCGCGGCGGCGAGCACGACGAGCGGCGCGTCCAGTTCGTGCGCGGCAGGCGCGATCAGGTTCGAGCGCTTGCGGATCGCGATGTAGTCCGGCTTCCAGCCGCGCGCGGCGAGCGACGCCATCGCCTCCTGTTCCAGCCTGGCGAAATCGCGGCTGCCCGACAGCACGGCTTCGCGCACGCGCCCGAGCGTGGCCGCGAGCATCGGCGCTTCGACGCGTTCGGCTTCGCTCAGATAGCGGTTGCGCGAGCTGAGCGCGAGGCCGTCGGTGTCGCGCACGGTTTCGGCGGCGATGATGTCGGTGGGCAGCGCGAACTGCTCGGTCATCGCGCGCACGATCATCAGTTGCTGATAGTCCTTCTTGCCAAACACGGCGACGCGCGGCTGCACGCACGACATCAGCTTCATCACGACCGTGCAGACGCCCGTGAAGAAGCCGGGCCGGAACTCGCCTTCGAGGATATCGCCCAGGTCGTGCGGCGGATGCACGCGGTATTCCTGCGGCTGCGGATACATGTCCCGTTCCGTCGGCGCGAACAGCACGTAGACGTTTTCCTTCTGCAGCTTCTCGATGTCCGCTTCGAGCGTGCGCGGATACTTGTCGAAGTCTTCGTTCGGGCCGAATTGCAGGCGGTTCACGAAGATGCTCGCCACGACCGGGTCGCCGTGCTGGCGCGCGAGGCGCATCAGCGACAGATGCCCTTCGTGCAGGTTGCCCATCGTCGGCACGAAGGCGGTGCGGTTCTGGCCGCGCAACTGGTCGCGCAATTCCTGGATCGAGCTGATGACTTTCATGATCGGGCGGTGTTGTGAGCCATTCGAGCCGCTAACGGCGGTTGGATGGCTCGCGGTTGTCTCGTTTGCGCGAAATGTCGCGCGCTTTCGTGATATCCACGCAGAGCCGGCTGGGCCGGCTTTGAAGCCTTCAAAGCGCGGGATTGTAGTGGATTTGTTGTTGTGGTGCACCAGATCCGGGCGGGGGGTAAACGCCTGGCCTGGCGCCGGGTCTGGCACCTGATCTCGCCCCTGGTTTTGGGGCCGCAGCCGCTGCCGGGAGCGCGTCTGTTGGAGCGCCCGGAAGGCCCTGCTGCGAGTTCGCGGACGGCTACGACGGGAGTATGACGCAACGATCGTTCTCCGCGCCGACGTCGCCGTCTGTCAGGCCGGCAGGTAAGCCAGCCGCACGTAAATCGGCGCGAACGGCTCGGCCTGCGTGATCTCGATCAACGATTCACGCGACAGCTCGAGCATCGCGATAAAGTTCACGACGACGACGGGTACGCCGCGCGTCGTGTCGAACAATTCCGAAAACTCCATGAAGCGCGCATTCTGCAGCTTGCGCAGGATCACGCTCATGTGCTCGCGCACGGACAGCTCCTCGCGCGAAATCTTGTGATGCTGCACGAGCTTGGCACGCTTGATCACGTCGGCCCACGCGGCGCGCAGGTCGTCCGTGTTCACGTCCGGGAAGCGCGGCGTGATGCTCTGCTCGATGTACACCTCGGCGCGCAGGAAGTCGCGGCCGAGCTGCGGCAACTGGTCGAGGCGCTGCGCCGCGAGCTTCATCTGCTCGTATTCGAGCAGGCGGCGCACCAGTTCGGCGCGCGGGTCTTCCGCTTCCTCGCCCGTGTCGGCCTTCTTCACGGGCAGCAGCATGCGCGACTTGATCTCGATCAGCATCGCCGCCATCAGCAGATATTCGGACGCGAGTTCGAGATTGGTCTTGCGCAGCTGTTCGACATAGCCGAGATACTGGGCCGTCACTTCGGCCATCGGAATGTCCAGCACGTTGAAGTTCTGCTTGCGGATCAGGTACAGCAGCAGATCCAGCGGGCCTTCGAAGGTCTCGAGAAAGACTTCGAGGGCGTCCGGCGGGATGTACAGGTCCTGCGGCAGCTTGAAGAGCGGCTCGCCGTACAGGCGAGCGAAAGCGATGCCGTCGACGGTGTCGGGCGTCGAATCGGTAGCGGGCGTGGCGAGCGCTGCGTCGGACTTTTCCGTCGCGGCACGGGCCTCGTCGGCGGTGGTCACTTAGAAGTTCTGGTAGTAGACGTACGGCGTCTGCTTCACGCGCGCAGCCTGATTGGACGCGCGTTCGTCGAGGTCGATCGGCTGCTTGTCCCACAGGAGCGCGCGGCCGCGACGCTGCTCTTCCTCCAGAGTGGGCTTTTGCTGCTTCAGTTGGTTCAGGAACTGCGTGATATCCGATTGATACATGGCTCGACGTCCGTGAATGAAGGTGACGGCGCCCGAAAGATGGCCTGAAAGGCGGGGCCGCCGGTGCAGAACAGGATTTTACCGCAAGCCCGGCAGGCCAAGCGAAAAGTCAGCGGAACCGCGAGCGGCCCGTGGCGTCCAAGGCGGGCACGCTTGACATGGTCGGGCACGCGTCGGGGGCATTTGCACGGGCTGACGTAGCGCGTTCGATAAATTGCGCGCCAGCGCCGATGTGGTCAAATAGCGGGGGTTCCGCTGCGCCTTGACTGGCCGGGTGTCGGCATTGTTCAACAAATCGTCAATAAGAGCCGGAGGTCGTGTTTGGCGGGGTGGGCCATCGAGCGGTCATGCAAACGCCGCAACGAAATCCTGGTGAACAACCGTGCCACGATGCATCGCGCATCGTATGCGGCGGCGCTGTTGCGCGCGTGTGTGTCATGCGGGCTCTGCGCGCTGCTGCTGATGACGGCTTCGCACGCCCATGCCGCGCGCGCGAAGCCGTCGTACAAGGTCGACGTCGAGGCGGAGCCGCGCTCGCTGCGCAAGCTGCTCGAAGAGCATCTCGACATTTCCCGTTTCGCCAAGCGCGACGACATCTCCGCCGAGCAGTTCGATTTCCTCGTGACGGCGACGCCGCAGCAGGTGCGCGATCTTGCGTCGACGCAAGGCTATTTCACGCCCGTCGTGCGGACCGATGTGCGCACGCTGGACGACAAAAAAGAAGTGCACGTTTCCGTCGATCCCGGCCCGCGCACGACGATCTCGTCGATTTCGCTGTCGTTTCGCGGCCCGGTGCTGACGGAAGACCCCACGCAGGAAAACGCGACGCGCTTCGCGTTCTCGCTGCACGAAGGCGATCCGTTCACGCAATCAGACTGGGACGACGCGAAGGAAGCGGCGCTGAAGGCGCTGCAGGCGCGCCGCTATCTGGGCGCGAAAATCACGCGCTCCGAGGCGCGCGTCGACCCGCGCACGCACGAAGCGCAACTGTCCGTCACCTTCGATAGCGGCCCGACCTTCACGATGGGCAAGCTCGACGTGTCGGGGCCGCGGCGCTATCCGGAGCGCATCGTCGAGAACGTCAATCCGATTTCGCCGGGCGAAGTCTACGACGTGCAGCGCGTGACGGAACTGCAGCGCCAGTTGCAGAACACGCCTTACTACGCGAGCGTCGCGATCGACGTCGGCAACGATACGGAAAAGCCGCTCGAAACGCCCGTGCATGTGAAGGTCAGCGAGTACCCGTACAACGGCGTGCGCGGCGGCGTCGGCTATTCGACGGACACGGGCGCGCACATTCAGGGCTCGTATTCGTATCTCGACACGTTCGGCGCGGCGTGGCCGTTTTCCGTCGCCGGGCGGCTCGATCAAATCCAGCAGTACGGCGAGGTGAAGCTTTCAATGCCGCCGGGACGCCGTGGCTGGACCAATAGCGCGATCGCGTCGTACACGAGCACGGACGTGTCCGATACGCGCATCTACAGCTTGCGCGCGGGCGTGCAGCGCACGCGCACATCGCAGTTCATCGACTACGCGTACTCGATCCTGTACTACCAGGACCGGCTGGACCAGAACATCCAGGCGCCGACGACGAGCCGCGCGCTCGTGCCCGCCTGGTCGTGGACGCGCCGCAATACCGACGATGTGCTGTTCCCGCGCTCGGGCAACCTGCTGCACGTCGAGGCGGGCTTCGCGGTGAAGGGCTTCCTCACGGACCAGACCTTCATTCGCGGCTATGCGCGCGGCCAGCAGTACGTGCCCGTCGGCACGCGCGACCTGATCCTGTTCCGTGCGGAACTGGGCGGCGTATTCACGAGCGGACCGTCGAGCGGCGTGCCGGCTTCGCTGCTGTTCCGCGCGGGCGGCTCGAATTCGGTGCGCGGCTACGGATATCAGAGTATCGGTAACAACGTCGGCGGCTCGATCCTGCCGACCAAGTACCTGGTGACGGGCACGTCCGAGTATCAGCACTGGTTCAACCGCGACTGGGGCGCGGCCGTGTTCTTCGACATCGGCACGGCCACCGATACCTGGGGCGAAAAGGTCTTCTATCCGGGCGTCGGCGTGGGCGCGCGCTGGCGCAGCCCCGTCGGTCCCGTGAACGTCGATCTCGCCTATGGCATTCGCAACAAGAGCGTGCGGCCTTATCTGACGCTCGGCATCGCCTTCTGATTTCCACTGAATCCATATCGAACCCGATAGCCATTCCGAAGCATGACGACGGACCCATCCGCGAATCCATCAGAGAACCCGCAAGGCGGCAACCCGCCGGGCGGCGAGCCGCCTCGCGGCCCGGATGGGTCCGGCACGCCGCCGCCCGAAAAAAAGCCGCGCCGCGGCAGGCGGCTGTGGAAGGCGATCGTCTGGGCGATCATCGTGCCCGTCGTGCTCGTCGCGCTGATCGGCGGCGCGCTGTATGGCGTGTTCGTCACCGAGCGCGGCACCGCTTATGCGTGGCAGGCGGCCGTGAAGCTGCTGCACGGGCAGCTCGAAGGCAAGCTCGACGGCGGCGCGATCGCGACGGGCCTGCACCTGCGCGACGTGCGCTGGCGCAGTCTCGACGGCCACGGCACCGATATCCGCATCGACCGCATCGACGGGCGATGGGCGCTGTCCGACAAGCCCTGGCGCTTCGTCGTCGACTATCTGCACGTGGGCACCGTCGATGCGCGCATCGCGCCGTCCACGTCGAAGTCCGAGCCGATGCGCCTGCCCAAGGACCTGCGCGTGCCGCTGCAACTGGTGGTGCGCGACCTGAGCGTCGACAGGCTGATCCTGCACGAAGGCGGATCGACGTCCGAATACGCGCGGCTGCAATTCCACGGGCGCAGCGACGGCCGGCATCACGAGGCGTCCGTCGATCGGCTCGACACGCCGTTCGGCGCGGTGACGGCGGCGGCGAAGCTCGACGGCGTGCGGCCGTTTCCGCTGACGGGTGACGCCGGTTATTCCGGCAAGGTCAACGACGAGCCGGTGCAGGTGCACGCGCATCTGTCGGGCACGCTCGAAACGCTGATCGCCGAACTCGACGCGACGGGAATGAAGCTGGCGGGCCACGCGCGGGTCGAGGCGACGCCGTTCGCCGACGTGCCGTTGCAGCGCGCGACGCTCACTTTCGATCATGTGAATCCGCAGGCTTTCGCGCCCGGCGCGCCGCTTGCCGATCTCGCCGTGCGCGCCGAGTTGCAGCCTGTGCAGCGCGACGCGGCGGGGGGGCATGAGGCGGTGAGCGGTACGAGTAGCGTGGGTGCGGCGAGCGAGGCTGCTACCGCAAGTTCGGCCACGGCGTCGAGTCCCGCCAGCGTCGCCCGTTCCGCCCATCCGGCAAGCGCAGCGAGCGCCCCTACGCCGGCATCGCAGCCCGGCCCAGCAGGCGGCGCACGTGCTTTCGCCGTGCAGGGCGCGGTGTCGATCGTGAACGCGAAGCCCGGCTCGATCGACCAGCACCTGCTGCCGCTGATCGACGCGCATGTCGACGTGCGGCTCGACGCGCAGGCGCAGCGCCTCTCCAACCTCGACGTGCGGCTCGTGAAGGACGCGACCGTGACGGGCGGCGGCACGCTGACGGGCAAGCGCGGGCAGTTCGATCTGCAGGTCGCGAAGCTGGACCTGAACGCGTTGCAGGCGAGCGTGCGCCCGACGCAGTTCACCGGGCCCGTCTCGATCCGCCTGAACGACGACATTCAAAGCGTCACGCTCGATCTGAACGATCAGAAGGCGGCATTGCGCGCGCAAGGCAAGATCACGCTGGACCCGGCGCGCACGAGCTTCAACGACGTGCGCATCACGTCCGGCAAAGGCCGCATCGACCTGAACGGCGCGATCAAGCGCGACGAGCACTCAACGTACAACCTCAAGGCGACGCTGACCGATTTCGATCCGCTGACGCTGACCACGCAAACGCCGTCGCGCGCGGCGCCCGCGGGCAAGGGTGGTTCAGCAAAGGGCAAGGCGGGTAAGGTGGCAAAGAGCCGGAATGCCACGACGGGCGCGCCTGAAACGTCCACGAACGCGTCCACGAAAACTGCGTCGAATTCACCTTCGAAAGCCCCCGGGTCGCGCAAGATCGAAGCGCTCGTGAATGGCACGCTATCGGCCGCGGGCGTGCTGGGCCCCGTGTTCACGACGAAAGCCGAATTCCGCCTCGGCGAAAGCGTCTACGATGGCCTGCCGATGACGGGCAGCGGCACCGTGCAGCTGGCCGGCTCGCGCATCCTGCCGAGCCGCGCGAATCTTTCCGTCGCGGGCAACCAGGTCGATCTGCAAGGCAGCTTCGGCGCGCGCGGCGACCGGCTGCGCTTTCACGTCGACGCGCCCGATCTCGAACGGCTCGGCTTCGGGCTCGCCGGTCTCATCGCGGCGCAGGGCGACGTGACGGGCACGTTCGAGCATCCGAATGTCGCGCTCGACTACAAGGCGGAAAACGTTGTGTTCGCGTCGAACAAGCTCGGGCACGCGGAAGGGCACGTCGAATTGCGCGATGGCGCGAACGGCGCGATGGTCTTTACGACGGACGCGCGCGACGTCAGCACGGCGGGCGTCGAGCTGAACACGCTCACCGCGCGGCTGAACGGCACGCGCGCAAAACATACGCTCGATGCCGCCGCGAAGGGCACGCTGCAAGGCCGGCCGCTCGACCTGGCGCTCGCCGCGAACGGCAAGCTCACCGATGCGCGCGACGGTACGCACTGGGACGGCACCGTCACGCGCCTGTCGAACAAGGGCACGCCCGCGCTGAACATGGAATCGCCGCTCACCGTCAGTGCGGGCGGCCAGCGCGTGACGCTCGGCGCGACGCGGCTGACGCTCGAAGGCGCGGTGCTCGATCTGAAGTCGTTCGCGCTCGATCATGGGCGCATCCGGTCGGCGGGCACGCTGACGGGCGTATCGGTCGCACGGATGCTCGAATTGCGCCAGGAGTTCACGGGCGTGCCGTCGACGCTCAAGACCGATCTCGTCTTCGACGGCAACTGGGACTTCGCGCTCGCCGACACGGCGACGGGCCATATCGAGCTGAAGCGGCGCGGCGGCGACATTACGCTCGAAGTGGGACGCGGCTATGCACCCGTCGGCATCACCGACATCGCCGCGCGCGCGGACTTCAGCAACGGCAATCAGCTGAACGCGACCGTGCATGCGCAGGCAAGCCGCATCGGTGTGATCGACGCGTCGGCGCATTCGACGCTCGTGCTGCGGGACGGCGTGTTGGCGCTCAACCAGGAAGGGCCGCTCACGGGCAGCATCAACGCGAACGTGCCGTCGCTGAAGACGACGGGTGGCCTGTTCGGGCCGAGCTATCTGCTCGACGGCCATCTGGCGCTCAAGCTCGCGCTCGGCGGCACCGTCGCAAAGCCGAACCTGTCGGGCTCGCTGATCGGCGACGGACTGTCGGCGACACTCGTCGATCAGGGTGTGCAACTGAAGGACGGCGTGATACACATTGCGCTCTCCGAAAATCTCGTCGATTTCCAGCAGGTCGAGTTTCACGGCGCATCGGGCACGCTGCGCGCGACGGGCCGCGTGCGGCTCGACAACGCCGAGCCTGATCTGACGGCGAATATCGTCGCCGACAAGCTCGAACTGTTCGCGGCTCCCGACCGGCAACTGACGATGTCGGGCAGCGCGAGCGTGGCGAATGCCGGCGCGCAGGGCGGGCTCGCGATCAACGGCAAGTTCGTCATCGAACATGCGCTGTTCGATATGCCCGAGAAGGGCGAGCCGCGTCTCGGCGACGATGTCGTGGTGGTGCGGGCGGATGGATCGGTGGCAGGCGGCAAGCCGCAGGAAACGGGCAATTCGAACAAGCCGGTCGGTGCGTTCGCGCCGCGCGCGAACATCGATATCGATCTCGGGCAGAAATTCCGCTTCCGCGGCCAGGGCGCGGACGTCGGCCTGCGCGGCACGATCACCGCGTTGAGCGCGCCGAACATGCCGCTGCGCGCAGTCGGCAACGTGCGCGTCACGGAAGGTTCGACCTATACGGCGTTCGGCCGCAAGCTCGGCATCGAAAACGGCTTCTTCACGTTCAACGGACCGGTCGCGAATCCCGGCATCAACATTCTCGCGATGCGCCGCAACCAGCAGGTCGAGGCGGGCGTGCAGGTGACGGGGACGATCCAGTCGCCCGTCGCGAAGCTGGTGTCGGAGCCGAGCGTGCCGGACAACGAAAAGCTCTCGTGGCTGCTGTTCGGACACGGCACCGACCAGGGCAACAACGTCGGCCAGCAGAGCACGATGACGACGGCGCTCGCGCTGCTCGGCAGTGCAAGCGGCAAGCGCATCGCGCAGGAGTTCGGACTCGACGAATTCTCGATCGGACGAAGCGAGGTGGGGCTGACCGATCCGCAGGTCGTGATGGTGTCGAAGGCGATCAGCGAGTGGCTCGTGATCGGCTATGAACAGGGCCTGCAGTCGGCGAGCAACGCGATCAAGGCAACCGTGAACCTGACGCGCTACTGGTCGGTGGCCGCGTACGGCGGCACGTTCCAGGGGATGGACTTGCAGTACACGCGGCGCTTCGACCGGCTGCGGTGGTGATCAAAAATGGCCGGCGCGCTGCTGGAGCGGCCGGCCTGGCTGGTTCGAGAACGGAGAATTGGCGGCGATGCGTTAGCGCGGCTCTGCCTGTCGTTGCGTATTCACCAACGCCTGCACGATCCGGCCGAACGTCTCGGGCCGTCCCTCGAAAATCCGCTCGACGGCCTTTTCTTCGATCAACCGGCGCCGCAGCATCTCGCGCTCGGCGTGCTGCGTGGCGAGCCGCACGGCAGCGCGCACGTATTCGTCGATCGAATGCGTGGTCAGCCAGGCGGGCATGCCCGCGCGTCCGAAAAGCCCGCTGTCGATATGCTCGAAGACTTCGGCGCCGCACAGATTGACGCCGGGCAGACCGAGCGTCAGCGCATCGACGATGCCGTTCGTATTGCCGAACGGAAACGGGCTCACGAACATGTCCATTGCGTTTATCACCTTCAGATAGGCCGGGTAGCTCATCGCGCCGTACACCAGCACGTTTTCGCGCGGCAGCGCCGCCTGGATCAGCCGGCGCACGTAGGCGATATCGAGGCCCTCGGCCCACGACGTCATGAAATGGAAGCGCACGGGAATCCCCGCCGTTTCGATGATCCGCCGGCACGCGCCGAGAAAGCGCGGATTGAGCTTCATCGCGCTCGCGGTGACGGCGATGTCGATGAACTCGCCGCGCTCGGGAATGCCAGGCGTGATGTCTGTGAGCAGTTTCGACGGCACATACGGCTGGCCGTCCTTCGGCAGGCGCATCAGCTTTTCGCTGAAGCACGCGGGATCGCCGATGAAATCTTCCTCGACGCTCACGTAGTCGATGCACGACGCGTGCATCGTCGCCGGATGGCCGAGCGCGGCGATCTGCAGCGGCGCGACGCGTACGTTCGTCATGAAGATCGTGTGTGGGAACATGCCGACGCTCGGCATGTACAGCACGGCGGGCGGATTGCCGCGCGCGAAGTTCTGCACCTGCCGGACGATCTCGCCGACATACTCCGGATGCTCGAAGGGGATGAAGCGGTCGAACACGGCGCGGCCCGCTTCGTCCACATGCTGCGCCTCGCCGAATGCGACGACTTTGAAGCGCTCGCGCGCGGCGAGCATCGTGCGCGAATGCGTGCGATAGATCGAATGGCCGCCGTTGAACCATTCGAGCACGACGATCATCAGCGGCTTGCGCTCGGCCTGCTCTTCCGACGCGGGAGCGGGGGCGACTTCTGCCTCGTAGGCGAGCAGGCCGAGCGAGTCGAGTTTTTTTCGCACGAGCTGGCTGATGCCGCGCTTCATCGCATGGCGGTTCGTCAGATCGGAATAGCTGCAATGCATGTACGCGCCGCAGACGGCTGCGCCCGGCAGATCGTCGAGGTCGTCGATGGTTTCGAGCGCGCCGGGCAGCCATTCGATCAGGCGCTCGCGCTTTGCGTGCGCTGCTGGCGAGATCACGACGGCCGAGCCCACGATCGACATGCCGAGGCTCGTCGCGAGCGCCGGCTCGCTCTTCGCCAGATCGGCGAGATCGATTTCGTACTGCGATTCGACCGTGTACAGGACGATCTGCTTTCTGACCAGCGCCTTCGCGCTGTCGGCATCGTCCGATGATGCCGCGTGTTCGAGCAGCGCGCGCAGGATGTGATCCGTGCTGCCGTACGCCGATGCGACGAACAGCATGTTGAGCCAGTGACGGCTCGAGAAAAGCTGGTTGAACTGCTTGTCGCTGAGCCGGAATTGCGGATCGGCGAGGAGCGTCGTGAGGGCGTCCGCGATGCGTTGCAGCGTCGCGGCTGCTTCGTTGCTCGCTGGGCGCATCGGATCGGCGAATGCCAGGTCGACGCCCGGCAGCCGGCTGCGGTTCGAAATGAGCGTGTTGATCAACACGATCAGCGCTTCGTGCGCGGCGTCGTAGTCACGGGAAGCAACGAGGGCTTCGAACTGGTCGAGGGAGAATTCAGTGCTCATGTCGGTGGTCGATTCGGGATGGCGAGCGGGTGTGTCGTCGCGTTGATATGCCCGCTCTGGAACGCGAGTCGCGTCAGCGGAAACGCCGGCAGTTGGGCTGTTTCACAAACCGATCGCGATTTTCGAAGAATTCGATTGAGCTGAATGTAGGAACACTCTTATTTTGAGAAAGGATTCGGCTGCGGAAGCTGTTCCGTCTCGTTTTGCGTGGCCCGTCACCGATGCCGGAGCCTGGACGAAAAAAAGCACGTCCGAAGACGTGCTTTCGTCGTGGTACCCGATCGCGCCAAAAGCGCGATGCGCTTGCGCTGTTGTCGCGTTACTTGACGCGCATGCCGGGCTTCGCGCCGCTGTCCGGCTCGAGTACGTAGATGCCCGGCTCGGCCTTCTCGTCGGCGGCCGATGCCGCGAGCACCATGCCTTCGGACAAGCCGAACTTCATCTTGCGCGGCGCGAGGTTCGCGACCATCACGGTCAGCTTGCCGACCAGCTGCTCGGGCTGATACGCCGACTTGATGCCCGAGAACACATTGCGTGTCTTTTCCTCGCCGACGTCGAGCGTCAGTTGCAGCAGCTTGTCGGACCCTTCGACTGCGCGGCAATCGACGATCTTCGCAATGCGCAGATCGATCTTCGCGAAATCGTCGATCGTGATGATGCCGCTGTCGTCGGGCTTTGTCTGGGCGTCGCCGTGGGCGGCCGCCGTCGCTTTCGCGTGCGCCTTGGCTTTGGCCTGCGCCTGAGTCTTGTCGGCTTCGGCTGCCGCGCCAGCGGCCGGCTGCAGCGAGCCGCGGTTCGCGGCGAGCAGCGCCTCGATCTGCTTCGGATCGACGCGGGTCATCAGGTGCTTGTATGCGTTAATCGCGCGCGCGGAGCTCAACGGCTTGTCCGCGTCCGTCCACGTCAGCGGCTCGACGCCGAGGAACGCTTCGGCTGCTTCGACGACCTTCGGCAGCACCGGCTTGAGCGCCAGCGACAGCAGACGGAACGCTTCAAGCGACACGCTGCACGTCTCGTGCAGCGCGATGGCGTTCGCCGGGTCCTTCGCCTGATCCCACGGCTTGGCCGTATCGACGTACGCGTTCACGGAATCCGCAAGTTCCATCGTCAGGCGCAGCGCGCGGCCGTAGTCACGCGCTTCGTAGTGAGCGGCGATCTGCGGAATCGCGGCGCGCAGCGACGCCAGCAGTGGATGCTGCATCGCGCTGTCCTGCACGCGGCCGTCGAAGCGCTTGATCAGGAAGCCGGCGGCGCGGCTCGCGATATTCACGTACTTGCCGACGAGATCGCTGTTCACGCGCGCCTGGAAGTCTTCGAGGTTCAGGTCGATGTCTTCCATCGTGCTGTTCAGCTTGGCCGCGAAGTAGTAGCGCAGCCATTCGGGGTTCATGCCCGTTTCGATCACGCTGTTGGCCGTGATGAACGTGCCGCGCGACTTCGACATCTTCGCGCCGTCGACGGTCAGGAAGCCGTGCGCGAACACGTTGGTCGGCGTGCGATGGCCGGAGAATTCGAGCATCGCGGGCCAGAACAGCGTGTGGAAGTACAGGATGTCCTTGCCGATGAAGTGATACTGCTCGGTCTTCGAGCCCTTCTTCACCCACGCGTCGAAATCGACGCCGCGCTTTTGCGCGAGATTGCGGAAGCTCGCGTAGTAGCCGACGGGCGCGTCCAGCCACACGTAAAAGTACTTGCCCGGCGCGCCCGGAATCTCGAAGCCGAAGTAGGGCGCATCGCGCGAGATGTCCCAGTCGGCGAGCTTGGCTTCGCCCGCGTCGCCGAGCCATTCGCGCATCTTGTTGGTCGCTTCCTGTTGCGCGAGGCCGCCGACCCAGCCGCGCAGGAACGACTCGCAGCGCGGGTCGGACAGCTTGAAGAAGTAGTGCGTCGAAGTCTTCTTGATCGGCGTCGCGCCCGACACGACCGAGTACGGGTTGATCAGCTCGGTCGGCTGGTACGTCGAGCCGCACACTTCGCAGTTGTCGCCGTACTGGTCCTTCGCGTGGCACTTCGGGCACTCGCCCTTGATGAAGCGGTCCGGCAGGAACATTTCCTTGACGGGGTCGTATGCCTGCTCGATGTCGCGCGCTTCGATCAGGCCGGCCGCCTGCAGCGCCGTGTAGATCGACTCGGACAGCACGCGGTTCTCTTCGGAATCGGTCGAGTAGTAGTTGTCGAACGAAATGCCGAAGTTGTCGAAGTCGCGCTTGTGCTCCTGCCACACGCGGTCGATCAGCTGCTTCGGCGTGATGCCTTCCTGTTCCGCCTTCAGCATGATCGGGGTGCCGTGCGTGTCGTCGGCGCCGACGTAGTAGACCTCGTGCCCATGCATTCGTAGCGCGCGGACCCAGATGTCCGTCTGGATATATTCGACCAGGTGGCCGATATGGATTTGCCCGTTCGCGTACGGCAGGGCAGACGTGACGAGGATCTGGCGGCGGCTTTTGGGCGCGCCGGCGGCGGTGAGGTCCGCGGACTGAACCGCGGTGGCGTCGGTTGCTGACATGTGGGTTCTATGGACTGGCGGAAGGTACGGGCGGCCGTCACAACGTCAACGCGGACGGCGCTGCGCCCAGGACCACACGGGCGGGGTGTCCGCTCGTGCAGCTCGGGTTGTCGAACGCGGCTTCGCGGATTGTCGTCGCGCGTAAAACCGGCCCGAATCGCCGATTTTACCAGCGTGGATCAAGCGAGGCAGCGCGCAGATGAGCGCGGGCATTTAGCGGCAATTTAGCGGTGAGGCGTGTCGCGCTCGTTTGGGTGCGCAGAAGTGCGCAGAGCGAAGTCGCGTTGCGTTCACATTGAATGCATCGCGCGGTCGAGCACATGCGAATAAGGTCGCGATGCACCCATTTGCAGTGCGCGGCGTTACGCGGAAGGGGACGCAGAGCAGGCAAAAAAACCGGGGCTATGGCCCCGGAGCAACAACGACAAGAGGAGAATGGTGACGCGGCGGCATCGCCGCACACGTACCGTAAAGACAGACAGCGGAATTTCAGAAGAGTTCGAAAAAATTTTCGAACCGCTTGTGCGGCCTGCTTCGAGGCGCTTCGGGTCGCTTCGGCCAGGGGCCGCGGGCGATGCCTTTCCGTTCCCGCTCAAGCCTGTCTGGACGGACTCCGCGACGCAGAACCCGTCCTTTCCTCACAGTCCTTATTGCGCGTGCTGCGCCATGGCGCGCAGATAGATTTCGACGCGGCGGTTTTGCGCACGGCCCGCTTCCGTGTTGTTGTCAGCGATCGGCTGGTTCGCGCCCATGCCCGAAGCCGACAGGCGCTGCGACGCGACGCCGTCCTGCGCCAGCGCGTTCGTCACGCTTTGCGCGCGATTGACGGAGAGCGTCTGGTTATAGGCCGGTTGGCCTGTGCTGTCGGTGTGGCCCACGACTTGCGCAACCACTTCCGGGTTCTGGTTCAGCGTTTGCGCGACCTGCGTAAGCACAGGCGCGAACGACGGCTTGATCGCGTAGCTGTTCGTATCGAACGTGACCGAGCTCGGGATGTTCAGCTTGAGCGAGCCGTCGGGCTGCTCGCTGATCTGCGTGCCCGTGCCCTTCGTCGCGCCTGACAGCTTGTTCTTGATGTTCTGCCAGTTGTAGCCCGTGACGCCGCCGACCGCCGCGCCGACGCCCGCGCCGATCGCCGCGCCCTTGCCGCCGCCGAAGATCGCGCCAAGCGCGGCGCCCGTGCCCGCACCGACCCCTGTACCGACGGCCGTGTTGGTGCCCTGCTCGGTTGCACAGCCGCCGAGCAGCGCGCCAACGATAGCCAACGCCGACAGGCGCGTCATGATTTTTGCATTCATTTTGAGTCCTCTTGAGTAAGACTTGAGTGAGACAGTCGACACACAGATGCAGGGCTCGCGATCGCGCCGATAGCCGGAAAGGGTCTTCCGGCAAGCCCCGGCGCCAGCCACTACAATGACGACTGAGTCAGCGACGATTCGGCCCTATAGCAAACTTGCGCGGCAAGCGTGCCAATGAGACAGGTTTTAGGCAATGCCGGCTAACAATTTCTTTCAATATTTCCGGCGTGTCGCGCATCCTTCGATCGCGCGCCGCGCCGAGCGTTCCCACGGAGACTCAATGAGCATCGATCGGGCTTTGATAGACGCGGCCCTCGCAGCCATCACCGACCCCAACACGCAGCGTCCTTTCGCCGCGGCTAAAAATTTCAAGAACGTCACCGTCGATGGTGCCATGGTCAGCGTCGACGTGGTACTCGGCTATCCGGCCAGGCGCCAGTTCGACACGATCCGCGCGCTCGTCGCCGATGCGCTGCGCGGCGTGCCGGGCGTCGCCGAAGCGCGCGTGCAGGTATCGCAGGACATCGCCGCGCATACCGTGCAGCGCGGCGTGAAACTGTTGCCCAATGTGAAGAACATCGTCGCCGTCGCGTCGGGCAAGGGCGGCGTCGGCAAGAGCACGACGGCCGTCAATCTGGCGCTCGCGCTCGCGAGCGAAGGCGCATCGGTGGGCATTCTCGATGCGGATATCTACGGCCCTTCGCTGCCGATGATGCTCGGCATCGAAGGCCGCCCCGAGTCGCCTGACGGCCAGTCGATGAACCCGCTGGCGGGCCACGGCGTGCAGGCGAACTCGATCGGCTTTCTGATCGAGCAGGACAACCCGATGGTATGGCGCGGCCCGATGGCCACGTCCGCGCTCGAGCAACTGCTGCGGCAGACCAACTGGAAGGATCTCGATTATCTGATCGTCGACATGCCGCCGGGCACGGGCGACATTCAGCTGACGCTGTCGCAGCGCGTGCCCGTGACGGGCGCCGTGATCGTCACGACGCCGCAGGACATCGCGCTGCTCGACGCGAAGAAGGGCCTGAAAATGTTCGAGAAGGTCGGCATTCCGATTCTCGGCATCGTCGAGAACATGGGGCTGCATATCTGCTCGAACTGCGGCCACGAAGAGCATATCTTCGGCTCGGGCGGCGCCGAGCGGATGTCGAAGGAATACGGTGTCGACGTGCTCGGCAGTCTGCCGCTCGACATCGCGATCCGCGAGCAGGCCGATTCGGGTCATCCGACGGTGGTCGCGGACCCGGATGGCCGCGTTGCCGAGATCTATCGGACGATTGCCCGCAAGGTTGCGATTCACATCGCCGAACGTGCGCGCGACATGAGCTCGAAGTTCCCGACCATCGTCGTGCAGAACACGTAAGGGGCACTGTGCCGGCCGTTGCGCGATCGGGACGTCGCGCAGCGGCGGCGCGCGGCGCGGCGCGCGGCACAACCCGGCTGGCCGACTAGGCCAGTCGGCCGAACAGGTAGACAGGAGGCGGGTTGAAAGGGGTCTGAATGCGGGCCCGCTCGCGGTATCATGTCGGCTTCATCAGGTCCGGCAACGCGGTCGCGGGGACGGCCGGCGCTCGACAAGAGGATCGCATGAGAAAACGAATCGGCGGCGAGGCGATCAAGACAGGCATCGTCCTGGCTGCGACCTGTGTCCTGTTATTGGGGTGCAGCTTCCTGAGGCCACAGGAGAAACGCGCAGACGCGCAGTTGCTGCCGACGCTCGGCAACAACGCGCGCGGCATGGTCACGTTCATCGAGCACTCGGACGGCGTGCAAGTGACCTACAACCTGACAGGGCTGCCGCCGAACAGCGATCACGCGCTGCAAGTCCATGAACGCGGCGACTGCAATTCCGCCGACGGCTCGGGCGCAGGCGCCATATTTGCGCCGGCGGCGGAGCGCCTGAAGATCGGCGCGCGCGTCGAAGGCGATCTCGGCAATATTCACGCGGACGCAGCGGGCGTGGCGGCAGGCTTCGTCGTCGCGCCGGACGTATCGCTCGACGGCGTGCGTTCCGTGATGCAGCGCGCCGTGCTGCTGCATCGCGACGCGTCTGATCCTTACGCTTATCCGCAGCACAGCGCCGGCCCCGCGATCGCATGCGGGCTGATCCGCCCGTAACTTCCTGTTGTTCACACGATGGCGTTGCGCACCGCCCGTCGTTGCGCCGCATCGGCCAATCGTTTGTGCAGCGCGCGAATCCATCGTCCTCCGTCCGTCGTTCCCTGCTCATTCATCCGGAACCGTCGCGGCCGTTTTTCCGGCGAACGCACGAAGCAAAGCGCCTCGGCAGACGCGATATACGCCGCATCGGGCACACATGCCGTGATCGCGTAAAATAAGCGCCTTTCGTCCGGCGGCGCACGCTCCGTGAGCGGCGCGCAAGCGTCTGCCGGCCCGATACAACCCGTCAGCAGCGTTCACCTATGAGCATCAAATCCGACAAGTGGATCCGGCGCATGGCCGAAGAGCACAAGATGATCGAGCCGTTCGCGCCGAATCAGGTGCGCGCGACGGAAGACGGTCGCAAGATCGTCAGCTATGGCACATCGAGCTACGGCTACGACATTCGCTGTGCCGACGAATTCAAGATCTTCACGAACATCAATTCGACGATCGTCGATCCGAAGAACTTCGACGAGAAGTCGTTTGTCGATTTCAAGGGCGACGTCTGCATCATCCCGCCCAACTCGTTCGCGCTCGCCCGGACGGTCGAATATTTCCGCATTCCGCGCAGCGTGCTGACGGTGTGCCTCGGCAAGTCGACGTACGCGCGTTGCGGCATCATCGTCAACGTGACGCCGTTCGAACCGGAATGGGAAGGGCACGTCACGCTCGAATTCTCAAATACGACACCATTGCCTGCGAAAATCTACGCGAATGAAGGCGTTGCGCAGGTGCTGTTCTTCGAAAGCGACGAGATTTGCGACGTATCCTACGCGGATCGCGGCGGCAAGTACCAAGGTCAGCATGGCGTGACGTTGCCTAAGACGTAACGATAACGCGCATTGAATCACCCGCTATCCAGGTGACCGCTGCGCATCACTAAGCAGCGGTCGTTCTTTTTGGAGAATCGCCCATGAAGTTTCGTTTTCCCGTCGTCATCATCGACGAAGATTTCCGCTCCGAGAACATCTCCGGTTCCGGCATCCGGGCGCTTGCCGAGGCTATCGAGAAAGAAGGCGCGGAAGTGCTGGGTCTCACGAGCTATGGCGATCTGACCTCGTTCGCGCAGCAGTCGAGCCGCGCGTCGTGCTTCATCCTGTCGATCGACGACGACGAGCTGCTGCCGTACGTCGAGAACGGCGACGGCCAGGTGCCCGAGCTGGCGCCCGCGATCATCGACCTGCGCGCGTTCGTCGCGGCCGTCCGCCGCCGCAACGCGGACATCCCGATCTTCCTGTACGGCGAAACGCGCACGTCGCGCCATCTGCCGAACGACATCCTGCGCGAGCTGCACGGCTTCATCCACATGTTCGAGGACACGCCGGAGTTCGTCGCGCGCCACATCATCCGCGAGGCGAAGGTGTATCTGGATTCGCTCGCGCCGCCATTCTTCAAGGAGCTGGTGCAGTACGCGGACGAAGGCTCGTACTCGTGGCACTGTCCTGGCCATTCGGGCGGCGTCGCGTTCCTGAAGAATCCGCTTGGCCAGATGTTCCATCAGTTCTTCGGCGAGAACATGCTGCGCGCGGACGTCTGCAATGCCGTCGACGAACTCGGCCAGCTGCTCGACCACACGGGTCCCGTTGCTGCTTCCGAGCGCAACGCGGCGCGGATCTTCAGCGCAGACCATCTGTTCTTCGTGACCAACGGCACGTCCACGTCGAACAAGATCGTCTGGCACGCGACCGTCGCGCCCGGCGACATCGTGCTCGTCGACCGCAACTGCCACAAGTCGATCCTGCACGCGATCACGATGACGGGTGCAATTCCCGTGTTCCTCACGCCGACGCGCAATCACTTCGGCATCATCGGGCCGATTCCGCGCGACGAGTTCAAGCCGGAAAACATCCGCAAGAAGATCGAAGCGAATCCGTTCGCACGCGAAGCGCTCGCGAAGAACCCGAACCTCAAGCCGCGCATCCTGACGATCACGCAGAGCACGTATGACGGCGTGATCTACAACGTCGAGATGATCAAGGACCTGCTCGGCGACATGCTCGACACGCTGCACTTCGACGAGGCATGGCTGCCGCACGCCGAGTTCCACGAGTTCTATCAGGACATGCATGCGATCGGCGCGGGCCGTCCGCGCACAGGCGCGCTCGTGTTCGCGACGCACTCGACGCACAAGCTGCTCGCGGGCATCTCGCAGGCCTCGCAGATCCTCGTGCAGGACTCCGAGAACAGCACGTTCGACCGCCACCGTTTCAACGAGGCGTATCTGATGCATACGTCGACGAGCCCGCAGTACGCGATCATCGCGTCGTGCGACGTGGCCGCGGCGATGATGGAGCCGCCGGGCGGCACGGCGCTGGTCGAGGAATCGATTGCGGAAGCGCTCGACTTCCGCCGCGCGATGCGCAAGGTCGATGCCGAATACGGCGACGACTGGTTCTTCAAGGTGTGGGGGCCGGAAGAGCTCGCAGAAGAAGGCATCGGCTCGCGCGACGACTGGATGCTGCGTCCGAACGACCGCTGGCACGGCTTCGGTGCGCTGGCGGACGGCTTCAACATGCTCGACCCGATCAAGGCGACGATCATCACGCCGGGACTCGACGTGGACGGCGAATTCGGCGAGACGGGCATTCCCGCCGCGATCGTCACGAAGTACCTGGCCGAGCACGGCATCATCGTCGAGAAGACGGGCCTGTACTCGTTCTTCATCATGTTCACGATCGGCATTACGAAGGGCCGCTGGAACTCGATGGTCACGGAGCTCCAGCAGTTCAAGGACGACTACGACAACAACCAGCCGCTGTGGCGCGTGTTGCCCGAGTTCGTCGCACAGCATCCGGCGTACGAGCGCATCGGGCTGCGCGATCTGTGCGAGCAGATCCACAGTGTCTATCGCGCGAACAACATCGCGCGCCTGACGACCGAGATGTACCTGTCGAGCATGGAGCCCGCGATGAAGCCATCCGATGCGTTCGCCAAGCTCGCGCACCGCGAGATCGACCGCGTGCCGATCGACGAACTCGAAGGCCGCGTCACGTCGATCCTGTTGACGCCGTATCCGCCGGGCATTCCGCTGCTGATTCCGGGCGAGCGCTTCAACAAGACCATCGTCAGCTATCTGCGTTTCGCACGCGAGTTCAACGAGCGCTTCCCGGGCTTTCATACGGATATCCACGGCCTCGTAGGCGAAACGATCAACGGGCGCATCGAGTATTTCGTCGACTGCGTGCGCGACTCGTGATCATGAAGCAGGCACCGCGGTTCGGATTTCAGCGGCGTGCGCGCGCGGCTGCGTGCGCGGCGCTGCTTGGCGTGCTTGCGCCCCTCGCCGCGCTGACGTTTGCGCCCGCTGCGGCGCGCGCGGAAGCGGCGGCGGCCGACCCCATCGACGCGTCGATGCGCGCGTGTCTCGCGCGCGCTGACATGTCGTCGGCGGCGGGGCAGGTGCATTGCACGGACACGGCGCGGCTCGCGTGGCAAGCGTCGATGGACCAGTCGTTCCAGCAGGTGCTCGGGAAGGTGCCCGACGCGCAGCGCAAGAAGTGGCAAGAGAGCCAGCGCCGCTGGCAGGCGTGGCGCGACGCCGACGGCAAGCTGCTCGCGGCCGTGCTCGCAACGACGCAGGGCACGTCGTACCAGATCGCCGGCGCGGACATGCAGTTGCAGCCCGTGCGCGACCGCGCGCTCGCGCTGCGCACCGTCGCGGCGAACGCGGGCAAGCAGGACCCGAAGACGCGCCCGCGCGCGTGTTCGTTCGACGCGCAATGCGAGCACGCGATGTTCGATCTGAACCGCTATTACCGGCGTCTGCACGCGAAGCTGCCCGCGCATGCACGCTCGACATTGACACGCGCGCAACGCGCGTGGACCGCGTATCGCGACGCGACCGTTCCGCTGATGGACGCGCGCACGCAAATCGACATCATCGGCGCGCGCGTTGCGCTGTTGAAGCGCATGGGCGATACGGCCGGCAACGATTGAGCCGCGCCGTGTGACGCCCACGCGCTACGTGAGCAGATAGTCGTCCTTCAACCCCGCGCTGTGCAGCGACGGCTGTGCGAGCAGATCGCGAGCGGCGTCTTCGATGGTGGCGGAGAGCGCATCGAGTGCCAGGTCGTTGTCGTCGGTGCCGAACGGCTCTTCGATCTGCGATGCGATCGCGTCGAGCGCCATGAACGTGTACGCGACGAACACTGAGAAGACAGGCGTGAACGCGCCGACGCTCTCCACGAGGCCGAACGGCAGCGCTGCGCAGAAGAAGTACACGGTGCGGTGAATCATCACCGAATACGCGAACGGCAACGGCGTCGACACGATCCGCTCGCAGCCGCCGATCACATCCGACAGTCCGTTGAGGTTGCGGTCGATCGCGTGAACCGTCCACGCGTCGAGCTTGCCGTCGCGCGCCTGACGCTGCACCCATTCGCCGAGCCACAGCATGATCGTCGCGGGCCGATAGCGCGACATCATGACGCGTTCGAAGAGCGCTGTGTCGAGCCTTTTCGACAGATCCTGCGACGGATCGGTGCCTCTCAGCTGATGACGCAGCGCATGCGCAAACGCGCCCAGCACCTGCACGAATTCATGCGTGTCGTTCGCGGAGATCCGCGCAGATGGCAGCGTCAGCACCTGACGCGTGAGCGAGCGCGTTTCGTTGAGCAGCTGACCCCAGAGCTTGCGCGCTTCCCAATAGCGGTCATAGCTCGCGCTGTTCCGAAAGCCGAGAAAGATCGCGAGCGCAATGCCGATCAGCGAGAACGGCGTAGTGCTGACGTTCACGTTGATATGCAGCACGTGGACGTGCACGGCGAGCGCGACGATCGAGATCAGCAGAATGAGGGCGAGGCGCGGCAGCAGCTCGGGAAGGACGGAGCCGCGCCACGCGAGCAGCATGCGGAACCAGTGGAGTTGCGGGCGGATGATCATGACGATGGGCGTCCTGTGCGGGCAATTGCATCGTGATGGTATCGAATGGTGCCGGCCTTTGCTGTGCGTGGCGCGCGCTCATGAGAAACGAAAAAGGCGAATCCTCGTCAGAGAATTCGCCTTTGGCGCAAAGCAAACAGAAAAGAAGCGATCAGTTCATCGCCGCCCGCGCAGCCGCGATCGCCGCACGCACCTGATCCGGCGCAGTGCCGCCAGGATGATTGCGGCTCGCCACCGAGCCTTCCAGCGTCAGATAGCCGAACACATCGTCGCCGAGCAGCGATGCGACGTTCGGCAACTCGGCCTTCATCTCATCGAGCGACAGATCGGCGAGATCGCAGCCGCGCTGATCGCAGACGCGTACCGCGTGCGCCACCGCTTCGTGCGCATCGCGGAATGGCAGGCCGCGCTTGACGAGATAGTCGGCGAGATCGGTCGCCGTCGAAAAGCCTTGCAGCGCGGCCGAGCGCATCGCGTCGGGCTTGACCGTGATGCCCGCGACCATCTCGGCGAAGATGCGCAGCGTATCGGCCACCGTATCGACGGTATCGAACAGCGGTTCCTTGTCTTCCTGGTTGTCCTTGTTGTACGCGAGCGGCTGGCCCTTCATCAGCGTGAGCAGCGCCATCAGATGACCGTTCACGCGCCCCGTCTTGCCGCGCGCGAGCTCGGGCACATCCGGGTTCTTCTTTTGCGGCATGATCGACGAGCCGGTGCAGAAGCGGTCTGCGATATCGATGAAGCCGACGCGCGGGCTCATCCACAGCACGAGTTCTTCCGAGAAGCGCGACACGTGCGTCATCACGAGCGCCGACGCGGCCGTGAATTCGATCGCGAAGTCGCGGTCGGATACGGCGTCGAGCGAATTCGCGCAAATGCCATCGAAGCCGAGCGTCTTCGCGACGGCATGACGGTCGATCGGATAGCTCGTGCCCGCGAGCGCCGCCGCGCCGAGCGGCAGACGGTTCACGCGCTTGCGGGTGTCGAGCATGCGTTCGGCGTCGCGCGAGAACATCTCGACGTAAGCGAGCAGGTGATGCCCGAACGTGACGGGCTGCGCGACCTGCAAGTGCGTGAAGCCCGGCATGATCGTGGCCGCGTTCTTGTCCGCGAGGTCCAGCAGCGCGACGCGCAGGTCCTTCAGCAGGTCGCCGATGCGGTCGATTTCGCCGCGCAGCCACAGGCGGATATCGGTCGCGACCTGGTCGTTGCGCGAGCGGCCCGTGTGCAGACGCTTGCCCGCATCGCCGATCAGGGCCGTGAGGCGCGCTTCGATGTTCAGGTGCACGTCTTCGAGATCGAGTTGCCATTCGAACTCGCCGCGCTCGATTTCACCCTTGATCTGCGCCATGCCGCGCTGGATCGCCGCGAGGTCGTCGGCGCTGATGATCTTTTGCGCGGCCAGCATCGACGCGTGCGCGAGCGAGCCTTCGATGTCGACGAACGCGAGACGCTTGTCGAAGAAAACCGACGACGTATAGCGCTTGACGAGTTCCGACATCGGCTCGGAGAAGCGAGCCGACCAGGCTTCGCCTTTTTTATGCAGTTGGGACGTCATGGTGATGGGCAGTGTGCGAGGTGAAGACGCGGACGGCGCGGCATCGCTGCGCCGCCTCGGGAAGACATCGATTTTAACACTCGCCGCGCGGCGAACCTTGCGGCGCGGCGCGACGAGCGGATGAGGCGGACAGCGCGGATGACGCGGAGATCATTCTTCGCGCACGAGCACGACGAGCTTCAGGTCTTCGCGATGCGCGGGCTTGAACGTGATCTGGTTGTAGACGACATGGCCGTCGCGCGGATGGTTGAACTGGCGCTGGCCGCCTTCGCGCTCGTTGACGTCCTGAGACGCCCAGAAGCGCGCGAACGCGTCGCTTCCCGCCGACAGCGAATCGATCAGCGAGCGCGTGGGCGCATCGTTCTGATGGCGGATCGAATCGGCGCGATACTCGGCGGCAAGGCGCCGCGCGCGGATTTCCCAGTCTACGATCAGGTTGCGCGCATCCGGCGACAGGAACGTGTAGCGCAGCAGGTTGCGGTCATGCTCGCCGTCGAGCCAGCCGACGAACAGATCGGCCGCTGGCGCGTTCCACGCGAGCGCCGTGAACTGGCGGTCGAGCACGTAGGCCGGCGCGTTCACGAGCTGGACGGTCTTGAGCAGCATCGTGGGGGCATCGGCGGCAGCGGGGTCGGGCTCGGCGGGATCGCGCTGGGCGGCCAGTTCGAACAGATACGCGCGCTCGGCCCGCGACAGCTGCAACGCGACGGCGATGCGCGCGAGCGCATCGGCGGACGCAGAGACGGGCCGTCCCTGTTCGATCCATGTGTACCAGGTGGGGCTCACGCCGCACAGCTGGGCGACTTCTTCGCGGCGCAGGCCAGGCGTGCGGCGGCGCGGGCCGGGCGGCAGGCCGACGGCTTGCGGCGACAGGCGCTCGCGATGCGCGCGGATGAACTCGCCGAGCGCGCGGGCTGGCGATGCATCGAGGGGCGGGGCGGAATCGGCGGAAGACGGCGTGGTCATGTTGCGACTGCGGTGGCTGGTAATCTCGATACCAGAATAATTGCTTGACTTGTACCGGTACAGGACGGGCTCTATTGTAGCGACTGGAACGGAGCGTGCGAATACGCGGGCTTGTTCCAGTCCTCGACTATGGCTTTGCAGACAACCCTGAAAGGGCGGCAAGCATTTGCATGAGACGGGTGGGGCGCTGACGCGTCAGCTTGGGTCGACAATTTTTCGTCAACGTTGTATGGGACGGGGGCACACGATGAAGCATCACGAACAGGTGGCCGACGCGTTCGGCTCGACAGCGGCCGCGTATCTGACGAGCCAGGTGCACGCGACGGGCGCGGACTTGCAGGCGCTGGCGGCGGCTGTCGCGGCGACGCCGGGCGCGGCCGTGCTCGACATGGGGTGTGGGGCGGGGCACGCGAGTTTTGCGGTTGCGCCGCATGCCGGGTCCGTCGTCGCGTACGACATCGCGCCGCAGATGCTGGCCACCGTCGACGCCGCAGCGCAGGAGCGCGGGCTGTCGAACATCCGGACCTCGCAGGGCGCAGCCGAGAAGCTGCCGTTCGCCGATGCGTCGTTCGACTGGGTGATCAGCCGGATGAGCGCGCATCATTGGCACGACGTGCCGCTGGCGCTCGCCGAAGTGCGGCGGGTGTTGAGGCGAGGCGGGCGTGCGCTGTTCATCGACATTGCCGGCAGCGATCATCCGTTGCTCGACACGCATCTTCAGGCAGTCGAGGTTTTGCGCGACGCTTCGCATATCCGCGACTATCGCGTTGACGAGTGGCTCGCGTTTTTCGCCGCCACCGGATTTTCCGCAGTCGTGCGCGAGCGGTGGCGCCTGCCGATCGAGTTCGCATCATGGGTTGCGCGGATGAGGACGCCAGAGGCGCGTGTCGCTGCGATCCGTTCCGTCTGGGCTTCGGCGCCGGATGAAGTCCGCGAATACTTCGATGTGCAGGACGATGGGTCGTTCAAGCTCGATGCGTTGATGATCGAGGGGTGTTGAGGTTTTTACGTCTGCGACGGCTTTTTGGTTTTTATGGCTTGCCGCCGGCATCCGCGATGCGCCTCGCGGCGCGGGCGTTGCCCCTGTGCGGGGCGGCACCTACTCTTCTTTGCCGCGGCAAAGAAGAGTAGGCAGAAGAAAGCCGCTCACACCGTCAGTGCTTGACGTTTACCCACGGGCCCTCAACGTCCCCATCCCTCACGCGGTAATGTGCTGTCTCATCTGCGTTGCCAACGCGTTGATTAGATGCCTCACCTGCTTCATGCACCCTCATTGCGGCCCGCGATATCGAATAGCCTGCGCCGCGTTGCGGCAAACTGTGTGTAGGCATTCGCGCCGCACAGGATACCGTCGCTACGCGATGCGGCGACAGGTGCGAGCGTTGCCCTGTGCGACACTGAAATCTCGTTCACTACCGACATGCGGCGCTAAAACTTTCGATATCCTTCGCTGTGCCACACGTGCATGAAGCGGGTGAGGCGTTTAGCGAGCACATTGGCGACGAACACAAGCCAGCACGCTGCCGCAAGAAATACGGGGACGTTGAGGGCCCGTGGGTAAAGGTCAAGCACTGGCGGTGTGAGCCCGCTTTCTTTGCTTACTTTCTTTGCGGCGGCAAAGAAAGTGAGTGCCGCCCCGCACAGGGGCAACGCCCGCGCCGGTAGGCGCATCGCGGATGCCAGCGAAGGGCGAAGCAAACGAACGCAATCGCGGATGCCAGCGGCAAGCCAAAAAAACCAGAACAAAAGCAGTCGCAGACAAAGCAGAAAAAGAAAAAAGCGGCGAATCAAACAAAACCCGCCGCCCGCAGGGCAAAAATTAACCAGTATTCCTTAACCCCGCCGCGATCCCGTTGATCGTCAAATGAATCCCGCGCCGAACGCGCAGGTTCGTATCCCCGCCGCGGTGCCGCTTCAACAGCTCCACCTGCAAGTGATTCAGCGGATCGAGATAAGGGAAGCGGTTCTTGATCGAGCGCGCGAGCAAAGGATTATCGGAAAGACGTTCTTTCCTGCCCGTGATCTCGGAGAGCGCATTCGACGTCCGCTCCCACTCGGCAACGATCCGCTCGAACACATGCTTGCGCAGCTTCTTGTCCGTGACGAGCGCCGCATAGCGCGACGCCACCGCGAGGTCCGTCTTCGCAAGCACCATGTCCATGTTGGACAGCAGGGTCGAGAAGAACGGCCACGTCTTGTGCATCTTGCGCAGCAGGTTCAGCCGACGCTCACGCTCGACATTCGAATCCGACGCGTCGAGCCAGCCCGCCACCGCGCTGCCGAAGCCATACCAACCCGTCAGCAGCAACCGGCACTGGCCCCATGAAAAGCCCCACGGAATCGCGCGCAGGTCTTCGATCTTGCGTTGCTTCGGGTCCTGCAGCTTGCGCGACGCCGGCCGGCTGCCGATATTCAGCTCGGCGATCTCCGAGATCGGCGTCGACGAGAAGAAGTAATCGGTGAAGCCCGGCGTTTCATAGACGAGCGCGCGGTACGACGCCATCGCGGCGTCGGAGAGCGTCTGCATCGTCTCCTCGAAGTCGGGCAGCTGCGCGGGCGCATTGCCGTGCGGCAGCAGCGAGGCTTCGAGCGTCGCGGCGACGACCGTCTCCAGATTGCGCCGGCCGATCTCCGGGTTGCCGAACTTGCTCGCGATCACTTCGCCCTGTTCCGTCAAGCGGATCTGGCCGTCGACGGTGCCCGGCGGCTGCGACAGGATCGCCTGATACGTCGGGCCGCCGCCGCGTCCGACCGTGCCGCCGCGGCCATGGAACAGACGCATCGTGATGTTGCGCTCGTTGAAGAGCGACACGAGCGCGAGCTCCGCGCGATACAGCTCCCAGTTCGACGTGAGGAAGCCGCCGTCCTTGTTGCTGTCCGAATAGCCGAGCATCACTTCCTGCTCTTTGCCCTGGTGCTCGATGATGGCATCGATGCCCGGCAGCGCGAGCAGGTCGCGCATGATGTGCGGCGCGTTGCGCAAGTCCGGAATCGTCTCGAAGAGCGGGATCACCATCAGGCCGGCACGCGCCGGATCGACCGGGTTGCCGAGCGAGCCTTGCAGCAGTCCCGCTTCCTTTTGCAGCAGCATCACTTCGACGAGATCGCTCACCGTCTCCGTGTGCGAAATGATGTAGTTGCGCACGGCGCGCGCGCCGAACTTCTCGCGCGTCACGCGCGCCTGTTCGAGCACGCCGAGTTCGCTCTTCACGAGATCCGAATACTCGATATACGGCGAGCGCAACAGGCGCGGCTGCGACAGCTCAGCGAGCAGCACGCGCAGCTTGTCCGCTTCGGGCAGCGCCGCGTAATCGCTTTCGACGCCCGCGCGGCGCAGCAGCTCGGCGATCACCGCTTCGTGAATGTCCGAGCTTTGGCGCAGATCGATGCTCGCGAGGTGGAAGCCGAACACTTCGGCCGCGCGCGTCAACGGCGACAGACGCGGCGTCGCGAGCGACGCGCCGTGATGCTCCGCGAGCGACTCGATCAGCACATGCAGATCGTGCACGAACTCGGAAGCGTCGCCATACGGAATCGCGCGAATCTTCGGCACGCCGGGGCCCGCGCTGCGCACGGGCACGACGCCTTCGCCGAGGCGCACGCGCGCGCTCGCGGCAAGGCGCGTGTAGATGCCGATCAGCGCGCGCCGGTACGGCTCGTCGGTGCGATGCGGCGAGTGATCAGGCGAGGCGTCCGCGAGCGCCTTCACCGCGTCGCTTGCGCCCGCCAGCAGATTCGACACCGACAGTTCCGCACCGAGCTTGTGCACCTGCTCCAGATAGTGCTCGAAGATCACCGCAGCCTGGCGCGTGATCGCGTTTTCGAGCGTTTCGCCCGTGACGTTCGGATTGCCGTCGCGATCGCCGCCGATCCAGCTGCCCATCTGGAAGAAGGACGGCAGCCGCGCGTCGAGGCCGTGCTCGACCAGCGCTTCTTCGATATCGGCGTACAGCGCGGGGATTTCTTCCAGGAACGTCGCGCGGTAGTACGACAGCGCGTTCTCGATTTCATCTGCGACGGTCAGGCGCGAATCGCGCAGCATGCGCGTCTGCCACAGCGACGTTACGCGCGCACGCAGCAGCAAGTCGTTTTGCAGGCGCTCGCGCGCCGTCAGCGGCTGGTCGCGTTCGGCGAGCAGCCGGGCGATGTCGTGCTGCGCATCGAGAATGCTCTTGCGCTGCACTTCCGTCGGGTGTGCCGTCAGCACGGGGACGATCAGCGCGTCGTTGAAAAACTGCTGCAAAACGGGCGTCGCGGCCGCGTTCGCTTCGACGAGACGGTCGAGCGCGTGCGCGACCGTGCCCGGCTGCGACGTCGAGCCAGCCAGATCGTGGATGCGGTGCCGCCGGTTGCGATGGCGGTCTTCGGCGATGTTCGCGAGATGCGAGAAGTAGCTGAACGCGCGCACGACGCTCACCGTCTGCTCGGGCGACAACGCGCGCAATTTCTTTTCGAGCGTCTGCGCGGCGACGCTGTCGTCCTCGCGGCGAAACCGCACCGCGTGCTGGCGAATCGTCTCGACTACGTCGAACACTTCGTCGCCTTCCTGCTCGCGCACCACGTCGCCGAGCAGCCGCCCCAGATAGCGGATGTCCTCGAAGAGCGGCTGGTCCTTGTCCTCGCGCGTGCGGGCGTTGTCTTTCAGCGGCGCGGCTTCCTTGCCGGCGCCGTTGCCTTTGGTTCGTTTCGACAGGCTGTTGGCGGCCGCTTTGGCCGCCTTGGTCTTCGTGGATTTGCCGGTTTTGCCGGATTCGAGGGCTTGCGTTGCTTTCAGGGCCTTCGCGGCCTTGACAGCCTTGACGGCGGAAGCGGCCGATGCGGCGTTTGCAGCGTCGGGCGAGGCAGTGTTGCGGCGGGCAGGGCGCGCCGATCCGGAAGACGTCACGATGTTTCCTCAGGAAAGCCAGGGTCTAAAGAATGTGGACTGCAACTTCAGTTACTGCGGGGAACTGCGCTAAAAGCCTGTCAACGATGCGGCGCGCGATGGAGGAAGGGCCCGTTGCGCGTGCTGCGCCGCATTAGATGATCGCGCATGCGGCGCATCGACGCGCGAACGACCGTGCTCGGGCTTCGGCGGCCACGCAAGTCACGAATCGATACGGCTCATCGAGCAGTCCGCGCCGACACCGTGCGCGAACCCGTCTCCTCCATCGAACTGCTTCGGCGTGGCCGTGCGGCCAGCGAGAGGTTGCCGAAGCGCGTGCTAACATTGTTTGTTATTACATCCCGTCGTTCAATGACTCAAACAATGAATTCCGAGACGCTTGCGCTCACGCCGCCCACTACGCTTGTCATCGCGTCGCGGGAAAGCCGCCTGGCAATGTGGCAGGCCGAGCACGTGCGGTGTGCGCTGCACAAATTATATCCATCTTGTGACGTAAAAATCCTCGGAATGACGACACGCGGCGATCAGATTCTCGATCGCACGTTGTCGAAGGTCGGTGGCAAGGGTCTGTTCGTGAAGGAGCTGGAGAACGCGCTCGCCGATGGCCGTGCCGATCTCGCCGTTCATTCGCTGAAAGACGTGCCGATGGAACTGCCCGAAGGCTTCGCGTTGTCCACCATCATGGAGCGCGAGGACCCGCGCGATGCGTTCGTCTCGAACCAGTACGACACGCTTGCCGCGTTGCCGCCCGGCAGCGTGATCGGCACGTCGAGCCTGCGCCGCGAAGCGATGCTGCGCGCGCGCTATCCGCAACTCATCGTGAAGCCGCTGCGCGGCAATCTCGATACGCGCCTCGCCAAGCTCGATCGCGGGGACTACGCGGCCATCATTCTTGCCGCCGCCGGGCTGAAGCGTCTGGGTCTCGCCGCGCGCATCCGTTCGCTGCTCGATCCCGCCGACAGCCTGCCCGCCGCGGGTCAAGGCGCGCTCGGCATCGAAATTCGCGCGGACCGCGCGGACCTCGCCGCATGGCTCGCGCCGCTGCATCACGAGCACACGGCCACCGCCGTCGAAGCAGAGCGCATGGTGTCGCGCGCGCTCGGCGGCAGTTGCGAAGTGCCGCTCGCGGCCTACGCGGTCTGGCATGACGGCGCGTTGCATCTGCGCGGCATCGTCGCGACGCCCGACGGGCAGCGCGTGCTCTCCGCACAGGCCTCGTCGCCCGCGCCGACCACGGGCGCCGCGCTCGAACTCGGCCGCGAAGTCGCGAGCCAGCTCGAAGCGCAAGGCGCGATGGACATCGTCCGCGCGCTCAGCACGGCGAGCGGGCCGGCGGCTGGTCCGGCGAATGCCCCGTGATGGCGGCCGGCTCGAACCCGACATCCGCTGATTTCCCGTCGACGGACGGCGCAGGGCCGTCGCGCGGTGCGCACCTGAGCGTCGTACTGACGAGGCCGGCGGGGCAGTCCGACGCGCTCGCCAAAATGCTGCACGACGCGGGTGTCGCGACCGTCGAATTTCCGCTGATCGAGATCGCGCCCGCCGACGACGAAGGCCCGCTGCGCGCGGCGCTCGCATCGCTCGACCGGTACGCGCTCGTCGTGTTCGTGTCGCCGAACGCCGTCGACTACGCGTTCGCGCGCCACGACGCGATCTGGCCGTATGCGCTGCCCGTCGGCGTCGTCGGTCCGGGCAGCGTCGCGGCGCTCGCGAAGCACGGCGTCGAAGCGCCCGCATATACGGTGATCAGCCCGAACGCCGGCGCCGACGACAACGACGGCGCGCGCTTCGACTCGGAAGCGCTGTACGCGGCGCTCGAAGCGTCGCTCGGCGAGAACGCGTTCGAAGGCAAGCGGGTGCTGATCGTGCGCGGCGACGGCGGCCGTGAATGGCTCGCCGACCGTCTGCGCGAAGCGGGCGCTGAAGTCGAGACGGTCGCAGCCTACCGGCGGCTCGTGCCGGAGCCGTCGATCGGCGCATGGTCGCGCATCCATGCGCTGCTGTCGGACGAATCGAAGACGCCGCACGCGTGGCTCGTCACGAGCTCCGAAGGCGTACGCAATCTCGGCGAACTCGCGGCCGACCATCTGACCGTCAGCGAGCAGGCGCAACTGAAACGCGCGATGTTCGTCGCGCCCCATCCGCGCATCGCGGAAACCGCGCGGGGATTGGGTTTTGATAGCATTACGGTGTCCGGTGCGGGCGACGAACGTATCGCGCGCACGCTGATTTCCCTCGCTGTTCCTTCCGAAGTTCAACCGGTCCAGTCCAACCCGGCACAAGAACGCATGACTGATACCAACGCATCCACGAATCCCACGCCCAACTCCGCGCCGCGGCCCGCCACCACGCTGCCGCCGAATCAGCCCTTTACGCCTTACGAAATGCAGCAACCGAAACGCGACAAGGGCACGGGGCTGCTCTGGGTCGTCATCGTGCTGGTGCTCATCGTGGCCGTCGCGGGCGGCCTCGCGCTGAACCGCAGGGTGATCAAGCTCGACCAGCAGCTGTCGCATCGCCAGCAGGCCATCGACGCATCGACGGCCGAGCTGCGCGTCAAAACGGAGCAGGCCGTCGCGACCGTGCAGGCCGCGAACGCGCAGATCGCGCAGCTCGAAGGCAAGCTCGCCGATGCGCAGAATTCGCAACAGGCGCTGCAGCAGCAATACGCGGATCTCGCGCGCAACCGCGACGACTGGACGATGGCCGAAGTCGGCCAGATGCTGTCGAGCGCCAGCGAGCAGCTGCAACTGACGGGCAACACGCAGCTCGCGCTCTTCGCGCTGCAAAGCGCCGACACGCGGCTCGCCGCCTCGGATGGTGCGCAGATGCTGGCCGTGCGCAAGGCGATCGCGCAGGACATCGACAAGCTGAAGTCCGCGCCTTCGACGGATCTGACGGGCCTCGCGATCAAGCTCGACGACGCGATCGACCAGGTCGACCAGCTGCCGCTTTCCGGCGAGGCGCCCATCGCACACGCGACGCCGCGAGCGGCCGAGCCGAAGGACGTCGAGCGCGTCGCGGCCGCGACGGGCGAGCCGAAGTGGAGGGTGTGGTGGAACCAGTTCGTGACGGGGGTCGGCCAGCAGCTGACCAGTCTCGTGCAGGTGCGCCGCCTCGATCACGCCGATACGATGCTCGTGTCGCCCGATCAGGGCTACTTCCTGCGCGAGAACCTGAAGCTGCGTCTGCTGTCGGCGCGACTGGCGCTGCTCGCGCGCAACCAGACCACGCTCAAGTCGGATCTCAACGCTGCGGACGAGGCGCTCGCGCGTTACTTCGACGCGTCGTCGAAAAAAGTGCAAACCGCGCGTGATCTCGTGAAGGAGGTCGATCAGGGCTCGGGGGCCGTCGAAGTGCCGAACCTGAATACGAGCCTGCAGGCCGTGCATCAATACCGGAACCGGGGTTAATCATGGCGCTGCGTGGACTTCTCTGGCTCGCATTCCTGTTCGCGATCGCCGTCGCGCTCGCACTCGTCGGGCGCTTCGACACCGGCCAGGTGCTGCTCGTCTATCCGCCGTATCGCGTCGATATTTCGTTGAACCTGTTCGTCGTCGGCCTGATCGTCACGTTCATCGTGATGTATGTGCTGCTGCGCATCGTGCGCAACATCTGGGGCATGCCGCGGCGCGTGGCCGCGTACCGCGCGCGTCAGCGCGTCGCGAAGGCGCATTCGGCGTTGCGTGATGCGATCGCGAATCTGTATGCCGGGCGCTTTTCGCGCGCCGAAAAGGCCGCACGCGATTCGCTCGCGAATCCCGACAACAAGGGCGCGGCGGGCCTGATCGCGGCGAACGCCGCGCACCGGATGCACGAGTACGCGCGCCGCGACGAATATCTCGCGCAGATCGATGCAACCGACTGGCAGGATGCGCGTCTGATGGCGACGGCCGACATGCGCGCCGATGGCCGCGATGCCGATGGCGCGCTGCTCGCGCTCACCGAAATGCAGTCGCAGGGCGGCCGCCGCATTCATGCGCAGCAGATTGCGTTGCGCGCGCAGCAGCAATTGAAGAACTGGGGCGAAGTGCTCAAGCTCGTGAAGACGCTCGAAAAGCGCGAGGCGATTCATCCCGCCGTGGCCGTGCGTCTGCGGCAGCTGGCGGCGGAAAACCTGTTGCGCGATCGCCGGCACAATGCCGACGCGCTGCTCGAACTGTGGCATTCGCTGACGCCGACCGAGCGCCATTCGCCGCGCCTCGCCGATCTCGCGGCCGAATTGCTGGTCGCGCTGAACCGTCCGCAGGAGGCGCGCAAAATCGTCGAGGAAGCGCTCGCGCAGAACTGGGACGCGCGCCTCTTGCGCCGCTATCCGGATACGACGGGCGGCGACGCGCTGCCGTTGATCCAGAAGGCCGAAGGCTGGCGCAAGGAGCGCCCTGACGACGCCGATCTGCTGTTCACGCTGGGCCGTCTGTGTCTGCATCAGCAGTTGTGGGGCAAGGCGCAATCGTTCCTCGAACAGGCGCTCAAGCAAGCCGACAACGAGACGCTCAAGATCCGCTCACACCGTGCGCTTGCGCGGCTGCACGAACAACTGGGCGATGCGTCGAAGGCGAGCGAGCACTATCGTGAGAGCGCGCTCGCGATGAACATCGTCTGATGGGCTGAACGGCTCTGGCCGCAGATAGCGCAGATGACGCGGATAACGCAGATGAAAAACCCTCGGTGACTCTCTGGTCATCGAGGGTTTTTTCTTGCTCGAAACCGCACAACAGCGGTACGCGATTATTTGTTCACGAGCCGCGCCGGTACGCTGATCGCGAGCAGTCCGCCGAGGATCATGAATGCGGCGAGCATGTACATGCCCGAGTCGGTGGTCGACGTGAGCTGCTTGAGCCAGCCCACCGCGTACGGGCTCAGGAAGCCCGCGAGATTGCCGATCGAATTGATCATCGCGATGCCCGCCGCTGCGCCCGTGCCCGCGAGGAAGGACGTCGGCAAACTCCAGAAGAGCGGCAGCGTCGTGATGATGCCCATCGTCGCGAGCGTGAGCGCGGCCATCGCGAGCGTCGTATCGTGCGCCCAGACCACAGACAACACGAGGCCGAGCGCGCCCGCGAATCCCGGCAGCGCGACGTGCCAGCGACGCTCGCGTGTGCGGTCGGCGCTGCGCGCGACGAGCACCATCGCGATCACGGCAGCAGCGAACGGAATCGCCGAAAGCAGGCCGATCATGAACGCATCGGTGACGCCCGTCGACTTGATGATGGTCGGCAGCCAGAAGCTCACGCCGTACAGGCCCATCACGAACGAGAAGTAGATCAGGCTCATCAGCAGCACGCGCGGGCTCATCATCACCTTGCCGATCGAGTGATCCTCTTTGGTCGCTTCTTCCGCGGCGATATTGCGCTCGAGCAGTTCCCGCTCCTGATCCGTCAGCCATTTCGCCTTCGAGATGCGATCGTCGAGCACGACGAACACCAGGATACCGACGATCACGGACGGGATGCCTTCGAGCAGGAACAGCCATTGCCAGCCATGCCAGCCGTTCGCGCCATTGAACGCTTTCAGGATGTAGCCCGAGATCGGCCCGCCGACGACGCCCGAAATCGCGATGGCCGTCATGAACCACGTGGTCATGCGGCCGCGCCGGTGCGCCGGATACCAGTAGGTCAGGTACAGGATGATGCCGGGGAAGAAGCCCGCTTCCGCGAGACCGAGCAGAAAGCGCATCGCGTAGAACATCGTGGGCGTGGTGACGAACATCGTCAGCATCGAGATGATGCCCCACGACACCATGATCCGCGCGATCCACACCCGCGCGCCGACGCGATGCAGGATGATGTTGCTCGGCACTTCGAAGATGAAATAGCCGATGAAGAAGATGCCCGCGCCGAAACCGTAGACGGCATCGGAGAGGCCCAGGTCGGCGCTCATGCCGAGCTTCGCAAAGCCGACGTTCACGCGATCCAGATACGCGACGACATAGCTGAGCATCAGAAGCGGCGTCAGACGCCAGGCGACTTTCCTGTAGGTCGCCTCTTCGAAAGTGGAAGGCGGCGCGCCTGCGCCGGGATGGTGAAGCGGATTCGCAGGACTGGACACGCGTGTCTCCTATCGACCAGCGTTGGCGCTTTAGCGCCTTACGCCGGTCCTATGCAAAGCTCGTTATTGTGGAAATGACGTACCGCCGTTCGCGATTCTAAACGTTCAACGCGCGCTGAAAAGCCGCTTGACGTCGGGGAATACACTGACTTTTCAATCGCTAACGCGCACATGCAGTGCGGCGCACGCGCGCCCGCGCCCGCGCGTGGCAGGAACGCCCGGCCCAAAGCGCACCTCACATGCCGCTACACGCAGCGTCCGCCGTCCACTTCGAGACACACGCCCGTGATGAACTCCGCTTCGTCCGACGCGAGATAAAGCGCGGCATTCGCGATGTCCTGCGGCCTCGAGAAGCGGCCGAGCGGAATGCCCGCCAGAAACTTCTGCCGGTTCTCCGGCGTATCTTCGACGCCCATGAACTCCGTCAGCAGTCCCGTCTCGCCGATCACCGGGTTTACGCAGTTCACGCGAATGCGGTCCGGCCCGAGCTCGACGGCAAGCGCCTTGCTCGCGACAATCACGGCGCCCTTGCTGCCGTTGTACCAGACGAGGCCAGGGCGCGGCCGCACGCCCGCCGTCGACGCGATATTGACGAACACGCCCCCGCCTTGCTCGCGGAAGTACGGGACGAATTCGCGCACGCTCCAATAGATGCTCTTCACGTTGACGGCGTACACGCGGTCGAACTCGGCTTCCGTGACTTCGAGCACCGGCTTGTTCCGATGCGTGGTGCCCGCGTTGTTGACGACGATCTGCACGCTGCCGAAATCTTCGATGGCAGCGGCGCGCAACGCGCTCCAGTCATCCGCGCGCGTGACGTCGCCCGCGACGGCAATCGCCTTGCCGCCCGCCAGCGCGATCTCGCTCGCGACACGCTCGGCGGCCGGGCCGTTCAGATCGTTGACGACGACGTTTGCGCCTTCGCGCGCATAGGTCTTCGCGATGCCTTCGCCAAAGCCCGAGCCGCCGCCTGTGACGATGGCCGTTTTGCCTGTCAGCCGCATGATGTCTCCTCTGTCGATGGGAGTCAGAGCCGCGGCCCTTGCTCCCGTTCCATGAAAGATGGTTGCTGTTGTTGTGCGAATCGTTTGGCGTTGTTTGCCGCTCTGCATCAGCCGTGTTTGATCGCGACGGTCTTCAGCACTGTGAAGCCGTACAGCGCTTCGAAGCCTTTCTCGCGGCCGTGGCCCGAATGCTTGACACCGCCGAACGGCAGCTCGACGCCGCCGCCCGCGCCATAGTTGTTGATGAACACCTGCCCCGAGCGCACGCGTCTCGCGATGCGCAACTGGCGTGCGCCGTCGCGCGTCCAGATGCCCGCGACAAGGCCGTACTGCGTGCCGTTGGCCAATGCGAGCGCTTCGCCTTCGTCGGCGAACGGCAGCGCGGCGAGCACCGGGCCGAACACTTCTTCGCGCGCGAGCCGGTGTGTGGGCGGCACGTCGCGCAGCAGGGTCGGCGCCTGATAGAAGCCGTCGTCCGGCGCTTCCGCGATCACTTCGCCGTGCGCCGCCATCGGGATGCTGTCGTGCTGCGCGTCCGACAGGAAGTCCCATACGCGGCGCTGCTGCTTCGCGCTGATCAGCGGTCCGCAGTCGAGATCCGCGTGCGCCGGACCTACACGCAGCGCACTGAACGCGCTCGCGAGCCTGTCGAGCAGCGGCTCGTAGATGCTCCGCTCGATCAGCACGCGGCTGCCCGCCGAGCAGGTCTGCCCGGCGTTCTGCACGATCGCGCTGACCAGCGTGGGCAGCGCGGCGTCGAGGTCGGCATCCCCGAACACGATTTGCGGCGACTTGCCGCCCAGTTCGAGCGTGACGGGCACGTGGTTGTCGGCCGCCATCTGCGTGACGAGCTTGCCCGTTTCGGGCGAGCCGGTGAACGAAATGTGATCGATGCCGGGATGGCGCGCGAGCGCCGCGCCTGCTTCGTGTCCGTAGCCGGTGACGACGTTGAGCGCGCCCGCCGGCAGACCCGCTTCGGCCGCGAGTTCGGCGACGCGCAGCACGGAAAGGCACGCGTCCTCGGCAGGCTTCACGACGCACGCGTTCCCCGCCGCGAGCGCCGCGCCCACGCTGCGCCCGAAGATCTGCATCGGATAGTTCCACGGCACGATGTGGCCCGTGACACCGTGCGGCTCGCGGATCGTGAAGACGGTGTAGCCGTTCTGGTAGGGCAGCGTCTCGCCGTGCAGCTTGTCGGCGGCGCCCGCATAGAACTCGAAGTAGCGCGCGAGCGCGGCCGCGTCGCCGCGTGCCTGCTTGAGCGGCTTGCCCGTGTCGCGCGCTTCGATCTGCGCCAGCTCTTCGTGGCAGGCGGCGACGAGCATCGACAGCCGGTACAGCAGACGGCCGCGCTCGGCTGCGCTGGCGGCGCCCCATGCGCCGTCGTACGCGCGCCGCGCGGACTGGACGGCGGTATCGATGTCGGCGGCGGTGCCGCGCGCGAGCGTCGTGAACGGCTGGCCGTCGGAGGGATCGACGACGGGGATCGTCTCCCCGCCCGATGATGCGGCCCATTCACCGCCGATGAAGTGTTTCGCTTCTTCCACACATGCTCCTTGCCTGAGGCGACAGAGGACGACCCACGAAAAAACGGGACAGCGGACGACGATGGCCTTGCGCGTATGACGGGCACAACGGAACCGTCCATAAGGACTGGCAGCGCGCGATGCGCGGCGACCAGGGACGGATGCCGGCGAAAGGATGCCGACATAACGTGCGCCTCGGCGAACGGATGCCGCCAGTCGTACGACGATTATCGCGCCGATCGCCACGAGGGTGTCATTGGCCGATTGGCTATAATGGCGCATTCCGCAGTGTCCGGGTTGCGGCGCCGCGTTCCGTATCGCGAACGCAGCGCGCGCCGCGCGCCATCTTTCACATTTCATCCTGATCAGAGAGCGCCATGAGCTTCAATCACGTCCCCCCTGGTAAAGACCTCCCGCAAGACTTCAACGTCATCATCGAAATTCCGGCGCAAAGCGATCCGGTGAAGTACGAGGCGGACAAGGAACTGGGCATGCTCGTCGTCGACCGCTTCATCGGCACGGGCATGCGTTATCCGGCGAACTACGGCTTCATTCCGCAGACGCTGTCGGGCGACGGCGACCCCGTCGACGTGCTGGTGATCACGCCGTTCCCGCTGCTGGCCGGTTCCGTGGTGCGCGCACGCGCGCTGGGCATGCTGCAGATGACGGACGAATCGGGCGTCGACGCGAAGCTGATCGCCGTGCCGCACGACAAGATCTGCCCGATGACGGCGGACCTGAAGTCGATCGACGACGTGCCGCAATACCTGAAGGATCAGATCAAGCACTTCTTCGAGCAATACAAGGCGCTGGAGAAGGGCAAGTGGGTGAAGGTCGAAGGCTGGGCGGGCGTCGATGCCGCCCACAAGGAAATCAGCGAAGGCGTGGCGAACTACAAGAAGTAATCGGTACGCTGAAGGTCTGCTGGCAAAACGCTCCTTCGGGAGCGTTTTTGTTTTTGGGCGGCGCGTTGCGTGCGCTTACTGCGGGCGCATTGTCGCGAGCCGCGTGCCGGCGAACGGGTCCTGGCGCCAGTCGACGGTCGGGCGAGCCGCCGGTTTGGACCGCGTGGCGCGCTTCTCGACGGCGAAGTGCTCCATCGACTGACCGGCGCTGACGGCCTGGCTCAGCCACTGCGGCAGATTCCCTTTGCCGTCCCACGTATCACCGGAAGCGCTGCGAAAACGCGCCGATTTCTGGCGCGTGCGCTCTTCGGCCAGTGCAGCCGCGAGATCGGTGATCCTGATGCCGACTTGCGCCATCCGGCGGCGCAGATACGCAATCATGCTGTCACGCTTACGCTCGTCCATTTGCTTTTCCCTTGAGGTTTCTGCCAGGTAGAGGCACTGCGTCGGTATTGATTCGGTGTGGGGTAGTATGCTTTCGGGCCAGAGGCGCGTCGAGGCGCGATTGTTGAAAACACTGTTGCTGCGCGGACAACGGCGCGGCGCGTCATGAATACGGATCAGGCTTCCTCGACGTCCGGCGCCTCTGCTTCGCTCAGCGCGGGCAGCACGGATTCGAGCGTCCGCGCCCCCGACGCCAGCTCCCGCTTCTGCGCGGGCGCGAGCTGCTTGACGCGGTACTCGGCCCGCAATGCGCTCGACCGGTCGGCGAGTTCGAACGACGCGAGCAGGCGCACGGGCTTGCGCGAGCGCGTGTAGCGCGCGCCCGTGCCGTTGCAGTGCTTGTCGAAGCGCGCCGCGACGTCGGTGGCGATGCCCGTGTAGACGCTGCCGTCCGAGCATTCGATCAGATACAGAAACCACGGCATGGCGCGCGCCTAGTCCTTGAACGGGTTGTGTTCGCGCAGTTCGTCGACGTACGCGTGGATGTGATTCTTTTCGCTGTCGAGAAACCGCGCGACGGCATCCGAGAACGCCGGATGCGCGAGCCAGTGCGCCGAGCGCGTGACGGTCGGCATGAAGCCGCGCGCCATCTTGTGTTCGCCCTGTGCGCCACCTTCGAACACGCCGAGCTTCTGCTCGATGCAGAATTCGAGCGGCTGATAGTACGCGGTCTCGAAGTGCAGGCAGGGCACGTGTTCGAGCGCGCCCCAGTAGCGCCCGTAGAGCGTGCCGCCCGCGTTCGCGCCGTCGCGCTGATAGACGACGAGCGAGCTCGCAATCGGCTTGCCTTCGTATTCGGCGATCACCAGCATCAGGTTCTCGGGCATCGACGCGCCGATCATCCGGAAGAAGTCGAGATTCAGATACGGACTCGAAAAGTGCTCGCGGTACGTCTGCCGATAGCACTTGCTGAAGAAGCGCCATTCGGCATCGCTGATGTCTTCGCCCGGCACGCGGCGAAACGTGATGCCCGCGTCGCGCACCTTGCGGCGTTCGGCGCGGATGTTCTTGCGCTTCTTCTGTTCGAGCGTCGACAGGAACTCGTCGAAATCGCGGTAGCCTTCGTTGATCCAGTGGAACTGCACGCCTTCGCGCTGCATCATGCCGAGGTCCGTCAGCACCTGCGCTTCCGTCTCGGTCGGGAAGAGCACGTGCAGCGACGATACGTCGGCCTGCTCGGCGAACGCGATCAGCGTGGCGGCGAGATGGCGCAGCGCGTGTTCGTCGGCGGCGATCAGGCGCGTGCCCTGCACGGGCGTGAAGGGCACCGCGCACAGCAGTTTCGGATAGTAGGGCAGGCCGTTGCGCTTGTACGCGTCCGCCCATGCCCAGTCGAACACATACTCTCCGTACGAGTGGCCTTTTGCGTAGACGGGCGTGGCCGCGGCCAGCTTGCCCGTGCGCGGATCGGTCAGCGTGACGAACTGCGGCGCCCAGCCCGTATCGGCGACGGCGCATTGCGTCGCGTGCAGCGCGCTGAGGAATTCGTGGCGCAAGAAAGGCGTCGGTTGCGCCTGCTGGCTGAGCAGCGCGTTCCACTCGGCGGCATCCACTTCGAGCGGCGAAGCGAGAATGCCCGCGCGGTAATCAAAACGTTCCTGGTTCAATCTGTTCGACCGTTGGCGATACTGTGTTGGCGTGCTCGCGTGGGCTCGCGACCCGACAGGACTCGGGGACGCCGATATGCGGGTGCTGCGCGCGCGGGACCCGTTCGCCTCGATGCAACCTCGATGCAACGACGATTCGATGGCAAGGCGCTAACTCCAGCGCGGCGCGACGAACGGCCATGTTAATGCAAATGCGTGCGCGGAGTGCGCAGCGTGGCGTCTGCGGCGGGCGCGGCGATTGTGTGAAGGCCTGCGCGTGTACAGGATCGAGACCTGGAATGCGCTTACCGCTTATCATCTACGCTGTTCGATAGCAGCCGTCGCGTGACCGCTTTGTCGTCCGATCGGTCCGATCCGTTCTATCCATTCGAACCGTTCAATTGGCCGACCCACGCGCCCGAAGGAATCTCTGACATGAAAGGCAATTTCTTTAACCTGTATTCGCATCGCTTTGCGCGCGTCGCGGTCGGCGTGCCGCGCTGCCGGGTGGCCGACCCCGCCTTCAACGCCGACGAGACGCTCAAGCTCGCGCGCGAAGCCGCAGCGAAAGGCGCGGCGCTCGTCGCGTTTCCGGAACTCGGCCTGCCTGCCTACACCTGCGACGATCTCTTTCATCAGGGCGCGCTGCTCGATGCATGCAAGACAGCGCTGGCAAAGATCGTCGATGCGTCGAAGAAGCTGTCCGCCGCGCTGATCGTCGGCATGCCGCTGCAGGTTGACCACAGCCTGTTCAACTGCGCGGTGGTCGTCGCGCGCGGCGCTGTATTGGGTGCGGTGCCGAAGAGCTATCTGCCGAACTACGGTGAGTTTTACGAAGCGCGCCAGTACACGCCCGCCGACAGCGCCGTCGCGCGCGAGATCGAGCTGCTCGGCGAGCGCGTGCCGTTCGGCGCGTCGCTGCTGTTCGAACTGACGGATGTGCCCGACTTCCGCTTTCACGTCGAAATCTGCGAGGACGTGTGGGTGCCCATTCCGCCGTCGTCGTTCGCGGCGCTCGCGGGCGCGACGGTGCTCGTGAACCTGTCGGCGTCGAACATCGTGGTCGGCAAGTCGGGCTACCGGCATCAGCTCGTCGGCCAGCAGTCGGCGCGCTGTCTCGCGGCGTATCTGTACACGTCGGCGGGGCGCGGCGAATCGTCGACGGACATGGCGTGGGACGGCCAGGCGTTGGTCTGCGAAAACGGCGAGATGCTCGCCGAGTCCGAGCGTTTTCTCGACGACTCGCACCTGATCTTCGCGGACGTCGATCTTGAACGGCTTTCGCACGAACGCATGCGGCAGACGACCTTCGGCATGTCGGTGCAGCGTCACAAGGAAGAAGTGGCGAAGTTCCGGATCGTGCGCTTCGCGATCGATCACGATACGTCGCGCGCATTGCCGATCGAGCGCAAGGTCGAGCGGTTCCCGTACGTGCCCGCCGATACGCGCCGCCGCGACGAACGCTGCAACGAGGTCTATAACATCCAGGTACAGGCGCTCGTGCAGCGGCTGTCGGCGTCGCGCATCCAGAAGGTCGTGATCGGCGTGTCGGGCGGACTCGACTCGACGCATGCGCTGCTCGTCTGCGCGAAGGCAATGGATCGTCTGAAGCTGCCGCGCACGAACATCATCGGCGTGACGATGCCGGGCTTTGCGACCAGCGAGCGCACGCTGAAGCAGGCGCGCGAGCTGATGGAAGTGGTCGGCTGCACGTCGATGGAAATCGACATCCGGCCGAGCTGCGAGCAGATGCTGAAGGACCTCGGCCATCCGTATTCGGCGGGCGAGGCGAAGTACGACATCACATTCGAGAACGTGCAGGCGGGCGAGCGCACGAACCATCTGTTCCGCCTCGCCAATTTCCACAACGGCATCGTGATCGGCACGGGCGATCTGAGCGAGCTGGCACTCGGCTGGTGCACGTATGGCGTCGGCGATCACATGTCGCACTACAGCGTGAACGCGAGCGTGCCGAAGACGCTGATCACGCATCTCGTGCGCTGGGTCGCGGAGACGGGCGCGATCGGCAAGAGCGGCTCGGGTACGCTACTCAACATCCTCGCCACCGAGATCAGCCCGGAACTCGTGCCCGGCAAGGCGGCGGGGGCGATCGAGCAGAAGACCGAGTCGTTCATCGGGCCCTACGAGTTGCAGGACTTCAACCTCTACTACATCCTGCGCTACGGCTTCGCGCCTTCGAAGGTCGCGTACCTCGCGCTGCACGCATGGCGCGACAAGGAGAAGGGCGGCTGGCCGGAAGGCGCGCACGTTGCGCGCAACGAGTACGACCTCGCCGCGATCAAGCGCAATCTCGGCATCTTTTTGTGGCGTTTCTTCAAGACGAGCCAGTTCAAGCGGAGCTGCGTGCCGAACGCGCCGAAGGTGGGCTCGGGCGGATCGCTGTCACCGCGCGGCGACTGGCGCGCGCCGAGCGATTCGGAGGCGACTGTCTGGACCGATGATCTTGCAACGGTTCCGGATAAAGCCGCCTGAAATCCGTCCTTATCTGCCGCCGCGTGCGGGCCGCTGCGCGCGGCGTCGTACCCATGCTGGCAACGTGTGCAGCGCGGCGTAGAATCTAGGCATCTGAACCTTCCTTTTTCGAACCGAGACGAGGCCTGCCATGAAACGCATCACCGCTATCATCAAACCGTTCAAGCTCGACGAAGTCCGCGAAGCGCTTGCCGAAGTCGGCCTGACGGGGCTGACCGTCACCGAGGTCAAAGGCTTCGGCCGTCAGAAAGGACACACCGAGCTCTATCGCGGTGCCGAATACGTAGTCGATTTTCTGCCGAAAGTGAAGATCGAAGTCGTGGTCGCGAACAACCAGACCGATCAGGTGATCGATGCGATCATCGGCGCGGCGCGCACGGGCAAGATCGGCGACGGCAAGATCTTTGTCGCGGATGTCGAGCGCGTGATCCGCATTCGCACGGGTGAGGAGAACGAAGCGGCCGTGTAAGCCGTCTCTTGCGCGTCACGCTTCGGTGTGGTCGCGTATCGCGTTGGAACACGCGCCGGCGTTGCACTGCGCCGGTGCCTGGATGCACGAGCGAAGTGCTTTAGCTTCGGCTTTGAAATGCGCCGTCCGCACAAAAATAAAAAAAGGTGCGACACCCTTTCGGACATCGCACCGATACGCGCCTCTCGCAGCAGCGTGAAAACTGTTTCCTTAAAGCTTTTCTGTGTGCACCGTTCGATTAGAACGAGTGCTGGATACCTGCATACACGCCCGACTGGCTGTGACCCGGCAGCGGGTTGTCGGTTGCGACTGCCGTACCCGCGTTGTTCGCGTTCAGGCCGTAGTTAGCCGCTTTGCTGTTCTGGACCGTTGCAATCTGGATGTCCAGCAGCGTGCGCTTCGACAGGTTGTACGAGCCGCCAATCGTGTAGATCGTCGCGTTGCCAGCACCGTTGTTGCCGTTCACGTGGTAGACGGCTGCTATCAGTGCCGCTGCCGGCGTTGCCTGCCACGTCACGCCACCCCATTCGTGATCGAGCGTGGTGGGCTGGCCCGGCAGAACGCCCGTTGCACCCGACGTGCGGATAGCCTGGTAGGCAGCCTGAACCTTGAACTGGCCGAGGAACACGTTCACGAGGGCCGAATATTCGCGCGATGCCGAGAACACGCCGCCTGCTACGTTAGCCGTGTTGATCAGACCCGTTTGCGGGCCGTACAACAGACCGTTGCCCGGGTTGCGGATTTCGTCGTACAGACCGCGAACCTGGAACAGCGACGAGGTGTAGGTGATCTGCGCACCGGCTTCACGGCCTTGCGGCGTCGTGCCGTTACCGTTCCAGTTCGTCGCATTCGACAGCGCGTATTGACCGTAGAAGTCAAAGCCTGCGATCTTCGGCGACTGGTAAGCAACGTTGTTGCTCGATTGCGGCCAGTTGCGGCCACGCACCAGCGATGCCGACGACCAGTTCGACTGACCGAACGGATCGAAGTCCCACACGCCGTTCGAGATGAACAGCATGCGGCCCATCGTGAACGTACCGTACTGGTTGTTAGCGAAGCCGACCGTCGCCCAGCGATTGAAGAGACCGCCGCCGCCGGGGCCTGCGCCCGTCATCGTGTTGAACGAGCCTTCCAACTGGAACACGGCCTTGGTGCCGCCGCCCAGATCTTCAGCGCCCTTCAAGCCCCACAGGCTGGTACCCCAGTCGCCGCTCTCTGCGCGGAAACGGTGCGTGCTGCTCTGCGCGACACCCGCTGCGTTCGGGTTCGTCGGCACACCCGACATGTACTCCAGACCAGCGTCCAGACGCCCGTACAGCGTCACGCTGCTCTGTGCGTGTGCTGCAACGCCGAAAGTCAGCAGCGCTGCGGCAGCCAAAGCTTTCTTCATCTTCTCCTCCATACCCTGTCAAAAAGTAAAGCCAGTACTGCGAGTGGTGCCCGGACGCCAGCGGCGCCGAGCAGGAATCCCTTTCAGGGAGATGGGCGGGTGATCGGTTGTTCTGTCGATGCAGCTTCGAGGCTGTCTGATCGTCACGCCGATCTTTCTCGCGACCGGTATCTCCTGTACGTTCGTTTTGAAGTGAAACTACTTTTCTTGAACTTTGTTTTGCTACTTTCGTTACTAATTTAGCAAAATACCCCTCGGTTGGCGAATAAATTAGCGATGCTCGGTAAAGATGTCTCTAAATTGCAATACCACTGTGGGACAAGTGGCGCGCGGAGGGCTTCGAATGGGGCTGCAAGCCTTGTCCGACAAGGGAAGCAAGGTCGTTAATGAGGTGTGTCAAGGATTGCCACTATTGACGCGTTAAATCGTCCGGAGTAGAGGCGTTCTGGACCGTTGGCGGCGCAGATGTTGGGATGCCGAAGCTTTGATGCGACGCAGGAGGGATGGGAGGCGTCGCGAGGGGCAATAAAAAGGGCGCCCGGTAAGCGCCCTGTAATACTACATAAACTACATCGCAGAACTATTTCAGACTGCCCGACAGGAACTGCTTGAGGCGGTCACTCTTCGTGTTCCTGAACACTTCGTCGGGATGGCCTTCCTCTTCGACGCGTCCCTGATGCAGGAACATCACGTGATTCGACACGTTGCGCGCGAATGCCATCTCGTGCGTGACGACGATCATCGTACGGCCTTCCTCGGCGAGCGTCTGCATGACCTTCAGCACTTCGCCGACCAGCTCGGGATCGAGCGCGGAAGTGGGCTCGTCGAACAGCATCACGTCGGGGTTCATCGTCAGCGCGCGGGCGATCGCCACGCGTTGCTGCTGGCCGCCCGACAGATGCGACGGATACTGCTTCTCGACGCGCGGCGCGAGGCCCACTTTCTCCAGATACGTGCGAGCGCGTTCCTCGGCATCCTTGCGCGACATGCCCAGCACATGCAGCGGCGCTTCGATGATGTTTTCGAGCACCGTCATGTGCGTCCACAGGTTGAAGTGCTGGAACACCATCGACAGTTTCGTGCGCATCCGTTGCAACTGCTTCTGGTCCGACACGCGCAGTGCGCCGTGCTTGTCCTTCTGCGTGCGGATCTCCTGGCCGTCGACGAAGATGCGCCCGGCGTTCGGCTGCTCCAGGAAGTTGATGCAGCGGAGCATCGTGCTCTTGCCCGAGCCGGACGAACCGATCACGCTGATCACGTCGCCGCGATTCGCGCGCAGCGTGACGCCCTTGAGAACTTCATTGTCGCCGTACTGCTTGTGCAGGTTGTCGACGAAAAGCATTTGCTGTGTGGCTTGAGTGTTCATCGGGTTCCTTGACTTGCTTATTCGCCGTACTTACTTGCCTTGCGGGCGCAGATAAGCGAGCCAGCGGCGCTCCGCGCGGCGGAAGAGCCAGACGAGCGCAAAAGAGATGATCAGATAGAGCAGGGCGGCGATGCCGAAGGCGTCGAACGAGCGGTAGGTCGCCGAGTTGACGTCGCGCGCGATCTTCAGGATATCGGGCACGGTCGCGGTGAAGGCGACGGTTGTCGCGTGCAGCATCAGGATCACTTCGTTGCTGTAGTACGGCAACGCGCGGCGCAGCGCCGACGGCAGGATCACGCGGCGATACAGTGTGAACTGCGACATGCCATAGGCGCGCGCGGCTTCGATTTCGCCGTAAGGCGTCGCCTTGATCGCGCCCGCGAAAATCTCCGTCGTGTACGCGCAGGTGTTCAGCGTAAATGCGAGCAGCGTGCAATGCATGCCGTCGCGAAAGAACGCGTTGGTCAGCGCGTTCGAGCGAATGATTTCGAGGCTGTAGAGGCCCGTATAGCAGAGCAGCAGTTGCACGTACAACGGCGTGCCGCGGAAGATATACGTATACAGCCACACCGCGCCCGCGAGCCATTTCTTCTTCGACACGCGCGCGACGGCGAGCGGTATCGACAGACAGAAGCCCAGGCCGATCGACACGACGAGGAGCCACAACGTGATGACGACGCCCGTGAAGCGGTAGCCGTCGGTGAAAAGATAGTTGCGCCAGTATTCCTGGATCAGCTCGATCATAGTTCCGCCTTGCGCACGCCAGTCGAGTAGCGTTTTTCGAGGTACATCAGCACGAAGTTGGACACCGTCGTGATCACCAGATAGATCGCGCCCGCCATCAGCGTGAAGAAGAAGAAACGCAGCGTGCCTTTGCCGGCATCCTGCGATGCCTTGACGACATCGGCGAGGCCGATGATCGATACGAGCGCCGTCGCCTTGACCATCACCTGCCAGTTGTTGCCGATGCCGGGCAGCGCGAAGCGCATCATCTGCGGGAACATGATCCGTGCGAACACCTGCCAGGCCGTCATGCCGTACGCGGCGCCCGCTTCGAGCTGGCCGCGCGGCACCGCGAGGAACGCGCCGCGGAAGGTCTCCGTGAAATACGCGCCGTAGATGAAGCCGAGCACGGCGACGCCGGCGACGAACGGATCGATGTCGATCTGGTCCCAGCCGAGCATGTCGGTGAGATTGTTCAGCCAGATCTGGATGCTGTAGAAGAGCAGCAGCATCAGCACGAGATCGGGGACGCCGCGCACGAGTGTTGTGTAGATAGTGCCGACGCCGTACGACAGACGGTTCTTCGACAGCTTCGCTGCCGCGCCGAGCAGACCGAGCAGGAACGCCAGCGCAAGCGACAGGATCGCCAGCTTGACGGTCTGCACCGTGCCGGCAAAGATGAGCGGGCCGTAGCCTTGAAAGAGCATAGTGAGTCCTTGACGACGCTCCCGCGCGCCGCGAAAGACGCGGAACGCGTGCGCTGCGGCGGGTCGCGCGAAGGCCGATGCGGTATCGCCTTCGATGTCTCCCGTGCGGCGCACAGCATGCCGCTGTGCGAATCATGACTGCCTGGCCGTTGCCGGCCGGCAGCGCGTTTTCCAGCTTGTGTGCTACTGCCTGTTTGCTGCTGCTTGTTTGCTGCTTTGCGTGCGACTGTATTACGAAGCCCGGCGACGGGCCCATCCGGGCCTGTCCCGAGCCTTTGCTGCGCGACGCCGGCGCAGCCGGCCGCCCATCGAAGCCTAGTGGCTCTGATAAATATCGACGTCGAAGTACTGCTTCTCGAGCCGCTTGAACGTGCCGTCCTGATGGATGTCGGCGAGCGCCTTGTTGAGCTTCGCCTTCAGCTCGCCGTCTTCCTTGCGCACGCCGATTGCCGTGCCTTCGCCGATCGTCTTCGGGTCCTTCACTTCCGGGCCGGCCCAAGCGAAGCCCTTGCCGCGCGGCGTCTTCAGAAAGCCGGCATCGGCTTGCAGTTCATCCTGAAGCGAGGCATCAAGACGCCCCGTCGTGAGATCGGCGTACACCTGATCCTGGTTCTGGTACGGCACGATCGTCACGCCCTTGGGCTCCCAGTACGCCTTCGCGTACGCTTCCTGTGTCGTGCCCTGCTCGACGCCGACGTGCTTGCCCTTCAGCGAATCGGCCGTCGGCAGAAGCGGCGAGCCCGCCTTCGCGATCATGCGCGCGGGCGCGTCGAACAGCTTGTCGGAGAAGTCGATCTGCTCGCGGCGCTTGTCGGTGACGGTCAGCGACGACACGATGATGTCGAACTTCTTGCCCTTCAGCGCGGGGATGATGCCGTCGAAATCCTGCGGAATCCACACGCACTTGACGTTCATCTTCGCGCACAGCGCCTTCGTCAGATCGACGTCGAAACCGACCATCTGGCCGTTCGGCGCCATTGATTCGAACGGCGGATAACTGGCGTCGACCCCGATGCGCACGGTTTTCCATTCTTTTGCCATGGCCCCCGTGGCCATGACTGCGAGCGCTACGCACAGTGCGAGCTTCTTCATGTTTCTCCTGACTTCCCGATCGCCGCGGTGCCGTCCCGCGCCGGCGACCGCCCGCTGGTGGCCGGCCGTCGCCATTCTAGGCGGACAAAATTATGCTGCCCGGATTCGGGGCGAATTGACCGGCTTTGCCGCCGGTCCATTGGCCCAAGAGGCCCGCTGCCTGCCGGCCTTTTCCCCACCTGGGCGGCCGCGAGGCGTGCTCCCGTTACTGTCCGGCGGCGCGCGCTTTGAGCGGCGATCCGTCCGGACGCGGCACGCGCGTCGACCCTTTCCAAAAAGCGCGGTATTTTACCCGAAGCCGGGCGTGGTGCCAGTAGCAATCGTGCGGCAGCCGTGCGGGAAAAGCCCTTTGCCGCCAGAGACATGCGTGCGCGGCGCGATATCGCGGCACGTCTGCGGACGTCGTCGCGGCCGATGCGGCGAGCATTGCGCGGCCGTTGCCATTGCCGTCATTTGCGGAACGATCCGGTGCAGTGGCGGCGATTGTTCCGGGCGCGCGCGGCCCATACATTCCCGTCATCGCCATTTTTCACGGGAGAGTCACATGATCACGATTCGCCGCTCCGACGAACGGGGCCACGCCAACCACGGCTGGCTGGATTCGAAGCACAGCTTCTCGTTTGCCGATTACCACGATCCCGAGCATATGCACTTCGGCCCGCTGCGCGTGATCAACGAGGATCGCATCGCGGGCGGGCAGGGCTTCGGCACGCATGGGCATCGCGATATGGAAATCGTCACGTATGTGCTGGACGGTGCGCTGTCGCATCGCGACAGCATGGGCAACGGCTCGACGATCCGTCCCGGCGACGTGCAGCGCATGAGCGCCGGCACGGGCGTGATGCACAGCGAGTTCAACGCGTCGCGGGAAGAGCTGCTGCATCTGCTGCAGATCTGGATCATCCCGAAGCGCGCGGGCGATCAACCGGGCTACGAGGAAAAGCGCTTTAGCGATCTTGACAAGCGCGGCCGTCTGCGCGTCGTCGTGTCGCCGGATGGGCGCGACGGTTCGGTGACGATTCACGCCGACGCGTCGATCCACGCGGGTCTTTTCGACGGCGTGGAGCGCGCCGAGCATGCGCTCGCGGCGGGGCGCCAGGCGTATGTGCACATCGCGCGCGGCACGCTGACGGTGAACGGCGAAACGCTGAAGGCCGGCGACGCTGCGATGATCACCGATGCGTCCGCGATCACGCTCGAGAACGGCGAGGGCGCGGAGGTGCTGCTCTTCGATCTGGGCCAGTTGCGTTAAGCCGATAGCAGTCGAAGCTGTCATTCGCGCTTTCGCCGGACCATCCATGAGAAACGCCACGGGATGTGGTTCCCATGGCGTTTTTCTTTTACGTGTAGCGCTCGGTGCTCCGCGTAAGACAAGAGCGACCGACCGCGCCGCCCTGCACGACGCGTCACGAACGATCGACGCTTACGGCTTCACCGCCGAAGCCGCCGCGTCGCCGCGATGCTTTTCCCAACGCTCGCGCATCTTCTCGTGACGCTGCTCCATCTTCGCGAAGTGCTGCTTGAGCGTGGTGCTGACGGTGGTCTTCTGCTGGTCGTTCAGGCCGTTGTAGAAGTTGAGCCACGCCGTCGCCGTCTGCTCGCGCAGTTGCGCGTCCTTCTGCTCGATCTGCTGATGCGCGGCGTGCATTGCGTTCAGGTCGAGGATCGGCTGTTGCTGCATCTGCTTGAACTGCTGACGCATCTGCTCGTGGTTCGCGCGTTCCGCTTCATGGCTTTGCTTCATCGTGTCGAGCGCGGCTTGCCATTGCTTTTCCTGATCCGCGTTCAGCTTGAGCTGCCCGTGCAGCTGGTTCAGCTCCTTCATGAAGTGGCCGTGATGCCAGCCGGGACCGCCAGGACCCATGCCGCCGGGACCGCCGGGGCCATCGTGGGGCTGCGCGGCGAACGCGGACCCGAGACTCAGTGCGAGCGATGCAGCGGCAACGGCGAGAAAGCGTGATGTTTTTTTGGACATTACAGTGCTCCTTGATGACTAGCCGACGATGCCGCCTGTCTCGAAGATGGACGGGCGTGCATCCGGTAAGGCACAGCGTAGAGGGATCGAACGAGGGGCGTGTTACGCGTATCCTTGCGGAAGTTACGCGACATTACGTGTGCCTTTCGCGGTAACACCCCGTAACCCTTTAGGGGGCCAGGTGGGTCGAATAGCCGTCGGGGCGCGCGTTACACTTCAAGCCATGGCTACTCAAATTCTTGTCGTCGATGACGACGTCGAACTGCGCGACCTGCTGCGCGATTACCTGGCCCGGCAAGGCATCGAGGTTTCGGTGCTGCACGACGCCAGTTCGCTGGAACGCCGCATAGAGCGCGAACGTCCCGACCTGATCGTGCTCGACCTGATGATGCCCGGCGTCGACGGGCTGACGGCGCTGCGCAAGCTGCGCGCATCGGGCGACGATATCCCCGTCATCATGCTCACGGCGCGCGCCGACGACGTGGACCGTATCGTCGGCCTGGAACTCGGCGCGGACGATTACCTCGGCAAGCCGTTCAATCCGCGCGAGCTGCTCGCTCGCGTGCAGGCGGTGTTGCGACGCCGCAAGACGCAGCCGTCGGCGGCCGCGCCCGAGCAGCGCGAGCCTTTTTCGTTCGGCCGCTTCACGCTCGATTTCCAGTCGCGCACGCTGCATCAGGAAGGCAAGCCGCTCACGCTGTCCGGCAGCGAGTTCGCGCTGCTGAAGATCTTCGTCAATCACCCGATGCGCACGCTCACCCGCGAGCGCCTGCTCGAACTGCTGCACGGTCCCGAATACGACGGCACCGACCGCGGCATCGACGTGCAGGTGTGGCGTTTGCGCCGCATCCTCGAAACCGATCCGTCCGTGCCGCGCTTCATCCAGACCGTGCGCGGGCGCGGATATGTGTTCGTCCCCGATGGCGAGCAACATGCGTCGTCCAATTGATTCGCTGTTCGGAAGGCTGGCGCTGCTGGTCGTCTGCGTGCTGCTGCTGTCGCATTTCGCGTGGTATCTGCTGGTGCGTTTCGAGCGCAACCAGTTGCAGACACGTTATGCCGTCGAAGAAGCGGTGTTCCTGGTCGATGCCGTGCGCGATCACGTGAGGCGCGAGCCCGACCAGCCGCTGCCGTCGCGCGTGCGTCTCGTCGATCCCGCCAGCAGCGACGTGCCGCCCGATGCGCCGAACCTGCCCACGCCGCTCAACCGTTTCCTCGACGACGTGCGCGACCGCATGCCGACTTCGACGCAGGTGCGCATCGGCGCGCCCGGCAAGCCGCCCACGTTATGGGTGCGCTCGGCGAACGACGCGAGCTGGATCGTCGTGCCCGTGCAGCCGCTGCGGCCGCCGAGGCCGCTCGACCGGATGGTGCTGTGGCTCGGCATCATTTTCTCGGCGGGCGTGATGGCGGCGCTCTTCGCGGCGTGGCAGTTGCAGCAGCCACTGCGCTCGCTCGCGCAGGCTGTCGCGCGCTTCGGGCGCGGCCTGCCCGTGCCGCCGTTGCGCGAACGCGGGCCGCGCGAACTGCGCCAGCTGACGCACGGCTTCAATCAGATGGTCCAGGAAGTCGAGCGCACGGAGCACGACCGCGCGGTGATGCTCGCGGGCGTCGCGCATGATCTGAAGACGCCGCTTGCGCGTCTGCGTCTGCGCGCGGAAATGATGGACGAACCGAAGATGCGCGACGGCGTCGTGCGCGACGTCGATTCGATGACGCATATCGTCGAGCAGTTCCTGGTGTTCGCACATGACGGCGCGGACCGCAGCGAGCCCGTCGAAGTGGACGCGCAGTGCGAGCGCGTGGTGCGCAGCTATCGCGCGGTATCGTCGGGCGCGCCGACGGTGCAAACGGATTTGCGCGCCGGTCCCGGTTTCATGCTGCCCGCCGCGACGCTCGACCGCATCCTCTCGAATCTGCTCGACAACGCGCATGCGTATGGCGCGCCGCCCGTCGTCGTTTCCACGGCGCGCACGCCGCGCGGCTTCACGCTGACCATCAGCGACAACGGCAACGGCATTGCCGCGCAGGACCTGATCAACGCAAGCCGTCCGTTCGTGCGGCTCGATCCCGCGCGCGGCGGCAACGGCCATAGCGGCCTGGGGCTCGCGATCGTCGAGCGTCTCGTGCGGCGCGCGGGCGGCGAATGGCAGATCGGCAACAACGACGCCGCAACCAACGGCGGGCGAGGGCTGCGCGTGCAGATGACGTTCCCGCTCGAATCGGAGTCGCGCGCGGCGGCGACCTCGGAAAGTGCCTGGTGATCTGCTGCGCGGGGTGAGAAGGATCGGCGGAGCTTGACGTGTATCGACGGGCAGTGACGCCCGTCATTCCCTTTCACACGTGCTGCACACGAGGCGAGAGGACCCCGCCTATTCGGTGAAGAGCGAGTTGAGCGCGGCGGCCGCTTCGCTGTCGACGGTATTCCACGTGACCGTGTCCGCCTCGAAGATGTAGTGCGTCGTGTACTTGCCAAGACGCGCCAGGATTTCTTCCTGGATCACTTCCGGCGCCACTTCCAGTTTCAGATACCACGCGGTCGACGACAGGCGCGTCTGAAATGCGCCGTACTCTGCAAGCAGATGATCGAAAGCGTCTGCGTCCTGATCGCGGCAGACGATGACCAGATTTCCCTTCATGCGAACCTCCGGGGGAGCGTACAGCGGTGATCACAACCTTCGTTCGAAAGTCGATGATACCTGCTTGCGCTTCGCTTGCCCGGCGGCTTCGACACGAGCGATGCGGGCTGCATCGCCCGCGAATGCCACGCGCGTGCCCGACCGCGTATTTCAGATGATCACCAGACGCTGGCGGATGCGCGCGTGGGCGGCGCGGTGTCGTCGGGCGGAACGGCTTCGCTGCGATCGCGGCCGCCCTGCTTCGCCGTATAGAGCGCCTGGTCGGCGCGGCTGACGATGCGCTCTGGCAAGTCCTCCTGCGACAGCTCCGTGATGCCGATACTCACGCTCAAGCCCACCGATGGAGGCAGCTTCGTCGACGGCATCGACTTGAGCCTCATGCGCAGACGCTCGACTACTTCGAGCCCCGCGCCGAGCGCCGTCGCGGGCAGCAGGATGCCGAACTCCTCACCGCCCAGCCGCCCGATTGCATCGCTGCCGCGCAACTCGCTGCGGCACGTATCGACGAAATGTTCGAGCGCGCGATCGCCCGCCGCGTGGCCGAAGCGGTCGTTGATCTGCTTGAAGTGATCGAGGTCGGCGATCGCCATGCAAAGAGGCTCGCCCGCCGCATGCGCGCGGTCGATCTCATGGCGCAGCAGGTCGAGGAAATAGCGCCGCGACAGCGCACCCGTCAGCGCATCGTGGCGGGCCTCGGCGGACAGCAGCGTATTGGCCGACTGCAACTGCTCGGCAAGCACGCGCGTCGCGCGATGGTGGCGCCGCTCGCGCAGATACGACACGGTGATCACCCAGGCCAGCGCGACCGTGCCCGCGAGCGTGAGGAACACGAGCATGTGATCGCGCTTGTGGTTGCGCATCAGTTCGGGCCACGCGGCGAGGGGATCGACGAGATGCGCGGAGAGCCCCGAGTTCAATCCTTCGCGCGACTGGTAGAGCGTCGGGATCGGCTGGCCGGGCATGTCGAACAGCTGCTCGGCGATCTCGGGCGGGACCCACGGCGCATCGCGGCGCACCTGGCCCTTGACGGCCCTGATCTGCACGGGCTGGAACTCGTCGCGGTGATAGGTGCTCATGCGTTCGGCCTCGCGCATCTGAGTGACGCGCGAGTTCGGCATCGCCTGGCCTTCGAGCGCGGCGTTGTGCGCCATGATGATCACGCCGTTGTCGTCGGTGACGAAGGTGCCCGCGTGCGCGACCCAGTGACGCAGCCGCGCGATGCCGACCTTCGCGACGATCGCGCCGACCAGCAGGCCGTCGTCGTAGACGGGCGCGGAAATGAAGATGCCTGGCTCGCCGCTCGCGCGGCCCACGCCGTACGCTTCGCCGAAGGCGCCGAGCAGCGCGTTGGTCAGATAGCTGCGCGAGCGCATGTCGATGCCGACGAACGACTGCGCGTTCTGCGCGTTGCTCGAGGCGACGCATAGTCCGTTCGCGTTGACGAGCCAGATGATGTCGAGGCCGGAGAAGCCCTGAGCGTCGCGCAGAAAGCCGTCGATGCCCGCCAGCTCGGGCGATTTCAGCAGTTCTTCCCGATGAGCGGGTTCCCCGTCGACGCCCGAAACGGCATAATTCTGCGAGTGCGTCAGCGCCTGCTGGATCACGCCGAGTTCGGCCATCGTGGCAGGTATGGCCCGCGACATCGCCAGGTCGCTCGCGATCACTTCGGCCATGTTGTAGACGATCGAGCCGGACATCTGCCGCTGCTGGCGCAAGGCGGCATCCAGTTCTTGCTGTACCATCCGGTCCGCGACCAGGCCGGATGCGAACCAGCATGCGATCACGACCAGTATGAAACTGGCCGGTCCCGATGCCTGGCGCAAGATTGTCCTTTTCATCGACCCTCTGATCCGTCTGACTGATTCATGCAACAAAGCCTTTCGTTGCAACGCGCCGGCGCTGGGCCGTTCCTGTCGATCTTCTCGTGCGCCGCACGGACCCAGGATAGATGCGCCGGTCCGCCGTCCTCGTTGCTGGCAGCCTGCTGGATACGCCGCTTCCAGATTTTAACCGTCGCGCGGCGAGGCGCCAGTCAGGATTTGCTCGCTTGAAAGTCCCGTGTGGTCTTTAACGGCCTGGGAAGGGACTTTCTGAATAGCACGGCGCGATTCCAATGTGGCTCGCGCGCGACGGTTCGCGAGCATTGGCGGGCGGCCCCGCGCGCGGTTCGCTGCTTACAGATGCATTCTGAGAACCATTCAGCGTGACATTTGAATGTCAACGGTTGTTTCTGTCACACAGGTTGTAGTAGTGTCGTGCCGTCCAAAACGAGGAAAGCTCGCCGTTCTGCCGGCGGCGACCCGCGCAACCGATTGCGCCGGCCGTGTGCGCAGGCCGGCACGGGGCGCCGCGCAACGTCTGCGTTGCCGGCCAATGCGTATTCAACGCCAACGATCTACCGCGCATTAGCGTTTTGTCATGCCTGATTTCCGCTTTCCGGATCGAAACTCGGACCGCCGCGCCGCGCGCCCCGCGGGCGTAGCCATGATGGCTTGCGGCAAGCTCGCGCTCCCGCACGACGGGAGGGCCGCCTGATGGATGTGTTCGGCTTCACCCTGAACCGTACCGCCAACGCGTCGGCGTGGCGCGTGCTGCCCAACCGCTGGGACTTCATTGCATTTCCGTTGATCATCTGCGTGATCGCGATGGCGGCCATCGGCTTCCATCAGACGATGGCGCCCATCTCGACGCTCGAGGCGAAGCCGATCTCGCTCGATCCGTCGAACCTGCCCGAGTACGCGTTGCGCACGACGCTGCGCATGCTCGCTGCGATGGTCGCATCGCTCGTCTTCACGCTGGTCTACGGCACGCTCGCCGCGAAGAGCCGCCGCGCGGGCCAGGTGCTGGTGCCGATTCTCGACATCCTGCAGTCGGTGCCCGTGCTCGGCTACATCTCGTTCACGGTGACGTTCTTCCTCGCGCTCTTTCCGTCGCGCGTGCTGGGCGCCGAACTGGCGGCGATCTTCGCGATCTTCACGAGCCAGGCGTGGAACATGACCTTCAGCTTCTATCAGTCGCTGCGCACGGTGCCGCGCGATCTGGACGAAGTGTCGAAGGGCTTCCATCTGACGTCGTGGCAGCGCTTCTGGAAGCTCGAAGTGCCGTTCTCGATGCCGGGCCTCATCTGGAACATGATGATGTCGATGTCGGGTGGCTGGTTTTTCGTCGTCGCGTCGGAAGCGATCACGGTCGGCAATCACACGATCACGTTGCCGGGTGTCGGTTCATACCTGGCGCAGGCGATCTCCGAACGGAACCTGCACGCGATCGGCTGGGTGATCCTCACGATGACGGTCGTGATCCTCGCGTACGACCAGTTCCTGTTTCGTCCGCTCGTTGCGTGGACCGACAAGTTCCGCATGGAGACCACGAGTTCCGGCGACGCACCCGAGTCGTGGCTGCTCGACCTGATCCGCCGCACGCGGCTGATTCACCGTCTGCTCGTGCCCATTGGCTGGATGTTCGCGAGGGCCGCGCGCATTCCGATCCGCTGGCCGAGCGTGCGTCCCGTGAAGTTCGTGAAGCCGGCGAGCGAGAAGTCGTCGAAGGTCGGCGACATCGTGTGGGCCGTGATCGTCGTCGTGGTCACGCTGTATGTCGTATATCGCGTCGTCGAATATGTGAGCACGGGCGTGACGCTCGACGAGGTCGGCCATGTGTTGGTGCTCGGCCTCTTCACCCTGTTGCGCGTGACGCTGCTGATCGCGCTCGCATCGGTGGTGTGGCTGCCCCTCGGCGTGCTGATCGGGCTGCGTCCGGCGCTCGCCGAAAAGATCCAGCCGCTCGCGCAGTTTCTTGCGGCGTTTCCGGCGAACCTGCTGTTCCCGGTGTTCGTGATCGCGATCGTCAGATTCCATCTGAACCCGGACATCTGGCTCTCGCCGCTGATCGTGCTCGGAACGCAGTGGTATATCCTGTTCAACGTGATTGCAGGCGCGAGCGCCTATCCGAACGACTATAAGGAAGCCGCGAAGAATTTCCGCATCCGCGGCTGGCAGTGGTGGCGCCAGGCGATGCTGCCGGGCGTGTTCCCGTACTACGTGACGGGTGCGATCACGGCCTCGGGTGGCGCGTGGAATGCGAGCATCGTCGCGGAAGCCGTGCAGTGGGGTGATACGAAAGTCGCGGCGCATGGTCTCGGCGCGTATATCGCGCAGTACACGGCCGCCGGCGAATATCCGAAGATCATTCTGGGCATCGCGGTGATGTCCCTGTTCGTGTCCCTGTTCAATCGTGTGTTGTGGCGTCCGCTGTATGCCTATGCCGAAAGCCGTCTGCGGCTCGATTGAGATTCATTGAAGGCAAAACGCGATGCAAAACCCTAAAGCCGTTACCGCTACGCCGATCCAGACGCCGCCGATGCCGCCGCGTCTCGGCGAAGAAATTCTGCGCGTCAAGGACGTGTGCCGCGGGTTCAACAAGACGCAGGGCGAGCTGCTCGTCCTCGACGACGCCAACCTGTCGCTGCGCGAAGGCGAGATCGTCGGTCTGCTCGGTCGTTCGGGCTCGGGTAAGTCGACGCTCTTGCGCATCATCGCCGGGCTGATCGAGCCGACGGACGGCGAAGTGACCTATATGGGCAAGCCGCTCAAAGGCCCCGCCGAAGGCGTCGCGATGGTGTTCCAGACGTTCGCGCTGTTTCCTTGGCTCACCGTGCTGCAGAACGTGGAGGCGGGTCTCGAAGCGCTGGGCGTCGGCGCGCGCGAGCGCCGCGAGCGCGCGCTGGCCGCGATCGACCTGATCGGTCTCGACGGCTTCGAGAACGCGTATCCGCGCGAGCTGTCGGGCGGCATGCGCCAGCGCGTCGGCTTTGCGCGCGCGCTGGTCGTCGATCCGACGCTCCTGCTGATGGACGAGCCGTTCTCCGCGCTCGACGTGCTGACGGCCGAGACGCTGCGTACCGATCTGCTCGATCTGTGGACCCAGGGCCGCATGCCGATCAAGTCGGTGCTGATCGTCACGCACAACATCGAAGAAGCGGTGTTCATGTGCGATCGCATTCTCGTGCTGTCGTCGAATCCGGGCCGCGTGATCGCCGAGATCAAGGTGCCGTTCAAGCATCCGCGCAATCGTCTGGACCCGGCGTTCCGCCGCCTCGTCGACGATATTTACGCGAAGATGACCGCGCGCCAGAAGGATGAAACGACGAAGAAGGGGCTGGAGCTACACAGCTGGCTGCCACACGTGTCGACCAACCTGATGGCGGGTCTGATCGAAATGCTGGCGGCCGCGCCTTACCACGGCCGCGCGGACATGCCGGAAATCGCGCGCTCGCTGCATCTGGAAGTGGACGACCTGTTCCCGGTCGCCGAAGTGTTGCAGCACCTGGGCTTCGCCGACGTGCGCGAGGGCGATATTTTCCTGACGCCGCCTGCGCGCGTGTTCGCAGAGTTCGGCACGCAGGAGCGCAAGATGATGTTCGCCGAGCATCTGCTGCGCCACGTGCCGCTCGCGGCGCGGATCAAGAAGGTGCTGAACGAGCGGCCGGGACACCGCGCGCCGCGCGTGCGCTTCGAGCAGGAGCTGGAAGACTTCCTGTCGGACAGCGCGGCGGAAGAGACGCTCGATGCCGTCATCAACTGGGGCCGTTATGCCGAGATCTTCTCGTACAACGACCAGACGGAAATCTTCAGTCTCGAGGACGTCGAGTCCTGATCTTGCGTTGCGGATCTGCGCCCCAAGCGATTCGGGCGCGCACAAATGCAGAAGGGGAGCCGTGTGGCTCCCCTTTGTGTTTATGCGACGTGTCTGCGTCATATCGTGCGACGGGACGGGTCAGCGGATCGTCACTGCAGATTGCCCCAACGCTCGACGGCGGGTTCCGCCGATGCCCACTTCCAGTAGTTGTTGTCCTGCTGGCATGCGGCAGCCGTGTACCAGAAGACTTTCGAGTCGGGCTTGTCGCCATCGACGACGGAGAACACGAATTCCTTGCAGATCGCGAGCGACGAAGCGAATGCGCGCGTCACGCGCACCTGGCCGTGGCCGTTCTCGATGGGCAGCGTGTGCTTGACGCTCCAGTCGCGCGTTTCGCCGACGGGCATCGCGCCCGCGAGCGCCGCGATCACATTCTGCTGATCCGAATGCATGACGCGCATGTACCGCGCGACGGCTTCGTCGGTGGCCGCCTGTACAGCGATGCCGACGCCAATGCCCACGGCTGGATTTGCCGTGACGAGCCCGGTCGCCGCGCCGGCTCCCGCGCCCGCCGCTGCGCCGACGGAGGTCGAGCTGCAGCCGTTCATGAGCGTCAGCGCGCCGACGCACAACGCGCCGGCGAGCGCGAGCCGTGCAGACGCCGTCGCGCGCAGCCGATCCAGTGCCCGCCTTTGTGTCGAGCGCGTGCTCATTGCAGCGAGCCCCAGCGTTCCGTCGCGGGTTCGGCCGATGCCCACTTCCACGCAGTGCCGTCGCGGCAGATCGACGCGACATAGAACGCGCTTGATGCGGGCACGTTCTTCGTCGCCGTCTTGTCGACGGAGAACACGATCTCCTTGCAGTCGAGCTCGCCCATGCTGATCGTGCGGCTCACGGTCACGCGGCCGTGCTCGTCGTCTTCGAGCGGCACCGAATGCGTGATGCTCCACGGCGCGACGGCGCCCACCGCGAGCGGGCCCGCCGCGATTGCGATGCTGTCCTGAGTATTGCGGTGGATGATGCGCTCGGAGTACTGGACGCCCGCGCGCGCCGCCGCGACGGCGCCAAGGCCGATGCCCGTTGCGACGGCTGCGTTGTTGGTGACTTTGCCGGCGATGGCCGCGCCCGCGATACCGGCGCCCGCCGTCGCGCCTTCCGAGTAGAGCGAACTGCAGCCGCTCAGTGCCGTCGTGACGGCGACGGCCAGCGTGGCAATCAGCGTGGCGCCCGGAAAGATTGAACGCCGCATCGTTGCGGGCCGCGCCGTGTGCGCGTTGCGGTGCATGGCTTTTTGCATTTCTTGGTCATTGCTCCTGCTCGTGCCTTCGATGCGCGGACCGCGCCGGCGCAAAGGACGGACTGCGTCTGATTTTTTTATGCAGCGGCATTGTGCAGGATGCCTTTTGTAATTGGCATAGGGAAAGTGCAAGCAATTGCAAAAGGTGCTGCGGGGCCGCCGTCTTTCTGATTGATTTGCTAGCAGTCCGCATGCCCGGACGGGCCGCGCAGCGTCACCGCTAACGCGCGGACATGCGCGGCGCGTCGTAAGTATCGACTGTGAATGAGCGGCAGGCGATGCCGCCAGGCGCGATAGATGAGCGTGCAACGAAACGCACGAATGTGGCGCGGCACGCGATGCATTGCGTGCCGCGTTGCGTGTCACGATTCGTCGGGATTCGAATCTTCGTCGCCGTATGCGCTGAGTCGGTTGTACAGCGTCTTGAGACTCACGCCGAGAGCCTTGGCCGCGCGCCGCTTGTCGCCGCCGCAGTACTTGAGCGTGCCGAGGATGATCTGCTTCTGCGCATCGGCGAGCGGCGTGCCGATCCACACGCTCATCGAATCGCCGAGCGTGACGGGCTTCTTCACGCGCGACATCAAATGCGGATGCGGCAATTCGACCGCCTTCTCGGCGAGGATGAACGCGCGATACACGGCGTTCTTCAGCTCGCGCACGTTGCCCGGCCATGACCACGTGCGCAGCGTTTCCATCGACCGCTTGCTGAAGACCTTGTTCGTGCCTTCCTGGCGATTGAGTTCATCGAGGAAGTGCATCGCGAGCAGTTCGCGGTCGCCTTCACGTTCCCGGAGCGGCGGCGCGCGCAGCGGAAACACGGCGAGCCGGTACATCAGGTCCTCGCGCAGGCCGTTTTCCTTCACGGCGACGGCGGGGTCGCGATTGGTCGCGGCGATCACGCGCACGTCGCCGCGAATCAGCTCGGTGCCGCCGACGCGATAGAACGTGCCCGATTCCAGCGCGCGCAACAGCTTGACCTGGCGCACGGGCGCCATTTCCGTCACTTCGTCGAGGAACAGCGTGCCGCCGTTCGCGTGCTCGAAGTACCCAACGCGGCCTTGCACTGCGCCCGTGAAGCTGCCTTTCTCGTGGCCGAACAGTTCTGCTTCGATCAGTTCGTCGGGAATGGCGCCGCAGTTGACGGCGACGAACGCGCCGTCCTTGCGCGCGCTGTGCTCGTGGATCGTGCGGGCGATCAGCTCCTTGCCCGTGCCCGATTCGCCGATGATGAGCGCGGTCGCATCGGTTGCGGCCACGCGGTCGATCTGCTCGTAGAGATCCAGCATCACCGGCGACGAGCCGTACAGCACGCCGTACGACTTCAGTCCGGGGACGCCTTCCACCGTGCGTTGCTTGCCCTGTGGCGCGGGAGCGCTGCCACCGGCTTCCGCAGCGGGCGAGTCCAGATCGGTTGACGTCATAACCAAGGGTGTCCTGTGCAATTTCGGGTGAGTGTCTGAATGGCGCAGGCCAGTATCGAGTGTGCGGACTGCTCTGGTAGTGAATCACTATCCCATAAAAGGCAATTTAACCATTGGCATGTCATTTCCGGCAAGGCGTCTGCAAATTTGGCATTCGCTAGAAATGCGCAAACTTTGACGTACGATCGATGTGAGATATCGGGAAAACTTGCATCCGCCGTGCGAGCTTCCGGCAACTTTGTCTGTATTCCGCGCCGCTTGCATGTATCTTGAAATCAGCGGCGAGGCGGAACTCGGCGGGCAGGCGTGGATCGCATAAAGGTGGCCGGGTATGGCCGTTGCAAGACACCGGAGAGGGCGGATAGACGGGCGCCGGAGGTCGATCCGACGACGCGCGCGATGCGTGGCCGCGCGCGCAAAGGGGCGGCGCAAAGACGTCTCCAGCGCGCGGCGCTCGCCTCCACTGGAGCCGGCCGTCGGCCAATGAGACAGACCGGTCCCGCGCCGGAAAGGAGATTGCAATGACGGAAACAACCGAGCAGCTGGCATTGGGCAGGCAAAAAATTGTCGAAGATCTCAGGGTGCTGTTGACCGACTCGGAAGAAATGCTGCGGCTTGCGGCGACCGTTCCGGGTGAGGGCCTCGATGCCTTGCGCGATCGGCTGCGCACGCACGTCGATACGTTGCAGGCGGCGCTCGGCGATGCGCAGACCTCGGCACAGCGGCGCTACCGTAGCGCGACGGTTCAGACCGAACGCTACGTGCGTCAGAACCCGTGGCAGTCGCTCGGCATTGCGGCTGGCGTCGGCTTCGCGCTCGGCTTGCTGGCGGCGCGGTGATCGGCGTTCCTGGACGCTGTCGGGCGCGTTGATGGCCCAGTCCCATTCACGACAACGAGGAGTTCAAGATGGCACGACCCAAAATCGGCATATTCGGCGCTTTGTTCGCAGTGGGCAGCGTACTGGCCTGGCGCTGGGTGCAACGGCAGCGCAACGCGCAACAGCCGCTGGCGCGCGATCTGACGCGCTGGGAAGGCGAGGGCGGCTCGGTGACGGAGGCTGAGCAGCCGCCCGGCGCGCAAATGGCGCCCGCAGCGCATCTGCGTGGCGGCAATGGCGCGGATCACAGCGCGAGCGGCGACGCATGGCCGTTTCCGCGCGGATGATGCTGCTGTCGCTACGGCCGCGACCCGTCGTGAGCGCGGTGCGCGCCTGTTGGTCAACGCCGATGTTTTTTCGATATAAAGCCGTATAATAGTCAAAAACAACAACAATATATGAGTTTTACGGCAAAATTTACGGAAATTGTTGCGCAGATGCGTTAAGTCGGAAAATGCTTCCGATTCAGGCGTCCGGCGTCGCGACGCAGGCATAGGCCTGGAATCGCAGCGCGCGGGCGTTTTCGTCGTCGCAACTTTCTGGCGAACGCAGCCTGCGCGTGTTCACTACCAGTACTTTCGAGCTTCTCACACGCGATGCCACATGTATTGATTGTCGATGACGATCTAAGTACCCGCGATGCGCTTGCGGCGATCATCGCGGAAGACGGGCTGACGACGGCCACGGCGGGCGATCTGCGCGAGGCGCGCATCCAGCTCGTGCGGCAGATGCCCGATGTCGTATTCACCGACCTGAAGCTGCCCGACGGGACGGGGGTCGATCTGTTCGAGGATCTCGATCCGCGCTCGGGCGTCGAGTTCGTCGTGATCACGGGTCATGCGACGGTCGAATCGGCCGTGAGCGCGCTGAAGATGGGCGCCGCCGACTATCTGGTGAAGCCGATCAACATGCAGCGCGTGAAGGCGATTCTGAGCCGCCTGCCGCGCGCCGGCGATCTGAAAGCCGAGATCGGCACGCTGCGCGGCGAGTTGCGCCGCATGGGCCGCTTCGGCCTGATGCTCGGCAACTCGCCCGTCATGCAGCAGGTGTACGACCAGATCAGCCGCGTCGCGCCGACGGCGGCCTCGGTGATGCTCGTCGGCGAATCGGGCACGGGCAAGGAAGTGGCCGCGCAGACGCTGCACCAGCTGAGCCTGCGCCGCAAGCATGCGTTTCTCGCGGTGAATTGCGGCGCGATCTCGCCGAACCTGATCGAATCGGAGATGTTCGGCCACGAGCGCGGTGCGTTCACGGGCGCGGACCGGCAGCACAAAGGCTATTTCGAGCGCGCGAACGGCGGCACGCTGTTCCTCGACGAAATCACCGAAATGCCGATCGAGTTGCAGGTGAAGCTGTTGCGCGTGCTGGAGACGGGCATGTTCATGCGCGTCGGCACGACGAAGGAGATCGAGACGGATGTGCGCCTGATCGCCGCGACCAACCGCGATCCGGAGCAGGCGGTGCTGGAAGGCAAGCTGCGGCTCGACCTGTATCACCGGCTCAACGTGTTTCCGATCAGCCTGCCGCCGCTGCGCGAGCGCGGCAAGGACGTCGAGCTGCTCGCGCAATCGTTCCTCGACGACCTCAACGAGCAGCACGGCACGAAGAAGCACTTTCCGTCCGCCGTGCGCGAGATGTTGCTGTCGTATCCGTGGCCGGGCAACGTGCGCGAGCTGAAGAATTACGTGCAGCGCGCACACATCATGTCGAGCGCCGATTCGGACAGCACGGCCACCGTGCCGCTGCAGATTTCGCTGTCGAAACCGACGGCGGGCACGGCGATCACGATACCGTTCGGCACGTCGCTGGCCGAAGCCGACCGCCAGCTGATTCTCGCCACGCTCGAGCAGTGCAGCGGCGTGAAGACACGCGCCGCGGAGATTCTCGGCATCAGCCTGAAGACGCTGTACAACCGGCTTGTCGAGTACGGCAACGACGCCGGCCGCGCCGACGGCGACGATGTCAACGACGAACCTCAGGCGCTGGGCAAGGCGGACGCCTGAGCGGCGCGTAAGGGCGGACCGGTCGGTCACGGCGATCAATCAGGCTGGTCAGCCAGCGCGACCAGTCGGGCCGGTCATTCTCGCCGCTACGTCGGGCTGCTTCCGAACGGCACAGGCTTTGCTGAATTCAGTTCGACAGTTGCATCGCACAAGCCAGCCGACAGCGAACGGAAACAGGGAGTCCAACATGCCGGATTACGACGCCGTCCACGATCTGCGCGCGCATCGCCCCGATCCCACCACGCCTGATACGCCCGAGACACCCGAGCCCGGCCAGCCGCCCGAGCCGGATCAGCCGGACACGGTGCCCGATCCGACGCGCGAGCCCGTCGAACCCGACACGCCGCCCATCGGCGATCCGCCGCCGCAACCTTCGCAGACGCCGCACACGCGCCCCCGGCGCCGCGCTGCGAGCCGGCGCGCGATGAATACGGATGCCGTAACGGCCGCTCGCGGGGCATCCGCCGAGCGAGTGCAATTGCCGGGCCTGACAGATGTATCGGTTACAAAACCGGCGAACTTTTTACCGGCAAATTACGTTCATCGGCCTAGACTAATGTGATGCGGCCCGATCGACCCCACGCTCGGGCAGCGGCCTTCCCTGGAGGCGTCCATCATGAGACATCCCGCATTGCGGCGCTCCGCGCGCCATTCGAAGCGCGATCAGCGCCCAGCCGGCGGCACGGGCAATCAACCAGCGACGCCCGATCCGGCGCACGAGAACCGCGCCGCGCCGGACGCCCCGCCTGACGGGGAACACAACCAGGGCGGCGCGCGCCAGGAAGGGCTGGATTATCAGCGCGATCTGGGCTCCGAGCAGGACGCCTGAGCCGCTTTTCCAGCCGGTCCCGACTCATTAGCCAGGGGATAATTTTGCTGCGCGCAACGATGCGCGCAGCGTGTTTTTGCTTGTCTGTCACATTTGCATACATTTTTATTCCGTGAATTTGCGTAAAACGGCATGAGATTTGCGTGCCGTAACCCGGTGTATCACCGCATGTAAGTCAACTGAATGAGGTGGAGCCGCAATGAGCAGATTGATCGTAGTTTCAAACCGCGTCGCGCCGACTCAGGAAGGACGCCCCGCAGCGGGCGGTCTGGCGATCGGGGTGCTGGATGCCCTGAAGGAAACGGGAGGTGTGTGGTTCGGCTGGAGCGGCGAGATCGCCGCCGAGCCGTCGTCGCCCGTCATCGAAAAGCAGGGCAACGTGACCTATGCGACGGTGGGCCTGACCAAGCGCGACTACGACCAGTACTACCGCGGCTTCTCGAATGCGACGCTGTGGCCGACTTTCCACTATCGCAACGACCTGTCGCGCTATGACCGCCAGGAATACGCGGGCTACTTGCGCGTCAACGTATCGCTCGCGCAGCAACTGAAGGAACTGGTGAGGCCCGACGACATCATCTGGGTCCACGACTATCACCTGCTGCCGTTCGCGCGCTGCCTGCGCGATCTCGGCGTGAAGAACCCGATCGGCTTTTTCCTGCACATTCCGTTTCCCGTGCCCGAAGTGATGCGCACGGTGCCGCCGCACGAAGAACTGGTGAAGTGCATGTGCAGCTATGACGTGGTCGGGTTTCAGACGGACGCGGACCGTCAATCGTTCGTCGATTACATCGAGCGCGGCAATCACGGCACGCTCAGCGACGAGAACATGATCCACGCGTACGGCCGTTTCCTGAAAGTCGCCGCCTACCCGATCGGCATCTATCCCGACGCGATTGCGAAAGCCTCCGAACAGTTCAGCGATCGCAAGCAGGTCCGCAGCCTGCGCGACGCGATGCGCGGCCGCAAGCTGATCATGAGCGTCGACCGGCTCGACTATTCGAAGGGGCTCGTCGAGCGTTTCCAGGCGTTCGAGCGTCTTCTGCTGAACGCGCCCGGCTGGCACGGTCGCGTGTCGCTCGTGCAGATCGCGCCGCCGACGCGCTCCGACGTGCAGACCTATCAGCGCATTCGCCAGAACCTGGAGGGCGAGGCGGGGCGCATCAACGGCCGTTTCGCGCAGCTCGACTGGACGCCGATCCAGTACCTGAACCGCAAGTACGAACGCAATCTGCTGATGGCGCTGTTCCGCCAGTCGCAGGTCGGCTATGTGACGCCGCTGCGCGACGGGATGAATCTCGTTGCGAAGGAGTATGTCGCCTCGCAAGACCCCGCCGATCCTGGCGTGCTGGTGCTGTCGCAGTTCGCGGGCGCGGCCGAGCAGTTGCCGGGTGCGCTGGTCGTCAATCCGTTCGATCTGTCGCAGATGGCCGAGGCGCTGGAGCGCGCGCTGTCGATGCCGCTCGCCGAGCGCCAGGCGCGTCACGCGGACATGATGGCGCCGCTGCGCGAGAACAACCTGTCGGTGTGGCGCGATACGTTCCTCGCGGACTTGCGGCATGTCGCGACGGCTTCATCCGTGACGGAGAAGGCGGTCAAGCGCGCCGACGTGACGGCATGACGTAATCCCGCGCCTCGACGCGCTGCGTGCGGCATGAGCGCGTGTGCGTAGTGTGCGCCAGCGAGGCGCGCACGCCGAAGCGGCAGCCTGTAACGGCTGCCGTTTTCGTTTCCAGCCGGGCGGGCTCAGGCTTGCTGCTGGTTCAGGTCGGTCAGCGGCACGGGCGTCTGGCGCGGATCGAAATCCGCCCATTTGCCGCGCTGCCAGCGGCCCGTCGCGCGCTCGATGTCCGCGCCGCCCGCTTCACGCAGGATGCGCGCGGCTTCCATCTGATTCTCCGGGCACACGTGCACGGCGACGAGCACACCCGAATTGCGCAACTCGTGATGCACAACGTCGTGATGCTCGAGCGGACGGCTGCGCGCATGCACCATCCTGCCGACGAGCGCGCCCAGATACGCACCCGTACCCGCCGCGATCACGACGACGGGCATCGACGCCGCGAACGCCGAGAACACCGCGACGCCGATCACGGCACCCGCGACGGCGCCGATCGTCACCGCGTATTGATGGCGATGCAGCGTCGGCGGCGGCGCGCTCGAAATCGTGGGTGGTGCGCCCGCGTGTTCGTCGAGTGGATGGCGCGCGTGCTGGCCGCGCGGATTGACGAAGAACAGCGTGACGTCTTCCCCCAGAAATCCGTTGTCGAAGAGCTTCTGTGCTGCGTCTTCGGCGGCGGGGAACGTGGTGAAACGTCCAGCGACGATGAGTGACATGGCGCCCCCTATCGTTCAAAGGCCAGAGCGAAAGACCCGCTGGCCGTCGCGAAGAGCGGCGGCGGGTCGTAACCTTCGACTACAAGAATAGGCGCAAAGTGCGCGGACGGAAGCCGCTCGCGCGCAAACGGCTGTGTGAGGCGGGACGGCGGGAGAAACGGCGCGCTGCGACTGCCACGCTGAAACTATCGCGCGGCCGTCGCAGCGCCATGCTGCGTCACGCGCATCGTGCTGACGACGGACGCCACCGCCGAAAAGCCCGCCGCCACATACAGCGAGATGATGGGGCCATGCTCCGGCGCGACGCCGAACACGAGCGCGACGAGCGCCGAGCCGAGCGTTTGCCCCGTCAGGCGCGCCGTGCCGAGCATGCCGCTCGCGCCGCCGCTGCGATGGCGCGGCGCAGCCGACAGCATCGTCCGGTTATTGGGCGACTGGAAGAGGCCGAAGCCTGCGCCGCACAGCGCCATGCGCCACACGATATCGACGGGCGTCGGGTGCGCGCCGAGCGTCGCGAGCAGCACCAGGCCGACAGCGAGCGTCGCGAGTCCGGCGCCGCCCAGCCAGCCCGCCGAAATCCGGTCCGACAGCACGCCCGACAGCGGCGCGGCGCCGACGATCACGAGCGGCCACGGCGTCATCAGCAAGCCGGTTTCCACTTGCGACATGCCGAGATGGTTCTGCAGCAGAAAAGGCAGCGACACGAACGCCAGCATCTGCGCGCAGAACGAGCACACCGACGTGCCCACAGATAGCGCGAAGATCGGAATTTTCAGCAGATCGACGGGAAGAAGCGGCGCCGGCTGGGTGAGTTGCCGCCGCACGAAGAAGTAGCCGATCACGACCGCGGCGATCACTTCGACGGCAACGAAACCATACCGTTCGCCGTGGCCGAGCCCGTCGACGGCGAAGATCAGCAGGCCGAACACGAACGCGTTCATGATCGCGCTCGGATAGTCGTAGGGCGACGGATGGCGTTCGTTGCGCGGCAGCGCGCGCAGGCCAACCGCGATTGCCGCAATGCCGATCGGCACGTTGATCGCGAAGAGCCACGGCCACGGCGCAACAGACAGCACGCCTGACGCCACGGTCGGCCCGACCGCCGACGAGATCGCCACGACCATCGCGTTGATCGCGATGCCGCGCCCAAGGCGCGCGGGCGGATAGATCATCCGCACGAGCGCCGTGTTCACGCTCATGATGCCCGCCGCGCCGAAGCCCTGGATCACGCGGGCGAGCGCGAGCATCGGCAGCGAGCCGGACAGCGCGCAGCCGAGCGACGCAACCGTGAACAGCACCATCCCGCTCAGATAAACGCGCCGGTAGCCGATCCGATCGCCGAGCGACGACAGCGGCAGCAGCGAGATCGTGACCGACAACTGGTATGCATTGATGATCCAGATCGAACTCGCGGCGCTCGCATGCAGATTGCGCGCGATGGTCGGCAGCGCGACGTTGGCGATCGCGCTGTCGAGCACGGCGAGCGTGATGCCGAGCGCGACGACGAGAATCGCCCAGTAGCGTTGCGGCAGCGGCAAGCCGAGTTCGGCGTCCGGTGCGGGCGACGCGGCAGCAGAGACGGGCGCGCCGGAAGTATTGCCGTTGTCCCTCGAAGAAGATGCTTGCATCGTGTTGTTGTGATGGACGGCGGGGCGGCCATGCGTGGCCGCCGGCAGAGTTCAGGATTGTGATTCCCGTTGTCGACGGGACGATGCACGGCCGCGCGGACTCGGCGTGAAACCCCATTGCGCGGAGCTTCACGCCGGATCATGCGGGCTGCGCGGCGAACGCGCGGATGAGGCGAAGCGCGGCGACGCGCTCCCGTTGCCCGCGCGCATCGTTACTTCAGTTCGTACAAGCCTGTGTACGTCGCCGAATCGATTTCGTTCAGATGCGTCATGAAGCGTGCAACCGCGTTCGTCGTATCGGCGGAAAGGGGCAGATTCGTCACTTTCAGCGCGTGAATGCGGTAGATGTAGCGATGCGGCTTGTCGCCGCGTGGCGGCGCGGCGCCGCCGAAGCCGACCGTGCCGTAATCGTTGTGGAACTGCAGCGCGCCTTGCGGCAGCAGGCTGCCGTCGGCTTTGCCCGCGTTGCGCGGCAGCGAGCGCGTGTCGGCGGGAATGTTGACGACGACCCAGTGCCAGAAGCCGCTACCCGTGGGCGCATCGGGATCATAGACGGTGAGCGCGAAACTCTGGGTGTCGGCGGGTGGCGACTCCCATTGCAACGCCGGCGAGACGTTCTCGCCGTCGCCGGCGACGCCGAACGACTTGTCGTTCATCTCCTGCGCTTTCGGCATGAAGCCGTTGGGGGGGAAGTCGTCCGACCAGATTCGGAAATCAGCCATCGTGTGCCTCCTTCAAGGGGGTTCCAGGATTGGACGGAAGCCGCTGAAAGACCGCTGGAAAGAGTTCAGCGGGTCAATCGAGTGTAGCACCGGCGCCTTGCAATGTTCGCCAGTGAACGCGCGGCGGCTGGTCTCTCTGGCGATGCGGCAAGGGCGCGGGCAAGCGGTGCAGCAAGCGGTGCAACAAGCGGCGCGGGCAAGCGGTGCGGCAAGCGGCGCGGCAAGCGGTGCGTCAGGCGCGTTCCTCGTGCAGCGGCGCGTCGCCGTGCAGCCAGTCGATGAGCCGCTGCAGAACGCCGTCGATATCCCGGTTCGCTCCGCGCAAGGCACATTCCCACACCGTCGCGACGCGCCAGCCGCCATCGAGCAGCGCGGCCAGGGCCTTCTCGTCGTTCGCCCGATTGCGGCCGATTTTTTCGCGCCAGAAGTCCGGGCGCGTCTGCGGCCATTTGAAGAGATGACAATCGTGACCGTGCCAGAAGCAGCCATGCACGAAGATCACGGCGCGGTAGCGTGGCAGCACGATGTCGGGACGGCCGGGCAGATCGCGTGCGTCGAGCCGGAAGCGGAAGCCGCGCCGATGCAGCAGGCTGCGGATCAGGATCTCGGGCTTCGTGTTGCGTCCGCGAATGCCGGACATCATCCGGCTGCGCGTAGCGGCGTCGACGATATCGATCATCAGGCGGCCAGCTCCACCGCACTATCGGCGTGCGTCGCGCGAGTGAGCGCCAGCACGTGCGGCAGCATGATCCGCGCGACTTCGCGCATCACGGGCACAACGACGCTGTTGCCGAACTGGCGATACGCCTGCGTGTCGCTAACGGGAATGCGGTACGTATCGGGAAAGCCCATCAGTCTCGCGCATTCGCGCGGGGTCAGGCGGCGCGGGCGTTGCCGCTCGCCCTGGTAGACGAGAATCTCCGAGCCGTCCTTGTGATACCGCGCCGACAGCGTGCGCGTCACGCTTTGCGGATACGCCATCCCGTACCCGAAGCCGTTGCCGGCTGCGCGGTGCTTGTCCGCGTAGTTCTGCAGGTAGGTCCAGAGCTTGGGCGTCAGCGTGTACTTCGGTTGAACGTGGCGGGCGGCGTGATCGAAGAAACGCTCGCCATCCCACGGCAGAACGGGCTCCGTGCCGTCCGTCCTGTGCAGGATCGACGCGAGACGCGGCCCTTCTTCTGGCAGCCGCAGGTCGTCCCAGGTGAACGACGTCTTGCCGCGAAAGCCGACGATGATGATCCGCTCGCGATGCTGCGGCGTGAAATGTGCGCCGTCGATCACGCGGTAATGCACTTCGTAGCCGAGCTCGTCGCGCAGCGTCTGCAGGATTACGTCGAACGTGCGGCCCTTGTCGTGCGACAGCAGATTCTTCACGTTTTCCAAAAGGAACGCAGCCGGGCGGCGCGCGGCGATGATGCGCGCGACGTCGAAAAAGAGCGTGCCCTGCGTCGCGCACTCGAAGCCGTGCGGGCGGCCGAGCGCGTTCTTTTTGCTGACGCCGGCGATCGAAAACGGCTGGCAGGGAAAGCCGCCGAGCAGGATGTCGTGTGCGGGAACGTCTTCGGCGGGAAAGGTGACGATGTCGCCGATTAGCGTGTGGTGCCCGGCGCCTTCGCGTTTCGCGGGTTCGTCACGGAAATTTTCGCAGTACGTCTTCTGCGAGAAATCGTTCCACTCGCTCGTGAACACGCATTGCGCGCCGTGCGCCTCGAAGCCCATGCGAATTCCGCCGATCCCCGCGAACAGATCGATGAAGCGCAGGCGCGAATGGTCGCCCGTTGCTGCCGAGAAACCTTGCCCAGCCGTGGAATACAGCAGCGCGCGCAGTGACGGTTCGAGCATTGCGGGACAAGGCGTTTCGCCTTTTTCCCAGCGGCGCACCGTCTTGATGTCCTTGCCGACATGCGCGGCGATTTCTTTTTGTGTGAAGCGGGTGCGCGCCTGCTTCAGCAGGTCGAGCGGCGAAGCCTGGGTCACAGGAGTCCTTGCTGGGTATTTTTGCGGACATTATGACCTATTAATGTCCCCAATTTGCGATCGTTGCGCGGTCGGCGGAGAAAACACCCAGCCTGGATGTTTTGACGGCGGCGATGATTCAGGAAGGGGGCAGCCCCGGCGGCGCGCCAGCTTGCGCTGTCGCCGTGCCGCCGGGTGTTCGCGCTGCCGCGAGCAGCATCGTGGATGGACGCGCGTGGCGGGTCAACCAATGTCAAATGCGCGAGGCGCGTTCACCCTGCGGCTGGGCGGCCAGCCGCCTGTGGTCACACTCGTCGTCGGACTCGCGCGCTCAGCGCCGGCGGCGCACGCGATGCCGGTTCGCGTCGCGCGAGGCCGCGGGCTGCGCGGTCGCCACAGGCAGCGGAGCCAGTTCCTTCGCGCAGAGGTCGTCGAGTTGCAGCAGCAAGTCGTCGATTGCGCAAAGTTGCGAGTTGGTCAGATGCTCAGCTTCAAGCAGCTCGAAGAGCCGCTTTCGCCAGTAGACGGCTGGGAAAATTGCCCCACCCAGGTCGCCGTGCATTGAAGGCCGCATAACGCGGGCAATGTGCGCGATGTCCTGATCGATCAGAGTCGATTTGAACGATCCCGCCGATGAAGTGAGGAAGTTGTCCATGCCCGCACTACGGCAGGGGCCGGGAAAACTTTAGGGTCCCGTGAAATATTTTTTTCGGTCCAGCCGGCGCGCCAATGTGGACGGCGTTCGCCTGCGCTGCACGGTCGAGTCACGTCAGCGCCAGCGCGAGGCTGCACATGAGCACCACGATCATCAGGCCAGCGGCGACAGCGAGGTTGTATGGGTAGCGCATCTCTTCAACCCGACGTATCGGAGGAGTGACGAAATGATAAGAAGATGCCGCCCGCTCGTCTTCAGACAAATAGCGGGTTAGGTGGGAGAACGCACACTGGTCGGGCGGCGGTGCGGGGGATTCGAGGCTGGCGCAGGCGGGCGTCGGGCGCAGGATGGCGTGCGTGGCATTTTCGTACCGCCTCGCGCCCAGCGGCTCGTGTTGTGTGGCGGGTTCGCTGCATAACAGGCGGCTGCCAGCGCGTCGGAGCAGTGCAACCGGGCAGCACGCCGCTGGACGGTGTATCAGGCGGGCGCGTCGGGATCGGCTGGATTCGTCGGACTCGCGGGCGGCTGGGCAGCAGCGCCTTCGAGGAATCGCCGTGTCGCTTCGAACGCTTGCAGCATTTGCTCCGGCCACGGCGTTTGCAGCATCACCGCCTGATGATTCTCGAACGCCGAGTTGAGCAGCTTCGACAATTCGGGCGAACTCAGATGGCGCAGCAGCACGCTGACGGCGATGGCCGTCGCCTGGCTTGCGCCCGCCGTCTGCAGTTCCGAAGCGGTGAGGGCGGCGACTTGCTTGTTGATGTCCATGGAAAGTGTCCTTCGTAGTCTTGGCGCGCGTTGCGCAAAGTGCGTGATTTTGTCACGGACGGTCGAGGGCGACCCGACGCGTGCAGTCCGCGAAACCGCCGCACGATCCGCGCCACGCCGTCGTCTGCAGCGTCGCGCGCCCTTTTGTTATCAAAAAGGGAACGGTGTTTTGGCAATTCCGATGATTCTCTCCGACCGGCGAGCCGGTAGACTCAAGCTAGATATTTCGCTTTTGGAGCCGATCATGCTCGTTACCTTCCTCGTGCTTTGGCCGCTGACGGCCGCGTCGCTGTTCGCGCTCGCCCGATTCTTCGATCGTCGGGACCAGCAACAACTTGCGCCGGTTCGGATCTCACGCCGGCGCTAGACGGCGTATCGCAGTCGAAGTGTCGGCGTCCGATGCGACGCCGGCATTGCAGCCAATAAAAAACCCGCACAGCGTAAGCTGTTGCGGGTTCTTTACTGGGGCGCCTTCCGTCACCGAACTGGTGTCTGGTCCCCCCGACAGGAATCGGCAGCGCTCCTGTCAAACTACGTCAAAATTCTTCAAAGTCCATCAAAGCCAATACAGTGGCGGCTCCTCGGCCAGTTCTCCGGTGCGGGTTCGATTCCAAATTCCCTCAGAATTCACCAACTTTCCTGTATCCTTTACGCCAAATTTACGCCAACGGGGAAGGGACATGGCCAGCTACAGGAAACGCGGCGGAACATGGCGGGCGGAAGTCGCGAAAGCCGGGATCCGCGAGTCGCGCACGTTCGACACCAAAGCCGAGGCAGTCACCTGGGCAACCCAGCTCGAGGCTGAAATCGACGCGGGTCGGCGCCGTTCTTACTCTAAGGTTCAGAAGACGCTCGCGGATGCAATGGATGAGTACCTCGAAAAGGTCTCGCCCAGCATGGGCAAGCACGACTGGAACGTGACGCGGATCGCTTTCTTCAAGGAGAACATGGATTTCGTCGGCGTGCTGGTGCGAAACGTGAAACCGGAGCAGGTCGCGGAGTGGCGCGACGCCCGGCTGAAAGTCGTCAAGAATTCGACGGTCAATCGGGATATGAACCTGCTTTCTGCAGTTTTTGAGGCTGCGCGAAACGAATGGAAGTGGATTCACACGAACCCGGTGCATGAGGTGAAGCGTCCGAAGGATCCGCCACCCAGGAGGCGCCGCGTGTCGGACGACGAGGCAAAGGTAATGACGGCGGGACTTGGGCTGACGGATGACGGCGAGATCCGTACGACGCAGCAGTACACCGCGATCGCGTTTCTTATTGCGCTCGAGACCGGGATGCGACAGGGTGAGATTGTTGCCACGACGCGTGCGAATCTCCATCTGGCCCACCGCTACGTGCACATCCCGAAATCGAAGAACGGCGATGCACGCGACGTCCCGCTATCGGGCCGGGCAATGGAGTTGTTCGAGCGGCTGCCGCACGTGAAAGACGAGTCGCGTTGCTTTCCGATCTCGCAGGCGAGCGTGGACGCGCTGTGGCGAAAGGTGAGGGCAAAGGTCGCGAAGGAGAAACCGGAATTCGCAGACTTGAATTTCCATGACTCGCGGCACGAGGCGACCACGCGCCTGTCGCGCAAGCTCAATGTCTTGGCGTTGGCCAAGATGATCGGGCACCGGGATATCCAGTCGCTAATGATCTACTACGATGAGACGGCCGCCGAACTGGCGGCGCGGCTGGATTAGGCGGCCTTGCGCCGGCGTCCCGGTCTCGATGCCGGAAGGGTGCCGGCTGTGGTACGCGCCCACTCCATCACGTCACTGGCGAACCAGCGGCGCTGAGCCTGCTTCGAGTCGACTGCTCGCAGGGCGGTGGGAAATCCCGGGCGCGTGACCACGCGCGCCTCAATGGTCTGCTTTGACGCGCCGAGCCAGTTGGCGATCTGCTCCGAGCTCCATAGTGTCTGCTCTGGCGTGAGTCGCGGTTTTTCAAGCGCTGTAATGATCCGGTCGAGCCTGGCGATCACGAGCTGCATCCCTGCTGCGTCGTCGGTCGGTTTCGGCAGACCGTCGGTCAGACTGTCCATGCGTTGCATGAAACGGTCAAAGGCTTGCTCGTCGGTCTGATGCCGGATATCCGTGTGAATCTCTGCGTCGTCGGTTGTTTTCGCCATGCCTTCGGTCCTCGAGACTGCTATTACTCGGCGGATTATATGGTGAGGCGAAATGCTATGCAAGCTATTGTTTTTAAAGGGAATCGCCAGCAGACATGGAATCTGTTGGCGACTGCCCGTCAAGCGCTACTGGCTGGCTTCCTGACACGTTCGAGTCGGTTTCGGGCGCAAGATCGGGCGCAGCAGATTCAAGGTTGCAGCGCTCGCGTACACGGCGGCAGCACGCCAAAATACCGCAGCGCCTCTTCAATCTCTGATTGATATCGGGGTGGGCAGGGATGCTTGCGTGGCGCCGTGCGGGTTGACCGCAGCCGTATCCCGTTCTTCTCTTTCGTATCTGCGATCCAGCACGGCTGCATCACTCGTCCTATGCGCTGTTGCACGCGGTTCCGCACTTCGTTGTAGGTATTCACGTGACACCTCCGGTTGAGATGCCGTCCATCCTAGTCGACGCTGTCGTCGAGGCACCAGAACAAAGTAGTTGCTTTCAGTTGCTGTCCGGCGGCTCGATCCCGGTTTGCCTGATTCCGTCGACGCGAATGAGTTCGGCCCACGCTCAGCGTCGAGCTCATCAGCTCCGGCATCCATGTTGTTGCGATCGGAGTACGGTACGACCGTCACAAAAAATTGCGGCTCATCGCCTTCTTCGAGCTCGACCTCCGGATCGGTCGCTTCGTCGTAGACGTGCTCGACAAAGATTTTCCCGCCTTTGTCGTTCTCCCAAACGGAATACAGCGGCGGACATTTAACGGTCATCGACAACTCCTCCAAGATCGGGTTTGATGATTGCGATCGCTACGCCGTGATCGCCTTCTGGCGCACGCGCATGATCGTCTGGCGCGTCGTATTGTAGTCGTGCGCGAGCCGGATGACTGGCACTCCTGCCGCCAATTTCTGGCGCGCTTCGGCCTGTTGCGCTTGTGTAAGAGCGGACGGACGCCCCATAGCCTTTTCCTGCGATTTCGCGCGCGGCCCATGTACGCGAAAAGTGGAAGCGCGATGGCAGTGACGGCGTTTCTTGGGTACCGTTCGAATGACCGGAACGGTCGGAGCGCTATATCAGCGCTAACGCCGAAGAAGTGACAAAGGCATTTCCGAGGGGGGCAATTGCGTTTTCATGGCCACCACAGAACAAGCGCATAAGGGGTTAACCGACGAAACGCGACGACTTCATGCTCCGGGAACTAATCAAATGGACGCTCGGCCGCTGGTCGTCCTCGATCAAGCTCCTTCGACCGCTTCGAAAAAGAACGTCAGGAACAGAAGGAGCACGCCCGACCAGTCGAACAGCGTGCCAAAGAGGTTTGACGTGCCGAATCCCGCGCCAGCCATCACAGCCGACAGACAGAAAGAGAGAGCGGCCATTGACATTGCAAGCGGCGTGTTTGGATATTTCAGCTTAGCGAGCGCGCCCAAATATCGCCCTTGCCAATGTGTGCTCCCCCACTGGCAGTTTCCGCCATGTCCTCGGTCAACCGAGACTCAGGCTGTCGCCGGCGCGACGATCTGTTACGAGCGATACCCGCCGAGATCGTGTGCTTCGTCTCTCGCCATTACTGAAAAAACCCGGCCGAGGCTCGCCTTCGCGCTTCTGCTACACGCGCTTGCCGTCCTGAAACACCTTCTTCCGTATATGGACGCTCGTGCGGCCTTGCCCGTCAACGCTGCGTAGAAGCCGTTCGGCGCCATTCTGAGTCGGAATGTCCTCCCAGCCTTCGTCTGCGGGGTTCGCTGTCGCTGCCTCGTAAGGCCCCATACGATGCCGGCGAGAAACCCGACGACGAGGACGGCCAGCCAGTCGTTTTAGTACTGTTTGCCGTCTCTGTGCGTCTCCCTGTGTCTACAAAAAAATCCTTGCGTCTCCGCGAGTCTCACGCGTCGTGACAAAAAACTATCGGCGGTGGACGCGCCGCGTCCGCAAGATAGGAGAGGCGTATGAATGACGTTCGTGTCGTTGGGCTCGAGTCCGTGATCGCAATGACGGGCATCAGCCGGGCGACGATCTTTCGCATGCGAAAAGCCGGGCAGTTTCCGCAGCCCGCGCGGCTCGGTAGCCGTGCTCTGCGGTTTTGGCTGGCCGACATTGAGGCATGGCTCGTCGCGCGTCGCGCGGAAGGGGCGTCGCAATGACAGAGCTCAGTCTTGGCGACGTTCTGCTCGAGCGGGACGACCGCGCGGTCGGCTGCGATCCGGGCGATCCGCTGACAGACCCTGATCCGCTGCGGCTGATGACTCACGGCGATTTGCGACGTGCCTTGGAGGTCTCACCGGGCGTGTTCGCGGGAATGGACAAGCGAAAGGAGTTGCCCCGGCCGTTCACGCTGACGCCGCGCGGGACGCGCCTATGGCTCGCGTCCGATGTACGCTCGTGGCTCGCTGACAAGCCCGTCGACCGGGCGTCGCTTGTGCGCGTTGAACTGGCGCAGGTGCCGAGCATGACCGAGGCGGACGATCTTGAAGAGGATAACGAGCGCGACGAGCAGCGTTATGCGCCGCGACGAAGCTGGCGGTCTGCGGACGACTTCGAGGCGGAGCGTCGCGACCCAGGCGAGCTCGAGCGCGTCGTGCGCGGGTGGGTGACCGAGAGTTTTGGGATGTTAACGAATAATATTTCCGCTGCGGAGCAAATCTGATGACGAGTTTCAACTGGTTCGACCCGGCGCCCGGCTTTGATCCGGCGACTCTTAGCGCCGACGATGTAAACGAGGTCGCTGCTGGGATGATTGACCCGTGGTTCACTGCGATGGGCTGGGAATCTTTCCGGTCGGACGAGAGGGGCATTGAATGGGATCCGCCATGCGACGTGCCGACGGAGAAGCAGCAGGGTCTGCGAGCCTTTTGGGACCGCCGGGTGCCGGCGCGAGTAACCGTGTGCGCCAACGGCCAGGCGCTAGATTGCGCGAGCCCGTTCGAGCTCGTGATTGTGCTTTTAAAGGTGGCGCAGCACACCGGCATTGGCCGATTCGATGCCGCTCGGTTTGAAGCGTGCTGTGGCCGGTTTTTGCTGCTCGGTAACGCGTCCATCGAGTTGGCGCGTCAGGCGGTTGCCGATGTCTTTGCCGAACGGCAGATTGAGGACGGGCAACGCGAAATATACCGTCGGCTGGACATGCTGGGCGATCGCCGTCGCTCGGCGTATGCGCGGCGCGATGCTGGCTGACGCTGATGTAGGTCGTTGACCCGGTAGCGAAAAAGTTTGATCGGGCGTCGTGATGGCTGGACGTCCGTCGGGCAAGGATTTGCGGGTGGTTGTCACGAATCAGACACCTTCGCCGGCCGGCGTCAACGGCTACCGGTTTCCGGGCGGCGCCGGTAGGATCGCGACATCGGCCCACTAGGCAGGGTCAGCAGGGCGGCTCATGCCGCAGTGTTTAATCTCCGGTGTTTCGTCGGCAAATAAGAAAGCCGGGCCCGTTGGACGCGGGACACCGGCTTGGGAATCTACAGTGATGGATTTTACAGCATGGCTCGTGCGGCGTCACGTTCGCACAACTAATTTTTATAGAAAATACCTTGACATCGTCGATTCGGGGGCTGCTCATGAATGAGGCTCCGCAGGCGATTGTCGAACGACCCCAGCGGCCGTTTGCACCGGCGACGCTCGAGGAAGCGCGCGACGCGCTGATATACGTCTCGCCGGATTGCGATCGCAACGAGTGGTTCGGTATCGGCGCGGCACTCTATAACGAGTTCGGCGATGCGGCCTTCGATCTGTTCGACTCGTGGTCGCAAGGCGTCGTCGATCCCGACCGATACGATCATCACGGCACGCGGGCGACGTGGCGTTCCATCAAAGGCACTTCGAGCAGCAATCCCAAGACGTTCGCCACGATTGCACGTCTGGCCCGCGACGGCGGTTGGAGTCCGCAAATATCCGGTGAAGTACCATCTGCAGAGGAACTCATCCGACGCAACCATGATCGCGCCAAGCGGCAGGCAGCCGAGGCGTTGAAGGCCGCCGAGCGGCAGGCGAAGGTCGCGGAATATGCCAAGCGCCAGTGGGGCGACGCACGCGAGTGTGGCGTTGACGGCCACCCATACCTGGTCTTCAAAAGGATCACACCGTGCGGTGCGCGCGTCGGCACGTGGGCGCGGCGCGACCCGACGACGGGCGAAGTGCGCACGATCGAAAACGCGTTGTTGATCCGCATTCGTGATGCGGCGGGCGAGACCCGTATGCTGCAGGCGATCTTTGACGGCTCCGACAATTTTCTTGGCCGCAGCAAGGATTTCTCTCCAGGCGGCCAACTGCGTGGCAACTTCTTCACCATCGGACAGCCTAAATCGGTAGAGGGTAGGCCCGTCGTCTTGATCTGTGAGGGCTTTGCAACGGCGGCGTCTCTACACGTCGCGACGAAGCACGCGGTCGTGGGGGCTCTCTCGGCCGGCAATCTCGAGCCCGTCGCGGCCGCTCTTCGCACGATGGACAAATTGCGGGAGGCGATTTTGGTCTTCTGTGCGGACAACGATCGATGGACGGCCGGGAATCCAGGTTTGAAGTCGGCGCGCGCCGCTGCAGCGGCGTTTCACGGAAAGTTGGCGGTGCCGCAGTTCGACGCATCGCACGACGATCGGCGGCCGACGGATTTCAATGATCTGGCGGTGCTCGAAGGTGTTGACGCCGTGCGCGAAGCAATCGAGCAGGCGTCAGCGCCGGCTGTTGATGAGGATGACGCAGAACTCGAAGCGCCGTGGGCGCAGTGGGCGGTCGCCAAGACGCAGGAGGTGCTCGGGCGGGCGCAGTCGGCTGCGAACGTAGCGATGGAGGCGGAAGCGTCCGCAGAGGTGGACGCGGCGCAGGCGGATGATGCCGACGAGTCGCGGGAGCACGGCTTTCGTGTTCTTGGACATGGTCTCGACGGCGTCACAATCCACGTCTTCTCGCACTCGAGCTTGACGATTGTCAAACTGAATGCATCGACCATCAATGAAGGTCATCTGATGTCGTTGTACCCAAACATCAATTGGTGGGAGCGCCACTTCCCTAATGGACGTGAGAAGGGCATCGATAAGCGTTCGGCCATCGCGTTCCTAGCAGGGACCGCATTCAAACGCGGAGTATTCGATCCTTCGAATGTGCGCGGTCGCGGCGCCTGGATCGACGACGGGCGTGTCGTCTTTCATCATGGAGACACGCTTTCGGTCAACGGCGTCGACACTCCAGTCTCGCAAATCACGTCGCGCTACACGTATCCACGAAACATGGCGCTGCCGCGTCCTGCGGACGAAGCACTGTCGGACGAAGACGGCAAGCGCATTTTCAATATTGCGAAGCGCTTCCGCTGGACGACGCCTGGGTCGGCTGCGCTGCTCGCGGGTTTCGTCATGCTCGCGCCGCTATGCGGTGCGCTGCGCTGGCGGCCGCACGTGTGGCTGACGGGCGGCGCCGGCTGCGGCAAGTCGACCGTGCTCAATGAGTTCGTGCACCCGTTGATGAACGGGAGTGACCTCTTTGCGCAGGGCAATTCGTCCGAGGCGGGTTTTCGGCAAACCTTGCGCACGGACGCGCGGCCGGTGCTGTTCGACGAGTCCGAATCGAATGAGGAGGGCGACATCCGCCGGATCCAGAACGTGCTGTCGCTGATCCGCCAGGCGTCGACGGAGTCGGAGGCGCGCACGCTCAAGGGCACGGCCGGCGGCGAATCGATGTCGTTTCATATCCGCTCGATGTTCTGCCTTGCGTCGATCCAGGTCGGAATCAAGCATCAGGCCGACGTCGAACGTTTGGCTGTGCTCGCGATGCGCCCGAAGCGCGACGGCGAGACAGATACGGCAGAGTCGTGGAAGGCGTTAAAGGAGGATTTGTACCTGATCAAGCGCGATCCGACGATCGCCGCGCGTCTCATGCGCCGTGCGCTGACGCTGCTCCCCGTGATTCAGAAAAACATCGAGGTGTTCGCGGAGGTCGCGGCGACGCGCTTCGGCTCGCAGCGCGATGGCGACCAGTACGGCACATTGCTGGCCGGCGCATGGGCACTGCTCACACACGAGCCGGTGACGCGCTCGGATGCGGAGCAGATGATCGACGGTTTTGAATGGTCGGAGCGCTTTGAGGACCGCGATCCTGGTCACGTCGATGACACCACGCTCAGCACGTTCTTTGGGCGATCGGTCGATGTCGACGTTGGCGCGAGGGCCACGCTATACGAGCTCGTGCGCATCGTACACGGACGAATGGACGATGACTGTTTGGTCAGGATCAGCAAACAGCAGGCGAAGGCTGCGCTGAATCGGTATGGGGTGAATGCGGATCTCGATCCGGGCGTCGTGTACATCGGGACCGGCGAATTTCCTGACAGAGACAAGGCGCTCAAGGGAACCACACTCGAGACCGGGTTCGCCGGGCGCCTCGAACAGATACCGGGGAACTTTTTGCCGCGAGGCGCTAGCAAGAAGACCGGCGCTCCGGTTCGAATCAAGAAGTCGTTTGGCAGCATGAACAGCCGCCACTGCATCGGTTTCCCCCTCGACATGATCATCACCGATTAGCGGTCGAGCTGGGATCCGCTCTCTATCAGCCCGCGCTTGCGCGGGCTTTTTCATGGCCGGTCTATTGAGTCATGCCCGGCTGCCTCGGCGACGGTCATGGCAGCAAGGCTTACCAGATAAGGGCTTGCGGGACGTTATGACCAACATGACCACTCTGACCGTTTTTCTCGAAACGTAGACATCTACATATACGCATCCATCCGTCTTCATGGAATGAAAGCGACGAATGTCTCTCTATATCTATCTATACCGGTCATAATGGTCATAGTAGTCATAAGAGGAGCGCAAACCTAAGCTGGACAACGGTTTGGCGTTATGACCGGGTCCCTGACCTGTGCGCGGTGGCGGTCATGACAAGCAAAATTTGAGGTAGCGGCGCTATGCAAGCTAACGCAGAAAACATTCGAAAAGTTCTTGGCGAGCTGGCCGCGATGGCGTCGCAGTGCGACGAGGCGGAGCGGCGGATTCTTGCGCGTGCGACGGAGCGGCTCGAGCACGTCGAGCAGCTGATCGGAGCGGCGCGCGGCGCAGTACTTACCGGCGGGGACGCCGCGCAACGCATGGCGTATGAGGCGCTAATTGCGGAGCGAGGTGTGCTCGAGCAGCTGATCGCACGGGCCAAACGAACGCTCAACGGGGAGGGCTGACCGGCGGGAAAATATGTCAAACCCCGACCCGGATATTTTTGATCGGGGTTTGATATATGCGCAGCGCCGGGGTTTGATATATCCGGCAGGCCAAAGTCACATGCGGGCCGGACGAGGGCTGTCGAGGCCGGCCCGAAAGCGAATCAATGGATCTCGACAGGTGCCCAGGCGCGGCGTTGGAAGTTCGAGACGTACCGCGCCTCGCGCGCGGCCTGCTGGTTGAATTCGTCCCAGTGCCAGGCGTTGCCGTTCCAAAGCGAATAGGTGGGGCGGCTTTGCTTGCCGCGCAACGTGCGATAAACGCCGGGAGCGGCGGGCGTGCCAGTGTTGAATTCGGGTGCGGTGATAGTGTGACGCATGATGAGGAGTCCTTTGCTGGGTGAAGTCACCCGACCCACGACGCCAATCGTGGTGGCCGGGAGCATGGCGAGGTTGGCGTACCGGAGCAAAGGAACCGGCGAGCGCAAGCGCTCCCTCACCAAGTCCCAGCCATAGGAGCTCGATGTGCGGACGAAAAAATACCGCCGGCGGCGGTTGTCCGCCTTTGCTAGTCGAGACGCCAATCTCGATCGCTGTTGTCTCAGCGATGAAGATATCGTAGCCCAAACGTGCGCGGAATGCATTAACCATGTTTGATCAATTTCCGCCGTCTTCGGGGGGCGTTTCTAAACCATCCGCGAGCCGGGAAGCGCCGCCGCGCAAGGGTCTAGCAGTGCGCGCGGTCGTGAATGTATCTTTGTTTATAAACCCTTTAGAAATAGCATCATGGCCCGTCCATCACATCCGGAGCGCGCTCGAGCTCTTATCGAAATCCGCAGGCACATCGGCGAATACGGCGCAGTCGAGGGGCCGCGCAAGGCGCGCGAAAGGTTTCCGGGCGTCGGCAAGATGACGTGGCTCGCTTGGGTCCGGCAGGTCCGAGACGAGGACAGCGATATGGCTGCGGAGGCCGCACGGCTAGTACCGCGACCGGATGCGCCGCTACCGCCTTTAACGGATCATCATCGAGCTGCAACTCGTCAAGCGATCGACTTCTTCGGCGAAATGGCTGCAATGGTCGACGATGCCAAGCTTTTGGCCGATTACTCTGTTGTGGTTGATGATAACGGCCGGCGACGAGTCAAGAATCCTGTGACCCTAGCATTGGCCAATCGCATGCGGGCGACGAACATCAATCTTGCGATGCGGCACTCCGAGCTCGTTTGGGACGTTTCCCGCATGCAGGCGATGTTCGACGAGCTGATCGACGCGATCAGTGACATTGATCAGGACGTTGCGACCCGAGTGATTAACGCTATGCGAGGTGTCAGCGAGAAGTGGAACATTCGACAGTAGTGGCGTTCCGCCGTCCTGTGGATCGAACGCGGCCGGCTCAGTCGAATGCGCTTCGAGGCACAGTAGCCGGGTCGAGGAAGTAATGCTGGTCGATCCAACGGCAGTCGTTGGTCAGAAAGCCGTCGCGCTTGCCGTAGGCGCGCGCGCAGACGACGATAACGCGCTTCTCGCCGTTGATGGTCTGCAGGCCGGAGGGTGTTCTGTCAGTCTTGTGCCAGCAGGACTCGAAATCTCCTCGGCCGCGCAGCTGAACGATCGCACGCAGGCCGTCGCCGGGCTTTCCGGGCGTGCATTGCTCGTTGGTGAGGATGGTCGGATCCATGTCCCCGTTGCCCGGGAAGATTGCGATCTCGCGCGCGCTGGCTGCATTCGCGCCGGCGAGCAACGCAGCGGCTAGCGCGATCGCGCCCAAAGCCTTTTTGCCGTACGCCATACAGAACCCCGTTTGTTGTTATCGCATCGACATCCTATCCAGCTCTGAAGGCTTTGGGTACCTCTTTTCGTGCGCGCGATAGCGGAGCGAACGCCGGCCGTTGAGGTGAGGCGGTTTCGTTCAGTGCGTCAATCAAAAGGCAGGTTTGGGCGCGGTTGTACACCCATACGTCGGCGGCGGAGCCGCGTATATAGCTCCTTCCGTATATGAGCGATAGTCACCGTTGAGGCGATTCAGACTATGTACGTCCTTAGTCTGCGTTCCGTTGTAGGGATTGCGCTCGGGCGTCGACCATTTGATTTGGTCGGGGGTGATATCAGCAGATGCGCCGTTTACGGTTCTGGCATCCAGGTCAACAGAAAGGGATTGAGTGAGTCGTTGTCCTTGAACCGTTGTAACACACAGAAGCATGAATTGACGAGGCGGCGATGGCTCGTTTGCTTTGGCAGGCTCGGGTTCTCGAACCTCCAATCCGGCCGCCTTTACGACTTCTATCGCTTTTTGGAGTGGTACCGGTTTTTCCTTCCCGGCTATGCAATCGTTGATGTTGTCCAGCTTTCCATCGCAACCCGTCAACAGGAGCAGCGCAAAAACAATCGGTAACCTCGATCTTTTCATTTTTATAGTCCTTGGATTCGTACTCGGCCGCATCGCTCTCGGGCGATGCTTGATGTTATCCGAAAACCGTTGGAAGCGACGAGCGCCCGACCTGCGCCCGGGATTGACGCGCATATCCCGAAAACCCTCACCTGTAAAGGCGCCGGGCGTGTTGAACAACAGATTGATCGCCTGTTAGCGAGACTTCAGGTTGATAAAGTTGAAGCTAATTGATCCAACAGCACTCTAGATCCTGACTGACCTCGAAGAGTGTAATAGCCTTTCCGTGATAGGAAAACGCGAAATCCCGATTCTTGAACCACCGCTTTGCACCGTCGACGTTTGCCTGAATTAGATTCGTATCCCCACAGTGCATCATAGGTGCGCCCGTAAGGTGAATTTGTGAACCTTTGGGTATGCGATGCGGCGATTGTGGAATCACCTGACTCGTAATATTTGATCTCTGATCCTTGGGGTCTTTGGTGGTCCGACAACTAACCTCAGCGCTATCGACGGTGCTTGTCACGTCGATTTGGTTCATGGCAGCCGCCCGAACGACGTTCGGGAGCACGGCAACCGGTGTGAGCACCACGTCATTGAGAAGTGGACCGTTTCGAAAGTCTCCGCGAGAAAAGACATAACTGCGTGCGTAAAGTTTTACGGGGATGTCGTGGCTTTCGCATTCGACCAGATATTCTCGACCTCTTTGGAGCTCGAGCGATTTAGCTGTACCGACCTCGAGCCGTCCTTCGGTGTGCCCGTCGATCTTGAGGTCGCAACCATACTGCACAGCGTGAAACGTTACGGAATCTGCTCTTGCGGGTAATGACAGTGTCGCGATGATCAACGACGAAGCAGAGACCACTAGCTGCATAAGCGATGTGTTCATGATCCTGACTCGTTCGATTCGTTGATAAGTCGTTCGGTCATGGCTTCTGATTTCGCTTTTCTTTTAAGCTTAATTGACTTATTAAAATCATCTGTTGCGCGAATCAGAGGTCCACAGAGAAATGCAGTTAATATTCCTACAACGACCTGCAGGTATGGACTCGAAGTCGCTGGGAAAAACTCCACCACCGATTTGAACATAGTTACGAGTCCCACCGCGGCGGAAATCCAAGCAACGAAAATCAGGGGATTCGGGTGGTCGATCAAGGGCGCTATATCTGACACGATCTTCAGAGGGCGACCGAAGGCAAGGAAAACCAAGATCATGCAGCACCCGATAGCGACGCCGGTTAGAGAGAGCCACTCAGAATCGGGACTTTTATGCTCCGAGTCGAAGTCCCACTTCGTTGCCGCGGCCGAAACGGCATGTGCGATTGCAACTCGGGTTTCGGGCCAGCGATTCGGAGTTTCGCCACGCCTAACCTGCAAGTAGATTTTGGACGTGACGTCATACGGCTTTTTGAGTTCTTCGATCAATACCTCCCCAAGAAATTTGTTGTAGAAACCCGCCTTGCTCAGTTTTCCTATTCCGGTACCTACTGCCGGCATGACCAGCGCATCGATGGGCTGTTTACGGCGCATTTCCGAAAACAGCGATTTCAAGCCATCCGAGACGGCATTGCTAACGCAGGCTTGATAGTCACCCTCGGCAACGGCAATGCCATAGCTATTCCAACATGGCTGGCGAGCAGAGTCCCCCGATGTTTCAACGATGGCTGAGAGCCTTGCGAGCCAACGGATGTGGAAGGATTTGCGATAGATATCATTACAAGGATCAATCGAAGTCGTTCCGATTTCCTGAAAGCTTCGTGATTCTTGCTTAATCCCGCACCCGGCGGTTGCGGCATGGTTGAATTCTCCGATGTTAGCTCTACGCTCGTCGACCGAGGAAAGCAGCAGCATGCTTTCTCCGAGATCTCGCCAGACGTTGCGCGGCTCTATCGACTGGTCAAAGAATTGCCCCTCGACCATTGAGACTTCGACTCGATGGCCATTTGCCTGAATGAATTCTACGAGAGGTAGCTGAGCACCGAATTTTGGTCCAGAATTATCACCCAAAGCTTCAAGGGCCTTCTGAATACCTATTGGTGGCGATTCCGTCGCGGCAACTGGCGCAAGAATGCTCGCCCAATGTTTAGGGTATTCCGAGTGAAGTCGCCACATCCCATATGTCGCGACTGCAGCCATGAGAACTGCGACCCCCAAGAGCCAGAACCGAGTGACGGCGGGTATTTCCGGTGCGCGGGCGGTACCTTGTGATTCAAGTTCCTGCGGATTGTTGATGGCCACGGCTTGTCCTTTGAGGTCGTTCTACCCTCATTGCCCCGTCGGCAAAAACTGGTGCATCGGACTCTCGAACGAGTTGAATCGCTTATGCTAGGTTTGACGATGTCTTTAACTAGTGCAATTGCGAACTGCGCGCTCGCCTTGATCGAAAGCCCTAATGAGTCACGGTTCTCGCGTCCGTCTCAGACATTGGCCGGGTTGTCTATCTTCCAAGACTATTCTGTAATTTTTGCATCGAGCTTTCTTATGTGCGCTAGCACACATATCGCAACCGCTTGCGGCTGAGGGTCCGGGACCGCGTTATGAGCAGCAAGTGGCCCAGTGCTGGCATGGGCTCATCTAGCGTGTTCGTTAGCACACAGACCGCTGCCTTCGGTCTGATGAGAATGCGGCTCACGTGATGGCCTGGACCAGCCATCAAAAGGTGGGATTCTGACCGCCATTCGAGCGGATACACAGATGGGGGCGATAATGAAAACTACAGTCGTTACATTCACGTTTGTACTCGCATCGAGCATTTCGATGTCCGTGCACGCGCAATGGATCGGCGGCGCACACCCAGTGCAGCGAAATCAAACGTCCCGACAGGAGCAACAGCAGTACGATCAGGCGCTCGAGTACATCAACGGTGGTCATAATACTTTCGAACGTGCAACACGAGCCCGTGCAATGGCAGGCATTCTTGGAGCGGTGAACGGCAAGCCGTCACATAACTGCGTATCGCAACAGAACGGGAGCCAGACTTACACCCAATGTCAGTAAGCCGCTGGTATGGCGGGATCCGATGCGGCTATTCGCGTACGCTTTTGGGTGGCAGCGACGTGTCCGACATGGGGAGCTCCGAGGAGTTCAACTCGGCGCAAATGATCGAAATAGTTCCGCCGCCCACGAGATTGTCGAAATCAGTGACGGTGAATCCCTCGGCATCACGCGGGAAGTCGCTCACGTAGAATCCGAGGGTTCTTAGCTGTCCGCGAACGTGCTTTTGTACCGAAGAGTCGGCACTGGTCTTTCGCGACAAGGCGCCTCAGACTCGTTGAACGTGCTTCTGCTTCTCATAGCCCCGGCGCCTGTATGTTGTGGCATCGACGAATGGTCGTGCCGACTATAGTAGCAGTAAGCTCCAAATTTTCGCCGATTCGGCCGGCCGGTTCTCTCTGACGAACTCGGTCGTCGCATATGGGGCCTTCCGTGCGAGTTCCCGCTCGTTCGTGTCGGTGCGCCCGACCTGCGCCCGGGCGATCACGCACGTTCCGGAAACCCTCACGGATAGGTGCACGGCGAGTGTCAAGCAACAGATCTTGAATCTGTTGTTCCCTGTTCCGGCATCCCGTCGGACAGCGACGGATAGACGCGTCTACGGCTGTAGTACTAACATAAAGGTCAGTAAGATATCTTTCCCAATAACTTCTTGATATTTTCAGCTTCCGTCGCATATTCCTCTAGGCGACTACGTAATGCTCGCTTTATCCCGCGCGCGGCACAGGCCATCTGCGCATGCATCTGGCGCGAATCTGCGCCTTCACAAGGCTCATAGGAAGATCTGTGCTCCGCAATCAAACCTCCGAGGAGATGTTCGCGGCTGGGAAGCCGTAACTGTAGCGAATCCTGATTTGGCGGAATCACCTGTTCGACTGAGAGATTAATAAGATCATGAATCTGGCCTCGGGTGACAAGCTTCCCAAGATGTTCAAACGCCGCGCGACCAATGATGTCGAGTGGCGCACCCACAAGATCACGCATGTTCGAGCTACCAGCGGCTAACTGCAACATCATGCCCAATGTTCCTGCGCGGTCTCGCCGTGGCATCAAATACGATGCGAGATTCAAGTAGTATTGGCTGAGAATTTGAAGAGTCTCATCGGGCGAACCATCAGGATGGCGGAACCCGTTAAGGTTGACGTTTACAAAATGGTGCCACGTGGTATGCGCGACTATGCGGCCAACACCTGCCTGTTGGCCATCGTATGCAGATATCAAATCTATCCGCTCTCCGTTGTTCTGATTGACGCCTCGGGCCACGATTGTTGGCATCGGTTGATACCCATTGGCGGCTCGTGGCCAATCGGCGTCGTTAAAGTCGGGCGACCCGGACGGCAACGTCACGACCCCTTCGTGGCCGTGGTCCGCCATGACGGTGATGATTCCCGTCGGATCGTCGTCGCTTGGTGCGCCTTGAAAAAGCGGATGCCAGTGGAGTTCGATCGTCCATGGCGTAACTACTTCCCAAATGAATGGATAAATTGTTTGGGGAACGCCATCAGCCTGTTTGGGCATGAGCCCCATGGCCGAATCGTCTCCTGAAGTATTAATCACTGGCCCACCTTGGGTCACGTATGCGCAGCCACTGTCCGTGCCGAACCATTTGCGCATCTGCCCAGCTCTCGGGATGGTCCGACCTAGCGCGTACCCCAGGTTATGGAGCAACCCATCGGGCGCCATATTGGAATGATCGCCCAGAATCAACACTCCTCCGCCATTGTCCATCCAGTTACGTAACGCGGTTAGCTCGTCAGAAGACAGCAGACTCTCTGGATAGCCATTTTGATCTGGCGCGGTTCTTACACCGCCGCTGCTCGTAACCATTTCGGAATCGTTGAAGTTCCCCAGATGCTGCCCAAAAAACCATATCTGTCCATACTGTTTCAGAAGGTCTGGCGTCAGTAGGGTCGGCGGATGTTTCCGCGTCGTATTCTCCGGGATGTCCCCGAATTCGTTTAACTCCCAAAATCGATTAACGAGATCGACAGTTACGCTTGGGATCAATGATGCCTCAAGCAGTTCCTTTAGGATGCTAAGTCCAAATTCGGTCGTGGTTTTCCGCAAGTTGGTGCCACCGGTGGGAACAGAGAGCAGGTGCGTCGCTGAGTAGTCTGCGTAAAAGAGAATTTTGGTAGACGGAAATGGAATGACACTTGGCATGATTGCCCTCCGAATCGGTGGAATTGTCACGTCGTCCCGCTGAACTCACAATTGGCCCGAAAGGAAAGATTGACGAGTGCATAAGCGTGTCGCGCCATCCGCTAGACAGCGACAAGCAGCACGGCCGATCGGCCAAGATAAGTTGTCGCCGCCCAATCCGCCGAGTCCATAATCCAGCAACGAGAAGGGCTGTCGCAATAACATGGTCGATACGGTTGGCTAACCGGCCGCAGAGGGGCAGAGAGCCAAGCTATAACGACGATCGTCTCACGTAGGCCCGGGAACGGACACTCGCAGGTGATTCCTGGACGGCGCAAACGAGTCGGTTGCCCGTCGAGCCTATCGAGGGCGCGCCCGACCTCCGTACACGCGCCTCACACGTTTCCCGAAAACGCCCACCGATAAAGGCGCCGCGCAACCCTCACATTGGCGAAGGAATCGTGTCTCGGAATTGTTGATGGTCGGCCCCATTCATTGCAGACTACGGGCGCGAGTTTGTTGCCGACGCCTAAAGCTCTCTACTTCCAGTTTATAAGAGTCTCACTTTATAAACACGCCAACAGCATCCAAGTAGTCTCCTGCACGCCCGAGGAAGCCGTCAATACACATTCCGGCCGGAGCCGTGTAGACGTAGTCCGTGTTCCCGCCGTTTCCACCCCAACGCCGATACACACCTTGTTTCGTCTTAACGAAGAGTGAGTCAATGTATTTTCCGTATCTCACTCCCAAGGACGTTATGCAATCGCCAGCCTCAAGATCTAATCTAGACGGTTCCCCGCCATTCCCTCCATGCCGCGTGGACGAAGACCATGCATTCCAGTCTTGTTCCTTTCCGATCGGAGCGTAAAGAGCAGTGATAGAATCAACGTAGTTGCCAGAGCGTACATATAACGCGACAAGTCGAACTAACGGACCACGAGGCGAGTTGCTTCCGACGCTATCTCGGAATGGTTGTCCTCCAGGTCCTCCAACCGGACCGAAAGAAAGTTCGGACTGCGAAAGAGCGGCAGAACCCAGAAGCGACAGGGCGAGAAGCGTAAGTAGTCTGGCGGTTTCTAGAAGGCGGAGGCGATCTCTCACGACGGTGCTCCTCATCTTGAACTGCCTACATATCTGCTATTTGCGGTTAGTCGAAATGCTTCACCGCTTGCGAAGGGCTTGGGGTTTGTTGCTGCCCACGAAAACGGGTTTTCCTCATAGGCCACGCAACGCATTTACTACGCTGGGCGCTGGGTTGCCTATCGTCCAAGAGTATCTGATGATTTTTGCACGGACCTTTCCTTATGTGCGCTAGCACACATATCGGAACAGTTTGCGGGTGACGGGGCCTTGCGCAAGTAAGCTGCGCCCGACCCGCGCCCGAGAATGGTGCGCGCGGTCGAAGTCGTGCCAGGAGGGACAATCGGCAGACGCTCAATAGATTCACAGTGTGTTGTTTGGCGGGCGGCGTCGGTCCGTGGCATAACAGAGGAGTCTCATCGGGCAAGAATCGGCCCAGCCTGACTACGTGACAGACGCCAATCCGGTGCGTGGTACCAAGTGATGTGGCCACTCATAGCACACTCCGGACATCAGCCGCTCCCGGCAAGCCGGCGAGCGCGGTGAGACTCCACTGGCCGACCGGGTTGGCTGCGAACAACAACACAACTGGCAAATCGGACCATCAACTCGCGTGCTCACGCTCAGCGAATCGATGGCCGAGCGTCAGGATTTGGGCACATGTTTGAGCAGTCTCTTATGAAACTCGTCTGGGTCAGTGATTCGGGCAATGTCGTCTTCGACTTCGACCTTGTGCAACTTGTGGCTCGACGGGAATGAGACTTTGGCCTCCACGCCGCCTTGCTTTTCCGTGAGCGTGTGGCCGTGAACGGCGCCGACCAGTTCGCCGTTGCTGTCCGTGACAATGGTCATTTTCATGACATTCCTCCCCCTTGAAGGTTGTGGAAGCAGCCGCCGGGACCTTGGTTTGTAACGTTCACGAAGTAGGTGGCATTGCCATTGTTATCCTTCAGCTTTCGCTGCTGGTCGGCTAGGTGCACCGCCCCCTCGTTAGGAATTTTGATATCGGCAGAAGCGAACTGGGTACCTTGGTCGCCGCCGCCATAGCTATAATTCCAAAACGCAACCCCTCCAGGCGGTAAAAACGTCAATGGACCGACATTGTTGAAAGCCATGGGACACCTCCATTAAAAATGCGTACGCGTGGAATCACGCGTCTGCGTCTCTCCTTTCAGGACCGTTGCCACTCCAGCGACCCAAAAAGAGCTTTTGTCCACACAGTAAACGAACCACGCCGGCACGCTTGCAATGCCGCTAACGGTTATTGGCGGCATTGCAATTAATGGCATAAAAATGCCGTGAGTTGCGCAATCCGTCATGCTGATCACCTGAATGGAGCGGCGCCGACTGGCCGATACAACTGTCGCCGCTGTGGTCGTGCGGGGATGAACGATGGCAAGAGATCGAGGTAACCGTTCGCAACCCGATGAAAAGATCATCCGTGGGGCGGCTGGCGGCACTTGAGGCAAAGTGCATGCACAAAGCCGTGCTACCGAAACTACGGAAAGCCCGACCTGCGCCCGGAAAGGACGAGAGCGTCGCGAAATGCTCGTTGCGCGACTCGTTGCTCACCTGGTTTGATAGGGTGCAAAGCGAGCATATCTTTCGTCGAAAAAGCTACTCCCTCGAGGATCTAACGTGGCGATTTCAGGGGCTCGACGTTTGGTTGACAGCGGGAAATAGCATCCTAGAATCATCCAAAGGATACCTCCCATTCCAGTAGGTCCATTAATTTGCCTTTGACCTATCCCGCTCCAGACTTTGGAGGTGCTTTACTGCGCCCGGCCCATTCAGCGCCAAAGGAGCAGCAAGAATGAAGGTAAGAAGAGATCTGCTTTTGAGTCTGCGAAAGCTGTCGCGGGCTAAACGCGTCTTCTTGATGCTAGTTGCGTTAATTGCGAGTTGGTGCTCTTTTGCTCAAGCGCCTAATGACCCCTCTCATCTCGTGCGCGAGCCTTCTGAGATTTCACCGCCTCTCGTCCATCAGCCAATCCATGAATGCGCTTTGACGGTGCAAGTCGATACATACGTCAAGCACGCACGCATCCGGATCTACTCGAAAGGCAAGGTCATTGGAGATCAACCCCTCGACAAGCACCCGCCCGGAGTTGTCAAGCTTTTTAGGCCGCTAGATACCAGCGACAGCATCACCGCAACACAAACTATCAATTCCATCGAAGGCGGACAATCTTACGATTCTGTGCCGGTAACGGGTTACCCCGATCCACTTACGACGCCAGTCGCACTCCCGGACGTGTACCAATGCGGTCAGGTGGTGCCTGCAGCGAACATGGTGGAGAGCACCCACGTCGAGGTATCGGAGTTTCCTCCGCCGCCTCCTAACCCGCTCCCTGACAATTCACCGACCATAGGAAGCAACGAAAACACCAGCAATTGGGATGCGGTTACGACCGCCGCGCTTGCCGGCAATCAACGCAGCGTCGTTGTTCGTCAAATTGCGTGTCCTGCAAACGCAACCCCACCCAAAGAAATCAGTCCATTTTCGGCCCCATTGGGCGAGAAGCAAGCGCCTAATCCGCCGCCCGCGCCGACGGTAAAGCAGCCGTGTCAGAACTGCACGGAGGTCCTCGTCGGTAACCTCAAGGTCGGTGCCGAAATCGCCGTTAATGTCGGGGGAACTGTTGTTACTGGACTGGCGAACGCCGATAGCAATATTGTCGACATACCGCCGGCAGTCCCAGGAATCACAGCAACCCAGAAGTTGTGTACTACCAGTCCTCCGTCTGCGCCGGTTGACCCGAAAAGCTCACTGAATATCCCGATACTAGGCAATCCCATCTGCCCAGGAGCCCACTACGTCAGCGTGGCCAACACGGACTTGGGTGCCACGGTTATGTTGTATCACAACGGGTCATTCGTTGGAGCAACCGACGGCAACGGCGGCACTGTGAAGTTCGGTATCGGCTCACCGACGGTGCTCAATGAGAACGATACTGTTGAAGCGGTGCAGGTGTCCGGCAGCGCCAAAAGTACGCCGTCGGATGTGACGGTTGGCTGTGGAAGCGGTGGTAATGTCGTCACACAACACAATGACAACTTCCGCACGGGCGTCTACCCGTATGAAACGACACTCACCCCTGCTGCCGTTCTCGCCCGCGGAATGAAACTTAAGTGGCAGCATCCTATTGACGGATGGTTGCAGGGACAACCACTGTACGTTCGGAATGTCGAGTTTCAGGGGCGGCCTGCCAACGCGGTGTTCGTCGGCGCGCTGTTTTCCAACAAGGTGTATGCACTAAACGCAGACACTGGAAACGAAATCTGGAGCACCGCGCTGGTAGACAGCGATCTGGGAAGGCGTAATCTGAGCTTCGGCATTGACTCGACTCCGGTCATCGACGCAGCCAGTAATCGGATTTACGTCGTATTCGCTACGAAAAATCAGAAACTTGACACAGCTACTGACCCGGACAGTACCCATCCACCGCCGCCGAGACAGGCGAGCGATGGCACGGTCACGCCGCCCGTTTTTCAAGACACCGATTTGAAAAACTTGGACGTAGCTTTCTGGTTGGTCGCACTCGATACCCGTACGGGCAAAGAGGTCGCGAGGACCATGATCCGCGCGGTCACCTATCGAACGAACGGACAAACTGTTTCTTTTGAAGGGCCATTTCACCGGCAACATCCGGCGCTTTTACTCGATCACGGCTCCGTGTACGTTGCCTTTGGCTCTATCGCCGGCTCCGAGGCTTACCTCGAATATCACGGTTGGGTAATGGCTTATAGTGCTACCGACCTCAGCTTCCAAGGCTCCTTCAACACTTCAAAGGACTATGCGCCTCCGCGGACCCCGTATACACGGTCCCACCCCGATGATGCTGCTGGGATTTGGCAAGGCGGTGGAGGATTGGCCGCCGATCCGGACGGTAATATTTATTTCGCCACAGGTAATGGGACCGCAGACGTCGTCAACGGTAAATACGGCGACACCTTCGTAAAACTCTTTCCTACCGGCAGTACGCTCGCTCCCGTTGCCACGTCGGTTCCATTCGATTCCGTCCTAATGCAACAGAACGACTCAGATCTTGGCGCGGGCGGGATGACGATCATTCCGGGGGGCGGCCCTGTAATAGGCGGAGGAAAGGCGGGTTTCATGTTTGCCCTCGAACGCGGCACACTGCAGCAAAGGCAAGAATTCACTGCTTCAACGAACCAATATGATCCTGCGAGGCGGGACGACACATGGAACTTAGGGCCTCATCTTCACGGGTCTCCCACCTATTGGCGTGGACCGGATCGGACTTACGGGTACTTGTACGTCTGGGGCGAGAAAGACTACCTCCGGCGTTACTCGTATAACACGTTAACCGGAAAGTTTGAAACTTGCTCCGGGGGCTCGAGCGGCCCGGGATGTCCGCTTAGAGGCTCCGTCAAGGCGTTGGAGACCTTCCATGCGATGCCCGGCGGGATGATCTCAGTATCGACGAACGGGAACCACCCCGGCAGCGCAGTCCTATGGGCCGTGCTTCCGACTGGTCCAGCGACAAACCTCCCGCCTCCTGGGCGCCTCTATGCTTTCAACGCCGAGACATTCCAGCCACTCTGGGACACAGCGATACCGAGTATCGGCCATTGGGCACCTCCTGCTGTTGCGGACGGGAAGGTGTTTGTCGCAACGTCCTCAGGCTTTGCGATCTGTTATGAACTGGGCCCGGAACAGTCACCCGGCACCACGACATGGGTCCCCTACAAGCCGATGGCCTCGGCGGCCGCATTGGCGCACCATATGACGGCCGTTCCGCGAGACGAAGTGGTCATGAACACGCTTTCAGACAAAGCGCTCGCTCAGATCTCGCCGCCGCCGGAAGCCAGCAAATATGCCGTCCTCATCGCGGATGGCACCATCAGTTTCGCGCCGACGACGGTGTCTTCCGGAGAACAGTCGAGCTGGAGAAGCGAAGACACTTCACTGGAAGTGTCGGTAACGGTCGCTGGGCAATTATTCCCCCGCAAGGAGAAGATCCACGTGGAGATAACGCCCGACCTCGTATGGACCGCGAGCGACGGGAGCAGAGCGCGAGCTGAGCTAGTCCAGCACTTCGCTGCTCCCCAGGACGGCGCTGCGTCGTGGGCGCTTTATAGAGTCAAAAGCAGTGCGGGAAGCGGCATATTGACCAATATCACTTATATTCAGCGTCTTGCAACGGAGGGGGGCACTCCCCCGGACACTTCTCCGGGACCTGCGAATGCCAGAGCGCGTGCAGCGTTCTCGGCGAAGTACGTTTTATACAAGGAAGCTCGGCCGTAATCGTGAACAGCCCTAAGCGGGCATATCGGCGTCGATGTCTGAACGTCAGAGCTGGCCGGACAATCGCGCGTGGCGTTTCGGGCGGGTTTGGGAGTGGAGCAGCGGAAGACCACTGCATCGATTGGACGAACGGCAGAAACTGGTAATCCACATCTGGGTGCTTGCCGATGATCCTGTTGAAGTTTTGTCGCGGATCATCCCAATCGACGATCTGCGCTATCTGGCGTCGCCACAGTAACTTCACTTTTCCCGTGCGCGCGTCGGAGGCTGCCGGTCTGGATCAATCGCTGGCTCGAGCGTTACTTCGCTCGCGGGCTTGTCGTCGCGCATTGCATGAAAGACGGCCTGACGCAGTTCGCCGCTGCGCGTCCATTCGAGGAACGAAACCTCGACAACGATCTCAGGCTTGAGCCACAGATAAGCGCGGTCGCGGTCAAGTTTCGGCGAGTTGTGGAAAGGCGAGTCATCCTGCACGCCTGCCTTCGCGCGGGCCACAAAAGCGGACGCCTGGTGGCTGGTGAAGTAGGGTGGAACGCTGCCAACATATCGAAACGAGCCGTCTGGATCGAATACGCCGAGTAGCAGGGAATCAATACCAGCCCTACCTCGTGCGACGCCGCCAACGACGAATTCCTGTTGCTGATGGCATTTGAGCTTGATCCAGTTCGGAGAGCGGCCCGAACGATAAGGCGCATCAACTCTTTTGCCAATGATGCCTTCTAGCTTGATCTCGCGGGCGGATTCCAGCAGCGAGTCCGGGTCGTTCGCAAAATCGTCGGAGTAGCGCAGTAGCAGGCTGGCTACTTCCAGCATCAGTTCGCGAAGCATCCCCCGGCGCTCCCGCAGGGGCCGTGTCCGCAGGTCGTTGCCATTGAGCCAGAGCAGGTCGAACAGGTACAGAACGATCTCAGCCGTGCTGCGCCGGTCAAACGCGTTTTGCAGGGCATTGAAGTCCGGCACGCCTTGCGCGTTGAGCACGACGGCCTCGCCATCAATCCACGCTTCATTTACCGGAAGCTTCCGAAGTGCATCGCGCAACTTCGGCATGCGACCGGTCCAGTCGTTGCCGTTGCGTGTAATGAGCCGCACGGTGCCGTTCTCGATCCGCGTCATCATCCGATAGCCGTCGAACTTGATCTCGTACGACCATTCACCGTGCGTGGGCGGGTGTCTGGCGAGCGTCGCCAGTTCCGGCTCGATCAGCGCCGGCATCATTTGTCGCCGTCCTCGTCCTCATCTCGCCATCTGATCGGACAATGTAGCGGCTGCGTCGTGTCAATCCCCGCCATCTGCAGCACCTCGTCGATGCGCTCCAGCTCAGAACTGAAATCGAGTTCCCACGTCTCGCCCTCGGCCGAGCACATCTTGCCGTCGTGAATCACCAGCAGTAGCGCGCGAGCAGCAGCGCGTCGATTAGCTTCGACTCGCGCTCGGCCTGTTCGATGAATGCCTTGGGTTTCATGGCTCACCTCCACGGCTCATCACGAGCACGGCTCGGGCCCGATTCGTCGTCTGAACCGATCGCACGCACCCAGAACACGCAGCCATACTCGCCGTCCGCGTGCACCTGAACTCGGTTTCCACGCAGACAAACGGCGTGCGACGTTCCGTTCACGGTGCCGCCCCAATGCTCGCATTCGCGACACGGACGCTTCGATCCGTAGGGATTGGTGAGTGTGGACATGGTGCAGATACTGTATAAATATACAGTAGTCTAGCCGATCGTTATCCGCAAGCGCTCCGGGCTATCATGGCGGCTCGAGGAGGCCGCCATGTGCACCAGCTACGAAGCCAATCCGAATGCTGCTCGCTGGGACGTTTTCAGCCTGTTCCCGCAGCCGGACTTCGACTACAAGCCTGAGATCTACAAGGACTATTACGCGCCGATCTTCCTGCGCGGCGGGGAGCAGTTCACGACTGTGCCGGCATCGTTCGGCATCGTGCCGCGCCGGCACATCCCGCCGGGCGTGAAGGTCTTCGATACGATGAATGCGCGCTCGGAGTCAGTGGAACAGAAGCGGAGTTTCAGCGGCGCGTGGAAGAGCCTGCAGCTATGCCTAATTCCGTGCCGGACGTTCTTCGAGCCGAACTATGAGACCGGAAAAGCGGTGCGCTGGAAGATCGGCATGGCAAACGGTGATCCGCTCGCCATCGCGGGCCTGTGGCGTCAGTGGAAGGAGGTGGACGGCTCGCTGTCGCTCGCGTTCACGATGCTGACGGTCAGCTCGGACGAGCATCCGCTGATGACGCGCTTCCACAAACCGGGCGACGAAAAACGCTCCGTCGTGATCGTGCCGCCGGCGCGATACGATGACTGGCTGTCGTGCACATCGACCGACGAGGCGCGCTCGTTCCTGCAGCTCTATCCGGCCGACGAGATGTGCGCCGGGCCGTATCCGTTGCCGCCACGGAAACCGCAGGCGTCAGTTGAAGGGGAAGGCACACAGCAGTCGCTGCTTGACTGACTGGTACGTGGGATGGCGAAGAGTCGGGGATTTGAACCCTAGACAGGCTATTCGCGGATCACGCCTGAACGATTGCGCGAAATGCCTGATACCCGCCAATGAAAAACGCGACAAAAGAGCCGACCCCGAGCAAAACCGCCACTAGGCTGCCCAGATCACCCCACGTTCTCCATCGCTTACTGGAGTTGTCGAAGGCGGTCCCGTACGCGAATTGAGAGAGGTATCTGAAGGCAGTTGAAGCTCCCGCGAGTCCAGTACCGATCACAAACGTCAACATGGCGAAACCGACTGCCGTGAGCAGCGGGGAGCCTGGATCAATTTTCCACCTTGTGACGGCATTTCCAACGAAAGCGAGGATTGCAACGGCGGCGCCGCCGTTTATAAGGATCGCGGACTTGAGCGCAGTTTGTCCGGCCTCTGTCGTTGCCTTAAGCATTTCGGCGCCGAGTGATGTTGTTGCTGCGGTCCGCGCTTTCCATACTTCGAGCTCGTGTCCGATCTGCTCAGCAGTTTTCACTACAACGCCTGCCTCTTCTTTTTGGGCGTCGTTGATCATTTGGTCGAGTAGCTGTTTCAGGTTCACTGTTGCAACTACTGTCTGCCCTTTGGTCTCTACATCCTCCACGGCACCTTTGATCAATTTGAGAGCATCTGACGTTTTCATTTTTCCCCGGAACATAGAAATCGCGCACGGCTTGGCAGGCTGGTACGCACTTTCGTTTTTGGGCTCATTTTCTGTCTAATACGGAAACGACGAACAAAGCTGTATGCGAATTTTGCTTGCGCATTAAATAAGCAGGCATTAGACGAATTTCCGCAGACGCCAATAATAGTGCGTCTCTCGGGCGAGTGAAACCCCGCATGGGGGTGGAGGTGCTCGCGACGCGTTCAGTAACGACGGAGCCGTGACGTTTCGCTATACTCGATACAACTTGAACATCTAGAAGAACATATGAGACGGGCCATTCTCATCGGCGCACTGATTCTTTCGGGTTGCGCATCGCCTACAGTGTTTCAAGATCCGAAGACGGGTCAGGTCGCGCAGTGCAATGCGTCGACCCCGGGTATCTTCCCGATCATCGCGCAGCACGAGATCGACAAGTGTTCCGCCGCATACAGCAAGATGGGCTGGATCAAGCAGTCCGACTGAAAGCTTCGTCGACGGCGGTCATGTGGCTCAGCGATGCGCCCGACCTGCGCTCAGGCTTCGGTGATACCGCTGGAGAGCCCCGCCAGACAAGGCAGGGCGCGCGTCGAAAAACAGACTGTAAATGTGTTGGTGCGGAGCCGCCGACGGCGGCCCCGTCTAACGCCTGTTATTACAGTGCGAGGTCGTCAAGTTTGCGGGCGCGGATCGTAATGCCCGGGGCGCCGGACACCGGTGCGTTACCGGAAGCCTGGAAGCCGTCGCCGACCACATTTCCAACGAGGTCGAGCGTAAATTTTCCGCCGACAGTGTTGAATACCGAGATAGCCCTAGGACTGTGCGCCTTGACTGTGATTTTCGCACTCAGCCTCCCGTCCTGACCTGAATAGGTTCCCGAGTACAGATATTCGCCGTCTCCGCCGCGAATGTTGCCGTCCTCGAGAACGACAATTCCGCCGGCGCCTTGGACGGCAGCGCTAAACTCAACTGCGTAAAACCCGTTTGTAGGCATCGCTGTTTCTCCGTTTTTATGACCGCTCTGATTGAGCGAATCGGAAGCATATCCCACTAACCGGGTGTACGAGATGACCGACACGTTGGCGTCGCTCACCATGAAGCCAGTGCGCCTATAATCAGCTGGTCAACCAGGAGCCGGCCATGCCCAACCCTCCAGATCTTCGCAAGTCACCGTACGCGGATGGCTTGCCTGATACCTCCGATCCTGCGTTTATTGAAGAATGCCGGCGACAGTCCCAGCTGATAGCAGAAAGTCCGGGCGAAAAGGAAGACCTGGACTTCATCGAGCAGGCGTTCAGAGATATGTGGGATATGTGGGACTGATATCGTCCGCGTAGACTTCACCTGTGTCGATATTCCTCGACATGCTTTGGCTCGATCGTGAAATCGACGTGCACAACGTCATACGGGAACACGACAGCCTCATTCTCCGCGTGGTCGAGCACACCGACGTTCAGCAGCGCGCGGACGTCCTCATGCACCTGTTCTTGCTCGCGATCGAGGCGCCGCGCGAGCTCGCGGATCGACATCGCGCCGGCGCCCGTCATGGCTGCGATCAGTTCCCAGCGCAACGGCGTCATTGTCCGGAACAGGTCAGATGTGGACTGAAAGGTGATGAATTGGCCTTGTGCCTCTCCTTTCATCGCGGCGACGAATTTCGCCTTCATGGCGTCGCGAGACTCGACGCAGATAGTTACGGTGGTCATTGCCGAGCCTTCACCGGTTAGGTTCTTCGGCTGCTCGAGGCGTAATCTCCGCCTCGATCCGTCGCTCGTGCGCTCGCCGCGCTACCTTCAAATCGTACGTCTGCTGGAGATTCATCCACGACTCGGCGCCTCCGCCAAAGTAGCGCGCGAGGCGTAATGCCAGCTCGGCGGTGACGGGCCGTTGCTCGTTCACGATGTCGTCAACGCTGGAAATCGAAACCTTCAGAGCGCGGGCGAGCGTGCTCGCACTCATGCCCAGCGGCAGCAAGAAGTCTTCGCGCAGGATCTCGCCGGGGTGTACAGCGCGCATGCCGTTGACCGGACGCCCGGCGCTTCCAGCTTCAATTTGTTCCATGTCCGCCTCCGCGAGCGTTGATGCGCTAATTGTAGCTGCCGTCGCTGCGCGTCGTTACGCCAGCATCTGAGCGACGGCCGCGATCGGCGCGGCCGCGCCCCAAAACGGAGGTAAAGGTGGGTTCGAAGGCAGAGGCACAGGTGGCGTACCTGGTCGAAGAGATTGAAAAGTTCAAAGCACGGCTCGAGGCGGCCAGCAGCCAAGGCACACAGACACACCTGGTCAAGCGCAAGCTGGCCCAACTCGAGGCTGAACTGGTGATTGCGCGGCGCCGCGCGGCGGAAGAACTGTCCGCGCTTCCGGCGGCGGGTGCTCACGGCTGAACTTGTCCGGCTCGGTAGGCCGGCATCGTCGGACTCGCTCGACCAGATAAGGCCCCTCGAGGGCCTTTTTCTTTGCCGCCGCACACCACTGCGACGGATCTATTTCCCGTCTGATAACGAGCTTTTTGCCGTCTGATCCCGCCATACCGTTTGGTCGTGACAGGAGGATTTGTCCATCGGCTGCTCATGTTGAGCGCGCCGACAAAACAGACCCCAAGCAAACGGAGCATCGAATATGGGTAATGCAGCACACGAGGAAGTAATCGCCAGCATCAATAGTCAGATCAGCGAGACGAACGCGCTGATTAACGCAGCGCTCGTCGCGGGCACTCCTACCGACAAGTTGCGCAAGAAGCTCGCGACACTTCACGGCGACCTGAAGACGGCGCAGGAATTTGAGGCGGCCGGCATCGCAGACGAACAGGCGAAGGACGAGGCGTTTGTCCTGGGAGCAGGCACGGAGATCGCCGCATCGACGATTGCGGCGGTCAATGCCGAGCTCGAGGCGCTTGGCGTTGTGTGCCGCATCGAGCAGGGCGGCGACCGCTTCGCCGAAGTGGCGCACCGGATCGCCGTTGCACTGCGGATTCACGAAAAGGTCCGCGAGAAGATTGGCGAGGCGGCCGCCGCAGTCGAGCGCCTTGAAACGCGCATCAATGAGTGCGCCGCACGACGGGCGACCATCACTGCGGCTCGCCTTGACGGCAAATCCAGCGATCGCGAAGTCAACGAGTTCGTCGCGCTGGCGGCCGATATCGACGCGCTGAACGGACTGTTGTACGACGCGCGCGCGAAGTTGGACGGCATCGACGATAGCGCCGAAAAGGCGGCTGTGGAGCGCCTGCGAGCAGATATGCAGCAACTCGTATCCGCCACACTGATCGAGGCTGTGACGGTACACGTCGCGCAGGCAGAAATCGCGCTTCTGGACGGTATCAGGAAGCTACATCGGACGGGATTGAAGCATGCCCCGCATCGAGGCTCGACGCCGCGCTCGCACTATCTGATGAACGCGGACCTGGACTTTTTCTGCCGCACTGGCGCGCTGCGCTGATCGGGTCGGTCATGAAGTTCGCGATAGGTAACGAATTCAGCCGGGATACGAAGTACCGGACCGGCGAATCGGGCAATGAGCGCGGCCGCACAAAGCAGATGAAAAACGTCGTTTCGGAGGCTTGCAAGCCGCTGCGGCGGCACGCGGGTGTCCTTGTCGAGCACGCAATGGCCAAGGCGCTCGCTGGCGATGCTGTCTGTCTTGCCGCGCTGCTCAACCTGATGTCGACGGTCGAGCAAGCGGAGGCGGTGAAGCGCCTGTCGGTGGCGCCCCAGGACTAACCCTTTGCTCCGTCCGTGCCCATGACTCGGTGCGGACCTTACCCGGCTGGCGATGGTCGGCCGGGTTTTTTCGAGGTTTCATGTCGTGAAGAAAAAAGGCAAATCTCTGTTCGACAAGCTCGTCGACTCACTCACACCCTGGTATCAGTCGCGCCAGAAGCGCGCCGGGAGGCCGCGACTCATCGTCAAAGCGACGCCGGCGCCGCAGTCCGCGAGTCTGCGTACCGAACACCTCAAGCAGCAGGCTGCGCGCCACGCGGCGAGTGTCGCAGTGATGCACGCACCGATCAACGAAGACATTCTGCGCCGTGTGCTGGCTGCCGCGCGTGCCGGGAAGTTGTCGCGGCAGGACGTGCAGCTTTGCAACGAGGCTCATGCCGCTGGCCGCGCGCTGCCGACGTCCGTGTTGAGCAAACTGCAAGAGGCGTCCCGATGAACGCCCGTGACGTAGCGCAATCCCTCTCGCCCGGCACGCTCCGGCGTATCGAGCGCGAGGCCCGCGACATGGGAACCACAGTCGACGAACTGGTCGACCGCGCGCTGATCGAGCTCGCTGATGCAGTCGACGCGGGCCGGCGCAGGGAAGCGAGGCGGAATCAATGAAAGGGCCTCGGTTGCTTCTGGTCAAGCCGATCACCTATCGCCCGGTACCAGCGCTCTTGGCGCGCGACGTAGACGTGCGCGCGCCAATTACTGGCAGGCATTTCGATGCGGTGGTGCGAGCGGTGCATCGTGGTCACCTGCCGATGGAGTCTCTCGGAGCTGTGTCCGACGCCTGGTACATGCGCAAGCCGCTGCCGGATGATGTGGCGGCTGTGTTAGAGGGCGGGCCGGATTAGTTGCTGCGTGTGTCATAGCCGCTACCGATCAACTCTCAGGCGCGCGTGCCGCGCCACTTAAAAAGGTAATTGACGATGAGTCTCGATGTATCGATGTACACCCGGGAAGACGGGCAACGCTCCGCGTTCGCGTACCTGGCGCGCCGCCCGTTTGCTGCTGAGCTCATTGCTGTAATGGAAGGGAGGCCGCGATGAGCGGTGTCAAGATTCCCGTCGAGGCGACTCTCGATAGCACGCAAACAGAGCGCGCGCTGCAGCAACTGACCGACCAGATCAACAAAATGGGCGAGTCGATCGCGCGCGCGAACAGGGTGCAGTTCAATCCAATAAGCAAAACTTCGCTCGAGGATCTGAAGCGCGTCAACGCGCAGTTCGAAGAACTGAAGCGCGGCGTGCCGTCGCTTGCTAAAGAGATCCAGGCGAGTGGGCAGGCGGGCGCGGGCTTCTTTGACCTGGACTGGTCTCGGATGTTCAGCAGCGCAATCGTGCGCCATGCCAGTCGCTACGGCGCGTACGAGCGCGTCACGCGGGGCACGGGGGCAGGATTTCAACCAATTCCCCGGGCGCCTACACCAACCCCATCCCCCGCGACGGGTTCGTCGCCAAGCTCATCGCCTGCGCCGGGTTCGCCAGGTTCCAGCGGCGTATCGTGGCGCGGTATCGGTCGCAACATTCTGGGCTCTGGCTTGCGGGCTGTAGGTCCGTTCGGCGTGGTGGCAAATGACGCTATCTCTGCGGGTTCGGCCGCGAGTGCAGCCGGTGGACTTAGCGCAGGCGCGATGGCGGGTCTCGCTGGTCTCGCCGGCGGGCTGCTTGCAATGGGGATTGGCAAGGCTGTCAGCGCAGTCAAGGACAAGATTGGCACGGCAGAGCGGCTGGACGTCGGCTATGACACGATGAAGCGTCAACTGGGCGACGTTAACGTCGGATTCGAAGCGCTGAAAGTGTCGCTGCAAGACGCAGCGGGCGAGTTCGGTGCGACATTTGAGGAGACGCAGAAGGTGGCGTCGTCGTTCGCGCAGGCCTCGGGTATCTTCGGACAGCAGGCGAAGACCCTGGCGGCGGAGGCGCGGGTTGCAGGCGGGTTCGCGCGCAGCTTCGGTCTGGATCCGGCTCGCTCCGCAACCTTCTTCGGACAGATGCGCCAGGCGGGCGTCACCAGCGACGAGCAGGGTAGCCGCCGCGTCGCGCTTATGATCGGCGAAGCGATTGCGAAGTCGGGCGCATTCGAGAAGGCGGATGAGGTTCTGCAGGCCGTCGCAGCCTTCACGATGCAGCAGACGCGCACGGGCCTGACGGCGGCCAATGCGGCGGGCTACGCGGGAGAGTTTGCAGGCCTTGCCGGGTCGCGCACGCCAGGACTTGATCCGGAGGGCGTGTCCGGCATCCTGTCGCGCGTGAATGCAGCGATCGCGGCCGGCGGCAACGCCGGTGAGGCAGGCCAGAACTTCCTGTACACGGCGCTCGGTCAGCGCAACGGTCTTGATCCGATCCAGACGAAGATTCTCGAGGAGCAGGGTGCATTCGGCACCGGTGCGGCGACGTTCGGACCGGGCTCGTTGTGGAGTCGGTTCGCTGAGCAGAATCATCTGCGCACGCCGGGAATCGCCGTGAGCTCAAACCAGACGAACCTGTCGCTGGTCATGAGCAAGCTGCGCCAGGTCTACGCCGGTCGACCGGAGCTGATGCTGTCGGCGCTCTCGAATCTGACGGGTACGAACATCAGCCAGGCGATGGCGTTGTCGACGACCAACCCGATGAACGTCAATGGCATGGGTTCTCGCCTGTCGCGACTCGGTATCGACCTGACGAAGGTCAACGCGACCGGCATCTCACGCCTGAGCCAGATTGAGGCCGACAAATCGTTTACCGACGTGGAGAAAGACAGGCAGGCGAAGGCGGTTGCGAGTCAGAACCAGGAGTCGACCGAGGGCGACAGGACGCGCAAGTCAATTGCTGACGTCGCGAATGAAATCACGAAGCTTGCCGACAAGGCGGTGCCGCTGATGAATGACATGCGTACCGGTATCCTGTTCCTCGCCGGTGGCGGCAAGAAGTCCCAGCGCCAAGTAATGGCGGACATCGCGAACGCCGAGTACAACGACGCGGCCGCGCCGCTGCTCGAGCAGCAGGACGTGTTGCACAGGCAGCTCGCACCGAAGATTGCTGGGATCGAGGGCAATCGCGCATCGACTGCGGCCGCGCGCCGCTCGCTCGCTGACGTGAACGCAAAACTGTCAGCGTTGCAATCTCAGCGTGACTGGGCAGTGGCACACGGTGAGACCGGCGTTGGACTCACTCAGGGCGCGTCCGTCGCTTCGCCTTCGTTCCTCGCCGCGCTCGACGAGGATGATAGAGCAGCTGGTCTGCCCAAAGGCGTCTCACGTGCGATCGCGCAGACCGAAAGCAGCTTCGATGCATCGGCGACCAACCTCAACAGCAACGGTACAGCCGACGAAGGGCTGTTCCAGATCAACAGCAAGACGCTCGCGGGGCTCACGCCTGACTTCCAGAAGAAGTTTGGACGCGCACCGGATCCGTATCGAATCGACGACTCCCGCGAACTGAAAAACATGCTGCTGCGCCAGTACGCAAGGCAGTTTCATGGCGACGCGGGTGCTGTGGTGCGCGCGTTTCATCGGGGTCCAACGGCGTCAGCCATGTACGACGGGGAGGGTGACCGGTATCTGGCGAAGGTCAACAGTTCTATCGGTACCCCCATGCCTGACGAGGCTCGCGTTGCGATGAAGCAGGCTCAGAGCACTGAGAAGGGTGCTCAGGTGTTTGAGCATCGGCATGAGCACACGCACACCGTTGTAAACGGTAGGACAAAGATTCAGACGCGGACCTATACAACGCAAGTCAATGCGCCGAAGCTCCAAGGAGTTAATTGATGTCACAAGATGTGAAACTTTATACGCCCGACGTCCGGGTGACTCTCTATAAGGTTGTCGACCGGAATCTTGCGGCGGCGCAAAGTCCCGGCTCGGCGACGCTCTTCGGTCCGGCCAGCTCAAACACAGTCGATAGCGCTGTGGCCTCTTCGACGCAGTCGAGCAGCGATAGCTGGAATCTGTTTGGGCAGCCCGCAGTTGGTTCTCACAAGGCGTTCACAGTAAATCAGGCGATTGACCTGACGCCGTTCCTTGGAGAGTTTGGCAGCATGAGTGTCACAAAGTCGGTTCGCGATCCGGCCGGCAGCTTTTCCATCGTGCTGGCGGATAAACCTTACCTTAAGAACGGCGTGTTCGAATCGATCTATGCGTGCGTAGAGCCGATGGACTTCATCGAGGTACGCATGCGCCATTCCAATCCGGTCGGCGCTGCAAATCCGTCCCAACCTCCGATCCTGATGCGAGGGTTCGTCTCGGAGGTCGAGCGCGAGCAGATTACGGGGGAGGACGGCAAGCCGCATCGTACGGTCTCGATTTCGGGCAATGATTACGGCAAGTTGATGCAGATGCTCCAGATCATGTACACCCAAGGGTACGTGATTGGAGAAAACATTCTTTCGGCTTTCAAATTGTTCGAGCGCTTCAACGTTGGCTTTGTGACTGCAATGAAGGCGGCAGACTTTGTCCAGCAGACGGTGAGTGCGGTCGTAGACCCATTTCTTCAGTCACTGATGCCCGCGAATTCGCCGAACCCGGCCACAATCAAATTCGACATCTCGGTTGCAAACGGCGTCGTCGACATTGGCGGGGTCCAGAACCAGCAGGGCACGATCCACAACCTGTTGACTTACTTCGGCGACGTCGGTCTGTTTAACGAACTTTTTTTAGAAGATCGTGAAGACGGCGTGTATTGCGTCTACCGGCCAAATCCCGCGAAGGACATGCTTGGACATCCAATCCAGGATGATGCGCCCAACCTGATGCCCATCGACGTGAGTGGAGAAGACGTCATCAGCCTGAAGGTGGCGCGTAGCGATGCGGGGACGGCCAACTTTTTCTGGATTCGCGCGCCAAAATTTGAACTGGTGAGCGATATTTTCAGGACTCAGTTCGCCGCAGTGTCACTCCAGCAGGCAGAAGAAGCATCCGTCAATCTGACGCGCTATCCGAATTGCGCTGAGCGATTCTATGGCATGCGCGGCTCGTTCGCCGAGACGCAGCAGGGCGGCAACGATGTGACGACGTTCAACAGCGGCCAGCCTAAGACGGTACAGAACGTGCGCGACGCGAGCATGGCGAACTGGATAACGAACCGGCGCGAGATCCTGGCCGCGCAGAACCGTGACAATGCCTTGCTGGAGGCTGGGACGGCGCGTATCCGTGCAAACGAGCAGATCAGGGCCGGTTGTTATGTGCGCATCGTACAGGGCGCGTTTTCGTCCGTGTTCTATGTGCCGAAGGTTGTGGTGGACTACGTCCCCTTCGTTGGACTGTTCCAGACGCTGACGCTCGAGCGTGGCACGGGCTATGTGCAGCGGATGAACGCGGGCTCGGGTGCTGCTAGTCCGTACCTCGCAGAATTGGCGGTGCCGGCTGGCGCATGAGCTGTGTGGCGCCGGGCGACTGGCGCCGCGAACTGGGACTATGAAGATGACGATCGAATACTACGAGATGGATCTGATGCCCGGCCGCAAGTTCTTTCGATGCGAGCCGCTGCGGGCTTCGATTACTGCGGAGGAGTGCGACCGACGTTGGCGCGCAGGAAACATGCTGCTTAGTCAGGCGGCGGGTGCCCGGAAGAGTTTTGTAGATGGCTTCGACGCAGACGCGTCGAGCGACGCCAGCATGCGCTGCGTGACCTGCAGGGGTTGCCCGATCGGTGCGCGCCATGCAGGCGTTCAGGACGCTAACCCGTCCCAACTGAAGGGGACGACTGTATGCAGTCGATGTCATCAGGGCTGCACGCGTCTGATCGGCAAGCATCTCTGTATCAGCTGCTACAACCGTCAGCGCGAGCAGCTCGTTGGCAAGAACCGAAAGGGTACTGCGCCAGTGAAACTCGAACCGCTACGTCGACGCTCGATTAGCTATCTCGCGGCCGGGCAGCTACACACTAAGACGGTTGAGCACTCCCTCGATATGAACGAGCTCATCGTGGCCGTGCTCCGCGATGAAACGCATGCTATGAAGTTCGTCCCGACGTTGCCGGCGAAGTTTCTTGCGCTGCGCGCGCTGGATGGGGCACGACTGTCAACGGACAAGCTTGGCGACTAACATCGCACTGCTGCCGTCAATGTTTCGGGAGGATTCTCGAGGGTGACACGATAGCCGGCACTCCGCCCCTACGTTCTCTGCTTTATCGCTCACGACGGTACGCGTTCTGTCGTTGCATTTGCAGATCGCGCTGAACGCGACGAACGCGGTGCGCAATTGCTGGCCCTTGGGTCCGCCGCGTGCCTGACAACCGTGCGAGGCGCAGCATGAGTTTCGTCGTCCCGCTTCATGAGAGTCGATTCTGAAAACGCTGGACCGCGCCTAGAATGCCAGTCATGTTTTCTTGGATTTTTGCGACTAGCGGGCCTCTTGGTTGGGCTGCAGACCCGTCGGCGCGCTTTGTCTCTAGAGCATTCTCGCCGCAATAGTCGAGCACCCCGTCCTCGATGTCGTCCAGATGCTCGCCAGCCTTTTCAAACAGGGCGAGCTCAAGCTGCTTGAGAACGATCAGATTGCGTCGGTGCACGAGCATTTGCGCTTGGAACGTATCTCGGTAGGCCGACGCGGCATCTTTCGAAAATGTCGCTTCGGAGCAGTCCGCAGGAAGCTCGCCGACAGTCTCCAAGAGCCATTTGACCAAGGGTTCAATGACGAGCGGGCTTACGATTTTGCGGAGCCAGTACTCGTCGTTGATCGACTGCTGACGTGCCCTCGAATCCTTTCGTCGGGTGTACACCGCCGTATAGGCGGCGGAGCCGAGCGATACCAGCAATGCCAGTAATGAGAACGTGGTCGCGAGTGTCCAGCTCGGGGCCCTCTTTGATTCTAGATGGCTCTCGCGAACGTCAGCGGCGATGCTATGGAGTTCGGCGTAGATGCCGCTTGAAGATTGCGCAACTTGCGCAACCATCGAAGCAGTAAGGGGGGATGCGGGAGGTGCGGAAACTGCGCTCGTTTGGCTTGCCGGACGCGCTACCGACGCGTTGGGCAAGCTACAGACGAGCGCTACCAGGACCGCAAGATCAATGATCGAACAACGTCTTGTTTTGGAGTGCACGCGTTACACAGGTATCAACGACGTCTCGAAATAGCTGGGACGTTTGGAAGTGGAATTTTTCGTAAAACGCCTGCTTGCTTCCCGCATGAACGACACTTTTCCCGAACAAGCCCAAGACGAATGAACTACTTACTGAATAAGTCGTGTCGGGAATTTTTACCTCGACTACTTGATCAGATTCGTCAAGCGCATCGACGCCGAGCTTCGTCCGAAGCTGCTCGCCTCTCGGTCGGCCTGTAAATACGGGACCCTCTAACTTTCCAAAATCAATCACGGTTTGGCTCATTTCTGTTCACTCCCAAAGCAACCGTACTGGTCGTACTTAGGGGAAAACGGATGCTAATGATGGTTCCTGGAAATTTCAACGTGCCCAAGGACTTAACATATGAACTATCCGGCTGCTTGTACAACGTGTTTTCTGCGTTGAACGCAATAACTTTACCACGCTCAGGCGATCCGCTCAGTCGGTACTTGCCATCAAATAGGATGTGCGTGCTTCCCGACAGTATCGCCATTTTCGCCGCCTCTCCGCTATCTTTCGCACATTCCTCGTAGACCTTTTGAAAAAACTCAATCAGATCAACGGTACCTTGCCCGCGCGTGTCCTTTTCGGAGCGGTTCTTCGAACTGACGTTCCCTTGTAGGGCAATCAACGTAAGCAAATCTCGTTCCCGCCAGCCAGCTCGGAACAACTTGGCGCCTCGATGCATCAACACATACGAACTGATTTGTCGCCACGTATAACTGTCCGCTGGAAGCCCAGTCAGCGTTTCCGCGATAGACGCTCCAAAATTGAAGATCGCTATCTCACACATGGGTGTGTTAACGGCGTTATCAAGATAGCCTTGAATTGTCCAGTCCTCAAATCCCGCGTGGTCTTCCGCGTTCCCGAGGATTTCGCCGATGTATACGCAAAGCTTATGGACTGCTGCCGGCGTCAGCGCTCGTCCATGATCGTTGAGGCAGCCGTTGATATGGTCCACAAAATCTACGGCGACGCGCGATTTGAAGTCAGCTTGGGTCGGGTCGACCGGATCATGATAATGGCGCTTTCGCTTGTCAAAAACCCGCACGCCGTTTTTTTCCTCCGGAGAGGGCACTTCGTGCGCGATTGAGAGTTGCTTCACAATCCCTATGCATTGAACAAAGCGCTTCAGATGCGTGGGGATGGGATAGCGACCGAAGAAACGTATCTTTGAACCCCTTTGGCGTGCTTCGGTCGACAGTTCGCTGGCGACGAGATCGAGAACTGCGTTCGCTGCGAGGTCGCAGACCTGCATTCTGCTATGGTCGATTTCTACCGTCCGCAGCCGGTTCTCGCGAGCCAGCTTTGCGAACGAGAGGATTACCTGCAGCGCCGTGACCGGGTCATCGATAATTGAAAAGGTCGGTGGGACGACAACCTTAGCGCCCGTACGCGGGAGCTTCAGATCGGCCGTGCAACAATCGGCCAGCATGCGGACAATTCGAGAATAGTCTCCAAATCGGAGCTTGTTCACACGGCGCTGCTCGGCGAGCCGTGCGCGTCCTTTCATCTCGCGCCAGCGCCGCCGACTGGCTTTGCGAAGGCGCTTGTCCGAAAGAAGCTGGTCGACGGCTAGGGGGATTGGCATGAGGTATTTTTTATATTTTTGGGACGCGAAACACGCCACCTGCGGACGGTATAGTTCGGGCAACCTGTAGCGGAAGGCTTCAAAAGGCCATTCGCGAAAAGACTAGTGTTACGCCAAAATTACGCCAAATTGACCGCAGGGCCTTGCTGGGTGGCCATCCTAGCCTTTTGTCTGGTCCCCCCGACAGGAATCGAACCTGTATCTAGCGCTTAGGAGGCACTCGTTCTATCCATTGAACTACGGGGAGGAGCCGCCGACGAGCGAAGAGTATAACGCACGACGGAGCGGTTCGGAGACTGGCCGGAGCGCCCGCGGATCAGCGCTACACCGGCGCAATATCAACGCCTGTCGACCCGCTCAGAACTCGACGACCGCGAATTCCGCCTTGCCCACGTCGCACAGCGGGCAGCGCCAGTTATCCGGGATGTCGGCAAAGCGCGTACCGGCCGCAATGCCTTCTTCGGGCAAACCTTCTTCCTCGTTGTAGATCCAGCCGCAAATCAGGCAGACCCAGCTCTTGTATTCGATCACTTCACTCACGACACACACTCTTCATCGATTCAACGCAATATCCGCACAGCTCTGCCCCTTTATTGGGCGTCCAGCGGCGACCCGCAATCTTACCGGAATTCGCTGGAAGGCTTGAGTCCCCCGTTCCGTTTATCGTTCTAAATCAATGCAGAGGCGCACGCGCGGCGGGCTATCCGGCTCGCGTGCGGCGCGATGCGAGCGTCTATTCTTCGATTGCGGCGCCGCTTTGCATGGCGCGCCCACGTCGGTGCGCCTCGCGCCTCTCGAGTCACCTTCAACAAGGAGGGAAAAACGATGCTGAACAACAGATGGCTGGCCGGCGCAGCGTGCGCGGGCATGCTGGTCGTGTCGGGCGTGGCGCATGCTGCAAGCGTCTCCTTTGTCGAGCCGAAGGATGGCGCGACCGTGAGCAATCCCGTCCACGTGAAGTTTGCCGTCGACGGCATGAAGGTCGCGCCCGCCGGCACGATGACGGAGCGCACGGGGCACCACCACCTGATCGTCGACGGCCAGCCGCTGCCGAAGGGCGAGGTCATTCCCGCCAACGACAAATCGCTCCATTTCGGCAAGGGTCAGACGGAAACGGAACTCACGCTGCCGCCGGGCGACCATACGCTGACGCTCGATTTCGGCGACGGCGCGCATCGTTCGTACGGTCCGGGAATGAGCAAGACCATCACGATCCACGTGAAGTAAGCGTCGGCGCGAATGGAGCGTTCGCATCTGCAACGCGGGCTTGGGGCTGGCGTTTGCCAGCTGCCGGCTGCTTTCGCGACTTTCTTCGCGCCTTCGAGCGAGACCTGGACTTCGCGGTCTTTGCGTTGCCGCAGCCGACCGACGCCCATGCGATTCGTCCTATGCCGTCGTGCCGGGCCGTATCGCCTCAGTGTCCGCGCCATCGACCGGTACAATGAGCGCTTCTGACTCATCGCTGGTTTCCTTATTTTTCCATGTCGCTTTACACCATCACGGGCGCGCAACTGGCGTTCGGCCACGTCGCGCTGCTCGATCACGCGGATTTCTCACTCGAAGCCGGCGAGCGCGTCGGGCTGATCGGCCGTAACGGCGCGGGCAAGTCGTCGCTGCTGAAAATCGTCGCCGAACTGGCCAGGCCGGACGACGGCCTGATCACGCGCCAGCAAAATCTGGTGACGGTCTACGTGCCGCAGGAACCCGAGTTCGACGCCGACGTGTCGGTGTTCGATACGGTCGCGGCGGGCCTCACGCACGCAAGCGCGCTGCTCGACGAATACAACACGGTCGCGCACGCGCTTGCGGAAACGCCCGAAGGCGCGCAGCACGACGCGCTGCTCGCGCGGATGAACGCGCTGCAATCGTCGCTGGATGCGACGGACGCGTGGAACTGGCGCACGCGCGTCGCCACGACGCTCGCGCAGATCGGTCTCGACGGCGATGCGCGCGTCGGCGCGCTGTCAGGCGGCATGCAAAAGCGCGTCGCGCTGGCCCGCGCGCTCGTCGTGCAGCCGGATGTGCTGCTGCTTGACGAGCCGACCAATCACCTGGATTTCGACGGCATTCGCTGGCTCGAAGAACTGCTGATCGCGCAGCGCGCGGGCTTGCTGTTCATCACGCACGACCGCGCGTTTCTCGATCGCGTCGCGACGCGCATCGTCGAGCTGGATCGCGGGCGGCTGCTGTCGTATCCGGGCAATTTCTCCGCGTATCAGACGCGCAAGGCGCAGCAGCTCGAAGTCGAACGAGTCGAAAACGAGAAGTTCGACAAGCTGCTTGCGCAGGAAGAAGTGTGGATTCGCAAGGGCGTCGAAGCGCGGCGCACGCGCAGCGTCGGCCGCATCGCGCGGCTCGTGCAGATGCGCAAGGAGCAGGCGGAGCGCCGCAACGTGCAGGGCAACGTGAAGCTCGACGTCGGGCAGGGCGAGAAGTCAGGCAAGATCGTCGCTGAACTCACGGACGTGACGAAGCGCTACGGCGCGCGCACGGTGGTCGACCGCTTCTCGACGACGGTCATGCGCGGTGACAAGATCGGCTTCGTCGGTCCGAACGGCGCGGGCAAGACGACGCTGCTCAAGCTGATTCTCGGCGAACTGCAGCCTGAAGAAGGCAAGGTGCGCGTCGGCACGAACCTGCAGGTCGCGTACTTCGACCAGATGCGCGCGCAGCTCGACCCCGAAAAGAGTCTCGCCGATACGATCAGCCCAGGTAGCGACTGGGTCGAGATCAACGGCCAGAAAAAGCATGTGATGAGCTATCTCGGCGACTTCCTGTTCGCGCCGGAGCGCGCGCGTTCGCCCGTGAAGTCGCTGTCGGGCGGCGAGCGCAACCGGCTGCTGCTCGCACGTCTCTTCGCGCGTCCCGCGAACGTGCTGGTGCTCGACGAGCCGACCAACGACCTCGACATCCCGACACTTGAACTGCTCGAAGAACTGCTGACGGACTACGAAGGCACCGTGCTGCTCGTCAGTCACGACCGCGCGTTTCTGGACAACGTCGTGACGTCGGTGATCGCGTCGGAAGGCGAGGGCAAGTGGCGCGAATACGTCGGCGGCTTCACCGACTGGCAGATTCAAAGCGAGCGTTCCGAGCGGATCGCGCAGCAGGATGCGCCCAAGGAGCCGCCAAAGGAGGCCGCGCCGAAGGAAAGCGCGGCGGGCCGCAATGCGCAGCGCACGGTGAAGCTTTCGTTCAAGGAACAACGCGAGCTGGAAGCATTGCCCGACCGGATCGCGGCACTCGAAGCGGAACAGAAGACGATCGCCTCGCAAATCGAGGATGGCTCGATCTTCGTGAAGGACGCGCAGGAAGGCGCGCGCCTGACGGAGCGCTATGCGGCGATCGAAGACGAACTGCTTGTCGCCATCGAACGATGGGATGAGCTGGAGAGCAAGGGGAAGTGATCGCGAGCTGGCCGCGCTCGGTAAAACGCTAGGACGTCTGCCGCCGGATTTGCGCCAGTTGCTCTTTGAGCACGGGAAGCTCGCGGGTTATCCATTGCCAGGCCAGGTCCGCATCGAACGAAAAGTAATCGTGCACGATGCGGTCGCATGTCTGCCGCAGGTGTTTCCATCGCACGTGCGCATGCGTGGCGGCGAAGTCCGGCTGGATGCGCTCGACATCGGATGCGACCTTGCCGACGATGCCCAGGTTGTAGATCACGGCATCCTGTACGAGCGAATCGACGCGGAACATATCGCCTGTCATGTCCTCGGTGTAGTGCCCGATTCTCGCCATCGCCTCCAACATGCGGTCCAGGCGATCGGCGACGCGCTGGTCGGTTCGCTTCACGTCAGCATCCTTTGCTAAAGACAGATACATTGTCCGCGCGTTCGCCCGCGACGAACGTTCTGATTCCCGCGCGACGTGCGCGCACCTCGTCGGAAGGTTTCATGTCGGCAAGCCTCAGGAACATTCGCGTGGGGTCTCCAGTTTATACAGCGCAAGTTCGCTGCAGCTAACGAAAGTCAACAACAATCAACAACAATTCGAACCTGCCAACCGTCCTACACCCTCCGTCTAAATTGCCCCGCGCATCGAAATCAGTAAAATACCCGCGAACCTGCTTCCCACGGTCGTTCCAGCGTATCGTCCGCAATCGGGCGCGACGGAAAATCGTGGAAAGCAGAAAGGCACACCAACCGTGCTGCTGCACGCAAGTCGCGCAGCACACACACTCCGTTGTTTCGTTTCGCTTTTTTTGAAAACTCAACGCATTGTCCACGCACATGTCCACAAGACATGTGGACAACGATGAACCGACGGACCCGAACGAGCCATGTCAACGAAAAAGCCTAACGCCGCGTATAGCGAAGCATCGATCAAGGTGCTCAAGGGCCTGGAGCCGGTCAAGCAGCGGCCCGGCATGTACACGCGCACCGAAAACCCGCTGCACATCATTCAGGAAGTCATCGACAACGCGTCCGACGAAGCGCTCGGCGGCTACGGCCGTCAGATCACCGTCACGCTGCATGCCGACCATTCCGTGTCCGTCGAAGACGACGGCCGCGGCATTCCGTTCGGCCTGCATCCGGAGGAAGGCGTCCCCGTCGTCGAGATCGTTTTCACGCGCCTGCATGCCGGCGGCAAGTTCGACAAGGCTGCGGGCGGCGCCTATACGTTCTCGGGCGGTCTGCATGGCGTCGGCGTGTCGGTGACGAACGCGCTGTCCACGCGCCTCGACGTCACCGTGTGGCGCGACGGCAAGGTCGCCGAGCTCACCTTCTCGCACGGCGATGTTGTCAAGCCGCTGCAGGTGCGCGCCGCGGCCCGGACGGACAAGAAGTCCGGCACACGCGTGACTGCGTGGGCCGATCCGAAATACTTCGATTCGCCCAATTTGCCGCTTGGCGAACTGCAACGCCTGCTGCGCTCGAAAGCTGTGCTGCTGCCGGGCGTCGAAGTCATTCTCGTCAACGAGAAAACGGGCGAGCGCCAAAGCTGGAAATACGAAGACGGCCTGCGCGGCTATCTGATGGAAGGCATGGCGGGCAGCGACCTGCTGATCCCCCTCTTCGAAGGCGAGCGCTACGCGGAAAGCTCGCGCTCGAACGAAGAGACGTTCGCGGAGGGCGAGGGCGCGGCTTGGGTCGTAGCGTGGAGCGAAGAAGGGCCGCTCACGCGCGAGTCCTACGTCAATCTGATTCCGACGCCGGCGGGCGGCACGCACGAAGCGGGTCTGCGCGATGGCCTCTTCCAGGCCGTGAAGAGCTTTGTCGAGTTGCACAACCTGCAGCCGAAAGGTGTGAAGCTGCTCGCGGAAGACGTGTTCGCGCGCGTGTCGTTCGTGCTCTCCGCCAAGGTACTCGACCCGCAGTTCCAGGGGCAAATCAAGGAACGCCTGAATAGCCGAGACGCCGTCAAGCTCGTGTCGTCGTTCGCGCGTCCCGCGCTCGAACTGTGGCTGAACCAGCACGTCGAGCACGGCAAGAAGCTCGCCGATCTCGTCATCAAGCAGGCGCAGGCGCGCACGCGCGCGGGCCAAAAAGTCGAGAAGCGCAAGAGTTCGGGCGTCGCCGTGCTGCCGGGCAAGCTGACCGATTGCGAATCGACGGAAATCGGCCGCAATGAACTGTTCCTCGTCGAGGGCGATTCGGCAGGCGGCTCCGCGAAGATGGGCCGCGACAAGGAATACCAGGCGATTTTGCCGCTGCGCGGCAAGGTGCTGAATACCTGGGAAACCGAGCGCGATCGTCTGTTCGCCAACAATGAAGTGCACGACATTTCTGTGGCGATCGGTGTCGATCCGCACAACCCGGACGACACCGTCGATCTGTCCAATCTGCGTTACGGCAAGATCTGTATCTTGTCCGATGCAGACGTCGACGGCTCGCACATTCAGGTGCTGCTGCTCACATTGTTCTTCAAGCATTTCCCGCAACTGATCGAACGAGGCCATGTGCATGTCGCGCGTCCGCCGCTGTTCCGCGTCGACGCACCCGCGCGCGGCAAGAAGCCGGCACAAAAGCTGTACGCGCTCGACGAGGGCGAACTCGAAGCGATTCTCGACAAGCTGCGTAAGGACGGCCTGCGCGAATCGCAATGGACGATCAGCCGCTTCAAGGGCCTCGGCGAAATGAGCGCCGAGCAGCTATGGGACACGACGATGAACCCGGACACACGGCGCCTGTCGCCCGTTGCGCTCGGCGAACTCGACTTCGACGCGACCGTCGCGCGCATGACGATGCTGATGGGCAAGGGCGAAGCGGCATCGCGCCGTAGCTGGCTCGAAGAGAAGGGCAACCAGGTCGAAGCGGATATCTGAGCGCCGCTGCGCTTCGTGCCTGCGAATGCATGTGAAGCACGAAGCGCGCACGCCGAACAAGGACACGGAATCTAGATGGACGACAACACTCCCGATCTTTTTGCCGAGCCGGCAGCGCCCGAGGGCGATGTCCTGACGCTTGGCAACTACGCGGAACGCGCGTACCTCGACTATGCGGTGAGCGTGGTGAAGGGCCGCGCGCTGCCCGACGTCAGCGATGGTCAGAAGCCCGTACAGCGGCGCATCCTGTATGCGATGAACGAGATGGGCCTCGGCGACAACGCGAAGCCCGTCAAGTCGGCGCGCGTCGTCGGCGACGTGCTGGGCAAGTATCACCCGCACGGCGACCAGTCGGCATACGACGCGCTCGTGCGTCTCGCGCAGGACTTCTCGATGCGCTATCCGCTGATCGACGGCCAGGGCAACTTCGGCTCGCGCGATGGCGACGGCGCGGCGGCGATGCGTTACACGGAAGCGCGTCTCACGCCGATCGCGAAACTGCTGCTCGATGAGATCGACCAGGGCACCGTCGATTTCATGCCGAACTACGACGGCTCGTTCGAAGAGCCGAAGCTGTTGCCCGCGCGTTTGCCGTTCGTGTTGCTGAACGGTGCGTCGGGTATCGCGGTCGGTCTCGCGACGGAAATCCCGTCGCACAATCTGCGCGAAGTCGCGGCGGCCGCCGTCGCGATGATCCGCCATCCGAAGATCACGCACGCCGAGCTGATGCAGCACATGCCGGGGCCGGACTTCCCGGGCGGCGGCCAGATCATTTCGAGCGAAGCAGAAATCTCCCAGGCGTATGAGACGGGCCGCGGCAGTCTGAAGGTCCGCGCGCGCTGGAAGATCGAAGATCTCGCGCGCGGCCAATGGCAGCTCGTCATCACCGAACTGCCGCCGAATACGTCCGGCCAGAAGGTGCTCGAAGAGATCGAGGAACAGACGAATCCGAAGATCAAACTCGGCAAGAAGTCGCTGACGCCCGAACAGTTGCAGACGAAACAGACGCTTCTGGGCCTGCTCGATGCCGTGCGCGACGAGTCGGGCAAGGATGCGCCCGTGCGTCTCGTGTTCGAGCCGAAGTCGCGCACGATCGATCAGACGGAGTTCGTCAACACGCTGCTCGCGCATACGAGCCTCGAATCGAACGCGACGCTGAACCTCGTGATGGTCGGCGCGGATGGCCGTCCGCGTCAGAAGGGCATCGCCGAGATGCTGCACGAGTGGGTCGGCTTCCGCTTCACGACGGTCACGCGCCGTTCGCAGCATCGCCTGGGCAAGGTCAACGACCGGATTCACATCCTCGAAGGCCGGATGATCGTCTTTTTGAATATCGACGAAGTCATCCGCATCATCCGTGAATCCGAAGAACCGAAGACGGCACTGATCCAGGCCTTTGGTTTGTCCGATCGACAGGCCGAGGACATCCTTGAAATCCGGCTGCGTCAGTTGGCGCGCCTGGAGAAGATCAAGATCGAGAAGGAACTGTCCGAGCTGCGCGACGAAAAAGCGAAGCTCGAAGAACTGCTCGGCAGCGAGCCGGCGATGAAGCGCCTGCTCATCAAGGAAATCGAAGCGGACGCGAAGCAATACGGCGACGACCGCCGCACGCTGATCCAGCAGGAAAAGCGCGCGACGTTCGAAGCGCGCATCGTCGACGAGCCGGTGACGGTCGTCGTATCGCAAAAGGGCTGGGTGCGCGCGCTGAAGGGTCATGGGCTCGACCCCGCCGGCTTCACGTTCAAGGCGGGCGACAGTCTCTATGCCGCGTTCCAGTGCCGCACGCCCGATACGCTGATCGCGTGGGGCAGCAAGGGCCGTGTGTACTCGGTAGCCGTGGCGCAATTGCCGGGCGGACGCGGCGACGGCGTTCCCGTCACGTCGCTGATCGAACTCGAATCGGGCACGCACCTGATGCATTACTTCGCGGCGTCGGCGGACCAGTCGCTGCTGCTGGCGTCGTCGAATGGCTTCGGCTTTATTGCGAAGGTCGGCGACATGGTGAGCCGCGTGAAGGCGGGCAAGGCGTTCATGACGATCGACGAGGGCGCGACGCCGCTCGTGCCGATGCCGATGCTGCCCGACGCGACGCAGGTCGCGTGTCTGTCGGGCGGCGGGCGTCTGCTCGTGTTCGGTCTCGACGAGATGAAGACGCTGTCGGGCGGCGGACGCGGCGTGACGCTGGTGGCGCTCGATGCGAACGAAGCGCTGACGCAGGCGCTCGCGATCAACGATGCGGGCGTCGTGCTGCAAGGCATTTACCGCAACAAGCCTTCCGAGGAACAGCTGTCGGGCAAGGCGCTCGCGCCGCATGTCGGCAAGCGCGCGCGCAAGGGACGTGCGCCCGATACGAAGCTGAAGGTGACGTCGCTGCGTCCGGTGCTGGGCGGCGAGTAAGCCGTGTCAGCCGTGTCAGTGCGGGGAATGTGCAGGGTTCATTCGCCGCGCACGGCATGAACGTCTGGCCGTACTATCTTCGCTGCGGCGCGCGTCATTGCAGTGTGCTTTGCGAACGCGCGCCGCGGCGAAAACCGTGAGCGGGGTCTCTCACGGCGCAATACAAAAGAAATCAGCGCAGAGAATGAACTGCGCATAACGTCGCGGGTCGAACGCGGTCGTTGGCTCATGTCGGAGCCGACACATTATCGACCGGGACATAACGGCAGCGCGCCATCATCGGGAAAGGAAAACAAATATGAACAAGGCGATCGAAGTCGCGCTCTTTCTGCATCTGCTGGGCGTCGCCGTGTGGATCGGCGGTATGGTGTTCGCGCACTTCTGCTTGCGCCCGGCACTCGAAGATCTCTCGCCGCAATTGCGTCTGCCGCTGTGGGAATCGGTGTTCGGCCGCTTCTTCAACTGGGTGGGCGTGTCCGTGCTGGTCATTCTGCTGTCGGGCGGTTTTCTGCTGATGCAGTTCGGCGGCGGTCACGCCACCTGGCAACTGCACGCGATGGCCGGCCTCGGCATCATCATGATGCTGATTTTCGGGCATATCCGCTTCGCGGTGTTTCCGCGTATCCGCCGCGCGGTGCAGGCGCAGAAATGGCCCGACGGCGCGCGCGCGGTGGCAACCGTGCGGCGTCTCGTCATCGTGAATCTGGTGCTCGGCATCGTGACGATCGGTGTAGCGGTGCTGTCGCGCGGGTTCTGATGATCGTGTCCGTGCCGCTGTAGCGCTCGACCGTTCCAGCCAGAAGCGCCGCCCATGTCGTCCTTGCAACGGCATGGGCGGCGCTTCTGACATCGGCGGCGGTGAAGCGCTGCGTCACGCCACGTGTCCGATATACAGCCACACGCCGCATACGACGGCGACCGTCCCATACACGGCATACACGGGCAGCTTCAGTTTCGTGAAGCACAGGCCCGAGAACAGCGCCGTCACGAGATAGGACGGTTCGAGCGGCACATGGCGCACGATGCGCAGCACGGCGACGGCGAGAAAGGCCGTCGTCACCGCGCGCAGCACGCGCATCCCATGCTCGAAGCGCGGGTTCGTCTTCAGTCGATGCAGATGGCGCTGCGCGAGCACGACAAGGCAACCCGACGGCACGAAGAGCGCAATCGTCGCGATCAACGCGCCATGCCATCCTTCGACCAGATAGCCGAAGAACGGCACCACGTTCAGAAGCGGTCCCGGCGACAACGGCGACAGCGAGAACGCGAGCGTGAATTCATTGTCCGTGACGCCGATTGTCGGCGTGACCAGCAGCGTCTTGAGCACAGGCAGCGCGGAAAAACCGCCGCCGAACAGCGTCAGTCCCGCGCCGGCGAGACGCGGCCATAACAGCGCGAGTTCGTAGCGATGCGGCAAGGGCAGCGCGAACATCAGCAGCAGCACGCCCATGCCGGTCAGCAGACGCCAGTCGCCCGCGCTCAGCGTCGTCGCGAGGCGCTCGCCGCGCGCGTCGCTGCGCAGCCATCCCGACATGAACGCCACGCCCAGCAGGCCGATGTAGGCAGCAGGTGTATGCGCGCCGACCAGCGCGATGCATCCGAGCACGGCCGCCGTCCATTCGAGCCGTCCGCGCACGAGCGCGCGCGTCTGCTTGTACCAGGTCACGCCGATCAGCGTGGCAAGCACGACGCTGAAGTGATCGAGCAACGTCTGCGACGCGACCTCGCGCACGATCGGCGTACGGTAGAAGACCGCGAATGCCGTCATCAGCATGAAGAAGGGCAGAACGCTCGCGAGGCCCGCGACCCATGCGCCCGCGCGTCCGCGCAGCACATGGCCGAGCTGGACCGCGACGTTGCAGCCGACGGGCCCAGGCACCATCCACGCGAGCGCCACGATATCGGAGAACGCGAGGTGCGTCAGGCGTTCTTCTCGCTCGACGTAGTGGTTCTCCAACTGCGCCATCAGCGCGAGTCCGCCCCACGATAGCGCGGACAATCCGAACACGACGCGAAAGAGCGTCCAGAGCGGCTCGCGCTCGTTGCTTCGTGCAGCTTCGTCTGCGGTTGGCGCGCTTAGCGCCGACATGTGCCGGGCTGGCCGCATGCGAACACCTGTCGGGTTGGTTTCTGATGCGGCGCGCGCTGTCGATGGCCGCGACGGCGCGCGCCGCCCTGATGCGCGTCCGGGCGCAACCGCCCGATATGCGCCGATACCGTTCATGTCCTGCTTGTATGTCCTGCCCGTGTGTCTTGCCTCTATGACGCCGGACAGGCTGACAGGAACGAAGCCGCGTCGATGCGGCGTTGTTCGTCAGGCCGACTCGTCGCTCGTGCTCGAAGCGTCGCTGGTGCTGTCGGCGTCGCCGATGTGCGCGACCCGCACGCCGTGCGCGCCGCACACGCCGAAGCGTTCGAGCAGCGCCGGGATGCCCTCGACGGGCACGGGCCGCGAAAACAGAAAGCCCTGCGCCTCGATATGTCCGAGTGCCGCGAGCCACGCGATCTGCTCTTCCGTCTCCGTGCCTTCGACCACCACTGTCAGCCCGAGTGAACGCGCGAGATTGACGATGGCCGACACCATCACGCAGACGCTGCGGTCGCCGGGAATGGCCTGCACGAACGAGCGGTCGACCTTCAGCGTGTCGACCGAGAAGCGGTTCAGATACGACAGCGACGAATAGCCGGTGCCGAAGTCGTCGAGCGCGATGCGCACGCCGAGCCGCTTCAACGCGAAGATCTTTTCGGAGACGAGATCGGGATACTCCATCATCGCCGTCTCGGTGATTTCGAGCTCGAGGCGGCGCGCGCTGATGCCCGATTCCTCGATGGCCTGCGAGATCGTTTCGTACAGGTCGCCGCGCCAGAACTGCACAGCCGAAATGTTCACGGCCAGCGACAGCGTGTCGTAGCCTTGCTGCTGCCACTGCGCGAGCTGTCGGCACGCAGTGCGGATCACGAAATCGCCGATGGGCACGATGAGGCCCGTGGACTCGGCCACGGGGATGAACTCGTTCGCGGGAATCAGACCGTGCTGCGGATGATTCCAGCGCACGAGCGCCTCGAAGCCGGTAATGCAGCGGCGCGACAGATCGATCTTCGGCTGATACGCGAGGAACAGTTGCTGGTCGGCGAGTGCGACGCGCAGCTGCTGCTCCCACTTCATCAGATGGTCCGCGCGATGCGACAGATGCGGCGAGTAGAACTGATAGCAATTCTTGCCCGCATCCTTCGCGCTGTACATCGCGAGGTCGGCCTTCTTCAGCAGATCGATTTCGCTTTCGTTCGCCACCGAGTACAGCGCGATGCCGATACTCGCATGCAGCACGAACGAACTGCCGCGCACTTCGAACGGCTTTGCGAACACGTCGGAGATCACTTCCGCGAGCGTCACCGCGCGCTTCTCGACATCGTCGCCCTTGAGCACGACGACGAACTCGTCGCCGCCGATCCGCGACAGGGTGCCCGCATCGGCGACGGCATCGGCGAGACGCGCGGCCGTCATCTGCAGCACGATGTCGCCCGCGTTGTGGCCGAGCGTGTCGTTGACAGTCTTGAAGTTGTCGAGGTCGATGAAGAGGATCGCCAGGTGGCCGACGTTCATCGGTTGCGTCACGTCGTGACGCAGGCTTTGCAGCGTCGAGTAGCGGTTGCGCAGACCCGTGAGCAGATCGAACTCGACGAGATGCGTCATCTCGCGCTCGCGTCCGAGCAGCTTGCCGATCAGACCCGTGGCGACCGCGAAGAAGCCAAGCATCGCGAGCGAGATGAAGCTCGCCATCAGCAGATAGACGTTGCGCGTGTGGTTGTAGTCGGCGAACTCTTCGGCCTGCGACAGACCGACCAGCACGCCGAGCGGATAGCCGTCGATATGCCGGTACGACACGATACGCGTGACGTTGTCGATCGAATCGACGTAGGTGCCCGACACGTGCTCCGAAGTCGGATAGACACCCGTCGCCGTGAACACGCCTGGCGCACTTTCGGTGTTGCCCGTGCGACGCGCAAGCACGGCGCCGCTGTCGGAGATCACGGCGATCACGCCTTCGCGACCGATGGCCGCGTTGTTGTAGAAGTCGGTCGTGAAATAGCTCGGGTCTTCCGACACGACCACGACACCCGCAAACGTGCCGTCGGGATGATTCAGGCGGCGCGTCATCTGCAAGGTCCAGTGGCCCGATACGCGGCCGAGCACGGGCTTGCTGATGAAGAGCTGATCGTCGTTCTCGTGCTCGTGAACCTTGAAGTGCTCGCGGTCGGACAGATCGATCGGCTTCGGATTGGATTCGGCTGTGTTCGCGATGAGCTTGCCGTGCTCGTCGATCAGCGACACCTGCACGAGTGTTTCGCTTTGCACGACGCCTTTTTCGACTGTGCTCGTGAGATCGAAACGCCCCGGCGATTTTTCGAATTCGTATTTGACGAAGCGCGTGATCTGATCGACCTGGTGAATGGCCTTCACCGTGTGCTGTTCGAGCGCCGCCGACAGAATAGCGGCCGACGCCATCGCCTCGCGATAAGTCGTGTCCTTCTCAACCGACAGTCGCGCGAAGATCACCGTCCATAGCAGCACGAGCACCAGCACGCCGAGCGCGGGAATCGCGAGCAGCGCGCGTCGGCGCGTACCGGCCGGATCGAGGCGGTGCCTGACGTCGCGCGCGGAAGAGAGGCGGAACTGATTCATCGGATAGACCGTGACCCTGTGCGTTGCGGCTGTGCTTGCGTTTCGGTGCTTGCGTTGCGAACGACTGCGCGAATGTTAAAACCGGCTGCATCGAATGGTTGAGATGCCGCAACTGCTGCGGGAAGCAGGGGCGTGGTGGCGAGCCAAACCACCCGGTTGGTCAACGGTTACGTTTTGATATTACTGAAAGGGCAATAATTAAGAAAGGTCTCGCGCATCGGGTATACGCTCGGCCTGGCGGGCATGCGAACGAATCATGCGCGCGTTGCCACCACTGGCCGGACGGGCGCGCCAGGCGGGCGTTTGAAAGACTGAGTCGAAAACAGCCGGCGTGTCAGCAATCGCGTGAATGGATCGGCAACAGCCATTATGGCAGCGAGGCCATTCATGCAGGCTGCATGAATGGCCTCGAATGCGTGCAATTGGCTTTGCTGTGTCGGCGCATCCGGCGACTTTTAGAACATCCAGGTGACGCGCGAATGTCAGTTTCGGCAACGACGCGAATGGTTGCTGCGTTTATGGCAACCTGAAAGTGCCGTCGACGATCGTCACGGATGCGCCGCCAATCCATATCTTGTCTGCCGCATCGTCGTAGCGGATCGAGACATCGCCCGCACGGCCCAGCGCCGTGCCCTGGCGCACCGTGTATTGCGCGCCGGGCCGGCGGCTCTGCTGCGTGAGCAGTCCTGCAAGCGCAGCGTTTGCACTGCCCGTCACGGGGTCTTCCCCAATGCCGAGGCCGCCGCCCATCATCAGGCAGCGCAACTCGAAGGTCGCGGGTCCGTTCGGATCGTGCGGACCGTAGGCTGCGATGCCGTGCGCACCGACCGTCTTCGCGACACGCTCGAGCAGTGCGGCATCCGGTTCGAGCGCGAGACATGCACGGGCCGAATTCATACGGACGACGAGCCATTTTGGACCGTTATCGACGCCGCAGGGTTGCGCCGTGTAATCGATTGCATCGCTGCGCAACGTTTGAGCGAGTGCCGGGTATTCGCTTTCGGCGAGCGGCGTCACGCGCGCGGGCGGCGCGGCGAAAGCCCACACGTTGCGTTGGCTATCTTCTTCCATCATTTCGATGAGGCCCGCGGCGCATTGCTGGACCATACGTCCCGCCTGCTTCGGCTGATTGCCGGCTTCGCGCCACGCGTGCGCGGTGCCGAGCGTCGGATGGCCGGCGAACGGCAACTCGCCGCGCGTCGTGAAGATGCGCACGCGATAATCGGCCGACGGGTCGGTCGGCTTTAACAGGAACGTCGTCTCCGACAGATTCGTCCAGCGTGCGATTGCCTGCATCTGTACGGTGTCGAGTCCGTCCGCATCGAAAACCACGGCGAGCGGATTACCTTTGAACGGCACTGACGTGAACACGTCGACCTGTTTGAAGCGAACGGTTTTCTCTTGCATCGTCTGTTTCCTGTTCGGTGTTTTGCCCGGTTGCTCGCTCAGCGATGTGGCTGGTTGTGTGTTGTGACCGCACAACGTCAACTGCGTCCAGTCCGCGCGACAGTGAAGGCACAAAAAAACACGCCGCCGATGACGCGTTCACGTCATCGACGGCGTGTCGGCGTCGAACCGGTGATGAAGGCGCTCGCAACGAGCGCCTATCCATGCAATACGCGCCGCTTATTGCACCTCGGCGATCAGCTCGATCTCGACGCACGCGCCGAGCGGAATCTGCGCGACGCCGAATGCCGAGCGCGCATGCTTGCCGCGCTCGCCGAACACATCGGCGATCAACTCCGATGCGCCGTTCGTCACGATGTGCTGCTCGGTGAAATCGAGCGTCGAGTTGACGAGGCTCATCAGCTTGACGATACGCGTCACGCGGTTCAGGTCGCCGACATGCGCGTGCAGCGTCGCGAGCAGGTCGATTGCGATCGAGCGCGCCGCGGCCTTGCCTTCTTCCGTCTTCAACGTGTCGCCGAGCTTGCCCGCCCACACCTTGCCGTCCTTCTTCGCGATGTGTCCGGACAGATAAACCGTGTTGCCGCTTTGCGCGCTCATCACGTAAGCGGCGGCGGGTGCGCCTGCTACGGGCAGTTCGATGCCCAGTTCCTTCAGCTTGTCATACACATTCGATTGAGCCATGACGTGTCCTCGTCGGTGAATGGAAAGAGTCGTTTGCGATGCGCTTACACGCGCGCGCGAATCAGTTCAGCGAGACGCGCAATGCCTTCGTCGATCTTCGCGGGCGGCACGGTCACGAACGACAGGCGCAACGTGTTCTGCTGCGCCTCGTTCGCGAAGAACGGACCGCCCGGCACGAACGCGACGTTTTGCGCGACGGCTTCTTCGAGCAGCTTCATCGAGTCGATATGCTTCGGCAGCGACACCCAGATGAACATGCCGCCTTCCGGACGGTTCCACGTAACGCCTTCCGGCATGTAGCGTTCGAGCGAACCGAGCATCGCTTCGCACTGGTCGCGATACAGCGCGCGAATCTTCGGCACGTGCGTATCGAGGAAGCCGTCCTTCACGACTTCATGCACGATGCGCTGCGTGAAGCTGGGCGTGTGCAGGTCGGTGGCCTGCTTGGCCTGCACGAGCTTGAAGTGCAGTTCTTCGGGCGCAATGATGTAGCCGATGCGCAGACCCGGCGCGAGCACCTTCGAGAACGAACCGAGATGCACGACGTGATCGGGCGCCATCGACAGCATCGTCGGCAGCGGCTCGCCCTTGTAGTCGAGCGCGCCGTACGGATCGTCTTCGATGACGGGGAAGGGCGCCGATTTCGCGAACTCCGCGAGCGCGCGGCGGCGTTCGACGGGCAGGCGGCGTCCTGTCGGATTCTGGAAGTTCGGCTGCGCGTACAAGAGACGCGCGCCTTTCGTCAGTTCCGGCGTGAGACCTTCGGGGATCAGGCCGTTGGCGTCGGTCGGCACCTGCACATAGCGCGGCTCGTACATCGAGAACGATTGCAGCGCGCCGAGATACGTCGGCGTTTCGACGAGCACGGGGCTTTCCGGGCACACCAGCACCTTGCCGAGCAGATCGAGTGCCTGTTGCGAGCCCGTCGTGATCAGCACCTGCGACGGACGGATTTGCGCGCCGTTCACCGAGTAGCGATGCGCGACCCATTCGCGCAGCGGCATGTAGCCTTCCGTCGCGCTGTACTGGAGCGCGGCGGCGGGCGAGTCGCGCAGGATGCGGTCGGAGGCTGTGCGCATTTCCTCGGCCGGGAACGTGGCCGGCGAAGGCAGACCGCCCGCGAACGAAATGACCTCGGGCCGCTCGGTGACCTTCAGGATTTCGCGGATCGCCGAGCTGGTCAGCTTGCGAGCGCGTTCGGACAATTGCCAGGTCGGGGCATTGAGGTCGCTTTGATTCATGGGTCTCCTCGTCGGTATGGCTTGAACAGGTGGTCGGTCAAAAAAGCGATTATCGCGCGAACTCGTCACGCGGCGCGAACGGGCCGCGCGGTCGTTTGCACGGCGGTCTTGCGGCCGAGCATCACGGTGGCGATCACGGCGGCGGCGAAGATCCAGGTGATGGCCGCGACGTCCTCGCCGAAGAACAGGGCCGAAAAGGCCATCGTGAAGAAGATCTGCAGCAGCTGAACCTGGCCGACGCGCGCGATGCCGCCCATCGCGAGGCCCGCATACCACGCGAAGAAGCCGATGAACTGCGAGAACAGCGTCACGTAGCCGAACGCGAGCCAGGTCTTCAACGCGACGGGGCCGGGATGCGTGACGTGCTGCTCCCAGCCGAGCCACGCGACGGGAATCAGCAGGAACGGCGCGGACACGACGAGCGCCCAGCAGATCACCTGCCAGCCGCCCATCTGCCGCGCGAGCCGCGCGCCTTCCGCGTAGCCGAGCGCGCCGATGCCGACGGCCACGAGCATCAGCAGGTCGCCTGCCTGGAATGCGCCGCCGCCCGCCTGCAACGCAAACGCGACGACGATCGCGCTGCCCGCGACGGCGCTCGCCCAGAATGCCTTCGACGGCCGCTCGTGCGACAGCCACGCCGCGTAGATCGCGACGCACAGCGGCTGCAAGCCGTTGACGACGGCGCCATGCGACGCGGGCACGCTCTTCATCGCCCACGCAGAGAACACGGGAAACGCGATGATCACGCCGAGCGACACGACCGCGAGGGCCTTGAGCTGTGGCCAGGTCGGCAGCTTTTCGCGGCGGATCGCGAGCAGCGCGGCGGCGGGAACGGAAGCGGCGAGCGCGCGCCCCAGGCCGTTCAGCAACGGGCTGAATTCGGCGACGACGATGCGGGTCATCGGCAGTGTCAGGCTGAAGATCATCACGCCGATCAGGCCGAGCAACATGCCTTGGGTTTCGCGCTTCATTGCTTCTCTCTCTCCGTGCGTGTGGTTATTTGAGCGTGCGCAGGCCGCTCGGGGTTTCGATTTCGGCGGCGAGCGAGCGCGCGCCGTCCGTGCTTTCGAGCGCGATCAGTTGTTCCGCGCCGAGCCACTGCAGTTGCTGCGCGACGAGATCCGCTCGCGGATGCCAACCCTTCAGCGACTTGAGCAGCAGGCCCGTTTCCGGCAGCACCGTCGACGGATGGCGCGGCGTGTCCCATTGAATCAGCGACGGCACGATGCCATCGCCCGCGCCTTGCCATGCGGGGAACGCGCCATCGTCGGCGACGGTGAGGCTCCACGTGAAATCTCCGCGCGTCATCGGCACGACAGTGGGGATGCGCTGCGGATACTGCTGTTGCCACAGCGCGAGATGCTTCGGCCGCTCGACGCGCGCGGCCCAGTGCGACAGATATGGACCGTTGGCGAGCCGCGCGTGCGTCGCGGGATCGTCGAGCGCGAACAGGCGTGGCCGCGCGTTCGCGGTGTCCTGCGCATCCGGATCGATCGCGATGACTTCCAGATACGCGCCGTCCCACAGGTTGAGCAGCCGGTTGTGCGTGCGCATCGACGGATGCGCGCCGCCGCCCGACGGCGCGACGCCGAGCGTATCGGCGACGTATTCCGTGCCTTCGTCGAGCGTGCGGGCGGAAACAACGAGATGGTCGAGTCGTAGCGTGTGTGCGGTCATGGCTGCAAGGGAACGGTCGGTCGGCTGGAAGCCGCCGCTAAGGCAGGCAACTGTCTGCCGGATGCCGGGGCCACCAGGGTTAATCCGTAAGAATAACCGTTCGGCGCGGCCGGACCATGCGCAGTGAGGCAAGGCCGGTATCGGCGGGCTTTGCGCCGCCGTCTGATAAAGCGGGCAATGTGAAAACAGCAGCAGCGTCGAATCAAATGTACCGGCAGCGACCGGCACAGTAACGGTACAATCGGCTCGATACTGTTCGGTACAGTTGTCTGGTCACATCGTTGTCCATTTGACCGTGCCTGCCGTACAGCGGCGGCGGCCTTGTTTGCGCTGCCCACGCCGGCCATCGTGCCTGTTTCCGTTGCCGTTTCCGACGTTGCCCTTGCAGCGCATAGCTGGAGTCCGCCATGTCCGTCCCGCTCGACCTGATTCCCGCACCCCACGACGCGTCGGCGCTCACGCTCGTCGATCAGCTCGTCCAGTGGGCGCGCCGACGCATCGAAGAGCGCGTGTTCCGTCCCGGCATGCGCATGCCGTCGATCCGCAAGCTTGCGCTCGACAAGGGCGTGTCGCGCTTCACGGTCGTCGAGGCGTACGAGCGGCTCGTCGCGCAGGGCTATCTGGATTCGCGCCGTGGCTCCGGCTTCTACGTGCGCGAGCGTCTTGCGGGGCCCGTGTCCGTCGAGCGCCGTCTTTCGTCCAACGCCGCGCCCGATGCGGCGCCCGCGCCCAGCACGATCGACGTCGTCTGGCTGCTGCGCAATATGCTTCACACGTCGACGCGGCCTGAGCGCGGACCGGGCCTCGGCTATCTGCCGTCGCGCTGGCTCGACGGCGAGCTGATCACGGGCGCGCTGCGCACGCTCGGCCGGCAAAGCGGCGCGCAGATGCTCGGTTTCGGCACGCCGCAAGGCTTCCTGCCGCTGCGTCAGCAGTTGCAGACGCGGCTCGAAGAGCTGGAGATCGGCGCGTCGCCGGAACAGATCGTGCTCGTGTCCGGCATCACGCAGGCGATCGACCTGATCGCGCGGCTCTACGTGCAGCCGGGCGATACCGTGATCGTCGGCGATCCAGCGTGGTTCCAGATGTTCGGGCGCTTCGCGTCGCAGGGCGCGCGCCTCGTCGGCATGCCGTACACGCCGGACGGCCCCGATCTCGACGCGCTGGAGGCACTCGTGCAGACGTGGCGCCCGAAGATGCTCGTGATCAACTCGGTGCTGCAAAATCCGACGGGTACGTCGTTGACGGCGGCGCAGGCGTTCCGCATTTTGCGGCTCGCGGAGGAGTACGACTTCATCGTCGTCGAGGACGACATCTACGGCGACCTGTGCCCGCCGGGCTTTGCAGCGACGCGCCTCGCGAGCCTCGACCAGCTGCGGCGCGTGATTTACCTTGGCAGTTTCTCGAAGACGCTTGCGGCGAATCTGCGGGTCGGCTTCATGGCGTCGTCGCTGGATGTGGCGAAGGCTGTGACGGATCAGAAAATGCTCGTCGGCATGACGACGCCCGAACTGAACGAGCGCGTTCTCTACAAGATCCTGACGGAAGGGCACTACCGGCGGCACGTCGAGCGGCTGCGCGCGCGGCTCGACGGCGTGCGCGACAAATCCGTGCGGATGCTCGAAAAAACGGGGCTGCGGATGTTTCTGACACCGGCAGCGGGCATGTTCGTGTGGGCGGATACGGGCGTCGACGCCGATGCGCTCGCGGCCGCCGGCCACGAGGAAGGCTTCTTGCTGACACCGGGAAGCCTGTTTTCGCCGCAGCAGTCGCCGACCACGTGGATGCGCTTCAACGTCGCGAATTGCGGCGATCCGGCGCTGCCGGCGTTTCTGTGCGGCTATCTGGACGGAGTCGCGCGCCGCGCTTCATGACATGAAGCCTCTTGAATTGGCGGCGCGCGACCCCATCTGAACGCGCAACGTCCGTGTCGCGCGCAGCCGGCACGGACATCGTCTGCTTCGAATCAACCTGCAACAGAAAGGGAAACCGACCATGGCACAAGAAACCATGAGCTTCCAGGCAGAAGTGAAACAGCTTCTGCACCTGATGATTCACTCGCTGTACAGCAACAAGGAAATCTTCCTGCGCGAACTGATCTCGAACGCATCGGACGCGGCCGACAAGCTGCGCTTCGAAGCGATCGCGAACAACGCGCTGTACGAGAACGATCCGAATCTGCGCATCCGCGTGTCGTTCGACAAGGCGGCGCGCACCGTCAGCATCGACGACAACGGCATCGGGATGAGCCGCGACGAAACGATCTCGCACCTCGGCACGATCGCGCGCTCGGGCACGAAGGAATTCTTCGGCAAGCTGTCGGGCGACCAGCAGAAGGATGCGGCGCTGATCGGCCAGTTCGGCGTCGGTTTCTACTCGGGCTTCATCGTCGCGGACAAGATCACGGTGGAGACGCGCCGCGCCGGCCTGCCGGCCTCGGAAGGCGTGCGCTGGGTGAGTTCGGGCGAGGGCGATTTCGCGGTGGAATCCATCGAGCGCGCGCAACGCGGCACGACGATCACGCTGCATCTGCGCGCCGACGAAGACGAACTGCTGTCCACGTACAAGCTCAAGTCGATCATCCAGAAGTACTCGGATCACGTCGCGCTGCCCATCCTGATGCAGAAGGAAGAGTGGGACGCCGAGAAGAGCGAGATGGTCGCGAAGGACGAGGACGAGACCGTCAACCAGGCGAGCGCGCTGTGGACGCGCGCGAAGAACGACATCTCCGACGAGCAGTACAAGCAGTTCTATCAGCATCTGTCGCACGATCACCAGGACCCGTTGACGTGGACGCACAACCGCGTCGAAGGCCGCAGCGAGTACACGCAGCTGCTGTACGTGCCGGCGCATGCGCCGTTCGATCTGTGGAACCGCGATCATCGCGGCGGCCTCAAGCTGTACGTGAAGCGTGTCTTCATCATGGACGACGCCGAGCAACTGCTGCCCTCGTATCTGCGTTTCGTGAAGGGCGTCGTCGATTCGAGCGATTTGCCGCTGAACGTGTCGCGTGAACTGTTGCAGGAAAGCCGCGACGTGAAGGCGATCCGCGAAGGCGTGACCAAGCGCGCGCTGTCGATGCTCGAAGAGCTGGCCAATTCGGAAGAAGCGGCCGGCAAGGAAAAGTACGCGACGTTCTGGAAGGAATTCGGTCAGGTGCTGAAGGAAGGCATCGGCGAGGACTTCTCGAACAAGGAGCGCATCGCGAAGCTCGCGCGTTTTGCGTCGACGCATAACGACTCGTCGGAGCAGAACGTGTCGCTGACGGATTACGTCGCGCGCATGAAGCCCGAGCAGACGAAGATCTACTACGTGACGGCGGATACGTATCAGGCCGCGAAGAATAGCCCGCATCTCGAAGTGTTTCGCAAGAAGGGCGTCGAAGTGCTGTTGCTGACGGATCGCGTCGACGAATGGATGCTGTCGTTCCTTCAGGACTTCGACGGCAAGCCGCTGCAAAGCGTCGCGCGCGGCGACCTCGATCTCGGCCAGTTGAACGACGAGGAAAAGCAGGCGCAGGAGAAGGTCAGCGAAGAGCTGAAGCCGCTCGTCGAGCGCATGAAGGAGACGCTCAAGGACAAGGCGAAGGACGTGCGTCTGACGTTCCGCCTGACCGATTCGCCGTCGTGCCTCGTCGCCGACGAAGGCGAGATGAGCGGCTACCTGCAGCGCATGCTGAAGGCCGCGGGCCAGAATGCGCCTGCGATGCACCCGATTCTCGAAGTGAATCCGGAACATGCGCTGGTGAAGAACCTCAGCGCCGACAACGCGAATTTCGACGACTGGTGCCACCTGCTGTTCGATCAGGCGTTGCTGGCAGAAGGCGGTTCACTCGAAGACCCGGCGAGCTTCGTGAAGCGCACGAATACGCTGTTGCTGGCGCGCTGATGCGCGTTGCCCGATAAAGGGGCGCGAGAAGAGGAAATGCGCTGCTTCGGCAGCGCATTTTTTTTGCGTGCGCCGTTCGCGCGGCGACGTGCGATTAGCGCTGTGGCAATGTCTTATTCAGCTTGCGCACCTGAGCAAGCACCGACCCCGCGAGCTCCTTGGCTTCGGTGCATGCATGCGCGTCGCCGAGTATATGCGCGGCGACTTTGCCGATGGCCGCGCTCGTGTGCTTCGTCGTGTGATGCTGCGCGAGCGCGGAGGCGGCGAGTTCCTTTTCGATCTTCGATGCGGCGGAACGCTTGAGCACGATCGCGGCGAGATGCGCGACGCGGTCCGACGTGGCTTTGTCCTGAGCGGTCAATTGAAACTCCCTGGGCTGTGGATTAAAGGCCGTGCGTGAGAGCGCGGCGCTCGGCGTTTATCTTCATCGTTCGGCGGTCGCTTGAAGTCGCGAATGGTCCGAACCGCGTGCCGGAACGGTCGGTGAATTCATGCGGATATGGCGTGTCAAGGGCCGGCTTTTTCTGGCCACCCTATAATGCCGCCCATGTCTATTCGTTTCGATGCTGCCGACGCCCATTGGCGCGTCGCGCCCCTTCCAGGTTTTTCGACCGATCAAAAAGACTGGCTCACGCGTGGTGGTTCGCTGACCGCGCATCTGCGCACGCTCGGCGCGGTGGTTGTGCGCGTGACGCGCGAAGCCGTCGATCTGCCCTATGAAGACGAGTACGCCGCGCTCGGCATCGCGCCGCGCACGCCCGTGTGGGTGCGCGAAGTGGCGTTGTCGGTGGACGGCACGCCGTTCGTCGCCGCGCACAGCATCGTGCCGCTCACGGCGAGCACGGGCGTCTGGCAAGCGATGCGGCGTCTGCGCACGCGTCCGCTCGCGGAGCTGTTGTACAGCGACAGCAGCGTGTCGCGTTCGTCGCTGGCGAGCCGGCGCGTGACGGCGCGGCATCCGCTGTATCGGCTCGCGTCGAAAGAAGCGGGCGACGCGCGCGCGCATGCGCTCGTCGCGCGGCGCTCGGTGTTCGAGCGCTATGGCGAGCCGCTGATGGTCACCGAATGCATGCTGCCCGCGCTGTGGGCAAAGCTCGCGACGCGCGGCGGCGGGCGCGCGTTCAGGCAGATCGCGCAACCCGTGTCGCGTGATCATGGCCAGGCGCTCGATCACACGGCGTCGCGCGCCGAGGTCAACGCAAAACGCGTCGACAGGCGCGTTGACAAGCGTGAGGAGGCACGCTGATGTTGCGCGGCTTTCCTCCCGTCGTCGCCGAGAGCACACATACGCTGATACTCGGCAGCTTTCCCGGCGAGGCGTCGCTCGCGGCGACGCAGTACTACGCGCATCCGCGCAACCAGTTCTGGCGCTTGCTCGGCGCGGTAATCGGCGAACCGCTGGCCGAACTCGATTACCCGACGCGCCTCGAGCACCTGTTGAAGCACGGCGTCGGCGTGTGGGACGTGCTGGCCGCATGCACGCGCGAGGGCAGTCTCGATGCCGCGATCCGCAACGCGACGCCCAACGACTTCGCATCGCTGCGCGAGTACGCGCCGAAGCTCGCGAAGGTCTGCTTCAATGGCAAGACGGCGGGCCGCTTTGCGACCGTGATCGCCGCGGCCGGCTACGAAACCCTCGTGCTGCCGTCGTCGAGTCCCGCGAATGCTATGCTCTCGTTCGACCAAAAATTGCGCCTGTGGCGCGACATCCTTACATGACGAAACTGATCAAGCGTGCTTCGGCCGAGGCGCGTGCTTTCCGCAACAAAGAATCCGCAGTCTCCAAGCAAAGAATCTCGCGCGCGAAAACGCGTGCCTCGCGTGACGAAGACGACTTCGCCGATGTCGCGAAGGCTTCGATGATCGAAGCGCCGCGCAAGCCGCGTTTTGCGCCTGTCACGTTCTCGGAAGAGGGCGGCGTGCGCTATCTGCACTTCGGCACGGAATGGGTGCAGGGCGCGATGCGCCTGTCGAAGCCCGATCACATCGAACTCGAATACGCACAGCAGATGATGGCCTGGCTGCTGTTCCTCGAAACACCCAAGCGCATCGTGCAGCTCGGACTCGGCACCGGCTCGCTGACGAAGTTCGCGCACCGCTTCCTGAAGCGCGCGCAGGTCGAAGCCGTCGAACTGAATCCCGCTGTCGTGATCGCGGCGCGCACGATGTTCGGCCTGCCCGCCGACGACGCGCGTCTCACCGTGCGCGAGACGGACGCATGGGAGTTCGTCAACGACCGCGCGAACCACGGCACGGTCGGCGCATTGCAGATCGATCTGTACGATGCGACGGCGCGCGGCCCCGTGCTCGACAGCGTCGCGTTCTATCGCGCCGCGCGCGCATGCCTTGCGCAAGCGGGTGTGGCTACCATCAACCTGTTCGGCGACCATCCGAGCTTCGTGCGCAACATGAAGCGGCTGAACGAAGCCTTCGACGGACGCGTCGTCGCGTTGCCGGAAGTGCACGACGGCAACCGCATCGCGATCGCGTTCTCGGGGCCCGCGATCGACGTGCCGTTCAGGCAGTTGCAGGAGCGCGCGAAGCTGCTCGAAGCGCAGCTCGCGTTGCCGGCGCGCAAGTGGGTCAAGGGCTTGCAGGAGTCGACGGGCCAGGACGGCGCGTTCGCGGTCTGACGCGCGTCGGCGTTCGAACGCAAAAAGGAATGCAACGAGAACGCGAGAAGCGCCGCCATAACGAACGGCGTAGGCCCCGCGCTGGTGCAACGCCAGCGCGCCAACCGCCGTGCCGTAGACACGGCACGGCGGAATCAAAGCGGCTTTGCAACGCGGCCTTGGCTCAACCGCACTCGAATCGATGGGACATAGCGCAACCCGTCCAACGAAGCGGCAGAAGTTTCCGCTTTAGTCTCCGATCCCACATTCCCCGACGATTCTCCTATTGACAACACCGTTGCGTTTAGGGTCAGCCCTGCTTGACCGGTCGTTCGCCACTCCGATACTCTTTCGATGCTTTCGGGGAGCCCAAGCTGTTATCCGCAGCCGGGTCCATCTGCCCGCCAAACACGGGCCACAATTCAATAAAAGGAAAGAGGAGACGTCATGGCTCACGACGCCGACGCCAACAAGGCCAGCAAGCACTGGCTCTGGCTGTTGCTGCTGCCCTGGATCGCGATGATCTGGGTGCCGTCATACAACAAGGTCGAACCGCAACTGTTCGACTTCCCGTTCTTCTACTGGTATCAGCTCCTGTGGGTGCTGATCAGCGCCGTGATCACCGCGCTGGTGTACTTCAAGACGAAGACCCGTTCGAAGGGAGCCGCACGATGAATGCAATCGCAACCTTCGTCTTCGTTCTGTTTTTCATCGGCGTCACGATTCTCGGCTTCGTCGCGGCCCACTGGCGGCGCGGCGATCTCGCGCATCTGGAAGAGTGGGGCCTCGGCGGCCGGCGCTTCGGCACGGTCGTCACATGGTTCCTGCTGGGCGGCGACCTCTATACGGCCTACACGTTCATCGCCGTGCCGGCGCTCGTGTTCGGCGCGGGCGCGACGGGTTTCTTCGCGCTTCCCTATACGATCCTGATCTATCCGTTCGCGTTCGTCGTGTTCCCGAAGCTGTGGAGCATTGCGAAGCGTCATGGCTATGTCACGTCCGCTGACTTCGTCAACGCGCGCTACGGCAGCCGCATGCTCGCGCTCGTCGTCGCCGTGACGGGCATCGTCGCGACGATGCCGTACATCGCGCTGCAACTGGTCGGCATCGAAGTGGTGATCGGCGCGCTCGGCTTCGACACGACGGGCTTCGTCGGCGATCTGCCGCTGATCATCGCGTTCGCGATTCTCGCCGCCTACACGTACACGTCGGGTCTGCGCGCGCCGGCGATGATCGCTGTCGTCAAGGACGTGCTGATCTACATCACGATCGCCGCTGCGATCATCGTGATTCCGCCGCAACTCGGCGGCTTCGGCCACATCTTCGGCGCGGTGCCGCCCGCCAAGCTGCTGCTGAAGGCGCCGGACGTGGCGAGCCTCAACGGCTATAGCGCATACGCGACACTGGCAGTGGGATCGGCGCTCGCGCTTTTCCTGTATCCGCACTCGGTGACGGCGATTCTGTCGTCGTCGTCGGGCAATACGATCCGCCGCAACATGGCGATGCTGCCGGCGTACTCGCTCGTGCTCGGCCTGCTCGCGCTGCTCGGCTTCATGGCGCTCGCAGCGGGCGTGAAGGACATGCCGGAGTTCGCGCCGTACTTCAAGGCCTTCGGTCCGAACTTCGCGGTGCCCGCGCTGTTCCTGCACTTCTTCCCGTCGTGGTTCGTCGGCGTCGCGTTCGCGGCGATCGGCATCGGCGCGCTGGTGCCCGCCGCGATCATGTCGATTGCAGCGGCGAACCTGTACACGCGCAACATCCACAAGGAGTTCGTCAACCGCAACATGACGCACGAGCAGGAAACGAACATCGCGAAGCTGGTCTCGCTGATCGTGAAGGTGGGCGCCGTCGCGTTCATTCTCGGCCTGCCGCTGACGTACGCGATCCAGCTGCAACTGCTCGGCGGCATCTGGATCATCCAGACGCTGCCCGCGATCGTGCTCGGCCTCTACACGCGCGTGCTCGACTATCGCGGCCTGCTGCTCGGCTGGGCGGCGGGCATCGCCGTTGGCACATGGATGGCGATCTCGCTGAAGCTCGCGGGCTCGATCTACACGATCCACATCGGCGGTCTGGCGATTCCGGGTTATGCGGCTGTCTGGTCGCTGATCGTCAACCTCGTCGTGTCGATCGTCGTCAGCTTCGCCGTGCGCGCAGCGGGCATGAAGCACGCGGAAGACCGCACGCGTCCGGAAGACTATCTGGATCACCCCGTCGAAAGCTGATCGCGCCGTTTGCTTGGTCCGCATCACACGAAGCCCGCAGCCAATGCTGCGGGCTTTTTCGTTGGCGCGGCGCGGCCCGGCCCGGCCCGGCGGTCTCCTGCCGACGCCGCTCACATCGTTTATGCTCGTCCGGTGGCTTCGACCCAACGTGAGATAACCGATGGCTTTCGCCGACCCGCATTCGAATCCGTCGCGCAAGCGCAGCGACAAGCCGCCCGTCTCGAACGACGCCGTCACCGCGCGCCTCGCGCCGCGCCGCACACGCATCGGACGGATCGCGCGCGCGATTACGTCGCCGTACTACCGCTACCGGCACGCGAAGTTTTTCCATAGCCTGCGCGTCGGTCTCGCGATGCTCGTGTCGATTCTCGCGACGACGGGCATCGACATTCCGCATGGCATCTGGTCGTCGGTGACGCTGCTGGTGGTGATCGGCGGGCTGCAGCATCACGGCAATATCCGCAAGAAGGCGGCGGAGCGCGCGGCGGGCACGCTGCTCGGCGCGGCCCTCGGGCTTGCGCTGATCCTTCAACAGAACCTGTTCGACTCGCTGCCTCTCACGTATGTGCTGATGTCGGTGATTGCCGCCGTCTGCGCGTGGTTCGCGATCGGCACGGCCGGTTACGTCGCGCTGCTGACGGCGATCACGATGTGCATCGTCGCGGGCCACGGCGACAACATGATCGACACGGGCCTATGGCGCACGCTGAACGTGCTGATCGGCATCGTGATCGCGCTCGCGTTTTCATTCGCGCTGCCGCTGCACGCGACTTATTCGTGGCGCTATCTGCTCGCCGACAATCTGCGCGAGTGCGCGCGCCTCTACACGCGGATGATGACGGGCGTGCCCATCGGCAGCGATGAGCTGGTGGCGACGTTCATCCGTATGGGCAAGCGGCTCGTGCAACTGCGCTCGCTGATGCCATCGGTGGCGAAGGAAATCGACGTGCCGATTGCGCGGCTCGACGACATCCAGCGTCTGCATCGCTCCATGCTGAGCGCGCTGGAAATGCTGTCGACGGGCACGCTCGCGCACGCGGAAATACGCGCAGCGTTTGCACACGAGTGCGGCGAGGAGACGAACGCGGTGCGCCTGACGCTGCTTGCGAGCGCGCGTGCGCTGCGCTTCGCGGGCGCGACGCAGTTCGGAACGCCGGAGGAGATTTCAGCGGAGACGCTGGCTTGTCCGCCTGCCGATGCGACGGCACACAGTGAAGAAGATTCGACAGGCGCGCAGGCTTCGCGCAAAGAAATGGCCCCTGAATTGCAGGGGCCATATTGGCTTGCGCAGCGCTTCGCGGAACAGGTCGAGCGCATGCGTGCGTTGCTGGCTGATGCCGAGCCGAACTGGAATATCGAAGGCAAAGATCGCGAGCACGCGTCACGCTGATCTGCTTGCCGGCTCGCTATTCGGGTTGATATCAGCTCGGGTGCTTGTCGCCTTCGTGCGGGTTCGTGACCATCCACATCACGCCGAACCTGTCGATGGCCATACCGAAGCCGCTGCTCCAGAACGTCGCCTGCCACGGCATCACGACATTGCCGCCTTCCGAAATTGCCTTGAACGTCTTTTCGCCTTGCGACGGGTCGTCGACGGTGATCGACAGGCTGTAGCCCGAGTGCGTCACGGGCGTTCCGTCGCAATTGCCATCCGAGGCCATCAGTTCCGTCGAACCGATTCTGATCGTCGAATGCATGATCTTTTCTTCGGTGCCGGGGCGGATCGGCTGCTCGGGGCTCGGCGGCGCATCCTTGAAGCGCATCTGGAACAGCACCTGCGCGCCGAGCTTCTCGCCGTAGAACTTCAGCGCTTCTTCACAGCGGCCATTGAAAAACAGATAGGGTTGGACTTGCATCGATGTCTCCACTCAATTGACATGTCGTTTCATGCGAACGCGCAGCGACGCATTCGTGTCAACGATTGTAGTCGTCGCGGGAGCGTCGAATGTGAAACTGTGTTGACCGAAGTGACGCGCGCGGCGCGCTGACGGCGTGAGAAGGAATCGTAGGGAAGCAGGCGCAAAAAGCACATAAAAAAGCGCGCGCAGCCTTGCCGGCCACGCGCGCTTTTGCGCAGAGAAGAAATACGGAGCGGATCAACGCAGCGCGTCGATCACCTTTTCGAGCTTGATCGCGTCCGCTGCGAACACGCGGATGCCTTCCGACAGCTTTTCGGTCGCCATCGCGTCTTCGTTGACGAGGAAGCGGAACGACGGCTCGTCCGTCGGCACGCGCGCGATCTCGGCGTTCTTGCTGGCTTCCGGCGACAGCTTGCGTTCGACCTTGTCGGTGCTGTCGTGCAGCTTTTGCAGCAGATCGGGGCTGATCGTCAGCAGATCGCAGCCCGCCAGTTCGGTGATCTGGCTCGTCGTGCGGAAGCTCGCGCCCATCACTTCAGTCGGGTAGCCGAATTTCTTGTAGTACGCATAGATGCGGCGCACCGATTGCACGCCCGGATCGTTCGCACCGCCGTCGCGCGCTTCGTCCCAGTTGCTGCCGGCGCTCTTCTTGTACCAGTCGTAGATGCGGCCGACGAACGGCGAAATCAGCTGCGCGCCCGCTTCCGCGCACGCGACGGCTTGCGGCAGCGAGAACAGCAGCGTCATGTTGCACTTGACGCCTTCCTTCTGCAGCACTTCGGCCGCGCGGATGCCTTCCCACGTCGACGCGAGCTTGATCAGCACGCGCTCGCGGCCGATGCCTTGCGCTTCGTACATCTTGATGAGTTCATGCGCCTTGTCGATCGACGCTTTCGTGTCGAACGAAAGGCGTGCGTCGACTTCCGTCGATACGCGGCCCGGGACGATCTTCAGGATTTCGGTGCCGAAGGCGATCAACAGGTTGTCGATGATTGCGCTGACGGGCTTCGACGCGTGGTCGCGTACCGTCTTTTCGAGCAGCGGCTTGTATTCGTCCTTCTGCACGGCCTTCAGGACCAGCGACGGATTCGTCGTCGCGTCCTGCGGCTTGTATTGCGCGAGTTGCTGGAAGTCGCCGGTATCCGCGACGACCTTGGTGTATTGCTTGAGTTGATCGAGTGCAGTAGTCATGTCGAGCCTTCGCTTCGGGGCGCACGCGCGCCAAGGTCCAGGGAAATGATGACGTCGCGCGAGGCCGCCGTCAGCACGCAAACGGCCACGCGTGAGCGCGTCACCGGCAGTGTCCACGTTGCAAGCCGGAAATGTTACCGTGGAACGCCGCCCGATACTTCTATTCTATGGCGGATTGAGTGATGCTGGTTTGACAGGTACGTCTGTCCGTCCGGTCGCGCCATGGGCCCTGGCACTTTCCGCCTTTGGAGCTGGCCGTCCCTGGGGCACGGGCCGACCTTCGCACTTCGCGTTTCGCGCGTTGTGCGCTGTGATGCGCTGTCATGCGCGCCGAGCGTTCAGCACGAATTGCGTGACCAGACCCGCGACGAGCCCCCAGAATGCCGAGCCGATCGACAGCAGCGTGAGGCCCGAGGCCGTCACCATGAACGTGACGAGCGCGGCTTCACGCTGCCTTGCGTCGTGCATCGCGTTCGTGAGCCCGCTCATGATCGAGCCGAACAGCGCGAGCGCCGCGACCGACACCACGAGCGCTTTCGGCAGCGAGCCGAAGAGCGCCGCGATCGTCGCGCCGAAGATCCCCGCGATCAGATAGAACATGCCGCACCAGACGGCAGCCATATAGCGCTTCGAGCGGTCTTCGTGCGCTTCGCGGCCCGTGCAGATTGCGGCCGTGATCGCGGCGAGATTCAGGCCGTGCGAGCCGAACGGCGCGAGCAACAGCGACGCGACGCCCGTCGTCGCGATCAGCGGCGCGGACGGCGTCTGGTAGCCATCGGCGCGCAGCACGGCGATGCCGGGCACGTTCTGCGAGGCCATCGCCACGACGAAAAGCGGAATGCCGATGCTGACGATCGCCGACAGCGAGAACGCGGGCACAGTCAGTACGGAAACGGCGAACGCGACGCGGAAAGCGCTGAAGTCGAGCAGGCCGAGCGCGCCTGCAACCACCGTGCCGACTACCAGCGTCGCAGGGATCGCATAGCGCGGCGCGAAACGCTTGATCGCGAGGTAGGTGAAGAACATCGCGAGCACGAGCGCCGGCTGGAATTGCGCGGCGCGAAAAATTTCGATGCCGATCTCGAACAGGATGCCCGCCAGCAGTGCCGCCGCGATGCCCGCCGGAATCTTTCTCATCAGCGTATCGAACCAGCCCGTGAGGCCCACGACCGTCAGCAGCAGCGCGCAGACGATGAATGCGCCGATCGCTTCGGGATACGCGACGTGCGGCAGCGACGACACGAGCAGCGCCGCGCCTGGCGTCGACCATGCGATCACGATGGGCGCGCGAAAGCGCAGCGACAGTCCGATCGTGCACAGCGCCATGCCCATCGACAGCGCCCAGATCCATGAAGAAATCTGCGCATCGGTCAGATGTGCGGCGCGGCCTGCCTGGAACATCAGTACGATCGAACTCGTGTAGCCCGTCATCATCGCGACGAAGCCGGCGACGAGCGCGGACAGCGACGTGTCGGTGAATGGCCTGAGCGGCGCGCGCGCGGCCGTGGAGAAATCGGGGGAAGAAGGGGTGGTCATCCTGCGTGTCTCTTATGGTGTGTTCTGGGTGGTGCGTTATAGCGGTGCGTTTGGGGTGATGCGTTGTTGCAGCGCCGTTGCCGCGCGCGCGGCGCGGCAACGAAGCGCGAGCGGGCGCAGTGCGTCCGCTATCGTCGCCTTGCGTTCGGACGTCGAAGATCGGTGGAGTTTACTTGTTTAGCATGCGCATCGCGGTTTCGAGCCCGGCGAGCGTGAGCGGGTACATCCGGTGGCCGAGCACTTCGCGGATCACCGAGACCGACTGCCGATATTCCCACAAGCCTTCAGGCTCGGGATTGAGCCACGCGTGATGCGGGAAATGATCGGCGATCCGGCGCAGCCACACGGCGCCCGCTTCGGCGTTGTTGTACTCGACCGAGCCACCCGGCTGCAGCACCTCATACGGGCTCATCGTCGCGTCGCCGACGAAGATCAGTTTGTAGTCGGGCGTGAACTTGTGCAGCATGTCCCACGTCGCGAGCCGCTCGACGTGCCGGCGGCGGTTGTTCTTCCACAGGAAGTCGTAGACGCAGTTGTGGAAGTAGTAGAACTCGAGGTGCTTGAACTCGGCCTTCGCGGCCGAGAACAGTTCTTCCGTGCGCTTGATGTGATCGTCCATCGATCCGCCGACGTCGAGCAGCATCAGCACTTTCACGTTGTTGTGCCGCTCGGGGACCATCTTCAGGTCGAGCCAGCCGGCGTTCGCGGCCGTGCTGCGGATCGTGTCGGGCAAGTCGAGCTCTTCGGCGGCGCCTTCGCGCGCGAAGCGCCGCAGCCGGCGCAGCGCAACCTTGATGTTGCGCGTGCCGATCTCGACCTGATCGTCGTAATCGCGATAGGCGCGCTGGTCCCATACCTTGACGGCCGTCCGGTTGCCCGACGAGTCGCCGCCGATCCGAATGCCTTCCGGGTTGTAGCCCCCATTGCCAAACGGCGACGTGCCGCCCGTGCCGATCCATTTGCTGCCGCCTTCGTGACGGCCTTTCTGTTCGTCGAACAGTTCTTTCAGGCGCTCCATCAGCTTGTCGAGGCCGCCCATCTTTTCGATCTGCGCCTTTTCTTCGGCGCTCAGGTCGCGTTGCAGCTTCTTCTTCAGCCAGTCGAGAGGAACGTCGAATGCGAGATCGGACTTCTGCGCGACGCCGTTGAAATACGCGCCGAACGCCTGATCGAACTTGTCGAAATACTGCTCGTCCTTCACGAGCGTCATGCGCGCGAGGTAGTAGAACTCGTCCAGCGACGGCTGGATCACGCTTTCCTTCAGCGCTTCGAGCAGCGTCAGGTACTCCTTCACGGAGACGGGCAGCTTCGCGGCGCGCAGCGTGTAGAAAAAGTCGATCAGCATGCCGTCGTCTCCAGGCTTTCCGCGTGGATGCCTTCTATCAGCGGTCAATCAGCGGTTATTGCGGTTCATGAACACAAGCCGCTCGAAGAGGCTCACGTCCTGCTCGTTCTTCAGCAGCGCGCCGTGCAGCGGCGGCACGATCTGCTTCTGGTCCTGCGAGCGCAGCGCTTCGGGCGGAATGTCTTCGGCGAGCAGCAGCTTCAGCCAGTCGAGCAGCTCGGACGTGGACGGCTTCTTCTTCAGGCCCGATACATTGCGCAATTCGAAGAAGCTTTCCATCGCGGCGCGCAGCAGCTCCTGCTTGATGCCGGGATAGTGGACTTCGACGATCTGCTGCATCGTCGCGGGATCGGGGAACTTGATGTAGTGGAAGAAGCAGCGGCGCAGAAACGCGTCGGGCAGTTCCTTCTCGTTGTTCGACGTGATGATGACGAGCGGACGGTGCCTGGCCTTCACGAGCTCGCGCGTCTCGTACACATAGAACTCCATGCGGTCGAGCTCGCGCAGCAGATCGTTCGGAAACTCGATGTCGGCCTTGTCGATTTCGTCGATCAGCAACACCGCCTGCCGGTCCGATTCGAACGCCTGCCACAGCACGCCCTTGACGATGTAGTTGCCGATATCTTTCACGCGCTCGTCGCCGAGCTGCGAATCGCGCAGACGCGAGACGGCGTCGTATTCGTACAGGCCCTGTTGCGCCTTCGTCGTCGACTTGATGTGCCACTGCAGCAGCGGCATGCCGAGGGCCGCCGCGACTTCCTCCGCGAGCATGGTCTTGCCCGTGCCCGGCTCGCCCTTGATGAGCAACGGGCGCTTGAGCGTCATCGCGGCATTGACCGCGAGCTTGAGATCGTCGGTGGCGACGTATTGCGATGAGCCTTCGAAACGCATGACTGGACGCCCGTTCGGGAAAAATTCCAGTATAAGTCAGAAGCCCTGTTGTGCTGAACCGCGCTCCAGTATGGTGTCAGCCGCGTTGCACGGTGCGCAGAACGCGTGCCCGGACGCTCGGGCGATAGAGCGTAAGGTGTCATGTGCTGTTCGGCGCGATGCCTGAAAAAGCGGCAGATGTGTGGCCGACGCATGGGCCGGGGCGGCCGAACCTGTCGTGCAGCCTTCGCCAGCCGCTCATTCGGCCTGCGGCAATGTGCCGCGCCCCGTCGTGCGTCAAATGCAGTAAGACGCCCAAGGGGTGCGCCGCGCGCTGCTCGCTGCGGCGCTTTCGCGGCAAAGGGCGCGGGCTCCCGCCAGGTGGACGCCCGGCGCGGCGTCGCGGTACAATTGGGCCGATTTTTTTTGGCCTGCGTGGCAACCCGACAAGTAAAACGGCGCAGGCCGTTGCCTTTTCGGGCGCCCGTTTCCCCTCAAGCCAGGTTAGAAGAGCTATGAACAAATTCGTCGGCAAACATGTCGTGATCGCAGCGATGTCGGTGCTCGCGGGCTTAGCGTCAACTGTGCAGGCAGCGGATATCATCGGCAATGCCAAGGCGGGCCAGGGCAAGGTCGCGATGTGTATCGGCTGTCACGGTATTCCTGACTATCGTACGGCGTACCCCGAGGTATACCGGGTGCCGATGCTGGGCGGGCAGAATCAGACCTACCTCGAAAACGCGCTGCACGCGTACAAGAAGGGCGATCGCCATTTCGAAACGATGCATGCTGTCGCGACGTCGCTGTCCGATCAGGACATCGCCGACATCGCCGCGTACTACGCATCGCAGACTTCCTCTTCGAAGAACAATCCCGACAAGTGATCGTCGTCCCGACCAAGGCGGCTCATTTGCTCGTCCGGTTCGCGGGTCGCAATCAGATTGCATGGGACGGAAGCAAGCGCTAAAGCGCCCCCGTCGACACAGGAGAATTCATGAAGAAGCACCCACACGCACTTCATACGGTGGTCAAGGCGGCATGCGCGACCCTCGCGCTGGCCGGTTTCGTCGTCGCTTCGAATGCGGCGCACGCGGCGGATGCCGGCAACGGCAAGGTGCTCGCGGAGAGCCACAACTGCGCGGCCTGCCACGGCCCGAACCTGAACAAGCCGGTGAGCCCCGAATATCCGAAGCTCGCGGGCCAGCATGCCGACTACATCTACTGGGCGCTGCGCCAGTATCAGATGGGCAACGGCAATCCGCATCTCGGCCGCAACAACGCAATCATGCAGGCGCAGGTGCAAAGCCTGTCGCAGAACGATATGAAAGATCTCGCGGCCTATATCGAATCGCTGAATGGCGATCTCGTGCAGAAGAAGTAATCGGCACGACATCTGCTGACGGTTCGCGACAAACACAAACACCCCGCATGCGCGGGGTGTTTGCTTTGGTGCGACGGACGTCGCGCGTGACGTGACGAGACGAGAGTCGGCGCGTGCGACTCAGGCGCTCAATCGCGCGACGCGCGGCGCTCGATACGTTGCAGATAGGCGTCCGTATCGGGCGGCGTGTTCGTGCGCTGCGCTTCCCAGATCGTTTCGCCGAGGCATTCCATGATCGCGTGCTGCGCGTCGTGCGTCGAGCCGAGGCGCGCGGCGAGACGGTCGTGCGCGGCGCGGATGCCGGGCGGCTGATCGATTGACAGCTGCTCGCTGATGGCGAGATGCATCGACAGATGCAGGAACGGGTTGGTCTGTCCGCGCTCGGGCGAATAGTCCTGTGCCGATGCGGCGTCGGGGTCGGCGAGCTCGGCGTGATATTCGGGGTGCTCGACGATCCAGTCGGCGGCGATGGCTTCGAGCGGCGTCAGGATTTCACCCGCGCGCTGCTTGCGCCAGGTGTCGGTGAAAAAACGGCGGACTTCGTCGCGGCTGGGATTGAACATCGATGGACTTCGGGCGGTAAGGGCGAGTGGAGCCGGATGCGGCGACGCGCGCATTGCAGGCCGTCGATGACGGACCGCGCACGCAGACGCTTATTTTACGCCGCGACCATGCTGCCCGCTGACGGGCGGCCCGGGGAGGCAGGGCGGGCGCGGCGCGGTTGCAGCGAAATACGCTTGCGGCGAGAGGCGAAAGTAGTTCAAAGATCGGGCGGCGGCGTCTTCTGCTTGAACTCGCACAGTGGCTCGATCACGCAGTGCCAGCACTCCGGCCGACGCGCCTTGCACACATAACGCCCGTGCAGAATCAGCCAATGATGCGCGTCGTGTCTGAACTCGGCCGGTGTGAACTTTTCCAGCGCCAGTTCGACGGCACGCACGTCCTTGCCGGGCGCAAGACCCGTTCGATTGGCAACCCGAAAGATGTGCGTATCGACGGCGATCGTCGCATGGCCGAACGCCGTATTCAGAATGACGTTCGCCGTCTTGCGGCCGACGCCCGGCAGGCTCTCCAGCGCGTCGCGGTCCTCCGGCACTTCGCCGCCGTACTGATCGAGCAGGATGCGGCACGTCGCGATCACGTTCTTCGCTTTCGTGCGATACAGGCCGATCGTCTTGATGTAATCGGCGACGCCTTCTTCGCCCAGGTCGAGCACTTTCTGCGGCGTATTGGCGACGGGGAACATCCGGCGCATCGCCTTGTTCACCGATACGTCCGTTGCTTGCGCGGACAACATCACGGCAATCAGCAACTCGAACGGCGTCGAGTATTCGAGCTCTGTCGTCGGATGCGGGTTGAGGCTCTGAAGCGTCTCGTAGATCGCGCGTCGTTTGTTCGCATTCATTCGGCGAAGTCAGGGCTTTTCAGGTTGATCGTTGTCTGGCTTGGGTGCCGATTCGGCGTTGTCCCGCGCAATGCCAAGCCGACGACGACGCGCTTCAACTTCATCGATCTGCGCCTGCGTTTCAGCGCTCACGTTCGTCGTGTTCTGCGGCCCTAGACCATGCGCCGCGTTTTCTTCCTTCTTCTTTCGCGCGCGTTCGAGCGCGGCCTGGATGATCGCGCGTTTTTTTGCTTCGGCGTCGTCGGTGGGGGCGTGTGCAGATGTTGGCGCGGCGGCGGCTTCCGCCGGTGCAGCTGACGCTTCTGTTGGGCGCGAGCCAACGGTCGACGCTGGCGCTTCGGCGACAGCCGTTGCACTCGACGCGCGCCGTGCCGCAGCACGCGCTTCGGCCGCATCGCGTTCTGCGGCGAGGCGCGCCTGGCGACGGTCGTGGCGCGCGCGCGCCGCGTCGGCCTGTTGTTGCGTCCACGCGTCCCAGCCCGTCTTGTCACCCGTAACAGGAATCATCGCGATGCAATCGACGGGGCAGGGCGGCACGCACAGATCGCAGCCCGTGCACAGTTCGGCGACTATCGTATGCATCTGCTTCGGCGCGCCGACGATCGCATCGACGGGACACGCCTGCATGCACAGCGTGCAGCCGATGCACAGGTTCTCGTCGATGAATGCGACAGGGCGCGCTCGCTCGACGCCGTTCTCGGGATTGATGGGGATCACCGGCTTGCCGAGCAATGCGGCAAGCCGTGCGACGCCTTCGGCGCCGCCTGGCGGGCACTGGTTGTAGTTCGCTTTGCCGTCCGCGATCGCTTCGGCGTAAGCGCGGCAGTCCGGATAGCTGCACTTCGTGCACTGCGTCTGCGGCAATAAATCTTCGATGCGGTCGGCGAGTGTTTGGGAATGTGTCACGGTCAAGACGCGGGGACTTCGTGGGGCTTGCTGTTACCGATTGCTCGTCACGCTGTCACGCGCTCACTCCGATGGGTGCGACCTCAACGGTGCGGCCGCATCCAGCTCAGAAGCTCGCGCTGAAATTCAGACAATGCGTGAGCATAGATCGTGCGCGAACCGCATTAATGTTCTCAATTACGTTGTCAAAAATGAGAGCGTCGCGGCGAGTGCAATCGGCAATCGGTCAAAAGCACATTATCGCCGATTTCCCCAGTTGTTATTACTGAAGCATGTGCCATAATCAAAACGCTTTTTAGTATGACCGCAGGAGGGTGTTCCACCAACCAGCCCGCGCAGCGCCGCCGTTGCAAGGCCATGCAAGAGGACGGCGGGCGATCCGGATAACGCGGCTCACAAAGCACATGCCACCATGAATCAGCCGAAAATCAAAAGAGATCCTGAAGGCACCCGTCGCCGCATTCTGCTCGCGGCGGCCGAAGAGTTCGCGAATGGTGGATTGTTCGGCGCGCGCGTCGACCAGATTGCCCGCCGCGCGGAGACCAACGAACGCATGCTCTACTACTACTTCGGTAGCAAGGAGCAGCTATTCACGGCCGTTCTCGAGCACGCATTCAGCGCGCTCACGGAAGCCGAGCGCACACTGGATCTCGCAGGCGTTGCGCCTGTCGAAGCCGTGACGCGTCTTGCGCACTTCGTGTGGGACTACTATCGCGACCATCCCGAGCTGCTGAGACTCGTGAACAACGAGAATCTGCACGAGGCGCGCTATATGCAGAAGTCCACGCGCATTCGTGAAATGATTTCGCCGATCGTCGCCACGTTGGGCTCGATTCTCGAGCGCGGACAGCGCGCGGGGCTCTTTCGCACCAACGTCGATCCGCTGCGCTTTTACGTGACGCTCTCGGGCATGGGCTACTACATCGTGTCGAACCGCTTCACGCTCGAAGCGACGCTCGGCCGCGACTTCAGCGCCGCCGGCGAGCGCAGCGAAGTCATTCAGATGAATACCGAGATCCTGCTCGCGTATCTGATGCGGCGCTAAGCGCCGTCCCAAAGAAAAACGGCCTCGTGAGAGGCCGTTTTGCTATATGCGTGCATCCCGCCAATCGGCGGAATGCAGCGAACGGTCGCGTCATGCTTCGACGTGCTCCTCCGTCCTGCGCGTGCTCCTGGCGCCATGTTCGAGGATGAAGTCGCGCAACTGCGGATAGATGATCGTGCGCCAGCGGCGGCCCGAGAAAATGCCGTAGTGTCCGCACTTTTCTGCAGTGAAATGGCGGCGGTTCTTCTCGGGAATACCTGTGCACAGGTCGTGTGCTGCACGCGTCTGGCCGTCGCCGGAGATGTCGTCGAGTTCGCCTTCGATCGTGAAGAGGGCTGTCTTCCTGATGTCCTGCGGACGCACGGGTTCGCCGTCCACGACCCATGTGCCTTCAGCAAGACGGAATTCCTGGAACACGACCCTGATTGTCTGCAGATAGTACTCGGCGGCCATATCGAGTACCGCGTTGTATTCGTCGTAGAAACGGCGGTGTGCTTCGGCATCTTCTTCGTCGCCGCGAAGAAGGCTCTGATAGAAGTCCCAATGCGACGCCGCGTGACGTTCCGGATTCATCGCGACAAAACCGGTATGCTGCAGAAAGCCTGGGTACACCTTGCGGCCGAAGCCCGGATAGTTCGAAGGCACGTTATAGATCACGTTGTTCTCGAACCATTCATACGAATGCTGGGTTGCGAGCGAGTTGACGGACGTGGGGCTCTTGCGAGCGTCGATCGGGCCGCCCATCATCGTCATCGTGCGCGGCGTGTCTTCGCCGCGGCTCGCCATCAGGGAGATGGCGGCGAGCACGGGCACCGTCGGCTGGCACACGGAGATCACATGCAGGTTCTTCGCGCCGATGTGGCGGATGAATTCCTGGATGTACGCGATGTAAGTATCCAGATCGAACGAGCCGTCTTCGAGCGGCACCATGCGCGCGTCGATCCAGTCCGTGATGTACACCTTGTGGTCCTGCAGCAGCGTGCGCACGGTATCGCGCAGCAGCGTCGAATGGTGGCCCGACAGCGGCGCGCACACCAGTACGACGGGCTCTTCCTTCAGTTGCGTGACGGCGTCGCTGTCGTCGGAATAGCGCTTGAAGCGCAGCAGGCGGCAGAACGGCTTCTCGACGATCGTCTGCTCGACGATCGGAATGTTGCGGCCGTCCTTGACGATCTGATGCAGGTTGAACTCGGGTTTCTCGTAATCCTTGCCGAGGCGGTACAGCAGTTCGTAGCCTGCGGACAGGCGGGTGGCGCCTGGCACATAGGCGAACGGACTGGCCGGATTCGCAAACGATTTCGAAGCAGCCTGAGCCCAGGCGGTAAGCGGGCTCAGGAGTGCCCGCTGGAATTCGTGAAATTGATAGAGCATGGAGGCTCCGGCGTTAAGCGGTTCGCGCACGGCAGCGTGTTTTGAAGCGCGGCGACGAGGCGGGCCGTTTTTGGTTACGTGTGGAATTGTTAGTGGCGAATGGCGACGATTATCGGCCGTCTGCTTCGTTCGATGATATAGAAGGCATACGATTTGTGCAATGCAACAACAGTTCGTTAGCGCACGCACCGGATGTCATATTCACGTCATCGTCAAAGCGCGAATTTTCTTTAGACGACAGGTGACGATTTCGTATCAGCATCTGACGTGCCAGCGGGCGGTTCCCGGCCTTGTCCGTCGTGGGGCGGCTGCCCTGCGGCGCTTGCCATGTCTTGCTCGTGTTTCATCAGGTTCAGCCCCGTATGAACGAGGGCCACATGGGAAAACCCTTGTGGAAAATTACCTACAAGCCGCCCGGAAACGGGATCGTATTCCTCCGCGAGCAGCCCGACATCGTTGGCCAGCGCCATCAGCCGCTCATACATCTCGCGCGCTTGCGCGACGCGCCCCAGCAGCGCCAGGTTGTCGACCATCCAGAAGCTACAGGCGAGGAACGTCCCTTCGCCGGGCGGCAGGCCGTCGTCGACTTCCGTCGTGCGGTAGCGCAGCACGAGACCGTCGTGCACCAGATGCTTTTCGATCGCGTCGACGGTGCCAGCGACACGCGGGTCCGATGGCCGCAGAAAGCCGAGCAGGGGCATCAGCAGCACGCTCGCATCGAGCGTGTCGCCGCCGTAGGTCTGCGTGAACGCGTTGAGCCCGGGATTCCAGCTTTTCGCGCAGACATCCGCGTGTATACGCGCGCGCATCGTTCGCCAATGGTCGAGCGGCGCCGGCAGATCGAACGCTTCCGCCGATTTGATCGCACGATCGAACGCGACCCACGCCATCACCTTGGAGAACGTGAATTGCTGACGGCCGCCGCGCGTTTCCCAGATGCCTTCGTCGGGTTCTTCCCAGATCGTTTCCAGGTGCCTGAGCATCGCGCACTGTACGTTCCACGCCGTCTCGTCGGCCTGCAAGCCGCCGACGCGCGCCAGATGCAGCGCGTTCATCACTTCGCCATACACGTCGAGTTGCAGCTGGCCGACGGCGTTGTTGCCCACGCGCACGGGTTTCGAGCCCTCATACCCCGGCAGCCAGTCGAGTTCGAATTCCGGCAGGCGGCGTTCGCCCGCGAGGCCATACATGATCTGCAGCTGCTCGGGCGAGCCCGCCATCACGCGGCCGAGCCACGAGCGCCATGCGCGCGCTTCGTCGTAGTAGCCGCCGCGCATCATCGCGAGCAGCGTGATGGTCGCGTCGCGCAGCCAGCAGTAGCGGTAGTCCCAGTTGCGCGAGCCGCCTATCCGCTCGGGCAGCGACGTCGTCGGCGCGGCGACGATGCCGCCCGTCGGCTCGTAGGCGAGCGCCTTGAGCGTCAGCAGCGAGCGGCGGATCGCGGGCGCGTATTTGCCCTCGACGGTGCCGCGCGCGGCCCATTCGAGCCAGTAGTTCTCGGTGCGGGCGAGCGCCGTATGCGGATCGTGCGCGGGCGGGACGCGCAGATGCGACGCCGAGTACGTGAGGGAAAAGGGCACGCGCTCGCCTTCGGAGACCGTGAACTCGGCGACCGTTTTCATGTTCTCGCCGCGCAGGTCGACGGGCGTGCGCAGCGCAACGGTGTCAGGGCCGGCGATCGCCTTGATGCCGCTGTCGTGCGTGAGGCGGCTGACCCACGGAATCGAAAAGCCGTAGTCGAAGCGCAGCACCAGTTCCATGCGCATCTTCACGGTGCCGCGCTTGCCGACGACGATGCGGATCATCTCCGACCAGCCGTTGCCCGGCGGCATGAAGTCGATCAGCGTGACGGCGCCTTCCGGTGTCTCGAAGTCGGTTTCGAGGATCAGCGTTTCGCCGCGATAGCGGCGGCGCGTCGAGCGCGCATAGCCGGGCTGGCGCGGCGTGCTGTCGTCGCCCTGATGCTCGTCGTGGCTGCGCTGCGCCGCTGCATTCCTGTGTCGTGCCGCCGCCTTCGCGCGGGATTTGTCGCGTTCGCTTCCGGTTGCTTGTGCGGGAGGCTTTCCGGCTGGTCTCGGGACGGGCTTTTCGTCCGTCTTTGGCTCGGCGCTCGCGTCCGATGCCGCGCCGTCCGATTCCTCTTGGTGCTGTTGCGCGCCAGCATGCGTGTCGTCGCGGGCGGAATGGGTGGGATCGGTGGAATGGGGGCCATCCGTGTCGGCTGCCGGTGCGATCAACCATCGGCCGTTGTCGTCGGCGCCGAGCAGCGCGGCGAAGCAGGCGCCCGAATCGAAACGCGGCCAGCAAAGCCAGTCGACGGAGCCATCGCGGGAAACCAGCGCGGCCGTATGGCCGTCGCCGATGAGTGCATAGTCTTCGATACGTGCAGGCATGATAAGGCGGTCTATAGCGGTCGGTCAGCGCGTAATAAGTACGCTCCCGCACAGCGCAAGACGGTGCGCGAGCGTCGTTGTTACCGGACTCGCGCGATGCGTTTTGGTTCGTACACCAGCGAGCACTTCGAGTATTGGCAATCTGCGTATTGGCTGCTTACAATCGATTCGAACGTGACTTCTGACGAATCGCAGCCCACCGGCGCCCAGTGTTGCAGCATGCAGCACAGTGCCGATTTCGAGGAAATAAAGCCATGCTGAACCCGTCGAAATCCGACTGCATCACGATTCTCTCCGCCGCGAGTGAACTGCCTGACGACTCGCTCCTGCCACTCGACTTCCGCACGCTCGGCCTCACGCGCAACGGGATGGAAACGGCCGCGGCATTTCTGATCGAACGCGCCTGCTTCAAGCGCCACAGCGAAGCCGACGGTCATTATGCCGTCGGTGGGCTGTCATTGCAGGGGCGCTGGCGCCTCGACCAACTTTCGAACGGTTGACCGCACGCTAGCGCCCATCGTTCGACGATCGCGCCGCCGCGCTGCGGCACATGACATGCAACCAGCATCCGGACCGTGCACCAGGCGGTCCGTGCGTCGACACGCGTGTCGATGCGCGCTGCGTCTGCGCTGCGAGTCTTTCTACAGCGCGCGCTCTTGCAGCGCTGCATGCGCCGGACTTCACGCATGCTCGCCATGCGGAGCGGACCGAATCGAATCGAAGCGAAGCGATCGAATCGAAGCGTTCCGCATGGGTGTCTGCACGCACGCGTCAGAAGCGCACGGTGCCGCCGACGCCGAACAGCCCGATCAGGCCGATGATGATCAGATACAGCGCGACGATGTAGTTGAGCAGACGCGGCACGATCAGGATCAGAACGCCGGCGATCAGCGCGACGAGCGGGCCAAGGGTGACATGGATATTCATGGCGACTCCTTTGTTGGACTTGACTGCTGTGAGCGACAACCTGCGCGTGCCCGCGTGACTGTGCGATCGCGAGCAACGCTTCTATACTTGCCCCAACTACGACATCGACGACCAGCCCCCGCCACGAGGGCGCGCAGCGCGACGGCCGCCGTCGCCATGCAACCGTCACGATAACGGCACGCTTCGATCGAGCCGCGCGGCAGACCAGCGACACGCACAATCCGAATAACCCGTCTCGCCAGGAGGTCGTCATGCAGCGTCGTACACGAGGAGTAGCGTGTGCCGTGCCACAGTCTTTCAATTGCCGGATTTCCCTGGGTTCAACCGGCTCTTGCTCTCGCTCCTGCTCCGCACTACGTTCGATGATAAGAGGATTGACACTCATGGTATCGATTGCCTCGTTTTCCTCGCTTGCTGGTACACAGGCCTTCGCGCAAGGCACGGCCGCCGCGCCCGCCGACGGCGTCTACGATCTGATCGTCGGCACCTATACCGGGCCGAAAAGCGAGGGCATCTACGTCTACCGTTTCGATACGAAGTCGGGCGACGCGACGCAGGTATCGTCGATCAAGACAGACAATCCGTCGTATGTGATCGCGACGCGCGATGGCCGCCATGTCTATTCCGTCAACGAGCAGCCGGGCGACAACGGTCCCGCGACGCAGCGCGGCGGCATCAGCGCGTTCGCCTTCGATGCGAAGAGCGGACAGCTGACGTTCCTGAACCGCGTATCGTCGGATGGCAACGACCCGTGCTATCTGAGCATCTCGCCCGACGGCAGATATCTGACGACGGCCAACTACTCCGTTGCCGCGAACCCCGGCGGTAGCTTCGCCGTTTTTCCGCTGCAGGCGGACGGCCAGGTCGGCGCATCCGTGCTGACCGTGCATCACGAGGGCGGCGGTCCCGTGAAGGGGCGCCAGGACAACGCGCACGTGCATTCGACCGTGTTCTCGCCCGACGGCAAGTATCTGTTCGCGCAGGATCTCGGCACCGACAAGCTCTATTCGTACCGCTACACGCCGGACGGCAGCCGCGGCCTGTTCGGCCCCACCGAGAAGCGCTATACCGACGTTAAGGCGGGCTCCGGTCCGCGGCATCTCGTGTTCAGCGCGGACGGCAAATACGCGTATCTGACGAGCGAGCTGACGGCAACCGTCACCGTTTTCCACTACGACGACGGCAAGCTCACGCAGCTGCAAGTCGTGCCGATGACGAAGCCCGGGTTCAAGGGGCAGGTCGGGGCGGCCGCGATCCATCTGTCGCCGGACGGACGCTTTCTTTACGCCAGCAACCGGGGCGACGCGAACGAAATCGTCATCTACGCTGTCGATCCCGGTAACGGCCATATCCGCGAGGCAGGCCGTCAGTCGACGCTCGGCAAGGCGCCGCGCGAGTTTACGATCGACCCGACGGGGCAATGGCTGATCGTGGGCAACCAGAACAGCGACACGGTCTATGTGTTCCGCCGCGATCAGCAAAGCGGCTTGCTGGAAGCGAATCCGAAACGGATCGATCTCGGCTCGCCCGTCGACTTCAAATGGGTGTCGCCGTCCTGATTGCCGTGACCTGAGCGATCCGGACGAGTCCGCCGGCATGTCGCCGGTGTGATCGGTTGTCATCGGTTGTGCTGCCGGCTGACGCGAACAACAACGGAACGCACGATGAGAACGACGCTAACCAGGACAAGGCCGAGGCCGAGGGCAAAGACAAAGATAAAGACGAGGACAAGCGCCGCGTTTATCGCAGCGGGCGCGATGTGCGGCGCGTGCAGCGGGTTCTTTAGCACGCCCGCATTCGCGGAGGCGAGTTGCAGCTATTCGACGGAATGGCTCGCGGGCGCCTGCCGGCGCATCGAGCGCGTCGCGAAACAGGGCACGTGGGATCTCTACGTGACGGGCTACGGCTGGCACATCAACGGCTATACGGACGACGAGCGCAAGTCGCTCAATTCCCGTTCGTGGGGCGGAGGCGCGGGCAAGCACTTCACCGACGAAAACGGCAATGAGGACATCCTGTTCGCTTTCGTGTTCCTCGATTCGCACGAGAACCCGGAGCCGATCGGCGGCTGGGCGAGACAGTGGTACACGAAGCCCGTGGCGGGCGGGCTGTCGCTGGGCGGCGGCTACTTCGCGGGCTTTACCGCGCGCGAAGACGTTGCGCATTACCTCCCGGTTCCGCTCGTGTTGCCCATCGGCTCGATCCGCTATCGAAAGGCGTCCGTGATGGGCACGTTCATTCCGGGCATCCCCGGCGTCAACAAGGGCGATGTCGCGTTCTTCTGGGGCCGCTACGAGTTCTGATGTCGCGATTACCGAGGAAGCTGCCGACCGCAGGCGGATTACTCGGCCGGCCCCGGCGCGAGCACTTCGCGGCTGCCGTTGATGCCCATCGCCGACACGAGGCCCGCCGTCTCCATCTGCTCGACGAGGCGCGCCGCGCGGTTATAGCCGATGCGCAACTGCCGCTGCACCGCCGAAATCGACGCGCGCCGCGTGCGCACGACGAATGCGACGGCTTCGTCGTAGAGCGGATCGGCTTCCGCATCCGGCGTCTCGCCGAACAGGTCCTGACCCACGCCGCCGCCGTCCGTTGCCGGGCCGTCGAGAATCCCCTCGACGTATTCCGGTTCGCCGAACTGCTTCAGATGCTCGACGATGCGATGCACTTCCTCGTCCGCGACGAACGCGCCGTGCACGCGCTGCGGGTAGCCGGTGCCGGGCGGCAGGAACAGCATGTCGCCCTGGCCGAGCAGCGATTCCGCGCCCATCTGGTCGAGAATCGTGCGCGAGTCGATCTTCGACGACACCTGGAACGCGACGCGTGTCGGAATGTTCGCCTTGATGAGGCCCGTGATCACGTCGACGGAAGGGCGCTGCGTCGCGAGAATCAGATGGATGCCCGCCGCGCGCGCCTTTTGCGCGAGACGCGCGATCAGTTCTTCGATCTTCTTGCCCGCAACCATCATCAGATCGGCCAGCTCGTCGATCACGACGACGATCAGCGGCAACGGCGACAGCGGCTCGGGCGCGTCGGGCGTCAGCGAGAACGGGTTGCCGATCTTCTTCTCTTTTGCCTCGGCGTCGCGGAGCTTCTGGTTGAAGCCTTGCAGATTGCGCACGCCGACGGCCGACATCAGCCGGTAGCGCTTCTCCATTTCGCCGACACACCAGTTGAGCGCGTTCGCCGCGAGCTTCATGTCGGTGACGACGGGCGCGAGAAGATGCGGGATGCCTTCGTAGACGGACAGCTCCAGCATCTTCGGGTCGATCATGATGAGGCGCACGTCCTCGGGCGTCGCCTTGTATAGCAGCGAAACGATCATCGCGTTGATCGCGACCGACTTGCCCGAGCCCGTCGTGCCCGCGACCAGCATGTGCGGCGCCTTCGCGAGATCGGTGACGACGGGGTGCCCCGTGATGTCCTTGCCCATCGCGAGCGTCAGATTCGACGCGGACTTCTGATACACGTCGGCTTGCAGAATTTCGGACAGGCGGATCGTCTGCCGCTTTGCGTTCGGCAGTTCGAGACCCATGCACGTCTTGCCGGGAATCGTCTCGACGACGCGGATCGACGTCAGTCCAAGACCGCGCGACAAATCCTTCATCAGCCCGACGATCTGGCTGCCGCGCACGCCGAGCGCCGGCTCGACTTCGAAGCGCGTGATCACGGGGCCCGCCGATGCGCCGACGACCGTCACGGGCACCTTGAATTCCTGCAGGCGCTGCTCGATCAGCGCGCTCGTTTCGGCGAGTCTTTCTTCGCTGACGGGTTCGGCGTCGCTTGACGCGGGCGCGAGCAGATCGAGGCTCGGCAATTCGATGTGCGAGGCCGAGGGCGCGTGGAACTCGAACGCGGGACCGGTGTGGCCGCGCACGGCAGGGCGGGGCGCGGGAGCTTGTGGCGCGTCTTCGGCGTCGGGCGTCTGGGCGGATGCCGGCGCTTCGTCGTGCGCGTGCGCCGGCTGCGCGAGGCTGTCGGCGGCGTGCTGATCAGGCGCTTGCGTCGGCGCGATAGGTGTCGCGCCGGGGAAGCGGACGATGTTCGACGATACGTGCGCCTGGGGCTCCTCGTTCGCAAAGTCAGCCGCTTCGACGTCGGACGGGTTGCCGATGACGGTGAGCGGACTGACGGGATGCAGCGGCGTAACAGCGGAGTCGTACGCCGACGCGTTCGATACGGGCGCGCGATCATGGCTGGAAGCGGTGCGCAGCAGCGTCACGGATTGCGTGATCGCGTCCCATGGCGCGAGCCTTGAGGCCACGTCGTCGTGTGCCTGCGCGTGATCGGGCTGCTGATCGGCTGCTTCTGTTGCGGATTCGGTTTCTTCGTCGGCAGTGTTTGAATGAGCCGCAGCAGGATGATTGCTTTGCGGTTCAGACGGGTCCGATTCCGTTTCGTCGCCGGTCGTTGGCGTTGATTCGGCGGAGGGCGTCGTCGTTGCTGTCAATGATGCGGCTGCGCATGTTGTATCCGCTGGCTCGTGATCGACGTGGGCTGCCGGGATTTCCTTCGTCGTGGACGATGACGGTGTCGGGCTCGCCTGTTCGATGGCTGGCTCTGCCGTTTGACTTTGCGTCGTGACGTGCACAGCGCTCATGTGCGGTTGCGACTCGACGCTTGAAGTCGCGTCGTCTGTGGATGGCGCCGATTCGGGCGCCGCAGCTTGCGGCTGTTGGGTGTCGGCGACCACGTTGGCAGTCGTCGGCGTGTGCGGCGCCTCGACATGCGTCGCAGCGTCTTCGTTCGCTTCTTCCAAAGGTGCCGGAGTTGCTGCCGTATGCGCGACGGGCTCAGCAGTGTGCGAAGCGTCCCGGGCTTGTTCAGTCGTCGAATCGCTTGCTTCAGCCGATAGGGGAGGGGGCGCGTCTAGCGCTGTGGCTTCGCGATCGATCAAGCCTGCCGCTGCAGCCGAAGCATCCGCTGCGCTCGCTCGCGGCTCGTCTTCGGAAGCGGCACCGTGCACGATAGCCGTAGCTCTCGCGGCATTTGCGACAACAGACGACTTCGCCTGCGCAACTGCATCGGCTGCATCGGACTGCGGCGCGACCGTTGACGCATCGCCGGCATGACGGGCGCCGATGGCCGCTTCGAGCGCCGACACGGCCTCATCGACGGCGGTGACGGCTGCGACGTTAGCTGCCATGCCGCTGCCCGCAGCGCTAGCCGCCGCATCCATGCCCATCTGCGGAACGGGAGCCACGGGCGTCACTGGCGTGGCAACCAACGGTGTCTGCGTGGCGGCAGGTTGATCGATACCAGTTGCCGAAGGCCGTGCCTCGACCACTCGCGTCGGATCGCCCGCCGAGCGCCGCGCGAGGCTCGCGCCCGCGAGCGTCGTCCAGCGCGCGGCGTTTTCCTCGATGCTGCGCAACGTTTCCTGCACGCTCGTCGTGGGCGCGGCAGGCTGGGCAGGCGGATTCGCGCGGGTATAAGCGGGCGCGCTGAACTGCGACATCCCACGGCGCGTGCCCGGCAGACCCGGCTGGCTTGCAGGACGCGTCGTCTGGGTTGATGAAGACGCCCCGGTTGAAATCGACTGGCGGCTCTGCGCGAGCGTGGCCGCGCGCAAAGACGCCGCGCGCGCCGACGACACAGCGGGATTCACCGATACGCCGCGGGCGGCCGCTTGGGCCGCCGCCGCTTTCGACGATTGCAGCGCCGCGGTGCTGCCGAACACGGTCGGCGGCGTGGCCGCGACGCGCGCGCCTTCGATCGATGCCGGGATGGTTTCCCGCGAATGCGGGCGCTGCGCGTCGGCGCTGAGCCAGCCGGCGGGCGCCGTGGGTTCGGCGGGCGTCCACGGCGTCGGACGGCCCGGCTGACGGCCGGCCGCGCGGCTTGCCGCGACGCCGCCCGTCATTCCGCTTGCTGTTCCGCTCGCGCTCCCACCTGCGGCCCCGCTCGTCCCGCGCGCAATAGCCGCGGCCGCAGCACCGGACGACGGTCCCGTCGACACGCCCGAAGGCATCCCCATCGCCTCCTGCGCCGCACCCGCGCTTGCCGCGCCAGCCGCCGCCGCATTCGAGCCGCGCGCCGTCGAGGGCGGCCGCCATACGGTTGGCCGCGCATAGCGTCCGTTGTTCTTCGGCGCCATCGTGTTGATGGGCGCGCTGCTATGCGCAGGTGCCGTATCGGCGGCGGCGCGGTGATGGCTGCGCGGCTCGTCGTCGCGGGCGCGCTTCGACAGGCCGAGCCCGAACGCGTCATTCGCCCACGCGACGAACGACGACCATCTGAATCCGATCAGCCACGGCAGCGCGAGCCCGAGCAGGCCGAGCATCACGAGCGGCGTCGCGACGCGCCCCATCAGGCGCGTGAGCCCCGCCGCCAGCGCGTGACCGAACGCATCGAGCCCCTGCGCGTCGATCAGCGACGCTTCCAGCGTGCAGCTCGCGACCAGCACGCAGACAAAGCCGAGCCACAGCCTGATCGTGCCCGGACCGCGCAGCCCCGCGCCGCCCGGCAACGCGGACTTCACGAGACGCCACACGAGGGGAAGAAACCAGACGGCGGAAGCGCCGAACCAGCCGAAAACTACCGTTTGCATGCTAGACATCAACGAATGACGGACGCGCGCTCGCGCAACCCGTCGAGTTTAATCGGACGAAGCATTGTGCTTCGAAGGCCGGCGTCGCATGCGGCGCGTGGGCATCGGCGCGCGATGCCGCGGCAACGCACGAGCGGGCGCCTCGACACGCATCGCGCGCAGTGCGGACGCTCGCCGGCCGCATCGTCATTGGCTGCGCCGCGCGAACACGAGCGTGTCGCCGTTGTCGAGGATCAGTTGCAGTTGCTGCGGCTTGCGCATGTCGACGCCCGAGTGCTCGACATGTGTGAGCGCATCGAGATACGCGGCTTCGATCTTGCCGCCCGGCGTCGCACACGCCATGCGCGTGCCTGCGAGCGGACCGAAGCTGAGCTTGCCGTCCTTCAGCATGTAGGTGCCCGTATAGCGGTTGCAGCCCGAGAAGCCGCTCGCGCGGCGCAGGCCGCTTTCCGTCGACAGCACGAGCGTGATCGGTTCGCCGCTCGCGCTGCCCGGCACGTCGCGCGTGCCGCCGCCAGACACTTTCCACCCGCTCAGCTGCCAGTCGGTGTTGTCGAGCAGTTGCGTGGCCGCCGGGTTGAACGGATCGGGCGGCGCGGCTTCGACGTCGGGATGCTTCGGCATCGCGCAGGCGGCGAGCAGGCCGGCGACCGACACGGCGGCAAGCAGGGCCCGCGCGGTCGTCGCGTGTCTGGCGCGGCGTCGGAACGATGCCCACGATGCAGCGCCCAGTGCATTCGACGATGCGCCGGATGTTGCGTTCGAGCGTGCGTCGCGTGGCGTGGCGGACGTGGGCTGCATGTCGTCGTTCCTCTCTAAACTGGCGAAGGCGTAAGGGTATCGCACTACGCTTGCCGCATGCGAGCGCAAACGCGCCCGGCAAAACACATCGGCGCGCATGGGCGAAATGCCCGGCGGCGCGGATGCGCCCATGCACGATGCATCGCGTGCAGCCGTTGCAATTCACCGGCTCGAAGCGCGGCCTGCGGACGGTTTATCGGCACGCGCGGCGCGCAGGCGCAGGGGCCGCGCATGTTAACATCGCCGCAGTCATTCATTCCACCCGCGTTTCGTAAAAATTCTCTGGAGTTTCCATGCAGATCGGCCAACGCATCGGCACACCGCTTTCGACTTCCGCCACGCGCGTCATGCTGCTCGGCGCGGGCGAGCTGGGCAAGGAAGTGATCATCGCGCTGCAACGGCTCGGCGTCGAAGTGATCGCGGTCGATCGTTACCCGAACGCGCCGGGCCATCAGGTCGCGCATCGCGCGCACGTGATCGACATGACGGATGCGAAGGCTTTGCGCGCGCTTGTCGAACAGGAGCGCCCGCATCTAATCGTGCCGGAAATCGAGGCGATTGCGACCGATGCGCTCGCCGCGATCGAAACCGATGGCCTGGCAGAAGTGATCCCGACGGCGCGCGCCACACAGTTGACGATGAACCGCGAAGGCATCCGCCGTCTTGCTGCCGAGGAACTCGGCCTGCCGACTTCGCCCTATGCGTTCGCCGATTCACTCGACGAACTGAAGGCGGGCATCGCGAAGGTCGGCTATCCGTGTGTCGTGAAGCCGGTGATGTCGTCGTCGGGCAAGGGGCAGTCGGTGCTCAAGAGCGACGCCGACGTCGAAGCGGCATGGCAGTACGCAATGGCAGGCGGGCGCGTGAATTACGGGCGCGTGATCGTCGAGGGCTTTATCGACTTCGAGTACGAGATCACGCAACTGACCGTGCGCGCAATCGACCCCTCCACGCAGCAGACTTCGACCTACTACTGCGATCCCATCGGGCACGTGCAGGTGGCGGGCGATTACGTCGAATCGTGGCAGCCGCAGCCGATGAGCCCGCTCGCGCTCGAGCGCTCGCGCGAAGTCGCGCACAAGGTGACGGCGGCGCTCGGCGGCCGGGGTCTGTTCGGCGTGGAACTTTTCGTGCGCGGCGATGACGTATGGTTTTCGGAAGTGAGTCCGCGCCCGCACGACACGGGGCTCGTGACGCTCGCGTCGCAGCGTCTGTCGGAGTTCGAGTTGCACGCGCGCGCGATCCTTGGTCTGCCTGTCGATACGTCGCTGCGCGCGCCGGGCGCATCGGCCGTGATCTACGGCGGGCTCGACGAAGCGGGCATCGCGTTCGAAGGCGTCGCGCACGCGCTCGCCGTGCCGAACGCGGATCTGCGCCTGTTCGGCAAGCCGGAGAGCTTCGTCAAGCGCCGCATGGGCGTGGCGCTCGCGACGGGGCGCGACATCGGCGAAGCGCGTCAGCGCGCAAAGCAGGCAGCGGCGGCCGTGAAGCCGGTGTCGGCGAAGTAGTCGGTACGTAGATGCGGCGCAGGTGAGGAGCAGCGCGTGAAAGCGAAACGGGCAGGTGGTGTGCAATGCGGCGGACTCGTGCGGCGAGCCGCGCTGCTCGCATCGGCCGTCGCGTTGATGGCGACGCTGAGCGGCTGCGGCCTTGCCGCCGCGCCGTGCCGGATTGCGTCGGCGGGGCTGAAGATCGTGCCCGTGGTCGGCCATGCGGCCGCCGCGCCGACGGACGCATGCGCCGACGTGATCGATCCTTGAACCGTGTTTGAATCGCGCGCGTCAGCGGCCCGCCGCGCGATGATGGCCGCAAAAATGATGGGAACAGCAGTGGGAAAAGCGGCGTCGCTGCGTCATCCAAAAACGAGGCTTTCGATGAGCATGAGGCAGTGTGCGTTGATGGGCTTGCTGACGATCGCCGCCGTATCGGGCGCGGCCCGCGCTGCGGACTTGATGCCGCTGCCGGACATCAGGACCACGCATCGCGTCACGCAGAAATACACCTGTGCGACGGGACGCATTCTGCAGGTCACGTATCTGAACACGAGCAACGGACAGAGCTTCGCGATCCTGCCCGTCAAGGGCAAGCAGATGCTGTTCGTCAACGTGCTGTCGGGATCGGGTGCGAAGTATCAGGCGGCGAGCTATACGTGGTGGACGAAAGGCCCGCAGGCCACGCTGTACGACGCGATGCTCGGAGAGAATGCGCCGCCGATGTTGTCCGATTGCGTGACGATCGTGCGCTGACTCGTGCGCTGACGCGCGGCTAACGTGTTGCTGATGTCGTTCGGCGCAGCGCTTGCTCGCGCCGGGTGCCGGGCCCGACCCTCGTTCTTGTGGATTCCCTCGCACATCACGTGTGCTCGCTCATCGTTCACGGCCTGCCCCACGCACCGCGGACGCACGCCGACACGATTTCCCCACCCGGAGTAAGCTGTCTGCGACACACGAGCCGCGCCTCCTTCTGATGCCGTTGCGCGGCTGTCATCGTTTTCGATCATCCTTGTCCGCGCGCCGCAACGGTGACGTGGTCTGCGTTCGTCAAGCGAGACTTCCCATGAAAGCATCGGATCTGTTCGTCAAATCGCTGGAGGCAGAAGGCGTCGAGTACGTGTTCGGCATTCCCGGCGAAGAAAATCTCGATCTCCTCGAATCGCTGCGCCGCTCCCGGATCAGGCTCGTCCTCACCCGCCACGAACAGGCGGCCGGTTTCATGGCCGCGACCTATGGCCGCCTCACGGGCCGCACGGGCGTCTGCCTGGCGACGCTCGGTCCGGGCGCGACCAACTTCGTGACAGCGGCCGCGTACGCACAGCTAGGCGGCATGCCGATGCTGATGGTCACGGGCCAGAAGCCGATCAAGTCGAGCAAGCAGGGCCACTTCCAGATCGTCGATGTCGTGCGGATGATGGAGCCGCTCACCAAGTACACGCGGCAGATCGTGTCGATCGGCAATATTCCCGCGTCGGTGCGCGAGGCGTTCCGCCAGGCCGAAGAAGAGCGCCCGGGCGCCACGCATCTGGAACTGCCCGAGGACGTCGCGCATGAAGAGGGTGACGGCAAGCCGATTCCGAAGAGCTACAGCCGCCGGCCCGTCGCCGAAGAGAAAGCCGTCGAGCGCGCGGTGAAGGCCATCGCCGACGCGAAGCATCCGATCCTGATGATCGGCGCGGGCGGCAACCGCAAGACCACACGCAAGATGTTGCGCGAATTCGTCGACCAGATCGGCATTCCGTTCTTTACGACGCAGATGGGCAAGGGCGTGATCGACGAATCGCATCCGCTGTGGCTCGGCAACGCGACGCTGTCGGACGGCGACTTCGTGCACCGCGCGATCGATCACGCGGACTGCATCATCAACGTCGGCCACGACGTGATCGAAAAGCCGCCGTTCTTCATGCGCGGCGCCGATGCCGGCGAGAAGACGGTGATTCACGTCAACTTTCTCGGCGCGGAAGTGGACCCCGTGTACTTCCCGCAGATCGAAGTGGTCGGCGATATCGCGAATGCCGTGTGGCAAATGAAGGAGGCGTTGCAGGGCAAGGGCGAGCATTGGGACTTCGCGCGCTTCAAGGAGATCAAGGAGCATTTCGAAGCGCATCTCGTGAAGGGCCAGCACGACGACCGCTTCCCGATGTACCCGGTGCGCATCGTCAACGACGTGTACGAGACGATGCCCGTCGACGGCATCATCTGTCTCGACAACGGCATGTACAAGATCTGGTTCGCGCGCTACTACCGCGCGCACGAGCCGAACTCGCTGCTGCTCGACAATGCGCTCGCGTCGATGGGTGCGGGGCTGCCGTCGGCGATCGCGACGAAGATCGTGCTGCCCGAGCGCAAGGTGATGGCCGTGTGCGGCGACGGCGGCTTCATGATGAACTCGCAGGAACTCGAGACGGCCGTGCGCCTGAAGCTCGACCTCGTCGTGCTGATCCTGCGCGACGACGCGTTCGGCATGATCCGCTGGAAGCAGGAGAACATGAATTTCCCCGACTACGGGATGACGCTCAAGAACCCCGATTTCGTCGATTACGCGAAGAGCTATGGCGCGCAAGGACACCGGATCGCGTCGGCGGCCGAATTCGCGCCGCTCGTGCGCGAGTGCTTCGCGACGCCCGGCGTGCATGTGATCGACGTGCCCATCGACTACTCGGACAACGAGCGCGTGCTCAATCGCGAGATCAAGCGGCTGTCGGCGCAGCTTTGACGTGTCGCCGCTTTCCCCGGCGCGCGGCGCGGCGGATGCGGAACGGCCGTTGCTGCGCTCCTTTGATCGGATCAAGGAGAACGTGTCATGTTGCAGAAGAGTTACCCGTACTACCTCGCGAACGTCGCGGTAGCCGCGAACACCGATCTCGAAGTCACCGACAAGTTCAGCGGCGAAGTCGCCACGCGCGTCGCGCTCGCCGACGCGGCGGCGATCGACAAGGCCATCGGCCTCGCGGTCGCCGCGATGCCCGAGTTGCGCGCGTTTCCGCCGTTCAAGCGCCAGGCGGTGCTCGAACATTGCGTGAAGCGCTTTCGCGAGCGCTTCGACGAACTCGCGATGGCGCTGTGCATCGAGGCAGGCAAGCCGATCAACGATTCGCGCGGCGAAGTCACGCGCCTGATCGATACGTTCAAGGTCGCGGCGGAAGAATCGGTGCGCATCGACGGCGAGATCGTCAACCTCGAAATCTCGCAGCGCGCGAAGGGCTATCACGCGTATGTGAAGCGCGTGCCCATCGGGCCATGCTCGTTCATCTCGCCGTTCAACTTTCCGTTGAACCTCGCTGCGCACAAGGTCGCGCCGGCGCTTGCGGCGGGCGTGCCGTTCGTGCTCAAGCCGGCGAGCCGCACGCCAATCGGCGCGCTGATCATCGGCGAGGTGCTCGCGGAAACCGATCTGCCGAAGGGCGCTTTCTCGATCCTGCCCGCGCATCGCGACGGCGCCGATCTCTTTACCACCGACGAGCGCTTCAGGCTGCTGTCGTTCACGGGCTCGCCTGCTGTCGGCTGGGACCTGAAGGCGAAGGCGGGCAAGAAGAAGGTGATCCTGGAGCTGGGCGGCAACGCGGCCGCGATCGTCGATGGCGATCAGCGCGACAAGCTCGATTATGTCGTCGACCGGCTCGCGTTCGGCGCGTTCTATCAGTCGGGACAAAGCTGCATCGGCGTGCAGCGGATTCTCGCGCACGCATCGCTATACGACGCGCTGCGCGAGAAGCTGATCGCGAAGACGAAATCGCTGAAGATGGGCGACCCGAAGGACGAAAAGACCTTCGTCGGGCCCATGATCTCCGAGTCCGAATCGCGGCGGCTCGCGGGCTGGATGGACGGCGCGGTGAAGGCGGGCGCGAAGATCGTTGCGGGCGGCAACGTGGACGGCGCGATGTTCGAAGCGACGCTGCTCGAAAACGTCGGGCGCGACACCGATCTGTACCGTAAGGAGGCGTTCGGGCCCGTCGCAATTCTCGAAAAGTTCGACGATTTCAAAAGCGCGCTCGCAACCGTCAACGACAGCGATTTCGGATTGCAGGCGGGCGTCTTCACCGATTCGCTCGCGCACGCGCATCAGGCGTGGGACGAACTGGAAGTAGGCGGCGTGGTCATCAATGATGTGCCGTCGTTCCGCGTCGACAATATGCCGTATGGCGGCGTGAAGGACTCGGGCCTCGGGCGCGAAGGCATCCGCTACGCGATCGAGGACATGACGGAACTGCGCCTGATGGTGATGCGCGAGACGTGGTGAGGTCGGGTGAGGAACGAGGGCGGCTGCGCATGACGCGGGCTGTTTGCCGCTTCATTCGCATGTCAGGCGGCTGTCACCGGATTGACTCGTTCGCCGTCTACGCTGCCCGCGTCGGACACGTCCGCTCCGTTCCGCTCGCGCCGGGCGTCGCGCCGGGCGATGGCGCGGCCGTCCCCGGGCGACGCAGGCCGGTGTCCCACAAGAACAGGCCAGAAGCCGAAGTGCTACAATACCGGCCTTTCCGGCGGATGTTTCCGCCGGCCGGAGCCGGCCGCATGCCTGCCTGCCGATACTGGTATCTGGTGATACCAAGGGCGGGTCTTGTGATGGACGCCGTGGCTCCGCCTTCATCCTGATGCCCTCCGCGGCCCCGGCCGCTGCAGAAGAAGCTGCAAGAGAGTTTGAGCGGACGCCCGGGCGCCCGCCTTTGGCAACGCGCAAGCGGTTCCGCCCAAGCGCATTTTTAGCGAAAGCCACCATGTCCGACACAGCAACCACGCCCAGCACCGTGACCTTCGACCAGTTCGGTCTTCACGCCGACATCCTCAAAGCCATCGCGGAACAGGGATACACGACGCCGACGCCGATCCAGGCCAAGGCGATTCCCGTCGTGCTGGGCGGCCGGGACGTGATGGGCGCCGCGCAGACAGGCACGGGCAAGACAGCGGGCTTCTCGCTGCCGATCATCCAGCGCCTGCTGCCGCTCGCGAACACGAGCGCGTCGCCCGCGCGCCACCCCGTCCGCGCGCTGATCCTCACGCCGACGCGCGAACTCGCCGACCAGGTCGCCGCGAACGTGCAGTCGTACGCGAAGCACACGGCGCTGCGCAGTGCCGTCGTATTCGGCGGCGTCGACATGAATCCGCAATCGGCGGAACTGCGGCGCGGCGTCGAAATCCTGATCGCGACGCCGGGGCGCCTGCTCGACCACGTGCAGCAGAAGACGGCCAATCTCGGCCAGGTGCAAATGCTCGTGCTCGACGAAGCCGACCGCATGCTCGACATGGGCTTCCTGCCCGATCTGCAGCGCATCCTGAACCTGCTGCCGAGCGAGCGCCAGACACTGCTCTTCTCGGCGACCTTTTCGCCCGAAATCAAGAAGCTCGCGTCTACTTATCTGCGCGACCCGCAGACGATCGAAGTCGCGCGCAGCAACTCGACGGCGACCAACGTCACGCAGATCGTCTACGAAGTGGCCGAGGGCGACAAGACGGGCGCTGTCGTGCAACTGATCCGCGAACGCAGCCTCAAGCAGGTGATCGTGTTCTGCAATAGCAAGATCGGCGCGAGCCGTCTCGCGCGCCAGCTGGAACGCGACGGCGTGGTCGCGACCGCGATTCACGGCGACCGCACCCAAAGCGAACGGATGCAGGCGCTCGACGCGTTCAAGCGCGGCGAAATCGAAGCGCTGGTGGCGACGGATGTGGCGGCACGCGGTCTCGACATCGCGGAACTGCCTGCCGTGATCAACTTCGATCTGCCGTTCAACGCCGAAGACTACGTGCACCGGATCGGCCGGACGGGCCGCGCGGGCGCATCGGGCGACGCGCTGTCGCTATTCAGCCCGAACGAGCGCAAGCAGCTCGCCGACATCGAGAAGCTGATCAAGCGTCCGCTGGACGTGCAGCGTCTCGCCGTCGATACGCCTGTGCGTCATCACCACGACGAGCGCGGCTCGCGGCGCGACCGCGACGACCGTAGCCGCCGTCGCACGACGGGTGCGCACGAGCGTCCGTCGCATGGGGCGCATCATCGTCAGCAGCCCGTCGACGATTTCTTCTTCAAGCCGTACGAGCCGTCGCCTTCGGCCGTGTCCGCTTCCGCCAAGCGCGAAGAGGCGCCGGCCGCGCCGCAGAAGCCGGCTTCGAAACAGCCGCTCGCTGCGCTGCTGGGCGGTTTCGGGATGCCGCGCAAGACGACCTCTTCGAACTGATATCGCTTAACGCCATCGGCGGCACGCTGAGCGGCGAGACTGGCTGAAAACGGCGCCATTGCTGGCGCCGTTTTCATTTCTCTTCATGCTCTTCATCGCACCGCGCGGGACGCGTCAGCGTTTCAAGCGCTCCGACCACGCCCCGATCGCTTCGGCGTAAAACGCTTCCCGCGACAACGCAGCCGTCCCGCTCGGCTTCAGCCCCAGATGCAACGCCGCGTCGTTGAGCGCGACGAGCGGCCGGCTTGCGTCGAGCGCAAATGCGCCCGTCTGCTTGCTGAGCTTTTCTCCGTCGGCATTCGTGACGACGGGCACGTGAAGATAAGAGGGCGTCGGCGCGCGCAGGCACTGTTGCAGATAGATCTGACGCGCCGTCGAGTCGAGCAGATCCGCGCCACGCACGACATGCGTGATGCGCTGATCCGCATCGTCGACGACGACGGCCAGTTGATACGCCCACTGATCGTCGGCCCGGCGCAAGACGAAATCGCCGACTTCCGTCGCGAGATTCTGCGTCTGCGGGCCTTGCCAGCGATCGTCGAACGTAACGATGGCGGCATCGCCGTCGGGCACGCGCAATCGCCATGCGCGCGCGGGCTTGCCGTTCAGGCCGTTGCGGCAGGTGCCGGGATAGGCGAGCGTCGTATGGCGCGCATGCGCGTGCACGAGCGAATCGGCGATCTCCTTGCGCGTGCAGCCGCACGGATAAACGAGCCCTGTCGATTGCAGGCGTTCGAATTCCCGCTGATAAAGCGGCATGCGCCGGCTTTGCCAGACGGGCGGCTCGTCGGCGACCATGCCGAAGCGCGCAAGTGTTTCGAGAATATCTTCTGCCGCGCCGGGGACGGTGCGCGGACCGTCGATGTCTTCGATCCGCACGAGCCACGTACCGCGATGCGCGCGCGCGTCGAGCCAGCTTGCGAGCGCGCTGACCAGCGAACCGAAATGCAGCGGGCCGGTCGGCGACGGGGCGAAACGTCCGCGATAGGCTGTCATGCAGCGAACGTCAGCATCGAGCCATCACGGCGTGCGCGCGCGGGTTACGCCGCGCGCGCTGCGCTGGCGTGTTGCGCTTGCGGATGACAGGCGGTGCAGGTCTTGCCCGGCACGTAGTACGGCGATTTCTGGTCTTCCGGCGTGACGACGCTGCGGCAGCCGAAGCACTGCACGGTGGCCGTCGGCTGCAGACTCGGATCGAGCGAGGTGCGATAGTCGAACACGAAGCACTCGCCGTTGTAGTGCGCGCCGCCCACTTCCTCGAAGTACTTCAGGATGCCGCCTTCCAGCTGGTAGACGTTTTCGATGCCGACATCCTTCATGTGGATCGCCGCCTTCTCGCAGCGAATGCCGCCCGTGCAAAACGATACGACCGTCTTGCCTTCGAGGTCCGCGCGGTTCCGCTCGATCACAGCCGGAAATTCGCTGAACTTCGTGATGCGGTAATCGAGCGCGTTGTCGAACGTGCCGACATCGACTTCGAACGCATTGCGCGTGTCGAGCATCACGACGGGGCGGCCCGCGTCGTCGTGACCGCGGTCGAGCCACATCTTGAGCCTGCGCGCATCGACGGCGGGCGCGCGGCCCAGTTCCGGCTTGATGGCCGGCTTCTTCATCGTGATGATTTCGCGCTTGAGCTTGACGAGCATCCGGCGGAACGGCTGCGTCTCCGACAGGCTTTCCTTGAACTGAAGCTCGGCGAATTTGCCCTCGAACAGAGGGTCATGACGGACGTAGTCGATGAACTCGCGCACTTGCGCGATTTCACCGGCGATAAACAGGTTGATGCCTTCCGGCGCGAGCAGGATCGTGCCGCGCAAGCCGAGCTCGTTGCAGCGGGCGGTGACGAGCGGCCGCCATTCGACCGTCTTGTCGAGCGTCGAGAACTGGTAGGCCGAGAGATTCAGGATATTCATGCTGGTCCAGCGATAAAGCGCCGTGCCCCGGCGCGCGTCGATGGCGGGCGCAGCACGTGTACGGCGGGGAATTGGTGCGAGTCCGTATTATCCCTCATCCTGCGGATCGCTTCGCAATCTGCCGGGCGGCATATTGACTTGCGCGCGAATAGCCCGAATGGCCGACCTACATGCGCGCGGATCGCCGCCGTAAAAGCGCCACGCGCGAGCCCGCCTGGCCGGATGGCCAACGGGCCGGTTCAGGGCCGTTTTGCCGAAAATTTTCGGGAGGGCAGGGTTACAATGTCGCCCATGTCAGATCCCCGCTTCGTCCATCTCCGCGTTCACTCCGAATTCTCGATTGCCGATGGCATCGTGCGCCTCGACGACGTCGTCGCCGCCGCTGCCAAAGACGGTCAGGGCGCACTCGCGCTCACCGATCTCGGCAACGCATTCGGTCTCGTCCGTTTCTACAAGGAAGCCCGCGACAAAGGGGTCAAACCCATTGCGGGCTGCGATGTCTGGATCACGAATCCCGACGACCGCGACAAGCCTTCGCGGCTTCTATTGCTGGTCAAGAACAAGACCGGCTATCTGAACCTGTGCGAACTGCTGTCGAAGGCGTGGCTCACGAACCAGTATCGCGGACGCGCGGAAGTCGAGGCGGCGTGGCTCGAAAGCGGCCTCGCCGAGGGACTGCTTGCGCTGTCGGGCGCGCAGCACGGCGACGTGGGCATCGCGCTCGCGGCGGGCAACGAGGAAGCCGCCAAGCGCAATGCATCGCGTTGGGCGAAAGTCTTTCCGAACGCGTTCTATATCGAACTGCAACGCAGCGGGCAGCTGGGCGCCGAGACGTACGTGCAGCATGCGGTCGCGCTGGCCGCTTCGCTGAAGCTGCCTGTCGTCGCGACGCATCCGCTGCAGTACATGACGGCCGACGACTTCACCGCGCACGAAGCGCGCGTGTGCATTTCCGAGGGCGATATTCTCGCGAATCCGCGTCGCCAGAAGCGCTTTACGACGGACCAGTATTTCCGCACGCAAGACGAGATGGCCGCGATGTTCGCGGACATTCCGTCCGCGCTCGCGAACACCGTCGAGATCGCGAAGCGCTGCAATCTCACGCTCGAACTCGGCAAGCCGAAGCTGCCGCTCTTCCCGACACCGGATGGCATGTCGCTCGACGACTATCTGGTGCAACTGTCGAAGGAAGGGCTGGAGAAGCGTCTCGAGCAGCTGTACCCCGATCAGGCCGAACGCGACGCGCAGCGGGAGACGTACTATGCGCGTCTCGATTTCGAATGCGGCACGATCATCAAGATGGGCTTCCCCGGCTACTTCCTGATCGTCGCGGACTTCATCAACTGGGCGAAGAACAACGGCGTGCCCGTCGGGCCGGGCCGGGGCTCGGGCGCGGGCTCGCTCGTCGCGTACGCGCTTGGCATCACCGATCTCGATCCGCTGCGCTACAACCTGCTGTTCGAACGTTTTCTGAATCCGGAGCGGGTGTCGATGCCCGACTTCGATATCGACTTCTGCCAGCACGGCCGCGATCGCGTGATCCAGTACGTGAAGGAGAAGTACGGCGCCGATGCCGTGTCGCAGATCGCGACGTTCGGCACGATGGCCGCGAAGGCGGCCGTGCGCGACATCGGCCGCGTGCTCGATCTCGGCTACATGTTCACGGACGGCGTCGCGAAGCTGATTCCGTTCAAGCCCGGCAAGCACGTGACCATTGCCGATGCGATGAAGGAAGAGCCGCTGCTGCAGGAGCGCTTCGACAACGAAGACGAAGTACACCAGCTGCTCGAGCTCGCGCAGCGCGTGGAAGGCCTGACGCGTAACGTCGGCATGCACGCGGGCGGCGTGCTGATCGCGCCCGGCAAGCTGACGGACTTCTGTCCGCTCTATACGCAGGGCGACGAAAGCGGCGTCGTGAGCCAGTACGACAAGGACGACGTCGAAGCCGTCGGCCTCGTGAAGTTCGACTTTCTGGGCCTGACCACGCTGACCATTCTCGACTGGGCCGAGCGATACATCCGCCGGTTGGACCCGTCGAAGGAAAACTGGTCGCTCTCGCAAGTGCCGCTCGACGACCCGGCCTCGTTCTCGATCCTCAAGAAAGCGAACACCGTCGCCGTGTTCCAGCTGGAAAGCCGCGGCATGCAGGGCATGTTGAAGGACGCACAGCCCGACCGCTTCGAGGACATCATTGCGCTGGTCGCGTTGTACCGTCCGGGGCCGATGGATCTGATCCCGAGCTTCTGCGCGCGTAAGCACGGCCGCGAAACAGTAGAGTATCCGGACCCGCGCGTCGAGCCTGTTCTGAAAGAGACCTACGGCATCATGGTCTATCAGGAGCAGGTGATGCAGATGGCCCAGATCATCGGCGGCTATTCGCTGGGCGGCGCCGACCTGCTGCGCCGCGCGATGGGCAAGAAGAAGCCCGAGGAAATGGCGAAGCACCGCGAGATCTTCGCCGAGGGCGCCGCGACGAACGGCCTCACGCGCGAGAAGTCGGACGAGATCTTCGACCTGATGGAGAAGTTCGCGGGCTACGGCTTCAACAAGTCGCACGCGGCCGCCTATGCGCTGCTCGCGTACTACACCGCGTGGCTCAAGGCGCATCATCCCGCCGAATTCATGGCGGCCAACATGTCGCTCGCGATGGACGACACGGACAAGGTCAAGATCCTGTTCGAAGACTGCCTCGCGAACAAGATGGCCGTGCTGCCGCCGGACATCAATCTGTCCGCCTATCGATTCGAGCCGGTTGCTGAAAGCGACGGCAAGCGTTCGCGCACGATTCGCTATGGCCTGGGCGCGATAAAGGGCAGCGGCCAGAACGCAATCGAAGAAATCCTGCGCGCGCGCGAAGACGGTCCGTTCGTCGATCTCTTCGATTTCTGCAACCGTATCGATCGCCGCATCGTCAACCGCCGCACGATCGAAGCGCTGATTCGCGCGGGCGCGTTCGATTCGCTGCACCCGAACCGCGCGCAACTGCTCGCGTCGGTGTCGCTCGCGATGGAAGCCGCCGATCAGGCGAGCGCCAACGCGATGCAGGCGGGCCTGTTCGACATGGGCGATGCGCCGTCGCAAGGGCATGAGCTTGTTGACGAACCCGTGTGGCCGGACAAGCGCCGCCTGCAGGAAGAAAAGACGGCGCTCGGCTTCTATCTGTCGGGCCATCTGTTTGACGCGTACAAGGACGAAGTGCGGCGCTTCGTGCGGCAGAAGATCGGCGAACTGAAGGAAGGGCGCGACAAGCTGGTGGCGGGCGTCATCGTTTCGCTGCGCACGCAGATGACCCAGCGCGGCAAGATGCTGATCGCGCTGCTCGACGACGGCACGGGCCAGTGCGAAGTGACCGTCTTCAACGAACAGTTCGAGGCGCACAAGCAGCTCTTCAAGGAAGACGAACTGCTCGTCGTGCAGGGCCAGGCGCGCAACGACGCGTTCACGGGCGGCATCCGTTTTACCGTCGATACGCCGATGGATCTCGGCCGCGCCCGCACGCGTTACGCACAGGCGGTGAAGGTGCGGATGAACGGCAACGCGGACGCCCACGCGCTGCGGCGTGTGCTCGAAGCGCATTGCGCGAAGCCGGAAGATGCCGAAAGCGCTGCGCCCGCTGCTGCGTCGAGTCGCAGTGGCCGTGGCGGTCAGTATGGGCAGAATGGCCAGAACGGCCAGAACGGGGATATGGGCCGTGGGCAGCGCCCATCCGCGCCAATGCCTAACGGTCTCGCCGTGCAGATCGTCTATCGCAGCGACAACGCGGAAGGCGAGGTGCGGCTCGGCGATGCGTGGCGCGTGAAGCCGACGGACGAATTGCTGGCCGCGTTGCGCAACGAGTTTTCAGGCAGCGCGATCGAGATCGTGTACTGATTGATCGACAGATCGATCGAGTGATGAACGAGAGGCCGGCTCGCGCGAGCGGGCCTCCGCTTCGTTCAACGGCCCGAAGCGTTCTTGCGGCCCAGTTGCGCGAGCTTCACGAACCGGTAGTACACGGTTTCCGCATTGAACATCGCGATCATGAAGCCCGCGCGCCCATCGAGAAATCCGCGCCGCAGCAGGTACGTCCGCACGAACGCCCACGTGCCTCTTGCGACGGCCTTGCCGAAGCTGCCGCGCTGGCCGGCCGCGTGACGCTGCTGTGCGCCCAGCGTCGAATACGCGTCGAGCTTGCGCAACACCGTCTCGAAGTCTTCGTACGAGTGATGCATCAGCTTGCCTTCGAGGCGCTTCGCGGGCGTATCGTACACGAGTCGCTCGTGCACGAGATCATCGGAAAAGCGAGCGGCGCCGCGTTTGAAGAGGCGCGGAATCCAGTCCGGGTACCATCCGCTGTGGCGTACCCAGTGACCGCAAAACGCCGACAGCCGGTCGATCGCATAGACATCCGCGACGGGCGCGGCCAGTGCGCTCGCAATCGAGACGGCCAGTTCGGGCGTCACGACTTCGTCGGCGTCGATCGACAGGACCCATGTCGTAGTGAGCGCGTCGACGGCGCGGTTCTTCTGCGGACCGAAACCCGGCCAGTCGGTGTGCGTGAGCACGCGGGCGCGATGCGCGCGGGCGATCTCGACCGTGCCATCGGTGCTGCCGCTATCGACGACGACGATCTCGTCGGCGAACGCGACGGCCCGCAGGCATTCGTCGAGCCTGCGCGCGGCATTCTTCGTGATGATGGCGACGCCGAGCGTGGGTTGTGTCATGCGAGTCGAAAGCGGGAGAAAAGGCGGACGGCGCGCGCTCTGCTGCTGAAGCGCCGTCAGAGCCCAGCGAAAGTTGCGCAAGTATACACAGCACCGCGCACGGCACAGCGCACAGCACAACGCATATCACGCCCCGCGCTACTGAAAAGGCCAACCCGGCCAACCCCAGGCAAGACGAGCCAGGACACTCCGCCAATGCGGGCTTTTACCGTCAATCGGCCGACCCGGGATAGCAACCTGGACGGTTTACAATGTCGCATTTGCAAATCCGCCCGAGGGGCGGTTCATGGACGCGGCGGGACGCCGCGAAGCGCGTCCGCATTTCCAGAGGATCTCTTGAGCGCCAAGCCAACGTTAAGCAAACCCATCGGCTCGGGTGAAGTATCGTCGTCAGTCGTCGTGCTGCGCCGTCTGTGGCCGTATGTGAAGCCGCTCATCTGGACCGTCATCGCCGCCATCGCTACGATGGGCGCCGTCGCCGCCACCGAGGCCGGCATTCCCGCGCTGCTCAAGCCGCTGCTCGATCATGGCTTCGGCTCGCACGGCAGCGACAGCGCGAAATGGTACGTGCCGCTCGCCGTGATCGGCCTCGCGCTCGTGCGCGGCGTCGCGCAGTACGCGTCGGGCTATCTGCTGTCGTATGTATCGAACCGGATTCTGCTCGATCTGCGGCTCACGATGTTCAACCGGATGATCCACGGCAGCGTCGCGTTTTTTCAGCGCGAGACGGCGAGCACGGTGATCAACGCGATCGTCTTTGAGGTGAACCAGATCCTGAACGTGTTGACGGGCGTGATGGTCACGCTCGTGCGCGATTCGCTGACAGTCGTGTTCCTGCTCGGTTACCTGTTCTATCTGAACTGGCGCCTGACGCTGATCGTCGCGGTGCTGCTGCCGGGCATCGGCTGGCTGGTCGGCAAGATCAACCGGCGGCTGCGGCGGCTGAACCGCGAGCACCAGACGCTCACGAACGAGCTGTCGTACATCGTCGAAGAGACGGTGGGCGGCTACAAGGTCGTCAAGGTCCACAACGGCGAGCAGTACGAAATCGACCGCTTCACGCAGATGAGCAAGCGCCTGCGCGGCTACTCGATGCGCATGACAGTGTCGGGCGGTCTCGCGCAGCCGCTCACGCAGTTCCTTGCGTCGATCGCGCTCGCGGTCGTCATCACGATTGCCGTCGTGCAGTCGTCGCACGATCAGACGACGGTCGGCGGCTTCGTCGCGTTCGTCACGTCGATGCTGCTGATCATTTCGCCCCTCAAGCACCTGATGGACGTGAACCAGCCGCTGCAACGCGGCATGACGGCGGCCGAGCTGATCTTCGGGCTGATCGACGAGCCGTCGGAGCCGGAGGGCGGCGGGCGCAAGCTGGAGCGGGCGACGGGCGAGGTCGAATTCCGCGACGTGTCGTTCATGTATGGCGCGAGCGGCCCGATGCAGCGGCAGACACTCGATAGCGTGTCGTTCAAGGTCGCGCCGGGCGAGATGGTCGCGCTGGCGGGCCCGTCGGGCAGCGGCAAGACGACGCTCGTGAACCTGCTGCCGCGCTTCTTCGATCCGAGCGGCGGCAAGGTTCTCGTCGACGGCATCGCGCTGCCCGAGTACGGCATTCACGCGCTGCGCAGCCAGATCGCGATGGTGAGCCAGGACGTCGTGCTCTTCAACGACACGATTGCGAACAACGTCGCGTATGGCCAGGCAGCCGACGCCGAGCGCGTGAAAGCGGCGTTGCACGCGGCCAATCTGTGGGACACGGTGGCCTCGATGCCGAACGGCATCGACACGCTGATCGGCGACAACGGCATGATGCTGTCGGGCGGCCAGCGCCAGCGGCTCGCAATCGCGCGCGCGGTCTACAAGGACGCGCCCATCCTGATTCTCGACGAAGCCACGTCGGCGCTGGATTCCGAGTCAGAGCGCCATGTACAGGCCGCGCTCGAAACGCTGATGAAGGGCCGCACGACGCTCGTGATCGCGCACCGCCTGTCGACCATCGAACGCGCGGACCGCATTCTTGTGCTCGACGCGGGGCGCATCGTCGAGCGCGGCAGTCATCGCGAACTGCTCGCGCAAGACGGGCTGTACGCGCATCTGCATCGGATCCAGTTTCAGCAGCATGCGGCGTGAGCGGATGCGCGCGCGCATCGCTGAGCGCGCGGCGCGAATTGTCTCGCCCTCGCCCGCTGACGCCGACGTGCCGCGTTCGCACCGCGCGCTCGGCGTTCATACCCGTTCGATCGACGCTCCGGCAAAGCCCCTTCAATGCTAAAAATCGGAATCTCCGCCAACGCGCTCAAATACAGCGGCGGCCTCGAACGCTATGCGATGGACCTCGTGCGCGGATTCGCCGGCATCGGCATCGAGCCTGCATTCTTCGCGCGGCGCTTCGATATGTCGGTGCCTGAGAGCGGACTTGTCGAGCGTCATCGAATCCCCGTGTCGCTGCTGCCGGGAAAATGGCGCGACGTGTGGTTTTCGGCCCGTCTGCGCAGGGCACGCCACGCCGCGCGCGTCGACGTGCTGATCGGCTGCAACCGTGTCGATTCTTCCGATATCGCGATCTGCGGCGGTACGCACATCGGCTTTCTGCGCGCGACGCGCCGCCCGGCGAAGCGTTCCGACCGGCGGCAGATCGAACTCGAAAAGCGCCAGTACGAGCGCTCGGCGGTGATCGTCGCGCATTCCGATCTGATGCGCGACGAGCTGATCGAGCTGTACGGCGTCGACGAGACGAAGATCGAAGTGCTCTATCCGCCCGTCGACTCAACGCGCTTCACGCCCGTCGACGCCGCGACGCGCGCAGCGCTGCGCAAGCGTTACGGCTTTGCCGACGACGAAATCGTGCTGCTGTTTCCGTCGAGCAGCCACCGGCGCAAGGGCTTGCCGCTGATCGAAGCCGCGCTGCGCGATATCGATCCGCGCGTCGTCGTCGCGGTTGCGGGCCGGCCGCTCGACAGGCCGGCAGAGCGCATCCGCCATATCGGCTACGTGCGTGAAATCGAAGACTGCTACCGTGCCGCGGACTTCACGATCCTCGCATCCGAATATGAGCCTTTCGGACTGGTCGGCGTCGAGTCGGTGATGTGCGGCACGCCCGTCATCTTCCCGTCGACAATCGGCTGCTGCTCGGCGATTGCCGGGCAGGCGAAGTTCGTTTTTGCACACGGCGACGTGGCCGCGTTGCGGGCGGCGATCGAGCGCGCAGTGAATGCGTCATCAGCCGAAGTCCATGCCGCTGCCGGCCCGCGCGTGCCCGCCGGCTCCGTGCTCTACGACACGAGCGTGGCGGCTCACGTCGCGACGCTGTTGAAACTGGCGCAGCGCTTGAGCCGCGCCCGCTAGCCGCTTGCGGGGCTGGGATTGGAGGGCCACATGGTAAAATCAGGCGCTTCTGATGCAGATTAATCGTCGAACGACCGCGTATTTCGGGTGACGGGCAACGGAAGTCATTGCGCGCCTTTTTTGCGATAAGTTGCGCTCACGTATCAGCGGGCATCAGAGATGACACCGTCGGAAATGTTTTGTATGAGAAAAGAGCGGCCTGCTGTCATCAAGGTGAGCAGCAGATGGGAATCGCTGAAGAGGGCCAACGCGGCGATCACCCAATGAGTCGACTGTCCGGACGTATCCGAATCTTTGCGCGCGCCGTTCCGCGGCTCGCCCTCAAGCCATTGCGCCGCCGGCCCGCCGCGCCGGCGCGCATCCTGATTGCTCACCATCTGCTGCTCGGCGATACGCTGCTGCTCACGCCGTTGCTGGCGAAGCTGCGCGCGCAGTATCCGCAGGCGGACATCGTGCTCGCGTGCCCGAAGCCGATCGTGCCGCTGTATGCCGCGCGGCCGTTCGACGTCACGGCGTTGCCGTTCGATCCGCGCGATCTGTCGACGGTGCAGCGCGTGTTGCGCTCGGGCCCGTACGATCTGGGCATTGTCGCGGGCGACAACCGGCATAGCTGGCTTGCGCTCGGCGCGGGCTGCCGCTGGATCGTTGCGCATGCAGCCGATGTGCCCGCATGGAAGAACTGGCCCGTCAACGAACACATTTCGTATCCGTCGAAGCCGGCCGCCTGGGCCGACCTCGCGACGGAGCTGGTGGATGGCGAGCCGCCGCGTCATTACCGGACACAGGATTGGCCGCAGCCCGCCGCTTCAGCCGTGTTGGACGAACGGCTCAAACAACGGCCGTATGTCGTGCTGCATCCGGGCGCGAGCACGGCCGTGAAGCGGTGGCCGGACGCGCGCTGGCGCGAAGTCGCGCAATACGTTGCCGGCCTCGGATACTTGCCAGTCTGGAGCGGTGGCCCCGGCGAAACCGATCTGATTCGCCGCATCGATCCCGACCCCGGGCACCCGAATCTGGCGGGACGGCTCGGGCTCGGCGAACTGTGGCATCTGTTCGCCGGCGCACGTGCGGTGGTGTGTCCCGATACGGGCGTCGCGCATCTGGGGCGCCTCGTCGGCGTGCCGACGATCGCGCTCTTCGGTCCCGGCAATGCGCTGATTCACGGCGCCGGTCAATACTGGAGCGATGTGCCGTTCGTGCCCGTCACGATCGCCGATATGCCGTGCCGTGACGAGCCGTTTATTTTTCGCCGCGAGGTGCCGTGGGTCCGCCGTTGCGACCGCAACGCGGAGACTTGCGTCGACTGGCGCGGCGATCACGCTGCCTGCATGGGTCGCCTGACGGTCGATTCCGTCTGCCGGGCGTTGAGCGTTGCACTGGGAGTCTCATGAAAAACTTGGCGGCGCGCGGAGAGCGCGTGCTTTGGGTTGCCTGCCCGATCATCCTGTTTGCGGTCATGTTCGGACACATGACCGCGATCGTCTACAACGGTCTCGCGCTGCTGGCCATCGGCACGCTGTGCGCCGCATGCGCATCGGACACGCCGGCGCTGCGCCGCTGGCCGCTCGTCCTGCCGATCTGCGCGTGGGCCGCATGGGCGCTGGCTGCCGTCGTATGGTCGCGCGCGCAACCCGTCAGCCTGCATCAGTGGTTCGACGAGATTCTCTATCCGTTCGTCGCCTTTCTCGGCTTCTGGGTCGTCGGCAGCCGCACGCAGCGGCCGGCGTCCTTCGTCGCCGTCACGTGGATCGCCGCCGCGTTGCTGGCGCTCACGAGCATCGTCAACTGGGGCCATCTGCAGCCGCCCACGGCCGATACGTTTCTGCTTCACTACTACAACCGCGTCGGCCATACGAGCACGCTGGCCGTTTTCGCGATGCCGCTCTTCTCCGGCGTGATGTTGCGCGCGCGCTGGCGGGCAGTCGGCATGACGGGGCTTATCCTGTGCCTGTTCGTCGGGCTCGCCACGCTCAATCGTTTCTTCTGGCCCGCCGCGGCGATCACGCTGCTAGTCGCGCTGTTTCCGTTCTACCGCAAGCGGATGCTGATCGCGGGCGTGGTGTGCATCATCGCGGCCGCTGCGGCGCTCGGAAGCCTCGAACTCAGCGCGCGGCTGCGCTACGGCGACGCGGCGCCGCGTCCGGCGCAAGGCGACTTTCATATCGGCGGACATCAGATCTACCTGCCGCCCGCGCTGATGGGCATCGGCGACACGGTGTCGAACGATACGCGTCCCAAGCTGTGGGCGTTCTACGAGCGCGTGGGCGCCGAGCATACGTGGACTGGCATCGGTTTCGGCAAGCCGCTGCCGGGCATCGCCTATCGGAACCAGATGCCCGCGAGCCTGCTCACGCTCGAGCCTCAGGCGCTGACGCATGCGCACAATCTGTTCATCAACACGTGGCTGCAGACGGGGATCATCGGCCTCGCGCTGCAATCCGTGCTGCTGCTCGCGCTCATCGCGCGCTTCTGGAATTTGCGTCATGTCGAGCCGCTCGTCAGCGCAGCGGGTATCGCGCTCGTCGCGGGCATGCTCGCGAAGAATCTGACGGACGACTTTATGTGGCAAACGACAATTCTCGCTTTCTGGTCTTTCTCTGGTCTGCTGCTGGGAATCGGCGAGCGCAGCCGCGAAACGCGCACGGTGATGTCATGACGCTCCGCCACGAAGCCCCCAAACCGGTTACAGCCCGCGACGCGCATGTGCGCGAAGCCGACGGCGCGCCGTTGCGCATCCTGTTCCATATCAACGACTTCGGCAAAGGCGGTACGGAAACCTCGCTGCTCGCGTGGCTCAATGCGCTGGACAGACGGCATTTCGCGCCGGCCGTCTCGGTCGCGTATCCGACCGACGATCTCGCGTTCTGGCAGGCCCATTCGATTCCCGCCGATGTCCCCGTCTACGTGCTGGCTGAGCCGGGCTGGATGCACGGCACGCATCTGATCGCGCGCAAGCGCAAGCTGAAGGGCGCGAAGAAGCTCTATCACAAGCTGCTGACGTATGGCGTCGTCAGGCCGCTGGCCGCGCGCCGCTTCACGCGGATCGCGCGAAGCTTCGACATCGTCTGCGACTACGATTTTTCGCTGCGCCATCTGGCCGGCCGCTGCGACGTGCCCGTGGTCGGCGTGAGCCACTTCAGTCTCGCGACCCGCATCGGCAACCGCGGCGCGCGCTTTATCGCGCGAAGGATGAACCAGTACCGGCGCTATGCCGCCGTCGCGATGATCACACCGGCCATGGCGCGTGAAGCCGAGTCGCTTTCCGGCGGCGACCGGCTGAACCTGGTCGAGCTGCCAAACGTGATCGACATCGCGCGAATCCGGCGCGACGCGACGGCGAGCGTCGACTATCCGGCGAATCCGTATATCGTGTCGGTGGCAAGGCTCGACGAGGGGCAAAAGGATAACTCGACGCTGCTGCGCGCGTTCGCCGAAGTTCGCCGACGCGCCGCGACGCCGATCGATCTCGTGCTGATCGGCGAAGGCCGCGACCGCGCCAAGCTGGAGCAACTCGCGGCCGAGTTGGACATCGGCGCTCACGTGCAATTCCTCGGGTTTCGCGCGAATCCATTCCCGTACATACGACGTGCGGAGATGCTGGTTCTGAGCAGCCGCTACGAAGGCTGCCCGATGGTGCTGGGCGAAGCGATGGCGATCGGCACGCCCGTCGTTTCCGCCGATTGTCCGACGGGGCCGCGCGATCTTTTAGACGGCGGCGACGCGGGTCTGCTCGTGCCGCCAGGCGACGTCGGCGCGATGGCGGCGGCGATTGAGCGTCTGCTGACGGACAGCGCCGCGCGCCGCGCGCAGATCGAAAACGCCAACAGGAAAGTGGCGTCGTTTGCGCCGGAAAACGCAAGCCGACGCATGCTGCAACTCGTGCGGCGGCTTCGCGGAATGAAGTAAAGGTCGACGCGATGATCGGCTGACGCTGCGATTGCGTCGCAGTGGGCGCGTGCGTGCATGCGCGCATGCGCCTAGGCGAAGCATGCAGTCATTGCGCTCTCTCCATTGACGTGTGTCTCGCTGCTACGCGCGCTACACGCCGCTCGTCACCAGCGATAACACCGACAGATCCGGATGCGTCCCCTCGACGATGCTCTTGCCGACGTGCACGGCTTCATACGTCGCATCGTCGAGCGTCTTGAACGACTCCTCGCCGTCCGCGTGAAACGGCACCGTGTGGCCGGGCAGTTTCGGGTCCGCGCCGGGGTGGCACACGTAGCCGATGTACGTGTAGCGCTCGCTGTCATCCTTCAGGGATGGCGCGATATGAATCTCGAAGCCTTCGTATTCGACCGTCTGCCAACGCAGGATTACGGCGTCGTCGGACATGATTGCCTCCGTGCAGGGCGGGCGCGTCGATGGGCCTGTGGGTAACGGGCGAGACTGACGCTGCGCCGCGTGTCATGCGCCGCGGTGCGCGGCGCGGTGATGTCGAATGGTTCGGCGCGAATGGCGCGGCATGGATGGTCAGCGACAGCGGGATCAGTGCCGATGCCGCATGCGTTCCCACCAGCGATGCCCGTCGAAGCGGCCCAACATCCTGTCGCGAAGAGGGTGATCGCGTCGCCACTGATGCGATATCAGCGTCGCGATGACGGCCAACACGACGATGCCGACCACGATGCTTACCATTGATTCAGCCATGGCAGCCTCCGTCTATTGCAACTGCATACGGAAAGTCTAGTTGATTTGTTAGAAGAGGGCGGCCGGTGCCCGGTCCGCGCTTTCCTCGATGCCGTCCCCGATCGATCTTTGTAACGCCTACACGGAACCCATTGAAATTCAGTATCGCCCGTCGATGCGGCGCGCATCGGCGGAACGATTTTCATCGTCGGAAAGGAGCGCTTCGAGGCCGAACAGCCACGCGACACCGAGCGCGAAGATGCCGGCCGCCGAGCGCTTCGGCAGCGTCGGGGCATTGCCGGGTGATGCCCTGCAAAGCCTGTCGTAGCAGGCCTCTGGCAAGGGTTCCGGGTCGTCGGTGTATTCGAATTGTTCCGTGTGCATGTCGCCTCCCGCGCGTGGTGTCAGTGCGTCACCGCAATTGCTGTGCCACGGGAGGGTGGGCGAGATGGGAAGGGCGATGCGTTACATCAGCACGATGTCGTACTGCTCCTGGCTCAGATTCGACTCGACCTGCAACGACACCGGCTTGCCGATGAAATCGATCAGCATCGCCAGATGCTGGGATTCTTCCTCGAGGAACAGATCGATGACCTGCTGCGACGCCACCACGCGAAACTCGCGCGGGTTGAACTGGCGCGACTCGCGCAGGATTTCGCGCAGCACGTCGTAACAGACGGTGCGCGCCGTCTTCACCTGGCCTTTGCCCTGGCAGACAGGACAAGGCTCGCACAGCACGTGCGCGAGCGATTCGCGCGTGCGCTTTCTCGTCATCTCGACGAGCCCGAGCTGCGAGAACCCGTTGACCGTCACGCGTGTGCGGTCGCGCGCAAGCGCCTTCTTCAGTTCGTTGAGCACCTGGTCGCGATGCTCGGCGTTTTCCATATCGATGAAGTCGATGATGATCACGCCGCCCAGGTTGCGCAGCCGCAGTTGACGCGCGATCGTGTGCGCCGCTTCGAGGTTGGTCTTGAAGATCGTGTCGTCGAAATTGCGGGCGCCGACGTAGCCGCCCGTGTTGACGTCGATGGTGGTCATCGCTTCCGTCTGGTCGATCACGAGATAGCCGCCCGACTTCAGATCGACGCGCCGCGACAGTGCGCGCTGGATTTCCGTTTCGATGTCGTAGAGATCGAAAAGCGGGCGCTCGCCCGTGTAGTGATGCAGCTTCGATGAGACAGCCGGCGTGAACTCCGCCGCGAACTCCGCGAGCATCTGATACGTCTCGCGCGAGTCCACCTGAATGCGCGTGGTCTCGTCGTTGACGAAGTCGCGCAGCACGCGCTGCGCGAGATTCAGGTCCTGATAGAGCAGGCTCGTGGCGGGCATGCGCTGCCCCTGCGAGAGTATCGTTGCCCACGTCTTGCGCAGATACGCGACATCGGCGGCCAGCTCTTCGCTTGTCGCGTCTTCGGCGATGGTGCGCACGATGTAGCCGCCTTTCTCGTCGACGGGCAGCACCGACGTGAGCCGTGCGCGCACGGCCTCGCGTTCGGCTTCGCTCTCGATCTTCTGCGAGATGCCGATATGCGGCTCCTGCGGCAGATAGACGAGCGTGCGCCCCGCGATGCTCACCTGCGTGGAAAGCCTCGCGCCCTTGGTGCCGATCGGGTCCTTCACGACCTGGACCATCAGCGTCTGCCCTTCGAAGACGATCTTCTCGATGGGCTGATGTGGCGCCGGTTGCTGCGTTTCGCCAGCGAGCCGTGGATGCCAGATGTCGGCGACATGCAGGAACGCGGCACGCTCCAGACCGATGTCGATGAACGCCGACTGCATGCCCGGCAGCACGCGCACGACCTTGCCGAGATAGACGTTGCCGACCCGCCCGCGCGACAGCGTGCGTTCGACATGAAGCTCCTGCACTGCGCCCTGCTGGACCAACGCGACGCGCGTCTCCTGTGGCGTGACGTTAATCAGGATTTCTTCGTTCATGGTTTTGTTAGAAGTCGATGCGGGCCGCGCGCAGAAGGGCAGCGGTTTCAAACAATGGCAAACCCATGATACCTGAATAGGACCCGTCGATATGCTCGATGAACTCCGCCGCGCGTCCCTGGATGCCATACGCGCCTGCCTTGCCGAGCGGCTCGCCGCTGGCCGCGTAGCGCCGCAGCGCATCGCTTTGCACCGCAGCAAATCGCACGCGCGATACCGACAGCGCGGGCGTCAGCAATTCGCCATGCGCATCGACGACGGCAACGGCTGTCAGCACCTCATGATCGCGGCCGGCAAGACGCGTGAGCATCGCTACGGCGTCGTCGGCATCGACGGGCTTGCCGAGAATCGCATCGTCGATCGTGACGGTTGTATCGGCAACGAGAACGGGCGCGTTCGCATGGCCTCCCGCCACCAGCCGCGCGCGCGCCGCCTGCGCCTTCGCGATGCACACGCGCATTACGTAGTCGTGCGCGCGCTCGGCGGGGAGTTCGGCTTCGAGCGCTTCGGCATCTTCATCGGGGCGCGGCAGCAGCAGTTCGAAACGCACACCGAGCTGGGTCAGCAGTTCCTGACGGCGCGGGCTTTGCGACGCGAGATAGACGAACGGCCAAACAGCCGCGGACGAAGTGGACATGGATCGGTCTTCAACTGAAAGAGATGGGTCCAGCTACGGCAATGCGAAGCGGACGACTGGTGGTGAGCGTAACAGACGAGGCGGGCGCCGCGCACCTGGCCGTTCGGCCAGGTTGCGCCCCGTGATGCGCGGCCGGAAGATGGCCGGCATGTTCAGACCCGAGGTTCAGGCCCGATGGTACGGATGATTCTGCGTGATGGTCCACGCGCGATACAACTGCTCGGCAAGCAGCACGCGGACCATCGCGTGCGGCAACGTAAGGCTCGACACGCGCAGCATCATGTCGGCGCGCGCTTTCAGTTCGGGGTCGAGGCCGTCGGCGCCGCCGATCAGAAACGCGACGTCGCGTCCGTCCTGCTGCCACGTCGGCAGCGCGTTCGCGAGCTGCATCGTGGTCCAGTCCTTGCCGCGTTCGTCGAGCGCGACGATGCGCGCGTTCTTCGGCAGCGCGGCTTCGATCTTCTGCCGCTCGGCAGCCATCACGCTCTCGGCAGAGCGTCCCGACGAGCGTTGCTCGGGCTTGATCTCACGCAGTTCGATGCGCAACTCGGGCGGCATCCGCTTCGCGTATTCGTCGAAGCCCGTCGCGATCCAGTCGGGCATCTTGTTGCCGACTGCGAGGATATGCAGTTTCATCGTCGGGATTGCGCCGGATCAGATGGGTACGCAGCCGGGAGCGAGGCCCACGGCTCGAACGGCGCCAGCGGCGCGCTCACGAGCGGCGGCGTGCGGACGCCTTGCGTGCGGGGCGCGCGACGGGTGCGTCTTCTTCGTCTTCATCGTCGATCGGTTCGGACGGACGGGCGCCGCCGAACGGGTTCGGCGCGGACAGCTTCACGCGCACCGGCTTGTCGCCCCAGATTTCTTCGAGGTTGTAGTACTGGCGCAGCGCAGGTTGCAGGATGTGAACGACGGCATCGCCGCAATCGACCAGCACCCATTCGCCGATGTCTTCGCCTTCCGTACTGACGATGTCGCCGCCCGCTTCCTTCACTTTCTCGCGCACGCTGGACGCGAGGGCCTTGGTCTGCCGGTTCGACGTGCCGCTCGCGACGATCACGCGGTCGAACAGTTCGGTCAGGTGGCTGGTGTTGAACACCCGAATGTCTTGCGCCTTCACGTCTTCGAGTCCGTCGACGATCGCGCGTTGCAGCTTGCGTATATCCATGGTTTACCGGTGGTACAGATGATGTTGAACAATATAGTCCCACACTGCGGTGGGGACATGACTCTGCGCGGACAGTGCAGTGCCGTTCGCGGCACCTGCGGCGCCGTCCGCGTGGTTTTCGAACGATGCGCGCAAGTGCGCGCGGATGTCGGTCGCCGACACATCGAAGGCCAGCGATGTGTCGATCAGCAGATGACCGGACGGCGTCGTCTGCAGAACGTCCGCACTCGCGGCGCGCTGCGCGATCGTCGCGGCGACGGCGGGCGGCACGGCCGTCACGTCGAAACGGGGGCGCGTCGCGGCGGCGATATGCGCGTAGTCGAACAGGCGCTGCCAGTCGTGCCACGTATCGAGCCGCACCAGTTGATCCGCGCCGATCAGCAGCGCAATCGACGCATCGGCGCCTTCGCGTTCCCGCCAGCGCTGCAGCGTATCGACCGTATAGGTGGGGCCTTCGTGCTGGATTTCATCCGTCGCGACGCTGACAGTCACGCCCGGCAGCTTCAGCGACGAAGCGGCGGCGCGCGTCATCGCGAGCCGATGTTCGGCCGCCGACACATCCGCTTTCTGCCAGGGCTGCCCAGCCGGCATCAGCACGAGTTCGGTCAGCTTCAGCACGTCGGCGAAACGTTGCGCGAGCGCGAGATGGCCGTCGTGGATCGGATCGAACGTGCCGCCGAGTATCCCGATGCGGCGGCGCAGCGCCCGTCGCGAGGCGGCGTGTTGAACGGTCGGATTCAGTTGCGGTTCCTTTGCCTGTCGGTTGGAGCGGATGACACAGCGGTTAACGAGGCGCGGCGCGCGTCAGACCCACTCGCGGGCCACGAGAAAGTCGCTGTACAGGCGCGCTTCCGGCGTGCCCGGCTTAGGCTGCCAGTTGTAGCGCCAGTTAACGACGGGCGGCATCGACATCAGGATGGATTCGGTGCGGCCGCCGCTTTGCAGGCCGAACAGCGTGCCACGGTCGAACACGAGATTGAATTCGACGTAGCGGCCGCGCCGGTAAGCCTGAAAATCGCGCTCGGTTTCGCCGTATGCGATGTCGCGGCGTTTCTCGATGATGGGCATATACGCGTCCAGAAACGCATCGCCGACGCTCTTCACCATCGCGAACGACTGCTCGAAGCCGGGCTCCGCGTAGTCGTCGAAGAAAATCCCGCCGATGCCGCGCGGCTCGTTGCGATGCTTCAGGAAGAAGTAGTCGTCGCACCAGCGCTTGAAGCGCGGGTACAGGTCGTCGCCGTATGGTTGCAGCGCGTCGCGGCACACGCGGTGAAAATGCCGTGCGTCTTCCTCGAAGCCGTAGTACGGCGTGAGGTCCATGCCGCCGCCGAACCAGAACACGGGCGCTTCGCCCGCCTTCGTTGCAACGAGCAGCCGCACGTTCATGTGAACCGTCGGGCAGTACGGGTTGCGCGGATGCAGCACCATCGAGACGCCCATCGCTTCGAAGCCGCGTCCCGTCAACTGCGGACGCAGCGCGCTGGCCGAGCCAGGCAGCGCATCGCCCTGCACGTCCGAAAAGCCGATGCCCGCGCGCTCGAAGAACTGGCCGCCTTCGACGATGCGCGTGCAGCCGCCGCCGCGCAGCTTGTCGCCGGGCGTGCGCTGCCAGTTGTCGGTGGCGAGCGGCGTGCCGTCGAACGCGCCGAGCGTGTCGGCGATCTTCGTCTGCAAACCTTGCATCCAGGCCCGGACGGCGTGGGCATCGTTGGCGTCGTGAATCGAATCGGTCATATGGTTGGGGCGCGGCACGTCGAAACGCTGGCGCAGTCGAGATTCAACAGGACTTCATCAGGCCTTTATCGGGCCTTCGTCAGGCCTTCGTCAGGCCCTCAGCGGCGGGTGCGCCGGCAGTCGCCGGGGCGGGCAGAGCACAGGCCGTTGTCGCATTACGGATGCCACTGCCAGCTTCAAGTGTAGCGCCGGCGCGGCTCGACGACCCGGAAAGGGCCAGAAGCGGACAGAAGCGAGCCCAAATCGAACCCGGATCGAACCGGATCGAACGGCCCCGCAGGGCCGTGGAGACCAGTTCGCCGCCCCCGTGTAGCGCGTTCCTGCCGGGACAGGCAGGCTCAGCTGTGCTTGCGGTTGGCCGCGCGATAACCGATGTCGCGGCGATATTGCATGCCGTCGAACGAGATGTGGTTGATCGCTTCATACGCGACCGATTGCGCGCTGCGCACCGAATCCGCGAGACCCACGACGCACAGCACGCGCCCGCCCGACGTCGTCAGCTTGCCGTCCGCGAGCGTCGTGCCCGCGTGGAACGTGACGGCGTCCGCGGTTTCCGGCGGAATGCCGCTGATGAAATCGCCCTTGCGGGGCGCGTCCGGATAGTTGTGCGCGGCCAGCACGACGCCCAGCGCTGTGCGGCGGTCCCATTCGAGGTCCACCGTATCGAGCGTGCCCGCGATCGCGGCTTCGACGACCTTCGAGAAGTCGCCCTTCAGGCGCGCCATGATCGGCTGCGTTTCAGGGTCGCCCATCCGGCAGTTGAATTCGAGCGTCTTCGGGTTGCCTTGTGCGTCGATCATCAGGCCGGCGTACAGGAAGCCAGTGAAGCGGATGCCTTCCTGTTCCATCCCGCGCACGGTCGGCAGAATGATTTCGCGCATCACGCGCGCGTGCATTTGCGGCGTGACGATGGGCGCGGGCGAGTAGGCGCCCATGCCGCCCGTGTTCGGGCCCTGGTCGCCATCGAGCAGACGCTTGTGATCCTGGCTCGACGCAAGCGGCAGCACGTGCTTGCCGTCGACCATCACGATGAAGCTCGCTTCCTCGCCGGCGAGGAACTCTTCGATCACGACGCGCGCGCCCGCATCGCCGAGCTTGTTGTCCGACAGCATCATGTCGACGGCGGCGTGCGCTTCTTCCAGCGTCTGCGCGACGACCACGCCCTTGCCGGCCGCGAGGCCGTCGGCCTTGATGACGATGGGCGCGCCCTTGGCGTCGATGTATGCGTGCGCGGCTGCGACATCCGGGAAGGTTTCGTATTCGGCCGTCGGAATCGCGTGGCGCTTCATGAACGCCTTCGCGAAGTCCTTCGAGCTTTCGAGCTGCGCGGCCTCGCGCGTCGGGCCGAAAATTTTCAGGCCGCGCGCGCGGAAGATGTTGACGATGCCCGCCGCGAGCGGCTGCTCCGGACCGACCAGCGTGAACGCGATCTGCTCCTGCTCGACGAAATCGGCGAGCGTGTTCGGGTCAGTGATGCCGACGTTGCGCAGGCGGTCATCCTGCGCGGTGCCGCCGTTGCCGGGCGCGACATAGACGAGCTGGACGCGCGGCGATTGCGCGAGCTTCCATGCGAGCGCATGTTCGCGACCGCCGGAACCGACGACGAGTAACTTCATGTGATTCCCCGAATACTAAAAACCGTGAACGGCCCGCGCGGCGGCGCGAGCCGTGGATATCTGCCTCTACCTTCGCACAACGCGAACGCCACGCCTGTGATGCAGGCAACGGAACGGGACAATGTGGCGGAAATCGCCTGGATGCCGTGCGATTGGTGCGCACGGCGTGACGCGCCGGCGCAACACGAGGGAAGCGGGGAGCGCCGCAACGGCCCGGACAGGGGCGGCGCGCTCACCGTCGGCCTCACTCGTCGGCGATTGCCGCGTTTGTATAGACTTCCTGCACGTCGTCCAGGTTTTCGAGCGCGTCGAGCAGCTTCTGCATCTTGACGGCGTCGTCGCCTGTGAACTCGACTTCCGTCTGCGGCTTCATCGTCACTTCCGCGAGTTCCGCCTTGAAGCCCGCGGCTTCGAGCGCGGCTTTGACCTTCGGGAAATCGTTCGGCGGGCAGATCACTTCGATGCTGCCGTCGTCGTTCGTGACGACGTCGTCGGCGCCCGCTTCGAGCGCCGCTTCCATCAGCTTGTCTTCCGGTGTGCCGGGTGCGAACAGGAACTGGCCGACGTGATCGAACATGAACGACACCGAGCCGTCCGTGCCCATGTTGCCGCCGAACTTCGAGAACGCGTGGCGCACTTCCGCGACGGTGCGGGTGCGGTTGTCCGTCATCGTGTCGACGATGATGGCCGCGCCGCCGATGCCGTAGCCTTCGTAGCGGATTTCCTCGTAGTTCGCGCCGTCGACGCCGCCCACGCCGCGCTGGATCGCGCGATTGACGTTGTCCTTCGGCATGTTGGCGTCGTACGCCTTGTCGACGGCGAGCCGCAGACGCGGGTTCGAGTCGATGTCGCCGCCGCCCATGCGCGCCGCGACCTGGATTTCCTTGATGAGCCGCGTCCAGACCTTGCCTTTCTTGGCATCGGCCGCTGCCTTCTTATGCTTGATGTTGGCCCATTTCGAATGACCCGCCATACCTTTCTCCGTCGCGCGCGCCAGCGGGGCGCACGCATAGTGCAATAGTCGTTGCGATTTCGGGCGGCGGTGCGGATTCGCGCTCGCGCCTCGATGTGAGTCTGGTCGCACCCTGAAACGCGCCAGAATGGCGCCGTGAAAGCGTCGCGGGATCGACGGAAGCGGCCAAAGCGCCGCAGTTGGCGTCGTCAGTACAGTAGCCGGTGAAGGCGCAAACCGGGGTAGGAATGCCGCAAAGCGATGCCAGCAGGGTGAACTGCCCGTTCAATGGGCAGAGTGCGATTTTATCATGCCGGGGGCCGGCTTCTGTAGGGGAGGGATGCGGATTCGCTCGGGGCGGCGCGAGTCTGTCCTTGCCGTGCGGCCCCGAGCGGCGCTGTGTGTCGGCGCGCCGTCAGCCGGATTCTTTGGCGGCTGCTGTCAGCTGCTTTGTCAGCCGCATTGTCCGTGGCTGTCGTCAGTTCTTCGTGCCGAACAGCCGGTCGCCCGCGTCGCCGAGTCCGGGAATGATGTACGCATGCTCGTTCAGGTGCGAATCGAGCGACGCGACGTACAGCTTCACATCCGGATGCGCATTCTGGAACACCTCGACGCCTTCCGGCGCGGCGACGAGCGCGAGGAACGAAATGTTCTCGCCCGCGACGCCGCGGCGCTTCAGCACGTCGATCGCGTGCACGGCCGAGTAGCCCGTCGCGACCATCGGATCGCACAGGATGAAGATGCGGTCCTCGAGATCGGGCAGGCGCACCAGGTACTCTACGGGACGGTGAGCGTCGTCGCGATACACGCCGATATGGCCGACGCGGGCCGACGGAATCAGCTCGAGCAGCCCGTCCGACATGCCGACGCCCGCGCGCAGCACGGGCACGATCGCGAGCTTCTTGCCGGCGATCACGGGCGCGTCGATGTCGACGAGCGGCGTGCTCACGCGGCGGGTCGTCATCGGCAGGTTGCGGGTGATTTCATAGCCCATCAGCAGCGTGATCTCGCGCAGCAGCTCGCGGAACGTCCGCGTGGACGTGTCGCGGTCGCGCATGTGCGACAGCTTGTGCTGGATCAGCGGGTGATCGAGGATGAAAAGATTGGGAAAACGGCTGTCCTGAGTCATGACGTGGCGCCTCGCGGCGGTAAATGGGCTGTGCTGTCGATGGAGAGCGGCGCGGCGTTTCGCGGCCCCGTTTTGTGGCCCCTTATCGGGCTACGGAGGGCGATGCAGGGCAGCGGACACGTGCGCCATGGCTGCGAGTTTACCGGAAGGGTGGCGGAAAGAGACTGGAGATTGTGGAAAGGAATCGAAGCGGGACGCAAGCGCGGCCGAAGCGACGTCCGGCAGCGCCGCGTCGATTCTTCTAGAATCGGGGGACAGTTGACCGACCGCGAGCGCGACGCGCCCATACGTATCGCGCGCAAGACAATAGGAAAAGCACATGGATCTGGGAATCGCAGGAAAGACTGCGCTGGTTTGCGCAGCGAGCAAGGGACTGGGACGCGGCTGCGCCGAGGCGCTGGCGGCGGAGGGTGTGAACGTGACGATCGTCGCACGCACCGCGCAAACGCTCGAAGCGACGGCGGCCGATATCCGAGCGAAGATGGGCGTCGACGTGAAGGCCGTGGCCTGCGACATCACCACGCCCGAAGGCCGCGCCGCAGCGCTCGCCGCGTGTCCGCAGCCGGACATCCTCGTCAACAATGCGGGCGGTCCGCCGCCCGGCGACTTCCGCAACTTCACGCACGACGACTGGATTCGCGCGCTCGAAGCGAACATGCTTACGCCGATCGAGCTGATCCGCGCAAGCATCGACGGCATGATCTCGCGCGGCTTCGGCCGCGTCGTCAACATCACGAGCTCGTCGGTGAAGGCGCCCATCGATGTGCTCGGCCTGTCGAATGGCGCGCGCTCGGGCCTGACGGGCTTCGTCGCGGGCGTTGCGCGCAAGGTCGCGCCGCACGGCGTGACGATCAACAACCTGCTGCCGGGCCTGTTCGATACGGACCGCATCGCCGTGACGTTCGAGGCGTCAGCGAAATCGCAGAACATTTCCGTCGACGACGCGCGCGAGCAGCGCATGGCGACGATTCCCGCGCGCCGCTTCGGCACGCCCGACGAATTCGGCCGTGCCTGTGCGTTCCTGTGCAGCGTGCATGCGGGCTACATCACGGGACAGAACTGGCTGCTCGACGGCGGCGCTTATCCCGGCACGTTCTGAGCGGGCCGCGCGCGCTTTCGCAAACGCAACGATAACAACGACGTAGCGACGATAACGACAACGCCCATAACGACCATAACGACCATAAAGACAACGCAAGAGGAGCAATGACATGACAACACGCGTCGCGCTGATCGCGCACGATCACAAGAAAGACGACATCGTCAGGCTGGCGGGCGAATACGTCGACACGCTCGCGCGCTGCGAGCTGATCGCCACGGGCACGACGGGCTCGCGTATCGCCGATGCGCATGGGCTGAAGGTCGAGCGGATGCTCTCCGGCCCCAACGGCGGCGATCTGCAGATCGGCGCGCAACTCGCCGAAGGACGGGTCGACGTGGTGATTTTCCTGCGCGACCCGATGACGCCGCAGCCGCACGAGCCGGACATCAACGCGCTGGTGCGAGCGTGCGATGTGCACAACGTGCCGTGCGCGACGAACATCTCGACCGCGCGGATGATCCTCGACGATCTGACACTGCGCTTTTCGCAGCAGATCTGACGGCGTCGTCCGTGTTCATTCAAGCAGGCATCACGAACGAATCTGGAGAGAAGATGGTCAAGGCAATTCGATTCGACAAGACGGGCGGCCCCGAAGTGATGAAGTGGGTCGACGTCGAGGTGGGCGAGCCGGGCGATGGCGAAATCCGCATCAGGCAGCATGCAGTCGGCCTCAACTATATCGACGTGTATTTCCGCACGGGCCTGTATCCGCTGCCGCTGCCGGGCGGGCTCGGCATGGAGGCGGCGGGCGAGGTGGTCGCCGTCGGCGCGGGCGTGACGAACCTGAAGGCGGGCGACCGCGTCGCGTATGTCGCGCGGCCGCCTGGCGCGTATGCACAGGAGCGCGTGCTGTCCGCCGCGCAGGTCGTGAAACTGCCGGATGCGATCGGTTACGAAGACGCGGCATCGGTGATGCTGCAAGGGCTGACGGCGCAATACCTGTTGCGCCGCACGTACCCGGTGAAGGCGGGCGACACGATCCTGATCCAAGCCGCTGCGGGCGGCGTCGGCCTGCTCGTGTGCCAGTGGGCGAAGGCGCTGGGCGCGACGGTGATCGGCACGGTCGGTTCCGACGAGAAGGCGGCCATCGCGAAGGCCCACGGCTGCGATCATCCCATCGTCTATACGCGCGAGAACTTCACGAAGCGCGTGCGCGAGATCACCAACGGCGCGGGCGTGCCCGTCGTGTACGACTCGATCGGGAAGGACACGTTTACGGCTTCGCTCGATTGCCTCGCGCCGCTCGGCATGTTCGTGAGTTTCGGCAATGCGTCGGGCCCGCTGCCGCCGATCGATTCGTCGGAATTCGCGGGGCGCGGCTCGCTGTTTTTCACGCGGCCCACGCTCTTCACGTACATCGGCAGGCGCAGCGATTACGACGCGATGGCGGGTGAGTTGTTCGACGTGATCGCGTCGGGCAAGGTCAAGACGAGCATCAACCAGCGCTATGCGCTTGCTGATGTGGGCAAGGCGCATGAGGATCTGGAAGCGCGCAGGACGACGGGGTCGACGGTTTTGCTGCCGTAAGGACTGCTCGCTCGAAAGGAAGGCCGCTTCACGCTGGGCGTGAAGCGGCTTTTTCCGTTTACGCCGACAGGGACAACGCCGCCCTTATAGGGACGATCTTGGTGGTGATGAGCACGGGGATTTCCGTGGTCTCACTCTTCAGCCGGGGTGAACTTGACGAATGGCTTGAGGCCGGGATTCGACAGCGCGAGCAGATTGAGCGTCGCACCACCGAACCGGCGAGCGAATTCATCATCGAAAGCGTTGTTGTAGTCTGCCGCCGGCAGCTCCAGCGGGAATTGACGTTGTGTGACTGCAAGCACTCGTTCGACCTCAAGCGTGTAAGAAACGAGCGCCTGCTTTTCTTCCGACCACATGATTACCACGCACTTCTTGTCTGGGTGATTCGCCATCAATAGCCTCTGCATTGCTGATAGTTCATAAATGCGCGCTGCGAGCAGGCGTCCATGAAACGTTGTCCGCCCATTGCGCTTCGATATGTCGTGCATTCGTCCATGTCGCGCTCATATTGCGCAAAGCATTTAGCTTCTTGTTCCTCACTCATCATGTTTTGTCAAGCACGACACCACCGACCCAAGTCCCCGTGCCTGCTATCCGCTGTGCGATATCTGTTTACGCCATTTTTATACCCATCAACAAACCTTTGACCAGCCCTTTACGCCGATCGGCATAACGTTGCGGACATTCATCATCCAACATTTGGAGGACATGAAAATGGATGTGCTGTACGTCGGGGGCATCGCGCTTTTCGCTGCGCTGACCTTTGGACTGATCGCCGGATGCGAGCGGCTCACACGATATGGCCGCGGTCAGGGAGCGCGCTCATGATCTGGGTCCTCTGGCTATCGGGGGCGGCGACCGCGCTGCTCTTCGTTTATCTCGTCTATGCGCTGCTGCGCGCGGAGGACATTGAATGAACTTCAACAATGTCCTGCAGCCGGCGATCTTCATCGTCGTGCTGCTTGCGCTGGCCGTACCCGTCTCGCGCTATCTGACGCGCGTGATGGACGGCACGTCGCGCGTCGTCAAACTGGGCGGACCGCTCGAGCGTTTGCTGTATCGCGTCGCGGGCGTCGATCCGGCGCATGAAATGGGCTGGAAGCAGTACGCGATCGCCACGATCGCGTTCAACGTATTGGGCGTCGTGTTCCTGTACGTGCTGCTGCGCGTGCAGGGCTCGCTGCCCGGCAACCCGCAGCAGTTCGGCGCGATGACCGTCGACAGCGCGTTCAATACGGCCGTCAGCTTCGTCACCAATACGAACTGGCAGGACTACTCGCCGGAGCAGACGGTCGGCTATCTGACGCAGATGCTCGGACTCACCGTGCAGAACTTCCTGTCGGCGGCGACGGGCATCGTCGTCGTGATTGCGCTGGTGCGCGGCTTCGCGCGTCACACCGCGCAAACCATCGGCAACTTCTGGATCGACATCACACGCGTGACGCTTTACGTGCTGCTGCCGATGGCCGCGATCATCGCAGCGCTGCTGATGAGCCAGGGCGTGATCCAGAACTTCGAGTCCTATCAGGAAGTGCCGACGCTGCAAACCACCACGTACCAGGCGCCGAAAGCGGACGCGCAAGACAACGCGGTGAAGGACGCGATGGGCAACCCCGTGATGGTCGATACGCCCGTCAAGTCGCAGACCATCGCAATGGGCCCCGTCGCGACGCAGGAAGCGATCAAGATGCTCGGCACGAATGGCGGCGGCTTCTTCAACGGAAACTCGGCGCATCCGTACGAGAACCCGACGCCGTTCTCGAACTTCGTCGAGATCTTCTCCATCCTGATCATTCCCGCCGCGCTGTGTCTCGTGTTCGGCCGCATGATCGGCGACGGCAAGCAGGGCGTCGCCGTGCTCGCGGTGATGACGATCGCGTTCGCCGCGTGCATCGCGGGCGAGATCGGCGCGGAGCAAAGCGGCAATCCGCTCTTCACGACGCTGCACGTCGATCAGTCCGCGAGCGCGCTGCAGGCGGGCGGCAACATGGAAGGCAAGGAAACGCGCTTCGGCATCGCGCAGTCGGGCATCTTCACGGTCGCGACGACGGCGGCTTCGTGCGGCGCGGTGGCCAACACGCACGACTCGTTGACGCCGCTCGGCGGTCTCGTGCCGATGCTCCTGATGCAGCTCGGCGAGGTGATCTTCGGCGGCGTGGGTTCGGGTCTGTACGGGATGCTCGTATTCGCAATGCTGGCCGTGTTCGTCGCGGGGCTGATGATCGGCCGCACGCCGGAATACGTCGGCAAGAAGATCGAAGCGTACGAGATGAAGATGGTGTCGATCGTCGTGCTGCTGACGCCGCTGCTGGTGCTCGTCGCGACGTCGATTGCCGTGCTCACCGAAGCGGGCAAGGCGGGCATCCTGAATCCGGGCGCGCATGGCTTCTCCGAAATTCTCTATGCGTTCAGCTCGGCAGCCAACAACAATGGCAGCGCATTCGCGGGCCTGACTGTGAGCACGCCGTTCTACAACTGGCTCACGGCGATTGCGATGTGGTTCGGCCGCTTCGGCACGATCGTTCCGGTGCTCGCGATCGCAGGCTCGCTCGCCGCGAAGAAGCGCATCGCGGTGACGGGCGGCACGCTGCCGACGCACGGTCCGCTCTTCGTCGTGCTGCTGCTCGGCACGGTGCTGCTGGTCGGCGCGCTGACCTACGTGCCCGCGCTCGCGCTCGGTCCCGGCGTCGAACATCTGATGATGATCGCAGGCCATTGAGGACTGCATGTGCCACATGAAAGGCGCGCAAAACAAGCGAAGCAATTAGAGGAAGAAATGACTGATCATTCCGCTACGCGGTCCATGTTCGATCCGGCGCTCGTGCGCCCGGCAATCGTGGACTCATTCAAGAAACTCAAGCCGCACACGCAGTTCCGCAACCCGGTGATGTTCTGCGTGTACGTCGGCAGCATCCTGACGACGATTCTCTGGATCGCCGCGCTGACGGGCCAGGCGGAGGCGCCAGCGGGTTTCATTCTCGCGGTGTCGCTGTGGCTGTGGTTCACGGTGCTGTTCGCGAACTTCGCCGAAGCGCTCGCCGAAGGGCGCTCGAAAGCGCAGGCGGCGTCGCTGCGCAGCGCGAAGAAAGACGTGATGGCGAAGAAGCTCAACGAGCCGCATCCGAAGTCGCCGATTCGCATCATGACGGCGTCCGATCTGCGTCGCGGCGATGTCGTGCTCGTCGAGACGGGCGACACGATTCCCGCCGACGGCGAGGTGATCGAAGGCGTCGCGTCCGTCGACGAATCGGCGATCACAGGTGAATCCGCGCCCGTGATCCGCGAGTCGGGCGGCGACTTCTCGTCGGTGACGGGCGGCACGCGCGTGCTGTCGGACTGGATCGTCGTGCGCGTGACGGCCAATCCTGGCGAAGCGTTTCTCGACCGCATGATCGCGATGGTCGAAGGCGCGAAGCGTCAGAAGACGCCGAACGAAATCGCCCTGACCATTCTGCTCGTCGCGCTGACCATCGTTCTGTTGCTCGTGACCGCAACGCTCTTACCGTTCTCGATGTTCTCCGTCGAAGCGGCGAAAGCAGGGCATGTCGTGACGATCACAGCGCTCGTCGCGCTGCTCGTCTGCCTGATTCCGACGACGATCGGCGGCCTGCTGTCCGCGATCGGCGTCGCGGGCATGAGCCGTATGATGCAGGCGAACGTGATCGCGACATCGGGCCGCGCCGTCGAAGCCGCAGGCGACGTCGACGTGCTGCTGCTCGACAAGACGGGCACGATCACGCTCGGCAACCGCCAGGCATCGGCGTTCATTCCCGCATCAGGCGTGACGGAAGAAGCGCTCGCCGATGCCGCGCAACTGTCGTCGCTCTCCGACGAAACGCCGGAAGGCCGCAGCATCGTCGTGCTCGCGAAGCAGCGCTTCAATATCCGCCAGCGTGACATGGCGATGCTGCATCCCGTCTTTCTCGCGTTCAGCGCGCAGACGCGCATGAGCGGCGTCGATCTGCCCGGCCGCGAAATCCGCAAGGGCGCCGCCGATGCCGTGAAGCATTACGTCGAAGCGCACGGCGGCCGCTTCCCTGTCGATGTGTCGACCGCGGTGACGGAGGTCGCGCGGCGCGGCAGCACGCCGCTGGTCGTTGCCGAAAAGGGCGAGGGCGGCGCGCGCGTGCTCGGTGTGATCGAGCTGAAGGACGTCGTGAAGGGCGGCATTAAGGAGCGTTTCGCCGAGCTGCGCAAGATGGGCATCAAAACCGTGATGGTGACGGGTGACAACCGGCTGACGGCCGCTGCGATCGCAGCGGAAGCGGGCGTCGACGATTTCCTCGCGGAAGCGACGCCGGAGACCAAGCTCGCGACGATCCGCGCGCATCAGGGCGAAGGCCGGCTCGTCGCGATGACGGGCGACGGCACCAACGATGCCCCTGCGCTCGCGCAAGCCGATGTGGCGGTCGCGATGAACACGGGTACGCAGGCCGCGAAGGAAGCGGGCAACATGGTCGACCTCGATTCGAATCCGACCAAGCTGATCGAGATCGTCGAGATCGGCAAGCAGATGCTGATGACGCGCGGCTCGCTCACGACGTTCTCGATTGCGAACGATGTCGCGAAGTACTTCGCGATCATCCCCGCGGCATTCGCGACGACGTACCCGGCGTTGAATGCGCTGAACGTGATGCATCTGGCGACGCCCACGTCCGCGATCATGTCGGCTGTGATCTTCAACGCGCTGATCATCGTGCTGCTGATTCCGCTTGCGCTCAAAGGCGTGAAGTACCGGCCGCTCGGCGCGGCGATCCTGTTGCGCCGCAATCTGCTGGTCTACGGTCTGGGCGGCATCATCGTGCCGTTCTTCGGGATCAAGCTGATCGACATGGTGCTGGCCGCGTTCGGCTGGGTCTGATGCGCGCGACGACAGACAGATAAAGGAAGCTGAATCATGAAATCGCTTTTTCGTCCGATGCTTGTGATCTTTGCCGTGCTGACGGCGTTCACGGGTCTCGCGTATCCCGCCGTGATGACGGCGTTCGGCCAGGCCGTCTTTCGCGACAAGGCCAACGGCAGTCTGATCGGGCACGACGGCAAGGTGGTCGGCTCGCGGCTGATCGGCCAGCAGTTCGACGCGCCGCAGTACTTCTGGGGCCGGCTGTCGGCGACGACGCCGATGCCGTACAACGCGCAGGGTTCGAGCGGCTCGAACCTGGGCCCGATCAATCCGGCGCTCGCCGATGAAGTCAAAGGGCGTCTCGATGCGTTGAAGGCAGCGGGCCACATGCCCGCCGGCACGGCCGTTCCCGTCGATCTGGTGACGTCGTCGGGCAGCGGCCTCGATCCCGAGATTTCGCCTGCGGCGGCCGCGTATCAGATCGAGCGCGTGGCGGCCGCGCGCAAGATGAACGCGAACGATGTTGCGGCGCTTGTTGACCGCTATACGCGCGGTCGGCAGTTTGGTTTGTTCGGCGAGGCGCGGGTGAATGTGCTCGAGTTGAACCTTGCGCTTGATGAGGCGGAGCATCGTTGATTTGATGTCTGCGACGGCTTTTTTGGTTTTGTGGCTTGCCGCCGGCATCCGCGATGCGTTCGTTGCTTTGCCCTTATCGCGGGCATCCGCGATGCGCCTCGCGGCGCGGGCGTTGCCCCTGTGCGGGGCGGCACTCACTTTCTTTGCCGCCGCAAAGAAAGTAAGCAAAGAAAGCGGGCTCACACCGCCAGTGCTTGACCTTTACCCACGGGCCCTCAACGTCCCCGAGTTTCATACGGCAGTGTGCTGGCTTGTGTTCGTTGCCAACGCGCTACTTGAACGCCTCACCCGCTTCACGCATATATGGCACAGCTAAGGGCATCGAACGCTTTAGCGCCGCATGTCGGTAGTGAACGAGGTTGCTGTAGCGTACAGGACGCCGCCTGCACTTGTAGCCGCATCGCTTAGCGAGGGTGTCCTGTGCGGTGCGACTGCCTACACACAGTTTGCCGCAAAGGGGCCGGAGTATTCGATGTCGCGAGCCGGAACGCAGGTGCACGGTGCGGGTGAGGCATCGAATAAAGGCGCAGGCAACGCGCATGAGATAGCATGCTGCCGCATGAACTATGGGGACGTTGAGGGCCCGTGGGTAGAGGTCAAGGATTGGCGGTGTTAGCCCGCTTTCTTTTGCCTACTTTTCTTTGCGGCGGCAAAGAAAAGTAGGTGCCGCCCCGCACAGGGGCAACGCCCGCGCCGCGAGGCGCATTGCGGATGCCGGCGGCACGCTAAAAAGACCAATGCATCGCAGACAGTCGCATCGCGGATGCCAGCGGCACGCTAAAAAAACCAATGCATCGCAGACAGTCGCATACGCGGACGCCAGCGGCACGCTAAAAAAACCAACCAGCGTCGCAGACAAAAAACATGTCACCATACCCGCACGCCAGTGCAAACCGATACGCTATGCCCCGCCCCGACCCCGACGAACTCCTCGACAAACTCCAGCGCGAAGAAGAAAAACGCCAGCGCGGCAAGCTGAAGGTTTTCTTCGGCGCGTCGGCGGGTGTCGGCAAGACCTATGCAATGCTGCTCGCCGCGCGCCGCCGCAAGGAAGAGGGCGTCGATGTCGTCGTCGGCATCGCGGAGACGCATGGCCGCAGCGAAACAGCGGCGCTGCTAGATGGCCTCGACGTCCTGCCGCTTGCCCGCATCGAATACCGCAACAGGCTGCTGGCCGAATTCGATCTCGATGCCGCGCTCGAACGCAAGCCGCAACTGATCCTCGTCGACGAACTTGCGCACTCGAACGTGCAGGGCGCGCGTCATGCGAAGCGCTGGCAGGACGTGTACGAACTGCTCGACGCGGGCATCGACGTCTATACGACGGTGAACGTCCAGCACCTCGAAAGCCTCAACGACGTCGTCGGCCAGATCACGGGCATCCGCGTGTGGGAGACGGTGCCCGATCGCGTGTTCGATCGCGCGGACGAAGTGACGCTCGTCGACTTGCCCGCCGAAGAACTGCTCGACCGCATGCGCGATGGCAAGGTCTACATGCCGCAGCAAGCCGAGCGCGCGGTGCGCAACTTCTTTCGCAAGGGCAATCTGATCGCGCTGCGCGAACTGGCGCTGCGGCGCACCGCGGATCGCGTCGATGCGCAGATGCGCGAGTATCGCGCGGACCGTTCGATCCAGCGCATCTGGCAGGCGCGTGAACGTCTGCTGGTGTGCGTCGGTCCCGGCCCCGAAGCGCCGCTGCTGGTGCGCGCGGCAGCGCGTCTCGCGGCGAGCCTGAAGGCCGACTGGATCGCCGTCTATGTCGAGACGCCGAAGCTTCAACGTCTCCCGGATGCGCACCGCAAGCGCACGCTCGACGCGCTGAAGCTCGCCGCCGAACTCGGCGCGGAAACGGCCACGCTCGCGGGTGCGGATGCCGTCTCGACGCTGATCGGCTATGCGCGCGTGCGCAACGTGTCGAAGCTGGTCGCGGGCGGCTCGGCAGCGATGGGCTTCGCGCGCTGGCTGCGCCGGCCGTTCGGCGAGCGTCTCGCGGAACGCGCGAGCGATCTCGACCTCACGCTGATCCGCGCGAGCAGCGATGAAGCGGAACGGACGCAGGGTTTGACGCGCGACCGCCGCGCCGACGAAGAAGTGCGCGCGTGGCGCGAAGCGTTGAGCGTCGCGCGCGACCGCCACTCGCCGCCGCGCAGCTACGCATGGGCGCTCGCGATCTGCGCGGGCGTGACGCTGGTCGCGAGCCAGCTGATCGATCGCATCGATCTCGCCAATCTCGTGATGCTGTACCTGCTCGGCGTGATCTTCGCGGCGGTGAAGCTCGGCCGCGGACCGGGCGTGATGCTGTCGTTCCTTTCCGTCGCGGCGTTCGATTTCTTCTTCGTGCCGCCGCGCATGTCGTTCTCCGTCAGCGATACGCAATACCTGCTGACATTCTTCGGCATGCTGCTGACGTCGCTCGTCATCGGCCATCTGACGTCGACGTTGCGGCGCGAAGCGAGCGTCGCGCGCCGGCGCGAGCAGCGCACGAGCGCGATGTACGCGATGGCGCGCGAACTGGCGGCCGCGCTGACGACGGAGCAGATCGTCGGCATCGGCAGCCGGCACGTGAGCGAGGTGTTCCGCGCGCGCGTCGCGGTGCTCTTGCCCGATAGCGCCGATCAGGTGAAGCAGAAAGTCGACGATCCCGACGTGAGCATCATGCTCGATGCCGCTTCGCTCGACGTCGACGTGGGCCAGTGGGTCTACGACCAGCAGAAGCCGGCGGGCCACGGCACCGATACGCTGCCTGCCGCGAAGGCGCTCTATCTGCCGCTGCGCGCGCCGATGCGCACGCGCGGCGTGCTCGCCGTCGCGACGCAGGACGCGCGCGAGCTCGACGTGCCCGAGCAGCAGCGCATGCTCGACGCGTTCGCTGCGCAGATCGCGCTGGCGCTCGAGCGCGTGCATTACGTCGATATCGCGCGCGATGCGCTCGTCAGCATGGAGTCGGAGCGGCTGCGCAACTCGCTGCTCTCGGCGATTTCGCACGATCTGCGCACGCCGCTCACGGCCATCGTCGGCTTTTCGTCGATGCTCGCCGCGCAGCGCGCCGACCAGGACGACGCTCAGCGAGAGCTCGTCGACGCGATCCACGAAGAGGCGCTGCGCATGACGGGCATCGTCACGAACCTGCTCGACATGGCGCGTCTGCAGGCGGGCAGCCTGAAGCTGAACCGGCAATGGTCGCTGCTCGAAGAGACGGTCGGCTCGGCGCTGCGCGACTGCAAGCGCACGCTCGCGCGGCATCCGGTTCAGGTCGCGCTGCCCGTTGATCTGCCGCTGCTGCAGATCGACGCCGTGTTGATGGAGCGCCTCTTCGCGAATCTGTTCGAGAACGCGGCGAAGTATGTGCCGCCCGATACGCCGCTCGTAATCGGCGCGCAGCGCATCGACGAGAACGGCAAGCCGTTCGTGCGCGTGACCGTCGACGATAGGGGCCCGGGTCTGCCGCCCGGCATGGAAACGCGCATCTTCGAGAAGTTCACGCGCGGCGAGAAGGAATCGGCGAAGCCGGGCATCGGCCTCGGGCTCGCGATCTGCCGCGCGATCGCGGAGGCGCATGGGGGTAGAATCGGCGCGGCCAACCGCGTCGCGGCGGACGGACGCGTCGAAGGCGCGCGCTTCTGGTTCACGCTGCCCGTCGAGACGCCGCCGCCCGGACCCGACGATGCGGCATCCGCACTGCCGGAGCCGGCCGAAGCCGCCGATGCTGTGCCCGGTGAAACACACGCGTCCGACACGCAAAAAGCGACGGAATCGCCGGAACCGCCTAATCGACAACAAGCCGACACACACCCGCATACCCATTCATGAGTGACCCGAGCATCACCGTCGTACTGATCGAGGACGAGCAGCAGATCCGCCGCTTCGTGCGCGCGTCGCTGGAAGGCGAGGGCATCGTCGTGCACGACGCGCCGACGGGCAAGCTGGGGCTGATCGAAGCAGCCACGCGCAAGCCCGATCTCTTGATCGTCGATCTCGGCCTGCCCGACACCGACGGCCTCGACGTGATTCGCGAACTGCGCGGCTGGAGCGAGTTGCCCGTGATCGTGCTGTCGGCGCGCGCCCAGGAAAGCGAGAAGGTGGCCGCGCTCGACGCGGGCGCCGACGACTATCTGACCAAGCCGTTCGGCGTCTCCGAACTGCTCGCGCGGATTCGCGCGCATCTGCGCCGGCGCAACCAGGGCGGCGCGAACGAAACGCCACAGGTGCATTTCGGCGGCGTGACTGTCGATCTCGGGCTGCGCCAGGTCTCGCGCGACGGCGAACCCGTGCATCTGACGCCGCTCGAATACCGGCTGCTCGCGACGCTCGTGCGCCACGCGGGCCGCGTGCTGACGCACCGGCAACTGCTGCGCGACGTGTGGGGGCCGTCGCATGTCGAAAGCCATCACTATCTGCGCATCTACATGGCGCATCTGCGGCAGAAGCTCGAACACGATCCCGCGCAGCCCGAGCACATCGTGACGGAGACGGGCGTCGGCTATCGGCTCGTCGGCGTCGTCTGAAACGGCTGCGTCGCTATATTCGTCGGCGTATGGCAAACGGCGAAATGGTGCCTGTCTTGATATAATTGCGCCCGGCAAGGACGACCTTGCTGCATCCGCTTTCAACGGGGACGGCCCCACTCACACTGGAGTTCGTCTCGTGTCCTGGGTTCTTCTCTTTATCGCCGGTCTGCTGGAAGTCGCGTGGGCGGCCGGTCTCAAGTCATCCGAAGGTTTCACCCGTTTCTGGCCGTCGGTGTTCACCATCGTGACGGCGCTCGGCAGCTTCGCGCTGCTCGCGATGGCCATGCGCCAGTTGCCGCTCGGGACCGCTTACGCCGTCTGGACGGGCATCGGCGCCGTCGGCGCATTCATTTTCGGCATCGTGATGATGGGCGAGGCCGTGACGGCCGCGCGCGTCGGCAGCGCGGTGCTGATCGTCGTCGGACTGATCGGACTCAAGCTCTCCTCGGGCCACTGAGCGCCGGCCGATCTCCGGCCCGTTGCCGACCTTCGTCCACCCGGCGTCGGCACACCCGTTCAAAAAGTGCCGCAAACATGCCACAAATGCCCGCTAAGCCCAGCGGCCGTCGAATTGACGTGGCTATAATGAGACGGAAATCATCCTGAAATTGCTCCGCGCGGCCTTGATGCGCGGATCCGGCGGCTTCGGCACGGCGGAGCCCCCTGGCTTCCTGTCCCGAGCGCAGGCTGCCGGAACTGACGGCACGCGACGCGCGCCTCGGAGGCGGCCATGCTTGAACCTCTTTCGCTTGCGGCGGGGCTGTCGTGGGGCAGCGGCTTGCGTCTGTACCTGACCGTGCTGATCGCGGGCGTCTTCGGACGCGCCGGCATCATCCATCTGCCCGATACGCTGTCCGTGCTGCAGTCGCCGTGGGTGATCGGCGCGGCGGCCGTCTTGACCATCGCTGAATTTCTCGCCGACAAGATTCCCGCGCTCGATTCTCTGTGGGACGCGATCCATACGTTCATCCGCATTCCGGCGGGCGCCGTGCTGGCCGTCGGCGCACTCGGCCACGCCGATCCGTCGCTGATGACGATCGCCGCGCTGGCGGGCGGCACGCTCGCGGGCGCGTCGCATCTCACTAAGGCGGGCACGCGCGCGCTGATCAATCTGTCGCCGGAGCCGGTGTCGAATGTCGTGACGTCGGCGGCCGAGGACGGGCTCGTGTTCGGCGGCCTGTTGCTCGCGCTGTTCGTCCCCGTGCTGTTCCTCGTGCTGCTCGTGGGCTTTCTGGTGCTCGCGAGCTGGGCGCTGCCGCGTCTGTGGCGCGGCGTGCAGGGCGGCTTTCGCGGCATGGCGACGCACATGGTGTCGCGACTCGCGAGGAGCCGACACGATTGAGCGAAGCCGAACGCGTCACCACTCAGGCTCCCCCCGAGCTTCCGCCTGAACACCCCACGCGGCCTGCATCCGCGCACCGGCTGTCGCTGGGTCATCTGCTGCATCAGTCGTTGCGCATGACGGCGCGCGACTGGCGCGCGGGCGAGCTGACGATGCTGCTGTTCGCGCTCGTGCTGGCCGTCGCGGCGCTGTCGAGCGTGGGTTTTCTCGCGGACCGTCTGCATCAAGGGCTCGAACGCGACGCGCGGCGCATGATCGCCGCCGACTTCGTGGTCCGCGCCGATCATCCCGTCGATGCGCAGTTCGCGCAGCAGGCCAAAACGCTCGGCCTCGAGACGGCGACGACGGCCATCTTCCCCAGCATGGTCAATTCGACGGCGGCGCAGCCCGTTTCGCGGCTCGCGGCGGTGAAGGCCGTGTCGCCGGGCTATCCGCTGCGCGGCGCGTTGCGGATCGCGCTCGCGCCCGGCGCGCCCGACCGCGAAGTGCGCGGCATTCCGCCGCCCGGCGACGTATGGGTCGATCAGCAACTGCTCGACGCGCTGAGGGTGCATATCGGCGACAAGGTCAAGGTGGGCGGACGCGACTTCACGATCGGCGCGCTGATCACGCGCGAACTGGACCGCGGCTTCGCGTTCGTCAATTTTTCGCCGCGCCTGATGATGCGTGCCGACGATCTCGCGTCGACGGGACTGCTCGGCTACGGCAGCCGCGTCACGTATCGGCTGCTGGTGGCGGGCGGCGACAAGCCCGTTGCGTCGTTTGCGACGTGGGCGCATGAGCGCGTCGACAACGGCAAGATGCGCGGCGTCGCGCTGGAGTCGCTGCGGGACGGCCAGCCGCAGGTGCGCGAGACGCTCGATCGCGCGAACCACTTTCTCACGCTCGTGTCGCTGCTGACTGCGTTGCTCGCCGCCGTCGCGATTGCGATGGCCGCGCATCGCTATATGCGGCGCCATCTCGACAGCTGCGCGGCGATGCGCTGTCTTGGCGCGAGCCAGCGGACCTTGCGCGCGCTGTTCGTGTTCGAATTCGCCGGGCTCGGTTTGCTCGGCGGCATCGCGGGCGTCGTGCTCGGCTTCGGCGGGCATCTCGCGCTCTTCTGGTGGCTCGGCAGCCTGATCGACGTGACGCTGCCGTATCCGAGCATCTGGCCCGCGCTCGAAGGCATCGCGGCCGGTCTCGTGCTGCTGATCGGCTTTGCGCTGCCGCCGCTGTTGCCGCTCACGCATGTGCCGCCCGTGCGCGTGCTGCGCCGCGAATGGGGCGACGAAGGGCGCACCGCGTGGGCCGCGTACGCGCTCGGCATCGCGCTGTTCGCGGGCTTGCTGATTCTCGCGGCGGGCGAGTTGAAGCTCGGCGGCATCGTCGCGGGCGGTTTCGCGGGCGGCCTCCTGGTGTTCGCGCTGATCGCGCGCGCCGCATTGTGGAGCCTGTCGCGCATCATGCGCAGCGAGCGCTTCCATATCGGCATCGGCTGGCGCTATGCGCTCGCGTCGCTGGAGCGGCGCGCGAACGCGAGCGCGCTGCAGATCACGGCGCTCGCGATCGGCCTGATGTGCCTGCTGCTGATCGCGATGACGCGCAACGACCTGATCGAAGGCTGGCATCGCTCGACGCCGCCCGACGCGCCGAACGAGTTCATCATCGACATTCAGCCCGACCAGCGCGATGCCGTTACGCAGTATCTGGGCGCGCACGGCTTTGCGGGCATCGAGCTGGCGCCGATGGTGCGCGGCCGGCTGGTCGCGATCGACAACAAGCCCGTCAACCCGAACGACTACAAGAGCGAGGACGCGCGGCGTCTCGTCGATCGCGAGTTCAATCTGTCGTACACGACGCAGCTGCCCGACGACAACCGGATTGTGTCGGGCGAGTGGTACGGCAATGCGTCGAAGCCGCAGATATCGATCGAGCAGGGACTCGCGAAACTGCTCAACGTGAAGGTCGGCGACACGATGCGCTTCGACGTGACGGGCCTGCAGATCGAGGCGCCCGTGACGAGTGTGCGCAAGCTCGACTGGGGTTCGTTCAAGGTCAACTTTTTCGTCGTGATGCCGCCCGCCGCGTTGAAGGACTATCCCGCGACGTTCATCACGAGCTTCCATGTGCCGCCCGAGCAGCACAGGGTGATCGACGGGCTGGTCGGCCAGTATCCGAATCTCACCGCGATCGATACGGCGCCGATCCTCGCGCAGGTGCAGCGCGTGATCGGCCAGGTGATCGGCGCGGTGCAGTTCCTGTTCGCCTTTACGCTGATCGCGGGCGTGCTGGTGTTGTACGCGGCGCTGGCGGGCACGCGCGACGAGCGTATGCGAGAATCGGCGCTGCTGCGCGCGCTCGGCGCGTCGCACCGGCAGGTGCGGGCGGTGCAGATTGCGGAGTTCGTCGTGGTCGGCGCGCTGTCGGGGTTGATGGCCGCGCTCGGCTCGCAGCTGATCGGTTTCATTCTCGCGATGCGTGTATTCGATTTCACGATCGAATTCAATCCGTGGCTGCTGCCGACGGGCATCGCGGCGGGCGTCGCATGTGCGGCCGTCGGCGGCTGGATCAGCTTGCGTCATGTGCTGATGCGGCCCGCGCTGCAATCGCTGCGCGACGCGTGAGAAACGTGTGAGAAGCGCGCGTCGTTTGATGCATCGGCGCGAACGCGCGATGCCTTTGTGTTCCTCTTGAATGTGTAGTTGCCCGTATGACTGATCCGATTGACGAAGCACCGTCGCAGCCGACGGCCTTCGAACTCGTGGGCGGCGAGGCGCGCGTGCGCGAACTCGTCGACCGTTTCTACGACCTGATGGACCTCGAAGCCGACTTCGCCGGCATTCGCAAGCTGCATCCGCCGACGCTCGAAGGCTCGCGCGACAAGCTCTTCTGGTTCCTGTGCGGCTGGCTCGGCGGCCCCGATCACTACATCGGCCGCTTCGGCCATCCGCGTCTGCGCGCGCGGCATCTGCCGTTCCAGATCGCATCGAGCGAGCGCGACCAGTGGCTGCGCTGCATGGCGTGGGCGATGGAAGACGTCGGCCTGCCCGAGCCGCTGCGCGAGCGTCTGCTGCATTCGTTCTTCGATACGGCCGACTGGATGCGCAATCATCCGGGCTGACGTGTCGCGCTTCCTGGAAGCGTCGCGTCGAAACGCCCGGTACAGTCCCGCCGGGCGCGCCTCGATGTGAATGCGGCGGACATTCGCGATCCCGGCATAATGTCCGGCACGAACAAAGAATCAGGAGACACCCGATGACGACGCGTGCGCTCTTTCGCGACGACGCCTATCTGACCCACTGCGACGCGGTCATTACCGCGATCGACGAACAGGGCATCCATCTCGACCAGACGGTGTTCTATCCGCTCGGCGGCGGCCAGGCAGGCGACGCGGGCGTACTGACGCTCGCCGACGGCACGTGCATCGAGATCGCCGATACGCGCAAGGCGAAATTCGAAGACGCGACGCCCGACGACGCCGTCCACGTTCCGGCGCCCGGCCAGGAAGCGCTGCTCGCGCAGCTTGCCGTCGGGCAGCGGGTGACGGCGCAGATCGACTGGGAGCGCCGCTATCGGCATATGCGCCTGCACACGGCGAGTCACCTGATGTGCGCGGTGCTGCCGTATCCCGTCGACGGCTGCAGCATCACGTCCGCTTACGCGCGCCTCGACTTCGCGACCGTCGAGCCGATCGGACGCGAGCAGATCGAAGCGCGGCTCGCGGAGCTGGTGGGCGGCGCGCATGACGTCGCGACGCAATGGATCACCGATGACGAAATGGCCGCGCGCCCCGAACTCGTACGCACGATGAGCGTGAAGCCGCCGATGGGCTTGGGGCGGGTGCGGCTGCTGCGTATCGAAGGCGTCGATCTGCAGCCGTGCGGCGGCACGCATGTGCGCAATACGCAGGAGATCGGCGCGCTGCGCGTCGCGAAGCTGGAAAAGAAGAGCGCGCGCACACGGCGGCTGGTGCTGGAGTTCGCATGAGCGCGCGCTTCGACGCCGCTGGCTATTCGACGCAAGGCGACTACGCGTCGCTCGATGCGCATGCGCGCGATGTGCTCGACTGCTGGTTCGGCACGCCCGGCTCGGATGAATACGGCACCGACCGCAAGTGCTGGTTCAAGCGCAGCGACGCGTTCGACTCGATGTTGCGCGAGCGCTTCGGCGCGCTGATCGAAGCGGCGCTCGCGCATGAACTCGACGCGTGGCTCGCTACGCCGCTCGGCTCGCTCGCGCTCGTGATCGTGCTCGATCAGTTCACGCGCAACTGTCACCGGCATACGGCACGCATGTATGGCGGCGATGTGCAGGCGGTCAGCATCGCGCGCCGGATGGTCGAACAGGGTAGCGACCTGTTGCTGCCGACCGTCTATCACCGCGCGTTCGCGTATATCCCGTTCGAGCACGACGAAACACTGGAAGCCCAGCGCGAAGGCGTGCGCCTGTACGCGCTGCTCGAAGCGCAAGGGTTAGACCCATCGTATGCACGCTCGGCCACGCGGCATTTGCAGATCGTCGAACGCTTCGGGCGATTTCCGCATCGAAATGCGCTGCTCGCCCGTCCTTCCACTGATGAAGAAATCGCATTTTTGCGCGAGCCGGGATCGTCGTTCTAGAAGCCGGTGGCGTCGCGCTTCGACGTTGCACGGCGCTTCGCAGCCGCCACCGTGCCGTCCGCAATGATGGCAACGTGAGCGAAGCAGGCGAAGAATCAGCGGCCCGCGCTCACATCCAGCAGAGCGCCGTTTACATACGACGCCGCATCGCTCAACAGCCAGACGATCGCCTCGGCGACTTCTTCGGCCGTGCCCGGACGGCCCAGCGGCGTTTGCGCGCCGAGCACGGCGGCGCGGTCGGGGCGTCCGCCGCTCGCGTGGATGTCCGTGTCGATCAGGCCAGGGCGCACGGCATTCACGCGCACGCCTTGCGGGCCGAGTTCCTTCGCGAGGCCGATCGTCATCGTATCGACGGCGCCTTTCGAGCCCGCGTAATCGACGTATTCATTCGGCGACCCGAGCCGCGACGCCGCCGACGACACATTGACGATCGCGCCGCCATGTCCGCCGCGATCCTTCGCCATGCGCCGCGCCGCTTCGCGCGCGCACAGATATGCGCCATACACGTTGACGTCGAACATGCGCTTCAGACGCGCGGCGTCCATGTCGGCGAGCGGCATCGAAGGCGCGACGATGCCCGCGTTGTTGACGAGCGCATCGATGCGGCCATACGCGCTTTCGAGCGCATCGAACATCGCGACGACCTGCGCTTCGTCCGCGACGTCGCCTGCGATCACGCGCGCGTGGCCGCCTGCGCGCCCGACTTCGGCGGCGGCTTCTTTCGCGGCGGCTTCGTTGGCCGCGTAGTTGATACCGACGGACCAGCCGCGCGCGCCGAGCAGGCGCGCCGTCGCACGGCCGATGCCGCGGCTCGCACCCGTGATCAGAACCACTTTCATCGTGTATGCCTCATCTGTGCCTGACGTGCGCTGCCCGCGACGAAATCCCGCTCACCATAGCGAGCGCGCCGCGCGCTACACGCGCTCGCGCCTGTCCGCCCACTTGTCGCGCGCGGGCGGCTGATAGCGCTGCAGCTTGGTGATCAGCGCGGCGGGGTCGCTATCGATCTGCAGGATGTCGAAGTACGTCTGACGCATGAAGCCTTCCTGCACCGTGTGCTCGAGCAGCGAGATCAGCGGATCGTAGAAGCCGTCGATGTTCAGCACGGCCACCGCCTTCTGGTGATAGCCGAGCTGCGCCCACGTATAGACCTCGAACAGCTCTTCGAGCGTGCCCGCGCCGCCCGGCAGCGCGACGAACGCGTCCGACAGGTCGGCCATCATCTTCTTGCGCTGATGCATGTCGGGCACGACGTGCAGTTCCGACAGGCCATCATGACCGACTTCCTTGTTGACCAGCAGCTCGGGAATCACGCCTATTGCGCGGCCGCCCGCGGCCATCACTTCATCGGCGATCACGCCCATCAGGCCGACCTTGCCGCCGCCGTAGACGAGCGACAGGTTCGCGTCGACGAGCGCGCGGCCGAACGCCTTCGCGGCGTCGCGATACAGCGTTTTGGCTCCGTCCGACGAGCCGCAATACACACAGACTGCCTTCATCTTCAGCTTTCCTTCGATTCGTTGCGAGGTTCGCGCGGCGGCAGATAGTCGTAGAACTCGCGCTGCGGATGCTTGCCCGACACCAGATCGTCGAACAGCTCGCGCGAGCGGCCGCGCAGATACGGCGCCATCAACGACACGATCTGCACGCTCACCTGATGCAGCTCGGCGCGAATCGCTTCCTGCTCGTTGTACTTGCGCGGGTTCATCACGAACTGATACGACAGCCAGTACGTCGCGATCACGCCGATGTTGGTCGCGATCACCTTGATCTCATCGGGCGTCGCGACCATTTCGCCGTCGGCGACGAGCTGCTCGCAGAACTGGCTCGCGAAGCGCACCTTGTGGCTGATGATCTGCTTGAAGTGCGTTTCCAGCGTGCGGTTGCGCGCGAGCAGATCGTTCAGGTCGCGATACAGAAAACGGTAGCGCCACGTGAAATCGACCATGTACTGTAGATACGACCACATTTCGTCGATGGTCGCGCGATGATCTTCCGGAAAACGCAGACGCTTTTCGATCTCCTGCTCGAACTGGCTGAAGATGCTGTTGATGATGTCGTCTTTGTTGCGGAAGTGGTAGTACAGGTTGCCTGGACTGATCTCCATTTCCTCGGCGATCGTCGTCGTCGTGACGTTCGGCTCGCCGATCTCGTTGAAGAGCTTCAACGATAGTTCGAGAATCCGTTCGCGCGTGCGGCGGGGAGGTTTGGCTTCCATATCGTCCGGCCCTGGTTTTCGGGCAGTTGCGATGCCTCCGTGCTACGGCATGCTCTTCCGCCCGGTCTGGTTGGCTGTTTTTGAGACTATCGAACGATTATAAACCGACCGTTCTATACCCAGAACGCGCGCTTCTGTATGGCGCGGATGCGGTGGCGATGATGGCTCTTGAAGACTCGGGATGTGCGCTCGGGTCTTGCGCGCGGCGGCTAGCGCCCGAATCCGGATCACCGGCCGAACCACCCGCCGACCCAGTGGACGACGAGCGGTCCGACGATCAGCGCCCAGGTCATCACGCACATGAAGAGCGCGACCATCACGGCCGCGCTGCCGAGATCCTTCGCGCGCCGCGACAGCTCGTGGCGTTCGAGCGAGATGCGGTCGATGGCCGCTTCGACGCTCGAGTTGAGCAGCTCGACGATCAGCACGAGGAACACGGAGCCGAGCAGCAGCACGCGCGACACGGGCTCGACGGGCACGACGATGCCGCACGGCACAAGAATCGCCGCGAGGGTCAGTTCCTGGCGAAACGCGCTTTCCTCGCGGATCGCGACGCGAAAGCCCGCGAACGAGTTCTTCATCGCGTGCCAGGCGCGCGTGATGCCGCGATTGCCCTTGTACGGATTGAACGGCAGCGGCGCGAGGGGATCGTCAGGGCCGAGAGGCTCGTGCGGATCGTGCGTCTCGGTACGGGCGTCGCGGTGGACGTCGGCAGTGGCTTCGGCTTCGATGTCGGTCTCGATCAGCGTGTCCTCTTCGGAAGGCGCGGAATCGCGCGGAATCGACTTGCGCGTCGTGGATGACATGGGAGATGGCTTGCGTGCTGGACCGGGTTGAGTATGTCCAGCATAGCGCGACTGCGGCGCGCCGTCGTCATGCCGTGCGTTCACGTCGCCGAAAGGTTCCCGGTCCGGCTCGACGGCCGGACCGGCTTCGGACGCGATGGTTTCTGCGTCGCGCAGCGATTCCTGCGGGGCGCGCAATGCGTTCGATTGTCTCGTTTGCATGGGCGTGGCGGGAAGTGAGGGCGCTCGCGCGTCGGGCCGTGCGCTTCGGATACGCGCTTCGGATACGCGTTATGCGGCGGCGTTTTCCTCGCTGTAGGCGGCGCGCGGCAACGGCTTCAGATGCGCGGCGAACTGTTCGGAGGCGGCCGTCCACGAGAAGCGCTCGGCCCACTCGCGCGCGCGGCTGCGGTCGATCTTCAGCGCTTCGAGGCACGCTTCGCGCAGGTCTTCGTGCATCGCACCCGCGCCTCCGTCGCCAAGTACGTCGATGGGGCCCGTCACGGGATACGCGGCGACGGGCGTGCCGCATGCGAGCGCTTCGAGCAGCACGAGGCCGAACGTGTCGGTGCGGCTCGGGAACACGAATACATCGGCGGCCGCATAGACCTTCGCGAGCTCGGCTTGCGTCAGCACACCGAGATAGTTGACGGCGGGGTAGCGCGACTTGAGTTCGGCGAGCGCCGGGCCTTCGCCGGCGACCCATTTCGAGCCGGGCAGATCGAGCTTCAGGAACGCTTCGACATTCTTCTCGACGGCGACGCGTCCCACGTACAGAAAGATCGGCCGCGCGGTGTTCAGCACCTTCGAATCCATCATATGGAAGATGTCGAGATCGACGCCGCGCGTCCACAGCACCACGTTCGTGAAGCCGTATTTTTCGAGGTCCGCCTTCACGACGGGCGTCGGCGCCATCACGGACAGCGACGGCTTGTGGAACCAGTGCAGGAAGCGATACGTCCACGCAAGCGGAATGCCGAAGCGCGCCTGCACGTACTCGGGAAAGCGCGTGTGATACGCGGTCGTGAACGGCAGCTCGTGCTCGATCGCATAGGCGCGCGCGGCGAGTCCAAGCGGGCCTTCCGTCGCGATGTGCAACGCGTCCGGCTGGAATGCGTCGATGCGCTCGCGCAGATGGCGCTTCGGCAGCAGCGACAGGCGGATCTCAGGGTATGTCGGGCACGGAATCGTCTTGAACTCCAGCGGCGTCAGCAGATCGACTTTGTGGCCGATCTCCGTCAACTCGCGCGTCGTGTTCTTCAGCGTGCGGACGACGCCGTTGACCTGCGGCTCCCACGCATCGGTGACGATCATGATCTTCATGCAGTTGGCCCTCTCGTAGTGGTGGTTGTGTGCGGTCATGCCGTCGCGCGGGCCTTGGACGCGTTCGCTTGCGGCGAGCGGATCACGGTCCAGTAGATCACCTTCAGTTCGCCCTCGTACGTCTCGACGAGCGCCGACAGGCTCTCGACCCAGTCGCCGTCGTTGCAGTACAGCACGCCGTCGATCTCGCGAATCTCGGCCTTGTGGATGTGCCCGCAGACGACGCCGTCGCAGCCGCGGCGGCGCGCTTCGTCGGTCATCACGCGCTCGAACGACGAGATGAAGTTGACGGCGTTCTTCACCTGATGCTTCAGGTATTGCGACAGCGACCAGTACTGGAAGCCGAGCTTGCTGCGAATCCGGTTGAACCAGCGGTTCAGCACGAGGATCAGCGTATAGAGCGTGTCGCCGAGATACGCGAGCCACTTCGCGTGCTGGATCACGCCGTCGAACAGATCGCCGTGCACGATCCACAGCCGCTTGCCCGTGAGCGTCGTGTGAAACGCTTCGCCGCGCACGTGGATGTCGCCGAACGCGAGGTCGCAGAACTGGCGCGCCGCTTCGTCGTGATTGCCGGGGATGTAGACCACCTGCGTGCCCTTGCGCGCCTTGCGCAGCACCTTCTGCACGACGTCGTTGTGCGCCTGCGGCCAGTACCAGCCCTTCTTCAGTTGCCAGCCGTCGATGATGTCGCCGACGAGGTACAGATACTCTGATTCGTTGTGCCGCAGGAAATCGAGCAGGTACGGCGCCTGGCATCCGCCCGAACCGAGGTGAATGTCGGAGAGCCAGATCGTGCGATAGCGATGCGAGTTTTCGTGATCGTCATCGTGGTGGCTTTCGTTGGGCGATGGCGGCGTCGGCAGATGCGGAATCGTCGGCAGGGTTGCTGAGGGGGAGCGGGACCCGAAAGCGACGGGATCGACGCTCGGGCCAGTCTGGCGGAAGAGGGAGGTCGCGGACGTGTTGTTGTCCATGGCTCACGCGTCGAGTTGCAGTACCCGCATTCCGCCATCGCCGCATGACGAAGCCGTGACATTCACGAGAAGTTCTTATTACGTATCCGATGTGTCGGCTCGATGCAACGCAACATGCCATGCACGAATGCTGCGACCGCGCGATCGGCCCTCGGGAAAGCCCTGGCCGCCTGTGGCTTGTGCTGATGTAATCGATTGCATATCCTCTGAAACGTTTCAATCTCTGCGTACGATCAGAGCACAAGACCGGCCGGGCGACGAACCGGACATCGATAAAGGGGCTGACGAAACATGGGCGTATCCGAGCGGCTTTTGCCGACACTGCGCGACGTGGCCAATGCCGCCGAGGTCTCGGTCGGCACGGCGTCGAAGGTGTTGTCGGGCGTGCCGGGCGTGAGCGAAGCGCGCGCACAGCGCGTGTGGGACGCGGCGCGCCGGCTCGGCTATCGCCGCAACGGCATCGCCGCCGACTTGCGGCGCGGCAGGCCCAGTTCGATCGGCTTCGTGCTGCCCGATCTCACCAATCAGTTCTTCGTCGACATTGCGCGCGCGCTCGAAAACCGCGCGCTCGAACACGGCTACCGCCTGATCATGGCGCACGCCGACGAAGATCCCGAGCGCGAAATGGAGCGCATCCGCTTCGTGATGTCGCGCCAGGTGGCGGGCATGATCATCATTCCGTGCCGTGGCTACGAACACGCGATCGAAGAAGTGCGCGAGTGCAACGTGCCGCTCGTGATGGCCGACCGCGTCGACGATTCCTTTCCCGCCGATACCGTGACGACGGACAGCCACGCGGCGTCGTTCGACGGCACCGAGCATCTGATCGGGCTCGGCCACAAGCGCATCGCGTTTCTATTGAACACGCTCGAGCTCGTGAACTCGCGCGAGCGCGCGGACGGCTATATCGACGCGATGAAGCGCGCGGGACTCGACGCTCATATACGCGTCGTCGAATGCGGAATGACGGCGGCGGAGATCCACGCGTCGACGCTCGAAGTGCTGTCGAATGCCGTGCGCCCGACGGCGCTCTTCGCGGGCGGCAACGTGACGACGCTCGGCGCGTTGCGCGCGATCCGCGACGCCGACCTGCGTCTGCCCGAGGACATCTCGCTGCTTTCGTTCGACGACGCGCCGTGGATGTCGGTGCTGCGTCCGTATCTGAGCTCGATCCGTCAGCCGGTGGAGGCGATCGGCCATGCGATCTGGCAGCTGATGCTCAAGCTGCTGAACGGCGAGCGCAATGCGCCCGTGCATCTGAGCTTCAAGGCTGAACTGCTGGTGCGCGAGAGCACGGCGCCCGTGCCCGTCGAGCAGTCGGAAGTCGAGGAGACCCGCAGCAATTAAAACGTTTCAATCGGGGTGGGGCAGGCAGAACCAGTAACAACAGCGGTAACAGCAGCAGGGCAGTGGAGCAGGAGAGCAGGAGAAGGAGACGCACAAACCGCGCATCACGTAATGCGCAATGACAGCAACTATCTTGCATGTGACCAGAGCGAGGCACGAAAGCGCCGGACTCCGGATCGACAGGAGACACAAAGATGAACCGCAATCGCCGTCTGATTACTGGCGCGCTCTTATCGGCGCCTTTCGCCGGGCTGATGATCAAAGCCGGCTATGTGCACGCGCAGGGCAAGAAGTACCGCTTCGGCTTTTCGCAGGTGACGACCGTCGAGCCGTGGCGCGTCCAGTTCAACAAGGACATGAAGGCCGAGGCCGCCAGGCATCCGAATGTCGATCTCGTCATTGCCGATGCAAACGATCGCACCGACAAGCAGAACGCCGACATGGAGAACTTCATCGCGCAGAAGATGGACGTGATCTTCATCTCGCCGAAGGAGTCGGCGGGGCTCACGGGCGTCGTCGAGAAGGCGTTCAAGGCGGGCATTCCCGTGTTCGTGCTGGACCGCGAGGTGAACGGCGACCAGTACACGCAGTTCGTCGGCGGCGACAACGTGCTGATCGGCAAAGGCGTGGGCGAGTTCATCGTGAAGACGCAGGGCGGCGCAGGCAAGGCGAAGGGCAATATCGTCGAGGTGTGGGGCGGCTTCGGCACGCAGGCTTCGCACGACCGGCACGACGGCATGATGTCGTTCGTCGGCAAGGAGTCGGGGCTGAAGATCGTCGGGCAGCGCGTCGATTGCGACTGGAAGCAGGACAAGGCCTACGATTACATGAAGACGGTGCTGCGCGTGAATCCGCAGGTCGATCTCGTGTTCGCGCATAACGATCCGATGGCGTACGGCGCGTATCTCGCCGCGAAGGACGCAGGGGTCGAAAAGAAGATCAAGTTCGTCGGCGCGGACGGGCTGCCGAACGAAGGCGCCGTGTGGGTTGAAAAGGGCATTCTCACGGCGACGTTCGTCTATCCGACGCCGGGCGGCGAAGCGCTGCGCCAGGCGCTGAAGATGCTGGGCGGCGAAAAAATTCCGAAGAAGGTGATCATGCCGACGCAAGGCATTTTTGCCGACAACGCCAAGCAGTTCGTCGCGAGCTGAGCAGGACGTAAATGAGTTGGTGTAAAGCACGCGCAACGGTGGCCACAAACGTCGCGCGTGCTTCATACGCCACCTTGCATACCACTTCACACCACCCACGAAGAAGCAGCGGATGGAATCCATGACGCCGACCGCAACCAGTCTCGATCCACCTCTCGCGCAGCAGCGCGCTCCGGTGGGCGCGACGCCGCTCGTCGCCGCGACGCGCATTTCGATTGCGTTCAACGGCAGTCCTGCCCTCACCGACGTCGACTTCGACATCATGCCGGGCGAAGTGCATGCGCTCGTCGGCGAGAACGGCGCGGGCAAGTCGAGCCTGATGAAGATACTGGGCGGCCTGTATCTGCCCGATGCTGGCTCTATCGACGTAGCCGGCACGCGCACCGATTTTAGAACCACGGCCGATGCGATGGATGCCGGGATCGCGATCATCCACCAGGAGCTGAATCTGGTGGACAGCCTTTCCGTCGTCGACAACCTCTTTCTCGGCAAGGAAATCACGACGCGCTTCGGTTTTCCCGATCATCGCGCGATGCGGGCCAAAGCGCGCGACGTGCTCGCGCAACTGCAATTCAGGCCGTCGCCGGATGCGCTCGTCGGCGCGTTGCGGATCGGCGAAAAGCAGTTGATCGAGATCGCGAAGGCACTGCTCGCAGAAGCGCGCGTTCTCATCATGGACGAGCCGACCTCCGCGCTCTCCGACACCGAAACGCATGCGCTCGCCGTGCTCGTGCGCGCGTTGCGCGAGCGCGGGATGGGCATCGTGCTGATCAGCCATCGGCTGCACGAAGTGTTCGATCTCGCCGATCGCGTGACCGTGCTGCGCGACGGCCGCCATATCGCGACGCTGCCGATGAGCCGCGTCGAATCGGCGGAACAGCTGGTGTCGATGATGATCGGCAAGAACTTCGTCGCGCCGCATCGAGAGTCCGGCGAAGTGCGCGCGGCCGCCGACACGATGGTCGCCGTGCGCGATCTCACGCTCTTTGGCGAACATCGGCCCGTCGTCGACGGCGTGTCGTTCGAAGTGCGGCGCGGCGAGGTATTCGGTTTGTCGGGCCTGCTCGGCGCGGGCAAGACGGAGATTCTCGAAACGCTGTATGGCGTGTCGCCGTATCGCGTATCGGGCGCAATCGAGATCGGGCCGGCTAAGCGCGTGTTCAGAACGCCGGCGGAGGCCGTCGACGCGGGCGTTGCGTTCGTCACCGAAGATCGCAAGAAGGACGGGCTGATCGTCGATCAGTCGGTCGAGGCGAACTTCATGCTGCCGAGTCTCGCGCACATCGAAGGCTTTCCGTTCTACCGGCCTCGCGCGATCGCGCGACGCGTGGCCGCGCAGGCGAAAGCGTCGAACGTGAAGCACGGCGGTGCGTCGTCGCCCGTCGCGACGCTCTCGGGCGGCAATCAGCAGAAGCTCATCATCGGCAAGTGGCTGATGACGCAGCCCGCGATTCTGCTGCTCGACGAGCCGACGCGCGGCGTCGACGTGGCCGCGAAGGCCGAAATCTATAGCCAGATCCTGCAGGCGGCGCGCAGCGGACTGACGGTGGTGGTCGCGAGTTCGGAGATCGACGAACTGATGCTGATGTGCGACCGCATCCTCGTGCTGTGCGAAGGGCGCGCGCGCGGCGTGCTCGAACGCGAAGCGTTTTCCGCCGATGAACTCGTGAAGCTGGCATCGCCATGATGCCGATGGAGCCCCGAACATGCTGAAGACCAACGAACATCCGATGAATGCCATGCCCGACACACGGCAGCAGCGTCTGCGCGCGTGGCTGACGAACGTGAAGTACTACCTGGGACTCATCGTGCTGCTCGCGCTCGGCGCGCTCACTTCGCCGCATGCAGCGGACGGCAGCAATATCTTTCTGTCGTCGGCGAATTTCTCCGATGTGTTTCGCCAGGTGGCGAACGTCGGCGTGATGTCGGTGGGCATGACGCTCGTGATCATCACGGCGGGCATCGATCTGTCCGTCGGCTCGGTGATGGGCTTCGGCAGCGTGCTCACCGCGATCCTGCTCACGACGCCCGGCAGCAACGCGGCTTCGTGGACGTCGCTCGCACTCGATGCCGCGAGCGTGTTCGCCGTCGTCTATATGGCGGGCGGCATGGTCGCGCGGCGCATGCGTGCGGGCGGTGCGCGTGCCGGTGCTCGTGCTGGCGTTCATGCCCACGGGTCGCGAGGCGAGCGGCATCGCGCCGTTCGCGCGGGTATCGCCGCGCTCGTCGCGCTGCTCGCGTGCGGCTACGCGTGGCATCAGCTGCCGCAGAAGGTGTCGCTGCTGACGGTGCTCTGGATGGTGCCGCTCGCTGGCCTCTCGATCGGTGCGTTCAATGGCTTCATGATCACGCGCGGACGCATGCAGCCGTTCATCGTGACGCTCGCGGCGATGGTCGGCGTGATGGGCGTCGCGCGGCTCGTCGCCGGGCAGGATACGGCCGTTTATTCGATCTACAGCGGCAGCAACGCGACCACCGATATCGAAAATCTGCGCGCGCTGTTGTTCGGTGTCGTGCCCGTGCCTGCGCTCTTTTTCATTGTCATCGCGCTGATCGCGGACTTCGTGCTCAATCGCACGGTGTTCGGCAAGTACCTGTATGCGATCGGCGGCAACGAGAAGTGCGCGCGCATTTCGGGGCTCAAGGTCGATCGCCACAAGATCGCCGCATATGCGATTTCGGGCATGCTCGCGGCGCTGGTCGGCGTGCTCTACGCGGCGCAGTACCGGCAGGGGAAGGCGGATGCGGGCGTCGGCTGGGAGCTGGATGCGATCGCGGCCGTCGTGATCGGCGGAACGAGCCTGATGGGCGGCGTCGGACGGATCGCGGGCACTGTGGCGGGCGTGCTGATCTTCGGCTTTCTCGGCAACATCCTGCTGCTCAACAACATCGACAGCAATACGCAGCTGGTGTTGAAGGGGCTCATCATCGTCGTCGCGGTGTTCCTGCAGCAGACGCGGATGAATCCGCAAACGATGCTCGCGCGGCTGCGCGGCCGGCGCGTGGTGATGAATGCGCCGGGGCCTGAGGAGAAGGCCCGGTCGTGAGGGTTGAGCGCGCAGCGCTTGCTCGCGTGCCGCGCCTGGGCGTGTGCATCAGCGTGAGGTGGCGCGGTCGTCGTGAGCGCCGCGCTTGCGTGATGTGGACGTAAGCGTGTGCATCAACGTAAGGCGGTCGCGAACGCCGAGCGTGCGTGCTGTCAACGTAAGCGTGCGCTAAAAGGAGACGGCGCGCAGTGGCGAACTCGTGTGGTCGCTGCCCGGCGCGTCAGCGCGGCAACGAAACGATACGCGTGCCGGCCAGCCGGTCGTGCAGGAACTGCCGGCTCGCACCGATCCGGCCGACGGCCGCATACGAAACGAACCACACGGCGGCGACGATCAACGTCTGAGGCACGGCGAGCCCGAGCAGCGGATGCAGCGCGAGCGGCGGCAAGAACCACAGCCACGCGAGCACATAGCGCACGACTGCGCGCGGCACCGAGAGGCGCTCGCCACCCCGGGCGCCGACGACGCGCAGCCGCCACGTCTTCATCGGCAATGTCTGCCCGCCGTGCGTCCAGAACCAGACGAAGTACACGCCGATCACCAGAGCGACCCACGCCGCGAGCCAGTTGTGATGCACGAGCCCGTTGCGCTGCTGTGTGAGCGTGCTGAACAGATAGCCCGCGAAGAACACCACGCCGAACAGCAGCACGCCTTCGTACATCAGCGTCGCGAGACGCCGGCGGACGGTGGGCGCGGCGAGTTCGGGGGATTCGGGCTTGGGCGGCAGGGCTGCGGAGTCGACGGAAGTGGACACGGGCGGGGCCTCGGTTGCCGGTGATGAGCCCGCGGCGCAGGCTCGCGGGATTATGAGCCGTTGAAGATCGACGGCGCGTCGGACGGCGACACGGGCGTCGGCGTCGCCGGAGCGAAGCTGCCGGCGGCGGGAACGGCAGGCGCGCCCGGCGCGGGCATCATGCCTGCCGCTGCGCCCGCCGATGCACCTGCTGCCGGCGGCATGGGCACGCTCGCGAGCTTGTCCTTGCCGTTCACGAGGCGATTGATGTCCTTGATCTCGGACTTGCCGGAAGGCGGCGCGCTGACGACAGTGGGGCGGCGCTTATGCTCGCTTGCGGCGAGCTTCTGCTTCTGCTCTTCGGAGAGCTGCTGATACGCCTTCCACGCGTTCTGACGCGCCTCACGCGGCAGCTCCTTCGACACCTGATAGTTCTCACGCGCGACACGCCGCTGCTCGGGCGTCATGTGCACCCATTCCGTCATCCGTTCGTGGAGCCGCTTCTGCGCTTCGGGTGTCATCTTCGGGTAGCGCGACGCGATTTTCAGCCACTTGTGCTTGCGCTCTTCGCTGAAGCTGTCCCACTGCAACGCGAACGGCGCGAGCGCTGCGTGCTCGGAGCTGGTCAGCTTCGCCCATGCGAGCGGGCTGCTCGACGTCGGCAGGGCAGGCAGTTCGACGGTCAGCGCCGGGGCGGGCGCCGGCTTCGCGGGCGCGCCGGCAGCAGCGGGCGCCGCGGCCGCTATCGGTGTCGGGTAGAAGCGCGGATAGGTGGCGGCGAATGACACCAAGGCTGCGATCACGCATCCGGACACAACGGCGAGGCCGCGCTTGTAACTCACCCGTCAAATCTCCGCGGTCAGTGGTTGCGCGTCAGATACGCGTTGAACCCGTGATCGAGATAGGCATTGAGCGGCAGGTCGTCGCTCAGCATGGCGGCGTCGATATCGGCGAGCTCGGCCGTGCGCTGATGATCTTCCCACCACGCGATGCCCGCGAGGCCGACGACGAGCGCAAGCAGCGGCCACGCGAGCGCGAGCTTGCGCAGGCGCGGCAGGCGGCGCGATGCTTCCCGTTGCGGCATGCCCGCAAGCGTGCCGGCGCCGACGAAGACGGGCACGAAGGCGGGCGCATGCACGGCTTCGGGCTTCTTGCGAGCGAGCGCGGCACTGCGCGCAGCGGCGAGCCGGTCGGTGGTGGCGGTCGGAATGCGGGCAGCGTTTTCGTCGAGCGCACGGCGAAGCTGCCGCGCAAACTCGAGTTCTTTTATTTCGAGAGCGGAGCTCATAGCGTGATTCCTTTGGCCTTGAGCGCGTGCGCCAGCGTGTGCGTGGCTCGCGAGCAGTGCGTTTTCACACTGCCTTCCGAGCAGCCCATCGCGGCAGCAGTCTCAGCGACATCCATATCTTCCCAGTAACGCATCAGAAACGCCTCCCGTTGACGTGCCGGTAATTTTTGGATCTCGTCGTCAATCAACTGCAGCACCTGCTCGCGCTCGAACTGCTGCTCGCTGCTTTCCGCGCCCGTTGCGCCGTCCTGGCTTTCGAACGTCTCCAGCGGGTCGAAGTCCTCGTCTTCAGCATTGCCTAACGACGAAAACAGCGTCACCCAGGTGTTGCGCACTTTTTGCCGACGGAAATAGTCGTGCGTCGCATTCTGGAGAATACGCTGAAATAAAAGCGGCAGCTCAGCGGCAGGGCGGTCGCCGTATTTTTCGGCGAGCTTGATCATCGCGTCCTGCACGATGTCGAGCGACGCGTCATCGTCCCGCACGGCGTAGACCGTCTGCTTGAACGCGCGCCTTTCGACGCCCGCCAGAAAATCGGCGAGTTCCTTGTCTGATGCCATCCGTTGGGGGTCGGCGCAGCGAGTGTGCGCGAATCGGTCGAAAAATGTCGTAAAACTCGCGGATGCTAACAAACTTTCGCGCGAATCGGGGAAAAAGGCGGCAACCGTGCGGCTTGCATCCAGCGTTCGTCGAGCCTTGTCCAGGGATCATGCGGGTTCGGCGAAGCGGTCAGAAGTGGACGGCGGAAGGGTGGCCGCCGTCAATCATGGAAATATTTGCTTGACCATCGGACGCATCGTAGATATCGTCTACGGTTCGCAACATAAGTGACTTGTCTCATTTGAGTCGAGCCCAAGAAGCTCGCCTGTCAAACTGGACGCGCCGCTTGAACCCGAGCCACAAGCCCGGCAGAGAGCACCCGATCAATTTTTTGCCGAAAATTCGAAAGGTGAACGATGAATATGCCCAGCGCGGAATTCTCCACGTCGGATACCACACCCCCTCACGAAGCTGACTCGATCGGCGCCACCGTGCTCATGAAGGCACTGGCCGACGAAGACGTCGAGTTTGTCTGGGGCTATCCCGGCGGCTCGGTACTCTACATCTACGACGAGCTGTACAAGCAGGACAAGTTCCAGCACATCCTCGTGCGCCACGAGCAGGCCGCGGTTCACGCCGCCGATGCCTACTCGCGCTCGACCGGCAAGGTCGGCGTGTGCCTCGTGACCTCCGGCCCCGGTGTCACCAATGCGGTGACGGGCATCGCGACGGCCTATATGGACTCGATCCCGATGGTGATCATCAGCGGCCAGGTGCCGACTGCTGCGATCGGCCAGGATGCGTTTCAGGAGTGCGATACGGTCGGCATCACGCGTCCCTGCGTGAAGCACAACTTTCTCGTGAAGGACGTGCGCGACCTCGCCGCCACCGTCAAGAAAGCTTTCTATATCGCACGTACCGGCCGGCCCGGCCCCGTGCTGATCGACATTCCGAAGGACGTGTCGAAGGCGCCTTGCCAGTACGAGCCGTTGAAGAGCGTATCGCTGCGCTCTTACAACCCCGTCACGAAAGGCCACTCGGGCCAGATCCGCAAGGCCGTCGCGCTGCTGCTGTCGGCGAAGCGCCCGTACATCTACACGGGCGGCGGCATCATCCTCGCGGACGCGTCGCGCGAGCTGAACCAGTTCGCCGATCTGCTGGGCTATCCCGTCACGAACACGCTGATGGGACTCGGCGGCTATCGCGCCTCGGACAAGAAATTCCTCGGCATGCTCGGCATGCACGGCACGTACGAAGCCAACATGGCGATGCAGCACTGCGACGTGCTGATCGCGATCGGCGCGCGCTTCGACGATCGCGTGATCGGCGACCCCGTTCACTTCGCATCGCGCCCGCGCAAGATCATTCACATCGACATCGACCCTTCGTCGATCTCGAAGCGCGTGAAGGTCGACATCCCGATCGTCGGCGACGTGAAGGAAGTGCTGAAGGAGCTGATCGAGCAGCTGCAGACGGCCGAGCATGGCCCGGACACGGAGGCGCTCGCCGCGTGGTGGAAGGACATCGAAGGCTGGCGCTCGAAAGACTGCCTGAAGTACGACCGCGCAAGCGACATCATCAAGCCGCAGTACGTGGTCGAAAAGCTGTGGGAGCTGACGGACGGCAACGCGTTCGTGTGCTCGGACGTCGGCCAGCACCAGATGTGGGCCGCACAGTTCTACCGCTTCAACAAGCCGCGCCGCTGGATCAACTCGGGCGGTCTCGGCACGATGGGCTTCGGCCTGCCCGCGGCGATGGGCGTCAAGATGGCGCATCCGGATGACGAGGTTGTCTGCATCACGGGCGAAGGCTCAATCCAGATGTGCATCCAGGAGCTGTCGACCTGCAAGCAATACGACACGCCCGTCAAGATCATTTCGCTCAACAACCGCTATCTGGGCATGGTGCGCCAGTGGCAGCAGATCGAATACAGCAAGCGCTATTCGCATTCGTACATGGATGCGCTGCCCGATTTCGTGAAGCTCGCCGAAGCGTACGGGCACGTCGGCATGCGCATCGAAAAGACTGCGGATGTCGAGCCGGCGCTGAAGGAAGCGCTGCGCCTGAAAGATCGCACGGTGTTTCTAGACTTCCAGACCGATCCGACCGAAAACGTCTGGCCGATGGTCCAGGCCGGCAAGGGCATCACGGAGATGCTCCTCGGGTCGGAAGATCTATAACGAGCGCGTTTGTGCGCCGGCTTCGTCATGCGCGTCTTCACAAAAGGCGTGAGCGGATGGAGCGGCGCCAAATCGCATAAGGGCATGCATCGCCTGCATCGACATCTGGAAGAAGCGAACATGAGACACATCATTTCCGTCCTGCTGGAAAACGAACCGGGCGCGCTGTCGCGCGTGGTCGGCCTGTTCTCCGCACGGGGCTACAACATCGAAACCTTGACGGTGGCACCGACGGAAGACCGCTCGCTGTCGCGCATGACCATCGTCTCCATTGGCTCGGACGACGTGATCGAACAGATCACGAAGCATCTGAACCGCCTGATCGAGGTGGTGAAAGTGGTCGACCTGACCGAGGGCGCCCACATCGAGCGCGAGCTGATGCTGATCAAGGTAAGGGCAGTCGGCAAGGAACGTGAGGAGATGAAGCGGATGTCGGATATTTTCCGCGGCCGCATCATCGACGTCACCGAAAAGACCTACACAATCGAGCTGACGGGCGCGAGCGAGAAGCTCGACGCGTTCATCGAAGGGCTCGACGCTACCGCGATTCTCGAAACGGTCCGCACGGGCGGTTCGGGCATCGGACGCGGCGAGCGTATCCTGAAGGTTTGATGACGAGCCACAGAAGCCGGTTCGATCCGGACCCGGCGTCGCGTCATCCGCCGGGCCCACGCAACACACACGCAGCTTTGAATTTTTCTGAATTTCGCCAAGGAACAGACATGAAAGTTTTCTACGACAAGGACGCCGACCTCTCCCTCATCAAAGGCAAGCAGGTCACCATCATCGGCTATGGCTCGCAAGGCCATGCTCATGCGCTGAACCTGAAGGAAAGCGGCGTGAACGTCACGGTGGGTCTGCGCAAGGGCGGCGCATCGTGGAGCAAGGCTGAGAACGCTGGCCTCGCGGTGAAGGAAGTGGCGGAAGCCGTGAAGGGCGCCGACGTCGTGATGATGCTGCTGCCCGACGAGCAGATCGCCGAGGTGTACGCGAAGGAAGTCGCCGCGAACATCAAGCAGGGCGCAGCGCTCGCGTTCGCGCACGGCTTCAACGTGCACTACGGCCAGGTGATCCCGCGCGCGGATCTCGACGTCATCATGATTGCGCCGAAGGCGCCGGGCCACACGGTGCGCAACACGTACCAGAACGGCGGCGGCGTGCCGCACCTGATCGCCGTCGCGCAAGACAAGTCGGGCGCGGCGCGCGACATCGCGCTGTCGTATGCAGCGGCGAACGGCGGCGGCCGTGCCGGCATCATCGAAACGAACTTCCGCGAAGAGACGGAAACCGACCTGTTCGGCGAGCAGGCCGTGCTGTGCGGCGGTACGGTCGAGCTGATCAAGGCTGGTTTCGAGACGCTGGTCGAAGCGGGCTACGCACCGGAAATGGCGTACTTCGAGTGCCTGCACGAACTGAAGCTGATCGTCGACCTGATCTACGAAGGCGGCATCGCGAACATGAACTACTCGATCTCGAACAACGCCGAGTACGGCGAGTACGTGACGGGTCCGCGCGTCGTCACGGAAGAAACGAAGAAGGTGATGAAGGAAGTCCTGAAGGACATCCAGACGGGCGAGTACGCGAAGAGCTTCATCATCGAAAACCGCGCGGGCGCGCCGACGCTGCAGTCGCGTCGCCGCATCACGGCCGAGCACCAGATCGAGCAGGTCGGCTCGAAGCTGCGCGCGATGATGCCGTGGATCGCGAAGAACAAGCTGGTCGATCAGTCGAAGAACTAATCTGCCTGTTTTTCGCACTCCGGCGCACGAAATGCGCCGGAAGCGTCAAAAAGCCGTCCAGGTGTGCTGAACCCTGGACGGCTTTTGCTATCCTACGGTTTTCCAAAAGACTGAACCCATCTATGAATTACCCCCATCCGATCATCGCGCGCGAAGGCTGGCCGTTCATCGCCGTCGCGGTCGTCGTTGCGTTGTTGATCCACTTCGTCGCAGGGTTCGGCATTGCCTGGATTTTCTGGCTGTTGGTCATCTTCGTCGTGCAGTTCTTCCGCGATCCCGCCCGTCCCATTCCGACCCAGGCGAACGCGGTGCTGTGTCCCGCCGATGGCCGCATCGTCGCCGTCGAAACCGCGCACGATCCGTATGCGAATCGCGAAGCGCTGAAGATCAGCGTGTTCATGAACGTGTTCAACGTGCACTCGCAGCGTTCGCCCGTCGATGGCGCGATCTCGAAGGTCGAGTACTTTCCGGGCGCGTATCTGAATGCCGCTGTCGACAAGGCGTCGACGGAAAACGAACGTAACGCGATTGTCATCGAAACCGCGAGCGGAGCGACCGTGACGTCGGTGCAGATCGCCGGCCTGATCGCGCGGCGAATCCTGTGCTACGTGAGGGCGGGCGAGCCGCTGACGCGCGGTCAGCGCTACGGCTTCATCCGCTTCGGTTCGCGCGTCGACGTGTATCTGCCGATGGGCAGCCGCCCGCGTGTGTCGATCGGCGAGAAGGTGTCCGCGTCGTCCACCATTCTGGCTGAGCTATAAGCGGCACAGGGAGAGTTCGATGGCCGCATTCAAACCGCGTCGTCCTCGAAGCAGCGGTGCGCCGCAGCCGCGTCCGTTCCGGCGCAACAAGCCGCCCGTCGTCGCGGAATCCACTGTGATCGACAGCCGGCGTGCCGCGCGCCAGCAATTTCTGCGCAAGCGCGGCATCTATCTGCTGCCGAACGCGTTCACGACGGCCGCGCTTTTCTGCGGCTTCTTCGCCGTCGTGCAGGCAATGAACGTGCGCTTCGAAGTCGCGGCGATTGCGATTTTCGTCGCGATGGTGCTCGACGGCATGGACGGCCGCGTCGCGCGCATGACGCATACCCAAAGCGCATTCGGCGAGCAGTTCGACAGCCTGTCGGACATGGTGTCGTTCGGCGTTGCACCGGCGCTCGTGATGTACGAGTGGATTCTCAAGGATCTCGGCCGCTGGGGCTGGCTTGCGGCGTTCGTCTACTGCTCGGGCGCGGCGCTGCGTCTCGCACGCTTCAACACGAACATCGGCGTCGTCGACAAGCGCTTCTTCCAGGGCATGCCGAGCCCGGCCGCGGCAGCGCTGATCGCGGGCTTCGTGTGGCTCGCCACCGACAACCGCGTGCCGCTCAAGCTCGTGTGGCTGCCGTGGGTCGCGTTCGCGCTGACCATCTACGCGGGCGTCACGATGGTGTCGAACGCGCCGTTCTACAGCGGCAAGGCGCTCGACGTGCGCCATCGCGTGCCGTTCGCAGCGATCCTGCTGGTGGTGGTCGCGTTCGTGCTGGTGTCGTCCGATCCGCCGCTGATGCTGTTCGGCCTCTTCGTGCTGTACGGCTTCTCGGGCTATGTGTTCTGGGCGTACCGCGCGATGCGCGGGATGGGCAATCCGGCGCGCTCGTCGCAGCGTCCGAACTGACGACGCTCAAACGCGGCGCAGTGAAACGGATACGGAGCGGCAGCATGCGGGCTGCCGTTTTTTTCTTGCCGCTTTGCGCAGCTAGTTCGTCTTGCCCGTTTGTATCCCCGATTCACCTTCGCGACGTGAACGTGATTGTCGCGATCGCCGGGCGCCGGCAAATCCTATGACCGCCCTGGTTAGCCTCAATTGCGCGTTTTCGGGATTGCCGCTATAGTCGCTGGCATGGCACTTTCCAAGTTCCCCTTCCTGTCTCTTCAAGCCGGCAAGCTACTAAGCTCGCTAGCTCTAGCGCGCCTGCCGCGCTGATCGTTTTCGCCCTCCGTTTGCCTCGTTCGTTGTTTAGCGTCGCCTGCGGTGGTGGCGCAAACACTCGAATTCCGTTTTCCTGATTCAAACCAACCGAATCCCCCTGGAGACCTGAGATGGCAGACAAGCTCATCATTTTCGACACGACGTTGCGCGACGGCGAGCAATCGCCCGGTGCGTCGATGACGAAGGAAGAAAAAATCCGCATCGCGAAGCAACTGGAGCGGATGAAAGTCGACGTGATCGAGGCGGGCTTTGCCGCCAGCTCGAACGGCGATTTCGACGCCATCCACACGATCGCCGGCATGGTCAAGGACAGCACGGTCTGCTCGCTGGCGCGCGCGAACGATAAGGACATCCAGCGTGCCGCCGATGCGCTCAAGCCCGCCGATCACTTCCGCATCCACACGTTCATCGCGACGTCCGCGCTGCACATGGAGAAGAAGCTGCGCATGTCGCCCGAGCAGGTGCTCGAGCAGGCGAAGCTGGCCGTGCGTTTTGCGCGCAAGTTCACGAACGACGTCGAGTTCTCGCCGGAAGACGGCAGCCGCTCGGATATGGACTTCCTGTGCCGCGTGCTCGAAGCCGTGATCGCGGAAGGCGCGACGACGATCAACATCGCCGATACCGTCGGCTACGGCGTGCCTGAGCTGTACGGCAATCTCGTGAAAACGCTGCGCGAGCGCATTCCGAATTCGGATAAGGCGATTTTCTCGGTGCACTGTCACAACGACCTCGGCATGGCCGTGGCGAACTCGCTGGCGGGCGTGCAGATCGGCGGCGCGCGTCAGGTGGAGTGCACGGTCAACGGTCTCGGCGAGCGCGCGGGCAATACGTCGCTCGAAGAAATCGTGATGGCCGTGAAGACCCGCAAGGACTACTTCGGCCTCGACCTCGGCATCGACACGACGCAGATCGTGCCGGCGTCGAAGCTCGTGTCGCAGATCACGGGCTTCGTCGTGCAGCCGAACAAGGCCGTGGTCGGTGCTAACGCGTTTGCACACGCGTCGGGTATCCATCAGGACGGCGTGCTGAAGGCGCGCGACACGTACGAAATCATGCGCGCTGAAGACGTGGGCTGGACGGCGAACAAGATCGTGCTAGGCAAGCTGTCGGGGCGCAACGCGTTCAAGCAGCGTCTGCAGGAACTCGGCATCACGCTCGACAGCGAAAGCGAACTGAACCTCGCATTCCAGCGCTTCAAGGAACTGGCGGACCGCAAGGCCGAAATCTTCGACGAGGACATCATCGCGATCGTCGCGGAAGAGTCGGCGGAAGCGCAGGAAAAGGAGCATTACAAGTTCGTGTCGCTGTCGCAGCATTCGGAAACGGGCGAGCGGCCGCATGCGCGCATTGTGTTCTCGGTCGCAGGCAAGGAAGTGGTCGGCGAGGCGAACGGCAACGGTCCCGTCGACGCGACGCTGAACGCGATCGAAACCGAAGTGGGCAGCGGTTCGGAACTGCTGCTGTATTCCGTCAACGCGATCACGACGGGCACGCAGGCGCAAGGCGAAGTGACCGTGCGTCTGTCGAAGGCGGGGCGGATCGTGAACGGCGTGGGTACGGACCCGGATATCGTCGCTGCATCGGCGAAGGCGTATATCTCGGCGCTCAACCGTTTGTACGCGGGCCAGGACAAGCTGAATCCGCAGCGCGCGGAAATCTGACGCCGCGTTCGTTGCGTTCGGTTGCATCGAAAACCCCGCTGTGGCGATCCGCTGCGGCGGGGTTTTTTATCAGCTACGTTGCATGAAAAAAGCCGCCACCAATTGGACGCCCCAATGGACGGCTTTTTCGTTATTGCCCGGCCGCGAAAGGCGGCTTCAGAAGAAGCTGCGTCGATCCGGATCGTGCAGCGGATCGGGCGTCTTCTGCGTCAGACGCAGGATGCCCTGGTCGTCGAAATAGAAGCTGTACATCATGTACCAGACGTTGTCCTCCTGATAGCGATACGTCCATACCTCGCGCTTCATCAACGGGAAATAGTTCGTTTCAACGGGGCGTCCGAAGTTGACGAGTACGTCGTCGCGTGTCCACTTGCCGATTTCCGCGCGATAGAACTCGTTCGGCTGCAGCACCTGACGCACGTTCACGATCTTGCCGGACGCGTCGACGTCGGCGGCCGTCGTTGTTTCGCCCATCGGCTGCGTCGGCCACATCAGGCGCTTGCCGCCGTTCGGCAGGTCGTAGACTTCGCGCGGCGGCCCGAGGCGGGCGACGATCGTCGACGCGTCCGCGCCCTCCTGATAGTTCTGCCAGGGCTGCGCGCAGCCGGCGAGCGTGACGACGCCCGCGCAAACGAGGATAGCCAGCGCGCCGCGCGCCGTACGCAAGCCTGGCATCGTCGACGCGACGGATGAAAGGCGGTTGATCATGACACCTCCGGTGGCGTTCGATGGTTGGTTGTTATTGTGCCGTCGACGGGAATCGGCGCTTAGGCGGTTTCTCCCGTCCCATGCAAGATCATTGCGGACCAGACATTTTGACACGCGTCGGGCCAAAAGATTTTCGGGCGTTGCAGTTGGAAAGACGCGTATTCGCTTGCTCGTGGGCGGCGCGGCATCCTATGATCCGCGCTTCGATCGACAGATGAGACGCGCTGATGAAAACAAAATCGACCAGGGCGGCAGTGGCGGCGATGACGCTGTCAATTAGTGCGATCGGAGCAATCGCGACGATCGCAGCGTGGCCGGCAGCGAGCGCGCATGCGCAGAATGCGCCGTCGGGAGCGCCGATCCGTATCGCGATGATCGAAGGCATGTCCGGTCCGTTCGCGAACGCGGGCGCGGCCGTCGAGCGCAATTTGCGTTTCGGTGTCGAGAGGGTCAACGCGCGTGGCGGCGTGAAGCTCGCGGACGGCGCGCATCCCCTCGAACTCGTCGTGCTCGATAGCAAGGGCAGCGCGGAAGAGGCGCTCGTGCAACTGCGCGCGGCCGCCGACAGGCATATCGGCTTCATCGCGCAAGGCAACAGCTCGGCCGTGGCCGCGGCGCTGCTGGCCGCGATCGACAAGCAGAACACGCGCGAGCCGGACAATCGCGAACTGTTCCTCAACTATTCCGCCGACGATCCGGCGCTCACCAATGCGAACTGCAGCTTCTGGCATTTCCGCTTCGACGCTCACGCAGGCATGCGGATGGACGCGCTCGCCGATGTGATCCAGCGCGACAAGTCGGTGAAGAAAGTCTATCTGCTGAATCAGGACTACAGCTTCGGACATGACGTGAGCACGCTGGCGCGCGCGGCGCTTGCATCGAAGCGGCCGGATGTCGCCGTGGTCGGCGACGAGTTTCATCCGATCGGCCGCGTGAAGGATTTCGCGCCGTACATCGCGAAGATTCGCGGGAGCGGCGCCGATGCCGTGATCACGGGCAACTGGGGCAATGATCTGACGCTGCTCGTCAAGGCGGCGCGCGAGCAGGGCGTCGCTACGAAGTTCTACACGTTCTACGGCAACAGCCTCGGCGCGCCGGCCGCGCTCGGCGATGCGGGCGTCAAGCGCGTGGTCGCCGTCGCCGACTGGCACCCGAACGCGGGCGGCGCGGCGTCGGACGCATGGTATGCGTCGTTCCGCCAGCGTTTCCCTGCTGCACAGGACGACTACCCGGTGCTGCGCATGCCGCTGATGATCGAAATGTTGGCGGCAGCGATGAACCGGGCGGGCAGCGCGCAGCCCGACAAGGTTGCGAAGGCGTTGGAAGGCATGAAATACGACAATGGCTTCCACCCCTCATGGATGCGCGCCGGCGATCATCAACTGATCCAGCCCCTTTACGTGATGGAGATGGACAAGGCAGGCACGCCGGGCGTCCAGTTCGACAACGAGGGTTCGCATTACGGCTTCCGGACGGTGCTGGCATTGCCGCCCGAGCGCACCGCGCCGGCCACGACGTGCCGGATGAAGCGGCCGTGAGCCGTGAATGAGCCCAGAAGCGCCTCAAAACTGACCGCGAAACGGCGCTCGGCCCTCGCCCGAAGCACGGTCCGAAACGGCGGGGTTCGCCGGATGGTCCGGCTGTGCTACAATACGCGACTCGTTTTGTTGTAACCCCACGGCACGGCCTTTCTTCCGTGACCGCCTGTTTGATTCAAAGGAAATCAACATGTCCGTAGCTGAAATCAAGAAATCCGACGTCGTCGCGCAATTCGCACGTGGCACAAACGACACCGGCTCCCCCGAAGTGCAGGTCGCGCTGCTCACGACGCGCATCAACGAACTGACGGTTCACTTCAAGGCCCACACGAAGGATCACCACAGCCGCCGCGGTCTGCTGCGCATGGTGAGCCGTCGTCGCAAGCTGCTCGACTACCTGAAGGGCAAGGACGCGGATCGTTACCGCGCTCTGATCGAGAAGCTGGGTCTGCGTAAGTAATCGGACGCATCGGACTTTCTGTCAGCAAGATGCCTGTGTCAGTTCCGCTGATGCAGGCATTTTGTTTTTCGACGGTACGCTTCGTGTGAGGTTTGCCGTCGAATCGCCCGTCTGGCGCGCCGGTTGCGTCGCGGGCAAAACGAAACAAAACCGGGCTTGAGGGTAGGGCGCTGTGTCATTCCAGCGGTTCGCGTGCAAGTGGAGGCATCCACGCGATTCTCTGGAATGGCATAACACTCCTCTACCCGAAAGGCTTCGGTCCTGACGGTGCCGCGCGCTGTACTGCGCGGCATGACCAAAAGATCAAGGAGGACAAATGTCTATGTTTAACAAGGTCGTCAAAGAGTTCAAGTGGGGCCAGCACACCGTTCGCATGGAAACGGGTGAGATCGCCCGCCAGGCTGGCGGTGCCGTGCTCGTCGACATCGAAGACACCGTCGTGCTGGCGACCGTCGTCGGCGCGAAGACTGCGAAGCCGGGTCAGGACTTCTTCCCGCTGACCGTCGACTACATCGAAAAGACCTATTCGGCAGGCAAGATTCCGGGCGGCTTCTTCCGCCGCGAAGGCCGTCCGTCAGAAGGCGAAACGCTGATTTCGCGCCTGATCGACCGGCCGCTGCGCCCGCTGTTCCCGGAAGGCTTCTACAACGAAGTGCAGGTCGTCGTGCACGTGATGTCGATCAACCCGGAAGTCCCCGCCGACATCCCCGCGCTGATCGGCGCGTCGGCTGCGCTCGCGGTGTCGGGCCTGCCGTTCAACGGTCCCGTCGGCGCTGCGCGCGTCGCGTACGTCAACAACGAGTACGTGCTGAACCCGACTCGCACGCAAAGCAAGGAATCGCGCCTCGACCTCGTCGTCGCGGGTACGGAGCGTGCGGTGCTGATGGTCGAATCCGAAGCGGATCAACTGCCGGAAGACGTGATGCTGGGCGCTGTCGTGTTCGGCCACGAGCAGATGCAAACGGCCATCGACGCGATCCACGAACTCGTCCGTGAAGGCGGCAAGCCCGAGTGGGACTGGCAGCCGGCGCCGAAGAACGAAGTGCTGATCTCGCGCGTCAACGAAATCGCTTACGCCGATCTGGCCGCGGCTTACCAGACGCGCGACAAGCAGGCTCGTTCGACCCGCCTGAAGGAAATCTACGCAGCGACGCAGGTCAAGCTCGAAGAAGAAGCGGCAACGGCGGGCACGGTGGCAGCCGACAAGGCAGCCGTCGGCAACGTGCTGTTCGACATCGAAGCAAAGATCGTCCGTTCGCAGATCCTGAACGGCGAGCCGCGTATCGACGGCCGCGACACCCGCACCGTTCGCCCGATCGAAATCCGCACGGGTGTGCTGCCGCGCACGCACGGTTCGGCGCTGTTCACGCGTGGCGAGACGCAGGCGCTCGTCGTCGCGACGCTCGGCACGAAGGGCGATGAGCAGATCATCGACGCGCTCGAAGGCGAGTACCGCGATCGCTTCATGCTCCACTACAACATGCCGCCGTTCGCGACGGGCGAAACGGGCCGCGTCGGCTCGCCGAAGCGTCGTGAAATCGGCCACGGCCGTCTCGCGAAGCGTGCGCTGGTCGCGTGCCTGCCGACAGCGGACGAGTTCGGCTACTCGATCCGCGTCGTGTCGGAAATCACCGAGTCGAACGGTTCGTCGTCGATGGCATCGGTGTGCGGCGGCTGCCTCGCGCTGATGGACGCCGGCGTGCCGATGAAGGCGCACGTCGCGGGCATCGCGATGGGCCTGATCCTCGAAGGCAACAAGTTTGCCGTGCTGACGGACATCCTCGGCGACGAAGATCACCTGGGCGACATGGACTTCAAGGTGGCGGGCACGGCTGACGGCGTGACGGCACTGCAGATGGACATCAAGATCCAGGGCATCACGAAGGAAATCATGCAGGTCGCGCTCGCGCAAGCGAAGGAAGGCCGCATGCATATCCTCGGCAAGATGACGGCAGCCGTTTCGGGTGCGAACACGCAACTGTCCGAATTCGCGCCGCGCATGATCACCATCAAGATCAATCCGGAAAAGATCCGCGACGTGATCGGCAAGGGCGGTTCGGTGATCCGCGCGCTGACGGAAGAAACGGGCACGACGATCGACATTTCGGACGACGGCGTCGTCACGATCGCGAGCACGAGCAGCGAAGGCATGGCCGAAGCGAAGAAGCGCATCGAGAACATCACGGCTGAAGTCGAAGTGGGCCAGATCTACGAAGGCACGGTGCTCAAGCTGCTGGACTTCGGCGCGATCGTGAACCTGCTGCCGGGCAAGGACGGTCTGCTGCACATTTCCGAAATCGCCAACGAGCGCATCAAGGACATCAACGACTACCTGAAGGAAGGCCAGCAAGTGAAGGTCAAGGTCATCCAGACGGACGAAAAGGGTCGTGTGCGTCTGTCGGCGAAGGCGCTTCTGAACGAAGCGGCGCAGACGGAACCGACGCCGCAGCAGTAACGCAGTGAATAGCAGGACGGCCGGTGGCGCAAGAGCGCGCCGGCCGTTTTTCATGTAGGGTGGATTGCAGTGCGAAGCGGTTTTCCTGGCCGGTTTGCAGCGCTATCCAGACCTTGGGAGAGACGACGATGAACGCAATCGAAATCACCGAATTCGGTGCGCCGGAAGTCTTGAACCTTGCCGAGCGGCCGATGCCTGAGCCGAAAGCGGGTGAAGTGCTGATCAAAGTGTCCGCGTCGGGCGTCAATCGTCCGGACGTGTTCCAGCGCAAGGGCGGCTATGCGCCGCCGCCTGGCGCGTCGGATCTGCCGGGGCTGGAAGTGGCGGGCGAAATCGTCGGCGGAAATATCGACGAGAAGCGCAATCCGTTCGGTCTCAAGATCGGCGATCGTGTGTGCGCGCTGATGGCGGGCGGCGGCTATGCGGAATACGCGAGCGTGCCGCTGCTGCAGTGCCTGCCCGTGCCGAAGGATTTCTCCGATGTCGAAGCGGCGGCTTTGCCCGAGACTTTCTTCACCGTCTGGAGCAATGTTTTTGACCGTGCGATGCTCGGCAAAGGCGAGGGTGGCGAGAACGAAACGTTCCTCGTGCAAGGCGGATCGAGCGGCATCGGCGTGACGGCGATCCAGATCGCGCATGCGCTCGGCTTTCGTGTGTTCGCGACGGCCGGCACGGACGAAAAGTGCCGCGCGTGCGAGTCGCTTGGCGCGGAACGTGCGATCAACTACAAGACGGAAGATTTCGTCGAAGTGATCAAGTCGCTCACGAATGACCGCGGCGTCGACGTGATCCTCGACATGGTGGGGGGCAGCTACGTGCCGCGCGAACTGAAGGCGCTCGCCGACGGCGGTCGTCTCGTGATCATCGCGCTGCTCGGCGGCGCGAAGGCAGAAATGAATCTGAACGACATTCTGCGCCGTCGTCTGACGGTGACGGGCTCGACACTGCGCCCGCGTCCCGTCGAATTCAAGGCGAAGATCGCGGCGCAACTGAAGGAGCGCGTGTGGCCGCATCTCGAAGACGGCACGATCAAGCCGGTGATCTACAAGGTGTTCCCGGCCGCGCAGGCGGCGCAGGCGCATGCGCTGATGGAAAGCAGCCAGCACGTCGGCAAGATCGTGCTGAATTGGGGTGCGGGTGCTTGACAGCGCCCATTGGATTGAGTTTGACCCGGTCTGTCAGCACACAGTAAAATCGTGTGTTTTGCGCGTTCTGCATGAATTTTGCAGGCGGACCGCGGGCACCAGAGAGCTGGGGACGCTGACGAAGCGGAAGCGTCCAGGACCCGCACCACGATAAAACGAGCGAGACGATGGCGAAACAACGAGCAAAACTGGTAGTCGGTAACTGGAAGATGCACGGTCGGCTTGCCGATAACCGCGTGCTGCTGCAAGCCGTATCGCATGGCGCGAACGATCTTCCGGATGATGTGCGAGTCGGCGTATGCGTGCCGTGTCCTTATCTGGCGCAAGCGCAGTCGCTGCTGGAAGGCGGCCGCGTCGCGTGGGGCGTGCAGGATGTGTCCGCGCACACGCAGGGCGCCTACACCGGTGAAGTCGCTGCCGAAATGGCCGCTGAATTTGGTGCATCGTTTGCGATCGTTGGGCACTCCGAGCGTCGTGCGTATCACCGCGAAAGCGCCGAGACCGTCGCGGTGAAAGTGCAGCGCGCGCTTGAAGCAGGCTTGACGCCGATCGTTTGCGTCGGCGAAACGCTCGAAGAGCGCGAGTCGGGCAAGACGGAGCAGATCGTGGGCGCGCAACTCGATGCGGTGCTCGCGAAGCTGTCGGTGGAAGATTCGGCTCGCATCGTCGTTGCCTATGAGCCCGTGTGGGCCATCGGCACCGGCAAGAGCGCGACGGCGCAGCAGGCGCAGGACGTTCATGCATTCCTGCGTGCGCGTCTCGCAGCGAAGGGCGGTGATGTGGGGAACGTGTCGCTGCTGTACGGCGGCAGCGTGAAGCCGGAGAACGCGGAAGAGCTGTTCAGCCAGCCGGATATCGACGGCGGTCTGATCGGCGGCGCATCGCTGAAAGACAAGGATTTCCTGGCAATCTGCAGTGCAGCCGTCGCGGCGACCGCCGCGCGCTGACACAACAAAATAGAGTGCCCGGGCGAGGATGACCCATTACGCGCAGCATGTGTTGTTGCGCGGTTAAATAAAGACTCAGGTGAGTGTGATGCTGTATTTGAAAACGTTGATCATTGTCGTGCAGTTGCTGTCGGCGCTTGGCGTCATCGGCCTCGTGCTTTTGCAGCACGGCAAGGGCGCCGACATGGGTGCGGCCTTCGGTAGTGGCGCATCGGGCAGTCTCTTCGGCGCGACGGGCTCTGCTAATTTTCTGTCACGTACGACTGCGATACTGGCGGCAGTGTTCTTCGTCACCACGTTGGCACTGACGTACATCGGCGCTTACCATTCGAAACCTTCGGCAGGCGTGCTCGGTGGTGCTTCTGCAGCGGCTCCTGTGGCTGCATCGGTTGCTCCTGCTGCGTCTGCACCGGCTAATGCATCGGCTGCAGTTGCTGCATCTGCAGCTTCTGCGCCAGGCCAGGATGTGCCGAAATAAATTTTCGAAGAAAACGCGTTTGTGCGTTGAACAAACTGCTTAGGCGGGTTACAATTCAAGTCTTGAAGCGATTCGCGGGTTTTACAAGTTGTTTTCCCGGATTGCAGACAGTGCCGACGTGGTGAAATTGGTAGACACGCTATCTTGAGGGGGTAGTGGCGAAAGCTGTGCGAGTTCGAGTCTCGCCGTCGGCACCAATGTTATCTAATGCCAGCCGCTTGCTTCAGCTTCGGCTGGCATTTTCACTTCCAGGGTTGCGTTTGCTGTGGGCTTTCGACATCAAGCATCCCGAAGTGTTTCGCGTCAGGGGTTGTTCAAAGTAGTCCACGTCTCCTCCTGACGTCACTCAGAACCAACCGATTGAGGATAGCTTTGAACCTCGCAGCCTATTTCCCCGTATTGTTGTTCCTCCTCGTGGGCACCGGTTTAGGCGTAGCACTGGTCAGTATCGGCAAGATCCTCGGTCCGAATCGGCCGGATACCGAAAAGAACGCACCGTACGAGTGCGGCTTCGAAGCGTTCGAAGATGCGCGCATGAAATTCGATGTGCGCTACTACCTGGTTGCCATTCTCTTCATCATTTTCGACCTTGAAACGGCGTTCCTGTTCCCGTGGGGTGTTGCCCTGCGCGATATCGGCTGGCCGGGCTTCATCTCGATGATGATTTTTCTGCTCGAATTCCTGTTGGGCTTCGCCTATATCTGGAAGAAAGGTGGCCTTGATTGGGAGTGACGGGTTAATCGCCGGTTTGCATGGGTGGCGACGGCTCGCCGCCCGTCTGGAGTGGAAAACAAATGAGTATCGAAGGGGTCTTGAAGGAAGGGTTTGTCACCACCACGGCTGACAAGCTGATCAACTGGACGCGTACCGGTTCGCTGTGGCCGATGACGTTCGGTCTCGCGTGTTGTGCTGTCGAGATGATGCATGCGGGCGCCGCCCGTTATGACCTCGACCGTTTCGGCGTAGTGTTTCGTCCGAGTCCGCGTCAGTCGGATGTGATGATCGTCGCCGGCACGCTGTGCAACAAGATGGCGCCTGCGCTGCGCAAGGTCTACGACCAGATGGCCGAGCCGCGCTGGGTGATCTCGATGGGTTCGTGCGCGAACGGCGGTGGCTATTATCACTACTCGTATTCGGTGGTGCGTGGCTGCGACCGTATCGTCCCCGTCGATGTGTATGTGCCGGGCTGCCCGCCCACGGCTGAAGCGCTGGTGTACGGCGTGATCCAGCTGCAGGCGAAGATCCGCCGCACCAATACCATCGCCCGTCAATAAAGCCAGAGCCTCCCCCACAATATGGCAAGCAAACTCGAGACCCTCAAAGCGAACCTCGAGGCGGCCTTTGGCGGCCGCCTGACGAGCATCACCGAATCTGTCGGTGAGCTGACCATCGTCGTGAAAGCGGGCGACTACCTCGAAGTGGCAAAGCGTCTGCGCGATGACGCGACGCTGCACTTCGAGCAGTTGATCGACCTGTGTGGTGTTGACTATCAAACTTACGGTGAAGGCGCTTACGAAGGTCCGCGTTTTGCCGCCGTCCTGCATCTGCTGTCCATCTCGAACAACTGGCGCCTGCGCGTGCGCGTGTTCGCACCGGACGACGATGTGCCTCTGGTTCCGTCGGTCGTCGAGATCTGGAATTCGGCCAACTGGTACGAGCGTGAAGCGTTCGACCTGTACGGCATCGTCTTCGAAGGTCATCCGGACCTGCGCCGCATCCTGACCGATTACGGTTTCATCGGTCATCCGTTCCGCAAGGATTTCCCGGTTTCCGGCTACGTCGAAATGCGCTACGACCCGGAAGAGAAGCGCGTCGTCTATCAGCCGGTGACGATCGAGCCTCGGGAAATCACGCCGCGCGTGATCCGCGAGGATCACTATGGCGGCCTGAAACACTAAGAGAACGTCATGGCAGAGATCAAGAACTACACGCTCAACTTCGGCCCGCAGCACCCGGCAGCGCACGGCGTGCTGCGCCTCGTGCTGGAACTCGACGGCGAAGTGATCCAGCGCGCCGATCCGCACATCGGCCTCCTGCACCGTGCGACGGAAAAGCTCGCGGAGAACAAGACGTTCATCCAGTCGGTGCCGTACATGGACCGTCTCGACTACGTGTCGATGATGGTCAACGAACACGGCTATGTGCTCGCGATCGAAAAGCTGCTCGGCATCGACGTGCCCATCCGCGCAAAGTACATCCGCGTGCTGTTCGACGAAGTCACGCGCGTGCTGAACCACCTGATGTGGATCGGCGCGCACGCGCTCGACGTCGGCGCGATGGCGGTGTTTCTCTACGCGTTCCGCGAGCGCGAAGACCTGATGGACGTGTATGAAGCGGTATCCGGTGCACGGATGCACGCTGCGTACTATCGTCCGGGCGGCGTCTATCGCGATCTGCCGGACGCGATGCCGCAATACAAGGCATCGAAGATTCGCAATGCGAAGGCATTGTCGAAGCTGAACGAGAACCGCCAGGGCTCGCTGCTCGACTTCATCGAAGACTTCTTCAACCGCTTCCCGAAGTACGTCGACGAGTACGAAACGCTGCTCACCGACAACCGCATCTGGAAACAGCGTCTGGTCGGCATCGGCGTCGTGAGTCCGGAGCGCGCGTTGCAGTTGGGCCTGACGGGCGCGATGCTGCGCGGCTCGGGCGTCGAGTGGGATCTGCGCAAGAAGCAGCCGTATGAAGTGTATGACCAGCTGGACTTCGACATCCCCGTGGGCGTGAATGGCGATTGCTACGACCGTTATCTGGTGCGTGTCGAAGAAATGCGTCAATCCACGCGTATCGTGAAACAGTGCATTGAATGGCTGCGCAAGAATCCCGGCCCTGTGATGACGGACAATCACAAGGTCGCGCCGCCGTCGCGCGTCGGCATGAAGTCGAACATGGAAGAGCTGATTCACCACTTCAAGCTCTTCACGGAAGGCTTCCACGTGCCGGAAGGTGAAGCATACGCGGCCGTCGAGCATCCGAAAGGCGAGTTCGGCATCTATCTGGTGTCGGATGGCGCGAACAAGCCGTACCGCCTGAAGATTCGCGCGCCGGGTTATGCGCATCTGTCCGCGCTCGACGAAATGGCGCGCGGTCACATGATCGCCGACGCCGTGACGATCATCGGCACGCAAGACATCGTGTTCGGTGAAGTCGATCGCTAGGCGAATTCACTAGCAGTATTCATCAAGGCGCGCGCTCACGTAGCCGATAACGCATGAGAAGCGGGGCGCGCGTCAAGCAAAGGAACGCCGGGTCTGTCGCAACACGCAGTGCGCGACAGGTTTTCGTTCGGTAGGAATTGAAAGAGTCGTGTCTGAAAATGATCTCAGCTGAAGGCCTGAAAGAAATCGATCGTGCGATCACGAAGTACCCCGCCGATCAGAAACAGTCCGCCGTGATGGCGGCGCTGGCCGTCGGTCAGCAGGAACATGGCTGGCTGTCGCCCGAACTGATGGAGTTCGTCGCGGACTATCTCGGCATGCCGGCCGTCGCCGTGCAGGAGGTCGCGACCTTCTACACGATGTTCGAGACTTCGCCCGTCGGCAAACACAAGATCACGCTCTGCACGAACCTGCCGTGCCAGCTCGGTCCCGATGGCGGTTCGGACAGCGCCGCCGAATATCTGAAGCAGAAGCTCGGCATCGACTTCGGCGAAACCACCCCGGACGGCAAGTTCACCCTGAAAGAGGGCGAGTGCATGGGTTCGTGCGGTGACGCTCCCGTGCTGCTCGTGAACAACCATCGGATGTGCAGCTTCATGAGCCGCGAGAAGATCGACCAGCTGCTCGAGGAACTTTCGAAATGACGTCTTTGCACGATCGTCACATCAAACCGCTGATTCTCGCCGGCCTGAACGGCGACAACTGGCATCTTCAAGACTACGTGGCGCGCGGTGGTTACAAGCAGCTGCGCCGTATCCTCGAAGAGAAGATTCCGCCGGAGCAGGTGATCGCCGACGTGAAGGCTTCGGGTCTGCGCGGCCGCGGCGGTGCGGGCTTCCCGACCGGCCTGAAGTGGAGCTTCATGCCGCGTCAGTTTCCGGGGCAGAAGTATCTCGTCTGCAACTCGGACGAGGGTGAGCCGGGCACGTTCAAGGACCGCGACATCCTGCGGTGGAATCCGCATTCGCTGATCGAGGGCATGGCCATCGGTGCGTACGCGATGGGCATCACGGTCGGCTACAACTATATCCACGGCGAAATCTTCGAAGTGTACAAGCGCTTCGAAGAGGCGCTGGAGGAAGCGCGCGCAGCCGGTTTCCTCGGCGACAACATCATGGGCTCGGGCTTCTCGTTCCAGCTGCATGCGCACCACGGTTACGGCGCCTACATCTGCGGCGAAGAAACTGCGCTGCTCGAATCGCTGGAAGGCAAGAAGGGTCAGCCGCGCTTCAAGCCGCCGTTCCCGGCGAGCTTCGGCGTGTACGGCAAGCCGACCACGATCAACAACACCGAAACGTTCGCAGCCGTGCCGTTCCTGCTGGAGGTCGGTCCGCAGGCTTACCTCGAAATGGGCAAGCCGAACAACGGTGGCACGAAGATCTTCTCGGTGTCGGGTGACGTCGAGCGTCCGGGCAACTATGAGATCCCGCTCGGCACGCCGTTCTCGACGCTGATGGAACTTGCGGGCGGCATGCGCGGCGGCAAGAAGATCAAGGCCGTGATTCCCGGCGGTTCGTCGGCGCCCGTGGTTCCGGGCGACATCATGATGCAAACCGACATGGACTACGATTCGATCGCGAAGGCGGGTTCGATGCTGGGTTCCGGCGCCGTCATCGTGATGGACGAGACGCGCTGCATGGTGCGCTCGCTGTTGCGTCTGTCGTACTTCTATTACGAAGAGTCGTGCGGTCAGTGCACGCCGTGCCGCGAAGGCACGGGCTGGCTGTATCGCGTCGTGCATCGCATCGAACACGGCCTCGGCCGCCAGGAAGATCTGGATCTGCTGAACTCGGTCGCCGAGAACATCATGGGCCGCACGATCTGCGCGCTCGGCGATGCGGCTGCCATGCCCGTGCGCGGCATGCTCAAGCACTACTGGGACGAATTCGAGTATCACGTCGCCAACAAGCGTTGCCTCGTCGGCGGTCATGCGGGCGCAGCGGCGGCATCGGAAACGGTCGCTGCATAACGCCAGAGGCAAGCGCAGGAGCCGCCGCTTCGCGCAACAGCGCAGCGGCGAGCGGGCGAACGATTGAGCGGTAACAGGTTAAGGAAGATTGACCATCATGGTTGAACTTGAAATAGACGGCAAGAAAGTAGAGGTGGCCGAAGGCAGCATGATCATTCAGGCTGCGCATAAGGTCGATACCTACATCCCTCACTTCTGCTATCACAAGAAGCTGTCGATTGCGGCCAACTGCCGGATGTGTCTCGTCGATGTCGAGAAGATGCCAAAGGCCGTGCCTGCATGCGCAACGCCGGTGTCGGCGGGCATGATCGTGCGCACGAAGTCGGAAAAGGCGGTGAAGGGTCAGCAATCGGTGATGGAGTTCCTGCTGATCAATCACCCGCTCGATTGCCCGATCTGCGATCAGGGCGGCGAGTGTCAGCTGCAGGATCTGGCCGTCGGTTACGGCAAGTCGTCGTCGCGTTATAGCGAAGAGAAGCGCGTCGTGTTCCACAAGAACGTCGGCCCGCTGATCTCGATGGAAGAAATGACGCGCTGCATTCACTGCACGCGCTGCGTCCGCTTCGGCGAAGAAATCGCCGGCGTGATGGAACTCGGCATGCTGGGCCGTGGCGAGCACTCGGAAATCACGTCGTTCGTCGGCAAGACGGTCGACTCCGAACTCTCGGGCAACATGATCGACCTGTGCCCCGTCGGCGCGCTGACCAGCAAGCCGTTCCGCTACAGCGCCCGTACGTGGGAACTATCGCGCCGCAAGTCGGTGAGCCCGCACGATTCCGTCGGCGCGAACCTCGTCGTGCAGGTGAAGAACAACCGCGTGATGCGCGTGCTGCCGTTCGAGAACGAAGCGATCAACGAGTGCTGGATTTCGGACAAGGACCGTTTCTCGTACGAAGGCCTGAACAGCCCGGAACGTCTGACGCGCCCGATGCTCAAGCAAGGCGGTCAGTGGATCGAGACGGACTGGCAGACAGCGCTCGAATACGTCATCAAGGGCCTGAAGGGCATCAAGGCGGATCACGGCGCGGACGCGTTTGCCGCGCTCGGCAGCGCGCACAGCACGGTCGAAGAACTGTTCCTGCTGAAGAAAATCGCGGATGCGGTCGGTACGCCGAATGTCGATTTCCGTCTGCGTCAGACGGACTTCCCGGCGGGTGCAAACGGCACGCCGTGGCTGGGTACGGCTATCGCCAATCTGTCGACGCTCGATTCGGCATTGGTGATCGGCTCGTCGCTGCGTCGCGACCATCCGCTGTTCGCCGCGCGTCTGCGCCAGGCCGCGAAGGGCGGCGCGAAGATCACACTGCTGCAGGCGACGCGCGACGACGCGCTGATCCCGCAAGCTACACGCATCGCCGCGGCACCGTCCGCATGGCTCGGCGAACTGGCCGGCATCGCTGCCGCCGTGTCGGAAGCAAAGGGCACCGCGTTGCCGGAAGCGTTCGCAGGCGCGCAGGCGTCGGACGTCGCGAAGCAGACGGCTGCATCGCTCATCACGGGCGAACTCCGCGTCGTGCTGCTCGGCAACGGCGCTGTCCAGCATCCGGAGTTCGCGCGCATCCACGCAGCGGCTCAATGGATCGCTGATGCAACGGGCGCATCGCTCGGCTTCCTGACGGAAGCGGCGAACACGGTCGGCGCTCATCTCGTCGGCGCGTTGCCGGGCGAGGGCGGTCTGAACGCTCGCGAAGTATTCGAGCAGCCGCGCAAGGGTTATGTGCTGCTGAACTTCGAACCGGAATTCGATACGGCCAACCCGGCGCAAGCGCTCGCCGCGCTGAATCAGGCGGAAATGGTCGTCGTGATGTCGCCGTTCCAGACGGGCGCCGAATACGCGGACGTCCTGCTGCCGATCGCGCCGTTCTCGGAAACGGCCGGCACGTTCATCAACGCGGAAGGCACGGTGCAGATGTTCAACGGCGTCGTGCGTCCGCTGGGCGATACGCGACCCGCATGGAAGGTTCTGCGCGTGCTGGGCAGCCTGCTCGGCGTGCCGGGCTTCGAATACGACACGGCTGAAGAAGTGCGCGTCGCCGCATTGGGCGATGGCGATCTGACGCCGCGCCTGTCGAACAGAACGACGACGGCCGTCGCGCGCAGCAGCGCGGCTAAAGCGGCGGATGGCACGTTCGAGCGCATCGCCGATGTGCCGATCTATCACGCCGATCCGCTCGTGCGCCGCGCAGAGTCGTTGCAGCTGACGGCGGCCGCGCGTGCCGCGCACACGGTCGGTTTGCCGGCGGCGCTGTTCGACAAGCTGGGTTTGAAGGAAGGCGACGCGGTGCGCGTTCGTCAGGGCGATCGCTCGGTGCAGGTTCCGGCCGTGCGAGATGCGAATCTTGCGGAGACGGTCGTCCGCGTATCGGCGGCGACGCCTGCCGGTGCAGCGCTGGGCAGCCTGTTCGGTGAACTGGTGGTGGAGAAGGCGTAAATGACCTTGTTCGATACGATCAACTCGGGCGGCAGCCAGCTTCTCGGCGTGGCCTGGCCTACGGTGTGGGCACTCGTGCGCATCCTCGTGGTGTCCGTCGCGATCCTGTTGTGCGTGGCTTACCTGATCCTGTGGGAACGGAAGCTGATCGGCTGGATGCACGTGCGTCTCGGCCCGAACCGCGTCGGTCCGGCAGGTCTCCTGCAGCCGATCGCCGACGTGCTGAAGCTGCTCCTCAAGGAAGTGATTCAGCCGACGCAAGCGAGCCGCTGGATCTACCTGATCGCGCCGATCATGGTGGTGGTCCCCGCCTTCGCGGTGTGGGCGGTGATTCCGTTCCAGTCGGGCGCGGTGCTCGGTGACATCAACGCGGGGCTGCTGTACGCAATCTCGATTTCGTCGATGGGCGTGTATGGCGTGATTCTCGCCGGCTGGGCGTCGAACTCGAAGTACGCGTTCCTCGGCGCGATGCGCGCGGCGGCACAGATGGTGTCGTACGAAATCTCGATGGGCTTCGCGCTCGTCGTCGTGATGATGACGGCAGGCACGATGAACCTCTCGGACATCGTCGGATCGCAGATGCGCGGCATCTTCGCGAGCCACGGCGTGACGTTCCTGTCGTGGAACTGGCTGCCGCTGCTGCCCGCGTTCGTCGTGTACTTCATCTCGGGCATCGCCGAAACGAACCGCCATCCGTTCGACGTGGTGGAAGGCGAGTCGGAAATCGTCGCAGGTCACATGATCGATTACTCGGGCATGGCGTTCGCGCTGTTCTTCCTCGCCGAGTACATCAACATGATCGTGATCTCGGCGCTGGCTTCCGTCCTGTTCCTGGGCGGCTGGAGTGCACCGTTCGGGTTCCTGTCGTTCATTCCCGGCATCTTCTGGCTGGTGCTGAAAGTATTCTTCCTGTTGTCGGTATTCATCTGGGCGCGTGCGACGTTCCCGCGCTACCGCTATGACCAGATCATGCGTCTGGGCTGGAAGGTGTTCCTGCCGGTTACTGTGATCTGGGTGATCGTGGTCGGCCTCTGGATCATGTCGCCGTTGAATATCTGGAATTAAGGAGGCGGACGAACCATGACCGCAATCCAAAACTTCTTCAAGACCTTCTTTCTCACCGAACTGCTGAAAGGCCTCGCGTTGACGGGACGCTATACGTTCCAGCGCAAGATCACGGTGCAGTTCCCGGAAGAGAAGACCCCGATCTCGCCGCGTTTCCGCGGGCTGCACGCACTGCGCCGCTATGAGAACGGCGAAGAGCGCTGCATCGCATGCAAGTTGTGCGAAGCGGTGTGCCCGGCGCTCGCCATCACGATCGAATCGGAAACGCGCGCGGACAACACGCGCCGCACGACGCGCTACGACATCGACCTGACCAAATGCATCTTCTGCGGTTTCTGCGAGGAGAGCTGCCCGGTCGATTCGATCGTCGAAACGCACATCCTCGAATATCACGGCGAAAAGCGCGGCGACCTGTACTTCACGAAGGACATGCTGCTGGCAGTCGGCGACCGTTACGAAGCGGAAATCGCTGCGAACAAGGCAGCCGACGCACCCTATCGTTGATCGGGTTGATATAGCAATTCGACGCCGCACGGCTTACCAGGCGCAAAACCGTGCGGCGCTGCCAGACCGCTTGGGTGCCGCGTCAGAGAAAGCGATGTATCAGAAGACGCGCGCCGAAGCACCAAGCCTGACGATGGCCTAACGATGAATCGGTAATCATGGAATTCACGACCGTACTGTTCTACATCTTCGCGTTACTCCTGACGGTGTCAGGGCTGAAGGTGATCACTTCGCGCAACCCGGTGGCATCCGCGTTGTTCCTCGTGCTCGCGTTCTTCAACGCGGCCGCGATCTGGATGCTGCTGCAGGCGGAATTCCTCGCGATCCTGCTGGTGCTGGTGTACGTCGGCGCGGTGATGGTGCTGTTCCTGTTCGTCGTGATGATGCTGGACATCAATCTCGACGTGCTGCGGCGCGACTTCAAACGCTTCGTGCCGATGGCAGCGGTGGTGGGCGCCATCATCGTGGTCGAAACGGCGCTGATCCTGTGGCACGGCTATGGCGCGACGGTTCAGCCCGTGCGCGACACGACGGCCGCCGTTGCGGGCGCCGCCGACTGGTCGAACACGCGCCTGATCGGCAAGGTCATCTACACGGATTACATCTTCGCGTTCGAAGTGGCTGGCCTCGTGCTGCTGGTCGCGATCATCGCGGCGATGGCGCTGACCGCGCGTCATGGCAAGGACAGCAAGCGCCAGCGCGTGTCGGAGCAGGTGAAGGTGCGCCGCGAAGACCGCGTGCGCGTGGTCAGGATGGCAGCAGAGAAGGAACGTCTGGCTGAACCTGAAGCCATTACCGGCGACGCTGGCGCCGGCAAGAACAGCTGACGTAGAGGAGAAGAAACATGTTGTCACTTGCCCATTACCTCGTGCTCGGCGCGATCCTGTTCGCGATCAGCGTCGTCGGCATATTCCTGAACCGTCGCAACGTCATCATCATCCTGATGGCGATCGAACTGATGCTGCTGGCGGTCAACACGAATTTCGTCGCGTTCTCGCATTACCTTGGCGACGTGCATGGCCAGATCTTCGTCTTCTTCGTGCTGACCGTCGCGGCAGCCGAAGCGGCGATCGGCCTCGCAATTCTGGTGACCCTGTTCCGTAGCCTCGACACGATCAACGTCGAGGATCTCGATCAGCTCAAAGGTTAATTTCAGGCACAGGCTCTTATGTCAACGACACTCAATGAAAACCTGTTGCTGGCGGTTGCGCTCGCACCGCTGGCCGGCTCGCTGATCGCAGGGCTGTTCGGCAAGACGGTAGGGCGTGCGGGTGCGCACTCGGTCACGATCCTCGGCGTCGCGATTTCGTTCGTTCTTTCGTGCATCGTTTTCCTCGACGTGCTGAACGGCGCGAGCTTTAATGCGACCGTGTACGAATGGATGACGGCCGGCAAGGTCAAGTTCGAAATCGGCTTCCTCGTCGACACGCTGACGGCCATGATGATGTGCGTCGTGACCTTCGTGTCGCTGATGGTGCATATCTACACGATCGGCTACATGGCCGACGAAGAGACGGGCTACGAGCGTTTCTTTTCGTACATCTCGCTGTTCACGTTCTCGATGCTGATGCTCGTGATGAGCAACAACTTCCTCCAGCTGTTCTTCGGCTGGGAAGCGGTGGGTCTCGTGTCGTACCTGCTGATCGGCTTCTACTTCAAGCGTGAGAGCGCGATCTACGCAAACATGAAGGCGTTCCTCGTCAACCGCGTGGGCGACTTCGGCTTCATTCTGGGCATCGGCCTGATCCTCGCGTACGGCGGCTCGATGAACTACGGTGAAGTGTTTGCGAAAAGCCACGAACTGGCCTCGCTGACTTTCCCGGGCACCGACTGGGGCCTGCTGACGGTCGCGTGCATCTGCCTGTTCATCGGCGCAATGGGTAAGTCGGCGCAGTTCCCGCTGCACGTGTGGCTGCCGGACTCGATGGAAGGCCCGACGCCGATCTCCGCGCTGATTCACGCGGCAACCATGGTGACAGCCGGTATCTTTATGGTGACGCGTATGTCGCCGCTGTTCGAGCTGTCGGATTCGGCGCTGTCGTTCATCACGGTGATCGGCGCGATCACGGCGCTGTTCATGGGTTTCCTCGGCATCGTGCAGAACGACATCAAGCGTGTCGTCGCTTACTCGACGCTGTCGCAGCTCGGCTACATGACGGTTGCGCTCGGCGTATCGGCGTATCCCGTCGCCGTGTTCCACCTGATGACGCACGCGTTCTTCAAGGCGCTGCTGTTCCTCGGTGCGGGCTCGGTCATCATCGGCATGCACCACGACCAGGACATGCGCAACATGGGCGGCCTGCGCAAGTACATGCCGATCACGTGGATCACGTCGCTCGTCGGTTCGCTCGCGCTGATCGGCACGCCGTTCTTCTCGGGCTTCTATTCGAAGGACTCGATCATCGATGCGGTCAAGCTGTCGCATCTGCCGGGTTCGGGCTTCGCGTACTTCGCCGTTGTCGCAAGCGTGTTCGTGACGGCGCTGTACTCGTTCCGCATGTACTTTATGGTGTTCCACGGTGAAGAGCGCTTCCGCGGTCCGAAACATCCTGACTCGCCGATGGGCGCCGAAGCCGCCGCGCACGGCCACGGCGATCACGGCCACGGCCATGGTCACGACGACCATGCCCACGAGCCGCACGAAACGCCGTGGGTGGTGTGGGTGCCGCTCGTCCTGCTCGCGATTCCGTCGATCGTGATCGGCGCGATTGGCATCGGCCCGATGCTGTACGGCGATTTCTTCCAGCACGGCGTGGCGTTCGAGAAGGTTATCTTCATCGGCGAAAACCATCCGGCGCTGCACGAGATGGCGGAAGAATTCCAGGGCTGGGCCTCGATGGGTCTGCACGCCGCGTCGGGTGTGCCCGTGTGGCTGGCGCTCGCGGGTGTCGTGGTGGCGTGGTTCCTGTATCTGCAGCGACCGGATCTGCCCGCTACGCTGCGCCGTGTGTTCGGTCCGATCTATACGCTGCTGGATAACAAGTACTACATGGACAAGATCAACGAAGTCGTGTTCGCACGCGGCGCCGTGGCAATCGGCCGTGGCCTGTGGAAGGAAGGCGACGTCGTGGTCATCGACGGTATTGTCAACGGAAGCGCGCGCTTTATCGGCTGGTTCGCGAGCGTGATCCGTTTCCTGCAATCGGGTTACATCTACCATTACGCGTTTGCCATGATCATCGGCATGCTGGGGCTCTTGACCCTGTTTGTAACGCTCGGCGGCAAATAAGAACAGGCTGGAGACACTTCACATGCACACGACGTTTCCGATTCTAAGTATCGCGATCTGGATGCCGATTGTTTTCGGCCTGGTGGTTCTGGCCATCGGATCAGATCGCAATCCCGGTCCTGCGCGCTGGATTTCGCTGATCGGGTCTGTCCTCAGTTTCATCGTGACGATTCCGCTGATCACGGACTTCGACGCGAGCACGGCCGCATTGCAGTTCGAAGAGAAGGCCGGCTGGATCGATCGCTTCAATATCACGTACCACCTCGGCATCGACGGCATCGCGATGTGGTTTGTCGTGCTGACGGCGCTGATCACGGTGGTCGTCGTGATCAGCGCGTGGGAGGTCATCACGAAGAACGTTGCGCAGTACATGGCGGCGTTCCTGATCCTGTCGGGCATCATGGTCGGCGTGTTTTGCGCGGCCGACGGCCTGCTGTTCTACGTGTTCTTCGAAGCGACGCTGATCCCGATGTACATCATCATCGGCGTGTGGGGCGGGGCGAACCGCGTGTACGCGGCGTTCAAGTTCTTCCTCTATACGCTGATGGGCTCGCTGCTGATGCTGGTCGGCCTGCTGTACCTGTACACGCAGACGGGCACGTTCGATCTGGCAACGTGGCAAGCCGCGAAGCTGTCGATGACGCCGCAGGTGCTGCTCTTCATTGCGTTCTTCCTCGCGTTCGCCGTCAAGGTGCCGATGTGGCCCGTGCACACGTGGCTGCCCGATGCGCACGTGGAAGCGCCGACGGGCGGCTCGGTCGTGCTGGCCGCGATCATGCTGAAGCTGGGCGCATACGGTTTCCTGCGCTTCTCGCTGCCTATCGCACCGGATGCGAGCCATTTCCTCGCACCCGTCGTGATCACGCTGTCGCTGATCGCCGTGATCTACATCGGCTTCGTCGCGATGGTGCAGGCCGACATGAAGAAACTGGTCGCGTATTCGTCGATTGCTCACATGGGCTTCGTCACGCTCGGCTTCTTCATCTTCAACCAGCTCGGTACGGAAGGCGCGATCGTGCAGATGATCTCGCACGGCTTCGTGTCGGGCGCGATGTTCCTTTGCATCGGCGTGCTGTATGACCGCATGCACTCGCGTCAGATCGCCGATTACGGCGGCGTCGTCAACACGATGCCGAAGTTCGCCGCGCTCGTGATGCTGTTCTCGATGGCGAACTGCGGCTTGCCGGGCACGTCCGGTTTCGTCGGCGAGTTCATGGTGATTCTGGCCGCCGTCCAGTACAACTTCTGGATCGCGTTCGGCGCGGCCGTGACGCTGATTCTCGGCGCGGCCTATACGTTGTGGATGTACAAGCGCGTGTACTTCGGCGCGGTTGCGAACGACCACGTGAAGAGCCTCGTCGACATCAACCGTCGCGAGTTCTTCATGCTGGCGGTGCTCGCCGCGTTGACGCTGTACATGGGCATCTATCCGAAGCCCTTTACCGAAGTGATGCACGTGTCGGTGGAAAACCTCCTCTCCCACGTCGCGCAGTCGAAGCTGCCGCTACCGCAGTAATGCCGAGCGGAGGAATTTAAAAGATCATGCAAAACGCTCCTATGACCGCCTTGTTGCCTGACGCGCTGGTGATGGCCGCCATCGTCGTCGCGTGGCTCAACGACACCTTTGCCGGGCCCGACAGCCGCAAAACGACGTATTTCATCGCGCTCGTTTCGTCGGTGGTGGCCGGCATCTGGTTTGCCATCGAAGCCTTCGCGCCGGGCGCCGGGCCGCAGTACTTCTTCTCGCGCATGTACGTGGTGGATCCGTTCGCCAGCGTGATGAAGGCGGTCGTGTCACTTGGGTACGCGCTGACGATCATCTACTCGCGCAAGTACCTGGAAGACCGCGGCCTTTACGAAGGCAACTTCTTCCTGCTCGGCATGTTCTCGCTGCTGGGCCAGCTGATCATGATCTCGGGCAACAACTTCCTGACGCTGTACCTCGGTCTGGAACTGATGTCGCTGTCGCTGTACGCGGTGATCGCGCTGCGCCGCGATGCCGCCCCGTCGAACGAAGCCGCAATGAAGTACTACGTGCTGGGCGCGCTGGCTTCGGGCTTCCTGCTGTACGGCATTTCGATGCTCTACGGCGCGACGGGCTCGCTCGAACTGAACGAAGTGCTGAAGGCCGTTGCATCGGGCCGCATCAACGACGTCGTGCTGCTGTTCGGCGTGATCTTCATCGTCGCGGGTATCGCGTTCAAGATGGGCGCCGTGCCGTTCCACATGTGGGTGCCTGACGTCTATCAGGGCGCGCCGACTGCGATGACGCTGATCGTCGGCGGCGGTCCGAAGGTTGCGGCATTCGCGTGGGGCTTGCGCTTCCTGGTGATGGGCCTGCTGCCGCTCGCCGTCGACTGGCAGGAGATGCTGGTCATCCTCGCTGCGCTGTCGCTGATCGTCGGCAACATCACGGGTATCGTCCAGCGCAACGTCAAGCGGATGCTCGCTTACTCGGCGATCTCGAACATGGGCTTCGTGCTGCTCGGTCTGCTGGCCGGCGTGGTCGACGGCAAGACGGGGTCGGCCGCGAGCGCATACGGCTCGGCGATGTTCTACAGCATCGTCTATCTGCTGACGACGCTCGGCTCGTTCGGTGTCGTGATGCTGCTTGCGCGCCGCGAGTTCGAAGCCGAAACGCTCGAAGACTTCAAGGGCCTCAACCAGCGTAGCCCCATCTTCGCGTTCGTGATGATGGTGATGATGTTCTCGCTCGCCGGCATTCCGCCGACGGTCGGCTTCTACGCGAAGCTCGCGGTTCTCGAAGCGACGATGAACGCAGGTCTCACGTGGCTCGCGGTGCTCGCCGTGATCACGTCGCTGTTCGGCGCGTTCTACTATCTGCGCATCGTCAAGCTGATGTACTTCGATGACCCCGTCGACACGACGCCGCTCGTGGGCGACGCCTGCAAACGCACGCTGCTGGCACTGAACGGTGTCGCCGTGCTGGTGCTCGGCATCGTTCCCGGTCCGCTGATGTCGATCTGCCTGAACGCGATTTCGCATACGCTGCCGCTGTAATGTCGGCGGCGGGATGGTTCATCGTGCTGTTGGCGCTTGCGGGCGCCAACTTGCCGTTTCTGAATCAACGCCTCTTCGGTGTCGTGCCCTTGAGTGCAGCGAAGAAAAGCGCGTGGATCAGGATCGGCGAACTGATCGTGCTGTATTTCATTGTCGGTGCGCTCGGCTTCCTGCTCGAAGCGCGCGCCGGCAACCGCTTCGAACAGGGCTGGCAGTTCTACGCGATCACGTTCAGCCTGTTCATCGTGTTCGCCTTCCCGGGCTTCACGTTTCAATATCTCGTCAAACGGCGCTGACGGTTCCAGCCGTCGCGCCTCTCGCCGCAAGAGGCCGCACATGGCAGAACTTCCCGATCACGACGCTGCGCTCATCGAGACCTGCATCAAAAGCGAAGTGGCTTATCAAGGGCCCTTCATGACGGTCAAGTGCGATACCGTGCGCCTGCCCGATGGCAAAACGGCGACGCGCGAATACGTCCAGCATCCCGGCGCCGTGATGGTGATTCCTCTCTTCGACGACGGCCGCGTGCTGATGGAAAGCCAGTATCGCTATGCGATGGGCAAGGTGATGTACGAGTATCCGGCAGGCAAGCTGGACCCGAACGAAGACTCGCTGACCTGCGCGAAGCGCGAGCTGCTCGAAGAAACAGGCTACACGGCGCGCGAGTACGTCTATCTGACGCGTATTCACCCGATCATTTCGTACTCGACCGAGTTCATCGACATCTATGTCGCGCGCGGCCTGACGGCAGGCGAGCGCAAGCTCGACGACGGCGAGTTCCTGGAAACGTTCATCGCGAAGGTGACGGACGTGTCGGAATGGATACGCACGGGCCAACTGAGCGACGTGAAGACGATCATCGGCACGTTCTGGCTCGAGAAGTTGCTGTCGGGCGAATGGCCGGCGAACGCGGCAGAGGCGGACTGATTCGCCGTCCGCTTCGACTCGGCGACCGCCCGCAAAACGGCAGCCCTTGTGCTGCCGTTTTCCATTTCTGGCGTTCGTTGTGGGGCGGCGATCGACGCTTCCGCGCATCGTGCGCCAACGCGCTAAAATCTCTGCTTACCGCTTTGTGCCGCACCTCGTGCTTGCCCAATGTCGGAGCGCTATGTCGGTGCGCCGCCGCCAGCCAGCTTGCAAGAGCGCAAGCCAAAGCAGAAGCCAAGGCGATCTTAACGAACGACCGTTCACAAATTTCGATTTTGCGCTAAACTCGTACGCAAGCCCTGATTCCACATGAAGGTCCTCGATCTACAGTGTCCGCACGATCATCGGTTCGAAGGCTGGTTCGCTTCCGCCGATGACTTCGAATCGCAGTTGTCCCGCAAGCTGGTCGAATGTCCGATTTGCGGTGCGACCGAAGTGAGCCGTTTGCCGTCGGCGCCGCGCCTGAATCTGTCGAAGGCGACGAGCGCTCCGTCCGACAAGGCTCCCGCGAACGCTAGCGAATTGCAGGCGCACGTGATGCGCGCGCTGCGCGAGGTGCTGGAAAAGACCGAGAACGTGGGCGACCGCTTTGCCGAGGAAGCGCGGCGCATTCACTACAATGAAGCGCCTGCTCGAAGCATCCGGGGCGTCACGACGCCTGAAGATGCGCGCGCCCTTGTCGAAGAAGGCATCGATGTGATGCCGCTGCCCGTACCCGCCGCGCTGAAAGAGCCGCTGCAATAGCCATGGCTTGCAGTGCTCCTGGCGGCGACAGGCCGCGGCCAGGAGACACTGCGCATGGATCTGAACTATTCCCTCGCCGACGACGCGTTCCGCGCCGATATCCGCGCCTGGCTCGAAGCGAATCTGCCTGACGAGCTGCGCGACAAAGTCCTCAACCACAAACGTCTGAATCGCGACGACTTCGCGAACTGGCACAAGCTGCTCGGCAAGCGCGGCTGGTCGGCGCCTGCGTGGCCCGCCGAATATGGCGGCCCGAACTGGGACGCGACGCAGCGCCATATCTGGGACGAAGAGTGCGCGCGCGTCGGCGCGCCGACGGTGTTGCCGTTCGGCGTGTCGATGGTCGCGCCCGTGCTGATGAAGTACGGCAGCGAAGCGCAAAAGCGCCACTATCTGCCGCGCATTCTCGACGGCACCGACTGGTGGTGCCAGGGTTATTCGGAGCCAGGCGCGGGCTCCGATCTCGCGTCGCTGCGCACGCGTGCCGAGCGCGTCGGCGACCATTACGTCGTCAATGGCCAGAAGACCTGGACGACGCTCGGCCAGCACGCCGACATGATGTTCTGCCTCGTGCGCACCGACAGTGGCGCGAAAAAGCAGGAGGGTATCTCGTTCCTGCTGATCGACATGAAGACGCCGGGCATCACCGTGCGTCCCATCATCACGCTCGACGAGGATCACGAAGTCAACGAGGTGTTCTTCGAGGACGTGAAGGTTCCTGTCGAGAATCTCGTCGGCGATGAGAATCGCGGCTGGACGTATGCGAAGTATCTGCTCGGTCATGAACGCACGGGCATCGCGCGCGTCGGGCAGTCGAAGCGCGAACTCGTGTTTCTCAAGCGTCTCTCACTGACGCGGAAAAAGAACGGCAAGCCGCTGCTGCACGATCCGCTCTTTGCCGCGAAAGTCGCGAGCCTCGAAATCGAACTGATGGCGCTCGAAGTCACAGTGCAGCGCGTCGTGGCGAACGAAGCGGGCGGGCGCGGTCCCGGACCGGAGGCGTCAATGCTGAAAATCAAAGGCACGGAAGTGCAGCAAGGACTGACGGAGCTGATGGTCGAAGCCGTCGGGCCGCTTGCCGCGCCGTTCGATGTGCCGTTCCTCGAAGGCGAACGCGCGCACAGCATCGCGGGCGACGACGATGCCGCGCCGCTCGCCGCGTACTACTTCAACTATCGCAAGACCTCGATCTACGGCGGCTCGAACGAAATTCAAAAGAACATCATCGCGCAGATGATTCTTGGACTGTGAGGAGCGGCGCATGGACTTCAATTTCACCGAGGAACAACAGCAATTCGCTGACGCGCTGCGCCGCTACCTCGACAAGCACTACGGCTTCGAAGCGCGCCAGGCGAGCGTGCGCTCGGAAGCGGGCGTATCGGAAGAGCACTGGTCCGCGTTCACCGAGCTCGGCTTGACCGCGCTGCCCGTGCCCGAGGCGCAGGGCGGCTTCGACGGCGGCACGGTCGACATGCTGGTCGTGATGCAGGAGCTGGGACGTGCGCTCGTCGTCGAGCCGTACTGGTCGACGGCTGTCGGCATCGAAGCGCTGAAGCTCGCCGGCACGGGCGAAGATGATGACGTCGCGCTGCTCGAACGCGCGGCGCAAGGGGAGAGCAAGCTTGCCGTCGCGTTTCATGAGCCCGACGCGCGCTACGATCTGTTCGTGATCGAAACGAAGGCCACGCGTCAAGGCGACGGCTACGTGCTGAGCGGCACGAAGTCGGTGGTGCTGCACGGCGCGCAGGCCGATCGTTGGATCGTGCCCGCGCGGCTCGACGGAGAAGTGACGCTGTTCGTCGTCGCACGCGATGCTGAGAGCACGCAGACCACTGCGCAAGTCACCGACTATCGGACGATCGATGGCCAGCGCGCCGCGACGCTCGTGTTCAACGCGACGCCGGCACGCAAGCTGAACGGCAGGCATGCGGGCGCAGCAGCGCTCGAGCACATCGCCGACTACGGCATCGTGTTGTTGTGCTCGGAGGCGATCGGCGCGCTCGATGCGCTGAATCACGCGACCGTCGAATACACGAAGACGCGCCAGCAATTCGGCGTGCCTATCGCGCGGTTCCAGGCGCTGCAGCATCGGATGGTCGAGATGCTGATTCACACCGAGCAGGCGCGTTCCGCGACGTATCTCGCGGCCGTGCGCTACAGCAGCAATGATGTCGACGAGCGCCGCCGCGCGGTGTCCGCGGCGAAAGTGCGCGTGGGCCAGGCCGCGCGCTTCGTCGGCCAGCAGGCTGTGCAACTGCACGGCGGCATGGGCGTGACGAACGAAGTCGCGGCCGCGCATCTGTTCAAGCGCCTCGCGATCATCGAGACCACGCTCGGCGATGTCGATCATCATCTTGCGCGCTCCGTCGCGCTGCCCGGGTTCGCGACGGCCGACGCGTGAGCGCCGCCTTCAACACATGCAACGAGGTGACAGATGGGTTTGAGCTACGAGGACATGGAAGTCGGCAAGACGTATGAAGTCGGCACGCACACGTTCACTCGCGACGAGATTATCCGCTTCGCGGAGCAGTACGATCCGCAGCCGTTCCACGTCGACGATGGCGGCGCCGCCGCGTCACCGTACGGCACGCTGATCGCGAGCGGCTGGCACACATGCTCGGTGATGATGGGCATGCTCGTGCGCAACATGCTGCAAGGCTCGACGTCGATGGGCTCGCCGGGCATCGACGACTTGCGCTGGCTCAAGCCCGTGCGCGTCGGCGACACGATCCGCATGACCAACAGCATCCTCGACAAGCGCGTATCGGCGAGCAAGCCCGACCGCGGCATCGTGTCGACGGAATGGCAGGGCATCAATCAGAACGGCGAACTCGTGATCACGGTGCGTTCGAAGGCGATCTTCGGGCTACGCAAGCCCGGGGCGGCTGCATGACGCCCGAGCTGACGCTGAGCCACGCCGACGACGTGCGCGCGCTCGTCGGCCAGCCGCCGCGCGTGAGCCATTGGGTCGAAGTCGATCAGGCGAGCGTCGATCGCTTTGCCGTCGCGACGGGCGATCATCAATGGATTCATGTCGACCCCGAGCGCGCCAAGCGCGAGTCGCCGTTCGGTGGCCCGATCGCACATGGCTTTCTGACGCTGTCGCTGATTCCGGCGCTGCTCGTCAGCACGTTCGTCTTCGAGCAGCGCATGGGCGTCAATTACGGGCTCAATCGCGTGCGCTTCACTGCGCCTGTGCCCGTGGGCTCGCAGTTGCGCGCGCGCTTTGCCGTGTCGGGCGTGACGGATGTCGAAGAGGGCGGCGTGCAGATCGTGTGGAACGTGACGCTCGAACGGCAGGGCAGCGAGCGCCTCGTGTGCATCGCGGAATTCATCACGCGACACTATTTCTAGCATGCCCGCAAGCGCGGTTGCGATGAGCTTCAAAGCATCGCAACGGCGCGCTTCGCCGATGCAGCCGCTCAGTGCTTCGCGTACTGCGTCGCGCCGAACAGCACTTCCTTCGCCTTTTCGTCCATCAACGGCACGCGCTCCGACGCGAGCACTTCGACGCCGCGTTGCACGGCGGGGCGCGCGGCGATCTCTTCCTGCCAGCGCTTTACGTTCGGAAACTCGTCGATCTGCAAACCCTGGTTTTGCCACGAGCGCGTCCATGGATACGTGGCGATATCCGCGATCGTGTAGTCGTTGCCCGCCAGATAACGCGTCTTGCCAAGCTTTGCATCCATCACTCCGTACAGGCGCTTCGCTTCGTTCGTGTAGCGGTTGATCGCGTATTCGATCGGCTGCGGCGCATACACGCGGAAGTGGTGCGTCTGGCCGAGCATCGGGCCGATGCCGCCCATCTGGAACATCAGCCATTGCAGCGTTTCGTAACGCGCGGCGGGATCGGTGGGGAGAAACTTGCCTGCCTTCTCGGCGAGATAGATCAGGATCGCGCCGGACTCGAACAGCGAAAACGGCTTGCCGTCCGCGCGTTTCGGTCCGTCGCTGTCGACGATGGCGGGAATCTTGTTGTTCGGGCTGATCTCTAGAAACGCATGCGTGAATTGATCGCCAGCGCCGATGTTGATGGGATGCGCCTTGTATTCGAGGCCCGTCTCCTCGAGCATGATGTGAATCTTGTGGCCGTTCGGGGTTGCCCAGCTGTAGACGTCGATCATCGTGGCTCCTTCCGTATGTCTGGTTGTCTGCGACGCTGTTCGGTTTTTTGCTCTTTCGCTGGCATCCGCGATGCGCCTCGCGGCGCAGGCGTTGCCCCTGTGCGGGGCGCCACCTACTTTTCTTTGCAGCGGCAAAGAAAAGTAGGCAAAGCCGCTCACACCGCCAGTGCTTGACGTTTACCCACGGGCTCTCAACGTCCCCATATTTCGCGCGGCAACTTGCGGGTCCGCCTTCGTTGCCAGCGTACCGAGCAAATGCCTCACCCGCTTCATGCACCTCCGTTGCAGCCGGCGACATCGAATATTCCGGCCCCTTTGCGGCAAACTGTGTGTAGGCATTCGCACCACACAGGAAATCTGCGCTACGCGATGCGGCTACAGTGCGGGCGTTGCCCTCTACGACACAGCAACCTCATTCACTACCGACATGCGGCGCTGAAGCGTTCGATAGCTTTAGCCGTGCCACACGCGTATGAAGTGGGTGAGGCGTTTAGCGGGAGCGCTGGCAACAAGCACAAGCCAGCACATTGCCGTGCGAAACACGGGCACGTTGAGAGCCCGTGGGTAATCGTCAAGCGCGGGCGGTGTTAGCCCGCTTTCTTTTGCCTACTTTTCTTTGCGGCGGCAAAGAAAAGTAGGTGCCGCCCCGCACAGGGGCAACGCCCGCGCCGCGAGGCGCTAAAGCGGATGCCAGCGGCACGCCTGGAAAACCCAAAACCAACCAGCGCCGCAGAGACAAAAAAATTAGACCACAGTTCGCCTGAGGCCGCTGACGGCCTGCCAAGGCCCGATCATGAACCCGCGCCCGGCACGTCTGTGCGAGAAGCGGACGCAGTACCCAAATCGCGATACTTCGCCAGTTCAACCTTCGCAATCGCATTCCGATGCACCTCATCGGGACCATCGGCGAAGCGCAGCCAGCGTGCCGTCGTGTACGCATACGCGAGCGGAAAGTCGTCGCACATGCCCGCTGCGCCGTGTGCCTGCATCGCCCAGTCGATCACCTGGCACGCCATGTTCGGCGCGACAACCTTGATCATCGCGATCTCGCCGCGCGCGCCCTTGTTGCCGACAGTGTCCATCATGTATGCCGTCTTCAGCGTCAGCAGGCGCGCCTGCTCGATCAGGCAGCGCGCTTCTGCGATGCGTTCCTGCGTGACCGTCTGCGCGGCGATCGGCTTGCCGAACGCGACACGTTGCAGCGTGCGCTTGCACATCAACTCGAGCGCGCGTTCGGCGAGTCCGATCAGGCGCATGCAGTGATGGATGCGTCCCGGCCCGAGCCGCCCCTGCGCGATTTCGAAGCCGCGTCCTTCACCCAGCAACATGTTGGCGGCCGGCACGCGGACGTTGTCGAGCGTGATCTCCATGTGGCCGTGCGGCGCGTCGTCGTAGCCGAACACCGTCAGCGGACGATGCACGGTGATGCCCGTCGCGTCGGCGGGCACGAGAATCATCGACTGCTGCTGATGACGCGGCGCCTCCGGATCGGTCTTGCCCATCACGATGAAGAGCTTGCAGCGCGGATCGCCCGCGCCCGATGACCACCACTTGTGCCCGTTGATCACATACGTATCGCCGTCGCGCACGATGCTCGTCTGAATGTTGGTCGCGTCCGATGACGCGACTTCCGGCTCCGTCATTAGGAACGCCGATCGAATCTGCCCTTGCAGCAGCGGTTCCAGCCACTCGCGTTTGTTCTCGTCGCTGCCGTAGCGCTCGACGGTCTCCATGTTGCCGGTGTCGGGCGCGCTGCAATTGAACACTTCGGGCGCCCACGGCACGCGGCCCATGATCTCGCACAGCGGCGCGTACTCGAGATTCGTGAGACCGGCGCCGCGCTCGGAGTCGGGCAGGAAGAGATTCCACAGGCCCGCATCGCGCGCGCTTTGCTTGAGGCTTTCGATCAGCTCGGTCGGCACCCACGCGTTGCCTGCTTCGCGATTGCGCGCGACTTCGGCGGCAAAGGCCTGCTCGTTCGGGTAAATGTACTCGTCGAAGAATGCGAGCAGCTTCTCGCGCAATGCCTGGACCTTCGGGGTGTAGTCGAAATTCATCTTGCCCTCATGGATGACGTTGAATCCGCTCTACAGACTGACTGAACGGCAGCGGCGATGTTCAATCAGCGCACTTTCTGCGTAGCGCCACGCAAGTTCGGCCATCGGCCGCGCGCGGCGGCCCGCGTCGAGCGCCTGTTCGCTCGCCGCCGTGCCGTCGACGACGCGCTTCATGATCCCTTGCAGGATCGCCGCGATGCGGAACATGTTGTACGCGAGATAGAAGTTCCAGTCGCCGCGAATCGTGAAGCCCGTGCGCTCGCAGTAACGTTGCACGTACTGTGCCTCGTCGGGAATGCCGAGCGCGGCCCAGTCGAGCCCCGCGATGCCGCGAAACTGCGCGGGATCGACGTGCCACGCCATGCAGTGATACGCGAAGTCGGCGAGGGGATCGCCCAACGTCGACAGCTCCCAGTCGAGCACGGCGAGCACGCGCGGCTCATGCGGATGAAAGATCAGATTGTCGAGCCGGTAATCGCCATGCACGACGGACGCACGCTCGTTCCGTTCGTCCGTCTCTGTGGGCATGTGCTGCGGCAGCCATTCGATCAGGCGGTTCATCGCGTCGATCGGCTCTGTCTCCGATGCCTGATACTGCTTGCTCCACCGGCCGATCTGCCGCGCGAAATAGTTGCCCGGCTTGCCATAGCCGGCGAGACCTACCGCACCGACATCGACGCTATGCAGCGCGGCGATCACGCGGTTCATCTCGTCGTAGATCGCGCCGCGCTGCGCAGGTGTCATGCCGGGCAGCGACTGATCCCACAGCACGCGGCCCTGCACGAACTCCATCACGTAGAACGCGCGGCCGATCACGCTTTCGTCCTCGCACAGCGCGAGCATCTTCGCGACGGGCACATCGGTGTGGCGCAGCGCATCCATCACGCGGTACTCGCGTTCGATCGCATGCGCGGACGGCAGCAGTTTCGCGGAAGGGCCAGGCTTCGCGCGCATCACGTATGAGCGCGCGGGCGTGATCAGCTTGAAGGTGGGATTCGACTGGCCGCCCGCGAACTGTTCGAGCGTCAGCGGCCCCGCGAAGTATTCGATGTGCTGCGCGAGCCATGCGGAAAGCGCATCGACGTCGATGCGCTGCCGTTCGCTGACAGGCCGCGTGCCTTCGAAAGCGGAGTAGTCGGTTTGAGTCGTCGATCCGGCTGGTGTCGCGTCTTGCGGCATGTCTCCTCCATTGGACGAACGATTGGCGACTTCTAGGTGCCCTTGTATCGGACGTATTGCGCGTAAAGCATTTCCATCGTCGTGTTGCGCACGTCACGATGCAGCGGCGACGGCGGCGAGTGATTGATGAGCCGCACGACCCAGTCGCGCGGCGCGTCGCCAAGGTCGAGCGCATTGATGCAGCCTGTGGCCTGCGAGATATGGCCGAAGAACGTCCGGCCGCCCGCGGTCAACGCGTGCGACAGGATCGCGCGATTGACGCCGCCGTGCAGCACGAGCAGCGTGACATCCCACGATGTGTCGTCGCGCAGCGCGGCCACGGCGGGCAGCACGCGGTCGAACAGTTCGCCGATCGTCTCGCCGCCGAGAAAGCGCGTGTCTTCCGCCACGATGCCGTCGAACGCGCCGAGAAACGCCGCTTCGAGATCGGCAGCGGGAATCGAGCCGGGTGCGCCGCTGCGTATTTCTTCCCAAGCGGGTTCGATTTCGACTTGCTGATCGTGTCGGTTCATTTGCGCGAGCACGCGCTGCGCCGTCTCGACCGTGCGCGGCAAGCCGCTGACGATCACCCGATCGAAGCGCACGTTCTGCCCGGCGAACTCGCGGCCCGCGGCGTCCGCCTGAGCGCGGCCGTTCTCATTGAGCGGCACGCGTTCCGGGTCGATCGTGCGACCCGACGCGTCGAAGTACGTGACATCGCCGTGCCGCATCAGATAGATGCGGCGGCGCTTCGGCAGCTGATAGCCCGATTGCGTCGGCGTGCTCATTTGTAGTGGGGCGCGCGCTTTTCGAGGAACGCCGTGATGCCTTCGAGCCCGTCGCGATGATGCAGCGACGCGACGAAGCTGTCGCGCTCCGCGACGAGGTGATCGGGCAGCGACTGTATGCCCGCCGCCGCGATCAGGCCTTTGATGCGCGCCTTCGCGTTCGGCGACACCTTGCCGAGATCGTCGGCCCACGCGATGGCTGCATCGCGCACGGCGCCCGGCTTCGCGAGCCGGTTCACGACGCCAAGCTCATAAAGACGCGTCGCGCCGATCGGCTTGCCTTCGATCAGTACTTCCGTCGCGATCTGGCGAGGCAACGCGCGCGCGAGGAACCACGAGCCGCCGCCATCGGGTGTGAGGCCGACGCGCGCGTAAGACATCACGAACTTCGCGTCGTCGGCGGCGACGATCAGGTCGCATGCGAGCGCGAGCGAGAAGCCCGCGCCTGCCGCCGCGCCTTCGACGGCCGCGATCACGGGCTTCGACGAGGCCTGCAGCGCGGCAATCCATTCGCCGAGCAGATCGATGCTTTGCGCCTGCACGGAAGGATTTTTCGCGCGATTTTCCAGCAGGCGGTTCAGGTTGCCGCCCGCGCAGAAGAACTGGTCGGCGCCTGTGATGACGACGGCGCCGATCGACGCATCGCGCTCGGCCGTATCCATCGCTTCGATGCCGGCCGCGTACATGTCCGGGTGCATCGCGTTGCGCGCGCCCGGATTCGAGAGCGTCAGCACGAGCGTCGATTCGCTTTCGGCTGGGCGGCAGGCGAGCAGTTCGGCGGCCATTATGCGTGCTCCTGTGCGTTGCCGTTGTCCGCGGCATCGGCCTGCGTCAGCGACATGCCGAGCTGCGCGCGGCGCGCGAGCCACGGCGACGGGCGATAGCGCGGATCTCCGAGCACGCTGAAGATGTTGCGCAGAATCGTGAGGATGGTTTGCGCGCCGAGCGCGTCGCCGAGCGCAAGCGGTCCCCTCGGATAGCCGAGGCCGAGCGTCACGGCGAGATCGATGTCCTGCGGCGACGCGATTCTGCGTTGAGCGATATCGCAGCCGATGTTGACGATGGTCGCGACGACGCGTTGCGCGACAAAGCCCGTCGAATCATGGATCACGGTGACGGGCACGCCGTCGTGCGCGAACAGGGCGTGCGCGGCATCGCGCGCGGCGCGCGTGGTCGCGGGCGTCGTCATCAGCGTGCGGCGTTGCGCGCCGACGAGCGGGAACAGCGTATCGATCGCGACGACGCGGCTCGCGTCCAGGCTTTCGTCGACGGCAGCCGTCGTCGCATCGAGACCGAGCGGCGTCACGACGATCAGCGAATCGGCGGCGGGCATCGCGCCATCGTCCACGGTAACGCCAGCCTTCGCGACGAGTTCGAGCACCGCATCGCGCGCGGCGGGCATACGGCTGCTGACCCACACACGCTTGGGCAATTCCGTCGGTGCGGCCGCTTCGGCATCTACCTGTTGCTTGCCGTCGACATACTTGTAGAAGCCTTCGCCCGCCTTGCGTCCGATCAGGCCGCCCGCGAGCCGCGTACCCGTGATCGGCGACGGCGTGAAGCGCGGTTCTTCGTAGAACTGGTGATAGATCGATTCCATCACGGGATGCGATACGTCGAGCGCCGTCAGATCGAGTAGTTCGAACGGCCCGAGCCGAAAGCCCGCCTGCTCGCGCATGATGCGATCGACATCGACGAAGCTCGCGATGCCTTCATCCGCGATGCGCAGCCCTTCCGTGTTCATGCCGCGGCCCGCATGATTGACGATGAAGCCGGGCATGTCCTTCGCGCGCACGGGCGTGTGGCCCATGCGGCGCGACAGATCCATCAGCGCGTCGCCGGCCGCCGGATCGCTGCGCAGACCGTCGATCACTTCGACGACCTTCATCAGCGGCACCGGGTTGAAGAAGTGATAGCCGAGCACGCGCGACGGGTCCGCGCATGCGGCCGCAATCGCCGTGATCGACAGCGACGACGTGTTCGACGCGAGGATGCAGCGCTCGCTGACGATGCCTTCGAGTTCCTTGAAGAGCCCGCGCTTCACGTCGAGCTTTTCGACGATTGCTTCGACGACGAGATCGCAGTCCTTGAGTTCTTCGAGCGCATTCGCGCCCGTCACGCAGGCGAGGGCGGCGAGCGAGCGCGAACTGTCGAGCTTGCCTTTGGCGACGAGCTTCGCGAACGTGTCCGACAGGTAATCGCGCGCGGCACCGACGGCGGTCGAATTGGTATCGTAGAGGCGGACCTTGAGGCCCGCGAGCGCGGCGATCTGCGCGATGCCGCGGCCCATCGCGCCCGTACCGACGATGCCGACGGTCTCGATGCTGTACTGGCGAGAGGTGACGGATGACATGATGTGACTCACTCCATGGTTATTTTAAAATAGTACGTTCGTTTCGAATCGATCGCATTCGTCGCCTGACGCGGTGCGCGTCGAATCGGGCGGTGCGCTGCGCGATGTGCGCAAGCGCAAGGCGCGACGAACGACAAACGACTTTCGACAACCATCCGCAGGGAGACATCGGATGATCAAGCTGCACGGTTTTGCGCTGTCCAACTATTACAACAAAGTGAAGTTTGCGCTGCTCGAATTCGGCATTCCGTTCGAGGAAGTGCTTTCGATGCCGAGCCAGGATGAGGCGTTTCTCACGCATTCGCCGCTCGGCAAGGTGCCGTTCATCGAAACGGAGCATGGCAGCCTGTGCGAGTCGCAGGCGATCATCGAATATCTGGCTGCTGCCTACCCGGAAAAGGCGATGTTCTCGCCCGATCCGTGGGAAGCCGCGAAAGAGCGCGAGCTGATCACGTTCGTCGATGTGCATCTCGAACTGGTGGCGCGCAATCTGTACAAGCAGGCGTTCTTCGGCGGCACGATCACTGATGCCACCAAGGGGCGCACCGAGAAACTGTTGATCCATCACATAAACGGCTTCAGACGGCTTGCGAAGTTCACGCCGTATCTGCGCGGCGACCGGTTCAGCATCGCGGACGTCGCGGGCTTTGTGAGTCTGCCGCTGGTCGGCATGGCGACGCAGGCCATTTACGGACGCGATTTTCTGCTCGATGTCGGCATCGACTGGAAGCCGTACGTGAAGGCGATCAATGCGCGGCCGGCTGCGCAACGCGTGACAGACGACCGCAAGGCGTACGTCGACGCGCAAAGGAAGAAGTAACGAAGCGGGTGCGCCGGACCGCTTCGCGCGCGATGGCGAAGAACCTGGGTTCGTTCGCGACATCGCGCGCGCCATGTCAGAGACGCGCCAGCCGTTCGAGCGCGGTCGCGAGCGTGTCTTCTTTCTTCGCGAAGCAGAAGCGCACGACGCCCGATTCATGCGGCTCGTGATAGAACGCCGACACGGGAATCGCCGCGACGCCGATCTCGCTCGTCAACCATTGCGCGAATTCGGCTTCGGGCATGTCGCTGATGGCCGAATAGTCGACGCACTGGAAATACGTGCCCGTGCACGGCAGCAGCTTGAAGCGCGTGCCTTCGAGACCGGCGCGGAAGAAGTCGCGCTTCTTCTGATAGAACGCGGGCAGGTTCAGATACGGCGCCGGGTCTTGCATGTAATGCGCGAGGCCCAGTTGCATCGGCGTGTTGACGGTGAACACGTTGAACTGATGAACCTTGCGAAATTCAGCCATCAACGGCGCGGGCGCGGCCACGTAGCCGACCTTCCAGCCCGTCACGTGATACGTCTTGCCGAAACTCGACACCACGAAGCTGCGCTGCGCAAGCTCCGGATAGCGCGCGACGCTTTCGTGCGGCGCGCCGTCGTAGACCATATGTTCGTAGACTTCGTCGGACAGGATCAGCACGTTGGTGCCGCGCACGATCTCTTCGAGCTTTTTCATGTCGTCAGCGCGCCAGACCGTACCCGTCGGGTTGTGCGGCGTGTTGATCAGGATCATGCGCGTCTTCGGCGTAATGGCAGCAGCGAGCCTGTCGAACGGAATCGCGTAGTCGGGTGCTTCGAGCGTCACGAATACAGGCTTGCCGCCCGCGAGCTCGATCGACGGCAGATAGCTGTCGTAAGTCGGCTCGACGACGATCACTTCATCGCCCGGATGCACGGCGCACAGAATGGCCGTCAGAAGCGCTTGCGTTGCGCCTGCCGTCACGGTGATTTCCGTCGTCGCGTCGTAACGGCGGCCGTACAGGTTTGAGATCTTGTCGGAGATGGCCTGGCGCAGCGGTGCGACGCCCGCCATCGGCGGGTACTGGTTGTGACCTTCGCGCATCGCGTTCGACACGGCTTCGACGATGCGCGGATCGCAATCGAAATCCGGAAAGCCCTGGCCGAGATTGACCGCGTCCTTTTCGACGGCAAGCGCGCTCATCACGGTGAAGATCGTCGTGCCGACGTTCGGCAGGCGGGAGGGGAACGAAGGGGGCGTGGTCGTCATAGGCGTGATCGTCGTGTCGTGCGGTGCGTTCATCTCGCGGTCCGAATGCGGCGCCCGGTTGCCGAGGCCGCGGTCATCGATGCCGTTGGGGGCGGGTGTGATGCTCGATTGTAGGGAAAATCTGCGCGGCGCATCTGCGAGCCGGGCTCGAAGCGCATGGGTCTTCGGCTGCGAGACGGCTTCAGGATCTCTTCATGATGGCTTCAGGCCGCGACGGGCTCGTCGCTGGCGAGCGCGCACTCGGCGACGAACGGCGCGGGCTGCGCGATCCGGAAACCGAAATCGCGCCCGATCCGCTTCGCGAGCTTCAGCACCGCGCGATCCTTCGAAATCAGCCAGTCGGCCTGCATTGCATGCGCAAGCTCAAGGAATTTCTGATCGTCGCGGTCCTTGCATTTGGGCAGCGGGCGCGTGTCGTCAGTGTGATCGGCGGGAGCGGGCGGCTCGACGAGCGTCGACAGCCGCGCAAGCCTTGCGAGCGCGGCGGCTTTGTCGACGGCGCGCTTTTCGAACTGCGGATAGTCGAGCACGTGCGTCAGTTCCGCGAGACACCGCGCGTCGATCAGCGCGCGCAACGCGCCGCGTTCGAGCGCGGCGAGAATGGGGCGCGTGTGCGGATCGTCGAACACGAGAATATCGATCCACACGTTCGAATCGAGCACGATAGCGGGCGTGGCTGCGGAGGCGTTCTTTTGAGGCAAGGCAGGGGTTTCGGGCATTCGTTACAATCTGGCTTTCGTCTTTGACCGCCAGGCACGGCGTGCCTGAAAGCCTCTATGATAATCGTTCTGTCGCCGGCCAAATCGCTCGACTACGACACCCCGCCGCACGTCAAGAAGCACACGATCCCCGATTTTGTCGATGACGCCGCCCAACTGATCGGCGATCTGCGCCGTCTGTCGCCGCAAGACATTGCATCGCTGATGGACATTTCCGATCAGCTCGCGCATCTGAACTTTCAGCGATACGCCGACTGGTCGCCGAAATTCGACGTGTCCAATTCGAAGCAGGCCGTGCTCGCATTCAACGGCGACGTGTATGAAGGCTTCGACGCGAAGTCGCTCTCGGCATCCGATCTCGACTACGCGCAGCAGCATGTGCGAGTGTTGTCCGGGCTGTATGGTCTCTTGCGTCCGCTCGATCTGTTGCAGCCGTATCGGCTCGAAATGGGCACTCGTTTTGCGAACAAACGCGGCAAGGATCTGTACGCGTTCTGGGGCGAGCGCATCACGCAGGCGCTCAACCGGCAGCTGGAGAAAAAAGCCGGTGATTCGCGCGTGCTGATCAATTGCGCGTCGACGGAATACTTCAAGTCCGTCAAGCCGAAGCTGCTCGCCGCGCCCGTCGTTACGCCCGTGTTCGAGGACTGGAAGGGCGGCCGCTACAAGATCATCAGCTTTCACGCGAAACGCGCGCGCGGTCTGATGGCGCGCTTCGCGGTGGAGCATCGCCTCGATGCGCCGGAGCAGCTCAAGGCCTTCGATGCCGAAGGCTATGCGTTCGACGCCGACGCATCGAACGATTCCACTTACGTATTTCGCCGGCGCATCGCGGATTGACGCCGCGCCAAACGAGCAGGAAAGAGATCATGACGTTATCCATTACGAGCAACTTCGACGCCGGCGCGATCGAAGTCCTGTCGTGCGAGCAGGCCGATAACATCCGTTTGCGCGTGCGACCCGACAGCCACGCCGACTTCGCGCAGTGGTTCTATTTCCGCCTGACGGGCGCGCGCGGCGAGCGCTGCGTGATGACGTTCGAGAACGCCGCCGACTGCGCGTTCGCCGAAGGCTGGCGCAACTATAAGGCGTGCGCGAGCTACGATCGCGTGAACTGGTTCCGCGTGCCGACCGAGTATGACGGCCGCGTGCTCACCATCGATCACACGCCCGATTTCGACAGCATCTACTACGCGTACTTCGAGCCGTATAGCGAAGAGCGCCACTCGGAATTTCTCGGCGCCGTCCAGCAGATGCCGCATGCCGCGCTGACGGAACTCGGCAAGACCGTCGAAGGCCGGCCGATGTCGCTGCTGACGCTCGGCACGCCGACGCTGCTCGACGACGGAACGCTGAAGCCCAAGAAGAAAATCTGGATCATCGCTCGCCAGCATCCGGGCGAGACGATGGCCGAATGGTTCGTCGAAGGACTGGTGAAGCGGCTCGCGGGGTGGGGCGACTGGTCAGGCGACCCCGTCGCGCGCAAGCTCTACGATTACGCCGACTTCTTTATCGTGCCGAACATGAATCCCGATGGCAGCGTGCATGGCAATCTGCGCACGAATGCGGCGGGCGCGAACCTGAATCGCGAATGGATGGAGCCGGATGCCGCGCGCAGTCCCGAAGTGCTGCTCGTGCGCGACGCGATTCATGCGACCGGCTGCGATCTGTTCTTCGACATTCACGGCGACGAAGCGCTGCCATATGTGTTCGTCGCGGGCTCCGAGATGCTGCGGGGCTTTACCGAGCGGCAACGGCAGGAACAGACGGCGTTTGTCGAAGGCTTCAAGCACGCGAGTCCCGACTTCCAGGACAAGTATGGTTACGAAGCGAGCAAGTATCGGCAGGATGCGCTCAAGCTCGCGTCGAAGTACATCAGCAACGAGTTCGGCTGCCTGTCGCTGACGCTGGAGATGCCGTTCAAGGACAACGCGAATCTGCCGGACGAGCGCGTGGGCTGGAACGGAGAGCGCAGCGCATCGCTCGGCGCGGCGATGCTGCAGGCGATTCTCTGGCATATGGAGGCGTTTGTCTGACGGCGCCTGGCCGCTTACGTGCATCGAATTGGCGCGTACTAAAGGTATGCAAAAAAAGCGAGGCCACACATGATGTGTGGCCTCGCTTTTTGCTTGTCGTTTGATCGGACGTTCGACGCTGCCGTTACGCAAGCGTCATTGCTTTTTCTTCGCCGCCGACTTCTTCGTGCTCGCCTTCGAGGCATTGCTCTTCGTCGCGCTGCTCTTGGCCGTCACCGGCTTGCCCGACGATTTGCTGCTCTGTTTGGTAGCCGGTTTGCCGGCTGCGCCGCCCTTCGTCGATTTTCCGCCAGACTTCTTCTTCGAGCCCTTGCCGCCCGCGTGCTTGCCTGTCGCGCCGTGCGAGCCTGAGGATGCTGCGCTACGCGCGCGCAACGGCGGCACGGGATCGTTCCAGCTGAATGCGAGCATCTGCGGGCCGACATAGCCACAGCGGAACTTGAGTTGTGACGGATCCCCGCCGCCTTGCGGAATGCCGAGACCTTCGACGGTCACGATGTTGTCGACCTTGACCTTCTGCTTGCCTTCGTCGAACGAATCGTTCCAGGGGGTGACGGCTGCATGCGCGCTATCGAACGAGCTGGGCGGAAACTCCACGTGATCGAAAGCCGTCGATGTGCTCGCGACGAAATCGCCATGCGCGGCGCAATCCGCGACGAGCGGATCGGCGTGCATTTCGTTGATGAATTTGTTGACGAGGTCGTTGTGCTGCCCGAGTTGATCGGCGAAGGCGGGCATAGCGCACACGAGCGACGCGCTCGCAGCCCACACCGCTAACCGGCCGACCAACCGCAGCAATCGGCGCGGTGCGTTGGTGCGTTCCATCTATCTGGGTAAAAAATGCTGTGAAATGCTTTGGAGACTTCAGGCAAATAAGATGCCCATCGAAGGGGTTGAGTTCAATCCCGGCAGAAATATTTTGCGGCTTCGTCGTGACGCAACTCAAGCGGAGATGGGTGCGCCTGTGCTGCTTGCGTGTCAGCTCGCAGACGCGTAAGCGCGAGCGTTTCAGACAGACATCGACGGTTAAGGTTAGCTCACGAAGCGCTCAGGTGCGTGGGCCGCCGAGACGATAGCGCCGCACATCATAAGTCGTGACCCACGCGGGACGATAGACGGCGATCAATGCAGTCGACATGCCCGTGAACCACGATTCGCCCGAGGCAAGCAGGAACACACTGAATGCATAGCCGGCCGGGATAACGGACATCGAACCGTCGGCAAGCGCGATGTGCGTTCCCAGCGCAACCGCTGACGCGACCGAAACGGCAATCGCAGGTGACACGAAGCCCTGCCCGAAGATGAACATGAACAGATTGCGCGGCAGCCATGCGATACTCGCGCGCTGCAGAAGCGTCGATACACCAACGGGCACTGCGCCGAATACGAGGAACGTAAGCGCGATGCCTTGCCACGGTGCATCGAAGACGACGGCGGCGAGGCCGGTGACGACGGCCATCGCGATGAGCGCAAGACCCCAGTCGAACAGCGTGACGACGAGCGTTGCGCCGAGCAGGTGAATCACAGTGCCGTCTTCGAGCCATGCGTTCGTCGCCCACAGCACCGAAACGGCGACGATGATCGCGAGCCACACATGCTGAAGCACGGGTTCCTGCAATCGCTTGAACGGGTTCTTCCAGAACGCGAGCGCGAGCAGGGCCACAGCGGCGATCCAGCCACCGACAGCGACCCAGAACGGAAGCGGCGTATAGAGGAAACCCATGTCTTCATATTACTCGTTGAAGGCCCAAAGGTGTGAGCGGATTCCGTGCCAGCAACGTTTTATGTCGATTCACGGTTGCTTCCTTTGAACCTTTACATCGCGCCGTCGTCGGGTGCGCGGCTCTTGCGGCGCGCGCCGTAAGGCGTGGTCGCTTCGGCCGCCATCGGCAGCGCATTCGCGTTGTCGTTGGCAGGCAACGGATAACGGAACGTGCGCGGCTTGCGCTGACGAAGCGGCGCAACATTCGACGTCACGCGCGCGGGCCGCGGGATGCGATTGTGTCCGCTGCGCAGCACCTCGAGCTGCGCGGTGAGCCAGCCGTTGTAGATGGCCACGGCGGCTGCGCGGTTCGGCGCGCCGAGTTGCTGAAAGATCGTCGCCAGATGGATTTTCACGGTGCCCTCACTGATGCCTAGTGCGCGTGCGATCATTTTATTCGTGCTGCCCATATGGACGCAGCGCATGATCTGTTCCTGTCGCGGCGAAAGGCCGCCCGCGAAGCGCGGCCGCTTCGGCGGCGTCGGGATCAGGTCGAGCGAACGCGCTTCCGTCCGAGGACGTGCGAGCTTGCCGCCGTGCGTCGGCGCGTCGAGCGACAACGCGCCGGCCGGGATGTAATGACAGCCGAGCAGAACCATTTCGAGTGCGCGCACGATCACGCGCGGATCGGTCGTACGCGGAATGACGCCGAGCACGCCTTTTTCGACGAGCGCGCGCACGTGAGCTGGCGATATATCATCGACCAGCACGGCGACGGGCAGACCCGGATGGTTGGCGAGCAGCGCGCGTGCGTCGGCGGGCGACATCCAGTCTTCCCAGTCGATCAGCAGCAGGTCCGGCTCAAGGCGCCGCAACGTGCGCTCCGCCTGTGGCCAGTCCTGCGCTTCGCCGAAGCGTGCCTGTCGGTCGATTTGCCGCAGAAGCGCCTTGAGTCCTTCCCTGCGTTCGGCGTCCGAGTTGAGAACTGAAAATCGCATGCACTGCCTCCTGATCGATCGGTCGTGGCGGCGCGCTGCACGCGACGAGATTGTCGTCGTGCAGCGACGCACCATCGCAACGATGATGACAAATTCCCTGTCTCGTGACGGCCTGTCCAGGTGGCATAGGACGAGTGCCATGAAAAAAGCCCCGCATTCAGCGGGGCTTGATTCGACGCAGAGAAAATTCTGAAGTGATCAGTGGAAATGCGGTTGCGCGGGCTCGGCATCTTCGGGCATTTCAGCATGAACGATCTCGCCGAGCGGATCCGCATAAAGCGGCACGCCGCAGTCGTCACAATATTCCGGCTCGAAGCGGCCCGCGTGACGGCGAATATCGGTGATGCCCGTTTCTTTCAGCAGCGCGACGATGTCTTCGAGCGGGCCGTCGCTTGCCATCGCTTCTTGCGGTTCTTCGTCGATGCCGGGGTCGCCGTTCTCGCGGCCGTACAGCGGCCACACGACGCCGTAGATAACATCGTTGCTGCCACGGCGCGTGAAGCCGATGCGGTATTCGTCGATGCGCCGCTCGCCGAAGCCAGCGACGACGGCGCGCAATTCATCGGGCGTCGCGCCGATCGTGTCGAACAGATAGCGGACTGCCGTGCGTACCGTGTGCGGGCGCACGCGCTCGTCCGCGTCGCGGCAGGCCGAGTAGTACGCATCGGGCAACAGGCATTCGAACTCGCAGCCCGGCAGCACGACGGCCAGGTTGGCGCCGCCTTGCGTCGCCCATTGCTCGAGACACTGGCCGCGCTCGATGCGCGTGCCGTGCTCTTCTTCCTGCCAGCGGAACACAGGCGCGCCGACGGGCGCTGCGACCACGGCCAGCAGGAAGCGCGGATCGGCAAGAATGGGCGACGTTTCCGGCAACTCGCCGAAGTTGATCTTCGCGTTGCCGCCGCCGACAGCCGCCTGCGCGAGTTGCTGCGCGAGACGCCATGTTTCGACGTGATGACGTGGCAATTGGTCGATGCTATACATGAAGGGCGCCATCGCGACGCGGGTGCCGTCGGCCAGCACATGCGCCTGCAGATGCGCGCGCAGCGCGTCGGCCGCATCGCCTTTGAGCGAGCCCGACGGGATCACGTAGCGCGTCCACGCCAGCACGGGCGCGGCGATCAGCAACGCTTCGTACTGGACGCCGTCGTGCTCGACGGTCAGCGATTCGCTATGTGTTTCGGCCATGTCAGCGAGGGCGCCATAGGCGTCCGGATGATTCTGCTGAAGATGGTCGAGCGCGGCGTCGAGAGTCGTCTGGTTGCCGTTGCGGACTATTTTTGCGAGCAGCGCGTCCAGCTTGGCTTCCCAGAAGCGATCCTCGGTGCGGCTGCCCGACGCGAAAAGCGCGAGCGAAAGACCGACCAGCTTGTCGGCGTCGGGAGGGAGACGTTTGGCGATTCGCGAGCGCATAAATCCGGAGGTTGTGTGCAGAGAACCATATATTCTAGTCCTTTCTGCGTCGACATATTATCGACACGCATTGCTGGCAGTCGTTGGCCCGTCGAGCGGGCGTCCCGCAGCCGCGAAAGGGCGGGTGGCGGCGCGTTCTGTCAGCGTCGTTGCCGTCGATCAGTGCTTTCTTTCGCACTTTCCTATACTTTTTTTGCAGACGTTTGGCCGTCTGCGTGTTGGTCGCCGCGGTCTGGCGGGAATGGCATCGGGAGAGGCGCATGGTGAAATCGGACCAACTGATCGAGCGGCTCGCAGCCGTGTTCGCGCTGCTGCTGCTGGTCGGCGGCTCGCTACTGGTGCTGGCGCCGTTCACGACGGCGCTGCTGTGGGGCGCGATTCTCAGCTACAGCTCGTGGGGACTCTATCGCAAATTGTCCGCGACGCTTGGAGGGCGGCGTAAATGGGCCGCGACGCTGATCGTGCTCATCATTCTGGTCGTCGTGCTGGGGCCGTTCGTCTATGCGGGTTTTGCGCTGGGTGCGCATGCGAAGGACATCACCGCGTTCGTCGAGCGTCTGATGGATTCGGGCTTGCCGGATCTGCCGGACTGGGTTGCGCGCATTCCGCTTGTCGGCTCGACCATCGAGTCCTTCTGGGAGCGCGTGACGAGCAGCAACTCGGAAATGGTCGCGCAGTTGCGCGTGCTGGCCGCGCCGGCCGGCAAGTGGATACTCGCTGCGGCGCTCGCCGTCACGCACGGTCTCGGAATGCTGGCGCTCAGCATCATCCTCACTTTCTTCTTCTATACGGGCGGCGAGGGCGCTGCCGCGTGGCTCAACTTGGGCATGCGGCGTATCGCGGGCGAGCGCGCCGACTATCTGCTGACTTTGGCGGGCAGCACGGTGAAGGGCGTGGTGTACGGCATCCTCGGGACGGCGCTGGTGCAGGGCGTACTGGCCGGTTTCGGCTGCTGGATCGCGGGCGTGCCGGCGCCGGCGCTGTTGGGGCTCGCGACTTTCTTCCTGTCGGTGATTCCCGGCGGCCCCGTCGTGGTATGGCTGCCCGCTGCAATCTGGCTTTATCACGGCGGCGAAACGGGCTGGGCAATCTTTCTCGTGGTTTGGGGCGTGCTGGTCGTCGGCATGTCCGATAACGTCATCAAGCCGATTCTGATCGGCAAGAGCAGCGACATGCCGCTGATCCTCGTGATGCTCGGCATTCTGGGCGGCGCGTTCGCGTTTGGTTTCCTGGGCGTGTTTATCGGGCCGACGCTTCTTGCCGTGGCTTATACGGTGCTGCACGACTGGACAATTGGTTCACCGGATGCCCGCGAGCTGGCGGCGAGTACGGGCAGCCAACCTGCCGATACGGTCGCGCAAGTGGAGAAGGCGCCAGGCACGTCGAGCAAATAAGCCGCCGATAAAAAACTTCCGTCACACCCTTGTCATTGGTCCGTGGATGACCTAAGATTCGCGTCCTTCGTTCGGGTGCGCGGTTTGTGGCGCGACACAGCGGGGGGGGCCGCGGCAGAAACGGCGCGGTGGTGTAGCCGGCAGGGTTTGAAGCGATGATGCAAAAAACCTGTTGACGAACACCGGAAGGTTCTGCATAATCTCGTTTCTCTGCTGCTGATGCAGCAACGCAACGAAGGCAAGGCGCCTCGTGCGGATGTTCTTTAAAAACTAACAGCCGACAGATGTGGGTGCTCGATGGCGGCGCGCGGTGGTTCTGCGGAATCACCGGTAGCGAAAGTAATCGAGTCTCACACAGAAAGAAATTGAGGAAGGTCCGATGGGGTTGAGAAACCCGGTCGGACCATCTGTCA
>NZ_FNYE01000100.1 GCF_900108945.1 Paraburkholderia diazotrophica | reverse complement strand
GCTCAAAAAAGTAGCTGCGAGTGGCATGAAGCTTCTGTCGAAACCGGTTTCTGAACAGACCTTATTGACCTTGCTGGCAAAACATAAGCCAAAAATATCGACAGAAGGCGGATGCTAGTGATCGCACTACAACGGTTAACCATGGTGTCACAGAGGTTTTCACGGCTGTCCCTTAGCTGGCCCATTTCCACCGGTCAGCTCGGCATTGACTTTAAGTGCCGCTTCTACGCGGTTTCTGACTTGAAGTTTGTCGTAAATAACACAGGAAACCTGCCTGACATGTCCCTCGGTGACGTTAAGCTCTCTTGCGATCTGTTTTCCTGAGAGGCCACCTGCAATGCAACGCGCCACGTCCCACTCTCGTGTAGAGAGTCCAAGATGATGCTGATTCCGGATAGCTGAAGGCCCTTGCGTCGAGCAGGCAAAGCGCATCAAGACTTCTTCCGGAATCCAGAGTTCACCTCCTAAAATCCTGCTCAGTCCAATGAACATTTTTTTGTGTGCGCCGCCCTTCAAAATGATTCCTCGAGCAGCGTAGTCACGCATGCACATTCGCAAGATTTCAACTTCATCATCGTTTCCAGGAGCGAGTCCCGTGCAGACGACCACGGGAACATTGGATGGATTGCCAGCCTGGAAATGTTCCAGCGTCGTGGCGCCACGGTTCTCACCGTCCAGATTGAGATCCAGGAATACAAGGTCTGGGGGAGGTACCTTGCTCATTTCTTCAAGCGCGCTGGCAAGCGTAAATACGGGTGTGACTTCGATTGGGACTACGCACAACTCGGATGCGTGTGTTTGGACATATTCGGAAAGAGCAACGCAGAGAATTTCGTGGTCATCGACCCATAGGATTTTCATGGCCGCCTTCCCCTTAATACCTTAGAGAAAACCATCGATTGCGCGCTACGTTTGTGCGCGACACCGCTTGATAGCTAACTTGGACACTGGCATTCTCCGAGCGTTGAAATTCGTGCCTCAAGCGCCGCAGTAGGCGCATGCCCTTGACTTTGGGTCGACGGGATTGACGCAGTTCTGGCCGTTTGGCGCTGCACTCGCACGCAGGCTGGATACGCGGAATCCAGTGTCGGCAGCATCGCGCGATCGCGCAAGCCTTTCAGAGTCGTCATCGCCTGCTTCGCCTCGTTGAGGGTTTGATTCTTGCTTTTCGCGACCGGGCCGGTGGCGCGACATATCGAAGAGCATACATCGCGTTCTGGAAGGGAGGAACATCACAATGTGATCCCAACACCCTCACCGGAACTCACATTTGGCCGGCGCTTGCGGGAACGCATCATTGTGTCGTCCCCGAGATCGCCTTTGCGGGCACGCCGATCGAAATCGTCAACTGCGTGACGCCGACGCCGGAAGGCAGCGGGTTGCTCGCGCAGTGCAACCTCCAGGTGACCACCTCGGACAGTCGAGGCCCCGCTTCCGCGCACGGGGTTCCACAAACTGTCGCGATCAGGCCAGGTGCGCCGCCTCCGCTGGGCGTCGCGACTCGCATACGACTCGAAATGGTCCTTATTAACTGCCCCGTAAGCCGGCGCTGTGGTCGCCTGGGGTCGAACGACTGCAACTGGTTGAGAGTACGCATCCGCTTCATCCGCTGGAAGCGAACGTGATATTCGCGGTTATGGGGGATCCGATTGGCAGCAAGGTGAATTGAAGCTGCCTCATGAACCATGAGGCTTGAATGTCGGGAATGGCCGATGCGTTGTCCTCAATTGACGGCACGGAATGACCGCTCCGCATCCGGTTCCCGCCCTTGGAAGTTCGGCGGCTCGACCGTCTCCAACGGGTCGTTCAGGGACGACCGCGTCGGGCAGTGACCGGCCAATGCGCGTCGTTCGACGCTCCGCCAGTCTGGTTCCGCCCGCATCCCTAAGCGGTCACTCACGGATCGACGCCGGCCAAATCAAAGCAGATGCCCTCCGCGATTTCCGGAGGCGGATCACCGCAAGCGGATCTGACAAATTCACTCACTCGGCACTGGGAAAACGTCGCTGACGCGACAGGCGTCGCTAATCGTGGCTATGCGACAGACCATCTGCGGATGGCGAAGGGGTTGAGCAGGCGAGTGCAGCACGGCGAATTCGCCGGCTCGCCGTCCTGACTCTGCTACAGGCATTCCTGCATTCCTGCGCTTGCTCAGGTAACGGGCACGAACTCTCCTTCGGCGAAGAACCACGCCGCCATCGTCCGTGCCAGTTCGAGCACGACCTCCGCGTCGGTCCGGCCGGAGGACGCGCGCACGTGTAACGAATGATCTGCGTCGTCCACCACATGCAGCGTGGCGCGTGGCCCCAGCGTC
>NZ_FNYE01000065.1 GCF_900108945.1 Paraburkholderia diazotrophica | reverse complement strand
GTGAAGTTGACCCGCAAAAACGGACACCTATCCTTTTACAGGAGGTGCCGAAATGGGCAAGACTCGCACACCGTACCCGGCGGAATTCCGGGCGCAGATGGTGGAACTGGTCAAGGCCGGGCGTACACCGCAGGAACTCGCGCGCGAGTTCGAACCGACGGCGCAGACCATCACCAACTGGGTTGCGCAAGCCGATCGTGATGCGGGGGTGCGTCATGACGGGCTGACCACGGCCGAGCGGCAGGAACTTACGCGGCTGCGCCGTGAGAATCGCCAGTTAAAAATGGAGCGCGACATCCTCTCTCACGCGGCGGCCTGGTTCGCGCGGGAGACGGGAACCGTGCCACCGAAGGGTACGGATTCATGAAAGCGAACCGGGCCCGCTGGCCCATAGCCACGATGGCGCGGCTGCTCGGGGTCTCGACGAGCGGCTATTACGCGTGGCTGATACGCGAGCCATCGCAGCATGCTGGCAGTGATGCACAACTGCTGGCACGCATCCGTACGCTGCATGCGAGTTCGCGCGGCACGTATGGCGCGCCACGCATCCATGCGCAACTGGCGCGCGAAGGCATGCACGTTGGGCGCAAGCGGATAGCGCGTCTGATGCGCATGGCCGGCCTGTGTGGCGCCAGCCGCCGGCGTTGGCCACGTACCACACGGCCGCGTGCGGGGGCACGACGTGCACCCGATCTGGTACGCCGGCACTTTAGCGCCGACGCGCCGAACGTGCTGTGGGTGGCAGATGCCACCTACATTCCAACCGGCGAGGGGTTTCTGTATCTCGCTGTGGTGCTCGATGTGTTTAGCCGGCGCATTGTGGGCTGGGCGATGTCGAACCATCTGTACACGGAACTGATGCTGCGTGCGCTCGACATGGCACTGCTGCAGCGACACCACGAGGGTGTGATTCTGCATTCGGACCAAGGCTGCCAGTACACGTCCATTGCCTTCGGCCGACGTTGTCGCGAGGCCGGCGTGCAACCGTCAATGGGGACGGCCGGCGACGCCTATGACAACGCGATGTGTGAGTCGTTCTTCGGCACACTTGAAGCAGAGTTGCTGTCGTGCGAGCACTTCGCAACTCATGAACAGGCGCGTCGAAGTGTGTTCTCATTCCTGGAAGGCTGGTACAACGTACGCCGCCTGCACAGCAGCATCGGTTATTGCTCGCCGCTCGAATTTGAAAACCTGCATGCGCCACATCAACCGACATCGCATCGCGGGTTGCCCACCGCCGGGCAGCGTCATGGGCGAGAGAGGCGCCCCGCTGCCCGTCCGTGGACAACCCGCTGCTCAACGCCCAATGGAGGCTAAATCACATTCAATCTCTGACTGCAGATCTGTCCGCTGAACCGGGTCAACCTCATAGTGCACCCACGCCCGCATACGCGAAAGCTCCTGAATCGAGTCTGGCTACGTTGATCGTCACTTCGTACGTGCGCCCGAGTCCCCGCGTGAGGGTGTAGGAAAACCGGTACACCTCAGACTTGATCATCGCATCCCCCGAATTGCAAAGGCGCCCCGGTTCCTTGCCACCGACATAACCTTGTGCGCGATTTCGGCGACGGAAGGCATTTCCTCGTCGCGCACCGTTGAATCGGTGACCTGCCATGCCAACGATGCTTTTTTTACCCAACCTGTTGATCACGAATCGTCGTGCGCGGGAGGGCGCAGGCAACATTTCTGCAGGCGGAGACTCGACATCTACCAGGTGATGGCTCGCCGGACCGTCGGTAACTCAATCATCTGTGACATAAACGAGACGCCGGTTGCGATCGGCAAATCAGCGAAAAGAGGCCAGAAAAAAGGCCTGTTCGCGATGCAAACGCACGCAGACAATCGATAGGATTTCGTCCTATACACACTTTACGCACCGCCACGCGTCCGATACGTGTTGGATCGCTTTCTCAAATCAGATTTCCGGTTAATTCAGCATGATACGGCTTGCACGGCACTACGTCCCGGAACAACCGCAACACGTTATCTTGCAGGGGATCGCGGGCCCCGCATTCCTTGACGAAGGAGACTATCTGTATTTCCTCGTCTGCCTGGCAGACGCAGCGCGCGTCGCCGATCTGGCAGTCCACGCGTGGGTCCTCATGCCTGACGCGGTACAGTTCCTCGTCACGCCTTCATACGAATCGAGCGTGGGAATGGCGATGCAGGCGGTTGGCCGCCGCTATATCGAGGCGTTCAACCGCCGCCATGGACGCCGCGGTACGGTATGGCGCGGCGGTTACCGGGCGACAGTGATTGAGCCCGACCGGTATTTCCTGCTCGCGAGCCAGGTCATCGATCATGCGCCGGTGCGCAACCGCCTTGTGGCCGAGCCGGGAAACTACCAGTGGTCGAGCTACGGGCACCATGTCGGGCTGCGTGTCGATAGCTTCGTCAAGGACCACCCACTGTACCGGGCGCTCGGCAATACGCCGTTCGAGCGCCACCAGGCTTATCGCAATCTGGGCACACAGCCTATTGACGATTACGAGGTCAATAGCCTGATGCAGTCGGCCCTCAAAGGCTGGGTGCTTGGCAGCGCCGCGTATTGCGAGTGGGCGGCGCAGACAGCCAACCGCCGTTTGACGCCCCTGCTGCTGCGCGACCGGCCCTCCCAAAGTTCGCGCGAAATGCGCCCTCGCACACGCGGGCTGCCGACGGAACATTAATGTTCGACGTCACCATGACGAAATGTCGGACTTTTCACCGGGCGCCTGCACCGGCCTTTTTCTGGGAAGCCAGAGTGCGAGACGTGATGAAAGGATGATCGCAACGGGGGCTTTTCAAAATCGTTCACTGACGGACGACCAGACCGTTCACAGCGAAGCGAGCCCAATGACCAGTCACGAGCGACGCGACCTACCCCTGAACGTTTAGCTTGTTCGATGCCTGCCCTCGAACACAGGCGCGTCGAGCGGCATCGCGGTACTGGACCACGCGTTCGCTAACCTCAATGCGTCCGGACCGACCGACCGCCGCTTGTCGCTTGCGGAGCTTTCGCGCCGGACCGATCTGTAAAAGAGCACCGTCTTGCGTCTGCCAGGTGCCTTGGAGCATGGTGGATTCATCCGCACAAGCTGAACGACGGGTAATACACAATCGGGCCTCAACCGTTGCGTCTTGCCGCGCTCTATCAGCGCTCATTCGACGTAGGGCCGGTCACTGAGCCGATCTTTCAGCAACTGAGCCGCGACCTTGGCGAAACCGCCTGGATGTACGTGCCTCAAGGCGACCAGCGGCTGGTGCTCTTGCGGATTGACCCCGCGTGCGCCGTGCGCGTATCCATCCATGTCGGCGAAACATTCTCGATCGACAAGGGTGCGTCAGGCAAGGTGCTGCTGGCCTTCACCGAGAGGCATGATGCACGCCGGGAGGCCGTACGCATGCAGCTGTGGGCGGTCTCGCACGGGGAGCGCGACCCTGAAACAGCGTCCGCATCGGTCCCCGTATCTGGCGCAACCGGCGAACTGATCAGAGCGTTGACGCTCTCGGGGCGCAAAGCCAGATTCGACATGGCATCAACCTTCACCGCGGCCCTTAGCGCGCTACTTGAAGCGGCTTGGCGCACAACTGTGACGTTAGGTGGCAACGGCGCTCGCTTCGACATGAGTATGGAGACGATAAGCCGCGATGGATTTCGTGATTGCGAACGGGCAAATCGGCAAATCAAGTGAGCCGATAACCCACGGGCGCACGCGCCAGCGCGGCAGACCTTTGACTGCGGCGTCAGTCCAGGCCGAAGTGATTCATGTGGGAGTGTGTGTAGGCAGCTTGGCAGGAGGCACTGCAAGTACGAAAAAGAAAGAAAAGAGTCGCGCCTTACATTCTCCTGCACTTCATTCACCGAAACCGACTGAAAAGCGAGGTGGTACCTGACGGTTCCGCAAGAAAATCTTCCACGGAATTGGTCGCACCGGCTCACAGTTGCAGTGTCTAATGCAGGTGGAAATAAGGAGCGAATCATGCGGACTCGAACCCTGAACATTGCCTTCGCCGCAATGGCCAGCATCTGGAGCGTCAGTTCCGCCGCGGCGCAACCAGACTACGCGTATACGACGACGGTACGTGTCAGTGACGGAAAGACGCTAAGCTGCGCAGTGAATGAGCCACTTCCTGATGCATATTCGTCGGGCCAAATGCTCACCCCACGCGAGCAACGTGAAGCGGATGTACTGGCGACTCAGCCTTTGCGCATGCTCAGCGGGCCGTCTTCCGAGTATCCGACGCCCTATACTGCGCCGTCCGTGAATTGCGCATCCGTCAGCTGACGCGAGCGCCGCCTTTACAAGGTTCAGCGCGAACGAGACGGACGGCTCACAAGCGTGCGTCTCGTCTGCAGGGGACGCGCTTGACTGCACCCAAGCGCATATCTTCCCCCGTGAACTTACGCTTAGAACCGCGTGCGAATACCCGTTGTCAGTTCAAGCTGATTCGATGCGCCGAATGTACTCGCGACCGTATAGCCGCCGTGCAGTCTCATGTAGTCGCCCGCCAGATAAAGTTCCGTGCGCTTGGACAGGTGATAGAACGCTGACCAGTACAGCGTTTCCTTGTACCCGTTATGCAGGCCCGAAGCAGGATCGAATGTGCCGATGTTGGCATTCGGAACGTCACCGTCCGCGTTATAGGCGGCATTCTTGACGCGCATCTGTTGATAGCCGAGTTCGTAATCCAATGGACCCTTCGGCGCGACTTTCAGAGATACCGTCCACGCATCGTCATGTCGTTGTCCGAGCGCGCCCTGATCGCCGAGATAATGGAAATAGCCTGCATTCAAGCGGACAATGCTGAACGTGTAATTGCCACCGACCGAATAAGACTGGTTAGTATTACCCGCTTTGTTCGCGTGATTGTAGAACGCGGAAACGGCGAACGGTCCACCGTTATAGCCAATGGCTGCCTGATAGTTCGAGTTGGTCGGAAATGTCGTGGTGTTGCCGAACGCATAACCCGCCGCGAGGAACAGACCATTGTCAAAGAGTTTCTTCCACGCTACGCCGTTGTTGTAGCGCGTACCCGTTGCACTCGCCGCATAGAAGATCATCTGCTTGAAGTTGTTCGCGTTCGTCCAGCCACCTTCTTCCGTGGTCAGCTTTGCGCTGCCATAAGGGTCGCCATAAATCGCGGACGCATCGCGCGCAATTGTGTTCTGGAAGCCGAACGTGAGCTTGCCGAACCGGTCGTCCTGAAGGCCGACCCATGCATCGCGGTCGAAGATCTGACCGGGGTCTTCCATCTGACCATCGCTCAAGCGGTACTCGCTTTCGAGCCGGAAAATGATCTTCGAGCCGCCACCGACATCTTCCGCTCCTTTGAGGCCCCATCTGCTTCCGCTGAACCAGGGCTCGCCGTCAATGCCCATCCCAACTACGTGATTGCCTTTTTCGTCGGCATGAGTGACGTAGCTGGGGACACTCAGATCGACCAGGCCGTATAGCTGAACGCTCGACTGTGCATGTGCGCCCGTCGCCACGATTGCACCGGACGCGAGAGCCAAGGTCAACTGTCGTTTCTTCAAGATTGTCTCCTCTGTTTGCCGCGTTGAGATTTCGTTTCTTGTATGGTCCTGGCCCGTTGACAGAACCATGACTCGTCTCAATGCTAGCGAGGCCAATCTTTCATGGCGCTATCGCGATCATGCTCGATTTCTAAGTACATTTACCGATAGAGGCACACTCCTGGTTGATCAAACATCCCGTGTCCTCAAGATATAACCCAGTCCTCTCAATGTCATGATCTGCGCGGTCGATGCGGAAAGATGCTTGCGCAGGCGATGCATATAGATATCGATGGCATCGACGCTCGGCTCATCGTCGAGACTGAATACACTTTCCATCAGCGTCGCCTTGGATACAGTCTTTCCTTGCCTCAGCATCATTGTTTCGAGAATCGCATGTTCCCTCCGACGCAATGGAAGCGGTGTACCGTTATGACGGAATTCGCGCGTATTAAACTCATAGTGCAAATCGCCGCAATTCAGCGACACGGCCTTCTCGGAGCACTGGCGCCGGACGAGCGCTTTGATGCGCGCGACAAGTTCGCGCGCATCGAACGGTTTGACGACATAGTCGTCTGCGCCGGCTCCAAAGCAGTTGACCTTGTCGTCGATGGACCCGTGGGCAGTCAGCATCAGGACGGGCACATTGTTGCCGCGCCGTCGCAAGCGTGCCAGCAACTCCTTTCCGCTCATGCATGGAAGACGCATGTCGAGCAGCACGACGTCATAGCTTTGACTTGCTGCTATTGCCTCAGCCCGCTCGGCATCGGGCACGCTGTCCACAATGAAGTTTTCCGCCCGCAACAGATTGACGATCCAGTGCGCCAGGTCCGCGTTGTCTTCCACAAGCAGTAGTTTCATTGCGATATCCTCAACTGCGCCATGCGGGCATTCGCACGGTAACGACAAGACCCTTGTTATCTTCGCCGTGCCCCAGCGCGACCGTACCGCCATGCAACTGCGCAATCTCTCGCACGATCGACAGACCAAGGCCTGTTCCTGCGACTTGCGTCGCGCCGCGATAGAAACGCTCGAACGCATGGGCGCGAGCTTCAGCGGGAATTCCCGGACCGTTATCGACGACCTGTAGCACGGCGCCATCATCTTGGCGGGTGCAACGCGCCGTCACGTGGCCGCCATCCTGCGTATAGCGGATCGCGTTATCGATGAGATTCGCGACGAGCGCGTGCAACAGGTTTGCATTACCTTCAACATGCACGTCGTCTGCAAACTCTGCTCCGAGATCGATGCCACGACGATGTGCGGCCAAGACTAGTTCTTCGAGCACCGCTGCGACCACCGCGGACAGGTCAACCCGCGTATGAGCACGCGACGGTGCAGCTTCCGCCTGTGCCAAAAGCAGTAGCTGATTCGTCATGTCCGTCATCTTCTGCGTGCTGCGCCGCATGCCGTCGAGCGCAGCAGCAACCTCGAGATCGCGGTGTTTGCACAAGGTGGCATACTGGATCTGCGTATCGAGCAGCGTCAACGGCGTGCGCAATTGATGCGCGGCGTCCGCGATAAACTGGCGCTGCCTCGCCGTATGAACCTTAAGCTGCGCAATGCATTGATTGATTGCATCGACGATGGGACGCAGTTCCCATGGCAGCCCTTCGGCGCGCATTGGTTCGATTTGCATTGGCTCGCGATCGGTGACGTCGTTCTTGAGCTTCATCAGCGGACGCAACTCGACGGTCAAGCCAAGCGGCACAAGTGCCGCTACGAGGGCAAGCATCAGGCATTCGCGAAGAAAATGCGGCCGCCAAAGCTGTTCGAGCATTGCGCGACGCGAACCCTGTGTCTTGCCGACCACGACCGTGACGGGCTCGACCTTGCCGGAGTCGTATAGCTGACGCGTGTATGCGACCACCCTGACATTATGTCCATCCAACGTCGAATCGTAAAAAATGGGCTGCGCCGATTCTTGCGACGGCAATGCAAGATCCGGATTGCCGCCGAGCAGTTGCTTTCCTGCGGAAACAATCTTGTAGAACACCTGATCCTGATACGGCGACTCGAATATTTCCAGTGCAGCGGGCGGAACGTCGGCATTCAGCCGGCCTTCGACCCAATCGATATCTTCGCCAATCGTGCGCGCGGACGATAGCAACAACGCATCCTGAACCACGGTGGCAGTACTGCTGGCCGAGTCGTATGAAAGGAGCGCGGTCACCACGACGAATGCCGCCAACGGCAAGATCAACCACAACAGCAATCGTGCGCGCAAACTCAGCGTCAATTTGAACTCCCGTTTCATTCATCGGTGCGCAACGCTGAATATCGTGCGCGCCCGCGTCTATGGCGCGATTCTACGAGGCTCAACCCTTCTCATTACTTTCGCTGCATGTTGGTTTTTGTACGGGATTTCCACTATTACGATCCATCTCTTTGTGCAAGCAGACGCGCGCGACAGGCTTGAACAATTTCGATCGGGTGATTTCTGAAAAACACCTTAAAACAACGAAATACGAGTCAAAACTAACCGCACCTTTTTTATTTGGCGACAGCTTTGGGAGCACAACAATGCGCGACCGGCAGGACGTGTCGCGATTGCTCGTTTGGCGACCCGTCCAGGTGATCAGGGAAGAACGCAACAGAAAGTGGAGCGAGGGATTGCTGGAGAAGATGCATCGCCGCCGTCTTCGAAGACTTAAAGCCTGACTTCACAAGCGATGAATGTCCGGGAATACAGGCGCTTGATGAGCGCCACGAACTTGAACCGTTGTTTTGTTGTATCGACGCGACCTCAGGCCGGATGCTATTGACCGGCCATCGCCCGGCGGGTTTTGCGGACGAGGCACGCTAATCCGCGAAAGCCCCGTCGTTTTCGAGTTTTCTTATTGCAATCGATTGCCCAATGACGCGCGAGCGCACGGTCGACCCGTTTGCGCTAGCCATCGGCCTGAAATTTTCTGCCCGCCGATACGAGGGCTCACGATGGAGGAGTTATGTCTTCTACGGCTTCTTGACGTATCCACGAAACGGCCAGCGCCGGCGTGATGGCTCGTTCGAGCCGAGCGCCGCCCCGCACCGCCGCGTCCGGTCGAGCGCTTCGCCAGCCTTCGCCTTAGCACCGCCACCGACGTCGCCCGCCGTCAACATCGCGGCTTCCGCATGGTTCTTCGCCGCGCCCGCGACGTGCTTCACGTGCCGCTTCGCCGAATGGACTGCCGACTTTCCGGTGACTTTCGGCCCGTATGGGCGGTTTGCGCAAAAGGGGCAGCGGTCGCGAACGCGGTCAGCGCGGCACCACCGAGCAGCATCGTACGAATCATATTCATGGGTTTTCACCCTAAAGAGATTGTCAGTACGGGCCGCATCGATGCGGCCCGTACCCTCTTCGCCGCACCATGGGGCAAGCTAAGCCATTTTAACCAGGCCTTGCACGCGAAGTCCCCGATTTTTGAGGGCTATTACTCTCGTTGCAATTGCTGGCGAATGGTTCTCCATCTTTGAGAGTTGGCGCGGCTCACCCGGCGAGGAGCCCGAGCGCGGTCGTAGACCGTAGCCGCTTCGATATTGACGGCCATGCAGACCACAATATCCGTGTCTAAAGTTTTGACAAGCAGGTGCCGTTAATCAGTCGCAATCGAATGGGTTGCCCACCGTCATAACCGTTCGACGCTGTCGTCTCTCGATCCGAAACGACTGAATTTGAGTAGGCCGCTGTATCGAGGACGATGTTCGAATACCGAGCTGACCTTCGCAAACAAGAAAATAACGTTACTCCAGAATGATTAAAAAACTGTCCATTTCGGTGATGTGTTTGGCGATGTTGGCGGGCTGCGCAGTGTCGCCAACGATGTCACTAACGAAGCAGGAACAACACGAGCTCGGCGAGGTGAGCGGCACCCTGTTCATCCCGCAAAACAGTCTTATGGTGACGGTCACGCCGACGAATCCGGGGGCGACCGGGCTGCTCGGCGCTTTGATTGCGGCAGGGATCGATTCGGCCAGACGCGCGAACGCCGAATCGAATGCAGCGCCGATGTTCGAGCAGCTCCGGGACTACGATTTTCGTGTGGTTATGAAACAGGCGTCCAATGAGGCGGTTGCGAAGGTCCCCGACATCAAGTTCAGTGCCCCGCTTGACGTGGACACCGTCAGTTCGAGCTCGCAAAAGCGGATTGTTTTCGATAAATCGACGGCGAGCGCGGTCTTGTTTGTCGAGGTTGCCTATCAGCTGCAGTCAGGAAGCCTTTATGCTTCGGCCAGCGCAGTCATGTTTCCGAAATCCGACAAGCTGATGCAATTTCGCAAGAAGCCAAGCGAGGCAGATCCGCTTGACGCGGGGAATGCGATATATCGGCAGACGTTCAGTTTCAGCAAGCAGAATGTTACCGCGGCCGACATCAAGAGCGGCTTGACAGAAGCAGCGCAGAGCCTGGCAGCACAGCTTGCTGCCGACCTCAATCATCCTCTTTAAGTCGGCCAGCCATATGATGGACTGACTTCTCCCTGTCTTCAATGAGTGATGCGCGTTTGTGTCACGCACGCTCATCGACGGACGGGGAGCTGCCGATCTTCCGGGAATTCCACAATCGAATATCACTTGGCTTCTTCCGAAAGCGATGAGTCGCGGCCGCAGATCTACGCTGCGAGCGAACGTCCCAGAAGGCCGCAACGCGACGGGCATTTCTTAACCGGTGAAGGTCCGCTATCCGATCCGCATAATTCGGCTTGACGGGACTTCAGATTTGTCGGAAACGTTTATATGGTTTTCCCGCGTCGTCAGGAAAGCATCCATGCTCGCGAAGAGCATCGCAATTTTGATCGTGTGCACGTTGCCGTGCACGTCGTTTTCCCAGATTGATTCGACGCAATTGCTACGCCCCGCCAGCCAACATGAAATAGTGGGCGACTGGCAACTGGCTCCTTTCCCCGATGCACTTCAGCCAAAAGTTCTGCGAGCCAACCCATGGCCATCAGAGTGCCAGTGGTTCGCTTATCAAAAAGATGGCGTATTCAAGAGCTTGAGTCGAATAACTGCGCCTTGTCCTCCACTAACGGCTGCCGTCATGGATGCGCCGCCGTTCGCCTCACCTCCGAATCTTCCGGATATTTCGTGGAAGCACGAAGCAGCTGCAGCAAGCGGAGAAGGTTATATCATCATCAGTCGCTCGGATAACAAGGGTTATCGCGAGAAATGGCAAGTCGACATCGTTCAGAACAGCTTCCAGAAAGGTGATATCAACTTCCTGCAAGGTGACCTGATTCTTTCCCTAGTCGATCCTAAATCAAGCAGGGCTCTTTGGTATCGCCACCTTCGGCATCTCGATTGAAGCGATAGGCGAGCTAGCCACGCGTTCCCGGTCGAACTCATCATGCTCCGCAAAGCGATCCAGTCCTCGTTCATCCTGCGATAGTCGTCACTACAAGCCATCCTGCCGTACTCATTCGACCTCGCTCGAGCTATGCGCCCATCGAATCCGTCAGGTCGCGGATTTAATGCAGCCGTTCCAACTGCAAGTTTCCGCGCTCGCCGAACGGCGGGTCGTGACCGAGCGCTGCCTGATACGGCCGGCAACGGTCGACCCTCAAGAGACAGTCGCGGAAATCGAGAGCGGACAATCGTGGGACAGCGCACATCTGATCGACTGATGTCACAATTGCCGGCAAATCGAGAATTGAAGGCGAAGGGCTGGGCCGCCGCCGAGGCGAAATATAGGGGGAAACGATGCTCAAACATGACGTACAAGCAGTCTTGGATTCTTATTATGCAAAGGCGCTTGCTCTCGCCAAGCCCGGTTTTAGTCAACATCTTCGCGAGCTGTCGGCGCCGTTTTTGCTCAGCGTATCTCAGGCCTACCTCGATGCGCCGGTCCGCGTAATGTTCATCGGGAAGGAAACTAACGGTTGGTGTGGCAAGCTGGGAGCCTTCTACGAGCGTCCGGACGGAATCGATATAGCGAAAGCGCGCTACGAGAGCCAACACGCACGTGGCACGGGCAATAGTCAGTTCTTGAGGCAGTGGATGCGCCTCGCTGATAGGTTCGCTGGAGGGGAACGAACGGCTGTTTGCTGGAACAATCTAATGAAGATGGACTGGTACCGCCCGAAGAGGGGCTACTCTCGGACCTCGATCGGGCATTCGGCCCATTTGTTCAACTTCTCGGTGGCAGTCGTTCAGTTCGAAATCGAACTGCTTAGGCCAGACCTAATCGTTTTCGGTTGCGGGCACAGCTACGATCGCGCTTTGAAGGCGGTGCTTCCAGATCGTCAGCGTGTGAAGGTTGAGCCGAAGGCTCTTTGGCACTTTCAGTCGAATAACATCGAGTGTTTCAGAACATTTCACCCAGGTGCGCGGGATAACCACGCCCCAAGACGGATTAAAGAGTACTACCAGGAGATTATCGACACCGCTTCTAAGGCGTTTGCTGAGCGCCTACGGAGGCAGGATTTTTCGGCATAGGCTTCCTTGTCTCAACATTCTTCCGCCCGGTCGTACGGCGTACCGGTGCTGTGTTGACGAGCCGCAGCGTGGCCCATCGGTTACCTTCTCATGCTCACGTGTCTTTTAGTCGCTTGAACAACTCTTTGTGCTGAGAGTAGATAGCGGCAAGTCGTGATCTATGGTCATCTTCATCGTGCAAGCACCCCTTCTTTCCGGCTGCAGGCTTGCGGGCCGCCCGACGCTGTGCTTCTCGTCTCTGAACAAGTTTTGTCCGTACACGCTGCTTCATGACATCTACGAGGTAGAGGGGGATGGGCTTGTCGATTGTCCGCGGTTTCGGGCTCCGTGTCGAATGACCGCTCATGGCCCGACGTCTGCATGACAGCGATCGGCGGCACGCGCCCATAGCGGTCGTCCGTTCCGCGCTCAAGCGGCGATTTGATTTGACGTGCATCTCCGGAGCTATGCACGCATAGGCGCTTTCTCGGGTTGCGTTTTTCTCTACTGTTACGAGTTTGACGGAATAGGCAGGGCAGCCGCCGGAGGGAGCCCGACGACTACCGGGCTCGAATCTTCGATCTTCAATGACTCGAATGCGGTCGACACCGTATCTTCGGTTTGGGCGTTCGAGGAGCCGATTGCTACCAACAAGAATAGCTCGCTGCCATCGAGAATTCGGCGCTCGATCACCACTACGCCAGATTTCGAATCGTAACGAATGTCGTCTACAGCTTCGAAGTCCAAAACTCGCACACTGTGACGGAATGACTCCGCATTCGCGAGTGGTTCGACTTGGTGCTTTTCGAAGAGCATCCGAGCCGCTGTGGGGGCGTTGTACTGAATGCGCGTCGCCGAGATGGTTACGCCATCTTGCGAACGCGCCACAATGCTTTCTGCGGAAGTCGCTGGCGCTTCACGAGTCGGCGTGGACCATACAGTTCTATCTGAGTACAAACCCGGCATTCGAATGGAAAATTTCCCATCCTCGGAACGAGCATTAGTCCATCCGGACCCGTCAATAATCCCTGCGGTTACACCGCGAAATATGTACCATCCTGTAGGTACCGCCGACTGAGCGACGCCTGCAATGATCGCGAGAAAAACACTCAGGGACTTCCGCGTGAAAGCCTTTACAACGGGATTTCCAAGCATGGTTTGAATGGCGTTAGTCGGGGTTGCATTCCGCGGAATATTGTCGACGATCCGGACATCGATGTCGAATGACCGTTCATGGCCCGCATCCGGAAGCTCGCCCCCCGTTCCATCGACGCGATGCTCTGGCTTGGAAATTCATCACATCGCGGGGCGCGTACAGTGCTGGGTTTCGGCTAGTGGGACGATCACAGTCGATCCTGACATAGACGTGCGTGGCGCGTGGCGCCGGGGCGGCGGGTGACTGAGCGCTGACGGGCTGCGGTATCATCGCTGCCGTGCTCAAGGGCTCTCGGATGCACCTGTCAATGATCGAACCGAACTATCAGGAAATCCTCGAACGAATTCATCGCGACATCGAACCGTGGCGCACCGCCGGCCGTGTCGCGGACTACATTCCCGAACTCGCCAGAGTTCCCGCCGGGCGCTTCGGCATGGCGGTCGTTACGCTCGACGGACGCGTTTTTTCGGTCGGCGACGCGCGCGAGCGATTTTCCATCCAGAGCATCTCGAAGCTCTTTGCCTGCACGCTCGCTTTCCAGTTGATCGGCGACACACTTTGGACACGCGTCGGCCGCGAGCCGTCGGGCAACGCGTTCAATTCACTCGTCCAGCTCGAAGCCGAGCGCGGCGTGCCGCGTAATCCGTTCATCAACGCGGGTGCGCTCGTCGTCACCGACGTCCTGTGCCGCCGCTTCGTCCGCGCCGAGACGGCGCTCATCCAGTTCATGCGGCGCCTGACCGGCGTCGCCGATCTCGACTACGACCTCCGCGTCGCCAACTCCGAGCTTGCGCACGCTGAACGCAACCGCGCGATGGCGCACTTCATGGCGAGCTTCGGCAACTTGCAGATGCCGCCTGAGACCGTGATCGACGCCTACTGCCGCCAATGCGCGATCGAGATGAACTGCGTCGAGTTGGCGACTGCTTCCCTCTTTCTCGCCAACCGCGGCGTCGCGCCGGTCTCGGGCGAACACATCCTCGACGCGAGTTCGGCCAAACGCCTGTCTGCCCTCATGCTGACATGCGGCACGTACGACGCTGCCGGTGACTTCGTGTATCGCGTTGGGCTGCCGGCGAAAAGCGGCGTGGGCGGTGGCATTGTCGCGGTGCTGCCGGGGGAGATGGCCGTGTGCGTCTGGTCGCCCGGACTCGATGCGAATGGCAACTCGCTTGCAGGCGTCCAGGCACTGGAACGGTTGACCACGCTTACCGGGCGGTCGATTTTTTGAGAGCGCCGGAGCAGCTACCTACGGTTTATTTTTACCGAGCGCCAGGACTGCGGTGGTGGATGCAATGCCAACCCGCTTGCCGAGCTCCAGCTGGTTAAGTCACCGCATTCTGCCAGTACTCGAAGGTAGTGCCAGTACGCAATCGCGATGTCGCGATGTTCTCCCTGTCAAGAGTCTTCTGCCCGTGTGCGCCGTAGAGGCTGTGCACCGTTCGCGCGATCCACGGCACCATCCTGCGGCGATCATCAAATACATCGGAAGCCTCTTTCGCTCTGGGTTCGATTCATACTGCAATATCGATGTCTGGTTTGGCCGCAATGGAATTTGACGTGGGCATTCGCTCATTTCTTGACATAAAGGTGGCTCACTTAAGACCGCATATCTGACATTCGCACCTCGGCAACCGTGAATGTCAGGCCTAATCGCGCGCGGATGCGTACTTGCGACCCACAAGGGACATTCACTCTTGCGGAAAGCGGACACACAGATGTTTTCGGTGCACCTCGATCGCCACCAGTTTCGATCTGTTCAGTCCGTTGACTCGAAACGCAAGGGCAACGTTGCTATCGGTGCATGTAGCGTCGCACATCGAATAAACGCCAGCCGCGAAAAAAGACAAAAATGAGCACTAGCGCTGTGGGGATGACGAAAGGGTATGCAGGAAAATGATAGTGACCGGCCGGGTCAACCTCCGGCAGCACGCCATGCATTGGGGCGGCGACGCCATACCATATGGCTATCCGAAAAGCACCCAGCAAAGACTGCCACGGATGGCGAATGGCCCAAGGGAAATCGCGAAACAACATCCAAGCTGCGGCGGACAATCCACACAGCGGATATGAAATTATTATCGCGGCGGCAATCTTGGTAATGCACCACCAGGTGTGTTTTGAGTTACGGCTGCTCATGCAAAACCATCCGATCTCGGCGGAAATATATCAAGCGAATACTATCTGGACCGATGGGCTGCTTGTGTGCGGCGCCGAACAAGCTTTCATGCAATAGGACGACACAGATTGGCCGATACTATGAATGTCCGAAAGTGGCCCGCGTGCTGCCTGATGCGTCGGGCTCATGTCGACCCAGATCGGTAATCCAAAATGATAGAGAGCAGACATTCAGCTGTGGTCGGTCATGAGATCATGCACAAACGAAAGTCAATTCATAGAAGACACTTGCGCAACGCTCACAGGCTCAGAACCGGTCGGGCCGAATAGACCGTTTGGAAACGCTGTCGAAAAGAAGCAACACGCATGTCAACGATTTCGAAGGGCTAACCTAAAACAATCATCCGAGGCACTTCGCAATGCACAACCGCTCTCCACAGGGGGCCTTCCATTCAAGCCCCCCCGATGCTCCTATTCTGGCGACCAAACTTGCAGGGGTATTGGCCGTCTTGCCTCTGCTTTACGCATTGTGGCTCCAATTTACCGCGCAAACGCGTCACAGGTTCTTTATTCACCCTAGCGCGTTCCTGATGTTTCTGTTCGTGATTACCACGCCCAACGTTCTCTTGTACGTATGCGTCAGAATTTCTGGGCAGCGGACTGCGTGGGTATGCGTAACCGCACTATTCCTTTTCGTTGCCATCGACTGCTGGGTGTTTAGCGTTGGCGGCGGTCCGTTCGTCGCTCCTGGTCTGGGCTTGATCGAACTGATGGTTGGTGGAGTTCTACTGCCGATTGCGGTCGCCACGGGCGACCGCCGAACCGGCCTTTAGTCTCGGCGGCAAAGGGTAAGGATTGTTGACGATTTGTGCGATGTTGTCGAACGACTGAAATTGGCCGCACAGCGTCCCACGACCGAGCACGACGATCGTCTCGAGCGTGCGCCTCATGCGAAAGGCATAAAGCGACCCCCACAAGGACATTCGCGATTTCCGAAAGCAGCCATTCAAATCCATCGCACGACGATGTCATCGGAATTGATGGCACGTGGGGCCTTGACGCGTGCTGTCGGTGAGCGCGCAGCGGGTTTAGAGGCGGCGCCACAGTTTGATATGATTTGGGCCGCAATTTGAAGCGAGAACCCTTGTGAATCACCCGCCCCGACACCTGTCCCCTCATTATCGTTCCGACATTGACGGACTACGTGCCGTAGCAGTTCTCTCCGTCGCGCTCGCACACGCCGGATTCTCGTCATTCGCAGGCGGATTCACGGGCGTCGACGTTTTCTTCACGATCTCTGGTTTCGTTGTCACGACTTCGATTCTTGGGGATCTGCGGACTGGTACATTTTCGTTTCCCGGCTTCTATGCCCGACGAGCAAAACGGTTAGCCCCGGGGCTTTTTCTTGTCCTTGCTGCGACGTTCGCGTTCAGCATTCTTTTTTCGTTTCCCGACGACTCGTTTCATCTGGCGAAGAACATTCTCGCGGTCGCCACGATGACCTCAAACATCTATCTGTCAAAGTAGACGGGTTATTTCGACGCAAAAGCTGCCGATCAGCCCTTGCTGCACACATGGTCCCTATCGGTTGAAGAGCAGTTCTACGTCGTTCTTCCGCTGCTGCTTTTCTGGCTGAACAGAAAGGCAAGGCGCTGGATGCTACCAGCATTGGCGGTTCTTACTGTTGCGTCATTCCTTTCGGCCTTGGCTGCTGCGCGCGTGCCGTCGGCTGGCTCGTATTACTTTGCGCAGTACCGCGCTTTTGAGTTTCTGGTCGGAGTGCTGCTAGCAATACCCGAGAATCAGAAGGAGCCGCAAAAGTCGCTGCTCTTCGATGTAGTGTTTCTTACCGGTCTCTCGATCATTTTCGCGGGAGTGCTCGGCGTCAGCACGACATCGCATTTTCCCGGCATTGGCGCTATCGTTCCTTGCGGCGGGACGCTACTGGTCATCTATGAGGCCGCCGTTCCTTGGCGCTTCATCGTTTGCTCGCAAACGAAGGTGCCGTTTTCATTGGCCCGGGAGCAGCACGCGCCGATCCAAGCGATGCTGAAGCGGCTCAGGAACGCTCATCCCTGGTCGACATCATGCATACGTATGACGTGCCTTGCACGGCGAGCGTCTGTTCGCTTAATTTCGACGGACTGCCGATCTACCGCTTCGACGACTATCATCACTTGAGCGCTGCGGGTAGCTCCCTGCTATTCCCTAAATACATGGAACGGCACCCGCAGGAACTGAAGCAAGTCCTTTCCCGATAGCGTCACGTTGCTGAGCTGGCGCGTTCGTCGCCGCGGTGTTTGGAAACGTTCTCCGTGGCGATTTGTATCGCCTTGTCGCCTTGCGTAGCTCGCGAGGAGATCTGATTGCATAGCGAACACAAATGTCCGAGCGAATTGTGGACGATCTGGGCGACAGGTCGATTGGCCGTTCGTGGCCGGTTGTACACGCTCAGCTATGACGCCACAAAGCTGTCGCTGCCGCAGCATCGATTTGCAAACGGCGGCTTCTATAAGCACTCTTTGTCAAGCGGTCTCGATGGTCAGGTAAATGGCTAACCCTGATTTTCTTATCGCGACACAACCACTTTTGAACACGACTTGTGATCGTAACGGCGAGCTATGTCGCAGCGGCTCTACTCCGGCCGAGGGTCGCTGCTCCAGTGAGCGAGTCGGCGAGCTCGATGACATTCGTCGCGAAGAGCGTGGGCGTCCAGCGACGGACCGTGGAAACGGCGTTCTGCGAGAATCGCTCCCGCAATGCGTCGTCCTTAGCCAGTCGTACAAGCCGGTCGGCCAGCGCTGCAGCGTCCCCCGGCTCGACGACGAAGCCGTTGATACCGTCAAGCACCAGCTCGTTCGCGACGCCGCAGGTCCTGGTCACGATGGCAGGCTTGGCTGCGGCGAACGCCTCGCTGACGCAAAGGCCCCATTGGTCGTACGCGCTCGGCAGCACGGCGAATTCGGCAAGTGAATAAAGGGCCGGCATCTCGCAATACGGGACGGAACCGAGAATCTGTATGTGCCTGCTCATGCCCAGTCGATCGATTGTTTTGCGCACTTCCGGGCCGCACGGCCCCTGTCCCACCAGCAGCAGGGACACTCCCGCCGCGTGTACCTGTGACCGGCAGAACGCATCGATCAACACATCGACGTTCTTGCGCTTGATGAACCGGCTAACACAGATAGCGTAGCGCGCCGGAAGGCCGAAGTTGCAACGAATCGTCGACGCGCTCATGAGGGCTACGCGAGAAGCCGCCGAAAAATACTCGACGTCGATCACATCGAAGCCAGTTCTGGATCGGCTCATCGGAATCCCCAGCGACCGGGCGTAAGCGCGATGCTTTTCGCCCGCGACGAGCGCTCCATCGAAGCCGAAAACCAGCGCCTGTTTCAGGCGCTCCTTGAGCGCGTATCGCCTGCCGTCATCGGCTTTCGAGTCCGACATGTAGATCAGCGTGAAGCGTTTTCCTAAGGCTTTCAGTAACCACAGGAAAAGGGAATAGTACGTGTTATAGCCAAGCGTCACGACGACGTCCGGACTGTATCGACGTAGCGCCGTGAGCAATCCGCTTGTGACACGCAACCAATGGTGATCTGTCTCGCTGGCACTTTCGACCAGCGTGACGGCATCTGGTGGAGAGCTCTGAAAGAATGCGATGCGGGCCTCCTGCGGAAAGCGATAAAGGCCGGATCTACCAAATACCTCAACAAGGGATACCTTGTCTCCGCGAGCGGCCGCAAGCTTTGCAAGCGCTTCATAGCGCGGGACGTGGTAGTCGCTCAGATTGCCGATGACGAGAAGGAGGCGCATTGGAACATGACAAGCACGGTTGATTGAAAGACAGGAACGCCGAACGTGGTTTCCATGGCGCAGCAGGAATCCTGCCCGGGTGACTCCCGCCGGCACGGTGGCGAATGCATGCGCCAACGCGCAACCGGTCGGGCATCCCGAACGGGTGCGCGGGCCGAATCGCAGGTTGCAAATCGGCGAACAACAGCCACGTGCCCGCTAACTACCCGTGGTTTGTAAAAAGTAAAGTCGGTCCCCGCACGCGCCGCGCTTTACATGATTCGAGACGACAACCCATTCGAGATTCAGCAATGTTTCGGCTGACTTTGGTGCGGGTCACGAGCCCCGAACACCACCAGTGAATTGATTGCGGCGCGATCCCGGCGATGCCGTTCCCTGCCGTTGCCGAGGCGCCCAACGATGAGGCAAAAAGCGCGTGGTACCTGCGTACGGGCAACCATCGGATTGACAGCTACTCCTACGCACATTGATCTGGTACCGATGCTTTTCTGGGGCGGACCAGAGTCAGCGGCGAACACCGCTTTCTCCTGCTCGCCTACTGGTGCCGATAAGTCCGGCAGCCTGCCGATGCGCTAAATCTCATGCGTCCAGAAGCTTTGCGGCAGCGGAAGCCGCCAACCCGACATCCTTGCGTTCAGGGTCGCGGCTTGCGATGTTCTTTATCGCTTTACTTTGGTCTTCGATACTGTCTACCGATCGCCGGGACTTTATTGCGACCACAGGAAGACGCCTGGCCTGCTTGCGAGTTGACCGCCGGTTCTGTGAGGAAGGGCACGTATATATGGGTTGCGTTGAGGCCGCGGCCACCCTGCCGTTCGCTGCACTCGCGCATCATTTCACGCGGCCCGCCTCGTCCGGCACGCGGGCACTCCGCTTGCTATACCCGTTCGGGTTCTCCATCGATTCGACGGGAAAGCGCGAAGAAACAATGACCGCGCGTCGAAACGCTGTTGCGGCAGCGGGTGATATGGCTGCCGCTCGTATTGTGAGTTCGAGCGCGAACTCGCATGAGCGACTGCAAGAGGTTGTTCAATGGTAAAGCGTCCCGCAGTATTCATGGTTGGTGCGTTTCCACCGCCCGTTCATGGGCTGTCGATGGCGAACGGAGCAATCGCCGAACGCCTGCGCGGCCTCGCCCGAATCGTCACGTTCGACACTGCAGGGGCGCGGGCAGGATCTGGGTGGGCGGCCCGTCTCTGCCGGCTCGCCACTGGATTGGCCGTCTTGCGTTTCGCGATCATGGCAGCCGTGCGGCGACCATCGTCAATCTATATCGCTCTGTCAGGCGGATCTGGTCAGCTGTACGACGGGATGTTCGCATTCGTTGGGAACCTGCTGCACGTCCCGGTGTTCATTCACCATCATAGCTTCCGATACATCAGCAAACCATCGCGTTTGACGCGACGGGTCTTCCTGCTTGCAGGCAACGCAACCCACATCGCGTTGTGCCCAGATATGGCGGCGCGCCTAAAACAGCTGTACCCGACATCGGTCCGGGAAACGCTGGTGTTGTCCAATACCGCACTCTTTCCAGCAGCGCCACGCGGACAGATACGGGTGCGCGGAGGGCATCCGCTGACACTGGGTTTTTTGTCAAATATCACACGCGAGAAAGGCGTCTTCGTATTGTTCGACGTGCTTTCCGTACTCGATCGAAGAGGTCTGCATGTTCGTGCAGCTATAGCCGGCCCGGTCGCCGACACGATCGCGGCTGAATTCAATGCAGCGCTAGTTCGCCATCCTCAAGCAGATTATGTCGGCCCGGTTTCTGGTAAGGAAAAGACGAAGTTCTACGAGTCGATCGATTTGCTGGTTTTTCCATCGCGTTATGAAAACGAGGCCGAGCCGCTCACTGTCATCGAGGCGCTCGGGTTTGGCGTCCCTGTCATCGCGTCCGACAAGGGCTGCATTCCTTCGACATTGCGACGGGGCGGCGGAGCCTGCGTTGCCGACGATGAGCGAATGGCAGAACGCATCGCGGATTTCGTCGTCGACGTCGCCAGGTCGCCAGACGTCTATGAGCAACTCTCGCGTGGTGCGGTGACGTCTGTGACGAACGAAGCCACAAGCCAAGCCGCTGCCCTTTCCACGCTCCTTGGAATGCTGACACGGACAAATGCGGTAGATGGTTATGTCATCCCGGACCGGCGGGTAGGTTCTTAGGCGCGTTTGAGATGTCGGTTCGGCACGGCCTGTGAAGCTTCGCCCTCGACCGGCGCCTTACTCTTTCGTAAGAGCGCGCCTCAGAGTCTGTCTCTTAACCCGGACACCCTGAGCGTCGCTATCGCTTCAGCACGCGCGCCAAGGATGCACCCTATCTGGACCCGGACGAGTGGCACGCGCAATCGCCCGTGCACGGGGGCTCGCGGTGGCCGCGCTGGCAACACTGGCTTGCGGCGCATTCCAGCGAGCCGATCGCACCTCGTGCGGCGCTGGGCGAATCGGTGCTGTGCGATGCGCCCGGCACTTACGTACTCGAACCCTAGACTGCGTTAGCGAGCAGGGCATCATCACCAGCCTGTTGTAGACGACAGGCGTCATGCGCCGCCACGTTCTTACCCGCCGAGATAAGATATCGGTGGTCTTCGAGCAGCCGGCGCGCTGCTGTTGTATGTTCAGAATGTTCAGCCGCGAAACAGGAGGGATCCATGCCTCAGAAGGCGCGAGAGCTTTACAGGAGCTCAAACGGAGACCGTTGGTCGCTCGTTCACGACTACGACTCTGGCCTGGTGTTTGTCCGCCATGAGCCCAACCTTTCCTCAGGTGGTCGTCCGTCCGACATTTCAGTTGGTGACTTCCTTGTTCGAAATGGCAGAGGACCGGAGCATACCGAACTGCTGCGCCTGATCGGGACATTGGTGGAGACGCCAGTCGCTAACTAGCGCTTACCGAGGACGAGGTGCTCTCGAATTGCGATGGCGGCGGATGCATCAAGAAGTCTCCACTGCGCGGTCTTCAGATCACGAGATAGCCGCCTACGGAAGCTAACGCGGCTATCACCGGCTCCTGGAACCACCATCTCTGCCAGGTTTGAAACGAGGTCGCCACTACCCACGACTGTGCGTTCAGCCGCCGAGTGGAACGGTGCTCGTGGGCGCCCGGGCGCTCGAGGGCTTCTACGTCCCTGCCTGATTCGGCGCGGCTCCCCGGACCCCTGCGCGCCGGCCCGCGACCATCTCCACCAGCCAGTTCACGATAAGCGCCGTATACGCTCGCTGACCGGGATCGTCCGAGTCCATGGTCCGCGCCTTCGATGATCTGGTAGGTAAGCGAATGCGCCTGGAAAAAAGACCTGCCGATAGCCGACAAACGCATTGGTCTGCAAATTTCTGGAGCAGGTTGGCCGGTTTGGTCGAGGATGCGACGAGATTCATCAACGGTGGAAGGTCCGTTACGCGAGCTGAGCCGACGTTCGAATGTCCGCGTGAAAGCGCGGTCGAACAGCCGTAGGTGGCCGGTTGTATCCGCTCAGCTATGAACCAGAAAGCTGCCGGTGCAAAACGGCATTAGCGGCCAACCTTCTTGTGAGGTCACGGCTTAGTACTACAGCCGTAGATGTGCCGGGTGCACGCCGCCGCGTCGCCGGTGATGGCATTGTATACACGGTAGTAGTCCTAATTTAGTATAGGAAAAAATAACTACGGCTGTAGTGTTAGAAACGGTTTCAAAAAGAGTTCGCAGGGGCTGTTAACCCGTAACGCAACCTGTTAACCTCGATCGTCGTAACAACGGGATCGAGGAGATGGGCAAACCAATCATCGACGACGAACTGTGGGCACTGATCGAGCCACTACTACCGGCAGCAAAGCCACGCCGTTTCAGGTATCCGGGCCGCAAGCCGGTAGCGGATCGGGCTGCGCTGACAGGCATCCTGTTCGTGCTGAAGACCGGTATCCGCTGGCGCGATTTACCGGCAGAGATGGGATGCGGCTCTGGTGTCAGTTGCTGGCGCAGGCTGCGCGATTGGCAGCAAGCCGGCGTATGGGATCGATTGCACGCAGTGCTGCTGGCGAGGTTGCGAGCGGTGCACAGATCGACTTTTCGCGCGTGGTCGTCGACTCGTCGTCGATCCGCGCGGTTGGGGCGGGCGAAAAACTGGCCCGAACCCCACCGATCGAGCGCGACCCGGATCCAAGCACCACCTCGCCACCGACGCCCACGGAACGCCAATCGCAGCGATCCTGACTGGCGCAAATC
>NZ_FNYE01000064.1 GCF_900108945.1 Paraburkholderia diazotrophica | reverse complement strand
GTCCCCGGCAATCCATCCAGGCAAGGTAGAGCGAATCGGCAGGTAGAACCTCGATCTTCGACGTGAGGCTGTGGACCGCATTTCGGAAGTACGTGTGATTTTCACGCAGATACCGCAGTAACTCTTCGAGCCACGGCTCACCACGAGAATAAGCGGCTTCGGCGGCGACCATCCCCAGCGTGTTGACGGATGGGTACATGTTCCTGTCGAACTGCCGACGCAATTCGTCGCGAATGCAGCGATTGGGCACGAAAAGATTTGCGCTTTGAAGTCCCGGCAGGTTGAAGGTCTTGCTCGGCGCGGTGCAGGTGATGCTGTTCTCCGCAAACACTTTCCCGAGCGACGCAAATGGGATGTGTTTCTTGAATGGATTCACGATGAGATCCTGATGAATCTCGTCTGAAATCACGAGCACGCCATGCCGCAGGCAGATTTCCCCCATCGCCCGCAGTTCGCCTTCCGACCAGACGTTGCCCGTCGGATTGTGCGGATTGCTCAGAATGAAGAGTTTCGTGTTGTGCCTGATCGCTGCTTCGAACGTCTTTTCGTCAAAGCGATATACGGTTCCCGTGCGCTCGAGCGGCGCGCAGGTCAGTTGGCGCCCGTTCAGCAGAACATCGTCGTGGAAATGCGCGTACACGGGCGGCTGGATCAGGACCGAGTCACCCGGCGAAGAGAACGCCTGGATGGCTGTTTTCAACGCGGTGATGATGCCGCTGGATTGAAGCACCCACTCGCCCGGGACCTCCCAGCCAAAGCGCTTTGCCTGCCAGCCGGTTATTGCGCAGACGTAGCTCTCGGTCGCTCCGCGTGAATACCCGAATACACCGAACTCGACGGCCTCATGCAGTGCATCGATGACGACTTGCGGCGCCCTGAAATCCATATCCGCCACCCACATCGGCAGCGGATCGGCCGCGAATTCCCGTGCCGTCAGCAACTTCTCGCCGAACGCCCACTTGAGTGAATTGGAGTTTTTGCGGTCGATAACTTCATCAAAAATGGATCCGACTTTTCCGGCACCTGCGCCGCTTGCTGGCGTTTCACAATGGAGCTTCACGATGACTTCCGTTCGCGGTAGACGGCACGCCGGTGGCGTGACCTCGTATTGCAGCTAGAGTAGCAGCGCGAAATTCCGGGCAACAATGGTATGTTCTCATGGAGCAGTGAGCATAGCTCATGGATGCCCGCCTGCCTTGTGCACGAGGGAGCCTTCAGACGATGGGCACCACGAGGAATCGGGACACCATGTGCACGCGGCGATGGTTGCAACGGCTTCCCACCGTTTTCAATTTTCCAAAAATACCTTCAAGTACCTCGATCAGGTTGGCCGTCGACCACGACCTGCCGGTTCGACTGATGTAAGCCGTATCTGCGTGCGCTCGTGCCGACCTCCATGAAGGCGACGTCGATGCACCGATCATGGGAGCGGACGAGATCAGGAGGAGTCGACCGCATCGACTACACTGGAACCATTGACCCGCTGGGGAGACGGCCATGGAACTGCATTGGAAGATCTATCTGGAGCGGCAGGGAACGGGAGAGAGGGTCACTGTTTGCGCTGTGCGGCGACGGGTAGAAGGCGCAACCATTGCAGACTTCGGCTTATCCCTAGCGGAAGGTCGTCAACTTCTGGCCGCCCTGCAACAGCGCGTCGCACAAGATCAGATCCGCGCTTATGACGCGCTCCGCCGGCCCTGCAGGCACTGCGGCAGGTACCGCCGGATTAAGGATTGGCGTACCCGAATTTTTGCGACCGCCCTCGGTAAAGTAGCGGTGAAAGTCCCGACGGTGATTTCCTGCTTGTGCACACCCGAGCCATTGGACGACAACGATGACTCAACTCACCTACGATTTTCGGAATGTTCAGTTCAACCTCTGTTCCCTGCGCGCCGCACGCCTGAAGTCAAGTGTCTGTGTGCCAAATACGGATCGTCCGTCTCTTATACCTGCCGCGGCTTCGCCGCGACGTAGACTCTCCCGAGTCTCGTCCATGTTTTCTCATGGGGATTTTATGAAAGAGCAGCGGACTGTCGCATCCGCCTTATCGGCGGGATGCTCAAGATTCGACGACGCTAACCCTTGTGTCTTTGATTGCGATGCACAGGTCACGCGTCGAGTTTTTCCACCAGATCGGGCACAGCCTCAAAGAGGTCGCCGACAAGGCCGACGTCCGCAATCGAGAAAATCGGCGCTTCCGCGTCCTTGTTGATTGCGATAATGGTTTTCGAATCCTTCATGCCGGCAAGGTGCTGGATGGCGCCAGAGATACCCACAGCAATGTAGACGTCGGGAGCGACGATCTTTCCGGTCTGTCCAACCTGATAGTCGTTGGGCACGTAGCCAGCGTCGACGGCTGCACGAGAAGCCCCGAGCGCGGCCTGGAGTCTGTCGGCAAGAGGCTCCAGCACGGACTTGTACTGGTCGCTCGATCCCAGTCCGCGGCCACCCGACACGATGACCTTTGCAGCCGTCAGCTCCGGGCGCTCGAGTTTAGTCAGTTCGCGGCTGACGAGCGTCGAAATGCCCCTGTCGGGCACGGCCGCAAGGGCTTCGACGGGTGCCGCTGCCGCCGCTTCTGCGGCGCTCGCATCGAAGGCTGACAGACGAACCGTCAGAACCTTCACCGGGTCCAGCGACTGTACCGTCGCGATCGCGTTGCCCGCATAGACGGGACGCTCGAACGTGTCTGGGCTTATCACCGCAGTAATGTCCGAGATCTGTCCGACCGCCAGCTTCGCAGCGACGCGCGGAGCGATGTTCTTGCCATAGGCAGTCGCCGGAAAAACAAGATGCGAATACTGATTGCCGAGAGCGACTACGTTGGGTTCGATGGCTTCGGCCAACCCGTCTTTCAGATGTTCTGCGTCGGCGTGCCATACCTTCTCGACATCCTCGAGCCTTGCCGCTGCCGCTGCGACTTCAGTTGACCTGAAACCCGCGACGAGTACGTGAATCGGTTCACCAATTCGACGTGCTGCCATCAGAGTATGAAGCGTCGAAGCGTTGAGTTCGACGTTGTCGTGTTCCGCAATTACCAATGTCGTCATGACAGGACCTCAATTCAGCGTGACTTTGCTTTTGACCATCTGCGCCAGCGCATCGACATCCGGCACGATCACACCCGCCGCCCGTTTGGATGGCTCACTGACCTTCAACGTTTTTACGCGCGGTGCGATGTCGACGCCGAGTTCCGCTACGTCGACGACGTCGATCGGTTTCTTCTTTGCCTTCATGATGTTGGGCAGCGTTACGTAGCGCGGTTCATTGAGGCGCAGATCAGTCGTCACGACGGCAGGCAGCTTGATACTGACGGTCTCGGCACCACCATCGATCTCCCGGGCAACGAGCACCACACCGCCTTCCACCTGCACCCGCGATGCAAAGGTCGCTTGTGGAATCTCCGCGAGGGCGGCCAGCATCTGACCTGTCTGATTCGCATCGTCGTCGATAGCCTGCTTGCCGAGAATAATGAGATCCGGCTTCTCCCGCTCAAAGATCGCGCGCAGGATTCGCGCGACACCAAGCTGCTGGAGTTCGGTGTCGACCTTCACGTGGATGCCACGATCAGCGCCGATGGCCAGTGCCGTGCGCAAGGTTTCCTGACACTGCGTCGGACCAGCCGATATCGCAACGACTTCTGTCGTGTGACCCGCATCCTTGAGCCGCACGGCTTCTTCGACGGCAATTTCGTCGAACGGGTTCATCGAGAACTTGACGTTGGCCAGTTCGACACCCGTCTGATCGGCTTTCACGCGAACCTTTACGTTGAAGTCGACGACCCGCTTCACAGCAACCAATACTTTCATTTCCGAGTACCTCTGCCTGCTACGATTGAACTGATGAGACGGTGCCCGCTCGTGCTTCGTCATATGCGCGCTTGAGCCGCTTCACGCCTTCCACGATGTCTTCGACGCCCGGCGCTGCGAACGAGAGACGCAATTCTGACGTGTCGACCTTGTCAGCGAAGAATGCCTTTCCAGGTACGAAGATGACCCTGTTCGCGATCGCGCGCTTGAGCAGCCCGGATGCATCGACGCCCTCAACGCGCGCCCAGACGAACATGCCGCCCTCCGGCTGGTGAAACTGAATGGCATGACCCAATTGCTCATGCAGCGAGTTGCACAACGCGTCACTCTTGCGCTTGTACATCCTGGTTATACGCGGCAGATGCCGCTCTAGCGCGCCATCTGCCAGATACTGAGCGGCCGTTGCCTGCGTCCAGGGCGCGCTACAAAGGTCGACGGTCTGTTTGGCGATGACGCAGCGGCGCGTAATTTCCGCGTCAGCAATCGTCCAGCCCACACGCAGGCCAGGCGCAACGATTTTCGAAAGGCTTGCGAAGTGCACGACCCAGTCGCGCGAGTCTTCGACTTCATTCGTGAGCGCCAGAATCGAAGGGACAGTGTCCCCCGCAAATCGCAGATCGCCATAGGGATCGTCCTCGACGATAAGAAACCTGTACTTCACAGCCAGATTCAGCAACGCAATCCGACGCTCACGCGTAAGCGTTGCCCCCGTCGGATTGGCAAACGTCGGGACCGTGTAAATCAGCTTGGGACGCGCGACCGTGCCTGACGCAAGCAACGTCGCAAGCGCGTCGACATCGAGGCCGTTTTCGTCGACGGGCACGGTGACGATTCGGGCCTGTTGGAGCTTCATCGCCTGGAGCGTCGCTGGGTAGGCCGGCTGCTCTGTCATCACGACGTCGCCCGGCGCAACCATGATGCGCAGCAACAGGTCCAGGCCCTGCTGCGAGCCGGTCGTAACGAGAAGCTGGTCCAGCGCACATGTCACGCCGCGACGAGCCATCAACGCGAGCAGTTCTTTTTTCAGCTCGGGCAATCCGTCAGTCGGACCATATTGCAGACATTGGTTGGAAGCCTGAAATGCGCGTGCCTCAGCCGCGTCCAGACCCTCGACATCGAACAGGTCGCTGGCCGGATAGCCGCCCGCAAACGAAATCATTCCCGGCTCGCTCAGGTACTTGAACAATTCTCGGATCGGGGAACCGGAGGGACTCTGAAAAGGCGCGGTGAATTCGTACATGTCAGTGATGGCTGAGAGCCGGGCGATCGCGTCGTCCAGGCCGTCGATGCCTCGTGGGCATCAGTGGGTAATTTGAGCCTTGATTGTGGTCAGCCAATACTGATCCATCAAACGATATCTACGCACCACGTTATGATGTTTTCTCATCACCCGTGGCACAAAATACCCTGACAGCGAGGCTCTATGCGGGCCTGGAGACCCTGGAGACCGTCGGTATTTCCCGAACCACACTTTCGAATAAAAGTTGAATCGTTTCGCGAGCAGAAAGAAAAAGACCCGACATCGTCGGGCCGAAGCAAAGATACCAGGGAGATTGCCACCTTGGAACGGGGCGGCGCTACGTCACAACTACACGACGTTCTTTTCGACAATCGGACGGTTTTCCAGCACACGGCACCAGCTCAGAGACGACAGATCGAGCGTTGTGTAACTGCCTTTGAGGATCAGCTCGCTCACACCGCGCCCTGTTGCGGGGCCTTGCTGCAAACCGTGACCGCTATAGCCATTGGCGAACACGCAGTTGTCGATATCCGGGTGATAACCGATGATGGCGTTATGGTCGAATACGTTGTACTCGTAGTAGCCCGACCAGCAGTTCTCGACGCGCAGTGCTTCGAACTCCGGTACGCGGTTAGCCAGGGTCGGCCAGATGATTTCGTCGAAAATGCTGTGGTCGACTTCGTCCAGCGGCAGATCGTCCGGGTCATTGTCAACGCCAGGCGACGTTCCCGTGATATACGTCTTGCCTTCCGGGCGGAAGTACACGCCCGTGGGGTCAATCAGCAACGGCGCGTTGGCCAGGCGCGCAGGCGACGATACATTGAAGATGCTTCGACGGCGCGCATAGACAGGGATGTCGATCCCCATCATTTCCGATACCGTGCGCGTCCATGCGCCTGCAGCGTTGACGAGCGTATCGCACGCGTACCGTTCACCGTCGCCCGCAATCACATGAGTCACTTTCCGGCCGTCACGAACGAGTCCCGTCACATCCGCCGCGATGTAACGTGCACCGAGCGATTGCGCTTTCTTGCGCAAGGCCTGAACGAGGCCATAGCCGTCGAACCAGCCTTCACCGCTGACGCCGTATGCACCAGCGACGATGTCTTCGACGTTCAGCCACGGAAACCTTGCCTTCAGCGCGTCTTGCGACATCAGGTCGATATCCGCACCGAGGCTCTTCTGCAATGCGTGGTTCTCGCGCAACGTAGATTCACCCGCAGGCGTCGCGAGGAACAGGTAGCCGCCTTCGTGCAGCTCGATAGCGGGCCTGTTTCCGTCGACTTCGAGCAGGTCACCGATGTTGCGCAGGAATTCGATCCCATACAGCGACATCTGGATCGACAGCGGCGTCGAAAACTGCTGCCGGATAGAAGCGGCCGATAACGCCGACGACGATTTCGCATAGCTCGGGTCACGCTCGATGACCGTCACGGAAACCGTCGGGTCTGAAGCGCGCAAAAAGTAAGCGATAGAACTACCGATTACTCCGCCGCCAACGATAACGACTTGAGAACTCACGACTTGCTCCACGTTGCAATTATCTCAGGCGCTCCGTCAGGCGCCAGTAAAACGGAAGGCCGATACGTTCTTCTATAGAAGTTCGTACCGGCTGATATCGAAGGACGCCCGACTTTAATCGATGTTGAAGTCGATGCCTTGCGCGAGCGGCAGTGCCGACGAGAAGTTGACCGTGTTCGTCGCGCGGCGCATGTAAGCCTTCCAGGCATCGGAGCCCGACTCGCGGCCGCCACCCGTCTCCTTCTCACCGCCGAACGCACCACCGATTTCCGCGCCGCTCGGGCCGATGTTCACGTTCGCGATGCCGCAGTCGCTGCCTGACGCCGACAGGAAGCGCTCGCTTTCGCGCAGGTCCGTCGTGAAGACGCAGGACGACAGGCCGTGCACGGCCGCATTGTTTGCTTCGATCGCGTCATTGAAGTCGTTGTACTTCAGCACGTAGAGAATCGGCGCAAAGGTCTCTTTCAGCACGACTTCCGTCTGCGATGGCATTTCAACAATAGCCGGACGCACGTAGAAGCCCTTTTCTTTGCCAGCGACGGCATGGCGCTCGCCCCCGAACACCTTGCCGCCTTCGCGCTTTGCCTGCTCCAGTGCTGCCTGCATGCGATTGAACGACTGCTCGTCGATGAGCGGGCCCATCAACGTGCCATGTTCCAGCGGGTCGCCGATCGGGACCTTGCTGTACAGGGTCTTCAGACGCTCGACCGTTTTGTCGTAGACGCTTTCGTGAACGAAGAGACGCCGCAGGGTCGTGCAGCGTTGACCTGCCGTGCCGACTGCAGAGAACAGGATGCCGCGCAGCGCCAGTTCCATATCAGCCGTATGCGAAACGATGCCGGCGTTGTTGCCGCCCAGTTCCAGGATCGAGCGGCCAAAGCGGCGCGCAACTTCGATACCGACCGCACGGCCCATTTCCGTGCTCCCCGTCGCGCTTACGATATTCGAGCGCGGGTCGGACACCAGCTTCGCGCCGACGGCTCGTCCGCCATTGATGACGCTCGTCAGACCTTCGGGCGCATCGCCGAATTCCTTGAGTGCGTCCTGGAGGATTTTGTCGACAGCGAGCGCCGTCAGCGGTGTCTTCTCTGACGGCTTCCATATGACGGCATTGCCGCACACCAGTGCGAGCGCCGCGTTCCACGACCACACGGCCGCCGGGAAGTTGAACGCCGAAATGATTGTGCAAACGCCCATCGGGTGCCAAGTCTCGGCCATACGGTGACCCGGACGCTCCGACGCGATGGTCAGACCGTAAAGCTGGCGGGACAGGCCGACCGCGAAGTCGCAGATATCGATCATTTCCTGCACTTCGCCCAGACCTTCCTGAAAAATCTTGCCCGTTTCCAGTGTGATGATGCTGCCGAGCGCGCGCTTCTGTTCACGCAGCCTGTTGCCAAGCAGCCGTACCAGCTCGCCACGGCGCGGCGCAGGCACGCTACGCCAGATCTCGAAGGCACCCTGTGCTTTCGCCAGTGCCGCATCGACCTCCCCAACCGACCTGCTTGCAACACGGCCGATCAGTTCGCCGTTGATGGGCGAATGCACGGCGATGTCGCCAGCTTCCGCGAGGTGGGAAATGCCGAGTTCCGAGAGGATGGCCGATGCTTTCACTTGATACCCCTTCAAATTTTCGATACGAAATAACAGTACGTCAGGAAACCATGCACGCACGCCATTGGCTACAACACTCGCGCTCGCGTTTTAAGGTCTTTAACGCACGCAGCAGCTTCCTGGAGTTTGATGCCGTCAAATCAGTCTGTCTGCAAACACGGGGCGCATTTCGCATGAAAACAGCACGCCATCTCGCGTTCGATGCCGTTGCGGCAGCACGAATGCGGCCGGCCAGGCCGCACTGCTTCAATCAACGCCTGAATGAAACGTCAGTCCGCCGTCTTGGTCATCACGGGAGCCCAGGCCACATTCTTGACCTGATACATCGTCGAGCTTGGATTCTTGAGGTCACCCGTCTGCGTAAATGCAATCTTCCCGGTAATACCGTCGTAGTTCGTCGCCTTCAATGCAGCGTTGTATTCTGCCGGCTTCACTGAGTTGGCCTTCTCCATCGCCTTGATGGCAACCCAGGTGGCGTCGTAGGCAAATGGCGCATAGGCAAGCATGTCGACGCCGTACTTCTGCTTCAATTTCACTTCGAAGTCCTTGCCCTTCGGAAGCGTTCCGAGTGGTTGGCCGTACTCCCAGACCGACGCGCCATCAGCGGCGTCACCCGCAAGCTTGATGAAGTTCGCATCCATCACGCCGCCACCGGCCAGGAACTGCGCCTTCATCCCGAGTTGACGCATACGCTTGACGAGCATTGCCGCCTGCGCGTCCAGACCACCGAAGAAAACCAGATCCGGATTCGTGCCCTTGATATGCGTGAGCTGGGCGCTGAAGTCCACCGCCTTGTCGTTCGTAAACTCCCGCGCGACGATGGCCCCGCCTGCCGCCTTCGCTGCCTTTTCGAATTCGTCGGCCTCGCCCTGGCCGAAAGCGGTGCGATCGTCGATGATGGCGATGCGTTTGGCCTTCGTCACCGTTGCAGCGTACGTCCCCGCATTGCCGGCGTTCTGCGAATCCGTTGCGATGACGCGATAGACCGTGTTCAGTCCTGCCTGCGTGATGGTCGGGTTCGTCGCTGCGGGTGTAATCATCGGGATGCCCGCCTTTGCATAGACTTTCGACGCCGGCAACGTCGTGCCCGAATTGAAGTGCCCGATAACGACCGCGACGTTGTCATCCACGAGTTGCTGGGCGACCTGAACGCCGATCCTCGGGTCGCTCTGATCATCCTGCGATTCCACGACGAATTTGACCGGCTTGCCACCAATCGTCGGATGCCCGGCGTTGGCTTCGTCGACGGCCATGCGCACGCCGTTCTCGATATCTTTGCCGTACGCCGCGCCACTACCCGTAAGCGGGCTGGCGACGCCAACCTTGACCACCACCTCTTGTGCGCTAACGCCGCACGCAGCCAGCGTAAGTGCCATTGCGACAGCGAGCACGCGAGGGGAAGTGCGAAGACGGAAAATCATGGGGCATTCCTTTGATATCTGTAGTCGGGTTTAAGCGCACTTCGGCGACCAGAATGGCTCCAGCGCGCGTCTTACACTCACGTCCGAGTCGATGCCAAGGGCACCAGCGTGAAGGTGTGAGCGGATTGTGTGTAGCCGATAACTATGCATCAAACGATATCTATGCACGACCTGATGCGATTTTCTCATCAAGCCTTTACCGACAATGCTTCGAGACCCATAAAGCAGTCGCTCCGTCATGTCAGTAGATACCCGAGGGGCGGCATTTCTGAACGGTTGATCACCCGAGAAGACACCAGTATTGGATCGATGCACGGCATCGGTCCGGCCGATATACGCTCGAAGCGTTATCTAACTGTGCTTCGCTCGCATATCATTTGCTTTGGTATCCTATAAATGTGCGCTGGCGTGTCGTTCTCTATGGTACGCATTGCGCGTTTCAACTACGAAACTGGACTGCTCGCGCGATTGCCGCCGTTCCACATCGAGTTTCACCTTTCCGCGACCTGTCATGGAAATATGTTTCAGTCTATCGAGATCGCTCAACGCGCACGGCCTGCGATGCCCGTTTCATGTGCGGTGGCATCCCCGCGCCGGCATACATGCAATAATCGCCGAAACCGCGCCTGAAAAAGGCGGCGACGAGCGCTGGGTAGGTCATTCCCGCTGAAACCGTGTTCTCGAAATCCCGTCGAGCCGGGCGTTCAAGGTTATGCGTCAGGCACATTAACTCTTGAGTCGCTTGTCGCTCTTCCTTTCACGGAGCCTGACTGGATGACGCTTCGTCAAGCCTTCTGGCACGGGAGTGCGCCGTTCGGACGCGCGCTTGCGCAACAGATGTTCGCGGTGCCTGAATATCAATGGACCTTGTCCGAAGTGGCACAGGCAGTCGGAACCGACACCGCACATTGCAGATGCGCCTGTTTCGCGAGGCGTACAGTTTCGCCTCCTCGCTAAAACGCTGCCGCATGCTCCATCTCTTTCTCTCGGCCTTGTCCGAAGAAATTCCTCCTCCAGATCTTTCGCCGTCTGTCCGGAACCCCTCAAAGACTGGATTCGATGTTCAAGGCCGCGTTCCAGACAAGGCTGACGACGATCGAACAATGCCGTCTTCCAACGCTCACCGAACGTTCAAAGAAACCGCACCGGGAACGAGTTTCAGATGCGAAACGCGCCCGACGTCGTATCGATCAAAAGCCGTTGAATGTGCGGAGCTTCGCGAACAGGCCGCTATTGCCGCGACGTTGTGTTTGGAAACACAGGCATCACCCAGGCACCCGCAATTGAACAGCCGTCACGAAGGCGAAAAGTTTCTGTTCTTGTTGAGCGGCAGCGTCTGGCTGTATTCTGAGCTATATGCGTCGACACATCTGGAAGCGGGCGACAGCATCTATTTCGACAGCAGGACCGTCACGCAGCGGTATCGACGAGCGAAGAGGATGCGGAGGTCCTCTGGCTCATCAACGACCACTACGACGCGCCACGTTACGACACCGACGTCAGGTCGCCCGTGACGCGCGATCGAGCCGCCGACTGAATCGACGACACATTCTCGAGTGCTTTCAATGCAAGCTGGGCGATGTGCAATGGCGTCTTCCCTGCCCCTTGCTCGATCTGCTCGCGACAGCTGAATCCATTCGTCACGATGAAGGCATTGGATGGCACCTTGCGCACCAGCGGCAACAACCCGTCTTCCGCGATTTTCATCGACAGGTCGTAGTGTCCAGCGTCGAATCCGAATGAACCCGCCATCCCGCAACATCCCGCATCGAGCAGCTTCCAGGTCACGCCAAGCTTGTCCAGGAGCATCGTCTCGCCCTTCATCCCGAACAGCGACTTTTGATGACAGTGACCGTGCACGACCACTTCAGCGTCGAGTTGCGGCCAGTCGAAATCCGCGCTAGCGACGAAGTCCGGGAAGAGGAATGTCTGCTCGGATAGCTTTCTCGCCATCACGTCATCGGGCAACTGCTTCAGCAGTTCGTCCTTGAAGACGGAGAGACAGCCCGGCTCGAGTCCAACGACAGGTACGCCTGCCCGGACGTCGTCTGCGAGTTCATCGACCGCGCTGCGAAGCAAGGCTTTCGCTTCGTCAAGAAGCCCGTAGTCGTACAGCGGTCGCCCGCAGCAAAGCCGCTTGCGGGGGAGCACAACCTGATAGCCGATCCTGGTCAATACATCTAATGCGGCCGTAGCGATTTCCGGCGAAAAATGATCGTTGAAGGTGTCAACCCACAGAATGACCTTGTTTGCTGGCTTCGAAGCGGCTTGCCCGTTTCTCAATCCGCGCCGGTTCGCCAGCGCCCTGAAAGTCCTTGGCGCAAAGACAGGCAGATTGCGCCGCGGCGCGACGCCAGCGAACCATTTGCTGAGACGAGCCAAGGGCGGGGTCGACACCAAAAAGTTCACAAGCCACGGAAAACGACTCGCCACCGGTGCCCATTGTCCGATCCTTCCCATGAACATCGCCTGCCTCGGCAGGCGATGGCTTTCGTAGTAGTGTGAAAAAAACTCTGCCTTGTACGACGCCATGTCCGTGTGCGTCGGGCAATCCGACTTGCAGCCCTTGCAGGCCAGACAGGCGTCCAGTGCTTCCTTCACTTCATGGCTGTTCCAGCCATTCGTGATGACTTCGCCCTGAAGCATTTCCCAGAACAGATGAGCACGCCCACGCGTCGAGTACTTCTCTTCTCTCGTGGCCCGGAAGCTCGGGCACATCGTGCCGCCTTCGAGTGACCGGCATTTGCCCATCCCGATGCAGCGCTCGACTGCGCGTTGCATGCCGTCGCCTTCAGGGCTCGCGAACGTGAGTCGGGTAGTCAGCTTGACCGGCTTGTAGGACGGCCCCATGCGCAGATTTTCATCCGCACGATAGGCGTTCACAACCTTGCCCGGATTCAACCGGTTTGCCGGGTCCCAGATGGCCTTGAAAGCTTCCATCGCCTGGATGATTTCGGGGCCGTACATGATGGGCAGAAACTCTGCCTTCGCCTGACCGTCCCCGTGTTCGCCCGAGAGCGAACCGCCGAAATCGACCACCAGTTGCGCCGCCTCGCGCAGGAAGCCTCGCCACGCCAGCACGCCTTCAGCGGTACGGACGTCGAACGTGATACGGGCGTGAACGCAGCCGTCGCCGAAGTGGCCGTAGAGACACGTCTCGTAACCATAGCGGTCGACGAGTGCCTGAAACTGGCGCAGATAATCACCGAGACGCAGCGGATCGACAGCCGCATCTTCCCAGCCAACCATCGGGTCAGGCTTTGAAGGATCGATTGATAGCGATACAGCAGAGGCGCCCGTCTCACGGATCGACCAGATCTTCTGCTGCTTCGCTTTATCTTCGACGACGAAGCCGGTGACACCAGCACCGCCCTCGCCCGCCGCAAACCAGGCGTGCGCATCGTTGGCCCGCTGGATAGCGTCGGCAACGGTGTCGGCGCCGAATTCCAGCACGACCCACGCATCGCCAGCGGGCAGCAATGCTATTTCCTCGGCCTTCAACCCGCGCGCCTGCAGTCCCCGGATGATGCCGCGATCCAGACCTTCGATCGCTATCGGCGAAAAGCGGTTGAAATGAGGAACCGCATCGGCGGCCGTATAGATGTCGCAAAAGCCGAGGACAAGCAGCACGCGGCATGACGGGCTGTGGACAAGGCGGACCTTTGCCTGAAGTGTAACGGCACAGGTGCCTTCCGTTCCAACCAGCGCACGCGCGACGTTGAAGCCGTTCTCCGGCAGCAGCTGGTCCAAATTGAAGCCCGACACGCGCCGCCTGATTTGCGGGAACTCGTCCCGAATGTGGTCCGCGTAACGATCCCGCAGATCGCGCAGCTTGCGGTAGATCTCGCCGCGACGACCGCCTTGCGCGATGATGTCTACGAGTTCGGCGTCGGTGGTCGGCCCGACCCAGAAGCGGGCGCCATCGTACGTGACGATTTCGAGCGCCTCGACGTTTTCGACGGTCTTGCCCGCCATGACGCTATGCGCGCCGCACGAGTTGTTGGCAATCATGCCGCCAAGCGTGCAGCGGCTGTGCGTCGCCGGGTCCGGCGCAAACGTGAGACCGTGCTTTTCCGCAGCGTCGCGCAATGTATCGCACACGACGCCCGGCTCGACGATTGCCGTTCTGCTTTCCGGATCGACTGAAACGACCCGGTTCACACACTTGCTTGCGTCGGCCACCACCGCCACGTTCACGCACTGCCCGTTCTGCGACGTGCCACCGCCGCGGGTCAGAAACGGAACGTCCTTGCGACGGCACGCGCCCAGTGCTGCAACGAGATCATTGACGTCGGCGGGCACGACAACGCCTAGCGGTATCTGCCGATAGTTCGACGCATCGGAAGCATAGAGGGCCTTTGAACTGGAATCGAAGCGGACTTCACCTCGAATCGACCTCCGAAGCTCCGCTTCGAGTTCCTGAAGCAGACTCTTGCTTGCCTGAAACGGTGTGGCGGCTTTCACGTTACTTCGCTGCGTTGGCGGTCATCTTGAAGATTCCCGTGGCGTTGCCGGCGTCGAAGCGCAGATCGGTCTGCCAGCGGCGCTCGTTTTGATCGAACGTGCGCTTGCGCGTAATGAATTCATAGAACGAGCCCGGCACTTCACGCGTCACGGTCCTGCCGTTGGCGGACCTGAACTCACGCCTGACCGTATCGGCACGGTACGCCGTCTGGAAAACGCGGCCCGAACGCGAACGCTCGACTTCGGGCTTCATGGGCCGGCCTTTCGCCTTCTCGGCATCCGACAATGCGAACACATCGTCCACGCGGTCCGTTGCATGATTGAAAGCATTGCCTTCGGTCGAAATCCATGCCATCTCAGCGGATTCCAGCAGCAGCGCTTCATAGTCTGCTTCGCTAGGAATGTCGTGCTGACGGGCAAATGCGCCAACGATGACGGGCAGCAATTCCTGAGCCGCCTCGAATGGCAGCGAGCCGTCGCGTTCAAGATCCGACAGTTGCGAAATAGCGGCCGGCGTCAACGGGTCCTTCGACGATTTCACGACGTTGGTGACGGCCGTTTGAAATTCCTTCGAAAAGCGCTCGGGGTGAAGTTCGCTGACGAAGAACTGTGCGATTTCGTCTGGCGCGTCTTCGTGCGCGTAGGCGCGGCCCGTCATGCCGAGCTTGTCCAACGGGTAGCGACCGTTCAGCCTGAAACCCAGCGGACGCAGGATTCGGGTGAAAGCACCTTCGCCCGGAGGCAGCGCTCCGTTATGCGGCCAGCGGACAGTACGAAGCGCCCCATGGTCGAAGTACACCGAGCCACCGCTGGCGATGGCGTCATTCGTGTACGTGCGTCCGTTCGGCGAGCGCAGTAGCAGGTCCTCGAAAAGCGCCATGTTCATGGCTTGCGCCAGTTCGGCACGCGTGACGGTACCGTCCTCCCAGTCCTGCAGGACAGCTGGGGCATTCAGCGTCGAGAACAGGAATTCAGTCTTTTCGTGGCCGAGCAGCTTCGTCAACAGACGTTCTACGTTCGCATTGCGCATCGCTTATCTCTCAGAGCAGACCGCCGCGAAGGCGGGAATGGGTCATCCTTCTGCCTTCCGGTTGAAGGCGATCCTGACGTGATTCGCATTATTGGAACCCTTGCGCACCGCGTAAAGCGATATTAAATTGTCACGTGATGAGTTTTTGGAACGAAGATGCGCAAGTTCAAGATTCCGAACATGGGTGCGCTGATGGCCTTTGAAGCCGCAGCGCGGCACGAGAGCTTCACGCATGCGGCCAGGGAGCTGTTTCTGACTGAGAGCGCGGTGTCGCGGCAGATAGCGACGCTGGAATCGAATCTCGGCGTGCGCCTCTTCGTTCGGGCGAAGCAGCGCGTGGTTCTTACCCGGGCCGGACGGCTCTACGGCACGCAGGTACGTCGGGCGCTGGAGAATCTGGACCGCGATACGCTTTCGATCATTGCACACGGCAGCGGCGGCGGCTATCTCGAACTTGCCGTGCTTCCGACATTCGCCTCGCACTGGCTGATTCCCCGCCTGAAGGACTTCAACGATCGAACGCCCGACGTGCGGGTCAACATGGGTGTGCAGACGGGCATGTTCGACTTCGAGGAATCGCACTTCGAGGCAGCCATCCACTACGGCAAACCCACCTGGCCCGGCACGTCCGCGGATTATCTGTTCGGAGAGGAAGTCGTTCCAATCTGCGCGCCGTCGCTGCTGTCCAGACCGATAAAAAAAGCACACGAGTTGCTCAACTATCCGCTCCTTCACTCCACGACTCGCCCCGACGCATGGACGCGCTGGTTTTTTGACTTGGGTGTCGAGAACAATTCGACGATGCAAGGCGTGCGCTACGAGTTGCACACGATGCTGATCGCCGCTGCAGCAGCGGGACTGGGCATCGCACTGGTTCCGAAATTTTTTGTCGATGGGCACCTGAAACAACAGGGCCTTGTCATCCCATTCGAAGTGGCCTCGGCGGTTGATTCAGCCTACTACCTCGTTTATCCGACTGAACTCAGCCATGGCAAGCCGCTAGAGCTTTTCAGAGCGTGGCTCCTGGAACAGGCCAGCGCGTACAATGCGATCCCGAACGAGGCGTGACAGGCTGGATACCGTGAATTGGACATTCAGCGCAGTCGGCTTCTTGCAAGAATACAGTCCGCTGAAGCGGCATGAGTGGCGGGTCTTGCCTTTGATCGCGCCTCCCGACTTCTGCATCGTTGGTCAGCATCGAGGAGCCACCAAAAGCGCGATGAAAAATTCGCCCGAAACGCACTCCCACGCGAGCGCGGCTTAGCGGTCGCATCGTCACGTCACGTCTACACGTCTATCTTCGTCGGCGAAGAGGCTCAACAAGGTCAACGAGCGCCGGTTAGGCAAACGCACGCGGAGACATCGCGTTACCGTCCTTAATGCATCGCACAAGCTCATCATCGCCTGTGCATCAAGCTTTGGGGCTTCCATTTAGCGCGGGCTTACAAGGCTCAGGTTGGTCAGAAGTCAGTGTCAGCACCAACCGGAAACAGAACCACGCAAGACGACCTCAATATCTGTGGCACTAGGGCGAATGCCCCACCAGCTTGTGCGCGATTGTGCTCCGACGGCGATTGCCAGCCAAGAGTCTGGCGGTCCCACTGCTTAAAAGATCTCGGGGCCGTCGAGGACACGGAGCTCGCCCGTTGACCGTCGAATGTTGCGGACATCACACGATCCCGAATTGCGATGCTTCTAACTTCTTGCGTCCCATGCCTTCCAATGGACCAAACATGGGATGGGATTGCAACCCCGGTCGCCATTGTTCTTCCGCGCGGCTTGATCGGCAATAGAATTGCTTTAACAAGTGCGATGCCCTGCACCGGCGCCTCATACGTTCGCTCAGCCCCCCTCCCTTATCGTTGACCGGACGTTCGTCGCCGAACGAGTTCGCCAAGCGCGACATCAGCCAAGCCAATTCCGACCGATTTGAACAGACGGATTCCACTCGCAACCGGCTGCCTTTCTTTCGAGAGGAGTTGACCTAGCTCCGTCAAGCTTGGCGGAGGTCGGCGCGTGTTGGGGGCCGTGCTACGCAAGCGCATCTTTGTGAAATCAATCAGGCGACAACCGGTGCGACTTCGTTTCGTTATCGGTGCATGCCGTGCATGCAATGATCTACCTGCTGCGATAGAAGCTAGATTCCGGACCATCATACTGCGCGTCACTGAAAGCAGCGAAAAAGATGCGTCCGCCAGTGAGGCGACATTGACGGTGCGGGCGCGTGATCGTTGCACTACATCATCGAGCGGATACTTATCCGCCTCCAATCCCAATGAGAATAATTCGTCCCATAGGGATGCGCATTCCTGCGCGACGCACGCACGACTATATGCGTCACGGCACGACCTCGTCGATGACGCGCCCGACCAAGGAGAACGGCATGCCGTCCTGGGTCGGGAAGATCACTGTTCATCTATACTGTGGCGCTTAATTGACCACCTCACCACGGAAGCGGACCCGCTGCGTTGGAGAAAGTGCCGGTCGGCCCATCTGCGTCCAGGAGAGCGAGGCGAACGGGTTCCCGTGCCGCATCCTCAACCGATCCAGCTCCGGGGGCATAGTTGCTCAAATCCGTTGCGGTGAACCCCGGACAGACTGCATTGACCTTGATGCTGGTTCCCTCCAGCTCGATGGCGAACGCCTGCGTCACTGCGTTGAGTGCGGTTTTCGATGCCTGATAGACCCCGACGTACTGTCGCGAGTAATCCGACGGGTTGTCCTTGAGCGTGAGGGAGCCACCTGCGCTCGAAACGTTGACGATGCGGCCCGCCGGTGCTTTTCGAAGAAGTGGCAGCATCGCCTGGGTGACGGCGACGACCCCGAACACATTGGTCTCAAACACGACCCGCATATCGTTGACTGATACACGGCTCACCTTATCCCCATCTCTCATTTGTTCGACAGACGTCCCCGGCTTGATCGGACGTGAGATCCCCGCGTTGTTGACCAGCACATCGAGACGTCCCAGCGTGTGCTCGATCTGCCTCGCCGCGGCGGCAATCGACGCCTGATCCGTCACATCGAGCTGGATGGCCTGGGCGTCTGCTCCAACGCTTTTCGCTGCCGTCACACCCAGGTCCAGCTTGCGTGCGCCGACCAGTACCTTGAAGCCTTTCGATGCCAGATCTTTCGCGACCTGAAGGCCGATTCCCTTGTTTGCACCGGTAACGAGTGCCACGGGTGTGTTATGCATGTTTGCTCCGTTCAAAAATGATGGGCGAGCGCGATTCGCTTACGTTAGAATTGCAAACGGAACGACGCTCCGTTTACGGACTATACGGAACATTGTTCCGTTTATCAAGAGGGAAATGAATTGAGCAGCAAGACAACCACGAAGGCCCGCGAAAGTGCACCGCGTTCGGTGCGCGCCGACGCGCAACGCAACATCGACACGTTGCTGCGAACGGCACTGGCTGTTTTCGAATCCTCCGGAATTGATGCCCCGGTGCGCGAGATTGCCCAAAAGGCCGGAGTAGGTATCGGCACAATCTATCGCCACTTCCCGCAGCGTTCCGACCTTGTGGTGGCCGCGCTATGCAGCGAAGTGGATGCATGCGCGGATGAGGGTGTTGAACTTGCCGCCACGCTTGGCGCGGGGGAGGCATTGGCGGGATGGATAGATACCTATGTTGGTTTCGTGACGAGGAGGCGTGGACTTGCCGCCGCCCTGAATTCCGGCGACCCCGCCTTTAAGGCCTTGCCTTCATATTTCCTGGAGCGACTCCGTCCGGTCGTTCAGAGTCTCCTCGATGCGGCGATCGCTTCGGGCGACATTCGCAGAGGGATACAGCCCGACGAGCTCCTGTGCGCGGTGGCTGCCCTCTGTGCTCCACTCGAATGCCCCGATCCTCCCGACGCTCGCAGGCTGGTGGCCCTGTTCGTCGATGGGCTCCGGTATGGTGCAGTCCCACCGGCACTCAACTCACGACTGAAATGAGGCTACATGCAAAACGGCTGACGAATTTTTGACGGAATCGGCTTGCTTGCGCCGCAAGCGCCGTCGACCGTTGCGGCTCGTCTACTTATGAGGCCATACACATGTGGCCTGGCGGCGCGACGACAAAGCGTCTGACGCCGACGCAGTCAGATGTCCCGTCAGCGCAGGCGCTGCTGATATTCGGGTTAGGAAACGGATCTCGTTGCGATCGACATGCATGCCGTTGGCTGGTTGATTTTTCGCAACGTCAGGGCAGCGATGAACGCGAGGAGCCCACCAGCAGCGAGTGACATATACGCCCACCCCCACTGATGCGTCCAATCGAGCGTTGCTCCGAATGTCATGGGCGCAAGCGCTCCAGCGCCGAACCCGAGAATCGATCTGACGCCCATCACGCGGCCGAGATAAGCTGCCGGCACTTCGTCCGTCATGGCCGCTGAAAGTACGCCCGAATCGGCAAGAATGAAAAAGCTGCCGATGGCCACCAGCGCGATCACCCAGCCGGCGCCCCACTGCGCGGACCAGCCGATCAGCATCGAGCACAAGGCGCCCATTGCACCAACGTACACCAGCACGCGTGACCGGCCCCATCGGTCCGACAACGCGCCGACGACTCCCGTGGCGATCATCCCCGACAGGTGCACCGTGCCGCCTACAATCAGGCTCGTGGTCATTGCGCCAAGCCCGGACGGTTGAAGTGCAGTCGCCAACAGCGTCGGAGTCCACGCCCAGCTACCCAGCAACTCCCAACAATGGGCAATATAACCGACCAGAAGACACAAAGACGTGGGACCGAAAATGCTGCCCCAGCGCATTGGCTCCGCAGACGCCGCGTTACGCTCATGTCGTCGGTTCTCGACGTCTTTAAGGCTGAACTGGCCAACGATCGCGCCGGCCAGGGCGCCGATGGCGCACAGAGCAAACGCCGTCGACGGGCCACATGACTTCGCCACCCACATCGAGAGAACGACAGAAAGGAGGTAGCCGAATGAACCGGCCGCCAGAACCTGTCCCATCACGCGCCCGCGTTCTGCCGGCGAGCTCAGGTCCGCGACGAGCAGCAGCGCAGGCGTGTAAGCGCCGCCTTGCGTGAGCCCCACGAAGACGATCAGGATTCCCGCGGCGTGTGGGGACCTTGCGAAGATAGCGAATACGACAAGGGCGGCAGCGCCTGCCCATGTACAGACGAGATACATACGCCTGGCGCCCAGGCTATCGGAGAGCCAGGAAGCAACCAGAAGCGCAATGGCGTTGGAGAGATTGAACGCGGTCTGGATCGCGCCGGCAGTCGTTGCATCCATGTGCCAGACTGGACGCAGTACGGGCAATGCACCCGCAAATGCCATCGTGCCCATGCAGGTACCCGCACGGCCGATGCATAAAAGCAATTGACGATTCATATGGACCTCGCCGGGGTCGAGCGCCCCGGTCGTAAAAACGCGACGTGCAGCAGATGGAGAAAAAGAAAGGCAGGGCGGTTATTGATTGTTGAAAACGAAGCACGCGTGGCCCACGTGCCTCGTGGCTGAAATCACTCAGGCGTCTTTGCCTGGTGCCGCCTTCAGGTAGCCATCGCGTGTCTGCGGCAGCTTCATGCCGAGGAGTGTGGCCGCGACCTGTGTGCGCAGAATCTGCGCTGTACCGCCTGCAATGGTGAACATCCGGGCATCACGGACGTGACGCTCCATCGCATTGTGGCGCCCGTAGCCAGATGAGCCGTAGAACTGCAATGCGTCGTTGGTGACCTTGTTGGCGGTCTCAGCCGCAAAAATCTTCGCCCGTGCCGCCTTGTCGATATCCGGAAAATCCGTGCCGCTGCATGCCGCAGAACGCAACAGTAATCGAGCGGCCTCCAGTTGAGTTGACATGTCGGCCAGCATCCACTGCAGTCCCTGAAACTCGGCAATGGGTCGACCGAACTGCTGTCGCGATTTAAGATACGCCATACCTTCCTCAAAGGCACCCTGTGCGATGCCCAGGGCGACCGTTCCAGCACCGACCCGCTGCGCGTTGTAGGCTGTCATCAGCGCCGCGAAACCTCGCTTCAGTCCGCCGGGCGGTATCACGAGCATCGACTTGTGCACCCTGAGGTCGCGGAACTCGAGGTGGGTTTCAGGGATGCCGCGCACACCCATCGCGTAAAGCCTCCGGCCGACCACAAGCCCGGCCGGTGCGTTGCCATCCCGCACGCAGATGAATGCACCGATGCCTTGCTCCACGCCATCGTCGAACACACGCGCGAAGATGAGATGCAGTCTTGAAACGCCGCCGCCGGTGATCCAGTACTTCTCGCCGTTGAGGATGTAGTCATCACCCTTCCTGTCGGCACGCGTGGTCATTTCGCTGGCAGCGCTGCCAGCGTTGGGTTCAGAGATGCAGATCGCGGGTTTGTCCCCCGACAGAACCAGTTCTGCGGCCAACTTCAGTTGTTCGGGCGTCCCATACCTGGCGATAGCGCCGATTGCGCCCATGTTGGCCTCGACGGTGATGCGGCCCATGGTGGCGCACGCCTTGGCCATTTCCTCAATAACGATCACGGTGTCCAGGTAAGACAAACCACGCCCACCCAGGCTCCTTGGCAATGTCATGCCCATGAACCCCGCGTCGCGCAGTGCTGTGACGTTGTCCCATGGATACTCCTCCATGAGGTCCGTATTGGTGGCGGTCGGGGCAAATACCGTTTGCGCGAGCTCCCGCGCCTGGGCCTGCAGAGTCAACTGCCCGGCGGTCAGGTCGTACATGGCGTCTCCTGTAGCGATTGATTTGTTCCAAGCCAATCCGTCAGTACTTCGGCAGCATGCTCGTTCAACCGTGGCGGCGGTCGCCTGTAGCTCGGGGGCGTAGCCGACATCCTCAGCGGATTTGCCAGAAGACGAAGCTCCCCATCCATCGCCCACTCACAGGGCATGTGCAACTCGGCACCGCGAGCTTTGACGTGTGGATCGGCAAATACGTCTTCCAGATTGTTCACAGGCCCGCACGGGACCCCGACTGCCTCCAGCTGCTGCAGCCATGTCGCGCGATGCCGTGTTCGCAAGGTGTTATCGACCAGTTCGCACAGTGCTGCCCGATTACGAATTCGCATCGAGTTCGTCGCGAAGCGTTCGTCGGACGCGAGTTCGTTGATCCCGGCGACGTCGCAGAACCGCCCAAACTGTGCATCGTTGCCAACGGCAAGGATCATCGGTGCATCCGCCGTTGAGAACACCTGGTATGGAACGATGTTGGGGTGGCCGTTGCCCAGGCGGGCCGGTAGCTGACGATCAGCCAGATAATTCGTTCCTGCATTGACGAGCCAGGAAATCTGCGTATCGAGCAGGGAAATGTCGATGTGCTGCCCTTTGCCCGTTCGCTCCCGATGCTGGAGGGCCGCGAGGATGCCGACGGCGGCATACATGCCAGTCATGACGTCCGCGATCCCAACACCAGCCTTCATCGGTTCACCGTCCGGCACCCCGGTGAGGCTCATGATGCCGCCCATGCCCTGGATCAGAAAGTCATAGCCGGGTCGGCTGGCGTAGGGGCCCGTCTGCCCAAACCCTGTGACCGAGCAGTAGACCAGCCTCGGATATCGATCCCTGATCTGCTCGTACGCCAGGCCGTATCTGGCAAGGCCGCCCACCTTGTAGTTCTCGACCAGCACATCGGCGTGTGCAATCAGTTGATGCACAAGTTGGCGACCCGCGGCCGATCCGATGTCGATAGCAATCGATCGCTTGTTCCTGTTGGCCGCGAGATAATAGGCGCTCTCTTCCGTTTCCTCGCCCGACTTCCCGCGTACGTACGGTGGGCCCCATTTGCGCGTATCGTCACCTTCGTCAGGTTTCTCAACCTTGACCACATCAGCGCCAAGGTCACCAAGCAGCTGGGTCGCACTTGGGCCCGCCAGGATGCGGGAGAGATCGAGGACTTTGATGCCCGCCAGTGCTGTCATCTGTCCAGATTTCATGCCATATTTCCGTCGGAGTAGTTCACCGCGCGGCTGTGCGCAGGATGCGCCAGCAACATCGGCCTAAGTGGAGGGTTGGTTACATCCATGACCTTTCGGCTCTAGCGCCGCGCGTGGCTCCCGCGCATTGACTTCCGCGCCGTACCTGCGCTCAGGTATCAAACTGACCGAAAGCCTCCATCGCTCTCGCGGAATAGACAAACGCGGCGCCCGCATTAAGGGCAATGGCGGTTCCAAGCGCCTCCGCAACCTCCTGTTTCGTTGCGCCCGCTCTTTGCGCTGCTGCAGCATGCGACGCGATACAACCCTCACATCGTGTGGTGACTGCCACGGCCAGTGCGATGAGCTCACGTGTCTTGAGGTCTAGCGCTTTGCTCTCATTCAACGACTCGTTAAGGCCAAAGAATGCCTTGCCCACCGGCGTGTTCGTTTTCAGCAGATTTGCCCCGGCAGCACGTTGATTCGAAAGCAGTTCAGCCCAGTCATTGATCATCTTCGTCTCCTGTTGACTTCAGCGTCGCAAACACCCTGCAAAATGGCACTCAACGTTGCGCGAGCGCCTCCGCTATTCGCGCAATCGCGAGGTCCACCGTCTGGCGGGGGCAGCCGAGATTCGCGCGCATGAAGCCGTGACCTTCAACGCCAAACTTCGGGCCCTTGTCAAGCCACACACGGCCCTTGACGAGCATGAAATCTTCGAGCTCATCCGGTGTCATTCCTAGCGCGCGGCAGTCGATCCACGCCAGGTAGAGCGATTCCATGTCGATTACCCTCAGACCAGCATCGAGCGCGTTGATGCGCTCGGCGAAGTGCTGCTGGTTCCGGGCGATGTAGGTCACCAGCTCGTCTACCCAGCCTGCGCCATGCGTGAAGGCGGCTTCGGTAGCCACCATCCCGAGCAGGTTGATGCGGGTGTTGTGGTTCCTCTCGATCGTGCGGATCACCTCGTCCCGCTTGACCTTATCGGCGATGAACATGTTGCCGCATTGCAGTCCGGCCAGATTAAACGTCTTGCTCGCCGACGTGCAGGTGATGCTGTTGTGAGCAAACCGTCGATCCAGTGAGGCAAACGGTGTGTGCTTCCTTCCGGCACCGTACACAAAGTCGCAATGAATTTCGTCGGCGATCACGAGCACGCCGTGGTTCATGCAGATTTCGCCCATGGTGCGCAGTTCCTCTTCTGTCCATACATTGCCCGTCGGGTTGTGCGGGTTGGACAGAATGAAGATCCTGGTGTTGTCTCGAATCGCGTTTTCGAACACCTGGGCGTCAAAGCGATAACGTCGCCCATCGAAATGCAGTGGTGCCGCGGTGATGTGGCGACCATTGATGAGCACATCGTGATGAAAGTGCACATAGACCGGCGGCTGGATCAGAACCGAATCGCCAGGCTGTGAAAACGCCTGCATGATAGTTTTAAGCGCCGCAATGACGCTGGCGACCGGAACCACCCATCCAGGAGGCACATCCCAGCCGAAGCGCTTTTGCTGCCACCCGATCACGGCTTCGACGTAACCTTTCGTCATGCCCGCCGGGTACCCATAAATGCCGTGCGAAACGGCTTCGTGCAGCGCGTCGATCACCGCCGGCGGAGACATGAAATCCATGTCCGCCACCCACATGGGCAATGGCCTGGCCTGTGCCTGAACATCCGTCATGGCGCCGGCCGGGTTCCCCCACTTGAGTGAATTGCTACGGCTGCGGTCCACCACGGTGTCGAAATCAAACCAGGTTGCGCCGGCCGCCAGCGCACTTCGATTCTGAGTCATTGCTCTTTGCCTCTTTCTGTCTTGCGTAGATTGCGAAAGCCGCGTCGGGGGCAACTTCAGTAACCCAGCGCCTTGAGTACGGGCGACAGGCACACGATCACGCCAAACGCAAACACGTACCAAACTCTGGAGGATACGTATCTCCGAAGGGCCGGCACCTTGTAAGCCAGAACGCACGGGATGATGAACGACGCAATACCATAGATGGGCGATGCCAACTGTTGCAGCAACAGGATGGAGAAGCGCGTCTGTACCCAGAACCAGAGCCCGAGCACAATAGACACGCAAACGCCGGCGGATACGAGGCGTGCATTGACGCGTTCCTGCGGAGCGAAGCGCGTCAGGACGTTCATGACCATGCCTTTGATTGCTTCCTCGAAGCCCAGGTAGATCCCAAGGAAGGCGGTTAATATTGCGAACACATTCAGGGCCGCAGTCATGTACAGCACACCATCTCCATGGATGACGCTGCCAGCCAGTGCGAGTGCCGAGATGTTCTGCACCTTGGCTGAGAGCGCTTGCTCGTGCGAGAGCGCCAACGCAAACGACGTGGCAAAGAACAGGACCGCGACAGCCAGGATGGCGAACGCAATGCGGTTGGCGCGAATGGCGCGATACGTAGCGACGCGCGAGTCCTTCTCCACCTTTCTGAAAGCGATGTTCATGGGGCTGAGGATCTGCACGAAGAGGATGGAGAACAAGGTGAACGGCACCGTGAGAATGGTGTCGATCACGAACCGTTTGAACTCCGGCAGCGACGGCAGGTTCGCGCGGACATCCCAATGGGGAATCATCACCACGCCCAACAACACGACCACGCCGAGCTTGAAAAGCACCAGCGGACCGGACACCCTGAAGATCAGCTTCTCGCCCTGCGCGGCGACCAGGACCAGCAGGCACAGAATGGCCAGCGCGAAGAACGGACTGTCCGAGAGCAGCCCTGTGGTCACGCCGAAGCTCTGCAGGTACTTCGCCGCATCGAAGGTCACCGCCATGGAATAGGTCAGCATGCCTTTGAGCAGCATGAAGAAGTACACAATCGCCAGAAAGATGCCCCAGTTCTTTCCGAGGTACTGGGTAATGATTCCCGCGTAATGCTCGCATTCCGTGCTGCCTGAAAGCGTCTGCAGATATAGCGTCTGCATCATGTACAGCGCGGGATACGACAGCGCCACCGACGCAGCAAACACCCAGACGCCGGTGATACCAACCTGAAGCGGCAGAAAAACGATGCCGGCGCCGATTGCCATTCCGATGCAGAGGATGACCCATCCAAGATCGTATCGGGTGAACGGCACCTTGCCGACAAATCCGGCGGACACGTCCAGCTCAGCGGAAGTACTCAATCTCGTCTCCTGTAGTTAATTGTGCGTGGCGCCGGCGGGCCTTAAGTAGCTCTTATGTTTTCGACGCTGGATCATCCTTTGCTTTGCCGTCGGATCATCCTTAGGGCAACGCTGAACAAGCCGTTGTTTTCATCCATTCGGGCGCAAACAGAGGCAGATTGATCGTGAGAGAAGCTTTCCGCTTGTTTTTTCCTGCCCACCAGGGCGTTGCGTACGGGCCTTCGGCCCGCATTTCGCCCATTACGGGCGGACCTGTGCCATCAATCGTCTGCGCGAGAGATAGACGTTGGTCAACGCCAGCGCGACGAAGGCGCGATTGGCGTTCTTCGCCAGACCGCGATAGCGCACCTTCGTGAAGCCCCACAGGCGCTTGACCACAGCAAACACGTGCTCAACCCGAGCACGGATCTTCGATTTGTTGCGATTCTTGCCGCGCGCTACCTCGTCCACT
>NZ_FNYE01000018.1 GCF_900108945.1 Paraburkholderia diazotrophica | reverse complement strand
CATGCATGTCATGCGATACATCGGAAATGCAGTACCTTGCACCGTCCGGCCGGCCATTTTAATGTCACGCTGCTGAACGCTTTCGACACGCCGCAAAATTCGCGAGAGTCCGTACAATGACACGCATGAACGCACTCCAGATCCGCCTCATTTCGCTCGCACTGTTCGCAGTGTTCTGCGCGACGCTCACCTACTGGATCGTCACGCTCACGTCGCATGCGCCGCCCGTGCCCGCAGCCGCCGTGCGCGCGCCCGTTTCGACGGAGCAGGCGGCGACGCTGTTCGGCGGCCAGCTCACGCGCACCGCGAATCAGGACATTCACCTGTCCGGCATTCTCGCGCTGGGCGAGGGCGCCGCAGCGATCATCAGCACGGGCGGCGAGCCGCCGCATGCGGTGTCGCTCGGCAGCACGATCATGCAGGGCGCGAAGCTCGCCGAAGTGCGCGCCCGCTCGATCATCGTCGATCGCAACGGCGCGCGCTCCGAAGTGTTCCTGCCCGCGAACGCGCCCGGTCCGACCATTTACGTGCGCTGATTTTTTCCGCTGCCGTGGCGGCGCGACGCTCCGATACAGCGCGCCGTGCGGTCGTCAACGAACCGGCGCGGCTTGCGGTGCTTTGGCCGCGTGACACCCGCCGTCACTGCGCCGCGTTGTTCAGCTCGATGATCGGCAGCATCACGGCAAGCACGATCACCCGCACCACGCCGCTTATCGCCAGTCAGAACCGGCAATGGTTCTACGAGGCTGCATCGCCAGCGCTGTCGCCACGCGACGCACCGCCATACGAGTTCATCTCATGGATAGTGTGATCAGCATGACGATCATGCACAGCGGGCAACCCCTGTAGTGCTATCGATCAATGGACTGGAAACGCGCTATCCGTTGCCGTCGAGCGTGAAGTCGACCCATAGCTGTTCGGGCAGGCTCTTGCCTTCGAGCCCATGTGGCGGAGGCGGGCACGCGGCGTCGCGCACGGCCGCGAGCGCGGCATGGTCGAGCAGGCCCATGCCGCTGGATGTGACGACGTGTATATCGGACACCGCGCCGTCGCGATAGACGAACGCGACGAGCGTGCGCCCCGTTGCCCCTTCCATGCGAGCCGATTCCGGATAGCGCAGCGCCGCCTGGATCGCGGCGCGCAGCGCGGCCTCGAAACTTGCGTCGGGGCGGGCGGGAGCGGGGGCAGGCGCCGGCGCCGGCGCAGGACGCGGTGCCGGGGTGGGTTCGTTCGGCGAGGCGCTTTGTGCGGGCTCGGTGTTCGGCGCAGGAGCGGGAGCGGGAGCAGGGGCGGGCGCGAGCGTGGCCGGTGGCACAACCGGCTGCGGCTTCGGTTGCAGTTGCGGCGTCGTCGTCGCGTGTGCGGCGAGCGCTTGATGCACCGCTGGTGTGTGAGGCAGCGGCACGGCCGGTTTCGGCACTGGCTTCGAAACTTCGGGCGCGGTGATGGGCGCTGAAACGGCCGCTGAAACGGGCGACGGAATAGGCGCTGGCTTCGGCGCCTTGATCGGAGGAAGCGCCAACATGATCATCATCGGCTCGGGCCGTTTCAGCTCAGCGACGTGCGGACGAATCAGCCACACGCCGACGCCCGCGAGCAGCAGCGCCTCCACGGCCAGAGCGAGCGCAGCCGACAGATAGAGCGGCTTGCGCATGCCGGAATGCGAGGCACGCTGCGCGACAGCCGGCATCGACGACATGTCAGTCGGCCCTGTCCGGTTGCGCGGCGAGCGACACTTGCGTAACGCCGGCCGCGCGGCACGCGTCCATCACGCTCATGAGCTTCTGCAACTGCACGTCCTTCGCGCCGGCAATGGTCACGACCGTATGCGCCGGATCGGGGCGCTTCGCGAGCAACGCGGTCAACTCCGCCGCGCTGAGCGTGTGGCCGTCGACCGATAGGCTGCCATCAGTTGTGAGCGTCACCGTCACTTTCGGCGGCGGCAGGCTCTGCGCGCTCGCGCTCGACGGCAGTTGCGTGCGCAGGCCCGCGTTCGGGATCATGTGAAGTGTGATCATGATGAAAAACACCAGCATGAAGAACATGATGTCGATCATCGGAATGATCTCGATGCGCGCCTTGCGCGCCTCAAAGTACTTCACTTCACGCTCCCTGCTGCGCGAGCGCGCTGACCACCCCCCGCCGGAGTCCGGATTCTGTTTCCCGCGCGACCTGGGTATCGGCGATGTCGCTCGTCAGTCGATTGACGAGTGCCGTCTTCAGCGTGTCGAGTTGATGAACGACGACTCGCACGCGGTTGTGCAGGCCGTTGAAGAACACGAGTCCGATCATCGCGACGAAGAGGCCCGACGCGGTCGCGATCAGCGCTTCGGCGACGCCGCCCGTCACTTGAGTCGGCGCGTTGCCTGGATTCGACAGCACCTGAAACGCGTCGAACATGCCGACGATCGTGCCAAACAGGCCGAGCAGCGGCGCGAGCGTGACAGCGGTATCGAGCACCCACAGAAAGCGGTCGATACGCGGGGCTTCGCGCATCACGGCTTCTTCGAGGCTCGCGGCGAGCGTGTCGCGATCGGCGCGTCCTGCGAGCCGGCTTGCCGTTACGATCACACTGCCTGTCGGCAGGCCGTCGTGACGTTGGGCCCATGCCGTAAGCGTGCTCGCGTTCAACGCCTTGTGATGGTCCAGTTCGGCAAGCGCCGCGTGCGCATCGCGCGCGGCCCGATGCAGAAACCACAGCCGCTCGATGACGACCGTCAGCGAGACGAACAGCAGCACGGCGATCACGTACAGCACGCCGCCGGAATGATGGGCCACGCGTAACAGGATATCCGTCGACATGATCGATCCTCCTCAAAAATCCGCACGCAGCGTAACGTACGCGGCCACGGGCGCGCCGAGATAGGCGCCGACCACGTTGCTGGCGATGTAGTAGCGCTGGTTGGTGATGTTGTCGATGTTCAGATCGACGCCCCAGTGACGCTCCGCGTAACCGAACTGCACGTTCTCGATCAGTGAGGCAGGCGCCCAGTCGTAGCCGTTGGCGAAACCGTTCGACATCCGGCTCATGTAATTGATGCCGGCACCCGCATGAAAGCCCGCCTTGCCAAAGAGGCTGAAGCGGTACGTCGTCCACAGGTTCGCCATATAGGCGGGCACGCCCTGCGGGACGGTACCGACTGCGCCGGGCGTGTCCGGGCTATAGATGACACGCGCGTGCTGCGCGGTGAAATTCGCGTACACGTGCCAGTTCGGTGTGAGATCCGCGTCGAGCGAAGCCTCGGCGCCGCGCGTGCGCTGCGAATCGAACGCGATCTGGTCGTCGCCGAACGGGGTCGCCACGTGTTCCCGCTTCACGTCGAACAGCGCGGTGTTGAGGACGTAGCGCCCGTCGCCGAGCGACCACTTGACGCCTAGCTCGTATTGCAGCGCCGATTCCGGCGGGCCGATGGAGAAGGCATCGTTCTCGGAGTTGAAATTCGCGAGGTAGCTGCGCGATACGCCGAAATAAGGCGTCATCCAGGGCGTGAGCTTGTACAGCACACCGGCGTTCCAGCTGGTCGGCGCATCGTTGCGCGTATACGTATTGCCCTGAACCAGCGTGATGCCGTCATTGGCGGTACGGTTCGGCTCGCCGGGGCGCGGGTTCAACGTCAGCGACGTACCGAACCAGTCCTTGCGCACGCCCGCGCGAAACTTGAACTTGTCCGTCACGTCCACCTGATCGGTTGCGTAAAGGCTATAGAAGTTCGCGGTCAGATGATCGTTCTGGCACGAGTGAGACGGCGCGCACTGGAAGCGCAGGCTCGCGATGGAGGTTTCCAGCGGCACGGGCGCGAAAATGTTGTTGATGTCCGGAAGGTCTGCCGTCGTCTTGTCGGTGTTGAGATCCTGGTGCAGGTATTCGAAGCCCGTCAGCAGCGTGTGGCGCACGCTGCCCGTCGAGAATTTCCACACCGGCTCCAGCTGATAGTCGAGCGTGTTGAGCGAATCGTTCTGATTGCGCAGCTGGCGGCCGGTAAATGTGTTGCCCTTGATCTTCGCGTGCGTGCTGTCGCCGTTGCTGTAGAAGTCCAGCGTGTGATGCAGGTACGAAAGACGATTGTTGATCGTCAGATAGTCGCTGATGCGCCATTCATCCGTGAGCGTGGCGCGTACGTAGTTGCCGTGCGCGTTCGCGAAGGGCGTCGAATATTTGGCGTCGAACGGAACATTGCGGATGGGCGCGCCATTGTGATAGATGATCCCGTATGAGTCGGGCGTTGCCATGTAGTCTTGTGCGTCGATCGAGAATTCGATCTTATGGTCGCCGATCTTCCATTGCAGATCGGGACGGATTTCCTTGTTCCACGATGCCAGGTCGCGGTAGCCATCGGAGCGGCCGGCGGCGGCGTCCACGCGATAGTTCAGTCCGTCGATGCCCGTCGGGCCGGTGACGTAGCCACTGGCGTTGACGGTGCCGAACGAGCCGGCCTGGATATCGCCGCCCCAGTGGAACTGCGCCGACGGCGTGTAGTGGATCAGGTTGATCGAGCCGCCAGGAGGGCCGCTGCCGAGCAGCGCCGACCCCGGTCCCTTGAGCACCTCGACGCGCTCGACGCCCAGCAGCGAATGCATCGGGCCGTTGACCTGGTCGCCGTCCGGGAAGCCGTCGTCATAGGTCTGCGCCTGCAAGCCGCGGATCATGAAGTGATCGGTGAAGCCTTTCGAATCGGTGCCGCCATAGTTCACGCCGGACACGTTGCCTTTGCGGATCGCTTCCTGCAGCGACGTGACGCCCTGCTCGTCGAGAATGCCGCGCGGAACGATTTCCACGCTCATCGGCAGGTCGCCGAGCGCGGTGCCCGTCTTGCTGATGCCCGGCACCTGGTACGGATCGTCGATGTTGTGGTCGGGCGCGCTCGCGGTCGTCGCAGCGTTGACGGAAACCTCGCCGAGCGAGCCCACGGGTTGCCTCTGCACGGGTTGTGTCTCTTGAGCTTGTTGAGCCTTCGCCAGATGGGCGAACGACAAGGCGGCAAATAGCGCCGATACGGCAATTGCGGTTCTGGATCGGGGGACGTTTGCTGGCATCACGCTGTGCTGGTTATTGTCGTGTGCGGATCGGGGGAACGCCGGCGGGCAGCCGTCCTTTGAGGGACAGCCACCCGCTGTTGCCGGCTACTGCGGATCGCGCGCATCAGGCCATACGAGCCTGCCCGATGCGCTCGAACAGAGTGACGCGACTACTTGCTCAATCGTCGTCGTCGTCGGCAGCGGCGACCGTCTTCGTGCCGTCGGCCGCGACCTTTGAGTAGATCGAGTGCGGCACGGGATACGGCTTGTCACCCATCACACCCTTCCACTGCACGTGGTTGAACAGCATCGGATCAATACGATCTTCCTTGGAGAAGTCGAAGTCCTTCGTCGCGTTCGCCCAGTACGTCGCGTCATGCAGCGGATGAATGTCCTCGCCCTGGGCAAACTGGCTGCCGTTGCTGCTGGCCACGTTGCCCACGTTCGTGCCCTTCAGGATCGTCGAAGCAACGGCCGTGTAGGTCCACGAACCGTCCGACTTCGTGTCGAACACGTCGGCCATCGGCTTGGCGTACGCCGTGTTCAGGTCCATGTGCTGGGTACCGAGCAGATCTTCCATGGTACGCAGCGCGTTGACCTGGCTGTAGGCGGTGTTGACGATGGCGTGCTTCTTCACGTATGCGCCGACGACGTAAGCCGTCGAGCGATGCGAGTCGACGTGATCGGAACCGGCTTGCGAGTCATCCTCGACCACCACGATCACCGTGTCTTTCGCGTACGGACTGTGCGCGACCGTCTCGACCAGCTTGCCGACTGCGAAGTCGTTATCCGCTTCCTGCTGCTCGGCCGAACCCATCTGGCCGACGTTCTGCGCAAAGCTGCCCGTGTGATCGGAGCCCATGCGTACGAACTCGAACGACGGGAGCTGGCCATTCGCGACGTACTGCTGGAACTCGCGGTTCCATTCGAGTTCGCGGAACGTGTCCGGATAGGCCTGATCGAAGCCGCGGTAGTACGGGTCCGTCAGGTTCACGAGCGACGGCTTGAGCGGGTGAGCCTGGACGTTGTTGGCACCGGCCGGATTAAGCAGCGGGTTGGCGATCGTGCCGATCGTGCCGACGTTGTTGACCATGCCGCCGTAGTTGCGGACCGAGCCGCCTGCCTGCAGAACCGCGTCGTAGATGCTCGCCTTCTGATAGCCGAATGGCGCATCCGGCACGGTCACATCGGCGATGCCCGGCAGCGCGTTCGCCGTGCCGCCCGGCAGCGACGACGTCGCGCTGGTGAATCCGCCGTTCACGGCCGCATCGCGCATCGCGGTCGTCGCGAGGCCGACGGGCAGGCCGCGGTTGCTGCCTTCGGATTCATACGCCATGCCGCGGCTGACGCCAGCGTAGTTCTCCTGCTGCGAAACTTCCTCGGTCGGCGTAACGTGCGCGTGCTGCACCCACGACCAGCCGTCCATCGAACCGTCGCCCGGGTCGGTGAAGTTGTCGACCGTGACGAAGTTGTTCGAGAGGTTGTGGAAGTTCGGCGTGGTGGCCTTGCCGTACATCGTCAGCGACGGATCGCCGTTTGAGCCGTTGCCGAGATCGCCGAGGATCTGGTCGAACGTGCGGTTCTCCTTCACGACGTAGATCACGTGCCGGATGTGAGCGCGCAGAAAGTTCATCGTCTCGCGATCGCTATCCGACACCTTCACCGAATAGTGATTGTTCTCGTTCACCTGGCTGGTCAGACGGTCGAGCGTATCGCCCGACGGAACAGGCGCGCTGACGAGGCTGCTCTGCTCGAGGCCGAACTGGTACTGGGCCGTCGTACCGGACGTATAGAGCGGGTTCGGGCCGGTGTTCGACTTGCCGTTGATGATGTACATCTGCGAGCCATCGGCGCTCAGCGTGATGTCCTTCGGCGCATAGGCGGTCGGGATCAGGCCGTTGACGTGATAGCCGTTATTGCCGTCGAGCGAGATCACGGCGATCGAGTTGTCGCCGTTGTTGACGGCATACAGCGTCTTGCCGTCCTTCGAAACGGTCACGTTGACGGTATCGCGGCCGCTGTACTTCTTGTTGTTGCCGCTGCCCTGATCGTTGCCGTCGCCGTTCTGGCTGGCGATGTCGATCGTTTTCTCGACCCTGTGGCTGGCCGTATCGATGACGGCGATCTGGTCGGCGTTCGACACAGCGACGTAGAGCTTCGATTGATCAGGCGAGAGGGCCATGCCATAGGCGTTGCCCTTGACGGGGATGCGCGTGACGAATTGCGGCGCGGCCGGGTTCGACAGGTTCAGCACCACGACTTCACGGTCGCGCACCGACGAGATGAACGCGGTGCCGTCGGCTTTCAGCGAAACCGCCCACGGATATTCGCCACCGGCGGCGCCTTGCTGGCCCGATGTGTTGAACGGACGCAGGTCGTATTCCGACGTGAGCGTATTCGAGGCCGTGTCGATGATGGAGATCGAATCGTTGTAGTTGTTGGCTACGACGAGCGTCCGGCCGTCAGCGGAGACTGCGAGGCCGCCGGCGTTCGGCTTCACGCCCGAACCGATACCCTTCGCGTGGTTCAGCGCGATGGCTGCGGACTGGGCCCATTGGGCCGAAGGCGCAGCCGAAGCGCGGTTGTACACGTAGACCTTGTCGTCAGCGCCGCCCGTGCCGTACAGGGTCTGGTTGCCGTTCCACGCGAGACCATCGAACGCGTTGGTCTGGTGAATGGCTTGCACCAGCTTCGGGTTCGCCTTGTTCACGCCCGACACGTCGTAGATGAAGATGTACTGCGTCGAATCGGCCCTGTGCAGCGTGCTGTTGTTAGCGCCCGTGTAGACCGTGTTGTAGCCAGCGGTGATCACTGCCAGCGTGTTGCCGTCCGGGCTGAGCTGCGACTTGATGGCGCCGCTGACCACCTGGCCAGGCTTGGCCGAAAGTTGCGGGTTTAGCAACTGCTGCACTGCGCCCGGAATTGCTCTCGGGGAGATGAACTGCCCGGTCGGCAGCAGTTCCATGTTGCTTTGAGGTGCAGCTACTGCATGAAGGGTGGGGACGAGTATTGAGCCAGTCAGTAATCCTAATGTAATGCCAGACTGAATCAGGCTTCGTTTTATCATTTCCTATCTCCAGAAGACAATCAGAATTGAAATATTTGCTCCTGAACCGGACCTGCGAGATCTGTTCTGTTACCCCTGATCTGAAATTGGAGCTGTTCGTGCTGAAGTGTTTTTTTCCCTCAGCCAGCAGAATTTATCGTTTGCGCGTGTCAGAGACATGAATCAGAACGCGTTGCGATAAAGAATGCGGAATAACTCGTTGTGTAAGCAATTTGTTATTCGCTATTTCGAAAAGTCGATGGGTAAAGGAGCAGTGCCCAATCGAAAGATGGCCACTAAGCACGTGTGCTTCACGAGAACAATGTATGTCACGCCTGGGTGACGTAGCGTACTTTTTTCTCGCCGTGCGATTCAGCGTGATGTCGTACGGCGATTTTTGCCGATCGCGTTGCGCCGCAAACTATGCGGCGATGCGCGGCATCGTTGGCGGCAACTGCGTCACGCGCGAGAAGCACGCGCTCGTCGATAGCCGCGTGAGGGCAAGAACGAGCACTGCGTGCGGCGCCTTCGTTCTGAACCGGGTGCACTGCGGGCGACAGCAGTTGACCCGAAATGTGACGCTGTCGTAAAAGCGCAGACTCTTTCTATGGCCTTCGATGACGCGGGCTTTACACATTAATTAGCCGCGGCATTCAATGTCAATGCGAAGCATCTTCAAATTGATTAGATGTTGGACAAGGTCGCGGGATAAAGAAACCGAGATGGCTTTATCTTTATTACGGTCGTTGTTTTCCGTCCCGTAGACATCGGTTGCATCGTTCGCGGGTGCTGGCATTTCCACTTAGGCCGGCGTATAAGCTGCTGGGGCCAGATGCGAGACATGCCCGCCATCGAGTTGTGATTTCACACGCGAAGGCTGTCTGCATGGTCTCGGCCATGTAGAGACGCATCGCACGCGGGCCGCGAGAAGTGCTCTCGTAGACCCTACCTAGGACATTCCCTATGCTGGGCTTCGATTGCACGAGAGCTGAGGGGCCGAAAGATCGCCACCGACGCGTGCTGTCGCCCGCAAACCCCCAGCCAGCCGGGCTGTGCGTCAATTTCATTTTCAGCCTCTCTTTTCTACAAGCACTACAGAAGCGCTTTGCATTACCAAAGGTATGGAAAAGTGCCCAGAAAATGTAGCTGGATGAGTCAATTTGGCTTGGTACGCTGCAATCCATGCATTAACCACCGACTAGCGCGACGTCTGACGCACGAATGTTCTTCATTTTGTGCGCGGAATAGTGACTTGTTTGACTTAAGTGCCTCGCGACGTTTGCCTCCCGCCGATCCGCCCACAGCTTCGAGATGAACCTGGTCACGAGCATCCGGCGAGAGCAAGCGATGCCTTTAGGTGCAGGGTTTGTGAAGGCTACAGGTCGCGCGCTTCGATTTCTTGAACTTGCCAGTTGGGATGACAGAATGGCCCCAAACCTGACATTCGCGCCGGAAGGCGTGCTCCATCCGGGCGCAATCCAAGCGGAAGATGTTTCCCCGGCAGCGACATCCATCGCGGTCTCCGGGACCGATATCCTCACGGTCCGGAACCTGTCGAAGATCTTCGGACCAAAGCCCGAGCGCGCCGCTGAGCTCGTGAAGCAAGGTCTCGGACGGAATGAAATCTTCGATCAGACGGGCAACATGGTGGCCGTCAATGACGTCAGTCTCAGCGTCAAGGCGGGTGAGATCTTTGTCGTCATGGGCCTCTCGGGTTCAGGCAAGTCGACGCTGGTTCGACTGCTCAATCGCCTGATCGAACCCACGTCCGGCCAGGTCGTTCTCGAAGGCCGCGACATCGCCCCGATGTCGACGACGGAACTGCGCGAAGTCCGCCGCAAGAAGATGGCGATGGTGTTCCAGTCGTTTGCGCTTCTGCCTAACCGGACGGTCCTCGACAACATCGCGTATGGACTGGAAGTCGCCGGCCTGAAGAAGGCAGAGCGATACGACATCGCACGCTCTGCACTCACGCGAGTCGGTCTGGGCTCGTACGAAAAGCTGCTCCCCAGCGAATTGTCTGGCGGCATGCAACAGCGTGTCGGCCTTGCACGCGCACTTGCAGTGAACCCTTCGGTGCTTCTGATGGACGAGGCGTTCTCCGCGCTGGACCCGCTGATCCGGTTCGAAATGCAGAACGAGCTTTTGCGGCTCCAGAAGGAAGAACAGCGGACCATCGTCTTCATTTCGCACGATATCGAAGAAGCCATCAAGATTGGTGGCCGGATCGGCATCATGAAAGATGGCTGCCTGATTCAGGTCGGCACGCCTGCCGAGCTTATCCAGTCGCCTGCCGATTCATACGTGCGGGACTTTTTCCGCAATGTCGACGTTTCGCGGTTTCTCAAGGCTTCGAGTCTCATGACCCAGGTCGACCGTGGGCTGATTTCCTGTGATATCGGCACGTCTGCCGAACGCTACCTCAATCAGCTTATCGATAGCGGCGTCGAGTGCGGCTATGTGTGCGACGACGCAGGTCGGTATCAAGGCTGTGTCACGCCCGCATCGCTGCATAAGGCGGGCACGCACCCTGTCCGGGATGCGCTGCTCCATGACGTGAATGCTGTTTCGCTGGATGCGGATTTGCACGAGCTGGCTGCCATCGCGTTGAGCCAGGAACACGATGTCCCCGTCACCGATACGGCGGGGCAACTCGCCGGCGTAGTGTCCTGCCGGACGATACTCAAGCAGGTTATGGAACGGAGAGCAGCATGAATTCGTCAGTCATCGGAAAGTTTGCAGAAAATGCGGTCAACTTTCTCTTTCAGCATTTTCGCGGCGGTTTCGACGCTTTCTCGGCCGCATTAGGTGCGGTCGTCAAGCTGCTCGAAGATGGGCTGGCTTCCATTCCATTCATTGCCATGCTCATCATCCTCATGGCGTTTGCGTTGTGGCGACGCGGTGTCGTGTTCTCGGCCTTCGTCGGCGTTGCTCTTCTGGCCATTCATTACATGGGCCTGTGGGCTCAAACGGTCTCTACACTGGCGCTCGTGATCGCGGCGACTTTCTTCAGCCTTGTGATCGGCGTGCCGCTTGGGATCTGGGGCGCGCGAAACAAACGGGTGGAGGTGGTGCTGCGCTCGCTGCTCGATTTCATGCAGACGATGCCCGCATTCGTCTATCTGATTCCGGCCGTCATTCTGTTCGGGCTGGGCCGTGTTCCCGCAGTGATTGCGACCATCGTGTTCGCGATGCCGCCCGTCGTGCGCCTCACGACGCTGGGCATCAAGCAAGTGCGTGAGGAGCTGCTGGAAGCAGGCCGCTCGTTTGGCAGCACCGATTCGCAGCTTCTCTGGAAAATCCAGCTGCCGAATGCACTGCCGTCGATCATGGCAGGCGTGAATCAGACCATCATGATGGCGCTTTCGATGGTCGTGGTCGCATCGATGATTGGTGCCGGTGGTCTCGGCGAATATGTGTTGAGCGGCATTCAGCGCCTCGATATCGGGATTGGTTTCGAGGGCGGCCTCGGTGTTGTGTTGCTCGCCATCGTGCTTGACCGGCTGACGGAGAGTTTCGGTGTAAAGGCAAAGAAAGCCAAACCCGGCGCACGCACGGCAAAGACGGGTGCACGTGCCGCAGCACGAACCTGAATGACGAATTTGTAGAACATCACAACGGCCGTTAATTTTTAACTAATCCGATAATCAAGTAGGAGTGCTATATGAAGCGCAATCTCTTCAAATCGCTGGTTGCGAACCTGGCGGTGTCGACGGTCGTTGCCATGGGTGTCGGCGGTGGCTCCGCAGTCGCTGCCGAACCGATCAAGATGGCAGTCACAAACTGGGCGGACGTGCTGGCCGTAGCCAATGTCGCGAAGTACGTTCTCGAGAACAATCTCAAGCAGCCGGTGCAGTTCGTGCAGGCCGATATCGGCATCCAGTACCAGGGCGTCGCACGCGGTGATCTGGACATCATGGTTGGCGGATGGCTGCCTGTGACTCACGCGACGTATTACACGCGATACAAGAACGATATGGATGACGTCAGCGTTATCTATACGGGCGGCAAGAACGGTTGGGCCGTGCCGGCGTATATACCCGAGTCGCAGGTTGCGACGATTTCCGACCTGGAAAAGCCGGACGTCAAGAGCAAGCTGAACGGCACCATCCAGGGTATCGAGCCCGGCGGCGGTCTGATGCAGGCGTCCGAAAAGACAATCAAGGCCTACGACCTGAACGGCTACAACCTGCAGTCGTCGAGCGAAGCCGGCATGCTCGCAGGCGTTTCGCGCGCCTATCAGTCGAAGCAATGGATCGTCGCCACGGTCTGGAGCCCTCACTGGCTCTTCCAGAAGTGGCAGATGCGCTACCTCAAGGACCCCAAGGGCACGCTGGGTGGTGAGGAGCAGGTTCACGCCTTCGCATCGAAACAGTTCGCGACGAAGTTTCCCCGTGCAGACGTCTTCTTCAAGCATTTCAAGCTGACGCTCGCCGACGTCGAATCGATCGAGTACGAGGGCAATTCCACGAACGACTACGCGACAGCAGCGAAGAAATTCGTCGAAGCGCACCCGGACAAGGTGAAAGCCTGGTTGCAGCAGTAAGTCGAAGATCGACTCTCTGTGAAGGGATGCAGCGGATCTCGTTCACGGAGAGTCGAGTTTCCGTTATCCGACGGGTAATCGGGAACGCTGCATCGCGTCAACAGATGGTCTTGCAAGACATGCTTCAAACGATTTCATCCGGAGTGACCACGTGAACGAGAACTCACGCTTTTTTGCCGAAACCCTCCAGAGCCGTGACCCCGTTATCGCATCAGAGATTGCATTGGAGTTGCGCCGCCAGCAAACGCAAATCGAATTGATTGCGTCCGAAAACATCGTCTCGGCGGCAGTGATGGAAGCGCAGGGTACTGTGCTGACCAACAAGTACGCCGAGGGATACCCGTCGAAGCGCTACTACGGCGGATGTGAACACGTGGACAGAGTCGAAGCGCTCGCCATTGACCGCGTCAAAGCCCTGTTCGAAGCGGAATACGCCAACGTACAGCCTCATTCGGGCGCGCAGGCGAACGGTGCTGTGATGCTCGCGCTCGTGAAGCCCGGCGAGACGGTGATGGGCATGTCCCTCGATGCGGGCGGCCACCTGACGCATGGCGCCCGTCCCGCGCTTTCCGGCAAGTGGTTCAATGCTGTTCAATACGGTGTGAGTCCCGACACTTACCGCATCGACTATGAGCAGGTACGTCGGCTTGCGGAGGAGCATCGTCCGAAGCTCATCATCGCGGGTTACTCAGCCTATCCGCGTGCCCTGGATTTTGCGGCTTTCCGCGAGATTGCGGATAGCGTAGGTGCGATGTTGATGGTGGACATGGCGCACATCGCGGGCATTGTCGCGGCGGGCAGACACGAGAACCCTGTCCCGTTCGCCGACGTGGTGACGTCCACCACTCATAAGACGCTTCGTGGACCGCGAGGCGGATTCATCCTCACCAATAACGGCGACATCGCGAAGAAGATCAACTCGGCTGTGTTCCCTGGGTTGCAGGGCGGTCCGCTGATGCACGTCATCGCGGGCAAAGCGGTCGCATTTGGTGAAGCGCTTCGTCCGGAGTTCACCGCGTATATCGATCGCGTGCTGCGTAACGCGCAGGCGCTCGGCAACGTTCTGAAATCGGGCGGCCTTAGTCTGGTGACGGGCGGGACGGATAACCACTTGCTGCTGGTCGATTTGCGTTCGAAGCGGCTAACGGGTACGCAGGCCGAAAAGGCACTGGAGCGTGCGGGTATTACCTGCAATAAAAACGGTATTCCATTCGATACGGAAAACCCGACCGTTACTTCGGGAATTCGTCTCGGCACACCTGCGGGCACTACGCGCGGCTTCGGAACCGAGCAGTTCGAGCAGGTTGGACACATGATTCTCGAAGTGCTGTCGGCACTCGAACGAGAGCCCGGCGGCGACGAACGGGTCGAGCGCGCGGTGCGTAGCCGTGTGCGTGACCTCTGCAACCAGTTCCCGATTTATTCACATGCGGATGCCCTTGTCTGATTGATGAGGGCGTGTAGCCACCTTTACTGAAGAGAGAACGACGATGAGCTTCGAGGGAGTACATACGCCTCTGGTTACGCCATTCAACGCAGATGGCGAGATCGACCATGATCTGCTCGGCAAGCACGCAGCCAATCTCGCGACTCGAGTCGCGGGCCTTGGCGTCGGCGGCACCACGGGCGAATACTATGCGTTGAGTTTCGACGAACGTGTCCGCACGTTCAACACCGTTGCGCAAGCGGCAGGCGGCAAGACGTATCTCACTGCGGGCATCAATGCGACCACGACGGGCGAAGTCATTCGCCTTGGGCAAGAAGCGAAGCGTGCGGGGCTGCCTGCATTGCTGCTTGCCGCTCCGTACTACGCGCAGCCGACGCAGGAAGAATTGCTGAGCCACATGCTGAAAGTGGACGACAGTCTCGACATGCCGATCATGCTGTACAACTTCCCGGCCCGCACGGGCACGGAAATCAGCGATACGGTGCTGGAAAAACTGCTCGAGCGGCCGAATTTCGTCGCAATGAAAGAGAGTACCGGCGACATCTCGCATCTGCATCATCTTGCGACGCACTTCCGCGACAAGCTGGTGCTGAGCTGCGGAATGGACGACCAGGCGCTCGAGTTCTTCGTGTGGGGCGCGAAGAGCTGGGTCGGCGGTGCTTCCAACTTCTTGCCGGAAGCGCACACCGCGCTCTTCGATGCATGCGTGAAGCGCAACGACTTCGAAACCGGCCGCAAGCTGATGGCGCAACTGCTGCCTGTACTCGAACTGCTGGAGCGCAGTGGCAAATTCATTCAATATGTTCGATACGGATGTGAGTTGGCGGGCACACCCGTCGGCGTCGCACGGGCGCCGCTCGGCACGCTCACTGAAGAAGAGCGCAGTGTGTTTGCGAAGCTGGTTCAACCTATGTTGCGCAACGCGCAGTAACTTTCATGACCTCGCATCTGGAATTCGTGCGCTTTCCCGCGCCGGATGGCGTGAACGGGTGGTGGGAAAGTCTGCCTCCGCCCCGCCCCGCCGATACTGTGTCGTCTGAACGACGATTCGACTGGGTCGTCGTCGGCGGTGGCATTACGGGGCTATGCGCTGCCCGACGCCTGGCTGAACTTGCACCTGACGCCTCGATTGCACTGGTCGAGGCGGACCGTATAGGGCGCACGACAGCCGGGCGGAATTCCGGATTCTTTATCGACTTGCCACACGACATCAGCAGTGAAAGCTACTCGCGAAGTGTGGAAGCGGACAAGGCCGATATCCGGCTGCAACGTCACGGTATCGACTATGTGCGTTCAGTGGTGAAGCAATACGGCATCGACTGCGACTGGCGGGATGACGGCAAGTTTCATGCTTCGGTGAACAAGAAAGGCCACGCGGCACTGACCCATTTCGCCGAAGGACTCGCTCGTATCGACGAAGATTTTGAATGGCTCGACGAAGCCGCGATCGCGAAAGTCACGGGGACGAAGTTCTATGAGGGCGCGCTCTTCACGCCAGGATGCAGCACGGTCCAGCCGGCAGCCCTCATGCGTGGTCTTGCGGCGACGCTGCCGGAAAACGTGAAGATCTTCGAGATGAGCGCGGTGAAGGCAATAGAAGACCAAGGGGAAAACAAGGTTTTGACCTTTGCCGCCGGAAAGATCGTCGCGAAGCGCGTGATTCGCTGCACGAATGCCTATGCGGCGACGTTCGGCGGACATCCGAACGGCTTGTTGCCCGTGTACACGTTTGCATCGATGACCCGTGTGATGACGCCGGACGAAGCGCGCAGGCTGGGCGGCACGCGGTCGTGGGCATTGATTCCCGCCGACCCGATGGGTTCGACGATTCGGCGTCTGAGTACTGACCGCATCTGCGTTCGCAATCACTTCGCGTTTCGCCCTGGTCTCGAAGTGTCGCAAGCCGATTTGGCGAAGGCGAAGAGCCTGCATCAACGATCGTTCGACCGGCGCTTCCCGATGCTGAAAGACGTCGAGCTCGAGTACACCTGGGGCGGCCCTCTGTGTCTGTCGGTGAACAACGGGGTGCTTTTCGGGCGCCGCAGCGATGGTGTTTTCGAATCCGTCGGATGCAATGGTCTGGGTCTGAGCAGAGGGTCCGCGTCGGGGAAACTCATTGCCGAGTACGCGCTCGGTCATGACAGTGACCTCGTTCGTCAGCTATTGAATCAGCCGCATCCGCGCTCGCTGCCGGTTCGTCCCATTGCCGACGTCGCTGTCACTGCGGCGATCTGGATGAAGGAATTTTCGGCGGGAGCCGAGCTTTAATCTGTGAGGACAGGACATGACGACCTATCAGGAATGGAAGCAGAAAGCAGAAGCCTTGTCGCTCGACGGAAGAGCGTTTATTGCCGGGCAGCGATGTTCAGCCGCGTCGAATGAGACGTTCCAGACCCTGAATCCGTCGACGGCAAAGGTACTGGCCGATATCGCAAAGTGCGATACGAAAGATGTCGATCGCGCAGTCGTGGCAGCGAGAGATGCATTCGAATCCGGTGTATGGTCTAAGGCGGCGCCCGCTCAGCGCAAAGCAGTGCTATTGCGACTTGCACAACTGATCGACGAAAACGCCGAAGAACTGGCGCTTCTCGAAGCACTCGAGGCGGGCAAGCCCATCAGCGAGTGCATGGGACTGGACATTCCCGAATCGGCGGCATGTATTCGCTGGCACGCGGAAGTCACCGACAAGCGTTACGACGCGCTATCGCCATCGGGCGCGAGCGTCGTGAGCATGATTACCCGCGAACCGATTGGCGTCGTGGGCGCAGTGCTTCCCTGGAACTTTCCGGCGCTCATGCTTGCGTGGAAAATCGGCCCGGCGCTTTCGGTGGGCAATAGCGTCATCGTGAAGCCCGCCGAGCAGACGTCGCTTTCCACACTGCGTATCGCCGACCTGGCAGCGGAAGCCGGCGTGCCCGCAGGCGTCTTAAGCGTTGTGACGGGCTTTGGCGAAAGCGCGGGCCAGGCATTGGGCCGCCATGCCGACGTCGACCTGGTTGCGTTTACTGGCTCCACGGAAACGGGAAAGCGATTCCTTCGCTATTCCGCGGACACGAACCTGAAGCGGGTCGTGCTGGAATGCGGCGGCAAGAACCCGCAAGTCGTATTGCCCGACGTCGCGAATCTCGACGCTGTCGCAGAGCAGGCGGTTGCCGCGGCATTCTGGAATATGGGCGAGAACTGCAGCGCGGGCTCCCGCATCCTGGTTCCCTCGACCTCGAAGGCACAGCTGCTCGAAAAGGTGCTGGCAGTTCTCGAAGGATGGAAGACGGGCGACCCGCTCGACCCCGACGTCAAGCTCGGCTCTCTGATCGAAGAAAAGCACTATGAAAAGGTGCTCGCTCACATCGAGAAAGCGAAGTCGGAAGGGGCACGCCTCGTGTGCGGCGGCAACGCGACGCGCACCGAAACGGGCGGCTGGTTTGTCGAGCCGACCATCTTCGACAACGTGACGCCGGAGATGAGCATCGCCAGCGAAGAAGTCTTTGGCCCGGTCGTCTGCTTTATCGAATACGCTGACGTCGACGAAGCGGTCCGCATTGCCAACGATACGTGCTATGGACTGGCTGCATCGCTGTGGACCGATAACATCAACAACGCGCACAAGGTCGCTGCCCGTATCCGCGCGGGTACTGTGACGGTGAACTGCTTCGGCGAAGGCGATCTGTCGACGCCGTTCGGCGGCTTCAAGCAATCGGGCTTTGGTGGCCGTGACAAGTCCGTCTATGCGCACGACCAGTATTGCGAATTGAAGACGACCTGGCTGAAACTCGACTAGGTTCTCTCCGACTATTGAAAGCAATTGACAGCCCGTGCTGCCAGGCCGGGCTGTCGTGGTCTTGTACGAAACTGCTGCACTCCAATCTCAAGTGAGGTTTCATGCGACTCGGATTCATCGGAACGGGGACGATCACGAAAGCAGTCGTGACGGGCATCTGCAGATTCGGCGTTCCATTCGACAGGATTTCGCTATCGCCCCGTAACGCGAATACCGCCGCGGAACTGGCGACACTGGACGAACGGATTCGCGTCTGCGCAAGTAACCAGGAAGTACTGGAGACTTCGGACGTCGTTTGCCTTGCGGTTGTTCCACAAATTGCCGCAGAAGTTCTGGGCGAACTCGAATTCGACTCGCGTCATCACGTTGTCAGTTTCATTGCAGGCATTTCTCTCGCCGAGCTTCGTCGCCTCGTCCCACAGGTGAACAGGGTCGCGCGCGCAGTCCCGCTGCCAGCGGTCGCTGAAGGCAAGGGAAGTACTGCGATCTGCCCCGCCGATGAGGTAGCGAAAGCCATCTTTTCGACGTTGGGTGAAGCCGTGGAAGTGGACGACGAATGCAAGTTTGACGCGCTGTCTGCCGTGACGGCGACGATGGCGAGCTTCTATGCGGTTCTCGAAACCCAGGCGGCGTGGCTCTTGGAGCAAGGTCTCGACTACTCCGCGGCGCGAGCTTTTTTGTCTGGCTACTGTGTGGGGCTTGCGAACGACGCGGCCCGCACAGGACAACCGTTTTCAGTCATGGTTACGCAATGCATGACACCGGGCGGCATCAACGAGCAGATGCACACCGAACTCTCCCGTCGAGGTGCATACGGACTGTATAAAGACGCACTCGATGGCGTGCTCAAGCGAGTTCGAGGGGCCGCATGACAGGCGACCACGAAGAGTAATATGAAAGGATGCGGGATGGGATCTGCCCTTGTCAGCTCATTCGAAGACTCGCACACTATTTTTGCGCGCGAGCTATTCGGCTCGGGCGCACAGTCTACGCATTGTCACGGGGCAGTGCGCAGCGTTGACCGGGTTGTCTTCGGGCCACCCGGGCGCTTCCGCTTCACAGGTGAAAGCCATGCAAAAGAAACAGGTGTTTGCCGACCGATTACTCGCTCAGATGCCGTCGTTACGGGCGCTGAAATGCTTCGTCACGGCTGCCCGGTACGAAAGTTTTACGCAGGCCGCAGAAGTGCTGTGCGTCACGCAGGCGGCAATCAGCCGACAAATCAAGGAGCTTGAAGACTCGCTGGAAGTCGCGCTGTTCGAGCGGACAGGGCGGCACATTGCGCTCACCGACGCGGGGCGCATTCTGTACAACGCGTCCTATCTGTCGATCATGAACATCGCCGAGGCGGCCCAGGCAGTGCGTCGCACCGACAGGCATGCGCTGACAATTTGTGTCTCGCATACTTTCTCGGCGCTATGGCTGTCGTTCAGGCTACCCTCGTTTCGTAAGCGTTTCCCCGATATCCGATTGCACGTGATGGTGACGGAGCATTTCATGGAGCTCGACGAGCTCATGGAACCCGACATCATCATCACGAAGAATCCGCCGCGCGAGGCCGAGTACGAAGTCGAGCCGCTCTTTCACGATGTCGTCTATCCCGTGTGCAGCCGGTCCTTTTACGAGCGCCACTTTCACGGCAGGTCAGTGAAGCCGCTGGATCTTCTATCGCACGCAACGTTGAATCTCTCCTTGTTGGGGCGCGCGCAGATTTGCGAGCATGTCGACTGGTCCGTGTGGCGAAACTGGTTTCAGCAGGGCGATGGCACTGAAAGGATGGTCGAAAACGAGCATCTGGAGAGCAACGACTACCGACTCCTCGTATCGCAAGCCGAAGCGGGAGAGGGCACCTTGCTTGGCTGGCACCATCTTGTCCATCGCCAGGTCGAACAAGGGCTGCTGATCCGACCCGTGCAAGATGTGCTCGAATTTCACGACCGTCATCACTATCTGATAACGAATAAGAACGCAAAGCTTCGCCCGGAATATCTTCAGTTCCGCGAATGGCTCGGAGAGGAAGTGGGCGCGATGATGCGCGAATGGCAGAGCGCCGAAACTGAAACCACCAAATAAACGTTGCAGACGTCAGTGAGAAGCGCGAGCAGCTTCGTCGTCGGAATCCTGGTCGACTTTTCAGGTGTGACTTTTCAAGCGTTACTGCAGGCAGTCCATGTTTAGCGACCTCATCAGCCCCAAAGCCGGTACTACGCGGCCACTCCGCTTTGGAATCGTCCTGTTGCCCAATTTCACGCTGACTGCATTTTCCGGTTTCGTGGATGTACTGAGGCTCGCGAGCGATGAAGGTGACATGAGCAGACCGGTTCGCTGCTCGTGGACTATCGTCGGCGAATCGCTTGTTCCTGTACGGGCAAGCTGCGGAATTCAGGTCGCGCCGTGGACAACTTTCGAAGAAGCCGGGGCCTTCGACTACGTCGTGGTCGTCGGCGGATTGCTGCACTCGGGACCGTCCGCAAGCAAAGCCACGCTTCAGTTCATTCATGACGCAGCGGCAACGCCTGCCACGTTGGTCGGAATTTGCACCGGCGTGTTTGCGTTGATGCGAGCCGAAGTGATGGACGGGTATCGCATGTGCGTGAGCTGGTTCCATTACTGGGACTTCGTCGAACGCTTTCCGGGCGTCGATGAACGCAATCTCGTTGCGGACCGGCTGTTCGTGATCGACCGGCGGCGCATTACGTGTTCAGGTGGGCGAGCTTCGATCGATGTTGCGGCGGCCATCCTGTTGCGCCATTTCGAGGCGACAGTCGTACAAAAGGCGCTGCGTATCATGCTCGTCGATGACGCACAGAAAGGCAATGCGCCGCAGCCGCACCCGCCCGGACTCGAACCCGCGACACATCCGAAGGTAAGACGAGCCATCCTGTTGATGGAGCAGCACATCGGGCAGCCATTGAGCCTCGCGGAGTTGGCGCGACGTCTCGAGATGTCGGTCCGGCAACTCGAGCGTCTCTTTACTTCAGAGACGGGCAAATCACCTCAGGCCTACGCGCGCCAGATCCGGATACGGATGGCGTCGTGGCTGCTCACGAGTTCGGACCGCACTGTCGCTGACATTGCCACCTCATGCGGCTTCTCCGATGCTTCGCATCTCGGCCGCGAGTTCAGAAAGGAATACGGCGAATCACCGAACGCTTATCGCGTCGCGCGACCGCAGGGGCAATCGCAAGTGCTGGCCGATGCGTAGCGTGATGTGGTTCTCGCTTCGGCACGCCAGAGAGCGATGCTGGCATGACGACACGAAAGCACGAGAAGCAGGATTTCCCTTTTGTTCAAACATTGGACGTTGAAGAAAATGACAACCGAGCCTATGCGCGATGAAATGGTTTTCTTTGGATTGCAAATCAAGGATGGTCGCCGTTGGTATTCAATCGATGAACGCGACTGGCGGCCAATGAAAATCGGAGAAACGGTACTTCCCGGATTTTTCTGGATTCCAGTTGCCGACGACGAAAACGGAGCGTGGAGTAGCTACTGGATGCGTTTGCAACCCGGCGCGCGTTCATTGGAGCATCAGCACGACTCGACCGAGTTGATCCTGGTTCTCGATGGCGTATTCACTGACGACGACGGTGCGGATTTCCTGCCGGGGCACACAGTATCGTATCCAGCCGGTTCGCGGCACAGTACGTCGTCGAAAGAGGGTTGTACCGTGCTGGTCGTGGCTCACACCGGGTCGACACTCGTTGACCATTCGCAGCCCACGCGTGCTTGAGTCAGATGAAACCGGTAATTGCGCGGACCAAGGGATACCGGCGGCTCATTCCTTCCGTGACGGCCCTCGTCGAATTCGAGGCGGTCGCACGTCATAGCAGCTTCACGCTGGCAGCCGATGAACTGGGCGTGACTCAAGCGGCTGTCAGTCGACAGATCAAGTTTCTTGAGGAAACGCTTGGGACCCGGCTCTTCAATCGCCTTCATCGTTCGATCGAACTCACTGATGAAGGTGAGGCTCTGTATCTCGTGGTCGCCGAGTCGATGCAGAAGATTGCCGGCGTATTCGACCGGTTATCAAGCGGGCCGGTCCAGCAGGAACTGGTGCTTGCAGCAACGTCTGCCTTCACGCATTTTCGCCTCTTGCCACGACTGGCATCGCTGAAGAAGGCTCAACCGGATCTTCAGCTTCGCATCTCCACGCAGATGTTCACGGCTGACCTCAGGCCCAAGGAGATCGATGTCGCCGTTCGATTCGGAAGCGGGCAATGGGGCGATGGTTCCGCAACCCTTCTTTTCGACGAGGAGGTTTTCCCCGTCTGTTCGCCGGAGTGGGTGAAATCGCGAGGCACGCCAGTATCATTGCAGGAAGTCGCAAATGCCGCTCTCATCGAGTCCGATGCGACTTCGGAAGGCTGGATGAGGTGGGAAGAATGGTTTCAGGCTTTGGGCTTCAGGCCGGTGCGATTGAATTTTGCGCTGCGCTGCAGCCTTTATACCGACGCCATAGAGGCCGCACGCTACGGCCAGGGCATTGCCCTTGGGTGGAGAAGACTGGTACACGGTCTCATCGAAACGGGCGAGCTCGTCCGGCTGCCGGTCGCCTCGTTAAAGGTGAGCGATTCATATTACGTCGTCGTGCCGCACGGGCGCACCATTACCCCTGCAATTGACGGTCTCATCGACTGGCTCCGGCAGGATTCCAGCGAGCGTTGAAGCACCTGCAACGCCCGACGGCGCGGGGGCGGAAACGGTCTGCCTTCCGCATAATCCGAAGTAATGCCAGACCGAAAATAAAGCACATTGACGCTCTTTTTCGTCAATCCAATACTCGAGTCATAGCGGGAACAATCGAAGTCCCGAGACCCCTGAACATTGGAGAACGACGATGTCTGAAGTGCAACTCAAAACTCATGGCGAACTGATTCGGAGCCGTCAGCCTGGCCACGGCATGTCCGGCGAGCTGTTTGGCCGCCAGGACGTTTTCGAAACGGACGTCGATGTGTTCTTCCACAAGCACTGGATTCTGGTCGGCGTCACGGCAGATGTTCCAGAACCGGGTGATGTTTCGACTGTCGACATCGGCAAGGCTTCCATCATCATCGTTCGCGATGACGACGAGAACATCCGGACCTATCGCAACGTCTGTCGCCATCGCGGTGCGCGGCTCAAGGAAGCCGGAAAGTCGACGGTGGGAATGCTGGTTTGCCCTTACCACCAATGGACGTACGACCTTGACGGAAGCTTGCGTCATACGACACACATGGGAAAGGATTTCGACCCGACGTGCCGCAGTCTGATTCCCGTGCACACGAAGATCATCGGCACGCACATCTTCGTGTGTCTCGACGAGAACGCGCCCGCGGACATTTCGAAGCTGGAAGAGACGATGACGCCGCGTTTCGCGCCGTACGATCTGCAAAACACCAAGATTGCCTTCGAGCAGGAAATCATCGAGAACGGCAACTGGAAGCTCGTCATTGAGAACAACCGCGAGTGCTATCACTGCCAGGGCACACACCCGGAACTGACGGCGTCATTCCTGCCCGAAGACTTCGGCTTCTGTCCGGAGAACCTCAGCGAAGAATCGCTTCGCGCGCTCGAAGACTACAAGGCGCGCAACGCAACTTGCCAGGTAAGCTGGGAGCGCGATGGGTTCATTGGGGAGACCGTCGAGTGGCTCGACGAAGATGCGGTTACCCAGTTCCGCACGCAGCAACTGGTCATTGCCGGCGAGGGCGAGTCGCAGACCATCAGCACCAAGGTCGCGAGCACGAAGCTGTTCGGCAATATCACGCGACGTGACCTCGGCGACCAGCACCTGTGGACGCACAATTCGTGGACGCACGTCATGAGCGACCACGCGGTCATCAGCTACATCATTCCGCTCGCGCCCGACAGGACATTGGTGCGATCGAAGTGGCTCGTTCATGCCGATGCGGTCGAAGGCGTCGATTACAACGTCAAGGATCTGACGGAAGTCTGGCTTGCGACCAATACGCAGGACAAGCATCTCGTCGAAATCACGCACGAAGGTACGCAAGATCCCGCCTATGCGCCGGGCGTGTTCTCGCCGTTCACGGAAGCGTACGTCGACCAGTTTTCGCGCTGGTATGCCGCGCGATTGAATGCACACGGAATCTGAGCGGAGTTATCGCCGTGAATTGCGTCGAAAGAATGTCGGCCGGAAATGTCGCGTGCAAACCGCGTGCAAACCGCGCTCACAACTCTCCGAACTCGATCTTGCCACCCTTCATCACGAGCGGAATACGTTCGCCTTGCCCGAGCAGACACGAGATGTCGCGCAGCGGATCGCCATCCACGACAATCAGGTCCGCCCATGCGTCAGGCGCAATGCGCCCGAGCTTCTCCGGCAAGCCGAGCACTTCCGCGGCCGTCGTCGTCGCGCAGGCGAGCGTCGCGGCATTGCCAAGCACTTCGGCGCGAATGCGGAACTCGTCGCTTTGCAGGCGTTGTGATGGCCCTAGCAGATCCGAGCCAAAGCCCATTTTCACGCCCGCATCGCGATAGATCTCCAGCGAACGCAACCCCGCCTCGCGCACGTCGGCGATCTTCGCGACGCTTTCTTCTTCGAGACCGTATTGCGCGCCCTCGGATGCCAGCGCTTCGTATGTGACGAGCGTCGGTACCACATAGGCGCCCATCTCGGCCATCAGTCTCGCCGTGGGCGCGTCGATCAGATTGCCGTGCTCGATCGTGCGCACGCCCCAGCGCACGACGCGCGCAATCGCTTCGGCTGTGTACGCGTGCGCCATCACGTAGGTATGACGCGCGCGCGCTTCGCCGACGATCGCGCGCACTTCGTCTTCCGCGTAGCCGAATGCGCCGACGGGGTCTGTCGGCGATGCGACGCCGCCCGAGGCCATGATCTTCAGATGGTCGGCGCCCATCTGCAATTCTTCGCGCGCGGCACGGCGCACGGCGTCGACGCCGTCCGCGACGCGAGCGAGCGCGCCCACCCGCACACAGCAGCCACATGGCGCGCTGTCGCCCAGGTAGTCCGAACGCGCGCGCATGTCGCCGTGGCCGCCCGTCTGGCTGAGCGCTCGCCCTGCAACGAAGAGACGCGGACCGACAGCCAGCCCGCTTTCCACGGCCTGCTTGTGCGGATATCCTGCGCCGCCCGCGTCGCGCACGGTCGTGAATCCGCGCCGCAGCATCGAGCGCATGATGGGCACCGAGCGCAGCGTGACGAGCACGTTCGGCATGTGCACCTGCTGCGCGAGATTCAGCTGTACTGCCACCACATGCACATGCAGATCGATCAATCCCGGCATCAGCGTCTTGCCTCGCAGGTCGATCTCGCGCGCGGCCGCGCTCTTCAAAGGTCTGTCGGACACTTCCTTGATGAGGCCGTTCTCGACCAGGACGTGATGCCCTTCGCGCAGTTCGCCGCGCTCGACATCGAGCACGTTTGCGTTCGCGAACAGAATGCTTTCCATTCGATTCCCCTCCGGATTGCGTAATGGGTTCGGTGAGTGGGTTCGGTGAGTGGATTCGGTCAATGGGTTTCGTCGATGCGTTGCTTCAATGGATTGCGTCAATGATTCGATCCGCTGTCGAGCGCTCGCATCGCGATCAAACATCCTCGAGCAGCGCCGGCAGCGCGAACTGCGCGAGCGACTGCGCGAACGGCACGTGATCGTCCCGATACCAGGCTCGCGTATGCAACAGGTTCAGCGACGCGAGCGTGCGCCCCTTCCATCGCACGGGCACGTTCAGCACGCTCTCGCAGCCAAGCGACGCGATCAGCTCGTGATCGGGGAACACAGCACGAAGCTCGTCGCCCGTTCTGCCGATGAACGCGTCGCCGCGCGTCAGCACCGTTTCGACCCAGCTGCCGCCCGCGAGCGGCTTTTTGGCCGCCGTCGGATATTCGTTTGGCAGGTTGCTGTAGACGCGCGCCGATTCGTTCGCCGCAGCGTCGTAGCGCAAGATCGTGAAGAGCGTGTGCCCGATCGTTTCGGCGAGGACCGTGTCGAGCGCGCGATAGAGCGTCGCCGGTTGATCTGCGTGTGCCTGCGCGCGAGTGAGCGCGAAGAAAGGTTGCAATCCGAGGGCGTCCAATCCGTGTTCGCGTGTGTCGCTCATACCGCCTCTCCTGCGGCAATGTCTTCAAGCGAGCGTCCGCGCGTCGGCACGCCCATCATCACCACGGAAATCGCACCGAGCAACAGGACGACGGTCGTCACGCCGAACACGCCCGCGAATCCGAACTTCGGATACAGATAGCCGACGAGTATCGGCGACACGATCGCGCCGATCCGGCCGATCGCCGACGCCGTTCCGGCACCCGTCGTGCGCACGGCCGTCGGGAACACTTCGGCCGTGTATGCATAGACGCCCGCATACGTGCCGTTCATGAAGAACGACAGGCCGATGCCCGCTGCCATGATCTCGCCGTTGGTGCCGGCGAACGCCATGCCCAATGCGCACGCGCAGCCGAACAGCATGTACGACGCGATCGTCGCCTGCCGTCCGATGCGTTCGTTGAACCACGACGCGCTGAAGTAGCCCGGCACCTGCGCGACATACATCGCAACCGAATAGCCGAAGCTGCGCGTGATGCTCATCCCATGCTGGACGAGCAGGCCGGGAATCCACGTGAAGAACGCGTAGTAGCTGAACGTGATCGACAGCCACATTAGCCATGTCATCGTCGTGATGCGCGCCTGGCGTCCCGTCCACAACACGCGGAAATTCGCGGACAGCGTGCCCGTCGACAACGAAGGCTCGCCGCGCGGACCCGTCGGCTCAGGCTCCGGCAAGACGATGCCGCGTGCGGCGAAACCGGCTTCGATGCGATCGAGCACACGCACCGCTTCATCCGTATGCCCGCGGCTTTCCAGCCAGCGAGGCGACTCCGGCAGCGCGCGGCGCCACCAGAGCAGCATCAGGATCGGCACGGCGGTGATGAGCAGCACGACGCGCCAGCCCGCATCGAACGCCGGCACGATGAAGTATCCGAGCAGCGCGGCGGCCACGAAGCCGAATGAAAAGAACCCGGCCAGCGCACCCGTGAAGATGCCGCGATACCGCTTCGCCACGAACTCGGCGAGGTAGGGCGCGATGATCGCGCTCTCGGCGCCCGTTCCCATGCCGGCCACGATTCGTGCGGCGAGAAACGTCGGCCACGAATCGGTCATCGCGCTGACGACGGAAGCAACGCAGTAGATCAGCAGCGCCGACATCATCACCTTGCGTCGGCCGATCAGGTCGCCGAGCGTGCCCGCGAGCAGCGCGCCGAAAAAGAAGCCGATGAAGTTGCCGCTGCCGAGCACGCCCGTCTGCACACTGGACAGGCTCCAGTCGTGGCGCAGCACGGGCAGCACGAAGGCGACAGCGGCGGCATCCATCGCGTCGAACGCGTAGCCGAGGCCGCCCATCAGCAGCAGGTGTCCGTGAAAGCGTCCAAACGGAAGGCGCTCGATGCGTGCAGAAACATTTGACACGGTGACGTTCGACACGGGTGTGCTCCTGTAGTCGCGATAGTCGCTCGGCCCGGCGGAGTGGCCCCGCGCAAGGTTCGCGTGCGGACGGCCCTTTCTGATTGAGGCCGATTCTATGGCTTGTCGAACGTCATAAATATTTATATTCTTGATCTCGTACATTGACCTCGTGAATGGACGGCAATGAGCTTCCGGTCGCTCGATCTGAACCTGCTGAAGGTATTCGAAGCCTTGATGACGGAAGGCGCCGTCACGCGGGCCGCCACCAAGCTGTCGCTCACGCAGCCCGCCGTCAGCAATGCGTTGAGCCGTCTGCGTGAGGCTTTCGACGATCCGCTCTTCGTGCGCAACGGCGCGGGCGTCACGCCGACACAACGCGCGATGGCGCTGTGGGGGCCTGTTGGCGATTCACTGAGCCGCATTCGTGCCGCGCTCGACGAAGAGACGTTTTCACCGGGTAACGCGCAGGTCAGCTTCAGTCTGTCGATGTCGGATTACGTCGCGGGCATCGTAATGCCGCGCCTGATCGAGCGGTTCAGCGAAAGCGCGCCGCACCTGCAATGGCACACCGTGCCGAACATCCTGCTCGATGCACCGGCGCTGCTCGAAGGCAATCGCGTCGATTGCGTGATCGGGGTCTATGTGAACGAGACGCTGCCGCCCGCGCACATCCGCTCGCGCTCACTGTGGACGGTGGACTACGCGTGTCTGATGCGGCGCGGTCATCCGCTTGCGGCACCAGGCCGGCTGACGACGCGGCGCTTTCTGAATGCAAGCCATGTCGACATCAGTCTTGCGGGACAGACGCAACCGTCATTCGGCAGCTTTCTTGCGTCGCGCGGATTGAAGCGCAACCTCGTCGCGACGGTCAACCACTACACGGTTGCGTGCGAGATCATCCGCGCAAGCGATCTGATCGCCGTGTTGCCGCGCGATCTGTGCGAACGCAGTGGAGATGGTGAACTCGTGAGCGTGCGCGCGCCGCTCGAGGCGCCGGATCGCGTGATCAGCCTGTTCTGGCATCAGCGCAACGAGACCGTGCCCGCGCATCGCTGGTTGCGCGATCAACTGGTCGATATGTTCGCTTCGCCCGGGCTCGCCGCGCAACGCGCGCTTCCGGCTGCGGGGGAGCGGCGGGCCGGCTCTGCGTAGACCGCGTCTAATGCGGTCGTTGCGTGCGCTACGCGAGATTCGGCGGCGCCGCTTTCAGTACGTCGACGTGCTTCGGAATAAGGCCAAGCTCAAGGAACGTATCCGCGATCTGTTGCTGCTCGCCGAGGATCGCGCGGGTAATCGGCTGCGTGCCGAACTGCTGGCGGCCCACGGCTGCATCGACTACGGGCTTCGGCAAGCCCCATAGCTGCGCGAGTTCGCTTGCCAGTTGATCCTTGTTCTGCTTGCCCCACTGATCGATCTTGTCGAGTTCGTCGATCAGAATCCGGATCACGTCGGGGTTCTTCGCTGCGTACGTGTGCGACGAAAAATAGTACGCGCGATTGCCTACGACGCCGCTCGCATCCGCAATCACGCGTGCGCCCAGCGATTTCTCCGCTGCCGCAAAGAACGGGTCCCAGATGACCCACGCGTCGATGGAAGCGCGCTCGAACGCGGCCCGCGCATCGGCGGGCGCGAGGAAGACCAGGTTGACGTCGCTATATTGCAAGCCATGCTGACGCAGCAGCTTCACCAGAAAGTAGTGGACGTTGCTGCCCTTGTTGAGCGCAATTCTCTTTCCTTTCAGGTCTGCCACCGAGCGGATCGTCGATTGCGGCGGTACGAGCACGGCTTCGGATTGCGGCCGCGTGACCGTCGCCGCGACATAAGCCAGGGGCGCGCCCGCTGCCTGCGCGAAGATCGGCGGCGCTTCGCCGACGTCGCCGAAATCGATCGAGCCGACATTCAGCGCTTCCAGTTGCACGGGGCCCGCCGCGAACTCCGTCCAGCTCACCGATACGTTGAGCGGAGCCAGCCGCTTTTCGAGCGTGCCGCGACCTTTGAGCAGAGTCAGATAGCCCTTCTGATTGCCGATGCGCAGCGTGCGCGGCGTCGCTGCCTGGGCCAACGACACGGGTACAACGGACATCGAGGCCGCTGCCGCAACAGCACCGACCGAAAGTTTCAGGAACGCGCGGCGATCGCGCGACGTGTTGATCGTGGACATGGCAGAAGGACGGAACGAAAGGAACAGAGAGGGCGAGTCTTCGGGAGCGGGCACGGTCATCTGTCGCGGGGCCCGCGACTCATAGCGCGACCCGCAACGTTGAGCGAGAGCGCGGCGCCGCTTATGCCGCTTGCGCCGCGTGCAGCGTCAATGCTGCGGCGCGCCCTCCCATGCCGGCAGCGTCGCGCCGTGATAAACCGTGAGGATCGCCGAAGCGACATTGGCCTGCTGATAGCTGTCGACGAGCGTCTTCACCCAGGCGGCTTTCGCATCTTTCGTGTTGACCGCGATGAAATTGCGATACGGATTGCCGGGCACCTTCTCCTGTGCGATGCGCTCCTGCGGAATCTGGATGCCGGCCTTGATCGCCCAGTCGGTATTGACGACCGCCGCGTCCAGATCGCCGATCGCGCGGCCGACGATACCCGCGTCGAGTTCCTTGATCTGGATGTGCTTCGGATTGTCCGCGATGTCGCGAGCCGTCGGCAGCAGGCCGACGTCGGGGCGCAGCTTGATGAGCCCGTTTGCCTGCAACAGCAGCAGCGCGCGGCCTTCATTGCTCGGATCGTTCGGCACGCCGATCGTCGCGTTCTGCGGCAGCGCGGCGACCGATTTCACCTTGCGCGAGTAGAGGCCGATCGGCTGCACGTACGTGAAACCCACGGGCACGATGTCATAGTGGCGCGCTGCGATCTGCGCGTCGAGATACGGCTTGTGCTGAAACGAATTGGCGTCGAGATCGTGCTGCGCGAGTGCTTCGTTCGGCTGCGTGTAGTCGGAGAACGTCGTGACCTTGACGGTGATGCCATGCTTCGCCGCGTTGGTTGCGACCGCACGCCAGACGTCCTCGTCCTCGCCGGACATGATGCCGACGCGCACGGTCTGACCGGCGGCGAGCGCCGGTTGTGCGCTCACGATGCCGCAAGCCAGAAGAAGGGAAAGGAGTGCGGTCTTGAGCGTCTTCGTTGTTCTCATAGGATCGAAGGTAATCGAAATTAGGATCACCAGATCGTAGAGAGGCGCTTGCGGCCACGCAAATAATATCGAGCGCTATCGTTATCGCGGATGAGCGCAAGTGAATTCGTTCAGCGATGCAAAGCCTTTTGCGCGGTACACGCTACGCCGCCGCTCGGGCCCACAGGCATCGATTAGATGAAGGCGCTCAATCGAGCCGTGTTCGGGTGATAAGCCCACTCGCCTTGTCCCACTCGTCAGGCGTCATCTTTTGCACGGTGACGCCGAAGGTCCAGATGTGGCCCTCCGGGTCCTTTGCACGATACGTTCGATCGCCATAGAACTGGGTTTGCGGCTCAGCCAGAATCGTCGCGCCCGCCGCGCGCGCATGGGCGCAATGGGCGTCGATGTCCTCGCCCTCGGCGAGCTGCACATGAACGGACTGCGTGTTCTTGCCGCTGACGGAGCGCGGGCTCTTATGGTCATCGCTCCACTCGCTGCCGACCATCACGACGGAATCGCCATATGACATTTCGGAGTGGGCGAGATTGCCGTCACTGTCGAGGATCACGAACAGCGGCTCGAACCCAAATGCGGCTTCGAGCCAGCGAAAAGCGGCCTTCGGGTCTTGATACGAAACTGCGCTGGACAGCCCTTTGCTACGGTAGGCATCAGTCATTTTTTCAATTCTCCTGTTGCCGTTGCAGGGAAAGCCTTGCCAGTTTCGCAATCTTTATCGAAGTCTGCCAGTCAATTTATGAGGAGGATGCTCGATCTAGTTGCGATACGAAGGGTCACGTCGGTCGAGAAAACGCAGCATCGCGGGCCATTCCATTTCGCCATAGGGGCGGCGAGTTTCGGGCTTGTAGAGGTGCGCCGTCTTGTCGATCACATGCTGTGGCGGCAAATGAAGCTCCGTATTGCACGCCATCGCATCGACTTGCGCGCGGCACGCATTTTCCAGCCAGTAGATCGCGTTGAAGGCTTGCGGTATCGATGCACTGGCAACCAGCAGGCCGTGATTGCGCAGGATCATCGCTTCGGCATTGCCCAGGTCTTCAGCGAGCGTCTTGCGTTCTTCGAGGTCGATCGCCACGCCCTGATAGTCGTGATACGCGACGGGACTGAAGCGCATCGCCGTTTGCGTAAGCGGCAAGAGCCCACACGACAGCGCCGACACAGCGAGTCCGCCACGGCTATGCGTATGGATCACGCAATTCTTCACATCATGCCTCGCCGCATGCACCGCGCTGTGAATCACATAACCGGCGGCGTTGACGCCATAAGTGCCATCGTTCGGATTGAAGAGCACGTTGCCGTCGATATCGATCGTGATGAGACTCGACGCCGTGATCTCCTCGTACATGTAGCCATACGGATTGATCAGCAGGCGCGTGTCGTCGCCGGGAATGCGTGCCGTGATGTGGTTGTACACGAGATCGCTCAAGCCGAACCAGGGCATCAGCCGGTAGCATGCGGCCAGATCGACACGTGTATTCCACTCCGCTTCGGAAACCATCGACTTCACGTCGGACGGCACGTTGTGTTCCATCAGCATGGTCGTCTCCAGAATTCATCGGATAGCGCGGCTCATTGCGGGTCGAACCCGTAGAGCGTGACAGGGTTGTCCACGAGGATGCACAGGCGGTCGCGGGCGCGCACGTCGAGCCGTGGGTGCTGTTTATCAGCATCAACCTGCTGCTGATCTTTCTCGGCTGTTTCATGGAAACCATTGCGATCATCGTCGTGACGATGCCCGTGCTCGTCCCTGTGGTGCAAGCGTATCACTGGAATCTGATCTGGTTCGGCGTCGTCGTCGTGATCAACATGGAGATGGCGCTGATCCATCCGCCCGTCGGGCTCAACCTCTTCGTCGTGCAAAGCGTGGCGCCCGATGTGCCGCTGCGGCGGATCGTGCTGGGGACGCTGCCCTATGTGTTCATCATGGCGGGCGTGCTTGCGCTGATCGGCATCTGTCCGCAACTGACGATGCTGCTTTTCAATGGCGCCTGATGGGAAGCGCGAGAAGCACGAGAAGAACGTACAAGAAGATCGAAGCGAAGTCTTCTCACATGCAACTGTCCGGTGATTCACGGTCGCATCTTGCGGAAGGTGTTGCTGACGAGTGCTTCCGCAAGGAAATTCTTTCCGAAGGTTTGCTCCCGATACTTTGCAAGCAAGCCCATTCCTTTCAAACAGCCATAAAGCACTTTTGTGCGCGCGGCCTAAGGAGTAGTCTCGTGAAGCATTGATACCGGACTGATCAATTCGGAGGAGACAAACGATGGAGCTGGAAAACCGCACCATGCGGCGCGTGATGATCCGCCTCGTGCCGTTCCTGATCGTGTGTTATTTCATTGCCTATCTCGACCGCGTCAATGTCGGCTTTGCGGCACTGCAGATGAACAGCGCGCTGGGCTTTTCGGCAAGCCAGTTCGGTTTCGGTGCGGGCGTGTTCTTCATCGCGTACTTCTTTTTCGAAGTGCCTTCGAATCTTCTGCTGGAGCGGTTCGGCGCGCGGCGCTGGATTGCGCGGATCATGTTCACGTGGGGCATCCTCGCCGGCTTGATGGCGTTCATTCCGGATATTTCCCGATATACGGGAATGTCGTCGGTTCACGTGTTCTACGGGCTGCGCGTGCTGCTCGGTGTCGCCGAAGCAGGGTTCTTTCCCGGCATCATTTTCCTGCTGACGTTGTGGTTTCCCGCCGTGTATCGCGGTCGGGTCGTCGGCTATTTCATGGCGGCGATTCCGCTGTCGACGGTGATCGGCAGTCCGATATCGGGCGCGCTGCTGTCGCTCGATGGCCGCGGCCAGCTTGCCGGCTGGCAGTGGCTCTACCTCATTGAAGCCTTGCCTGCTCTGCTGCTCGCGTTCGTCGTGTACTTCTACCTGACGGACAAGCCGGCCGATGCGCACTGGCTTTCGGCTGACGAGCGCGACTGGCTCGTCGCTCGCCAGGCCGAGGAGCGCAGGCAACGGGAGGCCGTGCGTGCATTCAGCGTGAAAGAGGCGCTCATCAATTCTCGCGTGCTCGCCATTGCGCTGATCTATTTCGGTGCCAATGCAACGAACTATGGCCTGAGCTTCTTTCTGCCCCAGATCGTCAAGTCGTTCGGCCTGACGAACGTGCAGACGGGTTTCGTGACATCGCTGCCTTATGTGGTCGGCGTGATCAGCATGATCGCGTGGGGTCGCCGCTCGGACCGCAAGCTGGAGCGCCGCTGGCATGTCGCGATTGCATTGCTGGTCGCGGCGGGCGGCATCGCGGCGTCGGCTGGCCTCGACAATCCCGTGCTGAAGATGGCCGCGCTGTCGATTGCGGGATTCGGCATCTTCGGCTGCCTGCCCGTGATCTGGACTTTGCCGGCCGCTTTCCTGTCCGGCGCAGCGGCTGCGGGCGGCATCGCCGCGATCAATTCGCTCGGCAACCTGGCGGGCTTCTTCGGACCCTATGCGATGGGCTGGATCAAGGACAGCACAGGCGGGTTCGGCGCGGGTCTGCTGTGCCTCGCGGGCGCAGGTCTGATCGGCGTGGCGGCCGTTCTGCTGCTGCATCACGACCCTTCGCTCGAAACGACGTCGACGGACGATCTCGACGACGCCCGCCGCGCGAGCACCGTCGGATCGTAGGCGCATGGCGTGCGCGCGGCGACGGTGCGGTCGCCGCGCGGCGCCACGTGTTTTAGAAGTAAATGCGCGAAGTCTGTCAGCGACCGGGCCATTGTTCGACGAGGTAATCGACGAACGTGCGGATTTTCGGCGATGACAGCTTCGCGCGTTCGAACAGCACGTGGACGGGCGTCGCGGGCGGCGCGTACCTGTCGAGCACGGACCGCAGGCGTCCTGCCTCGATATGCGCCGCGACCTGCCATCCGGGCGCACGCACGATGCCTGCGCCTTCGATCGACGCCGACACCAGCGCATCGAGGCTATTCATCCACAGACGCCCCGTCACGCCGATGCGCGAGCGCGTCGCACCCGACTGGAAGCGCCAGTCGACCGGGCCGGGCGCGTCCGAGAAAACGAGGCAATCGTGCTTGCGCAGATCATCGGGCGTGCGAGGCGTGCCGCGCCGCACGAGATATGCGGGCGCCGCGCAGACGACCATCTGAATGTCATCGAGCTTGCGCGCAACCAGACTCGAATCCGGCAGGCGGCCCACGCGCACGGCGAGGTGCAGGCCCTCTTCGACGAGATTGACGACACGGTCGACGAGCATGAGATCGACGGCGACTTCCGGATGTAGCGCAAGAAAGCGCGGCAGCAGCGGCGCGATCACGAGCCGGCCAAGCAGAGTCGGCGCGCTGATCCGTAGACGCCCGGACAGCTTGCCGCGGCCCGCCGACAGCGCACTGCCGAGCTCCTCGATCTCGCCGAGTATCGCCTTGGCGCGGTCGTACAGAATGCGTCCTTCGTCCGTCATCGCGAGATTGCGCGTGGTGCGCCGGAGCAACTGCGCGCCGAACTGCTCTTCCAGCGCCGAGATGTGCCTGCTGACCGAGGTCAGCGACATCGGGATCGCGCGCGCAGCGGCGGACAGGCTTCCCGCCTCCACGACCCGCACGTAGACGTTCATTGCTTCAAAGCGGTCCATGATTCGAGCCTTCCGGATTTCGCAAGGGTGCTTGCCGGTCGGCGTGGATACCGGCGATTTCCGGAATAGTCTACATTCGTTGCGTTAGACGGCAAGAGCCGATGCCGCGCGTTGTCGTCGATGGGATCGAGGCCGCCGATGGGTTCATGCGTCGGTCTGCGTCAAAGCTTCGGAGCACAAGGATGAAACGTTCGATCTACTGGCTGATGGCAGCCGCGGCCGGCATCGTGGTCGCGAACAACTACTACAACCAGCCGTTGCTGGCCGAATTCGCGCTGGCGTTTCATGCGAGCGAGCGGCAGGCGGGAGCGGTGTCGGTGGCCGCGCAGACGGGTTATGCGCTCGGCCTGCTGCTCTTCGTGCCGCTCGGCGACAAGCTTGAGCGCCGCTCGATGCTGCGCACGTTGCTGTGCATTGCGAGCCTCGCGCTGGTTGCCGTCGCGCTGTCTCCGACGCTGAACTGGCTCGTGGCCGCGAGCTTCGTGACCGGCCTCGCGAGCGTCGCGCCGCAGTTGCTCACGCCCTTCGCGGCGCAACTGGCAGGGCCTCAGCAGCGCGGCGAAGCCGTCGGCATCGTGATGTTCGGGTTGTTGTGCGGCATCCTCGTGTCGCGCTCGATTTCCGGAACGATCGCCGCGCACTTCGGCTGGCGCGCCGTCTATTGGCTCGCGGCGGCTGCGATGCTCGTGACAGCCGTCGTGCTGTCGCGCATGCTGCCGCGCGGCCAGCCGAGCTACACGGGCACCTATCGCGACCTGATGGGCTCGCTGTGGACGCTCCTTCGCGAAGAGCCGCTGGTGCGTCAAACGTCGGCCATCGCGGCGCTTCAGTTCGCTGCGTTCAGCGCGTTCTGGGCAACGCTGGCGTTCCACTTGCACAGCATGGATGCGCGCTACGGAAGCGAGGTGGCGGGGCTGTTCGGACTCGTCGGCGTAGCGGGCGCGCTCGCATCGACGAGCGCCGGCAAGCTGATCGACACGCGCAATCCGCGTCTTGTCGTGCTGGCCAGCGGCGCAGTCTTCGTCGCGGCGTTCGCGATTCTCGCGCTGACGGGTTCGACCATCGCGGGGCTCGTCGCCGGCGTGATCGTTCTCGACCTGGGATTGCAGAGCGGACATGTCGCGAACATGGCGCGCAACATGAGCATCAGAAGCGAAGCCAGCAGCCGCATCAATACGCTCTATATGGCGATTCGCTTTGCGGGCGGCGCGCTCGGCTCGTCGTTGGGCGTCTGGGCGTGGAGCGTATGGCAATGGCCGGGCGTATGCGCGGTCGGACTGCTGCTCGGATGCGGATCGCTGATGTTGCAGACGGGACGGCAATCAGCGGGTGAAACGGCGCATCGGCAACGATCGAGCAGTTGATACGGGCGGCGCGGCGGGCTATGCCGCGTAACGGCTGCGTTCGTCGTTGCGCTCAACGACGCGCGAAATCGTCCGGCGTCAGTTCGATATGCGCGGCCCGATGCGCGAGAAGCTTGCGCTCCGCGATGGCGCGGATGCGGCCATAGCCGTCGCGGAAGGTCTTCAGCACACGTGCGTCGCTCGCCTTCGGCTCGAGCCAGAACCAGGATTCGAGCGCAGCGATGCTGATTACGCATTCGACGGTGCTCTTCTGATGCACGAGGCCGAACGTCACGCCACGGCCGTTCGCGAGCACCTGCGGTTCGAGATCGAGTGTTTCCATCGGAGGTTCGCGCGTTTGTTCACGCGCGTTTTCTTGTTGAGTATCGGCTTCACGAATGGCTGTTCTTGATGCGCTCGACAGCCACGAGAAGATACGGCACGTACTCTTGCGGAAACTCGTCGCGCTCGCCCAGCCGTTCGAGCACGTGAACGAGCACATAAGGAAGAATGCGCCGCGCCGGCGGTTCGTCCGTATCCACTGGCAGCGGCAAATCACGAATGCTCGTCATCGGGTCACACCTCTGTTCTTGCGTCCTGGCGTCATTGCGCCGCGATCACCCGGCACTGCTTGTCGATCGCGGCTACGCGCCCTCAATTGTCAAACGGATTCTAGTCGCGCAAAAAGTGATTGCGGAGAGGCGCGGTATGTCCGAAAGCCGTACCTTTCGGACATGCCCGTCAATACTGGGTTAGACGCGGATGAATTCTTGCGGCATGTGAGGCGCGGCGGGAAAGGACAGGATAGACAGGCCAGACATGCAGCGCGGCAATGCGCTCGGACATCAACCTCAGGCATCGACCTCAGGCATCAACCATCGATTCTTTCCGTGGTCAGCTTCGCAGACCATGCTTCGATCTCGTCGCGCCGTCCGTAGGCCGGTTGCGAGCCCCATCGCGTGACGGCGAGATTCGCAGCGGCAGTCGCAAAGCGCAGCGCGGCGTCGAGTGGACGCTGTTCTGCGAGTGCTACAGCCAGCGCGCCCGTGAACGCATCGCCTGCGCCCGTCGAGTCGACGACATCCACCTTGCCGACGCGTACGGCGATCACGCCGTCATCCGATACGGCGATGCAGCCGCCATCGCTGCGCTTCACGACCGCGAGCGCGACGCCGCGATCGTGAAGGCAGCGAGCCGCGCGCACGACGTCCTCTTCGGAATCGATGCGTATGCCCGTCAGCGCGGCCGCTTCTTCTTCGTTGGGCGTGAATGCGTACACGCCGGACCACAGACGCCGCACCGATTCATCGAGCGCATGGGCCGGCGGCGCCGGGTCGAGCACGACGCGCGCGCCTCGCTCGATGGCGGCATCGAGCAACGCGGCGCATGCATGTGCGGCGATTTCGCAATCCATCGCGACGACGGCATCGCGTGGCGCCGATGCGAGCGCGCGGATCGCAAGCCCGATATCGCTTTCGCTCCAGACCTCGTTCGCATTCGACGCGAACACGATGCGCTTTTTGCCGTCGGGCGGCACTACGATGATCGCCACCGCCGTCGCGACACCTTGCGCCACGCCGACGCCATTCACGTCGACGCCGATGCCGCTGAGCGGCGCAAGTACTTCGTTGCCGAAGTCGTCGCTGCCGACCATGCCGATCAGCGTCGCTTGGTGTTCGAGCAGGCGCGCGAGGTACGCACGGTTCGCCGCCTTGCCGCCCGATAGCCGCGAGAAATTGTGAGCGCGAACGGTCTCCGCGCCAGGCGGCTCGTCGATGCGCATCTGGAGGTCGAGATTGATGCTGCCGATACTCACAACGGTGGCCACGATGCAGTACCTCAGTGCAGACAGGAGATGTCGGGACACGCCGCAAGGCGCGGGCCCGATACCGGAACGCTACGGAACGCGACGGAACGCGAAATTCGAACGACACATCGGCGCGGGAATGGGACATGCGCGCCACATGCGCGTGATTCGCACAGGTGCCCGCGTCCAGCGCGGCGCGCTTCGATTCAGCGTTTCGCTTCAAGTTCACCAAAGGGAGTGTGCAACATGAGAGCAGTCGTATTTCACGGTGTCGGCGACATCCGGCTCGACACCGTTCCCGATCCCGTCATCGAGCAGCCGACGGATGCCGTCGTGCGGGTGACATCGAGCGCGATATGCGGCACCGATCTGCACATGGTGCGCGGCACGATGCCGGGTATGCAGCCGGGGACGATACTCGGGCACGAGGCCGTCGGCATGGTCGAGGAAGTGGGGCGCAACGTGCGCAATCTGCGCGCGGGGGATCGCGTGCTCGTGCCGTCGACCATCTCGTGCGGCTACTGCGTGTACTGCCGCGCGGGCTATACGGCGCAATGCGACACGGCGAATCCGAACGGGCCGCTCGCGGGCACGGCCTTCTATGGCGGCCCGAAAACGTCGGGACCGTTCAACGGCTTGCAGGCGCAATACGCGCGCACGCCGCTCGCGAACGCGAGCCTGCTTCGGCTGCCGGACAACGTCGACGACGATCGCGCGATCCTGATGTCCGATATCTTTCCGACCGGCTATTTCGGCGCGCAACTCGCGGAGATCAAGCTCGGCGATACGGTTGCCGTATTCGGCGCGGGACCTGTCGGCCAGTTTGCGATCGCGAGTGCGAAGCTGATGGGCGCGGGCCGCGTGATCGCCGTCGATCGCGTGCCTTCGCGTCTCGACATGGCGCGCGCTCAGGGTGCCGAGGTCGTCAACTTCGACGAGGACGATCCCGTGCAGACGATCCTCGAACTGACGGGCGGCATCGGCGTCGATCGCGTGATCGATGCAGTGGGCGTCGATGCGCAGCGCGCGGAACAGGGGCCCGCCGCAAATGCGCAGACGGGCAAGGGCAAGTTCGACGAAGAGCTCAGCGAGATCGCGCCCGAGCAGAACGTGCAGGACGGCCAATGGAAACCCGGCAGCGGTCCATCGCAAGTGTTGCAGTGGGCGGTGAAGGCGGTCGCGAAGGCGGGCACGGTATCGGTGATCGGCGTATATCCGATGAACGATCGCTTCTTCCCGATCGGCGAGGCGATGAACCGCAATCTGTCCGTGAAGATGGGCAACTGCAACCATCGCTCGATCGTACCGCGGCTGGTCGAGCTCGTAGCGAACGGCTCGTTCGATCCGGCGTCGATCCTCACGCACCGCGAGCCGATCACGAATGCGATCGAAGCGTACCAGGCCTTCGACAAGCGCGAGCCAGGCTGGATCAAGGTCAAGCTGGAGCCCTGAGCGGCATGGAGCGTTATCGGTGCAATGTCGATTGCGGCGTTAGCGGCGTTAGCGGGCCTCCTCCCGAGCTATGAAGCCCGCTAACGTCCACTTACCGCTTACGCTTACGAACGCTCGTCACTTGTTGGGCAGCGCATACGCGATCACATAGTCGCCGAGCTTCGTGCCGAACGATCCATGCCCTCCCGCGGCGATGACCACGTACTGCTTGCCGTTCATCTCGTAGGTCATCGGCGTGGCCTGTCCGCCCGCGGGCAATCGCGCGCGCCATAGCTCTTCGCCCGTGTCCGTGCTGAACGCGCGCAGATAGTTGTCGGCCGTCGCGCCTATGAAGAACACATGGCCCGCCGTCGTGATCGGGCCGCCGAGCATCGGCATGCCCATCTTGAACGGCAACGGAACAGGCGCGCTGTCGCGCACCGTGCCGATGCGCTTCTTCCACACGATCTGATTCGTCTTGAGATCGAGCGCCGCGACGTAGCCCCACGCGGGCTGCTTGCACGGCAGTCCGACGGGCGACAGGAACGGGTTCAGCGTCACGCCGAACGGCGTGCCGTATTGAGGCTGGATGCCGACCTCGGTGCCCGTGCCGGCGGGACCGGCCTCCGCCGGCTCGATCGGGTTGCCGGGGCCGCGCGGCATCAGCCGTGAGACGAACGGCAACGCGATCGGATTCGCGATCGCGATCTGCCGGTCCGTATCGACGGCGAGCCCGCCCCATTCGAACATGCCGAGATTGCCGGGGAACACCAGCGTTCCCTGCTCCGACGGCGGCGTGAACGTGCCTTCATAGCGCAGCCGATGAAACATCACGCGGCACGCGAGCTGGTCGTACATCGTTGCGCCCCACATGTCGGCGCCTGTGAGATTCTTTGTCGGACGGAAGGTCAGTTGCGAGAACGGCTGTGTCGGCGAAACATGGTCGCCTTTCGCGGCACCTTGCGGCACGGGCTGCTCCGGCGCGGGCACGATCAGCTTGCCCGTGCGGCGATCGAGCACGAAGATGTTGCCCGTCTTCGCCGGCACGTAGATCGCGGGCACGACATTGCCGCTGCTATCGGCGACATCAGCGAGCGTCGGCTGCGCGGGCACGTCCATGTCCCACAGATCGTGATGGACCGTCTGATAGAACCACGCGAGTTTGCCCGTCGATGCATGCAGCGCCAGCAGTCCGCTGGCGTAGCGCTCGTTGTCGGGCGTGCGGTCGCCGCCCCAGATGTCGGGCGTCGTCACGCCCATCGGCAGATAGACGAGATCGAGCTTTGCGTCGTAGGCGGAAGGCGCCCATGAGTTCGGCGAGTTGTGCGTGAAGCTGTGCTGGTCGTCGGGAATCTCGTTCGGCGTTTTGGAGCCGGGATCGAAGGCCCACGCGAGCTTGCCCGTCTCGACGTCGAAGCCGCGTATCACGCCCGAGGGTTCGCGCGTCGAATAGTTGTCGGTCACAGACCCCGCGACGACGATGATCTTGTCCGTGACGATGGGCGGCGATGTCGGTTCGTACTGGCCCGATGTGGTGACGGGCTGAAGATGCTGGAGATCGAGGTCGCCGTTGTTGCCGAAGCCGGCGCAGCGCTGGCCCGTTATCGCATCCAGCTCGAACAGATGGCCGTTGTTGACGGGCAGGATCACGCGCCGCGCGCAGGCGGGCTGTGCGCCCGGCGTGGCGCCGCTGCTGGCGGCTGCCGCCGTCTCGTGATACGACACGCCGCGACAGGTCACATGCTGGAAGCTCGGGTCGGGCTTCAGGCCCGGATCGAAGCGCCACTTCTCCTTGCCCGTTGCGGCATCGAGTGCGAACAGGATCTGGTGCGGCGAGCATAGATACAGCATGTCGCCGGCCTTGATCGGCGTTACTTCGTTCGTGATTTCGACGGGATCGTTCGGGCCTTTCTTGTCGCCTGTTTCGAATGTCCACGCGACTTGCAGATCCTTCACGTTGTGCTGATCGATCTGCGTGAGCGGCGAATAACGGGTGCCTGTCTGCGTGCGGCCATACGCCGTCCAGTCCTCGCGCGGGACGTCCGTTTGCGCGGGCGCGGTTTGCGCGGGCGCCGCCGCATTCGTCGCCGCATTCGTCGCGATAGTGCCGTTGATCTGTTGCGGATCGTTGAACGCGGCATACGCGAGCGCGATGCCCGTGATGATCAGGCATGCGACGAGCGCGAGCGCGCCGGATCGCGCGGACGTGCGGAACGCATGAAAGACTAACGTCAGCAACAGCCACAGGCCGAACAGCACGAGGATGTCGGTGCGCGGCACGAGCGCCCAGAAGTCGAAGCCCGATTCGGCGATGGCCCACGCGAGCGTGCCGATCAGCAGCAGTGCGTAGAGCAGCAGCGCGAGCCCATTGCGCCAATACGCAAGCCACGCGACCACGAGCAGCACGATTCCGGCAACCACGTAATAAGGCGACCCGCCGATCGCGACGAGCCACGCTCCGCCCGCGAGCAGATACAGCCCCGACAGCGCGGCAAAGAGCACGCTCAGCCAGCTTGCGATGTTCAAGGGGGACCTGGGCTTTGACACGTCGCTCGAAGAAGCCCGGGACGCGTCCGTTTTCTTTTCGTCGTTCATGCTGTGTCCCTCCGGATCGTCAGCGTGCCGATACGAAATGCATGTTGCGCCGGTATGCGCAAAACATGCGCGCGAGAAATCTGATCTGCAACCTCACGATCTAGCATCTTGCGCGCCCGGCTCGCACGCATCGCGGATCACAGGCGCGATCATACGCAATGAAGCAAGGGACGCATGCCGGTGCGATCGATGATGGCACGTTTTAGGGCATCGGGTCTTCATCGGTGACGCTTGATTTTCCACGCGCCGGCGTGGGAAAAATTTTCAATCGACGACATGGGCAATGCGGCGGGTTCGCTGATTGCTCACCGACCGCTCATGAATCCAGACACGCATCCGTTGCGTTTCGATGCCTACGATCCGCGCGACGAGCGGCGCCGCGAGTCGCTGCTCGGTCTCGGCAATGGCGTGCTGTTCGTGCGTGCAGGCGTGCCGGAACAGCGCCTCGCGCGTACGTCCGCGTACCCGACAAACTACCCGCCCGACGAAGCGCACGCGCACTATCCCGGCATCTATCGCGCGGGGCTTTACAACCCGGTGACAGCATGCGCGAACGGCGAGACCTTGCGCGCGGCATTCCTGCCGCGCTTGCCGGATGCGACGGTGCTTGCGGTACGGCGCGGCGGCGAGCCGTGGCTCGGGACGCATACGGCGCAGCTCGTTCGCTACACGCATGCGCTCGACATGGAGACGGCGCAAGCAACGCGCACGCTGCTGCTACGCATCGCGGACAGCACGACGCGGATCGTCGAATCGCGTTTTGTCAGCGCGGCGCATCCGTCCGTGTTCGTGATCCGCTGGCACGTCACGGCCTGCGACTGGTCAGGGCCGCTCGATATCGCCGACGGCACGGACGGCGATGTGCGCAATGCGATCGTCGAAAGGCAGCGCGCGTTCGATGGCCGCCACATCGTCGACGTGATGCATGCGATACAACCCGATGGCGTGCTGCTGACGAGCGCGAGGTTGTCGGGCGCGCAGGTGAGCATCGCAATCGGATCGCGTGTGGATGTGCAGTGCGCGAGTGAGGAGATCGGCCCGCGCGTCGAATGGAAAGAGGGCGCGGCCTGCTTCACGCGTCGTACCGTGCATCTGCGCGCGGGCGAGACGGTATGCATCGACAAGATCGTGTCGGTGCATACGTCGCGCGATGCGTTGCGCGCAATCTGGCTGTGCCTTTCGTCGAAGATGGCGTGATCGAACAGTTCGAAGGCTTCGCGCGCCTGCGGCGAACCGCCGATCCGAAAGGACTCGCCGATGACGGCGCGCGCGTGGACTGGTCGCTCGAACGTGCCGGCGATACGGTGAATGCATGGCAGGTCTCGAAGCAGCCCGATGTCGTGATGCTGTTCTATCTGCTGGGCGAGACGAAGTTGCGCGAGTTGCTCGCGCAGGCGGGCTATGCGTTCGACGCAACTGCCGCGCGTCGCACGCTCGACTATTACCTTGCCCGCATGACGCACGAATCGAGTCTGTCGCAGGTGGTGTGCGCAGGCGCGCTCGCGCGCGGCCAGCCCGAGCGTTCGTGGGCGTACTTCTCCAATGCGCTGGCGACCGATGTCACGCCGCTCGAAGGCAGCGCGCACGAGGGATTGCATCTGGGCGCGCTCGCGGGGACGCTCGATGTGGTTGTGCGCCACTATGGCGGCGTCGACTTCGAAGATGGCGTGTTGCAGTTCGATCCCGCATGGCCGCGCGCATTGCCGCGAACGCGCCTGTCGCTGATGTTCCGTCATCAGCAGTTGCAGCTCGAAGGCAGCGTGCAAGCCGTTGCGCTTCGCGCCGCACGCGACAACACACAGGGCGTCGCAGTCGCAGCACGCGGACGACGCTTCGTGCTCGAACCCGGCGCTGTATTGACGATACGCGCGGGCAGCGGTGCCGTCGCGATCACATGACCGCGCTCGTCGATTCGCACGATAGGCAAAAACTCATTCGACGAACAGATGCGCGGGCAACACCGCCAGATGTTCAAAGATAGTTAAATCTGCTCGATCGACGTTGATGCCTGCGGGACAACGAACGAGAATGAAGACGCGGTGACCGTACCGCAAGTGGCATTTAGAGCCGCAGCCGTGGCTGCGGCTTCTTTTTTGCGGTGTGAATGAAGATGCCATTGTCAATCTGTGACGGCAGCGCGTAGGCGGCATGGCGCGATGTGGGCGACGAATTCTTTTAAGGGAGTGCGGTATGGGAATCCTCGATAAGGTAGGCGAAATAGCGGGCGCAGTAGCGGCAGTCGAAGCGCTCGAAAAGGTCGACCCGGATGCAGGTCTGCTGGCCAAGGCAGCGGCCGCCGTGGCAGGCTTCGAAGGCGCGGGCGCGCTCGAGTCGCTGATCGAAAAGAAAAAGGACGACACGCAAGAGGCAGCGGACGATCCGCAAACGGATGACGCTTCGGGTTCTCAGGCGTAACCGCGTATCGCATGCCAGCCAGTGCGAGACGAGATCAAAGCGCTCGAACATCGTCGATGTACTGGCTGCCCGTATGAAGACTTACATCGCGGCAGAGTTGCAGCCGCGATGTGCAGCTGCAAGTCTTTCCCGATTATTCATATAAGCCGAAGAGACTGGCCTCGCAATTCCTTCGGCTTTCGACACATCCCTGCGCCGCAAGTCGAGATGCCGCTATTGCGCGGCGGTGAGCCTGGGTCCCGGGCGCGTCGGCAGCGACACGTCCTGTTGTCCCTTGCGCTGGTCGGAGACCGCTTCGATGCCCTTTCTCGTGACATCTTCGAGGAAGATAAGACGCGACCGGTAGTACTCGGCGCGCAACTGTGCGTCGAGTACCTGCTGTTCGGCACGAAACAATTCCATGCGCAGTTCATCCACCGCGCGCCCGGCCTGTTTCTCGGGTGTCGGGGCGTGGCGTGCCGCCCAGTTTGCAATCCACATCAGCATGATGAATCCCTCGCGTTATCGGACAACGTTGCGCAGCCTGCGAAGCTGTTACGCCGCTGGTTCACATACGACGATCGATTCTGACGTCAAAAGACTACCAAAACCTGATGTGTTCGTTTTTTAAATAATGTTAGTGCAGTTTTGCACGACAAGCATTTGGCCGTCTTTTTTCAGTACGTCATTGCATCAAAGGCGCAAACAGGAATTGTCATCCGTGTTTGTTCACGGACTTGACAATTGCTAAAAGAATTCGATTCGCGGATCTCATATAGTACCTACCGCAATTCGAATTTCTTCGAATACGAAGGCAATCAGGGAGAACTACCAGACTGGACTATCCAGCGTCCCGATGATCGTTCAAGCGTGCAAATGACACGCCGCAGTCATCAAGTTGTCACGCAGACGTCATTGCAACCAGCTCGAAAAAAGACAAAGGAAAGTCGATGGGTATCGTTCAGGAATTCAAGGAGTTTGCCCTCAAGGCCAACGTAATGGATCTTGCTGTCGGCGTCATTATTGGCGGTGCCTTTTCGGGCATCGTCAATTCGCTGGTGAAGGATCTGATCATGCCCGTGATCGGTGTCGCGACGGGCGGCCTCGACTTCTCGAACATGTTCGTACGCCTTGGCGACATACCGTCCACCTTCAAGGGCAACCCAGACTCCTATAAAGATCTGCAGGCGGCCGGGGTCGCGGCGTTCGGCTACGGCTCTTTCGTCACCGTACTGATCAACTTCATCATCCTCGCTTTCATCATCTTCATGATGGTGAAGTTCATCAACCGCTTGCGCAATCCGGACCCGGTCGCCGCACCCGCACCTGCCGCGCCGTCCGAAGACGTGCTGCTGCTGCGTGAGATTCGCGATGCCGTGACGGGCCGCGTTTCCTGAAGGTTCGACCCGGGCGCGACTCATGCCGTGACTTACGGCATTACCGAGGCCTTTCGTTCGCAACGCGCGCGCATCGCACGCTGATTACAGGGATGGCGAACATGAAGACCTGGAGAATCATCGGATTGTGCAGCATGGCGCTGATCATCCTCGTCCTGTTCACGAGCATGTGCGTCATCCTGCAGGAAGGCGTGGCCGCACGGAGCGCGGGTGGAACGCTGCCCCGCGTCGTCCATCCGTAACCTCATCTGCCGATCGGTTGCCGGCGCGCGCCGGCAACCATCCGGTAGTTTGCGTGCCGCGAGCGGCGAGTCAGAGCAGATGAGCGGGGGCCGCTGCGATCGACACGGCCTTGTCTGCTCAATTGTCAATTCGGTCGGTTTGCAACCGTCAGCCGTTTAACAGACTGACGGTGACAACCGATGACGACAACGGGTGGATGGCGACCGTTCAGAGCCCGCCCGACGTGGCCGCAGCCAGCGATCACGACCCGCAAGAGGTGCCAGGCGGGCGGCGCCACCATCGACAGTGCCGCCTTGCGGGCGGCCCCGGCGGGCGAAAGCAATCGGTTAGGCGAACCGATCTAACAATCTTTAAATGATTTTATTGCGCCCTCTTTTTATACTGTGCGCAAAATTGTCAAAATCCGTCAACGCCGGATGACAATTTTTCGGGCTGCCAGGCCACGCAGGCACAGAGAGGGACGCGAATCGTCGTGTTCACCGAGGGATCGGATGTTTTTCAGACCAGGCACTACGAGGATTCCGTTCAAGACGGGCGAAGAGGCGAGCAAGGGCGGCAGCGACGGGCGGCGGATCGAGCTGGACCCGGCGAACGACTATCACGCTCGCGCGGCAATGGAAGCCTATGCGGATTCCTGTGCATTGGACATGCCGTGGCTCGCCGAGTGGTTGCGCGATTCGGCGGCAGGCGGCGATGCCGGTCTGACAAATTGCGCATCGACGGTTCGCCGTGTGTTCGACCTCGCGCAGGAATGGGCGTCGCGCGAGCCGGACTACGCGCACGCCGCATGGGAGCATGTGAGTATGGGTCTGCAGGCGGCGCTGGGCGCGCATCTGCGGCCGAAGGAAAACGTTGACGACAAGGTGGCGGCCCTGAGTGGCGCTGGAGCAAAGGCATGATGGACAGAGCACGTCCCGGACGATGCGGTGCGTCCGTCTGCCCGAAGAGTGATTTCGCGTGCGGGGTCTTATGAGAATTGCAGTGCTGGACGATGATGTGGCGCAAGCCGACTTCGTTTGTCAGTCGCTGGCGGTAGATGGACACGATTGCCATGCTTTTGCCGAAGGCCAGGCGCTCGTGAAGCATTTGCGCCGCCAGACATTCGATCTGCTGGTGCTCGACTGGAACGTGCCGGACATGTCGGGCGAAGAGGTGCTGCGCTGGGTGCGTCAGAGCCTGTCCGACCTTCTGCCCGTGCTGTTCATGACGAGCCGCAGCCGCGAGACCGATATCGCAGCAATGCTGAACAAGGGCGCCGACGACTATGTCGTCAAGCCCGTCGCGACGAGCGTGCTGCTCGCTCGCGTCAGATCGCTGCTGCGCCGCGCGTACCAGCTCAACCAGGCGGCGACGCGGGAAATCTTCGGTGAATTCGAGTTCGAATTGGGTTCGAAGCAGGTGGTCGCTCGCGGCCTACCCGTCACGTTGACGCAGAAGGAATTCGAACTCGCGTTGCTGCTGTTCCGGCATCTGAGCCAGCCGCTGTCGCGCGCGCATATTCTCGAAGCGATCTGGAGACAGGACATCGACATTCCGTCGCGCACGATGGACACGCACGTATCGATGCTGCGCGCAAAGCTCGGTCTTCGTCCGGAGAAGGGCTATCGGCTGACGCCCATCTACGGCTACGGCTACCGGCTCGAACGGCTCGAAAAGGGGGATGCGTGACGGTGGCCGCAGCGGACATCGCACTGCGCGTGCCGTCGCCGTCGCGTATTTCCGTCCGGATGGCGCCAATCGCGTTGCGCGGCATCATTCCGTCTTTGATGGCTGCGCTTGCGCTGCTGCCCGCGTACGCCGACGCGCAGACATCGGCGAGGCATGTGCCTGCTGCATCCACGGTCTATGTGACGCATGCCGGCGACACGCTTTACGACGTCGCCGATCGCTACCTGCGCGACCCGCGCGACTGGGTCGTGCTTCGTAAGCTCAATCATGTCGCGGACCCGCTTCATCTGCAGCCGGGCGCGAAGCTGATCCTGCCCGACGCGTTGCTGAAGCAGGAGCCCAAAACCGCGCGCGTCGTCGCAATGAGCGGTCCCGCCGAACATGCGTTCCGTCAGAACGCATTCGTGCCCGTCACGGTCGGCATGACGCTGGTCGAAGGCGACCGCGTGCGCACGGGTCACAACGGCTTCGTCACGCTGGAACTCGACGACGGCTCGCATCTGTCGGTGCCGCAGGACAGCACGATCGAGATCGGCACGCTGCGGCAGACCGTGCTGTCGGGTTCGCAGGATCGCGTGATCGACGTGCGGCAAGGCGAGATCGATAGCGAGGTCACGCATGCGACGAAGAAGGACGATCGCTTTCAGATCCGCTCGCCGTCGGTGGTAGCGGGCGTGCGCGGCACGCGCTTTCGCGTGAGCTATGACGGCGGCGAGCAGTCGACGGCTGTCGCCGTGCTCGATGGCGCCGTCGGCGTCGATGCCGCGCGCCTCCCGCCGCGTGCGCCGGGCGTGCCGCTGCGGGCATCGACGCAACTGATCGGCGCGAAGTTCGGCAGCGTCACGCGCGTGACGGGCGGCGTCGGCGCGCCCGTCGCCTTGCTGTCGGCACCCGCGCTCGCGGAACCCGGCAAGGTGCAGGACGCGAAGGACGTCTCGTTCGATATCGTGCCGTCCGGCAGAGCCCGCGCGTATCGCGTGCAGATCGCGCGCGACGCCGACCTGTTCGACCTGATCCGCGATCAGCGCGTGAACGCGCCGCACGCGACGTTCGAAGACTTGCCGGACGGCAACTACTTCGTGCGCATTGCGTCGATCGACGACATCGGCCTCGAAGGCCTGCCGCAAATCTATGCATTCGAGCGCCGCCAGTTCGCACTCGACGCGTCGGCGGGACAGCGCGCCGGCAGTCGCGACTTCGAGTTCCGCTGGCTGTCGGCGAGCCGTCCGGGTGTCGAGACGCGGTTCCGCTTCGTGCTGTCCTCGACCGACGATTTGCGCGAGCCGATCGTCGATCGCACGGATCTCGCGGCGGGACAGATCGTCGTTTCCGATTTGCCGCCGGGCGTCTACTACTGGACCGTGATCGCCGAGCAGTTCGAAAACGGCCGGTTCTATCAGAAGGGAAGTTCCGTCCGCTCGTTTACACTGGCCCGGTGATGACCACGGGCGGCCCGCGCATGAGCTTCGATCCGCGCATACGTCTTGGGCGGCCAGTCGGGCGCCGCTTCCTGTTCGAATGGCTGTGCATCGGCTGTCTCGGTGTCGTGGTCGTTCTGCTCGGCTCGCTCGGCCGGTTGACCGCGAGCGCGGATCACCTCGTCTATGACCGTTTTATGCGCTGGCGCGCGCAACCCGTGCTGTCCGATATTGCCGTCGTCGAAATCGACAACGCGAGCATCGCGCAGCTCGGTCGATGGCCGTGGCCGCGTGCCGTGCATGCGCGGCTGCTGGATGAAATCGCGAAGGCACATCCCGCTGCCGTGGTCTACGACGTGCTCTTCACCGAGCCGGCCGCAGACGATGCGCAACTCGCGCGATCGATTGCCGCGAATCCGACGTGGCTGCCTGTTCTCCTGACGCCTGAAGATGCGAGCGGCGAGCGCGTCGCGGACAAGCCCGTCGAGCCGCTCGCCGAGGCTGCGGCGGGGCTCGGCCATATCAACCTCGAAGTGGATGGTGACGGCATCGTGCGCAGTGTCGCGCTGTTCGAAGGCGATGCGCATATGCGCTGGCCGCAACTGATGGTGCCCGTATGGCGCGCGATCAGGCAGCGCGAGTTGAAACTCGCGGACGATCACAGCATTGCTGCGGCCTCGCCGGATCGAACGCGAGTCGATGGCAATGGCGAAGGGCGCTATCTGATTCCATTCAGCCCGCTCGCGCAGTCCTATCCGAAGGTTTCGTTCGCGAGCGTGCTCGATGGCCACGTGCCGCAAGACATGCTGCGCGGAAAGATCGTCGTGATCGGCGTGACGGCATCGGGGCTCTACGACCGGTTCTCGACGCCCGTATCGGGTCGGCTCGGCCCGTTGCCGGGCGTCTATATCCACGCGAACGTGCTCGATATGCTCGTCACCGGACGCGAGATCGAGCCAGCGAGCCAGGCGCTCCTATGCGCCGCGTCGCTCGTGCCGCTGGGGGTGCTGCTCGCGGGGCTGCTCGTGCTGTCGCCGGTGCGTTCACTGCTGATGACGCTCGTGCTCTGCGCGGCGATGGTCGTGGGCAGCGCGGCGCTGCTGTACGGATTGCGGCTCTGGATCTCACCCGTGCCCGCCATCGTCGGGCTGATCGCCGTGTACCCGATGTGGAACTGGCGTCGGCTCGAAATGACGATGTCGTATCTGCGCAAAGAACTGCAGCGCCTCGCCGACGAGCCGTATCTCTTGCCCGAGGCGCCGCATCGCAGCCGCGAGTTCGGCGGCGACGTGCTCGCGCAGCACATGTCGCTGATGGCGCAGGCGGCGCGGCGCGTGCAGGATATGAAGCGCTTCGTGTGGGACAGCCTCGACAGCATGCCGGAGCCGATCCTCGTGAGCGATGTGCGCGGTGTCGTGCTGATCGCGAACCATGCGGCGAAGGCACACTTCGCCGGGCTCGGCGCACCGAGGCCCGAGGGGCGGCAGATGCGCGAAGTGCTCGGCGATCTCGTCTTCGTGAAGGCGATAGGGTCGAGTGCAGAGGCCGACAGCTTCGGGCACGCGCACTGGCCCGCGATACTCGACCCTGGCCGGATTGCATTTGCCGGCATGATGGAGCAGGGCATCGAAGTGCGCGATCGCAACCTGCGCGATCACCTGTTGCGCTACGCGAGATGCACGAACGCGCAGGGCGAGGCAATCGGCTGGATTGCGGGCCTCGTCGACGTGACGGCCCTGCATGCGGCCGAGCGGTTGCGCGAGGACGCGCTGCGTCTGCTGTCGCATGACATGCGCTCGCCGCAGGCATCGATTCTGGCGCTCGTCGAGATCGAGCGGGCGCGCAAGCTCGAGTCGGACCGCATGCGCGATTTTCTGTGCCGCATCGAACGCTACGCGCAACGCGCGCTCACGCTCGCCGACGATTTCGTGCAGCTCGCGCGCGCGGAATCGCAGGCCTATGTGCTCGAACCCGTGAGCCTCGTCGAACTGGTGATCGATGCAAGCGACGAGGTCTGGCCTCAGGCGCAAGCGAAGTGCATCCGTCTCGAAGCGGCGTATGACGAGCAGGGCGACGGCCACTGGATCAACGCGGACCGCTCGCTGATGACGCGCGCGCTCGTGAACATCCTGAACAACGCAGTGAAATACAGTCCGACCGATACGCGCATCACGTGCACCGTCGCGCAGGAGCGCGGTGCTTCGGGCGCGTCGCCGGCGCGCGTGAGCTGCACGATTCGCGACGAGGGCTATGGCATTTCAACCGAAGATCAGGCGCATCTGTTCGAACGCTTTCAGCGCTTTCACGAAGCCGAGCGGCCGGAAGTCGCGGGCACGGGACTCGGCATGGCCTTCGTTAAAGCGGTCGTGACGCGGCACGGCGGCGACGTGTGCGTCGAGAGCGCGCCGGGCAAAGGGACGGCCTTCACGATTTCGCTGCCGGTGCTCGACGAGGCCGACGCGCACGCATGAACGGCACACGAATATGAACGGTACGCGAACCCTATTCAATCGAAGCGAGATGAAAGTGAAGAAAGTGACGTATAGCGCCGCAGTGGTCCTCGCGAGTGTCGTCGGTCTCGCGGGCTGCGCCGATGTGACGACGGATGTGCGCGCAACGGGAGCGCCCGTCGTGCTGCAGGGCGAACGTACCTATGCGTTCGTGCGTGCCCCGTGGCCGCAAGCGCATCCTGCGAGCGAGCAGTATGAGGCGCTGGTTCGAAGCGAACTTGCGAACTATGGGCTCGTCGATCGAACCGCGGATCACGCGAGCTATCTGGTCTCGCTTGCGTATGACACGCGGCCCGCTGCTGTCGGCGTCAGCACGGCCGATTGCGGAAACGCATGCGATCGTGCCGAAGGCGCGGGCTATTCGCTGTTCGGGCGCGTGTATCGACATTCGATGACGTTGCGGCTGCTCGAAGCGACAAGCGGCAAGGAAGTCTACAAGGTCACGGCGACGAGCCGCGACCGCGATGCCGACACCGATCATCCGATTCCGTGGCTCGTGAAGAGTGCACTCGCGCAATTTCCGTTTGCCGAGTACGGCGCGTGGCGCGTGAAGTTGCGGCCCGGCGATGCAGCCGACAAGCAGGTGCCGCGCGTGGTCGCGGTGAAGCGCGTCGACCAGTGACCAGTGGCGGGGCAGGCCGCGCCGCCCGTTAAGGTTCCAGCAGCCGCTGCAGGCGCAGTTCTTCGAGATCGAGTTCGGCCTCCAGCCTGTGCAGCACGGAGTCTTCGATCTTGCCTTCGCGATGCAAACGCAGCAGCGTTTGCCGCGAAGTTGAAACGAGATCGAGTTCGAGGCGCAGATGGCGCGCTCGCAGTTCGACATGTTCGCTGCCTTCCGAATGCGCTTTCTCGTTGTTGCGCACTCTCACCTCGTATTCGTCGATGAGCCGTCGCACGAGGTTCTTGTCTTCGCCCCCGGCTGACTTGCTGATCTTCTCCAGTTCGTTCAACGATGCGCGGAACGTATGCGAGCGGGCCTCCAGTTCCGACATCGTCGAGCCTCGCATCGGCCGAAGTCCGACGAGGCGGATCAGCACGCCGAGACTGCCGCCCTGTATCACCAGCGTCCCGAAGATCACGAGGAAGGTGCTGAACACGATGGCGTCGCGATCGGGAAACTGCTCGGGCAATGCCAGCGCCGCAGCGAGGCTGACCACGCCTCTGACGCCCGCCCAACCCAGAACGGCTATTTCGCCGGGACGCCAGGGGCGTCCTGCATTGCGATGACCGGCTGCGATGCGCGCGGGCAGATAGATCCCGATCGCCACCCACACGAGGCGCGACAGGATCACGGCCACGATGGCGGGCAACGCGACGCTCGCGCTCGTCGCCAGCATCGAGCGCGTGTCGCCCATCCGCTCGACGATTCCGTGCAGCGCGAGGCCGATCAGAATGAACACGAGCGCATCGAGCACGAACACGATCACTTCCCACGTTGCCGACGCCTTGATGCGTGTATGCGCATCGAACGCACGATGCTGACGTACGCCGAGCATCAGACCGCACGTGACGACGGACAGCACGCCTGACCCTCCGAGCTCTTCCGCGATGCTGTAGCTGGCCCATGCCATCAGAAACGTGAGCACGATGCGAAGCATCGGATCAGGGACGCGCTTGATCAGCCACATCATGATCTGTCCGCAGGCGACACCGACGGCGATGCCGATGAACGTCAGCATCAGAAAGACGCCCGTCGCGCGGCTCGCCGTGAATTGCCCTGTGAAAGCGGCAGCAATGGACATCTGATAGATAAGAAGACCCGTTGCGTCGTTGACGAGACTCTCGCCTTCGAGCACGGTAACGAGCCTCGATGGAAGCGGATTGCGATCGAGGATGGCCTTCGCGGCGACGGCGTCGGGCGGCGAGACGATCGCGCCCAGCGCAAAGCAGGCGGGCCACGCCAACGCAGGCGCGAAGGCATGCACGGTGACGGCGACCGCGACCGTGGTGAACGCAACGGCTCCCAGCACGAGCGACAGAATGCTCAAGACCTCGCGACGGAAGTCCGACCACGCAGTGTAGAACGCACTCGACATCAGCAGCGGAGGCAACACGGCCGTCAGCACCAGGTTGGGGTCCATGTCGACCGTCGTGTGCCGTCCCGTCAGCGCGACGGCGGCCCCGCCGAACAGCAGTATCACTGCGGGCGGAATGGCCACGCGCTCGGCAACCCACGTCAGTACGCCGGCACCGCAAACGAGCAGCAATATGTAGTGAAAGAGTTCGACGTTATTCATGCTGGAGTTTTCGGGCAAACATGGGACGTTGTCAGAGACGGAGGCAACATGTTCGCGTGCATCGTACCGGCGCGCGATGCGATGTTGTCACCGATGTCTGGAATTGTTGTGTGAAGGATAGCCCGACCCTGCTAGCCGACGCTACAGGGCCTGTTCAGCCAGTCCAGGTCGATTTGCCGGTTTGCCGGTTTGCCGCTCAACGCGGCTTTCCTTCAGGCAGCGGTGTCCAGTCCGTTTCGCCCGGGACCGAACCGAATGTCCGTTGCGTCCATGCAGCCTTCTGCTTCGATTTTTTCGGGCGAACTCGATACCAAGTTCCATTCGATATAGCGCTTGCCGATATCGCTTTCGCGTGGCGTGAGGATCGTTTTGATTGGAGTTGTCATGGTGCGATGAAGTGGAGCTCGATACGGTAAATCGGTAAGCCGGCGAGCGAAGCGATGGAAAAAGCCCGCGTTGTGAACGCGGGCACAGATGTTGAAGTCAGGCTTTTTGAAGAGCATTCCATGATGATGCCGCGCGCGTCGCGCATTCGAGCGCGCGGCATCGCACCGATATCGAACTGCCGTACTCTTAAACCGCCCAGCACGAGCAACCCAGCGCGCCCCAGAAGCTCTTGAGGTCAGACGCGGGCACGCTCTTCGCCCATGCTCGCGCATGCGCGTGACCATGCACGCCACAGGCGCTCGCGCAACCGCAGGCCAGCGCGTTCTGGCTGCGCTGCAACGGCGTGCCTTGCGCCGCGCCCCATCCCGCATAGCCGCCGTAGGCGCGCACGGGCGACCAGTCCGGCATCGCGGGCGCAATCGGCGCATCGTGATCCGCAAACGGACCGGCCGCATAAACGATCTTGCCGCCGACCACGGTTAGCACGGCAGTCGTATCGGCGATATCGGACTCGGGGCAGCTCAGATAGTCGCGATCCGGCACGATCAGATCAGCGAGTTGCCCTGCCTGAATGCGGCCTTTTTTGCCCTCTTCATTCGAGAACCATGTGACGTTCTCGGTCCACATGCGCAGCGCGGTCTCACGGTCCAGACAATTGCGTTGCGGATAAATCCGCAGTCCCGCGAGCGTCTTGCCCGTGACGAGCCACGCAAGCGCGACCCACGGGTTGTACGACGCGACGCGCGTCGCATCCGTCCCCGCTGATGTCTTCACGCCTTTCTCGAGCATGCGCGCGACGGGTGGCGTCGCCTCGGCCGCTGCCGCGCCATAGCGCTCGACGAAGTACTCGCCCTGATATGCCATCCGATGCTGCACGGCAATGCCGCCGCCGAGCGCCGCGATACGGTCGATCGACCGCTCGCTGATCGTTTCCGCGTGATCGAAGAACCAGTTGAGGCCCGCGAGCGGAATATCGCGGTTGATCTTTTCGAAGACATCGAGTGCGCGGCTGATGGTCTCGTCATAAGTCGCATGCATGCGCCACGGCCAGCGGTTTTCCGCGAGCACACGCACGACTTCTTCGAGCTCGCCTTCCATTTCAGCGCTCATGTCGGGGCGCGGCTGGCGAAAGTCCTCGAAGTCCGCAGCCGAGAACACGAGCATTTCGCCCGCGCCGTTATGCCGGAAGTAATCGTCGCCCTGCTTGTACTTCGACGTGCGCGTCCAGTTGAGAAAGTCTTCCTTCTCGCCTTTGGGCTTTTGCGTGAAGAGGTTATAAGCGAGCCGGATCGTCAGCAAGCCTTCGTCCGAGAGCTTCTGGATGACTTCATAGTCCTCGGGGTAGTTCTGAAAACCGCCGCCTGCGTCGATCGCGCCCGTCACGCCGAGACGGTTCAGTTCGCGCATGAAGTGGCGCGTCGAGTTGATCTGGTATTCGAGTGGCAGCTTCGGCCCTTTTGCGAGCGTCGCGTAGAGGATGCCGGCATTGGGCTTCGCGAGCAGCAGGCCCGTCGGATTGCCTGCGGAGTCGCGCACGATTTCGCCTCCGGGCGGCTCCGGCGTGTCCTTCGTATAGCCGACCACACGCAGCGCCGCAGCGTTCAACAACGCGCGGTCATAGAGATGCAGGATGAAGACGGGCGTATCGGGCGCGACGGCATTCAGTTCTTCGATCGTGGGAAGCCGCTTCTCGGCGAACTGATGTTCCGTGAAGCCGCCGACCACACGCACCCATTGCGGCGCGGGCGTAATGGCCACCTGACGCTTGAGCATCTCCATCGCGACAGCAAGCGACGGCACGCCGTCCCAACGCAACTCCATGTTGAAGTTCAGGCCGCCTCGAATAATGTGCAGATGATTGTCGATCAACCCAGGCAAGACGCGGCGGCCTTGAAGGTCGATTACCTTCGTCGCATTGCCTGCGAGCGGCAGGATCTCGGCGTCGTCGCCCACGGCGCTGAACACGCCTTCGCGTATCGCGACAGCCGTTGCTTCGGGCCTGCTTCTGTCGAGCGTGGTAAAGCGGCCGCGATGCAGGATCAGATCGGGTGTATTACCAGCATGCGTGCTCATGAGCGTTTCTCCGATGAATCGGCAGCGGCAGTGCGCGACGCGTTGCCCGTCTGGCGGCCGGGCAGCGACCCGAACATATGCTGCGTGCACTTCGAGTCGGTCCACGCGGTGTGGAAGCCGCTGCCGGACAGCATCTGTTTCGCGACGGGAATGATCTGTTCGCCGCCGAGAATGCCGAGCAGGCCGACAAGGGCGACAAGTGGCGGAGCGGGTGAACGCACGTTGATGAGGCTGTAGATCACGCCAACCAGTACGCCAGCAAGCAAGGAGAAGAGATAGAGTTTCATTGGCTCGTATTCCTGTGGTTCACGCGTCGTGCGAGTGCGTCGCAAGCGCTGGGGTGATAGGAAACGGCGACAACGGGTCGCCACTCAAGTTGGCGGATGGATGAAGGCGATGCGCAATGCACCGCACGCGCAGCACACGAGCAGTGTGGAAAGCAAGCTCGTCATCTGGTGGCGAGTACGCGAAAGAGTATCGGGTTTAAAGCGCGATGAAAAGAGGGCGTCACGTACCTGCATTTTTTGGAAATGAATCGATTCGATTTCTTTAGTGATGTCTCGCCGTATCACGTGGCGGGCGCAAAAAACAGAAGAACATCCTGCTCAATTTCTTTCCTCTGTCATCTTTTTCAGGATCGTGCGAAATAGTTTTTATGTCTCGCGATTCATGTCATACACTTCGAATCTCGTTGGCCATGTGGAGGCTACGCGGGCTGACGACAGCGATCCTGCCTTGCCTGAATCCTGGGGGCAGGGCGGTCCTTCTCTTCTATCGAAATGCGGATGGATCACACCATGAGTAATCCAAAGCTTGAAGTATTGACGCCCTCCAACTGTCAGATCATTTTCATCGATCAGCAGCCGCAGATGGCATTCGGCGTCCAATCGATTGACCGCCAGGTACTGAAGAACAATGTCGTCGCGCTGGCAAAGGCGGCAAAAGTATTCAACATCCCCACCACGATCACGACGGTGGAATCCGAGAGCTTTTCTGGCTATACCTACCCGGAATTGCTGGGCGTGTTCCCCGATCATCCGCTGCTCGAACGCACGTCGATGAACTCATGGGACGACCAGAAAGTGCGTGACGCACTCGCGAAGAACGGCCGCAAGAAAGTCGTCGTTTCGGGCCTGTGGACCGAGGTGTGCAATAACACGTTTGCGCTCTGCGCGATGGGCGAAGGCGGCTACGAGATCTACATGGTCGAAGATGCATCGGGTGGCACGTCCAAGGCCGCGCACGACTTTGCGATGCAGCGCATGATCCAGGCGGGCGTGGTGCCCGTGACGTGGCAGCAGGTCTTGCTCGAATGGCAGCGCGACTGGGCCCACAAGGACACCTACGATGCCGTGATGGCGATCGTCAAGGAGCATTCGGGCGCATACGGCATGGGTGTGGATTATGCGTACACGATGGTCCACAAGGCGGCTCAGCGCGTGAAGGACATGCACGAAGTACTCGCGCCCGTGCCGGCGCCTGTCGCGAAGTAAGCGCGCGAATCACGCAACTGTGAAGCAAAGGGAAGCGGCGGGCCGCATTCGCCTGCTACTTTCTGTCTGCCTGGTTGCGTGTCAAGGAAACTGCGTGTCAAAGAAGGCGCGTGTCAATGAAGCTGACGGGGCGACGCAACCATTGAATCATCACGGCGGCGTCTGATTGCAGCGATTTCGATGACGACGGGGGATGAGCCGGATGACTCGGCGGATCGTGTCGACGGATAAGCGCATGCGAGGAGCGACAACTTTCGTTATCGGCTCCTGCATTCACGAGACGTCATTCTTCCGGGTACGCCCAAGGTGCGTTCGCAAGACAGTCGACGAGATAGTCGAGCAGCGCTGTGACTCGCGCGGGCCTGAGAATGCCGGGCGGTGTAATCAGGTTGAGGTGAACTCTCGCGATCTGCCAGTCGGGCAAGACCTCTTCGAGTTGGCCGCTCGACAGCGCATCCCAGACGACGAACTCTGGCTGCAATGCCAGACCCTGCCCCGCAAGCAGCGCGGGGCTGATCGCCTCGGCGTTGTTGCTGCTGATGCGCCCCTTCACGGGCACGACGTATTCCCCTTCCGACTCGTGACGGAAGCGCCATTGGCCGGGCGTCGGCAGGTTCGTATAGATGAGGCACGTGTGTTCCGCGAGTTCTTGCGGATGCGTCGGGCGGCCGTGGCGAGCCAGATAGTCGGGGCTTGCGACAAGCGGCCGGCGCACCGCGCACAGCTTGCGCGAGCGCAGCGAAGAGTCGGGCAGTTCGGCGATACGCAACGCAACGTCGAAGCCTTCGGCGACGACATCGATCACCGTATCGGTGAGCGACAGGTCGATGTTGACTTGAGGATAGCGGTTGAGAAATTCGGGGAGCAGCGGCGTCAGATATTTGAGGCCGAACGACATCGGCGCGGTGACGCGTATCGTGCCGTGCGGCGTGAGCGCTTGCGCGGACGCTTCGGCTTCGACGGCTTCGCCTTCGTTCAGGATGCGGACCGCGCGTTCGAGAGCCATCACGCCTGTCGGTGTCAGTGACAGGCGGCGCGAGGTCCGATACAGCAGTGCCGTGCCGAGCCGTTGTTCCAGCCGTGCAATCGCCTTCGATACCGTGGGCTGCGACATGCCGAGCGATTCGGCCGCTTTGGCAAATGAGCCGAGATCGGAAACGCGGGCGAATATTGCCCAGGCTTCAAGATCGGGTAGAGGTGGCATGAAAAAATTGGAATGGAATCTATTCATTCCATTCTATTTATTAGGTTGAGGAGGTCAAATATTATCGCTTCTCCGAAATCGACGTTGCGAAGGCGCTTATTGATGTCGATGTGAAGTCGATGGCGCGCGCAGCGCGGGACGGCCTTCATCACGCAACGTCACGTTTGTTGATTCAACCTGGAGAACACGATGCCTCAAGCTCAAGCCAAGCCTGGAAAACTGCTGCTTTCGCCGTCCGATCACACGCTGATCATGATCGATCATCAGTCGCAGATGGCGTTCGCGACGAAGTCGATCGACCCCGTGATGCTGCGCAATAACGCGGCGCTCGTGGCCAAGGCCGCGAAGGAGTTCTCGGTCTCGACCATTCTCACCACGGTGGCCTCGAAGACTTTCTCCGGCCCGATCTTCGATGAGATCAAGTCGGTGTTTCCGGAAGCGGACATCATCGACCGCACGTCGATGAATACATGGGAAGACCAGCGCATCGCCGATCGCGTCAATGCAATCGGCAAGCCGCGCATCGTGTTCGCGGGGCTGTGGACGAGCGTGTGCATCGTCGGCCCGGCGCTGTCGGCGCTCGATCAGGGTTTCGAAGTGTATGTGATCGCCGACGCATGCGGCGACGTGACCGACGAAGCGCATGAGCGCGCGATGCAACGCATGGTGCAGGCAGGCGCGCGTCCGATGACCTCGCTGCAATACCTGCTCGAACTGCAACGCGACTGGGCGCGCAGCGAGACGTACAACCAGACGGTAGCGACGTCGATCCAGCACGGCGGCGGCTACGGTCTCGGCCTGATCTACGCGAAGACCATGTTCGGCGGCAGCGAGGGTCACTGATCTCGCGCCACAGTGGCAAGGCCGGCGCGTTCGCGCGCCGGCCGCTCTTTTAGATGATCCGACGATGCAAGCAAGGTGAGTCGATGAAAGTGTATGTGTTGTCACTGGGCGCCGGCATTCTGGTCGGCGTCATCTACAGCCTGTTGAATGTGCGTTCGCCTGCGCCGCCGCTCGTTGCGCTCGTGGGTCTGCTCGGCATTCTGGGCGGCGAGCAGATTGTTCCCGTAGGCAAGCAGCTTCTCTCGGGCTCGCCGCTTTCGACGGCATGGAACGAAGCGCGCAGTGCAGTGCACGTGTTCGGCATGCTGCCGAGCCGTCATGCCGGCGGGCAGGCTGCCCGTGCCAGTATCGATGGTGCAGAAGGCGCTAATACTGCCGAAGGTGACAATCGCGCCGACCGTGCCGATCATGCCGATATCAAGGAAAACCGCTCATGACCGTATCTGCAACACCCCCTGACCTCATCCTGCACAACGGCCGCTTCACGACGCTGAACCGCGCGAACCCGAGCGCGAGCGCAGTCGCGATCAAGGACGGCAAGTTCGTGGCCGTCGGCGACAATGCCGACGTCATGTCGCGCGCGACTTCCGCGACGAAGGTGATCGACCTGAAGGGACGTGCCGTTCTGCCGGGGCTCATCGACAATCACACGCACGTCGTGCGCGGCGGCCTGAACTTCAACATGGAACTACGTTGGGATGGCGTGCGCTCGCTTGCCGACGCGATGAACATGCTCAGGCGCCAGGTGGCCATTACGCCGCCGCCGCAATGGGTGCGCGTGGTCGGCGGCTTTACGGAACAGCAGTTCGTCGAGAAGCGTCTTCCCACGATCGAGGAATTGAATGCCGTTGCGCCCGATACGCCCGTCTTCATCCTGCATCTCTATGACCGCGCGTTGCTGAACGCTGCGGCGCTGCGTGTGGTCGGCTATACGAAGGACACGCCGGAGCCGCCGGGCGGACAGATCATGCGCGACGGCGACGGCAACCCGACGGGTCTGCTGCTGGCGAAGCCGAATGCGTCGATTCTCTACGCGACGCTTGCGAAAGGTCCGAAGCTGCCGTTCGACTATCAGCTCAATTCGACGCGTCATTTCATGCGCGAGCTGAACCGGCTCGGCGTGACGGGTGTCATCGATGCGGGCGGCGGCTTCCAGAACTACCCCGACGATTACGAAGTCATGCAGAAGCTCGCGGACGACGGACAGATGACCGTGCGTCTCGCGTACAACCTCTTCACGCAAAAGCCGAAGGCCGAGAAGCAGGACTTTCTGAACTGGACGAAGACATCAAAATACAAGCAGGGCGACGATTATTTCCGTCATAACGGCGCGGGCGAAATGCTCGTGTATTCGGCAGCGGACTTCGAAGACTTCCGCGAGCCGCGCCCGGACATGCCGCCGCAAATGGAAGACGAACTCGAAGAAGTCGTGCGCGTGCTCGCCGAAAACCGCTGGCCCTGGCGGCTTCACGCAACCTATGATGAGACCATCAGCCGCGCGCTCGATGTCTTCGAGAAGGTCAATCGGGACATTCCGCTCGACGGCATCCACTGGTTCTTCGATCACGCCGAGACGATCTCCGAGCGTTCGATGGACCGTATCGCGGCGCTTGGCGGAGGCGTAGCGGTGCAACACAGAATGGCCTACCAGGGCGAGTATTTCGTCGAACGTTATGGCGCGGCCGCAGCCGAGGGGACGCCGCCCGTCGCACGCCTGCTCGAAAAAGGCGTCCGCACATCGGCGGGTACGGACGCGACGCGTGTCGCGTCGTACAACCCGTGGGTGTCGCTTGCGTGGCTCGTGACGGGCAAGACGGTCGGCGGTCTGCGGCTCTATCCGCAGCGCAATCGTCTCGACCGCGATACCGCGTTGCGCATGTGGACCGAGAACGTCACATGGTTCTCGAACGAAGAAGGCAAGAAAGGCCAGATCGCAGTAGGCCAGCTTGCCGATCTGATCGTTCCTGATCGCGACTTCTTCGCGTGCCCCGAGGACGACATCGCGAGCACCGTGTCGGATCTGACGATTGTCGGTGGCCGCGTGGTCTTTGGTGCGGGAGCGTTCGCCGATCTCGACGACAACGCGCCGCCGCCCGCGATGCCCGACTGGTCGCCCGTGCGGCGCTTCGGTGGCTTTGCCGCGTGGAAGGACTCGAAGGGCGAAGGCGAGGCTTCGTTGCAGCAGATGGCGGCAGCATCGTGCGGCTGCTCGAACGGATGCGCGGTGCACGGCCACGACCACGCGCGCGCCTGGTCGAACAGCGCACCCGCGTCCGACCTGCGTTCGTTCTGGGGCGCGCTCGGCTGCGCGTGCTGGGCGGTCTGACATGAATGCGCGCGCTCAAGGGAATCCGCATTGGATCGCCGCGATCCTCGCGCAGCCCTGGCTGCTGATGCTCATACGCACGGCGCTGGTGTCCGCCTATGTGATCGGCGGTCTGGCGAAGCTCGCGAACTTTCATGGCGCCGTTCTGGAACAGGAGCATTTCGGGCTGCATCCGGGATGGCTATGGGCGGCGCTTGCGATCGTCGTCGAACTGGGCGGCTCGGCGTGCGTGATCGCGAACCGCTTCGTGTGGCTGGGCGCAGGCGCGCTCGCCGCATTGACGGCCGTGGCGATGTTCGTCGCGAACGACTTCTGGAACCTGAAGGGCGACGCGCACTTCTTTGCGTTGAACGCCTTCTTCGAACACCTTGGACTCATCGCCGCGCTTGTCATGGCGACATGCCTCGCCGGCGTCCAACATTCTTCCGGCCATGCCGGATTCAATAAAAGACCTTAAAGGACCTTCACCATCATGCGTAACTTCCGTTCCCTGATTGTGACGACGCTTGTTGCCGTCGGTCTTGCCGCATCGTCTGCTGCGCCCGTTGCGTACGCCAAGCCGGCGGCCAGTCCGCAACTCTCCGTCGGGCCGCAGTACGACACGACGCACGTCTACGTCGCGCCCGATGATTTCGACAAGTTCACCGACAGCTTCGTCGCGACGTTCGGCGGTCACAAGTCGCAGCAAGGCGTGTTTCAGGTGACGCCGACGCCGAGCCAGACGATGTCGCAACTCGTGTTCACACCCGTCGGCACGATCTCGGTGTTCGGCTTCAAGACGCCTGTTCCGTATCCATTCGGCAATGAGCGCACGGGCTACCTCGTGACCGACATGGACGCGGCCGTGAAGTCGGCGAAGGCGCACGGCGCGGACGTCACGGTGGCGACGTTCCCGGACCCGATCGGGCGCGATGCGATCGTCTCATGGCCGGGCGGCGTCAACATGCAGCTCTACTGGCACACGCAGGTGCCGAAATACGATCCGCTGCAGACGGTGCCGGAGAACCGCGTCTACGTATCGCCCGAACGCGCCGATGCGCTGATCCGCAATTTCGTGGCCTTTTCGCACGGCAAGATCGTCTCCGACGATCGCAAGGCGCCGGGTGTCGAGATCGGCCGGCCCAACGATACCTATCGGCGCGTGCGGATCGAGTCGGGCTTCGGCCGGATGACGGTGCTGGTGACGGACGGCCACTTGCCGTATCCGTACGGCCACGAGATGACGGGATACGAAGTGGCGGATCTCGGCGACACGCTGCAGAAAGCGAAGGCGGCAGGCGTCACCGTGCTGGTCGCGCCGTTCACTTCGGACAAGCGTGAAGCGGCCGTCGTGCAGTTCCCAGGCGGCTACATCGCCGAGATTCATGCAGCGGCGCAGTAACGCATGCGCGAGCGCTGCATGCGTTGCGTGATGGACGCGGATACATGCGCGCGCGCGTGCCGATACCGTTTGCTCCGGTGTCATCCCAACGGCGGGAGATGATCGATGAAATCTGAAGACAGCGTGCTCGCCGCTATCGCAGGCTATGTCGATACGCTCAGCTTCGTCGCGCTGTTCGGCCTGTTCACCGCGCACGTCACGGGGAACTTCGTGCTGATCGGCGCCGAGGCGGCAGGTTTCGGCCAGGGCGTGTTCATGAAGCTGATGGCGTTTCCGGCATTCGTTGCAGGCGTGGTCGTCAGCAGTCTGCTCGTGAAGAGCATGGAACCGGCGACGCCCAATCGCGCCGCGTGTCTTCTCTATGCGGTGCAGGCGGCGCTGATGCTGGCCTTTTGCGTTGCGGGTGTCGGCGTTTCGCCCGTCGTTCATTCGGACAGCACGCCCGTCATCATCTGCGGGATGGTCGGCGCGGCGGCGATGGGCGTGCAGAACGCGCACGGGCGGCTGGTCGCGCGTCCCGGAGTGCCGAACACCGTGATGACGGGCAACGTCACGCAAGCCGTGCTCGATGCGATCGACGTGCTTTCGCCGCGCGCGCCAGCCGATGCGCAGGCCGTGGCGCGAGCGCGTCTGGGCAAGATGCTGCCGGCCATTCTCGCGTTCGCTGCGGGCGCGATCGCAGGCGCGCTCGCATATCGGCATGTCGGGTTCTGGGCACTGCTGCTGCCGTTCGTCGTGCTCGTGTGGCTCGCATTCAACGCACGCGGCGCATCGTCGACGGCTGCCACAACCGCGACAGACGCAAGGAAATAGCCGAAGTACGTCCGCGCGGACTGCTGGTTGCGGCAGTTTGCGTTCGATCGAACGGCAACTGCGAACTGCATTTCGAACAGGCGCCGATGAATGTCGCGGGCAAAAGTACCACACCCCTTTCACGACACGGAGATCCTATGACGCGTGTGTGGCCCAGGCCGTTTGCAGGGACGCATGCTGTTGCGTACCTTGTCTTTTTCGTCGCTGGCCTGGCGTTGAGCGGCAATGCGCGGGCGACGGAGGAAACGACATCCGCCGATACCGCATCCGCCGCGTGCACCGCGAAGCGGCCCGTCGTGCTGTTCAACCGCTGGCAGGAGGACTGGTCCGTGCTCGCGGACAAGTGCGTGCCACGGCAGCCGCTGGACAGCCTCAAATACATTCCGCTCGGCGGCGATCCGCATTCGTATCTGTCGCTTGGCGCGAATCTGCGCGAGCGCGTCGAAGTCAACGATGCGCCGCTCTTCGGCATCGGCACAGGCCATTCGGATACCTACGTGATACAGCGCGCGCAGGTCAGCGCGGATGCGCGTATCGGTCCGTATCTCCAGTTCTTCGCGCAGCTCGAAGATGCGCGACCGTTCGGCAAGGATACGGTGTCGCCCGTCGACAAGAATCCGCTCGATCTCGAGCAGGCCTTCGTCGCGTGGGTCAGTCCGTTGGGACCCGGCACGTTCAAGTTCCGCGTCGGCCGTCAGGAGATGGCGTTCGACTTGCAGCGCTTCATCTCGGTTCGCGACGGCCCGAACGTGCGGCAGGCGTACGACGCGATCTGGGCGGACTACGAGTACGGCAAATGGCGCTTCATCGGCTATCTGACGCAGCCTGTGCAGTACCGCGACGTGACCACTTTCGACGATGTATCGAACCGGCATCTCACGTTCAGCGGCGTGCGCTTCGAGCGGCAGGGTGTCGGGCCGGGTGATCTTTCAGGCTACTACTCGAAGTACAACCGCTCGAATGCGCGCTTTCTCGATGCAACGGGCGACGAGCATCGCGACGTATTCGATCTTCGATACACAGGCAAGATGGGCCGCGCCGACTTTGACGTGGAATCGATGTATCAGTCGGGGCACGTCGGCAACAAGACGATCGGCGCGTGGGCGGTCGGCTCGCTCGCGGGCTATACGCTCGACCTTCCGTGGACGCCGCGCGTGGGCGTGCAGATCGACGCGGCGTCGGGCGACCGGCATCCCGGCGACGGACGCGTTGAGACATTCAATCCGCTCTTTCCGAACGGGTACTACTTCACGCTCGCGGGCTACACGGGCTATGCGAACCTGATCCACGTGAAGCCTTCTATCACGTTGAAGCCCACGAGCAAGCTCGCGTTGCTCGGCGCGCTCGGTTTCCAATGGCGCGAGACGACAGCGGACGCCGTGTATCAGCAGCCCAATACCGTGGTGCCGGGCACAGCGGGTCACGGCAGCCGGTGGACGGGCATGTATGTGCAGGTGCGCGCCGACTGGACGATGGCGTCGAACCTGATCGGTTCCGTCGAAGCGGTGCACTTCCAGGTCGGCGATTCCATCCGCAACGCGGGCGGCAGTAACGCGGACTACGTAGGCGTCGAACTGAAGTACGGATGGTGAGTGCATCGGAAGCGAAGCGGCGCGGCATGTCGCGTTGCCGCGTGTCGCCGGTTATCTGTGGATCGGATGGAGAACATCGATGAACGCAAAGATCGCAATGACAGGGGCTTGGGCAATCATCGTGCTGACGCTGTCAGCGAGCGTCTACGCGCAGACTGCGGGCGCACCGAATGGCGCAAGCGCCGCGGCATCTGCCGACAGCACGCAAACCCCCACGGCCGCGAAAGTGAACGACCGCCAACTGGAAAAGGACGTACATCACGCGCTCGGCAAGACGAAGCATCTGACCAGCATCGGCATCAGGGTTCACGCCGATGCGGGCGTTGTCACGCTGACGGGAACGGTGCCAAATCGCGCCGCGCTGGACAGAGCGGCTAGCGCCGCAAAGGGTGTTCGGGGCGTCACGGAGGTCAGGAACAACCTGACGATCCAGAGCGATCGATGAATGCCAGATAGCAAATGCTTCGTGGCGAAGGAATGTGATGGGCACTCTCGCGGAAGAAGACGCCGGGCGACGTGCGTTGCTGGACATCCTGATACCCGTTGCGCACGCAGCGGAGTCGGCGACGGGTACCGCGCGCCGGAAGAAGCAACGGTTCCGTTTGAAGAAACGCCGCTTGCGGGAAGAGCGCGCACCCGAAGTCGACGCGGAGCCTCGGCCGACGCGCATTTCGGTTGTCGAGCGTCTGTCATCGGAAACCGTGAGCGTTTGCTGGAGCGACGCGAGGATGGGCCGTTACTCGGAACAGACCTGGCGGCTCGGACGCGCGCGCACTGAATCGTTTTGCCTGTTGACGGGCAGACAGATTCGATACGGCGACAGGATCTTTCGGCCGCGGACCGAGCAGGGCTATCTCACGTCCGATCACAACCGGATGATCCTCGCGTGTGCCGTCGACGATTTGTGCTGCGCGGACGCATGACAGGCGCGGGCGCTCATCGTCATCGTGCGGCGTGATACGGCGAACTCGCGGACCCATACCGGGAAGGATTGCCGAAGCGAGGGATCGATCCATTCGCGCGGGCGCGCTTCAGTTCGTTGACGACTTCGGCGCGCGTTTTAGGGCGTCCATTTGAAACATGCGCCGCAGGATGATGGCGCGGCGTCTGTCCGGCGTGCCGCGTCTTTGCGGATGGTTTGTCGGCCGACGCAGGCCGTTCGCGCCGCGTGCTGTATTGCGGCCTGTCAGTCGATTTACTCGATGTGCGCACGAGCGTCGATGGTCGAGCAGGCGGTTCCATTGCGCGATCTGATTTTTCGTCGACAGGACTGGGCGAAGCGTCGTGCGAGCCTTCGCTGAATGAGGCAGCGGCAACGACGGACGTCATCGCCTTCGCTGCTCTCGCCTCGCGCACATTGAGTTCCTTCTGCAACTCCAATGCTTCAGGCAGATTCGTGCGAACCGAGAGCACGGCATTGAGCAACACCTTCGCGGACGTCAGATCGTTGCGATGCAGACTCGCGCGTATCGACTGGAGGATGAATGCGATATCGGCATCGGATGTGCCATCGGAGGTCGCCGCCAATTGCTCGGAGCGACGCACGGATTCGTCCTCCGCGTTCGATGAATCTGCACTGCGCGGGTTCTCGTCGCCGCCATACACTGACCGATAGGCGGCCAGCCGGTCGCTGTCCATCGGCAGTGCAAGCGCCACGACGATCAGAACGACCATCACGACAAACCCGGCAATGGCCATTCTGTCCGGTCGACGGATCATCGCGTCCCTCCTGACGAGTTGTGCGTCCCCAGCCACCATTATGGTTCGCTTAGCAATGCACGTGCCAATTCTTTAAAGCGATCGCTGCAAGGCCATCGGCGATTAAAACCTCCACATTTTTCACTCTTATTCCATCAATTGCCAAAAGCGGGCCAGTTGCTCTGCAATTCGTTCTCAGTTCCGATATAGTCGCCATTTTTGGCGATTCAGAATGCGCACGCGCGCCATGCGTAAAGTCATTTTGAGCGCCGAATAAAAAAAGCCAAAAGACCATTCACTCTTTTCCCTGGAACCCGAATGCGAGCGATCATTCTTGCCGCGGGCCTCGGCCTGCGACTCCAGCAACCCCCGGGGGAGCAGTTTCCAAAATGTCTGTTGCGATTCGATGGCGTTACGCTGCTCGAACGACATCTTTCGATGCTCGAGGCGGCGGGTGTCGATGAAGTCGTGCTCGCGCTCGGCTTTCAGCCGGAGCGCGTCGAAGCGGAATTGAAGCAGGCGGGCCGCAAGGTGCCCGAGATCAGGCTCAATCCGCGTTTCGACCTCGGCAGTGTGCTCACCGTGCACACGGTCGCCGATGCGCTGACGCGCGGCGGCGATGTGCTGCTGATGGACGCCGACGTGCTTTACGACGAGCGCATGCTGGCCGCGCTCGTCGCCGGCGATCACGCGAACCGCCTGTTGATCGACCGCGATTACGAAGCAGGCGACGAGCCCGTGAAGCTGTGTCTGAAAAACGGCGTGCCCGTCGAGCTGCGCAAGCAACTGGCCGTCGGACTCGAGTACGACACGATCGGCGAATCGGTCGGCTTTTTCCGCTTCACGCAAGCAACGGCAGAGCGCTTCGCGCAGATCGTCGCGGGCTATATCGACAGCGGCCGCGCAAACATGCCCCACGAAGAAGCCGTGCGCGACCTGCTGCTCGAACGCACTCACGCATTCGATACGGCCGACGTCACCGGCCTGCCCTGGATCGAAATCGATTTTCCCAATGACGTTGCGCGCGCAAGCGAGGAAGTGCTGCCGCAACTTCAGCGAACCGCCGGAGTTACACGATGAACGCACGCGAACCCTCTTTCGTCACCACACTGTCGCGCAGCGCGCGCCTGCGCCAGATGCTGACGAGCAACGAACTCGAATTCCTGATGGAAGCCCACAACGGCATCTCCGCGCGCATCGCGCGCGAAGCCGGTTTCAAGGGCATCTGGGGCTCGGGCCTCGCGATCTCCGCGCAATATGGCGTACGTGACAACAATGAAGCGAGCTGGACGCAAGTCGTCGATACGCTCGAATTCATGGCCGACGCGAGCGATCTGCCCATCCTGCTCGACGGCGATACCGGCTACGGCAACTTCAACAACGTGCGCCGTCTCGTGCGCAAGCTGGAGCAGCGCGGCATCGCGGGCGTGTGCATCGAGGACAAGCAGTTTCCGAAGACGAACAGCTTCATCAAGGGCGAAGCGCAGCCGCTCGCCGATATCGACGAGTTCTGCGGCAAGATCAAGGCGGGCAAGGACTCGCAGACGGACGAGCATTTCTCCATCGTCGCGCGCGTCGAAGCGCTGATCGCGGGCTGGGGCATGGATGAAGCGTTGAAGCGCGCGGAAGCGTATCGCCAGGCGGGCGCGGACGCGATCCTGATTCACAGCAAGCTCTCGCGTCCCGACGAGATTCTCGAATTCGCGCGCGAATGGGCAGGGCGCGGCCCGCTTGTCATCGTGCCGACCAAGTACTACAGCACGCCGACGGAAGTGTTCCGCAACGCGGGCATCAGCACGGTGATCTGGGCGAACCATCAGATTCGCGCGGCCACGTCGGCGATGCAGGCCGTCGTGAAGGAGATCTACGAGAGCCAGACGCTCGTGAACGTCGAAGACCGCATCGCGACCGTCAACGAGATTTTCCGTCTGCAGGACGCCGACGAGTATTCGGAAGCGGAAGAGCGCTATCTGTCGGCATCGCGCGCATCGGGCTCGGCTATCGTGCTCGCCGCGAGCCGCGGCAAGGGCCTCGAAGCGGTGACGACGGATCGTCCGAAAGTCATGCTGCCCATCGCGGGCAAGCCGCTGTTGCGCTGGCTCGTCGATGCGTTCAAGAAGCAGGGCGTCAATGACATCACCGTGGTCGGCGGCTATCGCGCCGATGCGATCGACACGGCGGGCATCAAGCTCGTCGTCAACGAGCATCATGAAGGGACGGGCGAGCTGACGTCGCTCGCCTGCGCCATCGACGGCTTGAACAACGACACCGTGATCTCGTACGGCGACCTGCTGTTCCGCAGCTACATCGTGCGCGATCTGGTGGAGAGCGAAGCGCCGTTCAGCGTGGTCGTCGATTCGTCGACGGTTGCGGAAGCGGGCGCGGCGAACCAGAGCGTGCGCGATTTCGCGTGGTGCTCGTCCGCCGACGATCGCGGCCTGTTCGGCAACAAGGTGCTGCTGCGCCGCGTGTCGAACAACGAAGCCGACGTGAAGGGCGAAGCGCCGCATGGCCGCTGGATCGGTTTGCTGAACGTGCGCGGTGAAGGACGCGAGCGCTTGCAGGCAGTAGTGAACACGCTGCGCGCACGCGCCGATTTCGATTCGCTCGATATGCCCGCGCTGCTGAACGCGCTGCTCGAAGCCGGCGAAGAAATCGAAGTGCAGTATGTGCACGGCCACTGGCGCGGCGTGAACGATCTCGAAGACTTCCGTCGCGCGGGCGATTTCGCGCACGAGCAGACGCCGCTCGCACAGGGCGACGCAGCGGGAGGCGCGGCGCAATGATCGAAGCTGCACAGTTCGTCGAGGCGGCGCGCGAGCGCGGCTTCGACTGGTATGCGGGCGTGCCGTGCTCGTATCTCACGCCGTTTATCAACTACGTGTTGCAAGACCCGAAGCTGCACTACGTATCGGCGGCGAACGAGGGCGATGCCGTCGCGTTCATCGCGGGCGTCACGCTCGGCGCAAAGAATGGTCGGCGCGGCGTCACGATGATGCAGAACTCGGGCCTCGGCAACGCGGTGAGTCCGCTGACGTCGCTGACGTGGACGTTCCGTCTGCCGCAACTGCTGATCGTCACGTGGCGCGGCCAGCCGGGCGTGCCCGACGAGCCGCAGCATCAGTTGATGGGCCCCATCACGCCGGCGATGCTCGACACGATGGAGATTCCGTGGGAGACGTTCCCGACGGAAGCGGACGCGATCGGCCCCGCGCTCGATCGCGCGATCGCGCATATGGATGCGACGGGCCGTCCATACGCGCTCGTGATGCAGAAGGGAAGCGTCGCGCCGTATGAACTGAAGGACGCAGGCCGCGCAGCGAAACGCGAAAAGCGTGCGTCGCGCGACGTGTCGCGAGCCATCTCATCCGATGCGCTGCCGACGCGCAACGAGGCGCTGCAACGCGTGATCGCGCACACGCCTTTGGATTCGACGGTCGTGCTCGCATCGACGGGTTTCTGCGGCCGCGAACTCTACGCCATCGACGACCGGCCGAACCAGTTGTACATGGTCGGCTCAATGGGCTGCCTCACGCCGTTCGCATTAGGACTTGCGCTTGCGCGTCCCGATCTGCATGTCGTCGCGCTCGACGGCGACGGCGCCGCGCTGATGCGCATGGGCGTCTTTGCGACGCTCGGCGCATATGGTCCCGCGAACCTCACGCACATTCTGCTCGACAACGGCGCGCACGATTCGACGGGCGGCCAAGCGACGGTGTCGCCCGACGTGTCGTTTGCGGGCGTCGCGGCGGCGTGCGGCTATGCATCGGCTGTCGAAGGCGATGACGTGAGCCTGATCGACGAGCTGTTCGCATCGCCGCAACTCGACGGTCCGCGCTTCGTGCGCGTCGCGATCCGTCGCGGCACGCCCGATGGCTTGCCGCGCCCGACCATCACTCCGTCCGATGTGAAGACGCGTCTAATGCGCCACATCGCCACTTCCGGCTCGAATGAAGGAGCACGCTGATGCTGCTGATGAACCCAGGCCCCGTCACGCTGACCGAGCGCGTGCGCAACAGCCTGCTGCAAACGGATCTGTGCCATCGCGAGAGCGAGTTCTTCGATCTGCAGGACGAAGCGCGTGCGCGTCTCGTGAAGCTGTACGATCTCGACCCCGCGCAATGGAGCGCCGTGCTGATGACGGGCTCGGGCACAGCGGCCGTCGAGAGCATGATCGCGGCGCTCGTGCCGGAAAACGGCAAGCTGCTGATCGTCGAGAACGGCGTGTACGGCGAGCGCATCACGCAGATCGCGACGCAGTACCGCATCGCGCACAGCATCGTGAAGCACGAATGGATGCAGGCGCCTGATCTCTCATGCATCGCGGCTGCGCTCGACGCCGACACGTCGATCACGCATGTCGCCGTGATTCATCACGAGACGACGACGGGCCGGTTGAACGACCTGAAGGCGCTCGCCGAGGTTTGCCGCGCGCGCAACGTGAAGATGCTCGTCGATGGCGTGAGCAGCTTCGGCGCGGAAGAGATCGATTTCGCGGAAGACACGATTGCAGCCGTCGCGGCGACGGCGAACAAGTGCCTGCACGGCGTGCCGGGCGCGGCGTTCGTGATCGTGCGGCGCGATGCGTTGGCGAGTGCCGCGAGCCGCACGTACTACCTCGGGCTTGCGCGTCTCGCGAGCTTGCAGGATCAGCGCAATACGCCGTTCACGCCGTCCGTGCATGCGTATTACGCGCTCGTCGAAGCGCTGCGCGAACTCGACGACGAAGGCGGCTGGAAGGCACGTCATGCGCGATATGCGGCGCTCGCCGAGCAGGCGCGCGCGGGGCTTGCTGCGCGTAGGATCGACAGCGTGTTGCCGCCGCAGGAGAGTTCCGTGGTGCTGCGCGCGTATCGTTTGCCGAAGGGCATCGCGTATGAGCAGTTGCACGATGCGTTGAAGGCGCGTGGCTTCGTGATCTATGCGGGGCAGGGCGGCTTGTCGAAGGAACTGTTCCGCATCTCGACGATGGGGGCGATTCATGCGCCGGATATCGAGCGGTTGCTGGCGAGCTTTGATGAGTTGATGCGGTAGGCAGCACCGGTTACGTTGCTACCCATGCCGAAGGGCGATACTTGTTCGCCGTGTGTCGGCCGGATGTGTCAGTGCGCGTCCGTCCTGGGATTGTCACGTAGTTGCATCCGGCGCGGCTTTCGCGGGTTAGATTGAGGGACCATTCGCCGAAGACTTGCTACGCGGTGCCGGCTGGCCGGCAGCTACAGATGCGGGGATGGGTGCTCCGGCGGGCCCGGCCGTACCTCCGCTGAATGTGCCAGCATTGGCACCAGATACGCCTGGCCCGACGGGCCCCGTTGGAAAAGTGGCCCTGGCGTTCGCTGCTGGCACAATCGTAATCGGGCCACCGGCGAACGCTGAGGCAGAAGCCAGGGCCGCGACGGCGGCGAGCATCAGAACACAGGTTTGGGTTTTCATCGCTAATCCTCTTCAAGTGTGCAATTCAAGGTGCGGGCATGTGCGCGCGATCGGTCCGCGTTTAGCAGATGATCGCGAGCAACCAGGCCTCTACTGATAGTTCATCGTGAAGGTCATCACCGTATTCGCCGAGCCAGCGAGTACGGGCGCCGTAGTCTGGTAGTACCGCGCCTTCAGGGGAATCGTGTAGTTGCCGCCGGCCGGGTCGTATCCGGGCAGCGTCTGCTGCGTGCCGATAGGCAGCGCATTGCCATTGGCGTCGAGCAGCTGAACGCCGACGCCACGCGCGGTCGAGGCGCTATCGAGCGCCACGACCGACTGACTGGCGTCGACGATCGTGGTCACGGCATCGATCTCGTACTTGATGCTGTTGATGCCGGCAGGGCAGTTGTTCAGGCTGATGTTGAACGACGCCGGTGCAGTCGAGATCGGCCCGACGCCGGAGAATTCGGTGTTGGCGTGCGTGCCCATCGGCACCGTGACGTCGGGCGTCGCGCAAGCCACAGGTGCGAAGGTCGGACCGCCGACCAGCGTGACGTCGACGAGATTCTGGGGCGGGGAGACGTAGTTCGTATACGGAGCCGGCGCGGCGGTGACGGACACGCCCGCCTGCGCGACGACGCCCGGCATGTTGATTGTGCCGCCCGTGACGGGCCCGATCTTGATGAACGCGAAATCCATCTTCATACCGAAGGGCATACCCGATATCGCGTAGTTGTAGTTGGTTACGCCGTTATCGAAGGTATAGAGGCGAGCTCCGATTGCGCCGCCGAGAGACCAGCTCGCGTCAACCGGATAGCCATAAGTTCTCCCGGTAGCTTCGTTTGTCCAGCCGGACTTGCCCCCTACGCTTGCCCATGACTCGTAGCCTGAACTGCCCATCACGATGCCGATTCCGGCCACGTTTGTCTTGAACACGGGATACGTGACGCCGCCTTCGCTATAGGTGCCAACGGGCTGGCCCAGCAGTGAAATGAACGAAACGCCCCAGTAGTGGGCGGGCGAATCCAACACGCTTAAGGTATCGCACGTCCATACGCTTGTGCCTGTGCCTGGCGCGTAGAACGGCGTCCACGGTCCAATCCGGACTCCTGTAGCGGAGTTGTCCCGCGGCACCGCATAGGTATCGGTAGGCAGTGTGATGACGAAGGTGCCGGGGTTCGGCCCGGCGCAGCTCGAGATGTACTGTGCCGATGCCTGACCATGGGCCAGCGCACCCAGCCAAACGAACGCGACTATCCGCAGCCACCGCAACCAGTGCAGGCGTTCTCGTGAACGTTGAATGTCGATCGATACGTTGAATCTCATGACCTTTGCATCCATGGTGTCATATAAGAGGCGGCGTCAGAACGCGGCCTTCGCCATCTGCTCGAACCTGCATTCGGCGGGCACGCGCACGACGAGCCGGCTCTTCGCGTCGGCGAGTTTCGGTAGCGCATAGCCCAGCGTGCAGGTCTCGTTCGCACCCGTTCCCCACTTCGCCGTCAGCGTTCCGCTGTCGCTCTTCAGACCGCGCACGACGATGCGGCCGGCCTGCGCCACTGTCCCGACCATTTGACCCGTCGGGTCCATTACCTCCGCGCCGAACGGCAGCGGCTTGCCGTCAGGCATCCTGATCTGAAGCAGCGCGGCGCGGCCCGGATTGTCGGTCTCGAACTTCACCTTGACCACGGCGCCCGCCGTCGGCGCGACGTTCTGTATCGTCGACTTGAATTCGACGTCGAGCGGCAGCCCCTTCGGATCGATTTCGATCTCATTGCGCGAGAACGGCGTCAGATTGGACACCACGGCATGGCCCCAGCGGTCGACATGCAGGCCGTTGCCGTTGAGCACGCGCGCACCCGCCGCGTCCTTCGCTTCGACGACGGCCAGCGTGTCGCCCATGCTCGCCATGAAGGCAACGCCGCCCGGGTACGCGACGACGCCGCCCGACATGCCCGCACCCACCTGGCTGTAGTTGCTGCCCTTGCTGACATTGCCGGTGAACGTAGCAGCCTGGGAAATGTAGCTGGCGCCCAGGCCCGCGCTGGTATTGCTGCCCATCCCGCCGCCGCCGCTGTAGCCGGCGCTCGCGGAATACGACAACGCGTTGTCCGTGCCGAGCGAACCCGATACGGATTCCTGCATGCTCACGGCGCCCGACGAATCCTTCGTCAGACTCGTGCTGGCGTAAGGCGCATACGGCGATTTGCCTAGCGGGATGCCGAGCGTGAGCATCACGCGGTTGTCCCACTTCGCGCTGTTGATGTTGAGCTGGCGTGACGCCGAAACACCGAAGTTGATGTTTCTGTAGCTGTTGCTGTAGCCGGCCTGGAACTGCGTATCGCGGCCATTGCGGTTCCAGTAGTCCTGCGTGGACCCGGACAGGTAGAAGCTGCCATAGCCGGCAGGCAGCGCCTGATTGACCATCAGCTGTAGACGCCCGCGCACGGTCCCGCCCATCGCGAAGCCGAGGCCTCGCTGATCCAGATCCTTAAGCGCTATCGCGTCGGACAGGCCAAGGAAGCCGCGCGTCGAATAGCGGTAGGCGGCGAGCGTCAGGTTGGTATGGGTGGGCGCAACCAGCTTGCTGTACGAAACGCGGATGCTCTGGCCGTTGCGGCCGGGTTCGTTGGTGAGGCCCGTCGTAGCGTGCGTGACGTCGAATCCGAACGCGCCGTAGGGCGTATTCAATGCGACGCCCATCAGCGCAGAAGCGTAGTTCTGCGCCAGCAATACGCCGCCATAGCCCGTGAACAGGTTGTTGAAGCCGTGCTGGACCGTCGCCTGAAAAACGCCCGGCGCGATTTGCGCGGAGGGATTGCGATACTGGCCAACGGTCACGTTGAAGCGTGTCGTTCCCGGGCGCAGCGCGTTGACCATCGGCGCATACGGAACGCGCGAGATCCGCTGGCTGCCGTCGGCTTCCGTCACGATCACTTCAAGGTCGCCGCCATAGCCAGTCGGATAGAGATCGTTGATCTCGAACGCACCCGGCGACACCGTCGTTTCATAGATGATGTTGCCGTTCTGGCGGATCTGCACGCGCGCATTGCTGTTGGCAATGCCGTGAATGGTCGGTGCATAGCCGCGCTGCGACTCCGGGTACATCCGGTCATCGCTGGCCAGTTGCACGCCGCGAAAGCCGAAGCTGTCGAACATCGAGCCGTCGGTAAACGCATCGCCGATGACGAGCTGGCTCTTGAGCGGCGCGATCGAGCGCTGCACGTTCGTCTGCAAGGTCTGGTACTGCGTGCCCGCATGGTCGCTGTAGACGAGGCTGCCGTCGTGGTGAAAGCGCCATGGGCCGATGTTCACGCCGGCATTCAGTCCCACATAGGCTTGGGTATAGGACACGCCCGCGCCGTCCGAGTGATACGCGTTGGCGTTGTACTGCACGCGCGCGGCGGGCACGCCGTCGTCCCAATAGCGCGGATCGACATAGCCACGCGCTGCACGGCTCATCGCGATCTGCGGCACGCTGATGTCGAGGCGCTGCTCGCCGTTGTCGAACACGGCGGTGGCGTCGGGAATCAGCTTGGGTAGCGGCGCGCATGCGCTGCCCGCATTGTCCGCGAGAAGTGCAGCGGCCTGCGGCGAAAGCTTGTCCACGTCCACGCCGACGTGCTCCAGCATCGCGCGGTCGAAGCAAGGCTGTACGTCGCCGCCTACGACCTTGCGCAGCACGGCCTGCGAGCGTCCCGTCCAGACCTCGTTGACGTACAGATCCACCCGGTAGATGCCGGGTGCTGCCGCATTGCCCTGATTGAAGCGCGAGACGTCCAGCCGCGTTCCGCCCTGATCGTGCAGGAATGCATCATTGAATTCGACCGAGGCGATCGTCGTATCGGCGGGTGCAGGCTGGGCTGCCCATGCACCGACACTGGAGAACAGAGAAAGCGCCACCGCACTGACCGGACTGAGTCGCGAGGGGATCGGGCAAGTACTTCGATACGAATGCATGCAGTCGACTCAGGATCTTTAGACAACAGCCCGCCCTGCAGCTGTCGCAGCTGCATCAAAGGGCCGTTCGAAGTGAGGTGAAGGTCAGCAGCCGGTTACGACGTGTCCGTCCCGGCTGTCCCTGGCTGTCCCTGGCTGTCTCTAGTAAGCAGCGGATAACGGGGCCTCGCCGTCGATCGGGCCGCCCCAGTCATTGATCGCGCGGTAGTGCACCTTCGCGCCAGCAGCAGGAACGCCTTCGCCCGTCAGAGGAAACACCTCGGTTTCGCCCGGGGCGACCATGCCGCCGTCGTCGTTCTTCAGGGTCTTGCCGCCTGCGCTGACTTCCAGGCTGGCAAAAGAAACGTAGTAAGGCGTCGGGTTGCGTGCCTCGATAGCCGGCGTCTTCGCGGATCGCGTGATGCGCCAGGCAAGCTGTGCAGGCGCGTCGGTCGTCACGCCCTTGAGACCCGATGGGCGATAAAAGAGCTTGATACGCGTGCGGAAAGCCAGTTGCAGCTTGTTGACATCGGCCAGTTCGCCCGTCGGCTTGGGCGGCACTTCCAGTACGTTGAGCCAGAACACCGATTCCTTGTCCTGCGGCAACGGCTCGCCCGTATAGATAATTCGCAGGGTCTGCGCTTTGGCGGGATCGATGCGCGCGGCGGGCGGCATGATCGTAAAAGGCACTTCGATGGAAGACGGCGTTTCTTTCGCGTTGCCTTTATCTACCCACGACTGGACCAGCGCGGGCAGTTTGCCCTCGTTGGTCATCTTGACCGTGGCCTCGCTGTCCTGCGAGTTGAAGATGACGCGTGTTGCACCGACCACCACGGACGCATGCGCACCAGGGGACCCGATAAGTCCCAGTGCAAGCATCCCGGCAGCGAGCACGGATTGGATTGTTTCCCTGGCGTTCATTGCAGCATCCAAAAATGAAAAGCAGGGAGACGCCTTCGATCAGGCGTCGCCCCGCAGAGTCGATTAGTTATACGAGATGTCGTAGGTCACGGTCGCGGACACCGAGCCCGCGCCGGCAGCGCCCGTCGTCGCGTGGTATTGCGAGTAGTAGTCCAGATTGGCCGCGCCGCTCACGATGGGGACCGACTTGGAGTTCTGCAGGCCAGCACCGATACCGTCCGATGCGCCGACCGTGATGACGCTCGCGTCCTTGTTCAGCAGTTCGACCTGCACATTGGCGGCTGTGCCCGCATTGATCAGGCGGCCCGTGCCGAGGTCGACCGTCGGGCTGGCTTCGAAGAACGTATGCACGTTGCCCGTGCCCGTACAGTTGCTCAGTGCAATGCGAAAACCGGTGCGGCCCGAGGTCTGGTCGACCGCCGCCAGGGTAGTCGTCGAAACCGTCGGCATCGTCACGGTGAAGTTCTGGGGAGCCGTGCCACCGTTGATCAGGCAGGTGGTCGACGTGATTGCGCCGTTGAACGTGATCGTGCCGTCCGGAGCGGCGTGCGCGAATTGCGAGCCCATGGCGCCTGCGGCAACGATCAGAGCTGTGAAAAGCTTGATTTTCATAAGTGAGTGTCGTGTGAGTCGAAAAATATTGATGAACCAAAGCGGCCCTCGACACGAGAACGCAGCCCGGATTCCACGCTCCCCGGCGTCCACCAGCGGAATTGCCGTGCATTTGCCTAAGGAGTTGACGCATCGTAGCGACGCGCGGACGCAGCCTCTATAGAACAATTATTAAAATTGGCGAGCCGGATCGAAGAATTCGTAAATTGCCAGGTGAGTCGAAAGGTGCGGCCGTTCGCCACCATTCGACGACCGGTCGTTTGATCGCTGTCGACTCTCGAAAGATGCCCTGGGGCATACGATGAGCCCTACTGTTTCGTAGGGCTTATTCGAGAGGAGGCCGTGATGGTGGCGAGAGGGAAGAGCGATCGGATGAACTGGCGGACGATTGTCAGGGCGATGATTACGGCCACAGCGCTTTGCACATCGACGATGGTTTCGGCGGCAGAGGGCGGAGTGATTTCGTTTATCGGCGCAGTGGTCGAGCCGCCTTTCGAGGTGATGGCCGCGAGTGCCGAAGCGACCGTACTGCCGCGGGTCGCTCATTGCGCAGCGCGATCCGGCGCCGACGCATCGGCAATGAGCGTGACGTTCGCCGTTTTAGCCAATAGCGCGCCGAGCGCCAGGATTTCGATCGAGGCGATCAAAGATTCAGCGACGGCCGCATCAACGCTTGCTCGCGATTCGGTGACGTCCGTCTTTGCCGACGGCTCCGGCCACAAGACCGCGCCCGACCAGAACGGCGAATATCGCGTCGGACGTACGGGCGGCACGCTGTTGCTGACGTCTGCGGGCGTGAAGTCCGCTGTGGAAGCTCCGCGCGTCACCATAGTGAGCCAGTACAACTGAGCCGAATGGATTGACGTCGATGCGTGTTCTCGACGAGGCGACGGCAGATCGCATTACAGATCAGGCTGGAACGCGGCGTGAAAATGCAGATGCAACGCACGACCTGCGAGGCGAAGGCGCGGATGCCAGCGGGACGCCAGGCATCCCGACACTAAACGCCATCGCAGACAAGAAGCTCAGTGAAACTCAAAAGCTATGCTTCAAACCGACTGTGACCGACACCTGCTTGTCGGTAGTTGAATTCGGCAGATTGGGAATCTGCGCATAGTTCGCGGCCTGCCCCGTCACAGGGTCGGTGCCGATTCCGCTTCCCGTTGCCTTCTGGAAAATCCCCACCGCGTAAAGCGTCGTGCGCTTCGACAGGCTGTACGTCGTGCCCAGATTCACCTGATGGAATTTCGGCGAACCGCTCACATCGGTTTTCATCGAGTTATAGATATACGCCGCGCCGAGCGTCAGTGCCGGTGACAGCGCATACGTCCCGTTCACCTCGACGATATCGAATCGCGCATCCGCGCCTTGCGGACGCGTGGCGCTCGCGAAATACAGACTGTTGTCGAGCGCCGTATGCGTATAGACGAGGCCGATCGTCGCCGGCCCGATCGTGTACGAGCCGCCCGCGCCGAACGCCTTCAACGCATGCGCGTTCTGCAACTCGCAGTACATCGCCGTCGGATTCGAACACGCGAAGTCGCCGATATAACCCTGCTCGCCGCCGAGCGCCGCATCGAGCGGATTGTTGAGGTCGAGATAGCCGATGCCGAACGAGAACGGCGCGTTGTTGTAGCTCGCCGAAACGGCCCAGCCGCGCTTCTGCGAGAAGTCGCCCGCGACGCCGCCCAGCGAATACGTGCCGCTCACCGAGAAGCCCGCGAAGGTCGGGCTCACGTACTGCACCGCGTTGTTCAGATTGAGCGCGGCATTGAGGTTGTCGACGTCGCCGATGTGCGCGCCGTATAAGGTCGCCCACGTGATGCTCGACGCGTATGGCGCGAGCGCGTTCGTGTACGAGTCGAACTGGCGGCCCAAGGTCAGCGTGCCGTAGCGCTCGTTGGTCAGACCGACCCACGCGTTCTGATTGAAGAGCGTGCCCGCTTGTACGACGTTGCCGCTGCCCGTGAAGAAGCTGTTTTCGAGCTTGAACGTCACGGCCGTGCCGCCGCCGATGTCCTCGCTGCCCGTCAGGCCGAAGCGCGACGGCGCGAGATTGCCGCCCGTGAACTGAAAGTTGTGGCCGCCGCCGACACTGCCGTCCGCATGCGTGACCTGCTGGTTGTTCGTGTACGTGATGCCGGCGTCGACGTCGCCGTATAACGTGATGCTGCTTTCGGCATGCGCGATGCCGTGTGCAGCCATCGACGCGGCGAGCGCCGCCACCGCCGCCGCGATCGTGCGCGTCGTCGTCGGATGCTTCATCTGTCTTCCCCTTTGTGTTGTAGTCGCTTGACGCGGGCGCTTACGCGTAATTGATCATCACCGACTTGCTTTCCATGTACTGGTCGATGACGGCGCGGCCCAGTTCGCGTCCGAAGCCCGATTGCTTCATGCCGCCGAACGGCATCGCGTTGTCGAGCAGCGAGTGGCAGTTGACCCACACGGTGCCCGCCGCAATGCGCGGAATCAGCTTGTGGATCGCGGACAGATCATTCGACCAGATGCTCGCGCCAAGACCATACGGCGTGTCGTTGGCGAGCTGCACGGCCGTGTCGATATCGTCGAAGGGCATTGCGACCAGCACCGGCCCGAAGATCTCTTCGCGCACGACGCGCATCGTGTGATTCGTATCGACCATCACGGTCGGCTCGACGAAGAAGCCCGGCTTGTCGATCGCGTTGCCGCCCGCGACGGCGCGCGCGCCTTCCGCGAAGCCCGAGTCGAGATAGCCGCATACGCGCTCGCGTTGCTTCGCGGACACGAGCGGGCCGATCTGCGTCGACGGGTCCATGCCCGCGCCGATCTTCAAACTCTTCGCGATATGCGCGACGCCGTCGATCACCTTGTCGAATACCTTGCGGTGGATATAGACGCGCGAGCCCGCCGTGCACACCTGGCCCTGGTTGAAGAAGATCGCATTCGCGACACCTTGCGCAGCCTTGTCGATGTCGACATCGGGCAGCACGATCACAGGCGACTTGCCGCCCAGCTCCAGCGACATGCGCGTCATGTTGTCGAGCGCCGCGTGGCCGATCAGCTTGCCTGTCTGCGTCGAGCCCGTGAACGCGATCTTGTCGATACGCGGATCGCGCGACAGCGCAGCGCCCGCCGTGTGGCCGTAGCCCGTGACGATATTGACGACGCCTTGCGGATAACCCGCTTCGACGATCAGTTCGCCCAGGCGCAGCGCAGTGAGCGGCGTGTCCTCGGCGGGCTTGAGCACGACGGTGCAGCCTGTTGCGAGCGCGGGGGCCAGCTTCCACGCGGCCATCAGCAGCGGGAAATTCCATGGAATGATCGCGCCCACCACGCCGACGGGTTCCTTGCGCGTGTACGCGAACACTTCGCTATCCGGCATGTACGGCAGGCCCGCATCCATCACGCTGCCCTCGATCTTCGTCGCCCAGCCGGCCATGTAGCGGAAGCACTGTGCGGCCATCGACACATCGAGCCCCTGCGCGACCATCACCGGCTTGCCGTTGTCGAGCGATTCGATTTCGGCGAGCTCGCGCGCATTCGCTTCGACGAGATCGGCGAGCTTGAGCAGCAGACGTTCGCGGTCGGTGGTCTTCATCGCGCGCCACGGGCCCGCGTCGAACGCGCGGCGCGCGGCGGCGACGGCCTGTTGCACGTCGTGTTCGTTCGCTTCGGGCACGCGCGTGAGCACGCTGCCGTCGGCGGGGTTCACGACGTCGATCGCACGGCCCGACGAGGCATCCGTCCACTCGCCGCCGATCAGCATCTTCTTCGGCTTCGCGAGGAACGCTTGGGTCGAGTCGAGCAGCGCGAAGGTGTTATTCGTCTCCATGTCCGTTTCCTTGATTGAAGAGGTTCAGTAGCGATCCGCGACGCCCGTGATGCCGTGCTCGTGCAGATCGCGGATCAAACGCGCGCGCACGGTCGCGACATCGGAGAAAGCAGGGCGGCGGTGCGCCGAGATTTCATCGGCTGTGTAGGGCTTGAAGTCTTTCGGCAGCGAGTCGCGGTTCATCGTCGTGAGCAGCCAGTTCAGCACGTCTGCGAGCTCCTGGTCGGAGAGCGCTGAGTTCGACGCGCCCGGCACGCGCATCACGTATTCGCGGCCGCGAGGCAGATGCTCGAAGTAGCCGAGCGAATTCGCGAGCGGCGGCACTTTTCCGGGAATGCCGCCGCCCGTGCCTGTGTGGCAGCCCATGCAGTTGAGCACCCAATGCTGTTGCGCGAGCGCGGCATCGGCTTTGCTCTGCGCATTTGCGGACGACGGCGGCGTGAGTGTCGCGGCGCACGCCAGTAGCAGCATCGATACGCGGCGCGCTGCGCTTGTCCACGGTGCAGCCGCCGAAGCAGCCCGCGCGCGCTTTTGCATGTGCGGATGCATGTGCGGATGCATGCGCGGTTGCATGTTCACGCGCTGGCCGGCACCCGGCACGCGGGCGGCGTTCATAGGCCGAGTCCCTTCGTGACGACGGCGCGTTGCGCGTGAACGGCCGCGCTGTCCATCGTCTGCGCGCGAGCCGCCTTGATGTCCGCGGCCGTGAACGGCTTTGCGTCGCCGTGCTGTGCGTTCAGATCGAACACGACGTAGTTGAGCACCTGAGCCAGGTCTTCATCGCTTGCGCTCGCAAAGCTCGGCATCTTGAAGTTGTAGCTCTTGTCGTTCACCTTGATCTCGCCAAACATGCCGTGCACCACCGTCGACGTGAGTTGTGCGCGCCCTTGCGCCGTCGTTGAATATCTGCCCGGATACTCCGTGAGCGGCGGCGCGAGTCCGTCCTGACCCTTGCCGCCTGCCTGATGGCAAACGGCGCATTGCGCGTCGAACATGCTCTTGCCCGCGGGGTAGTGCGCGGCCTGTTGCGCGTGCGCGATGCCCGCCGTCGCAAACGATGCAGCCGCCGCGATGCACGCGGCCCCGATTTTTGCAGCGTGATGTGCGTTCATTGTTTGGCTGCTCCCAGCAGGACCGAAACCGAACAGTGATAGTTCGAATTGCCGTTCGCCATACACCAGTTGATGTCGTTGTCGAGCGACAGCTTGTACAGCGGCTTCTCGCGTTCATTGCGATTGCAGAAGCACTTGCCGCATGACGTCTTGCCGCAGCAGTCGTTGTACGAAACGATGTAGTCGGAGCCATCGTGCGGATTGCGGCAGGTGCCGATCCACGTGATCGGCGAAGGGGTCGTGCCCGGCGGGCAGCTGCTCGACGTGCCGCCGCAGCAACTGCACAGCCAGCCGTCGATCGCGCAGTACTTCCAGTAGTCGCAGCTCATCGGGTCGTCGCTCGCACCCGATGCGGCGGCACCCGATGCACCCGATGCACCGGATGCACCGGATGCACCCGGCGCCGCCTCGGCCGCATACGCGGTGCGATCGACGGGCAAGAGCGGCAGCATCGCCGAGCCGACCAGCACCTTGCCGAGCTTCGCCATCGCGCTGCGCCGCGAACTGCGCTGCGCGACGCCGCGCGCCGACTTCTCGAACCATGAATCAAAAACGCCCATATGTTGTTCTCCGCTCAGGTTGAAAGAAGGTTCGGTGCATCACACGTGCTGTGCGTGCTGCTCGTGGCGACGATCGCCGTGCACGAACTCCTGCAGCGACGCGACGCCGCGCTCCTTCGCTTCGAACAGGCTTTCCAGATGCTCGCGTGTGTTCACGAGACCCTTTGCGCGCACCTTGCCGCTGTCATCGAGCAGCACGGCATACGGCAGCTTGCCGATCTGGTAGGCCATGCCGAGCTCTTGCGACAGCACATACGGGAAGCGCTCGAGGTTGTGCTTCTGCGCGAAGCGCGTGTGCCCGGCGAGATCGCCATCGCTCGCGAGCACGATGTTGACGGGCGTCGCTTCGCTGGCTTGCAGCGACGGCAGCAAAGGCAGCAGCTTCTTGCAGACGGGGCACGTCGGCGACAGGAAGAACAGCAGCGTGGCCTTGCCCTGCGCCTCGATGCCGCCCACTTTCACTTGAGAGCCGCGAATGTCGGCGAGTTCGAACGTCGGTGCGATCGCGCCGACGGCGGGCCCTTTGTCGATCATCAATGCGCCTGCGGGCATGATGCGTTCGTACAGAATGCCGACCTGGCGAACGAGAGCGAGACAGATCGCGCCGAGCGCGAGAACGGCGATCCACAACAGCGCGGTGGAAACGGTGAGAGCGGTTTGCATCATGAATTCCTCAAGTGGGAGAGGCGCGGCACGTTGGCGAGCAGCACATCGAAAGTAAGCAGTGCGCAGACGATCAGCAGCACGGCGAAGAAAAGCGTCAGATAGTCGAACCACACGACCGACCGCGCGGCGGGCTCGATGAACGCAGTGGCGGCGAGCGCCGCGAGCAGCAATGCGCGCGCGACATGAAACCAGCCGATGCCGCGCGGCGCGTTTGCTTGCATTGCGGTTTGCGTTGCCGCTTGCGTCGCCGCTTGCGTTGCCGCTTGCATCGCTGCGAAGCCCGAGCAGCCGCAGTCGATATCGGTGTGGCCGCGCACGATGTTGAATGCGAGACCCGCCGCGAATACGAGCAGCAATGCGATGAGCGCGATGGCACCGAAGATGCGCGTATCGGGGAACAGCAGTGCCGCTGCGCCGAGCGTTTCCGTCGCCGCGATGACGAACGCGGCAGGTGCCGTCAACGCATCCGGCAACAATCGATAACCGGCGAGCGCATGACGGAACGCGGCAGGGCGCCGCCATTTGGCGACGGCGCCAAGCAGCATGACAATCGCCGTGCTGGCTTGCGCGAGCGTCGCGAGTACAGGATCGATCATCATTGCGGCCTCACGGATTGACGAGCAACGTCGACGTATTGCCGACCTGCTTTTCGACGTTGCGCAGCTTGCCCGTGTGCGCATTCATCACGACGAGATCCGACGTGCCCGTGATGCCGTAGAAGAGCGGCTGGTCGTCGTCGCTGACCTGGATCGACGCGAGCGGGTCGATCTTCTGCTGCGACAGATCCCAGCGTGCGATGCGCTTCTTCGTCTGCAGGTCGTACACCCAGATTTCCGTGCCGGGGTCCTTGTGCGAGCCTTCTTCGCCCTTGTGCATCGCGACGTAATAGCGATGCAGCTTCGCCTGCACGGCCGTCTGCTGCATGCCGCCCGGACGCCAGCCTTCGGCGCGCTCGGCGTCAGTCAGCAGCGACCACGGCTCGCCGAACACGGGCTTGTCGCCATGAAAATCCGCCGAGCGCACCATGCCGTGAAAAGTCGTGAACAGATAGCCGCCCTGATACGGCGACGCGTTGATAAAGGCCGGGTCCTTGTCGACGTCGATGAACGCATCGGACATCGTGCGCTTCGCTTCCTTGCCGTTCGCATCGAGCGTGACGGTCAGCGCCTTGCCGCTTTCGCACAGCCCCGTGAAGCGGTCATTGCCCGACGGAAACGCGAGCACGCATGCCGCCATGTCGATCTCCGACAGCACCTTCTTCGATGCGACGTCGATCACCGTCACGGAAGCGGCGGGCGTGATGTTCGATACGTAAAGGCGCTTGCCGTCCGCGCTGAACGTGGTGTTGTACGGCGTCGGAATGTGCTGGCCGTGCTTCGGCGGAATCACGATTTCGCCTGTGTGATCGAGCGTCGCGTTGTCGGTCAGCTCGACGACGTCGGTGCGCTCGCCGTGCGAGCCGCGCGCGAAGTAAGTCGTGGAAACGAAGCTCGTCTTGTGATCGGGCGAAATCGCAAAGCCCGGCGCAAAGCCCGCGTCGATCTGGCCGAGCAGCTTGTTCGCGTCGGCGTCGTACAGATAGACGCGCGCATCCGTCATCGACGGCATCGAAATGTCGACGACGAATACCTCGTGCGGATGCCACGGCGGCAGCTTCTGCACGGTCAGTTCTTCGGGCTTTTCGATTGCGTGCGCGCTGCCGATGCATGCAGCCGCGAATGACAGCGTCGCCGCGATGCGCGCGGTTCGTCGCCTTGTTCTCATGTCGCCTCCAGTGATGATTCACGATGTGTGAGGCGACTTTAGATCGACGAAAAATCAGGCCAGCGCCGAAACCGGCAACGCGTGCGTGCCGATTTGGGATATTGGTAGTCTTGCTGAAAGGGATGTAGGGCGTGTGTTGGCTTGCGTTCGGTGGATTCGTCGGCGGTTAGGGTTTGTCACGAGCGGTTCGTCACAAGCGGTTCGTCACGAGAGGGGCAAACAGGTTGCACCCGACCGTGACGCGTCAAGATCACATCGCCGTATCGCCGCCGAGCGAAGGCGAGATCGTGCTGTCGCGGTTCGGATCGTCGACGCGTTCGTCGGCGCTCACGGGCCGCATCGAAACGGGCGGGTGATCGTGGTGGCACGACTCGACGGTGCCGTTGACGAGGCACTGCTGAAATGCGTCGGCGTCCTGTTTGTTCGCGAACGTGTAGGCCGTCTGCTCGACCTGGACTTGCGTGTCGGATGTGCGAATCGTCGTGATGGTCATGATGTGCTCCCTCTTTCCGCGTGTTCACTCACGGTGTTGGGCGCAAACGGTATGCCCACGATTTCGGGCAAAAACAGCGCTGGGCGGAATATCGCTTGCTGCTTCGACACGATGCGAACCTCGATGGAGACGCACATGCATCCGCCTTCGCGCTCGCGAACGATGCTGAGCCGCCGGGCATCGCTGATCTCAGCCGCCGCGCTGCTCGGCGTCCTCTACGCCGGCAGCCCGATCGTCACGCCGCTTTATCCGCTGTATCAGCGCGCGTTCGGCCTTTCGGAGTTGATGGTCACGCTCGTCTATGCGGCATATGTGATCGGTAATCTCGGCGCGCTGTTCGCGTTCGGCCGCGTGTCGGACCGCGCCGGGCGCCGGCCCGTGAGCCTGCTCGTGCTCGCCGTTGCGATAGTCAGTACGCTGCTGTTTCTTTTCGCCATGCATCCCGCGTGGCTCTTCGTCGCGCGCGCGGCGAGCGGTCTCGCCATTGGTGTCGGCGCGGCCACGGCGACGGCATGGATCGCCGAACTGCATCCCGACGACGACAAGGCCGCCGCGAGCCGCCTCGCCGCGGCCGTGAATCTCGCCGGTCTCGCAGCAGGCGTACTGATCGCGGGTCTCCTCGCGCAGTTTGCGCCGTGGCCGCTGCGCACGGTGTTCGTCGTCTACGTGCTGGTTCTGGCCGGCACGACGGCGATGACGGCAAGAGCCTGCGAAACGGTGAACCATCCGGCGCGACGCCTCGCGGAACTGTCGTTCGAGCCGCGCATCGGCGTGCCTTCCGGGCTGTATATGGCGTTCGTCGCGCCCGCCGTCACGGCCTTTGCGACGTTTGCCCTGCTCGGCTTCTATGCGGCGCTGCTGCCGAATCTCATGCAGAACAGCATGCATACGCACAACGCTGCGCTGAGCGGCGCGGTCGTCGCCGAACTGTTCGCGGCGAGCACCGTCACCGTGATCGCGACACGCACACTCGGCGCGCGGGTCGCGATGTCCGCCGGCCTGTGGCTGCTGCCGCCCAGCCTTGCGTTGCTGTTATGGGCGCAGGTCGCGGGCTCGATTGCACTGCTCGTCGTCGCGACGGCGCTCGGTGGCGTTGCGTCGGCACTGGGCTTCCGCGGAAGCCTTCAGGAAGCGAACCGGATGGCGCCCGCCGCGCAGCGCGCGGAATTGTTATCGGCGTATCTGTTGTGCTGCTACACGGGCAACTCGCTGCCTGCCGTGGGCATCGCGCTGCTGTCGCGCAGCGTCGGGCACCTGTGGGCCGATGTGGTGTTTGCGGCCGTGTCCGCGGTGCTCTCCGTCATCGCGCTGACAGTCGGCGGTCGTCATGTGCGGCGCGCGGGGTAATCCGGCTGATCGAACGGGAACGAGCGTTGCTGGTTTGATCGTCTCGGTGCGCGCACTGCGGCCGGAAATTCACGCCACGGAGGCATGAAATGGCAAACACGATCAACGAGCAGCAGAACACGATGGACGAACCGGGTGGACCGGAAGCGCCGCTCGCCGACGAAAACACACGGCGCGCGAAGACGAAAAACAAGCGGACGGACAAGGCAGCGCATGGCGAGCCGACCGATCCTGACTTCGAGCCACCCGTCGTTCCCGGCGATACGAACACAGCGTCGCGCGGTTGAATCATCCGTTGCGCCGACATTGTCTTCCGATCAACACACGGACACACGTCATGCAAACCGATCCGACAATCGATCCCATCGCGGACCCGGCCAATCAGCCACTCGACGAACCCGAAGAGCAGCCGCGTCCGGCGCCGGGCATGCCGCCCGACATGGACCCACTTGCACCCACGCCATCGCCCGAAGAGGAAGAAGAGACGCAGCGCCCAGCACCCGGCGACGACGACGCAAGTTTCAAATAGCGCCCACGACTAACGCGTGCCTGGTGGGCCTTCGCTGTTTCGTATCGGCGAAGGCCCGGCCGCAGCTATTTGTTGCTGCCCGCACCCGTGCCGTACAGGCCGTTATCGAAACCTCCAGCGCCCTCGGCCTTGTGTTCCGGCTTCGCTGTCGCGTCGCGCTCCTTCTGCGCATCGACGGCTTGCGGCCTGCTCGATTCGAGCATATGTGCGGGCGGCGGATCGGACTTCGAGCCCATCGGCGCGCTGCGGTTTTCCTGCGGCATGTTGCCGTTCGGCGCCGTGATCTGCGCGACGGCGGCCGTACATAGCAGCATCGCGCATGCTGCGCTTGCCGAAGAAAGCAGTTGGTGCATCAAGGAAGAGATTCGATTCGTATGCATAGCCGGGTATCCTCGCAAAGTTACTGTAAGCGAGCAGTCCACGTGCCTGCATCTCCTTGCTGCTGCGAATGTGGCTATGCGAATGTGGCTATGTTTGAAGCGCTTGAGTTGTGAAGCGCGAACCGACCTCACGCGGACCATGCTCATGGCACGGTCACCACAACAATGGAACCCAATTCATGGGCGGCTGAGCGCACGGCGTGCGGGAATCGCCGCCGCGCTCGCGGGTCTGGATTTGCGCACGACCTGTCTCGCAGGCAGAAAGCGCCAGACGAGCAGCACGAGCGCAAGCAGAGCGGGGCACCAGCGAACATTGGTCGCGACGGGCGTCGGATGCGCGAACCGCGCGTCGGTCAGCGGCGCGCGCAGCGAATCGGCAGCGGCCAGCCGCTTGTAGCCGAAGCCGAGATGCCCAGCGACGGCTTCGAGATACGTCTCGCGAAGCTCCGACAGTTCTTCGTGGCTCTCCGCTGTGGCGGGCGTGCCGGGCGTCGGCTGAAGCTGGCGCACTTCGTCGGCGCGCCAGAAGCCGGTGCGCACGCCGTCGGCGTTCGTCTTCGGTATCGGCGCCGGCTGATCGCCGCCGACGCCGATCAGCCAGCCATGCACGAGTCCTTGCGGAATGTCGCGCACGCTGGTCTCGTTCGGCGCGACAGGGGGCGCTTCCTGGCCATCGGTGATGAAGACGATATCGGTGTTGTGGCCGAGGTCCGCTGCCGCGCGTATCGCCGAATAGAGGCCGCCTTGCGCGATCACGCTGCTGTTCACCCAGCGCATCTTTCCCGTGATCTGATCGAGCGACGACAGCAACGCATCGTAGTTGCCGCACACTTCGACGGGCGCGAGCAACAGCAGCGAGCGCTGATTCGAGAACACGCTCCAGCCGATCTCCGATCCGCATGGCAGGTGCTGCAACGCATCGCTCATCGCGGCGCGCGCGAAGTCGAGACGGCTGATCGGCTTGCCGTCCATCGAGACGTCCTCGACATCCATGCTCTGCGTAATGTCGAACGTGACGACGTATCGGAAGATGGGGCGCGTGAACTGCACGGGCGGCATCCACACGGCGGCAGCGAGCAGCAGCGACGCCAGCGGAAGCTGCCACCAGCGGCGCCCCAGATGCAGCAGCGATGCGCGTCGCAGCGCCTTCACGGCAGTTCCTCCGGCGCCGCGCCGCGCACGTTGATGTTGTGCTGCTCCTTGACGTCCTTGTCGTCGTCGGCGGTGTCCTGGGCTTCGGGCGCGAGCCGCAGCGCGCGCTCGAGGTTGTAGCGCGCGTCCCAGTCGCCGGGGTCCAGGCGCAGCACCTCGCGATAGCGTGCCTTCGCGTTTTCGAGCATCGGCGGCGAGCGCACGGGCCCTTGCGCGTCGTCGCCCGCGGCTTCGCGCAGATACATGTTGGCGAGATCGTAGAGCGCAATGCGGCCCGTCTCGCTCGACGGCGCGAGCCGCCCAAGATCGTAATAGCGCTTGCCCGCTTCCGCATGCTGGCCCGCGCGCGCGAGCGCGACGGCTTGCGCGAGCCGCACGGCCGGGTCCTGCTGATGCGCGGCTGTCTTGCTCCACTGGCCCGGCGGTTGCGTAGAGATCGCGGCGATCTCGCGATTCGCGCCGGCCACATGCAGCAGGCGCACCGCGTAATATCCGGCGACGGCCGCGCAGCACAGCGTTGCCGCGCCGAACATCAGGTGGATGGGCAGGCGCTTCACGACAGGCTCCGCTTTTGCACGAACCAGATGCACAGCAGCATCACGCAGCAGAGCAAGGCCGTTGCGAAGCACCACGCGCTGCCGTCCTGTCGTGGCAATCGTTCGACGAACGACACGGGCGCGTTCTCGGTGCGTGCGATGTCGGTCATTGCGCGCGCAACCTGTTGAGGGCTGTCCGCCTGGTACAGACGATAGGGCGTCGGCAGTGACAGGAAGAAGCGATGCAGATCGGCTTCGGGCGAATGGTCCGATGCGGCGAGCCGCGCGTGCAGATCGGGGCTGTACACGCCGCTGCGCAGATAGATGAAATACAGCGCGACGCCATTGCGCGCGAGCCCCGCGCGAATGTGCTCGCGCGCGACGTCGTCGAGCAGCGCGCCGCCGTCCGACACCAGCACGATCGCGCGGCTGCTCGTGCGCGCGCGGCCGTCGAACAGCTCGACGGCCGACTGTATGCCGCGATCGAGCAGCGTGTCGGGCATGCCGCGCCCGACGGCCGTCGCATCGATTGCGGCGTCGATCACCGTGCGATCGCGCGTGAACGGCACGGCCAGCATCGGATGCGTGCCGAACAGCATGAACGCGAAGCGATCGTTGACGCGCTGCGCGACGAATGCGCTGATCGCATCGCGCGCCATCTGGTTCTTCGTTTCGCCTGCCGTCGGCGCGTCGGCGACATTCTTGCTCCCGGTGCCCATCGGCGAGTACATGCTGCCGCTTCCATCCATCAGGATCAGGATTTCGGCGCCCGCTCCCGTGATCCGCTTCTGTTCGCCGGAGAAGCCGGGGCCCGCGAGTCCCACGATGACGGCCGCAAGCGCGAGCATCGCGGCCGCTCGCCAGACGAAGGCGACGACGCGGCCCGCGCGGTCGCGCGGCAGCCACGCGACGTACGAATACGGCAGCATGTCGATGCTCCGGCGCAGCAGCGGCAACGCAGCGAGTGGCAGCAGCGCGAGCGCCCACGGATAGAGAAAGTCGGGAGGCGTGCTCATCGGTGATGACGCTTTTCGGCGCGATAGAGCGCGCGGTACAGCTCGCGCAGCGAAAACGGCGTCGCGACGGGCAGATCGCAGAAGAAGCGGTCCGACGATCGCTGGAAGAACTGCTCGATCTGCGGCCGAAGCTCACGCAGATGAGGCGCGTCGTCCGTCAAGCCAGGGATCGAGCCGGCGTGCACGACGCGTCCCGCCGCTTCGTCGAGCGCGCGATGCAGGCCGCGCCATGCATCCGGGTCCGCTTCGAGCGCGGCGTCGTCGTGCTGGCCGAAGCGCGCCCACGCCCGCGCGAACGGAAGCCGCATCGCGTCGCGCCTGTTGCGCGCGATCCACCAACCCAGCCACGCGAGCAGCACCGCGACGGTCAGCGCGATCCAGATGGTCATCGCGCGTTCGAGCGGCGCAGTGGATTGCGCGGCAAGCACCCGGTCGGGCTGAAGCGTCGCGAGGCGTCCTGCGTCGGCCACGCCCAACGGCGCGAGCGGGCCGATCGACAGCGGACTCTGCGCGATATCGAGCGTCGCGCCCGACGTCAGACGCAATTGCAGCGGCGGCGTCGAGGTCACGGTCGGCGCGCGCGGCGAATTCATCACCTGATAGTCGAGCACGAGCCAGCGGCGGCCATCGGCGTCCGTTCGGAGCGTCGGCGGACGGCGTTCGAGCCACGCGTTGACGCGGCCCGTCGATGGCATCGCGGAAAGCGCCGCATCGTGTCCGTGATCGTCGAGCAAGATCTGCTGGGTCAGGATGTCGCCGAGCACATGGCCGAACGCGCGGGGCTGTTGCACGGTGGCCGGTTTGGTCTGCGTTGCTTGTGGCGTTGCTGGTGCTGCATGTGTAGTCTGTGCAGCGATGCTTGCCATCATGAGAACAGCTGCGAGCGCAACGAAGTGCGAGAGCGCGCGTTGCGCCCATGCGCGCGAAGAGTGCATCGGCGACGCGGCGTCAGCGCGATTCATGCCGTCATCTCGAGAAAGTAGCGGCTGAGCGCCTCGGGATTGAACGCGCCACGGTTGAAGAACGGACGGATGCCATGACGCGCAAACGCAGCGACGATCTGCGCTTGCCGTTCGGCGACGGCCTGGTGCCAGCGGTTGCGGACCGAGTCGCGCATCCACATCGTCCGTGCTTCGCCCGATTCGATATCGGCCAGCGACATCCAGCCGTTCTGCGACGGCGGCTCGATTTCGGCGCGGTCCCAGATCACGATGGGGACGACCCACGCGTGAGTCAGCGTGTCCAGCAGTCCCGACAGCGCGTCGAGCGGCCAGTGAAAATCGGAGACCAAAAAGACGAGGCACGCGCGGCCCGCAAGACGCGTGACGGCATCGCGCAAGACGGTCGCGCGCGCCGGCGTGCCCGTTTGCAGCGGCGCCGCCGTTTGCGCAGACGCGCGCAACAGCTCGCCCATCAGCGCGCCCATGCCGCGTGCGTGCCGAGCGGGTACGAAGAGATCTTCGCGCTCGGCATCGTCGAAGGCGATCATGCCGACGGGGTCGCCGATGTGAAACGCGCTGTGTCCGAGCGCCTCGACGAACGTTGCGGCCACATCGAGCTTCGTGTGCGCGGCCCCGAAGCGCATCGAGCCCGACACATCGACGACGGCATGCACGGCCACGGCCACGCGCTGCCGGTGGACGCGCACGAGCCATTCGCGCTGGACCGTGCGCACGCTTGCGCGCACATCGATCCGGCGCGGATCGGGATAGTCGAATAGCCGTGTGTGTGCCGCGAACTCCTGGCCGATGCCGACGCTCGATCCGCGATGTCCGCCGGGCCGCGCGCCCGATACGCGCATCGGCAGCCGGTACTGGAACTCCATCAGCGTGTTCACGGCGCCGCGATCCTCGATACGATCTGCGCGATCAGCGCATCGGCGAGTTCCTGGCGGCGCAGTTCATAGACGGGCGTGAAGTACACGCGATGGCCGAGGGTCGGCAGCAGCACGCGGTGAATGTCCTCGGGCATCAGATACGTGCGCCCTTCGAGCCATGCGACGACGCGCGCCGCGCGCAGCAGCGCGCTCATGCCGCGCGGGCTCGCGCCGGCGAGGATCAGGCGCTGCATGTCCACGTCATCGAGCGCGATATCGAATTGCGTCGGGTTCTCCGTCGCGCGCCAGATGTCGAGCGCGTAGCGTTCGATCGCTTCGCTTGCGTGAATCGTGCGCTGAATCCCCGCCGCGATCGCATTGAGCCGTTGCCACGGCAGCACGTCGGGCGCGACGCGCGCGAGCAGCGCTTCCGTGTCGTGAAAGGCGGGATCGAACACGAGTGCGCGGCGCGCGGGCTGATCGTCGGGCGTCGACATGTTCAGTTCGAACATGAAGCGGTCGCGCGCCGCTGCCGCCAGCTCGAACGTTTCTTCCTTCTCGACCTTGTTGCGATCGGCGAACACGGTCATGTGCGGGAACCGGTATTCGCGGTCGAACGCAAACACGGAACGCTCGGCCATCGCGCGCAGCAGCAGCGATTGCACCTGCGGTCGCGCGCGGTTGATCTCGTTGAAGAAGAATGTCGCGAGCCGTTCGCCGTGCTTGATCAGCGGGCCCGGCTCGATGCGCGGCTTGCCTTCGGCATCGACATACGTGTGATAGACGAGGTCGCCCGGCATCAGATCGATCGTGCCTTCGACGCGCTCGAAGTCGCCGCCGATCGCTCGCGCGAACGCGCGCAGAATGGTCGTCTTGCCGACGCCGACGCCGCCTTCCAGCAACGCGTGGCCGCGCGCGAACAGCGCGACGTTGATCAGACGGATGGTCTCGCGCTGCCCGATGACGGCGTTCTCCACCTGATGCTCGATATCGAGCGCGAGCTTGCGCCAGTCCTCGAGTAGCTCTTCGCTTTCCATCGGATTCGCCTCTGCGGTCGGCCGTTATCGGAAGGGCGACACGTACGCCGGCGAAGCGAAAAGGAAGCGTCGGGGAAGGGCGTGCGTATCAGCGACAGCGTGGCGCGCACGGTTCGTGCCAGGCGAACGACGCGGCGCGCGGCGTGACTTCCGCGTCGGCGCGCGCTGCGCGGACGCGCGGTCCCAGCGTTTGCGGCAGGGGCAGTGTGTCACGCCGGCTGCTACAGAGTGCGTCAGGTTTGATATGCGCATGAACGGGTGTCCGCTTTGCGATCGGAGGAAGTGCGTGACAAGTGTCTTTGCCACCGCAAAGCGGACACCCTTACAGCGGCGGCGGCAACGCGTGCCGCCGATCAGATCAGCGTTGTTCAGCGGAATCGCTCGCCGCGCTTCAGCGTCCTCCCGCCGAGATGCGCGCCGATTCGCTGATGCGCGTGGATTCGTACGGCGTGTCCAGCGACGGCTCCGTATGCTGGAGCGCATACGCGCGCCGCATCGGCTTGAGCACGAACAGCGCCAGCAGCGCCGCGACGGCGGCCATGCCGGATGCCAGCATGAACACGGCATGCCAGCTGCCCGTCGCCGCCGTGACGATGCTCGTGAACGGCACGAGCAACGCGGCCGTGCCTTTCGCCGTGTACAACAAGCCAGCGTTGGTCGCGGCGAACTTCGGTCCGAACGTATCGCCGCACGTGGCCGGGAACAGGCTGTAGATCTCGCCCCACGCGAAGAACACGATGCCCGTCAGCACGACGAACGCAGTCGGGCTGTGGCCGAACTTCGACAGCGCGACAATGCCGATCGCCTCGATCGCAAACGCGACGAACATCGTGTTCTCACGGCCGATGCGGTCGGAGACCCAGCCGAAGAACGGGCGCGTCAAGCCGTTGAGCACGCGGTCGATCGCGAGTGCGAACGTCAGCGCGGGCAGCGTCAGACCGATCAGCGAAACGGGCGAATCGTGCAAGCCGAAGTCCTTGGCGATGGGGCCCAGTTGCGCCGTCGCCATCAGGCCGCCTGCCGCCATCATCACGAACATCAGATACATGACCCAGAACACGGGCGCGGAGACCACTTCGCGAGGCGTGGCGTTGTGAACGACGCGCTTGACCGCGCTCTTCACCGCATGGCTCACATCGACGAGCATGCTGGCGGGCGGCGCAAGCAGGAACAGACCGAGCGCGAACACGACGATCCCCTGGCCGAGGCCGAACCAGAGGAAGGTGGCTTCGTATCCGCTGTGCTTGATCATGTTCGCAATCGGCACGACGGTCGCCGCCGATCCCGCGCCGAATCCCGCCGCTGTGATGCCCGCTGCGAGCCCGCGGCGGCTGGGGAACCACTTCAGCGCATTGCCGACGCACGTGCCATACACGGCCCCCGCGCCGATGCCGCCGATGGCCGCCGCCACGTACAGCAGCGGCAGCGACGACGCCATCGAGTTGATCACCCAGGCGAGCGCGCACAGCAGGCCGCCGCCGACCACGACGGGTTTAGGTCCGTACTTGTCGACGAGGTAGCCCTCGATCGGCACGAGCCATGTCTCCGTCACAACGAAGATGGTGAACGCGACCTGAATGGCGGCGCGGCCCCAGTGGTACTTCTCGTCGATGGGGTTGACGAACAACGTCCAGCCGTATTGCATGTTGGCGATCATTGCCATGCAGATCACGCCGAATACCAGTTGCACCCACGGTGATGCGTACCACGATGCCGCCTGTTCCTGATGCTCCGTCTTCATCACTGTCTCCTTTATCGACGGGAGCCGGCGCTTTCGCGTCGACTCTCGTCCCATGCTCGGTGGTTGCCGACTTGCTTGCCTAATAATTTGCGAAAGCTCGGACTGCGCGCTTCCGATCACCGTCCGCTAAAAAATGCAGCGCTGATAGATCCCATACGATATGTGATATATCAAGTAAGTCAAGTGAAAGAGTCAAGGGGTTTTCACCGAGTCGATTCGTTTGATGAAAGGGATTTGTTGGTGAGCGCCGCTTATGCGGAGGTAGCAAAAAAAAAGCCCGTCGGCTAGCACTGACGGGCTGAGGACATGCAACGAGACAGGCGTGTTCGCGCATGCCCTGTCGTTATAGATGAAAGTAAAACGTAATGGAAGTTTTTTGTTTGTAAGTAAATGGTGGAAAAAACACTTGGGGGCGCAACGATGTTTCGACGGGAGCGCCTGCTACGCTTGATAAGGCATCCGTATCGACGAGCGGTCTCGTGAGGCGGCTTCGGCCATCGGTAGTTACCCTTCGTTGACGCTAGCCGAGCGCAACGGCTAAAGTGTTCGCAATCTGAAAGATTGTGCGATATACGAACAGTTGGCGATGGACGGATATCGACGCCAAAACGTGCGGCTTGCGCCGCTTGACAGGTCCGAAGCGGGGCGTGGAGGTCGGTATCGCGCATCGCTTCCAGGCACTTTAGGACGACTGGACGCAGCACAGCAGGCTGCGCCGTGTGTAGGAGACAGGCGATGAACCGCACTTCCGTCGTGAACGTTCAGACGTTCATCAACGAGCAGCCATTCGGCGGCTTTCAATGGCTCATATTCTTCATGTGCTTCGTGATCGTCCTGCTGGACGGTTTCGACACGGCGGCAATCGGCTTTATTGCGCCGTCGTTGCTCACGGAGTGGCATCTGTCGAGGCCCGATCTCGCGCCCGTGCTGAGCGCCGCGCTGTTCGGCCTCGCATGCGGCGCACTCGGCTCGGGCCCGTTGTCGGACCGCCTCGGACGTCGTTCGCTGCTGCTCGGCTCGGTGTTCCTGTTCGGCGTTGCGTGTCTCGCTTCGGCGTTTTCGTCGAGCATCGGTCAACTGACCGTGCTGCGCTTCGTCACGGGCGTCGGCCTTGGCGCCGCGATGCCGAATGCCGTCACGATGATGGGCGAGTTCTGCCCCGATCGCCGCCGCGCGACGGTGATCAACCTGATGTTCTGCGGCTTTCCGCTTGGCGCGGCGTTCGGCGGCTTTCTCGCCGCGTGGATGATTCCGCATTTCGGCTGGCGCAGCGTGCTGATGCTCGGCGGCGTGACGCCGTTGCTGCTCGGTGTCGTGCTGCTCATCAAGATGCCGGAGTCGGTGCGCTTCATGGTGGCGAACCTTCATGCCGTCGAGCGGATTCGCGCGACGCTCGCGCGCATTTCATCGGCAGCGCTGGATGCCGGTTCCTTCGTGATGACCGAGACCGCGCCGCAAACGGGCGGTAAGGGCGCGGGCGTCGTGCTGTCGCGTTCGTACATCATCGGCTCGGTGATGCTCTGGATCACGTATTTCATGGGCCTCGTGATCTTCTATGCGTCGATCAACTGGATGCCGATTCTGTTGAAGGACGCAGGGCTGACGCCGAAGAGCGCGACGCTGATTTCTGCGCTGTTCCCGCTAGGCGGCGTGGGCGCGGTTTTGTGCGGTGTGCTGATGGATCGCTTCAACGCAAATCGCGTGATCGCCGTCTGTTATGCGCTCACGGCCGTCAGCGTCTATTTCATCGGACAGGCGGCGGGCAATGTCGGCGCGCTCGTGGCGATCGTGTTCATTGCCGGCGTGTTGATGAATACCGCCCAGTCGTCGATGCCGGCGCTTGCCGCTGCGTTCTATCCGACGGAAGGGCGCGGCACGGGCGTGGCATGGATGCTCGGCGTCGGACGCTTCGGCGGAATCGCGGGGTCGTTCCTCGTTGCCGAACTGACGCGCCGGCATTTCACGTTTTCGGGCGTGTTCGCAACGATCGCGGTCGCGGGGCTGATCGCGTGCGTCGCGTTGCTGGTCAAGCAGATGGCGCGGCCGCATGGCGTCGATACGCTGCCGAATAAAGTGGAGTCGCTGGGACATTGATCGAGCGGGCGTCATGCCGTCGCTGACTGCGGCGCTTCCCGCAGGATGTTGACTTGTTATGCGGATGCAGTTAGATAACAAGTTCATTCCGTGTCGGAGCGCCGCAAATGAATCCTGAGGTCGATGCCTTTCTAGGCAAGAACAAAAAATGGCAGCAAGAGTTTGAGAAACTGAGAGCGATCATTCTCGACTGCCAGTTGACGGAAGAAGTGAAGTGGGGCGTCCCCTGCTACACGTTCGATAAAAGAAACGTCGTTCTGATGCACGGATTCAAGGAATATTGCGCGCTTCTGTTTTTCAAAGGTGCACTGCTAAAGGACGCCAAAGGCATTCTGATCGCGCAAACCGAAAACGTGCAGTCGTCACGCCAGATACGGTTCACCGATGTGCGCGACATCGACGCGATGGCCGACGTCCTGAAGTCCTATATCCGCGAAGCCGTCGAAGTAGAAAAAGCCGGCCTGAAGGTGACCTTAAAAAAGACCGCGGAATTCGCCGTTCCAGAAGAATTTCAGAACAAACTGGACGAAACGCCCGAGCTGAAAGACGCTTTCGATGCGCTGACGCCGGGACGCCAACGCGCTTACCTTCTCTATTTCTCCGCGCCCACGCAATCGAAAACCAGGGCGTCGCGAGTCGAAAAGTGCAGGCAGCAGATTCTCGATGGAAAGGGGCTGAATGACCGGTAACAAGCATTTCCGCTTCACGGATAAAGAAGTGGGGATCATTTGCCGTGAGAAACGCACGCTTTAACCGCTTTGTCATTTTTGCCAGCACCTGTTGAAACAACGGCTCAAGTCATCGTCATACCTTGCCGTTAACGCGTGAGGTCTGTTCACCTGCGGGCCGACCGTCATGCAAGGCTGACAGTGCGCATGACAGCCCTCGCCGGCCGTCCGACACGGACCGAATCCGAACACGAGCGTCAATAACAGGAGTCACCGTGATCCACCGTGGCCTCATCGGCTTGCTGACCCTGCTCATCGCGATGAGCACCCTGAGCAGCAACGCATTCGCGCAGAGCGGGCAAAGCGGCCAGAGCGGCCAAAGCGTCCAAAGCGGCGGCCCCGACTGCTCGCGGCCGTTCACGCTCGCGCTGCACGATCACGGCCTGCTGTATTCGCTGGAAACGAACACGGGCATCGACAAGGATTTCGCCGACGAGATGATTCGCCGCAGCGGCTGCGAGATCCGCGTGAGCCTGATGTCGCGGGCGCGCATCTGGAAGCTGATCGAATCCGGCGCGCTCGACTTCAGCCTGTCCGGCATCACGAACGAGGAACGCGACGGCTACGCGTCGTTCGCCTGGTACTTCAGCGACAAGTTCTATCTGCTCGTGCGCAAGGACGCCGGCATCCATCAGTTGTCCGATTTCGAACACAACGACAGGTTTCAACTCGGCGTGATCCGGAGCTTCCGGTATAGTCAGTCGGCCAACGAACTGGTCGATACGCTTGCTGCGGGCAATCGCGTCAGTCAGGCGGGCGGCCTCGAGCCGCTTTACCAGGCGCTGATGCGCAGCAGCATTCAGGGGATGATCATCGAGCCGTTCGACTATCCGGCGCTGGATGAGAAGCGCATCCACGACATCACCACGATCATCGAATTCAACGACGCCGCGGTGCCGCACGGCCTCATCATGTCGAAGAAGGCGCTGTCGCCCGAGGAGCGGGAGAAGTGGCGCGCGCTCGTCGCCGCGATGCGCGCGGACGGCACCGTGCGCCGCATTTTCAGGAAGTATTTCAAACCCGAGCTGGCCGATTCGATGGTCGATTTCACGACACCGTGATGAACCGCGCGCGCCTCATCCTGCTGCCGCTGCTGATTCTCGTGACCGGATTGGCGATCACCTGGTCCGTATGGGATCACGAGCGCCAGGCGGCGAGGCGTGAACTGCTTTCCGAATTCAACTTCGCGCTGGGCGATTCCGTCAGCCGCGTCGAGCAGCGGATGGCGACCTACGAGCAGATGCTGCGCGGCGTGCAGGGCATGTTCGCGGCGCGCGGCTCGCTCGATCTGCAGGCGTTTCATGGCTATCTCGGCGCCGTCAACGCCGACGCGAACTTCTCGGGCGTGCAGGCAATCGGCATCGTCCAATGGGTGCCCGCCAGCAGGCACGACGCGCACATGGCCGACATGCGCGGGCGCTTCGGCCGGCGCTATGCGATCGATCCGCCCGGCGAGCGTGCCGGCTACGCGCCCGTGATCGGCCGCGAGCCGCCGCTCGCCGACGGCGGCAATCTGCTCGGCTACGACGCGTGGGCCAGTCCCGTGCGCCGCCAGGCGATGGAGCGCTCGCGCGATTCAGGGCTCGCCGTGGTGTCGGGCAAGGTGCAGCTCGCATCGGATGCGGGTGCGCCGCCGCTGCCCGGTTTCGTCATGTACCTGCCCATCTACGAGCAAGGCAAGCCGCAAGACACCGTCGACGACCGCCGCGCGCATCTGCTCGGCTGGGTGTATGCGGCGTTTCGCATGCGCGACGTGCTCGCGAGTCTCTATGGCGAACAGCCGCCCGGTCTCTATCTGTCGATTTACGACGGCACGCAGCCGTCGCCGGAGTCGCTGCTCTACCGGTCGTCGGAACCGAAGAGCCGCGAGGTGATCTCGGCGAACGAATATCTCGTGGTGGGCGGGCACGACTGGACGCTGTCGATGACGGCGCAGGACGACTTCAAGGCGCGCTTCGGGCGCAACGCGAAGCTGCTGATCGCCTGCACGGGCACGGGGCTTTCGCTGTTGCTCGCGCTGCTTGCGTGGAGCCTCGCGAGCGGCCGCAGCCGCGCGATGCGGCTCGCTTCGAAGATGACGGCCGAGGTTCGCGAGAGCGAGGCGGAGCTGCGCATCGCCGCCGTCGCGTTCGATTCGCTGGAAGGCATGATGGTCACGGACGCCAAAGGCACGATCCTGCGCGTCAATTCGGCGTTCACGCAATGCACGGGCTACACGGCCGAAGAAGTGGTCGGCAAGAATCCGCGCATGCTCAGCTCGGGCCGTCACGAGCCCGCGTTCTTTCGCGAGATGTGGGACACCATCCATCGCGTCGGCGGCTGGCAGGGCGAGATCTGGGATCGCCGCAAGAACGGCGAAATCTATCCGAAGTGGCTGACGATCACGGCCGTCACCGCGCAGGACGGCCGCGTCACGCATTACGTCGGCACGCATTACGACATCACGGAGCGCAAGCTCGCGGAAGAGCAGATCAAGGAGCTGGCGTTCTTCGACGCGCTCACGCATCTGCCGAACCGCACGCTGCTGCGCGACCGGCTGAAGCAGGTGATCGCGCTCAGCGCGCAGAACCATACGCACGGCGCGCTGCTGTTCGTCGATCTCGACAACTTCAAGACGCTCAACGACACGCTCGGCCACGACAAGGGCGATCTGCTGCTGAGCCAGGTCGCGTACCGGTTGCTGTCGGCCGTGCGCGAAGGCGATACGGTCGCGCGCATGGGCGGCGACGAATTCGTGGTCGTGCTGAGCGACCTGAGCCGCAACCGCCAGGACGCGGCCGCCGAAACCGAGGCTGCCGCCGAAAAGGTGCTGGTGGCGCTTTCGCGGACGTACCATCTCGACGGCACGGAATTCCGCACGACGGCGAGCATCGGCGCGACGCTCTTCACGGGACACGAAACGTCGATCGACGAGCTGCTGAAACAGTCCGACCTTGCGATGTACAAGTCGAAGGAAAGCGGGCGCAACGCGATCTGTTTCTTCGATCCGGCGATGCAGACGGTCGTGATGGAACGCGCGGCGCTGGAAGCGGCGCTGCGCCGCGCAATCGACGAAGACCAGTTGCTCGTGCACTACCAGGCGCAGGTGTTCAACGGCGACCGCGTGACGGGCGCTGAGGCGCTCGTGCGCTGGCAGCATCCCGAGCACGGGCTGATTCCGCCCGCCGAGTTCATCCCGCTCGCGGAAGAGACGGGCCTGATTCTCGCGCTCGGCGACACGGTGCTGGAAACGGCTTGCCGGCAGCTCGCGCAATGGGCGGCGCGTGCGGACAGGGCGCATCTGTCGATCGCCGTCAACGTGAGCGTGCAGCAGCTTCGCGAAGTCGATTTCGTCGCCAGCGTGCTCGACGTGCTGGCGCGCACGGGCGCCGATCCGAGCCGTCTGAAACTCGAGCTGACGGAAAGCGTGCTGGTCGACAACGTCGAGGACATCATCCGCAAGATGACGTTGCTGCGCGCAAAGGGCGTGGTGTTTTCGCTCGACGACTTCGGCGTCGGCTACTCGTCGCTGTCGTATCTGAAGCGCTTGCCGCTCGGGCAATTGAAGATCGACAGGTCGTTCGTGCGCGATGTGCTCGACGATCCGAACGATGCCGTGATCGCGCGCGCGATCGTCGCGCTCGCGCAAAGCCTCGGGCTGGGCGTGATCGCGGAGGGCGTCGAGACGGAAGCGCAGCGTCGGTTTCTTGCCGACGCGGGATGTCATGCGTATCAGGGCTATCTGTTCTGCCGCCCGCTTCCCATCGAAGGCTTCGAAGCATTCGCCGATACCTTCGATTCGCGGCAATGGGCCGTCGAGATGCCCTGAAGTCACTGCGTTCGCTGCGCGCAGCGAACGCGTGAAGAAGCGCGTGAAGAAACGCGTGAAGGCCCGCGGCATGCCGGGATGCCGCCGGCCGGTTCCTGCGCTGCGCACTTCGCGTCCTGGGACCTCGTGGGCGGCCTCACTGCGCCGCCCCACTTGCCGTGCGGCGTTACTTCGAAGCTGCCGTGGTCGGCGTGCCGATGTAGTGCAGGCCTTCGAGGTCCTTGTTGGCGACCTCCGACGATTCCAGCGAAGGGATGATGCGGCCGACCAGCAGGCCCAGGCCGACGCTCGTCTTCACGTATTTCGTTTCGCCCGCTTCGAGCTTGAACGAGAGCGTCTTCTTGGTTTCGGTGGTGGTCGAGACGACATAGTCGCCGGCCGGCTCGTCGACGTAGAAGAAGCCGCCCGGCTTCGATTTGCCGACAGCCTGATCGTTCAGGTTGATGTCCGGCTGCAGGGCCGCGCCGATCAGCGAGTTCGAACGATAGAAGTAGATGCGGCCTTGCGATTCCTTGATCGTCGGGATCGACGACGCAACGTCCTTGAATTCGGGGCCGCTGGCGCAGCCCGTTGCGAGCAGTGCGGCTGCCGATGCAGCGATAAGGACTCGGGAAAGCTTAATCATGGAGGGTCTCGGTAGTTATCGATTGTGTGGGATCGAGCGGGGAGAAATGCGATTCGCCGGGCAGATAGAAGCCCACCAGGCGCTCGTTTTTCACCACGAGCCAGGCCTCGTGCACCTGCCGGCCTTCGACGGTGAACACGTCGTTGATCGGCCTGTACGCAAAACCCTGCGGAAGCTCGCCTGCCAGACGCCAGAGCGAACCGCTCGAAATGCGCCGCGAATACCCCGTCGAGAGTCGGATATGCACGGTGTCGACTATCCGCATGCGCTGCTGCTGTGTGGCGGCCACCGGCGTGAACTGAACGCCCTGAACGGGCACGGACGGCGCGCATGCGCACAACGCAACAGAGGCGGCAATCGACGCCAGCCATATCTTCGTTTTCAAAGCGGGGTCTCTCAGGTGTGTCGGCAATTGCTGTATCGGCCGATGGACGCAAATCTTGAGCGCCGCGTGACGACCCGCCCGCTGATGGAAACGAGGTACCTGGCCATCCGGCTGACTGCTCATCGCGAGCGGAGTTGATACACTCTGCGGATTCAATTGCGCGCTTCACACGCCGTGCCGTTGTACGTGAGGCGCTTCGTCATCCACGAGGAAAAGCACATGATCGATTTGCGCAGCGATACCGTGACCCGACCGAGCAAGGACATGCTCGCCGCGATGACAGCCGCCGAAGTCGGCGACGATGTCTGGGGAGACGACCCGACGGTCCAGCGTCTGCAAGACACCGTCGCCGGGCGTGCGGGCAAGGAGGCAGGGCTGTTCTTCCCGAGCGGCACGCAGAGCAATCTCGCCGCATTGATGGCGCATTGCGCGCGCGGCGACGAGTACATCGTTGGGCAAGCCGCGCACACGTACAAGTACGAGGGCGGCGGCGCGGCCGTGCTCGGCAGCATCCAGCCGCAGCCGATCGAGAATGCGCTCGACGGCTCGCTTCCTCTCGACAAGATCGTGGCCGCGATCAAGCCCATCGACAATCACTTCGCGCGCACGCGTCTGCTCGCGCTCGAAAACACGATCGGCGGCAAGGTGCTGCTCGCGGGCTATGTCGCCGAGGCCACGCAGCTCGCGCGCGAACGCGGGCTGTCCACGCATCTCGACGGCGCGCGCGTGTTCAATGCAGCCGTCGCGTCGAAGCGACCCGTCGATGCGCTGTGCGCGCCGTTCGATACGGTATCGATCTGCTTTTCGAAGGGGCTGGGCGCGCCTGTGGGTTCGGTGCTGGTCGGCAGCAAGGCGCTGATCGACGTCGCGCACCGCTGGCGCAAGGTGCTGGGCGGCGGCATGCGGCAGGCGGGGCTGCTCGCGGCGGCGTGTCTGTATGCGCTCGAGCACAACGTCGAACGTCTCGCCGAAGACCACGATAATGCCGCGCATCTCGCCGCGGGTCTCGCGCAGATCGATCAGTTGAAGGTGCAGTCGCACGCCACCAACATGGTGTTCGCGCAGTTTCCGCAAGAGCATTGCGCGCCGCTCGAAGCGTGGCTCAAGGAACGCGGCATCCTCACGCAGATGTTGTACGCGTCGCGCTTCGTCACGCACATGGACGTGTCGCGTGCCGATATCGATACGTTCGTCACCGCTGTGAAGGGATATTTCGCGCGCTGATCGGCGCGCTGATCGGCGCGCTGTGCGCTGTTCGCTGTGCGCTGCCTTCGTGTTGTGCACCGAACGGCGCGCCGTGTTTTCTGCAGCCCGCGCGCGCCTTGCCGCCTATTGCTCCTTCGCCGCCGTCATGGTCGCGGCGGTGGTCTGCGCGCGATGCGACGGCGCGAAGAGCCGCAAGCCGCTCGCGATGCTGGCCGCGCCGGCGAACACGGCGCCCGTCGCTAGCGACAGCGTCGGGCCATGGCGGCCCGCAATGCTGAAGCTCAGCGCGACGAGGGCCGCGCCCGTCGTCTGCCCGATCAGCCTCGATGTCGCGATGATGCCGCTCGCGCCGCCGCTGCGATGAGGCGGCGCGCTTGCCATCAGTGCTTTCAGGTTGGGCGACTGGAAAAAGCCGAAGCCCGCGCCGCAGATCGCCATGCGAATCGTGATGTCGAGCACGGGCGGATGCGGCGGCAGCATCGCGAGCGAGGCCATGCCGCCGCATAGAATCGCGAGGCCGATCGCGCCGAGCAGCCCCGGCGGATAGCGGTCCGACAGACGTCCCGCAAATGGCGCCGCAAGCGCGACGATCACGGGCCAGGGCGTCATCAGAAAGCCGGTCTCGACCTGGCTGCGATGCAAGACATCCTCGAAATAGAACGGCAGCGAGACAAACGCGAGCCCTTGCGCGGCGAACGAGCACACGGCCGTCAGCGACGAAAGCGCGAACACGGGCAGCCTGAACAGATCGACGGGCAGCATCGGCGCAGGGTGGCCCGCTTCGCGGCGCATCAGCAGCGCGCCGAACACGATGGCGACGGCGGCGGCACCCAGCACGAGCGTCGACGGCGCGCGCTGCGCCGCTTCGCCCAACGCGAAGATCAGCGCGGCAAACGTGACGACGTTCAGCAGTGCCGCGATCCTGTCGAATTGATGCACGCCGCGCGGCGTGCGCGGCAGTCCCGGCAGCGCGAACGAGAGCGCCAATATGCCGAGCGGCACGTTGACGGCAAAGAGCCACGGCCAGCTCGCGACAGACAGGATCAGCGACGCCACCGTCGGTCCCACGGCGAACGACACGCCCACGACCAGCGCATTGAGCCCCACGCCGCGCCCCAGCTGATGCGGCGGGTACATATGTTTGATCAGCGCCGTGTTGACGCTCATGATGGCGGCCGCGCCGAGTCCCTGCACGACGCGGGCGCCTGCGAGCACGGGCAGCGTCGGCGAGAGCGCGCACGCGAGCGAGGCCGCCGTGAAGATCGCGATGCCGCAGATATAGATGCGCCGGTGTTCGACGATATCGCCGAGCGCGGCGAGCGGCAGCAGCGTCGCGACCATTGCAAGCTGATACGCGTTGATGATCCACACGGACGCGGCCGGCTTCGCATGCAGATTCGCGGCCATTGCGGGCAACGCGGTGTTGGCGATCGCGGTATCGAGCGAGGCGAGCGCGACGGACAGCATGATCGCCGCCAACGCATAGCGGTGACGGGTGGACATGGGCGCATCGGCGACGCGCGCCGGGTTGGGCGTGATCTCTGACAAGGACGGCTCGGCAAGGGCTGGAATGGCACAACAGGCGCGCGCCGGGGAGCAGCGCAACGGTGCAGCGGCGCTCGGCGCGAATGTAGCAATTGTTGCAGAGCCGCGCGGATCGTGCTCGGAGCCAGGCAGAAATGGCCTGTATGAAAGGTGGTTGCAAGCGGGCGCTGGAGTGTGAGGCACGCGTGCGTCGTCGGAAACTATGCGGTAGCGTGTGATGCAACTAACCGCCAGGTCCACGCCGCGCAGATGAGTTTGGGATGCGACGGCGGCGAACGAGCGAACGCGCGAACGCGCTGCGCGATCCCACGGCAAGCGATTCGCCATCCAGCGCGGTCGCCGGTTTCAACTACACGACGCGAGCAGGATCGACAGCTTGCGGAGATGTGCCCTGAATGCTTCCGTCAATTCACGGTCATGGCCGTCGCTCAGATGCGGTGCCTCGGCAAGTTCGACCTGGCCGTGAAACTCATCGGAAACCTTGCGCCGCGCGTCGGGTGGCAGCGCGCGGATGAGGGATACGATCAGCAGTTCCTGCGCGTGGATCATACCGAGCACGGATTGTGCGTTCATTTCGACCTCCATCGGAGCGCGGCGACGCGAGCGGCTGAGCAGCGGCTGAGCAACGGCATGCAACGGCATGCAACGGGACGGGGAACGGCGCGGCAGAACCATGCTGTCTCCGATCCGCCTTGTTACTCATCCATACTAGTGCAAGGAACAGAGCCTTCTGCACCCGCATCGTGCGAAACGCAAAGACGCGAGGCGCCATGCAGATCGAATCTCAAGCCAGCGAACATGGAACTGTGCGGCTGCCGCCCGTGTCTGCTTGGATAGATAGCGGGTGCAATCCGGCACCAGGACGCCGGAAGCAACGCGCGAACCCAGCGACACAACGAACGGCGGCAGACGCGGGATCACGCAAAATGTCCTACTCTGCTTATTTATCCACCAGACCGGCTCGCGCCGCCCGCGCATGAGACGCATGCAATAAAGCGCGCGCCGCGTCGATTTACCGGAGGTTTCGATGACAGCGGTGGATCTGGAATTCGACCAGCTCAACAGTACCGTCGATGCGCTGCGGCGCTCGATCTCCAACCGCATGATGTACGGTGTCGGCAAGGACGCCGTGACAGCGCGCCCGCAAGACTGGCTGCACGCCGCGGCGCTCACTGTGCGCGACCGGCTCGTCGCGCGCTGGATGAAAACCACGCGCCTGCAATACGAGCAGGATGTGAAGCGTGTGTATTACCTGTCGATGGAATTTCTGATCGGGCGCACGTTCACGAATGCGCTGCTCGCGCTCGGCATCTATGACCAGATGAAGGAAGCGCTGGCGGGCCTCGGCGTCGATATGGAATCGCTGACCGATCTCGAGCCGGATGCCGCGCTCGGCAATGGCGGCCTCGGACGGCTCGCCGCGTGCTTCCTGGATTCGATGGCGACGCTCGGCATTCCGGGCTTCGGCTATGGCATCCGCTACGAATACGGGATGTTCAAGCAGCAGATCGTCGATGGCGAGCAGATCGAAACGCCGGACTACTGGCTGCGCGCGGGCAACCCGTGGGAATTTCCGCGCCCTGAAGTGCAGTACATCGTGCATTTCGGCGGACGCACGGTGCAGCGCGACGGCCACGTCGAGTGGATCGAAACGCAGCATGTGAACGCGATGGCCTACGACACCGTGATCCCCGGCTTCGCGACGAGCGCGACGAACACGCTGCGCCTGTGGTCCGCGCGCGCGACGGAAGAGCTCGATCTGTCGGCGTTCAATCAGGGCGACTATCGCCGCGCCGTCGATGCGAAGAACATGTCGGAGAACGTATCGCGCCTGCTCTATCCCGACGACTCCACGCCCGCCGGCCGCGAGTTGCGCTTGCGTCAGGAGTACTTCTTCGTGTCGGCGACGATGCAGGACCTGATCCGCCGCTATCAGCGCACGCACAGCACGTTCGGCCGCTTCGCCGAGAAGGTCGCCGTGCATCTGAACGACACGCACCCGGTGCTCGCGATTCCCGAACTGATGCGTCTGCTCGTCGACGTGCATCACGTGCCGTGGGCGAAAGCATGGAAAGACGTGCAGCAGATGTTCTCGTACACGAATCACACGCTGATGCCCGAAGCGCTCGAAACGTGGGACGTGGAGACACTCGCGCGCCTGTTGCCGCGCCACCTCGAAATCATCTTCGAGATCAACGCCGAGTTTCTCAAGCACGTGAGCGAGCACTCGGGCCATGACGTCGACATGATCCGGCGTATTTCGCTCGTCGACGAATACGGGCAGCGGCGCGTGCGGATGGCGCATCTCGCGATCGTCGCGAGCCAGAAAGTAAACGGCGTCTCGAAGTTGCACTCGCAACTGATGACGCGCGATATCTTCGCGGACTTCGCGCGCATGTTCCCCGAGCGCTTCACGAACGTGACGAACGGCGTGACGCCGCGCCGCTGGCTCGCACAGGCGAGTCCGTCGATGTCGAAGCTGATCGACGACCAGATCGGCACGCACTGGCGGCGTGATCTGTTCGAACTGTCGAAGCTGCGCGATCTGCGCAACGACGCCGCGTTTATCGACGCCTTCCATGAAGCGAAGCGTCAGAACAAGATGCGTCTGATCCATCGGCTTCAGCAGCACACGAAGATGGCGTTCGATCCCGAAGCGCTCTTCGATCTGCAGGTCAAGCGCATCCACGAATACAAGCGGCAATTGCTGAACGTGCTGCACGTCATCGTGCGCTACAACCGCATTCGCTCGCATCCGGAGCGCGACTGGGTGCCGCGTGTCGTGATGTTCGCGGGCAAGGCGGCCTCCGCTTACCGGATGGCGAAGACGATCATCAAGCTGATCGGCGACGTGGCCCAGAAGGTGAACAACGATCCGCTGATCGGCGACAAGCTCAAGGTCGTGTTCGTGCCGAACTACGGCGTGAGCGTCGCCGAACTGATCATTCCCGCCGCCGATCTGTCCGAGCAGATTTCGATGGCGGGCACGGAAGCGTCGGGCACGGGCAACATGAAGCTCGCGCTGAACGGCGCGCTGACGATCGGCACGATGGATGGCGCGAACATCGAGATCAGCGAAGCCGTCGGCCGCGAGAACATCTTCATCTTCGGGCATACGGCCGATCAGGTCGACGATCTGCGCGCGATGGGGTATCGGCCGCGCGAGATCTACGAGCACGACCCGGAACTGCGCGTGGCGCTCGATCAGATCCGCACGGGGTTCTTCTCGCCGGACGATCCGCTGCGCTTCTCGGATATCTTCCACACGCTCGTCGATTGGGGCGATCACTACATGGTGCTCGCGGATTTCGCGGCGTTTGCGAAGGCGCAGGAAGAGGTCGACAGACGCTACGTCGATCGGCGCGGCTGGACGTCGAGCGCGATCGAAAACGTCGCGGGCATGGGGCAATTCTCGTCGGACCGCACGATCGCCGAGTACGCACGCGATATCTGGAACGTGAAGCCCGTCGACATCGAATGATCGTCGACTCGTTCGGCTTGTTCGACTCGTTCGACGATTGAAAAAGCCGCCGCGCGATGACGAATCGCGTGGCGGCTGCTTTTATGTCGGCTATGTTGGCTTCGTATCTTCGCTTCGTATGTTCGCTTCGGCTGAAGCGCGCGTGTTTCAGCCGCCCATCCGTTCGATCTCTTTCGACGCGCGCAAGCCGAGCTTGCCGTTGGTGAAATCGAACAGCACGTCGATGCTCTGCAGCGACATCAGCCCGATCACGATACGGTTCGCGCCCGGCGCGGCTTTTACGATGGCCGTTTGCGCATCGTTGAAGCGATGCGCCCAGTCGCCGACGCCGAGCACCACGTCGTAGTTGCCTTGCGCGAATGCCTTGTGCTCGTCGGTATCGCCGGCCCAGTCGGGGGCCTTGTCGGTCTCGACGCGGATCATGTCCGTGCCGCCCGTCGAAAAGACGACGGGCGCGCAAAAGCGCATCTTGCTGGCCACTTGCACGCAGCCCGTCGGCCATTGCGTCGAGCCGTCCTTCGCGACGGCGAACGGCACGAGCGTGAAGTCTTTGGTCAGCGCATTCGACGGGCTCAGCACGAGAAACGGGCGATTGAGGTTCGAGCGCACCAGATAGCGTTGACCGATGTTCGCGGGCAGCGCGCGCAGGGGCTGCGTGCAGCACGCGTCGCGCGGCTCATCGGCGCCGATGCCCAGGAGGCCCGAGAACGCCCAGCCGAATTCGCCCGTGTAGCCGTCCTGCGCGACGCAGTGCTTATTGGTCTTCAGACAGCTGACTTCGTCGACGGCTTGCGCGGCGACATCGACGGGCTTCGTGCCCGCGATGCTCAGCGGCACGTTGACGACGGCGCCGGAAACCTGCGCGTCCGTCGCGAAGGCGAGCGAAGTCCGCGCGCCCGCTGCCGGATAGTTCGAACGAGGCAGGACGGACGACAGCACACGCACGCCGCGCGTGCCCGTATCGAGCATCAGATAGACCGCCTTGCCGTCCATCTGCACGGGCAGGCCGATCGACGTGCGGCCGTGCGTGTCGCTGCGTTCGGCGTTCAGCGGCACGAGCAGTCCGTCGCGTCCTTCGTTGATGAGGCTCGCTTTCATCTGTGGCGGAACGGGCGTCGAGATCGGCGTGGAGCAGGCCGCGAGCGCGAGCACGGTCAGTACGCCGGCAAGGCCGGCCTTGCACCGGAAGAGATGAGCGGACAGCGAGGCAAACAGCGGCGCAAAGAACGAGCCAAACAGCAGGACAAACAGCAGGAAAAACGACGGAACAAACGACGGAACAAACATCGGGACAGGCATCGCACACACCTTGCAGAAAATGCGTGGTCCCGGCGACAGCCACGCTCCGCAGGGCAGGCGTGGCGCTTCAGGTTTCGGCGAACGCGGACGGCTTTTCGTTCGCAATGCGCGGTTGGCCTGGCGCAAGGGCACGCGAGATGACAGGACCGCCGACTCTACGCGCGCGGTCTGAGCCACCTGCAAAAATGTGTGTACGTGGCGCGGCGTCGCGCCTGTTCGCCGCGGCGCCCGGTCAGTGGCGTCGCGCGATCGGATGCGTGACGCAGACGGCGTGCACGCGGCCGATGGTGGCGCGGCGCAGTGCGCCCGCGAGTGCGCCGACCACATCGCCGACGCTGCGCGCCATCACATCGATGCGAAAGGTGATGCACGCGTTGCGTTTGTCGAGGTCGATCACGAAGAGACGCGAGCCTTCGCCGAGCGCTTTCTGCAATGCACGGCGGCCCGACGCCGACGAGGTGCCCGGCACGGTCACGTCGATCGTCACGAGGGACAACGCCGGTTGCTGCGCGCGGTCCGTGGCCGGCGTGCGGCGCGAAGCGGCGCGCGATGAAGCGAGGATGGGTTGCGATTGCATCGTCGATGCGCCGCCGCGTGATTGGCGGCGCGGCTGTTGAGACGCGTCCACTGTAGCGGGCAGCATCTCAAGCTCGTGAAAAAAGGAACCGCGGGCGCCGTCAATTTTCCGTAAAGACGGCGCGTGCAGTCGTGGGTCGTCAGTTCTTCTGCGCAGGGGCGGCGAGCGCCTCACGGACCGTCTGCGCGACGCGCTCGACGAACGGCAGGTCGATGCTGGACAACGCTTCGCGTTCGGCGTCGCCAGTCTGGATCATCAGGCGATGCGTGACGTCCTGCGTGCGCCACGTGAGCCAGCCGACCACGATCAGCATCACGCCGCACACGATGCCCGCGGGCGACGCATAGATGCCGCCGACAACCGCGCCCGCTGCGCCGATCAGCGAAATCGCGTACGGCAGGACCTTGTTCTTGTACACGGTGACGACGCGCACGTTCCGGATGTCGCGCAACGGAAAAACCTGGCCGGCCGCCGACAAGGCATTGCGCGTGACCGAGACGCCGCGTTCGTTGAATGGAATTTCCATCTTCACAGATTCAGGCTGAGGGAAAGGGCGCAGCGTAACAGATCGGACGGCGGGCCGGTTGGCACGCCATGTCCGGGAACAGGTGTTGCGGCGTTGGGTCGCGTCCGCTTCGACGACGGCCGTTCGACGCATGGCACCGAGCCGCGCGCGAGTGCGTTCGTGTACGCATCGCGGCAGGAATTCCCGCATCCCCATAAAATCATCACGCGCCGGCGTAAAGGCGGGCGCAGTGCTTTTGAACGTAGCTGGCGCGGCGTGCGGCGTTTTCATATGACCGCGCCTGAAGGATGTATCCGTGATGGAAGAGGTTTTCGTATCGAGATCGAGCGCGGTCGCACGCATTCTGACCGCGCGGCAGGCGCTGCTGAAGGATTCGGATGACGCCGTTGGGTTGACCGCGGGCGAAAAGGCGGCGCAGGTCGAACGGCTCGACCGGCTGCTCTTCGACGTGCGCGCGGGCCGCACGTGCGACTTCACCATGCCGACGCCGAACGGGGAGATACGGATATTCGTGACGCCGGACTAGCGCCGCGACGCGCAGTGGCGCATCAGAAAAAGAAAACGCTCTGCGAGCGGAGCGTTCTCCATCCAGTCCATCTGCGCGGAAGCGAAGTGCCCAGCGGCACCTCGCTTCGCGGCACAGCTTAGAACTTGTGGCGCATGCCGACGCGGAACGCCAGCTGGTTCTGCGAACCCGAACCCGACGTGTTGAAGTACGACGTCGACGAACCGATCTGAGCCTGGATCGGCGTGGTACCCGTCTTGCCCGACGCGTCTTGATAGATCGCGAGCGCGTAGACATCGGTGCGCTTCGACAGTGCGTAGTCGACGCTTGCGTCCACCTGGTTGAAGTGGCCATGCGTCGCGCCCGTCAGTTGCGAGTACGTGTAGCCGAGGCCGCCTGCCAGCGCCGGCGTGAACGCGTACTTGACGCCGCCTTCATAGTTGTTGAACGTCGTCGATGCGCCCGTGATCGGCTCCAAGTGCGTGTTCGTCCACAGCGCGTAGAGCGTAGCCGGTCCGATGATGTAGCGGCCGCCGAGGCCGAACGTGCGCAGGTCGCGCACGGTGCCCGTGCCGACGTTTGCGATCGACGTCGAGAAGGCGGGCGTTGCCTGGCTCGGGAAGCGGATGTCCGTGTACGCTGCGCCGAGGCCGATCGGGCCGTTCGCGTAGTTCAGGCCGAAGCTGTACGCGCGCGACGAGCCTGCGACGGGATTAGCCGCCGTGCCCGATGCCGGTGCGCCGGCGAATGCCGTCGAGTTCGAGAAGCCGTACATCGCACCGAACGTGAAGCCCGCGAAGTTCGCGCTGCTGAACTTGACTGCGTTGTTGATGCGGCTCGACGTCAGCTGGTCGACGTCGTTGATGTGGTAAGCGTAGTTACCGGCAACCGTCAGGCCGCCCGTCGAATAGTTGCCGCCCAAGTAGTCGGTCGAGAACGAATATTGACGACCGAACGTCAGCGAGCCGATGCCATCCTTCGACACACCGACATACGCCTGGCGGCCGAACAGCGCGCCGCCCTGGCCCGACGTACCGTTGCCGCTGTTGAAGCCGCTTTCCAGCACGAACAGTGCCTTCAGGCCGCCGCCCAGGTCTTCCGTGCCGCGCAGGCCCCAACGGCTGCCTTGCGCGACGCCGTCGTCATACTTGAACAGCTTTTCCGAGCCGCCTGATGCCGTCTTCGAGTGATTCGCGTAGCTGATACCAGCGTCGATCAGGCCATACAGCGTGACGCTGCTTTGTGCGTGTGCGGAGCCTGCAAAAGCCGAGGCGAGTAGAGCGGTGGTAATGATCTTCTTGTTCAAAAGCTTTCTCCGGTTTTTAAGGTGCAATCGCGAGCCTGGCTCTCCGGCAGGTCGCGCGACGGGCGGAAATTTATAGGGAGCAAGAGAAAGCAATATGACAGTAAATATTTCTAATAGATTTGTCGTACAAATGCGACAGATGATCATTCGCGTACGAAAGGCTTGTGCGCGAACCTGTGCATATGCGCTGCGCGGCGCCGTTGACAGGCGCGCAAGCGCACAAGCGCTTCAAGCGCTGCAAACAGAATCGCCCGCGCAAGGCGGGCGATTCGTTGCGAAGCGAGGCGGCGCTCGCCGCACGGCATCCTTATGCCGACAGCAATTGCCCCGTGCGATACGCCTTCGCGCCCGCAATGCGCGCGATCTCCATTCCGGCCTGGGCAAAGCGCGACAGATGGCGCGCGTACATCACGCCCGCCACGTTCGTCTTGAGTGTGACGACGCGGTTCGTCAGCGGATCGACGATATCGGCGACGGGCTCGCCCGCTTCGACCCACTTGCCCACTTCCTGGCGATACACGACGACGCCGCTTGCGGGCGTCACGATCGGCTCGGTGCCTGCGAGCGGCGTCGCGGCGAACTCGAGCGGCGGCAGCGGCGCGGCTTCGCCCGCGATCAGGCCGCGATGCGTCAGGTATTCGATGATGCCTTGCGCGTCGTGCTCGGCGAACTCGTATGAGACGTCGCGCTGGCTGCGCAACTCGATCGTCACCGAGATCGAGCCGTTCGGAATCGGGAAGCGGTCGCCGACGCGCGTGCGCAGTTCGGACCAGCAGAAGCTGTGAATCTCATCGAACGGATTGCCGACGGAATCGACTGCGAGCAGCGACGCTTTCGAATCCAGATAGCGCGCGAGCGGCTCGACGTCGGGCCACAGGTCCGGGTTCGTGTACAGATGCAGCGCCGCTTCCCAGTCGCAATGCAGGTCGAGCACGATGTCCGCGTCGTACGACAGCTGTTGCAGCGCGAGACGCTGCGATTCGATTTCGGTGCGGGGCTTTTGCGTGTCTAGCGCTTCGCGCATCGCCTGGCGGACGATCATGCGGTTCTGGTCCGCGTCGCCCGTCAGACGCTCTTCGATCACGGGCTCGATCAGATCGAACAGGTTGTAGAAGTTGCGATTGAAGTTCTGCGCGGTGTTCGTTTCGAAGCGGCCGGCGAGCAGCCCGAGCACATGCTGGTTCAGCCCGATCGGGTTCGCGACGGGCACGACGACGACTTCGCCGCGCAGCTTGCCCGCGGCTTCGAGCGCTTCGAGCTTGCGGCGCAGCGCCCACGACACCAGCATGCCGGGCAGCTCGTCCGCGTGCAGCGACGACTGGATATAGACCTTCTGGCTGCCGCTCGGACCGTAGTGGAAGCTCGTCAGGCTGCGAGCGGTGCCGAGGGTCGGGGAAATCAGCGGATGATTGTGGGTTTGCATGATCGATGTGGCGCTGCGAACGACGCGGAACGTGCGCTGTAGTTGCAAAGGGATGAGGCTGAAAACGGTGGCGCGCACAACAAATCAACGATCGCGCCGATGAACCGTTCGATCTTAGCCCATTTGGGCGGCGCGGGCGAACGGGGCGGCTCGTTGCCTGGGCCAAAAAACGAAACGGGCTCCGAAGGGAGCCCGTCTGCGTAGCGTCGCGAGGCGCGGCGCTGCGTGCCTCGCGCGATGCGGCGACGATCAGCCGCCGTACACGTCGAAGTCGAAGTACTTCTTCTCGATCTTCTTGTACGTGCCGTCCTTGATGATGTCGGCGATGGCCTTGTCGACCTTCGCCTTCAGATCGGTGTCTTCCTTGCGCATGCCGATGCCAGCGCCTTCGCCCAGGATCTTCTTGTCTTCGAGATCCTTGCCGACGAACTGGAAGCCCGCGCCGCGCGGCGTCTTCAGGAAGCCGATTTCAGCCTGCACGGCGTCTTGCAGCGCAGCGTCCAGACGGCCCGAGATCAGGTCAGCATAAACCTGGTCCTGGTTCTGGTACGGCACGACCTTCGCGCCCTTCGGCTCCCAGTAGGTCTTTGCGTACGTTTCCTGGATCGTGCCCTGTTCGACGCCGACCGACTTGCCCGACAGCGATTCCGCCGTCGGCAGGATGTTCGAGCCCTTCTTCGCGACGAGGCGCGTCGGCGTGTTGAACAGCTTCGACGAGAAAGCGATCTGTTCGGCGCGTTGCGGCGTCATCGACATCGACGACAGCACGCCGTCGAACTTCTTCGCCTTCAGCGCCGGGATCATGCCGTCGAAGTCGTTCTCGACCCACACGCACTTCGCCTTCAGGCGCGCGCAGATCTCGTTGCCGAGATCGATGTCGAAGCCGACCAGCTTGCCGTCGGAGCCCTTCGATTCAAACGGCGGATAGCTGGCGTCGACGCCGAAACGGATGGTGGTCCAGTCTTTTGCGTGTGCGCCGATCGAAACGGTGGCGAGCAGGGCAACCGTCAAAGCCGCAAGCAGTTTTTTCACTGATGTACTCCCGGGAGTGGTTCGAAGTGTCCCGCATGCGGTCGTGCCGCTGCGCGACGATGCCCGGCCGTTGTGTCCGGGCTTGTCTATGGCCGCTGGCCAGCCGCCAGCAGCGCGCGCCAAGCTTAACAAATCAAAATATTTGCGGTGCTAGTGAAACACCGGATGGCACAGGAGTATTGCCTCTAAAGGGCGGTTTTGTGATATGGGGCAAGAAGACGAGCCGAAAGCCAATCGACAGCCTCCGATCGACAGCCGCCGACTGGCACGCGCGACGCGGCGGGGCGCTTTTGGCGGGAGCGCTTGCCGCTCATGCGGCAGTGCGGCAAACGCTTTTCCATCAGTGCTTTCGCTCAGCGACCCGAACGGGCCGAGACGGGCCGGGCGGCCCGTACAGAAGCCGTATCGAACACGCTATCAGGTGGCGCTTATCAAACGATCCGCTCACCCGCGCGGTATGTTGCGCGCGGGACGGGCAATGCATCCAGCATCGTCACGCGGACGAAATCCGCGCGCAGCCCGATTTCGATCGCGCCGCGGTCATGCAGGCCGGCCGTGCGCGCCGGTTCCGCCGACACGGTTGCCATCGCCTGCGGCAGCGACCAGTCGGCCTTGTCCACAAGCTCGAAGGCGGCCGTCAGCAGGCTCGACGGCACGTAGTCGGACGAGAGGATATCGAGCAGCCCCGCCTTCGCCAGCTCCAGCGCCGACACGTTGCCCGAGTGCGAGCCGCCGCGCACGATGTTCGGCGCGCCCATGATCGTCGCGATGCCGTGACGGTGCGCCGCTTCGGCGGCGACGCGCGTGGTCGGGAATTCGGCGAGTACGATGCCCTCGTCAGCGGCCTGCCGCACGTGCTCGACGAGCGTGTCGTCGTGGCTCGCGACGGGCACGCCCAGCGCCTTGCAGCGCTCGACGATCTCATGGCGATGCCGGTCTGCGAAGCGCTGCTGTTCGTCTTCGAGCGCGACGAGCGTCGCGGCCACGTGTTCGTCCGTCATCTTGCCGTGGCGCTCCTGGAAGCGGCGCCATTGCTCGCGGTCGTGCCATTGGCGCTGGCCGGGCGTGTGATCCATCACGGAAGCGAGACGCAGCAGCGGATGGTCCTTCAGCGTATCGAACACTTCGACGACATCGGGCGTCGCGATCTCGCAGCGCAGATGCAGGAAGTGCTCGGCGCGCAGCAGCTTGCGCTCGGAGAAGCGCTGCAGCGCCTGCGCGCAACGCGTCTGCGTATCGCGGCCGCGCAAGCCGACGTTCGATCGCGAGCCGATCGCGAGCGCATCGAACACCGTCGTGATGCCGGCGGCCGCCACCTGCGCGTCGTGGATCACGAACGCGGCATCCGTATTCCATTCGACGCCCGGACGCGGCACCAGATGCTTCTCGAGATTGTCCGTATGCAGTTCGATCAGGCCCGGCAACAGGTAGTCGCCGTCCCAGTCCTGGGCGTCGGCGGCGGATGTGGTGCCGCGCGCGACATCGCGAATCACGCCGTCTTCGACCTGCACGACGCCGTTGAAAACTTCGTCCCGCGTCACGACGCGAGCGTTCTTGATCAACATCTGGGTGCTCCGTATCCGATCGATATCAGTGTAGTGCCGGTGTATGACGCAGCGGTGGACGCAGTTCGAGCCGTCGCGTGGCGACTTTCGCGCGCGTGTCTTCGTCATGGAAGATGCCGACGATGGCCGCGCCGCGCTCGCGCGCTTCGACGATCAGGTCCGCGACGATGTCGCGGTTCTCCGCATCGAGTGAAGCCGTCGGTTCGTCGAGTAGCAGCACGGGATGTTCCGCGATCAGGCCGCGCGCGATATTCACGCGCTGCTGCTCGCCGCCCGAAAACGTCGCGGGCGCGAGCGGCCATAAACGTTCCGGCACGTTGAGCCGCGCGAGCAATGCGGCGGCGCGCTCATGCGCTTCATTTTCATCGACGCCGCGCGAGACGAGCGGCTCGGCGACGAGATCGAGCGCACTTACGCGCGGAATCACGCGCAGGAACTGGCTCACGTAGCCGACGACGCTGCGCCGCAAATACAGCACGTCGCGCGGCTCGGCGCCCGTGATCCGCACGTGCTTCGCTTCGTGCGCTTCGTCGCGGATCGCGATCGTGCCCGCGCTCGCCAGATAGTTGCCGTACAGGCAGCGCAGGAACGTGCTCTTGCCCGCGCCCGACGGCCCCACCAGCACCACGCATTCGCCGCGCACGACGTCGAGCGACACGCCCGCGAGCGCTTCGATCTGCACGCCGCCCTGGCCGTGCAGCGTGAACGTCTTGCCGATATTGACGGCGCGCAGCATCAGCGCTTTGTTGTCGACGAACGATGTTTCGATTGACGTTGTCATCGCCAGGACCTCAAACGGGAAGAACGGAAGAGACGAGCGTCTGCGTGTACGGGTGCTGCGGGTCGTCGAGGACTTGATCCGTGAGACCCGCCTCGACCACTTCGCCGCCTTGCATCACCATCAGCCGATGCGCGAGCAGACGCGCCACGCCGATGTCGTGCGTGACGATCAGCACGGACAGATGCAGCGTCGACGTCAGCGTGCGCAGCAGATCGAGCAGGCGCGCCTGCACGGATACGTCGAGACCCGCCGTAGGTTCGTCCATGAACACGAGCCGCGGGCCCGTCACGAGATTGCGCGCGATCTGCAGACGCTGCTGCATGCCGCCCGAAAACGCCGACGGCAGTTCATCGATACGCGATGCGTCGAGCTCGACGCGCGACATCCATTGCGTCGCCGTATCGCGAATCTTGCCGTAGTGGCGCGCGCCGACAGCCATCAACGGCTCGCCGATATTCGCGCCCGCCGACACGCCGTTGCGCAAACCGTCGCGCGGATTCTGCTGCACGAAGCCCCACTCGGTGCGCATCAAAAGACGCTTGCGCGGCTCCGACAACGCGAGCAGATCGAGTCGATCGTCCATGCCGCCATGCGCGCTCGCATAATGCAGCGTACCGGCATCGGCGCTCATGCGCAGCGCGAGCGTGTTCAGCAGCGTCGATTTGCCCGAACCCGATTCGCCGACGATGCACAGCACTTCGCCCGGATAGAGATCGAAGCTGACGTTGCGGCAACCGTTGCGGCCGCCATATTGTTTGGTGAGCGCGCGTGCGCTCAGAAGCGGCGTCATGCGCTTTCTCCTTCGTTGTGTTTCCCGATCTGTTCGATCCCTTGCTGTTCGCGGCGCTCGTGGCAGTAGTCGCTGTCCGAGCAGACGAACATCCGCTTGCCCGCATCGTCGACGATCATTTCATCGAGGAAGCTCTCCGTCGATCCGCACAGCGCGCACGCATGCTCCCAACGCTGCACCTCGAACGGGTGATCGTCGAAATCGAGGCTTTTTACGGGCGTGTACGGCGGAATCGCGTGGATGCGCCGCTCGCGTCCCGCGCCGAACAGTTGCAGCGCGGGGTTCATGTGCATCTTCGGGTTGTCGTACTTCGGGATCGGCGACGGCGACGCGAGATAGCGTCCGTTGACGATCACCGGGTAGTCGTACGTCGTCGCGATGCTGCCGTGATGCACGATGTCCTCGTACAGCTTCACGCTGATGAGACCGTAGTCGGCGAGCGCGTGCAGCTTCTTGCACTCGGCTACACGCGGCTCGAGCCGGAACAGCGGCTCAGGCATCGGCACCTGATAGACGAGAATCTGCTTGTCGGTGAGCGGCGTTTCGGGAATGCGGTGACGCGTCTGCACGATGGTCGCCTCGCTCGTCTTGCGGGTCGTGCTGACGCCCGTCGTGCGCGCGAAGAAGCGGCGAATGTTGACGGCGTTCGTCGTTTCGTCGGAGCCCTGGTCGATCACTTTCAGCGTGTCGTCACGCCCGATGATCGATGCCGTCACCTGAATGCCGCCCGTGCCCCAGCCGAATGGCAGCGGCATTTCGCGCGATGCGAACGGCACCTGATAGCCCGGCACGGCCACTGCCTTCAGCAGCGCGCGGCGGATCATGCGCTTGGTCTGTTCGTCGAGATACGCAAAGTTGTAGCCCTCGGCGGCGCTGTCATGCGCCGAACTTTGCATCGTCGTGTCGGGCGCGTTCATGCCGCTTGCTCCTCTTTGTTCTCTTTGCCGTTCGGGTCGCTGTCGTCGCGCTGATCGCGTGCCGCGTGTTTCGCGCGCAGACGGCGCACGAGTTCGAGTTCGGACTGGAAGTCGACGTAATGCGGCAGTTTCAGATGCTGCACGAAGCCCGATGCCTCGACGTTATCGCTGTGCGACAGCATGAATTCGACGTCCTGCGTCGGCGAGCCGAGCGTTTCGCCGAGTTCTTCAGCGCGCAGCGCGCGATCGACCAACGCCATCGCCATCGCCTTGCGCTCCGAATGACCGAACGCGAGACCGTAGCCTTGCGTGAAGGTGGGCGGCACTTCGCTGCTGCCCGCGAACTGGTTGATCATCTGGCATTCCGTCACGTCGATTTCGCCGATCTCGACGGCCTCGCCGAGTTCGTCGAGCTCCATCTCGACGGCCACCGTGCCGAAGCGGATCTCGCCCGCGAACGGATGCGAGTGCGCGTAGCCGCGCTGGGTCGCGTAGCCCATCGCGAGCAGAAAGCCTTCGTCGCCGCGAGCGAGGTTTTGCAGGCGCGTCGCGCGGCTCGCGGGAAAAGACAGCGGCTCGCGCGACAGATCGCCGGGTTCGGGTGTGTCTTCGGACACGCATTCCTGTTCGATCAGGCCTTCCTTGTCGAGCAGCGAGACGACGCGCGGCATCGCTTCTTCGCTTGCGCTTTCGCTGCGCTTTGCGGGCGCGGCGGCATCTTCGTCGTCGCCTTCGGCGAGCAAAGTGAAATCGAGCAGCCGCTGCGTGTAGTCATACGTCGCGCCGAGCATCTGGCCGCCGGGCACGTCCTTGAACGTCGCGGAGATGCGCCGCTCGATGTGCATGTCTTCCGTGTCGACGGGCTGCGTGTAGCCGAAGCGCGGCAGCGTCGTGCGATAGGCGCGCAGCAGGAAGATCGCTTCGACGAGATCGCCGGCTGCCTGTTTGATCGCGAGCGCGGCTAGCTCTTCGTCGTAGACCGAGCCTTCCGTCATCACGCGCGCGACGGCGAGGCGCAACTGCGTGCGAATCTGCGCGACGCTCAGTTCGGCGAACTGCGTATCGCCGCGGCGCGCCTTGTCGAGCAGACGCCACGATGCTTCGATCGCGCGTTCTCCACCTTTGACGGCAACGTACATTAGTTCAGCTCCACTCGGGTTGTGCGCGGCAGGCCGATGAGCGTGTCGCCGCAGACGAGACAACAGTCGATGCCGCACGGAAAGAGCGGCGCGAGTTCGGCGCGCTCGCGCCAGAAACGCTCTGGCAGGCCGGACGGCGCGATCGTGTGTGTGTCTTCGATGCCGGGGCCACGTAACGCGACGGGCGCTCCTTGCGTCAAGGAATCGACGCGCACGAGCAGTGTCACCGATTGCTCCGGCGTTTCGGGCGCGCCGAGCGCGAAGCTCGTGAGCGGCGGCAGCGTGCTCGCGTCGTGCACATAGGCGAACGCGGCCTTTTGCGGCTCGTCGACGAGCGGCGCGCCCGTATGAAAGCGCAACGCCGAGCCGAGCACGGCATCGGGCTGCGAGAGCCACACGGGCGTCGAGTAGTCGCACAGCGCGAGCAGCGCGGCGAAAACCGCAAGATCGGCGCGCGCGTGCGGCAGGTTGTTGCGCGCGTCGCTGCGCGAAGCGGGCAGCACGTTGTCGATCGTGCCGATCTTGCCCGGACGCGACAGCGCATCGAGCAGCGTGCGAAACACCGTCTGCGTATCGTGGACGGGATCGGCGAAGCCCGGCGTCAGCATGGAGAGCGCGATCTGCGCGGATTGCGGGGAAGGGTTCATCAGTCGCCTCGGACCATCGTGAAGAATTCGACGCGCGTCGATGCGGCGTCCTGTTGACGTTGCGCACGTTTCGCCGCGAGTTGCGTAGCGAGCGGCGCGATCAGCTGCTGCTGCAGACGTTCGCGATGCTGCGGCGTTTGCAGCAGTGCGTCTGCGATAGCAGCGAGTTCGGCGCGGCGGCGGTCGCGTCCCAGATGACACGCGACGCCGACCGTTGCGCTCTCATCCGTATCGTCATTGGCCGCGCGCAGACGCAGCGTGGCGCGCGTGACCGTCGCTTCTCCGAGATTGAATGCATCGCCCGTGCCGCCGATGCGTCCGCGCACCATCGCAAGCCCGATCTCGGGCGGACGCAGCCAATCGAATGCGGGGAATGGCGTGCCTTCCATCGCGCGGCTCAGCGCGGTTTCGAGATCGGCGCGCGGCGCGCGGGCGAGGACGGCCATCCATGCGCGGCGCGCGGCGTTGGCTGAGGCAGGGGAGGCGGTGGCAGGCGGAGAAGCGGGGGCGCTCATCGGCATTTCCTGGAAGTGGACGATCAGTGGACCATCGGTGGCAAGTGCAGACATTTGAGCATCTATTCGTCTAAACGTCTAGACGTTTAGAGCTAAAACGTCGCTGTCCCGTGACAGAAGGCGCATTTCATATTTCCGCCACGGCTCGCGGACTACAATGCAAAGAACGCTTATTTGAACGGAAGGGAATGACAGCACCATGACATCGAACGACGACGCAGCGCCGGGCACGATGCTCGAACGGGGAGCGGGCGTTGCCGTGTGGCGGCAGATCGAGCAGATTCTCGCGAAGGAGATCGCGGCAAGCGGCTTCGGCGAGGACGGACGTCTGCCGAGCGAAGGCGAGCTTGCGCGGCGCTTCGACGTGAACCGCCATACGATCCGCCGTGCGATGCTGGGCCTCGCCGCGCAAGGACTCGTCAGCGTCGAGCAGGGACGCGGCACGTTCGTGCAGCCGGGTGCCATCGACTATACGATCGGCCGCCGCACGCGCTTCACCGAGAACCTGCGGCAGCAGCATCATTCGGCGGCGGGCACGATGCTGTCGGCGGCGCGCGTGAAGGCCGATCCCACCGTCGCGAAGGCGCTGGGCCTGCGCGCGGGCGCGTTCGTGTATCGCATCGAGTCGCTGCATGAAGCGGACGGCGTGCCGCTCACGTTCGCGCGCAACTTCTATCCGGCCGCGCGTTTCGCGGATCTGCCCGACGTGCTCGAACGCGTGGGCGGCATCACGAAGGCGATGGCCGAATATGGCGTGAACGATTATCTGCGCAAGTGGAGCCGTATCGGCAGCGTATTGCCCGAGCCGGAAGTCGCGCGGCGTCTCGGCATCAACCGGCAGCAGCCGGTGCTCTGGGTCGAGAACGTCGACGTCGATACGGAAGGCACGCCAATCAAGTACGGCTTCACGCACTTCGCCGCGGACCGCGTGCAACTGATGGTCGAGCACGACGTATGAGCACAGCCACGATGAATGCCTGGTCCGCGCAGGCGCGCTTCGCGATCTATTACGCGCCGGCGCGCGCGTCGGGCTGGTGGGATGCGGGCTGCGCGTGGCTCGGCCGCGATGCCGAGAGCGGCGCTTCGATCGACCCGCAACAAGCGCCCGCGCTGTCCGAACCGCTTGCGCAACTGACGGCATCGCCGCGCCGCTATGGCTGGCACGGCACGCTCGTCGCGCCGTTCCGTCTTGCCGGTCGCGCAACCGTCGCCGATCTGCTCGAAGCCGCTGAAAACTGGGCGCATACGCAGAGGCCTTTCGCATTGCACGTCGAAGCGGCGACGTTGGGCGACTTCGTGGCGATGCGTCCCGCGACGCCATCGGGAGACGAACAGATGTGCGCGCTCGCCGCCGATGCGCTGCACACTTTCGCGCCGCTGCGCGAGAAGCCGTCCGCCGCCGATATCGCAAAGCGCATGCAGGCTCCGCTGACGGAACGCCAGCGCGAACTGCTCGTCGAATGGGGATATCCGTATGTGCTCGACGAGTTTCGTTTCCATATGACGCTGTCCAATTCGCTCGACAATGCCGCCGACCGCGCCGCGATCGTCGGATGGTGGCATCGCGAGGCGCAGCGTCTCGGGCCGTTGTCCATCGACGGCGCGGCGATCTGCGTCGAGCCTGCGCCTGGCGAGCCGTTCATGCTGTGGCAGCGGCTCCCATTTACGGCAGAACACGAGGCGTGAATGAAGGAGTGAATGAACGCATGAAGGGCCGTTTGATCTACGTGATCGGACCATCGGGCGCCGGCAAGGATTCGCTGCTGCACTACGCGCGCGATCATGTCGCCGGCACGCGCGTCGTCTTTGCGCATCGCTACATCACGCGCGGCACGGGGCACAACGAAAATCACATCGCGTTGACGCACGAAGAGTTCGCCGCGCGTTCGGCGCACGGTCTCTTTGCGCTTGAATGGTCGAGTCATGAACTGCACTACGGCATCGGGATCGAGATCGACGCGTGGCTGGCGCGCGGCTGCACGGTCGTCATCAATGGGTCGCGTGCGTATCTGTCGCGTGCGCTGAAGCGCTATCCGCATCTCGAAGTCGTGCATATCCATGCCGCGCCTCATATTCTCGCGCAACGTCTCGTGGCGCGCGGACGCGAGACGCAGGAGCAGGTCGAGGCACGCCTTGCGCGCCAGGCGCCGTTCACGCTGCCCGATGGCGCGCATCTCACGCATATCGATAATTCCGGCACGCTCGAAGCAGCCGGCCATGCGTTCGTCGATGTGTTGAAGCATGAAGCGTCGGCGCAGCTGTCGCGTGAGCCCGGGACCGATGCGCCCGTTCCCGATGAAAGCGTTAAGTAAGTCAGACGCACGACCGTCTTACGGGAAAGACCTCGCGTTGCTATAGTCTGCGGATTGACGCTGCGCACGAGACGCGGCGAAGAGACCAGAACAAACCCGCGGAGCACCCTTGATGACCGACGCCAGCCCTCTGACCGAAATCGCCGACCTCGAACCCGCCGCTGCTTCACTGCGCGATATCCGCCACCACATTCACCACCATCCCGAACTCGCGTACGAAGAAGTGGCGACGGCGGCGCTCGTCGCCGAAAAGCTGGAGGCGTGGGGCTGGAAGGTGACGCGCGGGGTCGGCAAGACGGGTGTGGTCGGCACGTTGAAGGTCGGCGACGGCACGCGCAGCATCGGGCTGCGCGCGGACATGGACGCACTGCCCATCGTCGAGCAGACGGGCCTGCCGTATGCGAGCGGAAGGCACGGCAGGATGCACGCATGCGGCCACGACGGCCACACGACGATGCTGCTCGGCGCGGCCCAGCATCTGGCGAAGACACGCCGCTTCTCGGGCACGGTGCATCTGTACTTTCAGCCGGCCGAGGAAAGCGGGATCGACAGCGGCGCGAAGAAGATGATCGAAGACGGCCTGTTCGAGCGCTTTACGTGCGACGCCGTGTTCGGCGTGCACAACCATCCGGGCGCGGAGCCGGGCAAGTTTCTGTTCCGCAAGGGCGCGTTCATGGCCGCGGGCGACAAGGCGACGATCACAATCGAAGGCGTCGGCGGCCACGCGGCGCGTCCGCATCTCGCCGTCGATCCCATCGTGATCGCGTCGAGCATCGTGATGGCGCTGCAGACCATCGTCGCGCGCAACGTGAACCCGGCGCAGCCCGCTGTCGTGACGGTCGGCACGATGCATTCGGGCGTCGCGAACAACGTGATTCCGTCGAGCGCGAAGCTCGAACTGAGCGTGCGCTCGTTCAGCCCGGAAGTGCGGGCGCTTCTGAAGCAGCGCATCACCGAACTCGCCGAAGCGCAGGCCGCGAGCTATGGCGGCAAGGCGCACGTCGACTACATCGAAGGCTATCCCGTCGTCGTCAATACGGATGCCGAAACGGAGTTCGCGATTCAGGTCGCGCGCGAACTGGTGGGCGCCGAAAACGTCGAGCCGAACGCCGACATCCTGATGGGCAGCGAAGACTTCGCGTTCATGCTGGAACAGCGGCCGGGGTCGTTCCTGCGCCTGGGCAACGGTGTCGGCGAAGACGGCTGCATGGTGCACAACCCGCACTACGATTTCAACGACCGCAACCTGCCGATCGGGGCCGCGTACTGGGCGCGTCTCGTGGAGCGTTATCTGGGGCGTTGATGGGCCGGTGATGGGCCGTTGATGGATAGGCGTTTGAACCGGCGCCCTATGCGCGGCTTCGCTCTCGCGGTTCGCCGACGCGAAGCCACTGACGCACGCGTCGCTCGCACTCTTCACGCTGCGCAAGCAAGCCGCACGCGATCGCGATCAACCGCACGCAACCGCAATCAACCGCGCAGCGCGACCATCTCCGACACGGACTGCGCCGCTTTTTGCAGCGGCTCAAGAAACGCCTTCACCATCTGCTTCGCGGAATTGCGCTGCGCGTTGCCGCTGATATTCATCGCCGCGATGATCTGTCCGCGCCGGTTGCGGATCGGCGCGGATAGTGAAATCAGCCCGCCTTCCAGTTCCTGATCGACGACGGCCCAGCCCTGGCTGCGCACTTGCGCAATCGCCTTCTTCAACTCGTTCCTGTCGGTGATCGTGCGCGGCGTGTGCGCGACGATGGGCGAGGCGTCGAGCGTCGCGTCGAGTGTCGCTTCGTCAAGCGACGACAGCAGTACGCGTCCCATCGACGTGCAATACGCGGGCAAACGGCTGCCGATCGACAGATTGATCGTCATGATCTTGTGCGTCGGCACGCGCAGCACGTATACGATTTCCGTGCGGTCGAGCACGGCCGCCGAACAGCTTTCGTGCACCTGCGCCGACAGTTCTTCCATGAAGGGCTCGGCGAGATTCCAGAACGGCATCGACGTCAGATACGCGAAACCGAGATCGAGAATCTTCGGCGTTAGCCGAAACAGACGCCCTTCGGCCTCGACGTAGCCGAGCGTTTGCAGCGTCAGCAAAATGCGGCGCGCGCCCGCGCGCGTGAGGCCCGTCGCCGATGCGACGTCGGTGAGCGTCTGCTCGGGACGCTCGGCGTTGAACGCGCGGATCACCGCGAGGCCGCGCGCGAACGATTGCACGTACGAGTCGCCCGGTTTGTCGGGCGCGTCCCCATCGTTGACGGAAACGGCTTGTGACGCTGGTGGGACTTTGCTCATGGGCCTATGCACGATACGTTCAAACGTTGGACAGCCTTCGTTAGCCTGCGGAAAGCCGTGACGATAGCGCAAGCGCCCGGATTCGCCAACTTCGCCACAGCTTTCCGCGCGCCGCCGCTTCCTGCCGGTTTCTGCCGGACTCTGCCGTTTTCAGCGACACCTCATAGCGGATTTCGTCGCGCACTCGCGCGCCTTCGCGCTTGACAGTCTTTCCGTCAGCCGCCTATCATCAAACCTGAATTGTTCGATATATGATCGTTTGTTCGAGTATAGAACAAATATCGGTTCATCGGCATGTTTTCCGGCGCTCCCCATGCGCCGATGCTGGCGCCTTCCACGATACGCCAGCCTGCCATTACTGGAGACATCTCATGACGGAAGCTTTCCTGTGCGACGCGATTCGCACGCCGATTGGCCGCTATGCGGGTTCGCTGTCGTCGGTGCGCGCCGACGATCTGGGCGCCGTGCCGCTCAAGGCGCTGATGGAGCGCAACAAGGAAGTCGACTGGAGCGCGATCGACGACGTGATCTACGGCTGCGCGAACCAGGCCGGCGAGGACAACCGCAACGTCGCGCGCATGTCGCTGCTGCTGGCGGGCCTGCCGAAGGACGTGCCGGGATCGACCGTCAACCGTCTGTGCGGCTCGGGCATGGACGCCGTCGGCATTGCGGCGCGCGCGATCAAATCGGGTGAGGCGGGGTTAATGGTCGCGGGCGGCGTCGAGAGCATGAGCCGCGCGCCGTTCGTGATGGGCAAGGCGACGAGCGCGTTCTCGCGTCAGGCCGACATCCATGACACGACGATCGGCTGGCGTTTCGTCAATCCGCTGATGAAGCGGCTGTACGGTGTCGACTCGATGCCGGAGACGGGTGAGAACGTCGCAACCGATTACAACGTCAGCCGCGCCGATCAGGATGCGTTCGCGCTGCGCAGCCAGCAGAAGGCGGCGCGCGCGCAGCAGGACGGCACGCTCGCGCAGGAAATCGTTTCCGTGACGATTCCGCAGAAGAAGGGCGACGCGATCGTCGTATCGAAGGACGAGCATCCGCGCGAGACGAGCCTCGAAGCGCTCGCGAAGCTGAAGGGCGTCGTGCGCCCGGACGGCACGGTGACGGCGGGCAACGCGTCGGGCGTCAACGACGGCGCGGCCGCCTTGCTGCTCGCGAACGCCGAGACCGCGAAGCGTTACGGGCTGACGCCGCGCGCACGCGTGCTCGGCATCGCGACGGCAGGCGTCGATCCGCGCGTGATGGGCATCGGCCCTGCACCCGCGACGCAGAAGCTGCTTGCGCGACTGAACATGAACATCAACCAGTTCGACGTGATCGAGCTGAACGAAGCGTTTGCATCGCAAGGCCTTGCCGTGCTGCGCGCGCTGGGTGTCGCCGATGACGACGCGCGCGTGAATCCGAACGGCGGCGCGATCGCATTGGGCCATCCGCTCGGCATGAGCGGCGCGCGCCTCGTGACGACCGCGATGTATCAGCTGCAACGCACGCAAGGGCGTTTCGCGCTGTGCACGATGTGCATCGGCGTCGGGCAAGGCATCGCGATCGCGATCGAACGGGTTTGATCGTTTAATCGCGTTTGAAGCGCTGACGTGCGCATTGCGTGGCGAAAGCGTCATGCGATGCGCCGCGCACCGTTCAGTTCAGAACGTCAGATCGTGCAGCTTGCGCATGCCATCGAGCAGCCATTGAAAGATCGACTGCTCCGACTGGGCGACGGGTGTCGGCGCGCCGAGCTTGCCTAGCGTATCCTGGCGGCGCGACAGCAGGCGGCACATCAGCTTTGCGACGTCGGGGTTGTCCTTGAGCAGCGGCGTCACGTCGTCTTTCTTCAACTGATAGACGACGGCTTGCGTCAGCGCCGAAATCTTCACGCGCGCGGGCATGCCCGCGAGCAGCCCCGCTTCGCCCATTGCATCGCCGGGACCGAGGCGGTTCACTTCGACGGTACCGGACGCATTTTCCGCAACGACCGACAGCACGCCCGAATCGACGATGCTCAGATTATCGGGGACGGTTTCGGGTGTGAGCACGATGTCGCCGCGGTCATATTCGTGGCGCGAAAGCAGTGGCGCGAGCCGCGCCAGTTCTTCCTGCGTCAATGCGGCGAACAGTTCGACGCGCCTGAGCAGGCCGATCTTGCGATCGACCTGCGCTGCGGGCGCGGGCGGCGCATACGGGACGCCCAGCGGACGCAGCTCGACGCCCGCTGCCGCGAGATGCCGGTAGCACAGGTCGTAAAGCTCGTTCGTGGCAGCGAGCTTCTTGCTCATGTCGTCGACGTACGCCGTCGCTTCGTACTGGATCGACGTGACGGTGGTCCTCTTCACGAGCGCATACGGCGCGGGGTCGGCGATCACGGCGCGCACGCCCGCCAGCGCGCGTTCGAGCGCGGCCAGCACGACGCCCGGGCGTGCTTCGGGCGTGATCTCGAGCGTGACGGTCACGCCATGCAGCGTCGGCGGGCGGCTGCTGTTCGTGATCTTTGCCTTGGCCGCGACGGCGTTCGGCACGATGACGATGTTGCCTTGCGACGTCAGCAGATGCGTCGCGCGCCAGTTCATCTCCAGCACCTTGCCCTCGACGCCGTCGATTGAAACCCAGTTGCCGATGTGATACGGCTCGGTCGTGTTGATCACGATGCCCGCGAACACATCGCTGAGCGTGCTTTGAATCGCGAGGCCCAGCACGATCGCGAGCGCGCCCGATGTCGCGACGAGCCCGCGCACGGGCAGTTCGAGCACGAAGCCGAGCGCGGCGACGACGGCGGCGAGAAACACGAGCGCGCCGAACACGTCCTGAAAGAGCCGCTGACGGCGCCAGGTCCTGGGCAGGAGCAGCGTGTCGAGCGCCATGCTGAGCAGGCGCGCGCCCATCAGCCACCAGATGATTTCGAGCACCTGGCCGATCACGTGCAGCGGCCGCGAATTCAAATAAGGCGCCTGTGAGAACGGGCTCAGGTTCGAGCTGAACAGCAGCGCGCTAAAGGCCGCATAGATGCAGAGCCGCACCAGCAGCCGCGCGACTTCGTTTCTGGGTATCGCGCAACGCCATACCACCACATCGAGCGCGACGAGCGCAAAGCCGATAATCAGCGGATTGTTCACGCGCACTCCGTGGCGGAATGGAACGATGAAGAAACGTGCGTGCCGGTTGCTGCGACAGTAGCACGGCCTCATGCGACGCGGCGCGATGGCCGATGCGATGCCGCGATCGCTACACGTTCGAGCCCATTTTTTACGACATTTTTTCTTGTTGCGCATCAGAGCCGTCCCTGGACTGCAGGCATCGATCGTTGAACGGAGAGGCCATGCAGAAACCGCACGCAGTCGTCAGCCGGAACGCGCACTGTTCGGGCATTCGTCACGGAGCGGACAGCATCGTGCGGCGTTTCGATCCCGCGCGCGACTCGTACGCGCAACTCACCGCGATGCACTGCATCGCGCATTCGCGAGGCTCGGGATGATGGGGCTCAACTGCACGTGTGTCGATCAGTCCATCGCGGTGACGCAGTAACGCGCATCGGCAGGCGACTGTTTCGTCGCGGTGTGCAACGGCAAGATCGTGGGCACGATGACGCTCTATGCGCGCGACGCCGGCTCGCCATGCGAGCTTTATCAGCGCGACGATGTGGCGAGTGTGCGCCAGCTCGGCATCGATCCGATGTGGCAAGGGCGCGGCATCGGCAAGTCGATGCTGACGTTCGCCGAGCATTGGGCCGCGACGCGCGGCTTTGGCGAGCTCGCGCTCGATACGCCGGCGCCGCTGTACATCTGATCGCGTTCTATCGCGCGCATGGCTTTCGCATCGTCGATACGCATCGCTTCGAAGGCAAGCGCTACGACAGCGCGATACTCAGCAAGCCGCCCGTTGCCGTTCGCATGATGGCGACGTGGTCGCGGCGTCTGGAATTGCCGCGTGCAGTGCCGCGCGCCACGAACCAGCGCGCGGCGTGAGCGTCATCGGGCGCTTGCGTCGCGGCACGTAGTCATCGCTTCATCACTTCACGTTGAACGAATAATCACCGTGCGTGCGATGGCCGTCCGATGCGACGGCAACCCAATGCACGGTGTACTTGCCGGCAGGCAAAGCGGGCAGCGCGACCGATTCGACGCGCGGCTGCTGCGCGTCGACGGCCGATTTCGCGGTGTTGACCTGCTTGCCCGACGCATCGGTGACGGTCAGCGTGCTGAATGCCGGTTCGAGCGGTCCGTCGAATGTGACGACTACCCTGGCCGGTGTTTCGACCGTCGCGCCCGCGCCGGGCTCCTGCTTCTGCGGAAACACGTGTGCGTTGGCGGCGAGCGGGCTCAGCGCCAACAGCATGCCGCCTGCGATTGCAATTCGTGTCATGTTCATTGCGATGTCCTCGTTACGGGAAGAGCGGCTTGCCGATCGTCGTCGGCGCGATGTCGTCGAAGAAGATATGCGCCTGCACCAGCACGCCGACATGCGAGCCGCTCGCGCGGTTGATGGGTATCTGCGCTTCGATGCCCAGTTGCCCATAACGATTGACCCAGATAAAGCCCGGATTCACCGTGCCCGTTGTTTGCCCCTGACTGCGCGATAGCGGAATTTCGACGATGGGGATCACGCTCGCGAGCGGCTGTGGCAAGCCGACGTCGCGCACGTGCTGCTGCAAATAGGGCAGGCTGTATTGCACTGTCACGCCGTAGTTGAACGCGTTGGGCTGGCCCGCGCCCGTCGTGAAGGCGGGACCGGCTTCGCCCGTGATCGCGACCGGGCGCAGCCACGCGAGCGAATCGGGCAGGTCTCCGAAACCTTTGCCCGCGAAGATCGTCGGCGAGATCGTCGAGAAGCTGTCGCCGATCGCGTGACTGCCCGTGCCGCCGAGATCCGCGTCGACGCCAATCGACGTCATGAATTCGTGCGCTTCGTTCACGTACAGCAGGTACTTGAGGCCGACGCTGAAGTTGTCGAAACCGTGTGCCGTCGGATTGTTCTGCCCGACGTAAGCGCCTGCGACCGATACCGCAAGGCGCGGCGTGATCAGCTTGTCGTATTCGAAGCTGAACGTGTTGAGGCTCTGGTCGCCATCGTCGCCGGGCACGCGCTGCTGGCCGTATTGCAAGTTGAGTTCGTCGCCGACGCCGGGGTCGTCGACGGCCATCGTGGCGGGGAATACGCGATTGCCCGCAATCGCGTGCGCGTGTGAGAGCGCCGGAAAGAGCAAGGCCGCGGCAATGCAGCAGGCGAGCGGCAGTGTGCCGCGCCTGTCGAGTGTGATGTTCATGGGTCATCCCGAGTATGGGCGCGTGCGTGAGCGGCTTGCGCTGCGCGAAGCGGCACACGCGCGAAAACAGCAAGGCCGTCATGGCATTGCCGGAACGCGATTCGACTCAGAGATGAACGGGCGGCGCGCGCGGTTGCGCGGCTTGATAGGGCGTGGCGAGCGCGACGCTGTCGAAGCGCGCGGCGGCCTGTTGCGTGATGGCCGTGACGATCAGCGCAAACGTCGACGCCGACGCGGGCAGCACGGGGAAATGCGCGAGCAGGCTGCAATAGCCGCAAGCGTGCCAATGCGAGGCGAGCGTGTGAGTGTCGGTAGGGTCGTCTTCGTGCGTGTCGGCGAGCGTGGCCGTGTGCGACGAGCAGAGCGCTGCGGCAGGATCGTACGCGCCGCGGCTTGCTGCAATAGCCTGCGAGACAGTGGGCGCGAGCGTCGCCATCAGGATCGCAAGCAATCCGAGGATGCTGCCAATCTTCCGATGGAACCGGCTCGACATGTCGAAAGGGTTGTTGAAGGCTGCGCGGATTATGCCACGGCGCAACGCGCGTCATCGACGTGCGCTTGAATAAGGAAAATCATTGCGATGCTGTCGATTTGCTGCCGCCTCGCTCGTCGTGTGTGTAGAACCAGGCAACGGCGCGAGATATGCCTGGGTTCTCACGAAACCGCACATGGAGGCTGCAATGAATTATGTGGACGGATTTGTCGTCGGTGTAAAGGAGGAGAATCGCGAGATTTACCGTAGGCATGCCCAGATTGCGGCAGGCGTTTTCAAGGAATACGGCGCACTGAATGTCGTCGAATGCTGGGGCGACGACGTGCCGGAAGGCAAGCTCACGTCGTTTCCGATGGCCGTCAAGCTCGAACCCGGTGAGGTCGTGGTCTTTTCGTGGGTCGTGTGGCCTTCGCGCGCGGCACGCGACGAAGGCATGAAGAAAGTAATGGCCGACCCGCGCACGCAGCCCGATACGCTGCCGATGCCGTTCGACGGCAAGCGTCTGATCTACGGCGGCTTCGAAGTGATCGTCGACGTCTAGGGCGAGACGTCTAGCGCGAGACTTCCGCATTCGGCGCGTTAGAGCTAAAGCGTTTCGGTGAACATGGGCGTCGTGCCGTCGGTGCTCTCGTAGTACTCCGCCGACGCTTGCGCTTTCTGCGCGCCTTGTCCGAGCCGGATGATCGTGAAGCCGTGCATGTAGACCTTGTTCGCCTGTTTCAGCAGGACGTTCTGCAACGCGGGCGGATTGACGACGCGCGGGTCGGACGCGTTCTCGGGGCCATTGACGAGCACGGGCACGGCGCCGTGTCCGATGCAACGTCCGCGCGTCAAGCCGAGGTACGGCTGATACACGCTCAGGTTGTGCTCATGGCCCCAGAACCATGCGGAAATCGGCTGCGTCGCGGCCTGCGAAAAGCGTCGAAAGCTCGCGAGCAGCCGCGGATTGTACGCCGTGAGTTTGCCGTCCGTTTGCGGCGGTCCGATCTGCGAGAGCGCGGAAAAGAGCTGGTGATGCGAGAGCAGAATCGTCTTGCCGCTGAATTCGGCGATGCGCTCGACAATCCAGTCCTCTTCGTCCTGCTCCAGAAAAGTGACGACATCATTCACTGTGAACGGGTTGTAGTCGTGCAGGCCCGTGTCCATCGCGATGAACTGCCAGTCGTCGTTGCGCAGACAGAAGAAGCTGGCGGGCTGCAGTCGCGCGTGATCGTTGAGCGTGTCGATCAGCCCGTAGTAGCCGGCGCCGCCTGAGTACATGTCGTGATTGCCGGAAAGCGTATAGACGGGCACGTCCTTCGTATCGCGCGAAAGCACGGCATCGACGATCTTCCTGAAGTTCGCGTCGCATTCCTGCGGCGTGCCCGAGTAGTAGATGTCGCCGAGATGGATCACAACGTCCGGGCTTTGCAGCGCGGCCTGTTTCAGCAGATCGGCGGCGACCTGGGTGCCCGTGCCCCAGTCGGCGATCAGCGCGACCGTGGCGCCCGCTTTCAGCGGAACCGTGACGGGTCCGATCGCGGCCGCGCGCCGGTAGGGAATCGCGGCGCGCTTGCCGTCCGGGCCGAAGTACTGCATGTAGTTTTCGATGACCGTGATCCACGCCGGGTCGCAGACGTTGTAGCGGATGTCGTTCTGGATGCTTTCGGCCGTCGCGCTGTCGCCGCGTGCGCGCGCCTCCATCAGATCGAGGCCCATCTTTGCGCACGTCCACGCGTCCTGCGCGATTTGGCCCGGCGCAACATCTGGCAGCGATGCCTCGCCTTGCGCCTTCAGTTGCGCGATCGTCGCGGCGGCGCTGACGAACGGGTTGTCGAGGCCTGGCCGCGATGTGAGACGCGTGGAAGGCGTCGTGCTGCGCACGACTTCGTCGACGGCGGACTGAAACATCGAGACGAACTGATCGCGGAAACTTTCGGGCTCGGTGGCCATGACGCTCTCCCGTTCAATGCGGATGGGCTTGTTGTGCGAAAGCTGCAAGTAAAGTTGCGGTGTCGAAGCTATCGGCGGACTTGAGGATCGTTCCGGCAACACCAAGACGATTGGCTCGCCGCAAATTGCACAAAAGGCGCTGCGCGATCGGATATAGCAGGGCATTTTTCCGGCTGCAACAGACGGGACGCTGCGGGGCGCGTTTGCAAATGCGCGCGGGCTCAAGCTTTTCGCTGCGATGCCGTTATCGTGACTGGCCATCCCTCTGCAAAGCCTTCACCCAAGATGCGTTTGACGAAGCTCGAGTCAGTACTTTTAGCCGTAGCGGTATTCGCCGTCGTGAGTTTCAGCGGATGGCTCCAGCGCGAAATGAAGCACGCGGCGCGTGAGCGCAACCGGCACGACATCGGCACGATCGTCGATGCGGCGTGCGCGAACCTGACGGCCGCCGAACTCGAATCGAACGACAACGGCCAGTTACAATGCGGCGCGGTGATGCTCGAAGCGCCGCGCGAAGCATCGGCGGCAGACGGTGCGTTGACGGCGTCTGTAAACGGCCCCGCGACGAGCGTCCCGAATCCCTAAGCTGCGACAGCACGCCGCCCGCGCCCCACGCCAGGCGGGACGCGCCGCCCGTCGACAATACCTCACACACTGATATACTAAATACGTCACCAGTCCGCGTGGCGATGGACGCGCGCGGCACGATACGGGCGCGGCGCATCAGGCCGCTTGAACAACCACGGTGTTCAAGACACCGACCCATCAGAGGCGATGCATGTCGTCAGAACTGGACAGCCAGCCAGCGGCAACGCCGTTCACCCTGTCATTGCAACCTATCGGGACCAGCGCGAGCCTGCGCGATCGCGCGTACGCGATGCTGCGCCAGGCGATCGCGGATGCGGACATCTACGCGTCGCGCGAAGAAATCCGTCTCGACGATCGCGCGCTGAGCGAATCGCTCGGCGTGAGCCGCACGCCCGTGCGCGAGGCGATGACGCTGCTCGAGCAGGAAGGCTTCGTGCGCACGATTCCGCGCCGGGGCATCTACATCGTGCGCAAGAGCAAGCGCGAGATCGTCGAAATGGTGCAGATGTGGGCCGCGCTCGAAAGCATGGCCGCACGTCTCGCGACACTGCACGCGACGGACGAAGAGATCGCGCGGCTGCGTCACATGTTCGACCAGTTCCGCGATTCGACGCCCGCCGAGCATATCGCCGAGTACTCGGATGCGAACATCGCGTTCCATCAGGCGATCGTCGAGCTGTCGAAGTCGCAGATCATTCTCGACACGATCAAGAACATCTTCATTCATGTGCGCGCGATTCGCCGGATGACGATTTCGCAGAGCGACCGCGCGTCGCGCTCGATCGTCGACCACTTGCGGATCATCGAGGCGCTGGAAAAGCGCGACACCGAACTCGCCGAACGCCTGGTGCGTCAGCACTCGCTCGATCTCGCCGCATTCATCGAGGCGAACTGCGATTTCCTCGACTGAGCGCAGCGCGTTTTCGGCAGTACTGTTCCCTGTTCTCTAGCGGACATCCATTTTCCGGATGTCCGCATCTTCCCTCATTGCCAAGCGGCAAGCTCCGCTGCGCGTCCCGCGCCATCGCTTCCATAAACGATCGTTTATCGATTCGATAACTATCTTTAATTATTCGCAATTCGCTACAGCCGCTTAGGATGGGTTCGCCCGGAATGAGTCCTTGGGTTAAGGGTTAACGCCTGCCTTTGCGCTTCAATGTGCATCGCATAGGGAAAATCCGCAGCCCGTTGGAATAAAAATGAAAAGACTGCAGCCTGTTTGAATGGTTAACTACGCAGGTCTGTCGAAAGTCACCCAGCGCCGGGTAGAAAACGAGTAGGCGCTTGCGGGCGCAACGATCCTTGATCGCGCGGTCCGCATCGAAAACATTAGAACGCAACATTTTGCATGCGACGGGAGAGAGCGCTAAAGCGCCGATTCCCGTCGAGAGCGGAGACGATGCACATGAATGGAAACACCCGACAGGCGACGGGAAGCGGTTTCTTTTCGAACCGTTGGTGTCAGCTGATCATCGGCATGCTATGCATGGCGCTGGTGGCGAATCTTCAATATGCGTGGACGCTCTTCGTCGCCCCGATGAATGCGCGGCACCACTGGGGCGAAGCATCGATTCAGCTTGCCTTCTCAATCTTCATTCTCACTGAAACGTGGCTCGTGCCCGTCGAAGGGTGGCTCGTCGACCGCTTCGGTCCGCGTCCCGTCGTGGCGGGCGGCGCGCTCTGCGCGGGCCTTGCATGGGTGCTGAATTCATACGCGACGACGCTGCCTGAACTCTACGCGGCGTCCGTGATTGCCGGCATCGGCGCGGGCGGCGTGTACGGCACGTGCGTCGGCAATGCGCTCAAGTGGTTCCCGGACAAGCGCGGCCTCGCCGCGGGCCTGACGGCGGCGGGCTTCGGCGCGGGCGCGGCCATCACGGTGATCCCCATCGCGAACATGATCACGGCCAAGGGCTACGAGCACACGTTCCTGTTCTTCGGCATCCTGCAAGGCGTGGCGATCTTCGTGCTCGCGATGCTGCTGCGCAAGCCCGACACCGCAAAAGCGCCGCCTGCGAAACGCAAGTTCGCGGTGACCAAGGCCGATTACACGCCGGGTCAGATGATCAAGGCGCCCGTGTTCTGGGTGATCTATCTGTGTTTCGTCGCGGTTGCAGCGGGCGGCCTGATGGCGACCGCGCAAATCGGGCCGATCGCGAAAGACTGGGGCCTCGCGAACCTGCCGATGACGCTCTTCGGCGCCACGCTGCCGCTGCTCACGATGACGCTGTCGGTCGACAACATCTGCAACGGCTTCACGCG
>NZ_FNYE01000063.1 GCF_900108945.1 Paraburkholderia diazotrophica | reverse complement strand
CGGTCGTTTATTTGCCGCCCTTGCGGAAATGCGAGCGGTGCCGGTCGCTCGTCGGATCGTCGCGCGTCTCAAGTTCGAGGTCGCACGTATAGCCGGCGTCGCTTATCTCGTGCCGCACCTTTTTCACAAGCCACGACTCGGCATCGATTTCGGGCTTAAAGCCGTTGAGATAAACGGGCACTTCCGGGTAAAGGTCGGGCCGGCCGAGCGCGAGGTTATATGTCATCGTCGCTTGGCTTCGCTGCGTGCGGTTCAGCTCGGACGTTGCCGCCGCGCGTGCATCGGCTTCGGTCGCGTAGGTTTCCGGCAATACCTTCATGTTGTGTTGATCTTCGCCGCCGACGACAACAGACTTGCGCTTGGCTCGGCCGGTCGCGTGATAGAACGCCCGCACGCCGGCATAGTTCTCACGCTCCGATACGTGATAGCGATGCCGGTCGCCTTCCTTGCGCGTCAGCTCGATCGAGGTGAGCGCCTTGCCGCTCGCGCTCGTGCCGTGCCCGATCGGCATGAAAAGCAAGTGCGAGTCTTTCACGTTCATCACGGCGTCGTAACGCTTCGCGAGGCGCGTGAGAAACGACATATCTGACTCGTGCGTTTGATCGATGTGCGCGATCACGACTTTCGCAAGCGCCTCGGCGATCGCCGGCTTGAGTCCGTGCGTGCCCGCGATCTTGCGCACGATCGCGCCGATCGTTTCGCCGTGCCAGCTCTTTTCCTTTCGCTCGCCGAGGCCTTTTGTCATCGAGGCCGACCGCGCCTGAATGGTGAGCGTATCCGGGGAGCCGGCGTGTTCGATTTCGTTGATCGTGAATGAGCCCTTGTCGACAAGGCCGGTGTCTTGCCATCCGATCGACACGCGGATCACTTCGCCGCGCTTGGGTAGCGCGAGCTTTCCATCGTGATCGTCGAGCGTGAGCATGAGCGTATCGGCTTCGTCAGATCGCGACTCGTCGAGCGACAGGTGATTCAGGCGCGGCGAAATGTTGCTCGTGAGGTCTTTGCCGTTGAGCGTGATTTGATAGATCGGCGTCGGTTGCTTCATTCTTTTTTCAGGTGCTCGTTTGCAGGGTCGGTTTTCGTTTTCACGAGGCCATCGTCGACGCGCATCAGGTTCAACGTGAATTCGACGCGCCTCGGCGTGCCTTCCTTCGTGTGCAGCGTTTGCCCTTCGTCGAGGCCTTCGATCACGAACGCGCCGAACACTGTGCCCGTGCCGTCGACGAGCGCGAACGCGTCGCCGGTGTCGCCCATATCGCGCAGATCGGCGAGCGATGCGAGCTTGCCGATACCTTGATCGGGCGCGAACCATCCCGACAGCGTGATCGCATCGTCGCCCGCGCCGGTGAATTGCCGCGCATCACGGCCGCCGACGCGCGACGAGCTGCGATGCTTCCAGCTCGTGCGCCGGTGCAGCTCTTGATAGGCGAGCGTCGACAGGCTGAAAACAAATTGCCCTAGCGACATCATCATCGTTTCTTTCTCCGTCAGTCGGTGAGGCGCGAGCTAACGCGCGAGGCCTTCTTGCGCTCGATATCGGCGAGCACTTGGCGCACTTGGTTCGCGATCTCTTTCGGATCGTTGCCGGTGATGTGAAACTCATAGCGATCGCCGCCCGCCGGCGATGCCGCGCCGGCCGCGTTTCCGGCCGCTTGGCGGGCTTGCAGGGCGGGGCGCGTGTCAAACGTCACGCCGGGGCCGCCGGCCGGCGTGCCGGCCGCCTGTGCGCCTTGTGCAGCGAACGAGGTCGCCGCGAGCGTCGCGAGGCCGACCGCAGCTTTCGCGATGTGCCCTTGCTCGGCCGTCATGCCGATCGCCGCGCCTTGCGTGATGAATCCGCCCAGCTCGCCGAATACGCGCGACGGGCTATGAATGCCGAGCTTTTCCTTGAACCATCCGACCGTGCTTGATGCGACGTTCGTGATCGCCGCTTGGACAGCGCCGAGGCCGCTTGTGATGCCGTTGACGAGGCCGGCGATCAGGTTCGAGCCGAATTCGGAAAACTTCGACGGCATATCGACGCCGAACCATTGCAGCACGGCCGCGAACGCCGAATAGAACAGGCCGAGCGGCGACCAATTGAGAATGAGCGCGCCGATGCCCGACAGGCCGCCGGCGAACGCTTGTTGCACTTGCGACCATAGGCCGGTGAAAAATGCCTTGATCGGTTCCCAATAGACATAGATCGCCACGGCCGCCGCAGCGAGCGCGGCCACGGCCGCAACGATTACGCCGATCGTCGCGAGGCCAGCGACGCCGAGCGTCGTAAAGGCGAACGATACGGCCGCGAGCGGGCCGAGCACGCCGGCGAGCATCACCATAAGAGCGCCGCCGGCCGCGAGCACGATCGCGAGCACGGCCGCGACTTTCATGATGCCGTTAGCGAGCGTCGGATTGTCGCGCGCCCATTGGCCCATGCGTTGCGACATATCGCCGAGCCATTCGACAACGCCTTTCACTTCCGGCGCGATCGCCTCGCCAAACGCGACGAGGCCATTCGTGAAGGTGCCGCCGGCCGCTTCCCACAAGTTTTTAAGCGTGCCGAGCTGTGCATTGACGCGCTCTTGCATCGAGGCCTGTGCGGCCATCTTGCCTTGCACTTCGTCATAGCCGGCCTTTCCCTTCTCGATCATCAGCGAGATTACTTGGAGCGTTTCGGCGTCGTCGCCGAAAATCTCTTTCATCACGCCGAGGCGCTTTTGCGTTGTGAGGCCTTTGAGCTTTTCGAACTGCGCGAACATCTTGTCGAGGCCGCCGAATTCGCCCTTGCCGTCAGTAAAGTCGAGGCGTTGCGCCGGCGCGAGTTGCTTGTTTGCCTTCGCGACTTTCTTCGAATCCATGCCGAGCTGGAACACCTTGCGGTATGCGTTGCCGGCCGCGCTTCCTTCCATGCCCGATTGATCGGCCATCACCAGCAGCGGCGCGAGCGCCTTCGCCCCTTCAAGGCCTTTTTGCTTGATGGTATCCATCGCGGGGCCGAGCTTCGCGAACCCGTTGAGCATGTTGTTATCGTCGACGCCGAGCATAAACGCTTTCTGGATCACGTCCGTCAGCGAAAGCATGTCTTTCTCGGTCGTGCGCGTTGCGTCCTGTAGCTTCGCGGTGAATTCGGCCGCCTCGGCCGGCGTTTTCTTGAGCTGCACGCCGAGGTATGCCGTTGCCTCGCCCATGCCGCCGAGGATCGCTTGCGCGCTGATACCTTGGCGCGTAAGCATCGTCATCATGTCCTGAAAATCCGCGGTCGTACCGGGCAGACGGTCGCCGAGCTTCAACGCGAGCGCGTTGATCTTCTGAAATTCAGGGGGCACGACGCCGCCGGCGCGCATCAGCGCGCTCGCGAGCTGCGTCGCCGAGTCCTCGGCCTTCGCATACTCGGCGACGGGCACGAGCGTCGCCGCGCCGACGACAGCGCCGCCGGCCATCATCTTCGCGCCGGTGCCGGCCATCGAGCCGGCCAGCTCTTTCGTCTTGTTCATCTTCTCGCGCGCCTCGGCGAGTCGCTTCGTGCGCGCGGTGAGGTCGGCGAGCTTGTTTTGCTGCGTCGTCATTACGCCGATCGTCGCGCTCATGCTCGTGCGCAGCTCGCGTTCATGCTGCGACAGATTGCGCGTGTCGATGCCGGCGGCCGAAAGGCGCGTGCGCAGCTCGCGCACCTTGTCGGCTTGTTTGTCGTGCGCGGCCGTGAGCTGCGCGGCCGTGCGCTTTGCCTTCTCAAACTCTGCGACCATCTGTTTCGTCGGCGAGGCGGTCGAGCCGATCGTGCGGGCCAGCTCGGCGACGCGCGATTGCGCGCCCTGCATGTCGCGCTTTGCGCCGACGAGGCCGACACGCATTTCGCGAAACGCGGCCACGTCCTTTTGCGTGCGTTGCAGCTTGCCGAGTTCTTCGCGCGACTCTTTCAGCGACTTCGCAACGTCCTTGTTACCGTTCAGGATATTCCGCAAGGGCTTCGTCGCGCCGTCGACCATATCGAACAGCACGCGCAATTTGAGGTCGTTTCCGTTTGCCATCGTCATTCGCTTCCATACGGCGAGCGCACGCGCGCACGCTCGCGCCAGTCGGCCAGCTCGGCCAGTGTGAGGCCGTCCATATCGCGCGGTGTCCAGTGAAAAACCGTCGCGATATCGGCCATCGCTTCTTCAACGCGGTCGGGTATGCCGTGCTCTAGCTCGCCCGCTTCGGCAGCAAAAAAGATGCGAACGCCACCCCCAATTGCACGAGGTCGGCCGGGTCGAGTTGTTGCACGTCGAATTCGGTGAGCGTCGGCGACGAGATGCGCGGCAATACCTTGCCGAGTGCGTCGACGTCCAGATTCACGAGCGCATTGAGCGACGTGCCGCGCAGCTCGCCGGCGGCCGGCTTGCGCAACGTGATTTCCTTGATTTCCTGTTCGCCTCGCTTGATCGGGGCGTCGAGGGTGATCGTGTTCGGCTTGGCTTGTTCGGTCATTTCTTTCTCTGTTTAGATTGGGTCTTTGATGCCCCGCCCGGTGCTTGACCAGGCGGGAAAGGGGACATGCACGCGCGCGAGCTGCGCGAGCGTTACAGGCCGATCGCCTTGCGCATGTCGGCGAGCAGATCGTCGCCGTTCACGTTCTCGATCATGTTCATCAGATCGATTTCGATCACGGTTTCGCCGTTCACGGTGAGCTTGTAATAGCTGCACGTCGTCGAAACCTTGAACGCCGTATCGTCGCCGGGTTTCGCGTTGCCGAAATCAATTTCCTTGTGACGGCCGCGCACGACGATCTCGATCGTGTCGTGCTTCGTCGAATCCTCGGCGCGGTATGCGCCGGCGAAGCGCAGTTGCACGCCATCGTGTTTCGTGATGCCGTATTGCGTGCAAACCGATCGCATAAAGCCGCCGGCCGTCCATTCGAGGGTGATGCCTTCTTGCCCTTGATCGATATCGATCGGGCCATTCATGCCGCCGCCTCGGTATGCCTCCATCTTTCGCGACAGCTTCGGGGGCGTCACTTCGGCCACTTGGCCGGCGAAGTTTTCGCCGTTGTGGAACAGGTTGAAATTCTTAAGTTTCTTCGGCAATGCCATGTTCTTTACTCCCTAGTTAGGCCGACACGCGCGAGGCGAAATCGGCGAGGTAACGGTCGGTGATGCGTTGGCGCAGCATCAGGTTTTCGATCGGGGGCACGGGCGTATAGTCGTAATCGATCGCGAGCTTGCCGGCCTTGAGCGCTTCGACGGTGTTCGCGCTCTCGTCGTACCAAGCCGAGCCGCCGAGCAGATAGCCGTTTGCGACCAGCTCGCGGAATTTCGCATTGATGCTCTCGATCAGGTCGCGCACGAGCGACGGGTGCATCGGCACGTCGACATACAGCATGTGCGCCTCGGCCATCGTGTCGGCGAGCACTTGCGCCGTGCGCGTGTAGTTCTCGAATGCGAACAGCGGATCATCCGAGCAGGTGCGCGAACCCCAGAAGCGATAGCCGGTCGAGTTGATGAGCGTCGTTACTTGTTGCTCGTTCAGATAGCCGGCATCCGTCGCGGGGTCTTGCAAGTCCCAAAACACATCACGGCTCAGGCCAGTAACGCCGTTGACGCCGACATTCGAGAGCGTCTTGTGCCAGCCGGTTTGCTCGTCGATCTTGGCGCGCAGTCCGAGCGCGATCGCGGTCGCGTCGACCGTGCGCGAGGCGTTCGCGCCCGTGTCCCAGCCAACGAAATCAGGCCACAACACCATCAGCTCGCGTTGGCTGAATTGCTTGCGATACGTGGTCGCCGCTTCCTTCGTTTCGCAGGCGTTCGCCGAGACATAGCCGAACCCGCGCAGCTTTTGTGCGAGCGTGCCGAGCGCGGCCGCGACGGGTTGCGTATCGAGGCCGGGAGCGCCGAGAATGCGCGGCTTGATGCCGAGCGACGATTGCGCGGCGAGCAGCGCTTGCATGCCGGTGTAACGGCCGCCTACGTCCGTCTTGCCGATCACGTTGCTCGTCGTTGCCGCTTCGTCGACGCCATCCGAGACACGCACGACGACAGTGACGGGCTTCGCCTGTGCGGCGATCGCGTCGAGCGAGCGCGCGAGCGTGCCCTTGTCGCCGGCCTTGCCGATCGCCGATTGAATGTTCGTCACGAGCACGGGCGTATCGAGCGGGAACATCGAGGCGTCAGCATCGAGGCCGGTCGCGACGAGGCCGACAACGGCCGTTGATACGGTGCGAATCGGGCGCGTGCCTTCGTTAATTTCGAGTACGCGCACGCCGTGGTGGTAATCGGTTGCCATTAGGTATCCTTTTTAAGATTGACAGTGAAAGGGCGGGTTGCAGCTCGCGACGCTTTCGGCGTTACGCGGGTTCGGTGCTCGTGTCGGCCGGTGTTGCGCCGTCTTTCGGCTCGATCGGGTTGACGGGGATCGGCGCCAGCGGGGGCGTGTACGGTGCCGGCTCGTCGGGCCATACAACGGCGTGCGGGAAGGTTTCGCGATCGATCGCACGCGTCAGCAGCTCTTGATAGGCCGACCATGCCTGATAGTTGTAATAGTCCTCGGCGACCAGCTCATTCGCTGCATACGCCTCGGCCTTTCCATCGGTGAAGGTTTTCGCCTTCGTCATGCGTGCGTCGTACTCGGCCATTGCCGGCGCGCTCGCGACTTCGAACGATGCCGGCTCGTCGGGCCAGCTCACGGTGTCGGGGAACCCTTCACGCTGGATCGCGCGCACGAGGTCGAGTTGATAGGCCGACCATGCCCGAAAGTAATACGCTTCCTCGCGCGACAGCAAGCCGGCCGCATAGGCGTCGGCCTTGCCCGCGTTCATCGTCCGCGCATGCGTCATGCGCAAGTCAAACTCGGCCATCGCCGCAGCGCGCACGCGTTGCGCGACGATTGCCGGGTCGATAGCCCATGCGCCATCGCGAAACACGTATTCATCCGAGGGGCGGGGCGTTTCGGTCAAGCCGTTCTCGGCCGGCGTCGTGCCAGCGACGAGGATTTCGGCGGGCGTGCCGTTGTCTTGGCGGTACAGAATCCGGCCGCGATAGTCGGGCAGCAGCTTCCATGCGCCGTCGAGGTAGAACGGCCACGAGAGAGGCGTGCGCGCCGGCAGCTCGTCGATTGTGCTAAATGCGGGCACGAGCCAGCGGCCGAAATTCAGCGGGTCCGCGTCAGCGAGCCGGCTCGAAATGTATGCGCCGGTTTCGGCGTCGTATTGATGGATCAGCATGGTTTGAAATCCCTTTCAGTAAGCGCGAATCATTGCGAGCATCGCGACGTTTCGCGGCCGTGCTTCGTTGCCGCCGTCGCCGTTGACGGTGATCGTGTGCGAGTGATTGCCAGCGCCGCCGATGCCGACGTTGTGCCCGTGCGTGCCAGCTCCGTCCGTGTCGAAACCGTGCCCGTGCGCGCCGTTCCAGCTCGTGTACGGTTGGCGTGCGTTGTCGATCGAAAACCAGCTATTGACGCTCCCGCGATCGGTGTCGGGGTTCGCCCATTGCGGCACGTTCTGGTCGAGAATGTGTTGGTGGTCGCCGACGCCGTAGGTGTTGCCGTGGTGCCCGTGCCAGCCTTGCGAATCGGTCCACGCGCTATGAACGTGATCGCCGACAGCCGCCGCGCTCGCGCCGTGTGCGTGCCAGATATTTTGCGAACCCTGATACGTGCCGATGCCTCGGTTGGAATCAGCGCCGCGCGCGTCATCCCAACAGCGAATGAATTCGCCGCGCAGCTCGGGCAAGCGAAAGGTCGTTGCGCCGTCGCCGGTCGAGAAACAGCCCCAATTGTTCGAGGTCCATGCCGACTCGGCGACGAGTGCGCCGCTCGCCTGTGCATAGGCCCATAGCGCGGGATAGTCGGCGCGACGTACTACCGTGCCGTTGAGCTTGAGAAAGCCGGCGCGGACAGTCGTGCGAGGCTCGAAAACGATCGTGCCGATCGAGGCCGTTGCGATCGCGGCGATCACCCATTCAGTCGTGGGCACTTTCTTCGAAACGTCGCCGGTCGGGGGCGTGAGCGCGGTAATCAGGCCGCCTACGTCGAGCGTGCCACGAAAGCCGGTGTTACCCGTGCGCGTATCGAACCAGTGCGAAAACTCCGCTTTCGGCACGGGCATGCCGTCGATTGTCGGGCCGAACCCGATGCCGAACCATGAGCGCAAAGCGACGTTGTTGATCGTGTTCGACGCGTTATCGCCGTTGCCGGGGCCGAGCGCCGAGCCGGTGCCGCCGGGGGCCGAGGCAAGGCGGAAAGCATCGGTCGTGCTCACGGGGCCGGTGAAGTTCGCGCCCGAAAGACTCGCTTTCGCGTCGAGCTTCGGCTTGAGCGTCGCCGGCGTTACGGCGCGCACGGCATCGAGGCCGGCGTCGACTTCGGCTTGCGTCGCCAGCTCGATCACGCCTTGCACTTCGGTCGTCGCCGGCGGATTCAGAAACGACGCGTCGCCGAACGTCAGCGCCGCCGCGTCGATCGTCGCGAACTGGATATCGGCCGACAGCAGCAGCATTGCGGCCGGCGACTTCTCCATGATCGGCGTTGCTTGGCTATAGACGCCGAGCAGCACATCGTTTTCCAGATAGAGGCCGAACCCGTACAGCGTGAATTGATCGGCGGTGTCGTCTTTCAACGTCACATGGATCGTATCGGCCGCGATGTTCTTGCCCGCAAATGTCGTGATGCGCTTGCGCTCGTTCGGCATCGCAAGCAATCCCTTGTCGGCGACGAAAGGGGCCGAGGCGAGGCCGATCTTGACGACTTGATGCGCATTGGTGCCCGTGTTACCGGGGCCGACGAGCGCAGCGCGCCCCGCGTCGGTGATGGTGATGAGGGTTCCGGCCATAGGTCAGATATCCGTGAAAGAAAGTCGGCGATACAGCGCGGGCCGCACGGCCGCCGCGACGCGCTGCGTGCCCTGCATGGAAAAGCCTTGCGTGAAGGTGTAATGCCGGCTCACGGGCTTGGTGCGGTCGATTTCCGCAATGATGTCGGCGACGAGCGCGGCCGTAGGGGCTTCGCCGTTGCGCGAGCTAACCGTGAGCACTACGTCGAACGTGCCAGGCACGCCACGGGGCGTTTGCTCCCACCATTCGCGGATCGCGATATTTGCGCCGAACGCGGCGACGACTTCGCGCACGGCAGCGGCCGTGCCGTTCTTGCGGGCGATCGGTATGGCGGCCTTAACGCGGGCGCGCTTGGTCTGTTCCGACCAATAATCCTTCCATGCGTCGACGCCGAGGTGCCACGCGAGCCACGGCAGCAAGGGCAGCGGGATCGCATCGGGGTCCATCAGTACGGCGAGCGGCGACGGGATATCGCTAATGCGTGCCGCGACGCGTGCAAGGTTGCGCTCGTGCGTCGACGAGTTCGGCGGGAGCAGATCACTCATTGTTGTAAATGCCTCCGTCGACCAGCTCGATCGCCGTGCAGTAGGGCGCTTCCTGTTTCGTCGCCGGAATGTCGGCGGCCGGCTCGGTGAGCAATACCTTTTGCACGCCGGGGGCGCGCGCAGCGGCATAAACGCCGTCGAGCGTGATCGCCATGCCGAGCTTGTGCATTTCCTCGGTGTAGGCCTTGACGCGCTTGTTTGCCTCGGCGAGTGCGACGGCTCGATCGGGGCCGGCGAAGAAAACGAGCGTTGCACGCACGGCGTAACGCTTGATCGTCGCGCTTCGCACGTCGACGAAATCGGTGAGCGGGCGCACGTTGTCGGCCGCGAGCGCGGCCTTTACCTTGTCGACGAGCGTTTCGTCGGCCGTGCCGTCGCCTTCGCGCGAGAGAACCGTAACGACGACTTCGCACGGCGCGGGGCTAACGGCCGAGGCATCGAGCACGCGGCCGTCAGCGTTGCGCGCATGCGAGATATACGCCCCCTCGGGGCCGGCGACAGAAAAGCCTTGCGGCGCGAGCTGCGTGCGCGCACGCAAGTCGGTGTCGTTCTCATAAACCGCGTCGATATCGTTCGCAGGGTCGGCCGGCGTGATCGTCAGGCGTTCGATTTCAAACAGCGCGGCGAGGTGTTCGAGGGTCGTGCCCTTCGCATACGCGAGCATGATCGAGCGCGCGGCATCGTTCACGCGTTGGCGCAATACGACTTCGCGATACGCGTTTTCTTGCAAATGAATGTTCATCGGCTCGGATTCGAGCGCGAGGGCCGCCGCGACTTCGGCTTGCTTGTCGGCCGGATACAGCGCGACGAGCGCCGCCTTGCGCTCGGCGAGCAGCGTTTCATAGTCGATCGTTTCGACGATATCGGGCGATGAAAGGCGCGACAGATCGATCGGCGTTGCGCTCATGCCGCACCCCCGTTCGTGAGCGGCACGCGCGTCGATACCGGCTCGCCGGTTTCGGTGGTCGTGCCTTCAATGTCGACGACTTGCACGCCCGCGCCGGTGTCCGTCAGCTCGGTCGAGAGCTGCACGCGAGTCAGGCGCAAGCGGGGTTCCCACTGCATCAGCGCCGTCGCGATCGCGGCATACAGGCGCACGCGCGTCGCGCCATTGTTCGGCGCGTCGACCAGCTCGGGCAGCTCCGAGCCGAAATCACGGCGAGCGATACGCGTGCCGATCGGCGTCGTCAGAATTTTCCCGATCGATTGATACAGGTGTGCGAGGCCGGCCGTAGCGCGGCCGGTTGATGCGTTCATTCCAATCATTGCGGATCGCTCACGAGATTGCCGTCGCCTTGTTCGCGGTGCTTGTGCTTCGGCAGGCTGATACCTTGCGACTTAACTTCGCCCGTAAAGTCGGCCGCGCCGTTGATCGTCATAGTCGAGCCGGTGCCGCTTCCCTTGCCCGTCATGCCGGATTCGAAAGAAAACGGGCCTTTGACGGTGAGCGACTTTTCGATCGTTGTGTCGGCGTCAATCGAAACCGTCTCGGCCTTCACGGTCGCGGTTTTCGTGTTGACGTTGACCGCGCCGGGGGCGGTGATGTTGACGGTTCCACCATCGGGAAAAACGGCGTTGAGAACATGGGCGGCCATGTCGTATTCGATCGATGCGCCGTCGCGATAGACGCGCATATGCTTCGCCGGGTCGGTGCTCGGCGGGGGGAAATCTTCGGAATAGAAACCGCGCAGCGCGACGGCTTGCGCAGGGTCGCCGCTCGGACAAAGCAGCATTACCCCTTCGCCGATCGAGGGCGCAAGCCACTCGATCGATTCGCCGGCGAACGGGATGAACCATTGAATCCAGTCGGTAGATAAATCGCCGCTCTCTACTCGGCACAAAGCGCCGTCAACAGCAGCGACGGTGCCCTTGCGAATGCCGTTTAGAAATTGGCGTGAGGATTCGTTTGAGTTCATGCCTCCATGTTGCCGAGCACGCACGCGCGCGTCGACACGCTGCGTTTGTTAGCGTGTCGGGTACAAACTTCGGGGGCCGAACGGTTAAGGCGCGATGTGTTTGAGCACTACGTCGCGGATCATTTCGCGGTCTGCATCGGTGAATCCGAGCAGCACGCGGGCAGGGTAGGTATATTGCGGGCCGCTCGGCGCGACGCGATCGGTGCCGCCGAATTGGTGAATGCGCGCCACGCGTGCAACGCGGCCGGCGAATCCGATCGCGAGGCCTTGCGAATCCATGTCGGCGCGCAGATAGCGCGCTTGCCGCAGTTTCGCGAACATTGCCGCACGCTTGATGCGGCCGGCCTTGTCGCGCAGGTGTTTCGGGCGCGGCTTGCGCTTCTCGTATGCGCTCCCGTCCGGGTTGCGTTGCTGCGCGATGCGCGTGCGTTGACTGCGTTGCAGCTCGCGCGCCACGTCGCGCAGCGCAGCGCGCCGAGCGGCCGGCGTGAGCTGCGACAGCAAGCCGCCCGCCCACGATTCGAGGGCGCTTAGTTCGTCCATTGCGCCGCCGGATCGTATAGGCCGCTCGTTTCCCATTCGGGCACGGGTTCGTCGACGTGCGTGATGGTCTGCGCGCCGGCATCGTCGGTGCCGACGACGACGCTTTCGGTGAGCTTGAGCTTGATCGAGAGGTCGACCGTTGTTTGCGTGAGTTGGTCGGCTTCGAACGATATGCCCGTCTTGCGCAGATCGTCGTTTGTGAGCAAGTCGGATTGATTGCGCTTGATCCACGCGATCAGCGCAGCGAACACGATATCGGCGTCGCCGGCGAAATCGAGCAGCATCACGTTTAGCGTATAGGCGTAATCGAATGAACCCGACGCCGCGCCCGTCGCAATGATGTTGCCGGCGTCGATAAACACGAGCAGCTTGTCGGGATCGCTCACGAGCGAGGGCACGGCCGCATTGAGCGCCTTGCGCAGACTGTTCGCCTTATTCATGGTCGGGGGCGGTGAGAGAAAGGGCTTTCGATTGGCAATCGACGATCAGATCGACACGGGCCGCACATTCGCCCCATGCCGCCTCGGTCACATCGAGCGCGCGGCGCAGCTCGTCATTAGTGCGCGGGGCCGTCGCCGGCAGCGTGCAGCGCGCGACGGGCGCGCATTGCAAGGTACTCGTCGGCTCCGGTGATCGCGGGGCGGCCATACAGCCGCACAACATCGTCAGGCAAAGCGCCATCAGCCCACGCGCGCAACGCTTCGTTTTCATGTTTCAACGCCTCAAAGTCGGTTTCAGACTGCGCGAGGCTCGCGGCGATGCCGGCGCGCTTCGCTTCGAGCTGCGCGAGCGCCTTCGCGTGCTCGCGCTCTTTCTTCTGCATGTCGGCGATCGTCGCATCGCGCCGGCCGACCGTCTCGTGCGCCTCGCGCGCTTCGTCTTGCGCGTGCGCCAGCTCGGCGCGCAGCTCGCGCACGTAAAACCAGCCGGCCGCGATCGCGAGCACGACGAGCGCGATCGCAGCGACGCGCAGCGCGATCGGCACGAGGCGAGCGGCGATCGGATTCATGCGGCCGCCTTCTCGCGCTCGGCATATTTCGTGTATGCCTGTGCGAGCTTTGCGTCGTACAGATTGCGCGCGTAATCCGGGCCGTTGTAGCCCTTGGCGAACGCCGCCCACTTCCTACCCTTCAGCGCGGAAAGCAAGGCCGTGTCGGCCGCGATAAACCGCACGAACGCGTCGAGGTGATCGGCTTCGCTTCGCTTCATGCACGCGACGAAATCGGCGATGCTCGGATAGTCGAGGGCTTGCCAGTGATAGCCCATGATTTGAAACGCGCCCCAGCTCGCCGACTCGTGCGCGGTGTCGGTGTCGATGCGCTCGGCCGTCGCGAGGCGCACATACTCGGCGGCCTTGCCCGCATATCCGCCGGCGGTGCTCGATACGATGTTCGGATACTTCGCCGCGAGCGCGTCGGCGTCGAGGCCTTTCGCCTTGAGGCGCTTGTAGAAAACGTGCCGCTCGAAAAGGATCGCCGGCCGGCCGTCGACGATGAAACCCTCGCCGCGTGATTCGACTTCATTGACCGCGCGGATCGACGCGACAGATACGCCGAGCGTGTCGGCCGCTTTCACGAGGTCATCGTCGGTCAGGTGTCGAGGCAGTGCAACGCCCGGTAAGGCGATCATCGTTTTCGGGCCGGCGATGCCGTCGATCACGAGGCCGCGCGCCTTCTGTAGCGACATAACCGCGGATTCGGTGTCATGGTCGAAAACGTGCGTCTCGGCCACGGGAAAGCCGGCGCGCGTAAGCCGCTTTTGCAGCAACAAAACTTCGTCGCCGATATCGCCCTTTCTCAGAATCATTTCATGCACTCCGCAACAGGCGCGCAACGTTGCCGCGTGCGCCAAAAACGATAACCGTGAAAAGAACGGCGCGAGCCGCTTCGAAATAGCCGACCGATTTCGCATGCACGGCCAGCTCGATCGCCGAGCCGCCGAGCGCGACGAGGATCAGCCACGCGAGCCACGACACATGGCGACGATGCCGCGCGCCGTCGCGGCGATAGAACAGGATGCGCAGCGCCGCGACGCTGTACGCGATCAATGCGATCAGTGCGAGAGGGTTGTGCATGGGTCAGCCCTTACGAAACAGCGCGAGCAGGTCGAAAGACTTGATGCGCTCGATCAGTTGCAGAGTGACAGTGATCGCCAGTGCAGCGGCAAAGAAAGCCGCAACGCCCGTGCTCGTGATCGGCGTGTGATTCACAACATCGGGCGCGGCCAGATAGCCGGCGATCAGCGAAATCACGAGGTAGGCGAAGCGCTTGGCAAGCGACAGGTCTTTCGAGGTAACGACGACGAGCGCCGCGCCCGTGAAAGCGCCGATGAGCGCATTGCCGTCGATGCCGGGAAACAGGCTTGCAAAGCCAATGCCGGCCGAGATAGCGGCGACGGTGGTGGTGCTAGGTTCGGCCATTTTGGCGACTCCGGTTAATCGAAAAGGTTGACGAGCTGGATCGTTGTTTGATCGCTCGGCGGATCGGGCAAGTCGACCGCGAGGCCGTGAGGCAGCACGGGGCCGTAATCGGCGAGGCCGGCGTTTTGTTCGAGGGTCGTTTCGACGACGCCTTTCGTGCGGCCGAGGTAGCGAAAACAGAGGGCGTCGACCGTATCGCCTTGTCGTGCATAGACGCGCATCAGATCAGCTCGATCGTTGAGCGCGCGACGCCGCGCATGTCGTTGATCGCTTGGCGTGCGTTGCGGCGATCGGCGTCGATCGTCGTCACCAGCTCGTCGGCGTCGTTCGCGCCCGACTTCGTGCTATCGAAATCGCGATACTTCTCGGTGAGGTCTGCACGCGCGAGGAAATAGACGGCGCGGCGATAGCGCGCGAGCTGCACGCTTTCGCCGCCGATCGAGTCGGCCGGCAGCTCGGCGAGCGATGCGACGCCGGCCGCTTCGTGCGACGCGCGCCAGCTCGCCAGCTCGCGATTTACTTCGTCGATCGCGGCGATCGCGGCATCGCGCAGTCGCGCCGTTGTGACGGTGCCGGTGAGGCGCACGGCTTCGCGCATATGCGCGAGGTCGATCGAGGGAAACCATGCGACGTTTTCGACGCGCAGCTCGTCGGCCGGCGCGGCCGTTTCGGGCGTGAGGGTCGGTGATTCGATCGCGTTAAAACTCGTCATGGCTTCAGCTCTGAAAAGGTGGGCGGTGGGCCGGCGTCGGATCGCGTTGCCGTTCAGGTGTTGCGATCGTCAGCCGGCGCCGCCCAGGCCGGGGAGGGCTCTTTACGTGCGGCCGGCGTTGGTGCCGGCCGCATTGCTCGCTTTCTCAATGCGGGCAATGTCCTGTTTCACGCCGGCGCGCTCGTCGAGGTCGAGCGCGCGGCGCAGGTGTTCGAGTGCGGCCGGCAAGTCGCCGTCGCGCTCGAACGTGTAACCGATTGCCTTGTGCAGCTTGGCGCGCACTTGGTCGTGCATGTCGTGCGACTCGGTGAGCTGCGCGACTTCGGCGAGCTGCGCGCCGTCGACGCGAATCGCGATTGCTTCTTTCTTGAACGATGCAAGCGACGCCTCGGCGAATTCCTCGGCGATCGCAGTCGCAAGCGTGCGGTCGTATTGATCGGGCAGCGTCATCCGGTGCGCGATCGCGTAGCGGGCGATATCGAGCGCGCCGGCGAAGTCGCCCACGTCGACGCGCCAGATCATCACGGTCGTCAATACATCGTCTTGAGCGCCCCGCCCGCCACTGAGCGCGCCCGCCACGTATTCAACGTAATCGGGCAGCAGCTCGGCGCGCTTCACTTCGATTTTTCGCGCGATCGACTTGATATCTTTGAGTCGACGCCGATCGATCGCGAGTTTCGCAAGCATCAGCTCGTAAGCGCTTCCGACCATCGTTTCGCCTTCGCCGGCCGAGGCCGACGCGAGGCTTGCCGACACGCGCTGAAAGTGGCGTTGAGCGGGGCTAGTCATCGCGTCGCGCTCCTTTACGCCGTAACGATTTCGATGTTCTCGGCCATCGCAGCGCGGCCGAGGTCTTCGACGACATACGCATCATTCGACGACTCGAAATTTTCGATGCGATCGCGCTTTGCGTTGTCGACGATCGTGCGACGGCGTGCGCTGTCTTGGTAGTACAGCGAGAGATTGTCGAAACTCGTCACGAGCACGGCGTTAGCCGGGAAGAAAGGCACGGTCACGGCCGGCAGATTGCCGATGCGCTTCTGACTCTGGATCACGTCAGCGGCGAGCATTTCGCTCGGTGCTTGGGGCTTGTTGATGAGCGGGAAATACTTGTCATGCAACAGGCCGCGACCGCACATCACGACGAGCGCCGTGTCGTCTTGATGCCACGGCTCGATCATGCTCGCGACCAGATCGACGACGAGCGCATCGAGGTTCGCGTAGTCGCCGCCGGTGCCGATTTTCACCTTGCCGGCCGTCGCGCCGTGATCCATCACGCGTTGCGGGGCTTGGTCGCGCATGCGTTGCAACCAGCCCTTATTGACGTCTTGCAGCAGCGGGTTTGCCGCGCGGTCGGACGTTTTCGCCCGCGTCTTGCCGTTGAAGCCGATCGCGATGCGGTCGAGCGCTTGACGGCGCACGATCACGTCGCGAATGCGGGTCTGAAAGTCGGGAAACTTCGCCCACGCGTCGAGCAGCGCATACGTGATGTGCGAATCGAAATTCGTTTGCGTGCAGTTGTAACCGTTCTCGTCGAGGTCGGTCACATCGGACGTTTCGCGATCCTTTACGCTCGTGTCGGTCGTGCTCGCGATCGGCGAGCCGACGCCGAGGCCGAGCTTTGCGCCTTGTTGCTCGGTCACGCCGATGATATTGACGCGCTTGAGAAAGTCGCTCGATTCCTGAATGCGGGTTTCGAGCTTTTGTTGCACGCTCGGCGCGACGGCGAATTTCTGCGTCGCGTTCGTGATGCCGTTGAGCTTGGCGATCGCGTCGAGGAAAGCGTCGAACGCGAAGCGGGTTTCTTTACGCATGTGGTGTTTCTCCGGGGCAGTGAAAGGGAGTGATTGCCGGGTTAGCAATCGGTCGTGACGGTGCCGCCGGCCGAGCCGGTCGACGCGGGGCGTTGCACGCCGCTCTCGGTTTTCGAGAGCTGCAATTGCAGCTCGTCGAATGCCTTGCGATCGGCTTCGCGTGCCGCACTCAGCTCGGCGACTTGCTTCGTGAGCGCGGCGATCGATGCCGCCTGTTCGTTGCCGTGCGTCGCGAGCGCTTCGCATGCTTGCGCCACGTCAGCGAAACGCGTGTCGTCGGCCGCCTGTTTCTTGCTTGCGCCCGTCAACAGCTCTTTCACGCGGGACAGCAGTGCCGGCAGCACGGCCGGTTGTGCCGTTTCTTCAAACTCGATCACGGTTTCATCGGCGACCGTGAAAAGGTTCGTCGGCGATACCTTGCGGCCGGCGAACGGCGAGGCGGCCGGGTTCTGAGCTGCGAAAGAAAGGATTTCGGTGCCGAGGCTTGCCGGGCTATCGGTCACGGCCAAGCCGATCAGATACGCCTGTTTCGTGTCGGCGAATGACGGGTCGATTTCGCACGAGGTGTAAATCTTTTGCTTCGCCTTCGTCATCGCGACCAGCTCGGCAGTCGGATCGATTTGCGCGAACAGTCCGAGCTTGCCGGCGAATTCGCCGTCGAGTTCGCGCGTTTCGACCGCGAGCACGTCGCCGTATGCCTTGAACGGGCCATCGGGCACGATGCCGCGATAGTGTTCGAGGTTGACGCGTGCGCCGTATTTCGTCGGCGAGTAGTTCGCGGCAATCTGTTCGAGCCATGCGCGCTCGATCACGCGGCCGTCAGTCGTCGCGCCTTCGACGGCGATGCGGAACATCTTGGATTTCGCGAGCTTCGTCGCGTCGGCCGCAGCGGTCGAGCCGATCGCCATAGCGCCGAGGCCGGCCGCGCCGGTGATGCCGTGCCCGCTCAGAAACGAGAGCGCATCGGCGTGATTGAAAACGGCGCTTGCGGCGAGCGTCGCCGCGTTTGCGTCCATCGTGACAGCGAGCGCGATCGCCGCGACGGCGAGCGACATGAGCGACAGCTTGCGAAATTGCATTGTTAGTTCTCCAACGGGTTCGAGGGGGGTTCAGCGTGAGTTGATATCTTGCGATCACGGCCGCAAGCGCTCAACGTTTCACGTTTGTTCGCGTGTCGGGTACACATAGGCGGGCGTGCTTGCGCGCGCGCGACACGCGAAACTTGCCGGCATGATCGAAACAGCCGATATCACCCCCGCACTCGAATCGAATGCCGACCCTCGCCGGATTGCGCGCGCGCTCTACTGGCAGGGTTGGCGCATCACGTCCGTCGCCGAGCACTTGCAGCTCAAACGCGCGACCGTCGAGGCATGGAAACAGCGCGACGAGTGGGATAAGGCCGCGCCGATCGAGCGCATCGAGTCGTCGCTTGAAACGCGCCTCGCGGTGCTCATTGCCAAGCCGGTAAAGACGGGCAGCGACTTCAAAGAGATTGACTTGCTCGGCCGTCAGGTCGAGCGGCTTGCACGCGTGCGCAAGTACGGCGAAACGGGGAAAGAGAGCGACTTAAACCCGAACATCGAGGCGCGCAACAAAGCGCCCCGTAAAGAAAAGGCCGCCCGCAACGATTTCAGCGACGAGCAGATCGCACGGCTTCATGAGGCCTTTCTTGATTGCCAGTTCGGCTATCAAAAGGTGTGGTATCGAAACGGCCATCAGCGCACGCGCAACATTCTCAAGTCGCGGCAGATCGGCGCGACGTTCTATTTCGCACGCGAGGCGTTAGACGACGCCTTGCAGACTGCGCGCAATCAGATTTTCCTTTCGGCGAGCAAGGCGCAGGCGCACGTTTTCAAGTCGTACATTCGGCAGTTTGCCGCCGAGGCCGCCGAGGTCGAATTGACGGGCGATCCGATCATTCTGCCGAACATGGCAGAGTTGATTTTCCTCGGCACTAACTCGCGAACGGCGCAGAGCTATCACGGCAATTTCTATTTCGACGAGTATTTTTGGGTGAGCGGGTTTCGCCAGCTCAACAAGGTCGCATCGGGCATGGCGATGCACAAGAAATGGCGAAAGACCTATTTTTCAACGCCGTCGAGCATCACGCACGAGGCTTACACCTTCTGGAGTGGCGAGCACTACAACAGGGGCCGCGCAAAGGCCGATCACATTCATCTCGATATTTCGCACTCGGCGCTCGGTCGCGGCCGGCTTTGCGAGGATCGACAGTTTCGCCAGATCGTAACGGTCGAGGATGCCGTCGCCGGCGGTTGCGACTTGTTCGATATCGACGAGCTGCGCCTTGAGTACAGCGCGCAGGAATACGCGAATTTGTTGATGTGCCAGTTTATCGACGATACCGCGTCGATCTTTCCGCTCGCCGAGCTGCAACGCTGCATGGTCGACTCGTGGGAAGAATGGGCCGACGATTTCAAGCCGCTCGCGCCCCGCCCTTTCGGTTTCCGGCCGGTGTGGGTTGGCTACGATCCAGCGCTTTCCGGCGACTCGGCCGGCCTTGTCGTCGTCGCCCCGCCGGCGGTGCCGGGGGGCAAATTCCGCGTGTTGCACAAGTGCCAATTTCGCGGCATGGATTTCGAGGGGCAAGCCGAGGCGATTCGACAGATCACTCAGCAATACAACGTCGAATATATGTCGATCGATACGACAGGCATCGGCCAGGGTGTTTATCAGCTCGTCAAACAGTTCTATCCGAGCGCGGTCGCGCTCAACTATTCGCCCGAAATCAAGGGGCGTCTCGTGCTCAAAGGCTTGTCGGTGATCGGCAAGGGCCGGCTCGAATTCGATGCCGGTTGGACAGACTTGGCGCAATCCTTCATGGCCATTCGGAAAACGATGACGGCCAGCGGCCGAAAGGTCACATACGAGGCGAGCCGCAGCGAGGAAACAGGGCACGCCGACTTAGCTTGGGCATGCCTGCACGCGCTCGATAACGAGCCGCTAGAGGGTGTAACCGCAAACAATACCGGCTTTATGGAGTTCTCTTAATGAGCAAGCGTAAGCAGCGCAGCAACTATCACGCATCGAGCACGACGCCGGCGGCCACGTCGACGCCGGCAAGGGCCGAGGCCTTCACTTTCGACGATCCTGTGCCGGTGATGGATCGCGCCGAAATTCTTGACTACGTGCAAGCATGGGCGGCCGGCGATTGGTATGAGCCGCCGGTGTCATGGTCGGGCCTTGCAAAGACGTTTCGCGCCGGCGTGCATCACGGCTCGGCGATCTACTTCAAACGCAATGTGCTCTCGTCGACGTTCATTCCGCACAAGTTGCTCACGCGCGAGGAATTCGACAAGTGGGCGCTCGATTTCCTCACGTTCGGCAATGCGTACATCGAGCGGCGAAAGGCAATGATCGGCAATACGCTCGCGCTCAAACGCGCGCCGTCGAAATACGTGCGCCGGCGGATCGACTTGCAACGCTTCGTGCAGCTCAACGGCTATCAACAGATCGAACACGAGTTCGAGCCGGGTTCGGTGCATCACTTGATGGAACCCGACATTAATCAGGAGGTGTACGGCTTGCCCGAATATCTCGGCGCGCTGCACTCGGCATGGTTGAACGAGTCGGCGACGCTCTTTCGTCGCAAGTATTACGAGAATGGATCGCACGCCGGTTTCATCCTGTACATGACCGATGCGGCGCAGAGTCAAAGCGATGTCGACAAGATGCGCGAGGCGTTGAAAAACAGCAAGGGGCCGGGGAATTTCCGAAACCTTTTCATGTATGCGCCGAACGGCAAGAAAGACGGTATCCAGCTCATTCCGGTTTCCGAGGTCACGGCGAAAGACGAGTTTTTCAACATCAAGAATGTCACGCGCGACGACTTGCTCGCGGCGCATCGCATTCCGCCTCAGCTCATGGGGATTGTGCCGAGCAATACCGGCGGATTCGGCGCGACGGACAAGGCCGCCGAGGTGTTCGGTGTGAATGAAATCGCGCCCCTGCAACGGCGCTTCGAACAGCTCAACGAGTGGATCGGCGACGAGGTTGTGCGCTTCACGCCGTACAGCGTCGCGAGCGCCGCGCCGGCGAAGTAACCGGGGATTTGCCCCAATAGAAAAGCCGAGGGTTAACCCTCGGCGCGTATTACAAAATTGCCACGGACAGCTTACAAAAGGTAATAAAAGCCGGGACGTTGCACCAATAACGCGCGCTAACTTACAAGTAGTTACACAATGAAAGCGTTTTGTTATTGGGGCAAACGCCCGGTTAACTAGCTCAGAAAAGCGAGGTTTGCGGGTTCGCGCTGAATTTGAAGTCGAGGCCGACGACTTTGCGGCCGGCGTTCACGGTAGTCCACTCGATCAACAAACCGTTTTTCTCAATCAGCTCGGTCACGGCCGGCTCGATCACGCGCCGGCGCAGCTCTTTGAAGTTCGCGCGGTGACTCTCTTTCGCATCCATCGCGCGGTGAAATTCTTCGATGCTTGGCGTATAGCGCCCCTTGCCCGCCCACGACTTGAAACACTCATACAGCCGCCACGAGTACGCCGAGCGCAGCGCGGCCGTTTGCTTGAGCTTGTATGACGTGAATTGTTGGCGCAGTCCGAACAGGTGCGGGACGACTTCATGCCACCAGTGCAGCTCTACCCATCCCTCGCCCTTGTGATACTCGGCCTTGCCGACCCATCGGAATTTGATTTCTTTCGGGCCTTTCGGCGTTTCCTGCACGGTGCGCACGTACCGATTGAACAGGCTATCGGCCGCTTGCTGCAATTGCTCATACGCCGAATCGAGGCCGATTTCGAACGTCTCGGCATACTCGGCCGCCGACAGGCGAACCGTCCACGCGCCTTTGCGATGAATCTCGGCCATCGGCATCGAGTCGTTTTTCGCGATGCACGAGGCGATCAGGCGTTTCTCAGCGAGGCCGAGGCCGTGCGACGCGCGCGTGAGCGCGTTGCTCATGTTCACGTTACGGTCGGATAGCAGCGCATCCGGGTTCAGAGCGACAGCCGCGCGAGGTGCTTTCATTGGGACGCTTCCCCTGTTATTGGTGCAGCGTCGGATTGTGTCCCAATGTGTGTATTGGTGCAAGCAAATTTTGCTGTACACCTGTGGATAGAACCGGGGTTTTGTCCCATAAACCGGGGATTTGTACACCTTGAACCGGGGTTTTGCCCCAATAGAACCGGGGATTTGTACACCATAGCGCCCGGAAACGCCCGCCCAGCAAGGCTCCGAGGGTGCCTAAAACGTTTTTAAAACGGTAAAAACGTAAAACTAAGAAACCGCACGCGAGGCAAAGCGATCGCGGCCGGTTTTAACCCCACCCCCCCGCGCTTCGCGCTCCGCCCCGTGAGGGGCAACAAGTGCGCGCCTAGCGGCGCGACACTTCACGATCAAACCCATATCCAGACGAACGAGGGCCGCGCACGTTGGCGCGGCCGTGGTGCTCTACCCTCGGCAGCTTACGACCAGCTCGGCGAGCTGCACGCGACTCTCTCAGAAACCCATCGAGCGGCGAGCGCATGCGAGGCTATGGCCTAACCGCCCGACGCGGCGATGCCGCGCCGGCCGCTAAGGCCGACATAAATCGCGCCCGCCGCGTCGCTTCGCGCCACGTCGCCCGCTCAAGTCGGATCGCGTGCGATCCATGCCGGATGCACCTGTGATGCACGCATGCCCGAATGTTCAGCAGAGAGGGGGGGTGATCCTCGCCGTCGCCCTTCTCACTCGGCTCGCGGGGCGTCGACGCCGTGAAATGCCGGTGCAGCAAGCGATAGTCGTCGAGGCGAGGCGGTGCCGCGCCCGTGCGCTCGCAATAGCGCCAAACCGCGACGCACGCGTAAAACTCGGCCGCGTGCCGGGGCATGCCGGCGTCGTATTCCATGATCGCCGCGCGCTCGGCGTACAGCTCGCGGGCGTCGGTGTCGTCGTCGTGTTTCATTCCGCAAGAATACTGTACGGGCATACAGTGGTTAACCGCCCTTCTGCACGCCCGCCGTTCCGTCGACGTGTCGCGGGGTCGCCGAGGCGCGAGCAGGGCCGCCACGGGGCCGCTACGGGGCCGGCAAGGGGTCGGCCGGGGTCGAGGGAGCGGGCCGCCCTACGGGGCCGCCATGCGCCCGATCCTTGCCCGAATTTCGCAGTCACCCCTCCGCGCCTGGCCTGTTCTTGGGTCGCCCCTTTTGATGCGGTCGAGCGCCGGCCGGCCGAGCGCCTTGCGGCAAGGCCTTCGCGGCGATTTCGAGGTCGCCGGCGTGATGCGATTCGATGCGCGTGAGCTGCGTTTCGAGCTGCGCGCCGGCCGGATGAATCGACAGCGACGAAAAGAGCGGGCTTTCATCGCAAGTCGGGGGGTAGGGGGAGATTTTCACGAGGATACGAGGATGCCGAGGGGATCGGCCTGAAACCCTTGTCGCATAAGGATTTCACCCCCCTCGGCAATCCTCGGATGAGCCCTTTTCCGGGTGAGGAATCCGAGGATTAAAAAATAGGCAGGTGCAAAAACCGAGTGAATCCGGGTTCGTGTCTGAGTGCGCGCGCTTTTTCTTCTCAATGCCTATTTCTTTCTTTCTTTTCAATAACTTAATAAGAGAGAGAGTATAGAAACCGGCGAAACGGTGCCGAGGAAAAAACGGGTGCATCCGAGGAAAAAACGGGGTCGGTCGAGGATGGTGTTTGCTCAAGAATCAAAGACTTAGTGCGAAACAGGGCCGAAATCCTCGGGTTTTTGGAAATGCCTGTGCCGACTTGCGAAACGGCGCGGCCGGCGTCGGTCGGCCGCTCGATCGCCGGCTTTCTGGCGGCCGTCGACGAGCTGCGCGCGGTCGATCGAGGCGGCCAGCGCCGGCGGCCGAGCATCGAGGCGCACGTCGACGAGCTGCGATCGCCGGCCGCGTCGCGCGCGCAGCTCGATCGAGAGCAGGGGCCGCCCTTCCCTACTCGGCCGCACGGTCGACGCGGGCGCGCGACGCGGGCGCGGGCGCGATCGCGACCGCCCTACCCTCGCCGGCCGCCGATCATGTTGATATTGCGTTGATATCAAGTTGCAATGAATATATAATCGGTATTCAGTTGGTATCGTGTTTATAGCAAGTTGATATCAACATGCGATGAAGGTAATACGAACCTTATTGGAGCGTGAGAAATGATTTTTACGGTCGGGAATAGCAAGGGCGGGGTCGGTAAGTCGACGTGTGCGGTGCAGCTCGCGCTAGGGTTGGCGATCGAGGGGGCGCGGGTCTGGTTGATCGACGGCGATCGGCAGGAAACGAGCATCAGCGCGATCACGGCGCGCGCCGACAGCGGCAAGCCGATGATCGCCGCGTCGGCCTATGCCGAGGGCGCAACGCTGCGCGCTCAGGTGATGCAACAGCGCGGCAATTACGATCATGTCGTGATCGACGCCGGCGGCCGTGATTCGACCGCGTTGCGGGCCGCGCTCACGGTCAGCGACGCCGTGCTCATTCCTTTCCTTCCTCGCTCGTTCGACGTGTGGGCGTTGGCTGATATCGCGCAGATCGTCGACGAGTCGCGAGCGGTCGCCGACTTGCGCGCATTCGCGTTCGTGAATCGGGCCGACCCTCAGAGCGCGGATAACCGCGAGGCGGCCGAGGCGGTCGCCGAGTATCCGGGGCTTGAGTTGCTTGATGTGCGCGTGAGCGATCGCAAGGCCTTTGCGAACGCGAGCGGCGCGGGCTTGCACGTCGAGGAAATGAAACGACGCGACCAGCGCGCATGCGCCGAAATCGATCGGCTTCGCGGGGCGTTTTTCTCGGCCATGTCGACGGTAAGTTAATATCAAGTAAATATCGAGTTGATAGCGAGGTAATAGCAAATGGGCATCACGAAACGGCCGACGCCGGCAAAGGCCGATCCAGCAGCGATTGAAAAATTCATCAACAGCGCGCCCGACGCGAAAGGGCAGGGCGTCGCCGCGCCGGCCGCGCCGGCTCCGGTTGCAGCTCCGACGCCGGCCGCGCCGGCGCGTGCCGTCGCATCGAGCACGCGAAAAACGCCGATCAGCTTGACCATTGACGCGGCGATCCTTGCCCGCATGGATGAGGCGGCCGCCGCGCGAGGTCTGAGCCGAGCGGCAGCGATCGCCGACGCGTGCGCCGATTGGCTCAAGAGCAAAGAGGGGGCATGAGAGTCGCCGCCGTGGTCTTGATCGTCGCGGCGCTTGAAATCGCGTGCGCGTCGGCTTGGCAGGTGGTCGCCGACGCGACCGATACGTGCCGGGTCGACGACGAAAAGATTTGCGTCGAGTCGATCGGTTGGCTCGAACATTAACCGTGTGAAAAGGGGAATTGAATGACGCATCTGAAAATCGCGATCGCCGACGACGCGACGGCCGAGGGCTATTCGGAAATGAGCGACGCCGAGGCCGTCGCGCTCGCGCAGTTGTGCAAGCGCATCACGTTTTCCGATCTCCGCTCGTGCTCGGTCGACAACGACGAGGCCTATGTGATGCGCGACGCCGTTGCGAAGTTGCAAGCGGCATTGCGCTCGGCCGGATACGCGCCGAGGTAGGCCGAAAAAAAGGCCGCACGAGGCGGCCAAAAGGTCAGGCAGGGGGAATTCATCGAGCCGCCGGCGCCAGAAGCGCCAGCGGCTTTTTTCATGCGCTCGTCGTCTCGCCGGCGCGCAGCTCGATCGGGTATTCGGACAGGTTTGCGGTGCGATGTGCTCGGCGATCGCCGGCAAGGGTTTCGGCCGTGTCCATTCGGACATTTTTGCGGTGCGTGCCTTCCCACTCGGCGGCCAGCTCGCGCGCAACGCGATCGCGCTCGCGCTCGTTCGCGCGCTCGGCCGCGACGACGAGCGCGGCGAGGATCGGCACGGCCACGGGATAGAGCGCGATCGCGCCGAGCCGGCCGACGAGCGCGACGAGTGCGACAAGCAGCTCGCCGGCGTGCTCGCCGATCGCGCGCCATAGTCCGCGGTCGATCAGCGACACGGGAATAAACAACGCCGTCTTTTTCAACGCCTCGCCGTAGCTCATGCCGCGCCCCCGTTCGAGCTGCGCGCCAGCTCGGCCAGATTCGGCACGACATAGCGATCGAGAAGCATCGCCGCGCCGTCGCGGGGCAGTGCCGACCATACTTTGACGGTCGTGTGCGGGTGCGACAGCTCCCACATTGGCGCGTCGCCGCCTTTCAGCCATTTCGCGCGGGGTTTAATGGTTTGCATCGTTTCTCCTTTCTCGGTCGATTGGCGGGCCGCACGAGCGGCCGGAAGGGGTAAGGCAAGGGGCAGGGCAGGGCGGCCGGCCGGCGACGCGCCGGCGGCCTTCCTATCGCGCCCGGTGTCGTGCATCACGCCATGCGACAAAGGTGCGTCGCAAGATGGTGTGAAAGCGTCGCGCGGCTTCGCGGTTGGTCGCCAGCTCGGCACGCGATTCGATCTCGCAGACGAGGCGGATAAATTGCGCGGCTTGCGCCTCGGTCACGGTTTCGATGTGGGGCGTAAAGAGCGCCACCCATTCGCGAAACGTGGCGTCGTGCGGCAGCATGCCGGCGAGCTGCACGGTATCGATGCGCGGATCGCCGCGCTTGCCCGCTTCAGTTCTCGCGCACATGGTTCATATCGCGAGCGACAGACAGGCCAAAGCCGGCGAGGCGCTTGAGCGAGAGCGGGGTGAGGTGTTGCACGCGTTTCGAGTGGATCGTGCGTTCGATTTCCTTGTCGCCGACAGTGACGCCGGCCGCGAGCAATTGCCGGCGAAACACGGCCGGCGTTTTGACGGGCAGGGCGTTCCACTTCTCGCGCAGGCTCGTCGAGCCGGCAATGTGATCCATGATGTGAGCCGGCCGCACGAGCAAACAATCTTCGCCGTCAACATCGTCGAATTTGAACGGATGCCGGAATGAGCCGGCGTCGATTTCTGACAGGGCCGTTTCAAGAATCCATACCCACGGCGAGCGATCGGCGCTCGTCTCGGTGATGTGGCGATTCATTTCGGCGAGCACATCGTCGCCAAACGCGCCGGCGTTGGTCGGGATGCCGGCGAAGTCGCACAGATAGCCCCATGCGAGCAGCAGCGCGGCATAGTTCGAGGCCATGCGCTTCCCGCCTTCATCGTCGCCGCTTCCGCAGCTCTTTTTCAGGCAGTGCGCGCGCAGTTCTTCGTACTTGTCGAGCACGGTGTCGCGGTCCAGCTCGGCGAGGTATTGCAGCCATTGACGCACGGGGAAACGCGGCAGATCACGCGGCAGCATCGGGCCTTTCTTGCCGGTGAGGTTGGTGCGCACGAGCTTTCCATGCAGCGAACGCACGGGCACATCCTCGCCGGCGAGCAGCACGGGCGCAGAGAGCACGTATTCGGTC